>NZ_JBGLZA010000004.1:0-199572 GCF_047302835.1 Azospirillum sp. CT11-132
CCATCGCATTTATACGCGGGACAGCCTTCTTCTCAAGAGGATGCCGGCCAATGGCCACCCTTTGGATAGCGAGGCTGTCATGCAAGGAAAATCGCCTCACGCGCTGCTTGATCGGACTGCCCTACCCCCGGCGCAAATGGATGGGCGCGATCCGCAGGCATCGGCCGACACCTCTCATGAGGTGTTTCCCTCTCCGCGCGCAGTGTTGGGCGAGGCGGCGTTCACCATCGCCGCCTTCCTGCTGATCGCACTGGCGCTGCAAATGCTGGTCGTATGGATCGGCGCATGACCCCGGCGAAGGCACGCAAGGGCATGGCGGATGCGATGCCCTCGGCAGATGGAATTTGGAAACGTCCCATGATCGTCGATTAGGTCCTGGCTGTGATCCTGTTTCTGTCGGCTTGTGCCTATATCGGCCACCGCATGAGGATTGCGTGGCCGCCACGCGAGCGCCAGGGCCGCCGGTCGGCGCATCGCCCGAGAGGCTGACGGCAGCCCGGCGCCATATATGGTGCGTATATTTTCCGGCATCGACGCCCCCCATCGAATTTATACGCGGCTCCGGCGCACCCTTGCAGGGCTGGACCTCCCCTATCCGACAACCGCGCGGGAGAGGTCCGGCCCTGTCCTGCTTGACCCAGGTTATCCCGCCAGTTCCCAGCCGGCGCGATGATCGAGGCCAAAGGGAAGGCAACTCCGGAGACCCGAACCATGCTCGACATCCTGTTCCTGGCGCTCACCGTCGGCTTCTTCGCCGCTTCGGTCGCCTATGTCCATGCCTGCGACCGGCTGTGAGGGGGGCGGCGCCATGACCTTCGACTACGCCTTGGCAGGCCTCGTGACCGCCGGGCTGCTGGCCTATCTGGTCTATGCCCTGATCCGCCCCGAACGGTTCTGAGGAGGACCATCCCATGACCGTCTACGGCTGGATCCAGATTCTGGTCTTCATTGCCCTGGTCGTCGCGATGACGCGGCCCCTGGGCGGCTTCATGACGCGCGTCTTCACCGGCGAGCGTACGCTGCTCTCCCCCATCCTCGGTCCGGTCGAGCGCGGCCTCTACCGGCTGGCCGGCGTCGACGAGCGCAGCGAGCAGCACTGGGTGACCTATGCCGTGTCGATGCTGCTGTTCAGCGCCGCCGGAATGCTGCTGCTCTATGCCCTGCAGCGGCTGCAGGACGTGCTGCCGCTGAACCCACTGGGCATGGCGGCAGTGCCGGCCGACCTCGCCTTCAACACCGCCGCCAGCTTCACCACCAACACCAACTGGCAGAATTACGGCGGCGAGACCACCATGGGCCATCTGGTGCAGATGGCTGGTCTGACCTTCCACAACTACGTCTCCGCCGCCACCGGCATCGCACTGGCGGTGGCGCTGGTCCGCGGCTTCGCCCGCGCCTCTGCCCGCACGGTGGGCAATTTCTGGGTCGACCTGACCCGCTGCACCCTCTACGTCCTGCTGCCGCTGTGCATCGTCTATGCACTGTTCCTGGTCTGGCAGGGCGTGCCGCAGACGCTGGCGGGCGCCGTCGACGCCACTACGCTGGAGGGCGCCAGGCAGACCCTCTCGCTCGGCCCCGTTGCCTCGCAGGAGGCGATCAAGATGCTGGGCACCAACGGCGGCGGATTCTTCAACGCCAACTCCGCCCATCCCTTCGAGAACCCCAACGCGCTGACCAACCTCGTCCAGATGCTGTCGATCTTCGCGCTGGGCGCCGGGCTGACCAACCTGTTCGGCCGGATGGTCGGCGACGAGCGCCAGGGCTGGGCGATCCTCGCCGCCATGGGCCTGCTCTTCGTCGCCGGCGTGACCATCGCCTATTGGGCCGAGGCACAGGGCAACCCGGCCTTCGCCGCCTTCGGCATCGACGGCGCCGCCGGCAACATGGAGGGCAAGGAGACCCGCTTCGGTGTCGCCGCCTCCGCGCTGTTCGCCACCATCACCACCGCCGCCTCCTGCGGTGCGGTGAACGCCATGCATGACAGCTTCATGCCGCTGGGTGGCATGGTGCCGATGATCAACATGATGCTGGGCGAGATCATCGTCGGCGGCGTCGGGGCTGGCCTCTACGGCATGCTGCTTTTCGCCATCGTCGCACTGTTCGTCGCCGGGCTGATGGTCGGCCGCACGCCGGAATATCTCGGCAAGAAGCTGGAGGCGACGGAGGTCAAGATGACCATGCTCGCCATCCTCTGCCTGCCGCTGATGATGCTGGGCTTCACCGCCGCCGCCGTCGTGCTCGACACCGGCACCGCGTCGATGGCCAATGCTGGGCCGCACGGCTTCTCCGAAGCCCTCTACGCCTATGTCTCGGGTGCCGCCAACAACGGCAGCGCGTTCGGCGGCCTGACCGGCAACACGCCCTGGTACAACGTCACCATCGCCATCGCCATGCTGGTCGGCCGCTTCCTGGTCATCGTGCCGATGATGGCGATCGCCGGATCGCTGGCGGCCAAGCGTCGGGCGCCCGTCTCGGCCGGCACCTTTCCCACCCATGACGGGCTGTTCGTCGGGCTTCTGGTCGGCGTCATCCTGATCGTCGGCGGCCTCACCTTCTTCCCGGCTCTCGCCCTCGGCCCGGTGGTCGAGCATCTGGCGATGAGCGCCGGCACCCTCTTCTGATCCGGAACGCTCCCATGCATGCCAAAAGCAAACGGTCCGGCCGGCCTTCGGCGAGCACCCTGCTGGATCCCGCCATCCTGGTGCCGGCCATCAGCGGTTCGCTCGCCAAGCTCGACCCGCGCCAGATGATCCGCAACCCGGTGATGTTCTGTGTCGAGGTGGTGGCGGCGCTCACCACCCTGCTGGTCCTGCGCGACGCGGTCACGGGGGCCGGGGTCTCCGGTTTCGCGGTGCAGATCGTCGTCTGGCTGTGGTTCACGCTGATCTTCGCCAACTTCGCCGAGGCGGTGGCGGAGGGGCGCGGCAAGGCCCAGGCCGCCAGCCTGCGCAAAACGCGCACGGAGACCAGCGCCAAGAAGCTGGAGAACGGCACCGTCCGCACGGTGCCCGCCACCGCGCTGAAACCAGGCGATCTGGTGCTGGTGGAGGCGGGCGACATCATCCCGTCCGACGGCGAGGTGGTGGAGGGCGTCGCCTCGGTCAACGAGGCCGCCATCACCGGCGAATCCGCTCCCGTGATCCGTGAGAGCGGTGGCGACCGGTCGGCCGTCACCGGCGGCACCCAGGTGCTCTCCGACCACATCAAGGTGCGGATCACCGCCGCCCCCGGCTCGACCTTCCTCGACCGCATGATCTCGCTGGTGGAGGGCGCCCAGCGCCAGAAGACCCCCAACGAGATCGCGCTGAACATCCTGCTGGCCGGGCTGACCATCGTCTTCGTCATCGCGGTGGCGACGATTCCCAGCTTCGCCGCCTATGCCGGCGGCTCGGTGGGCGTGCTGGTGCTGGTGGCGCTGTTCGTGACGCTGATCCCCACCACCATCGGTGCGCTGCTGTCCGCCATCGGCATCGCCGGCATGGACCGTCTGGTCCGCTTCAACGTGCTCGCCATGTCCGGCCGGGCGGTGGAGGCGGCGGGCGACGTCGACACGCTGCTGCTCGACAAGACCGGCACCATCACGCTGGGCAATCGCCAAGCAGCAGAGTTCCTGCCGGTCGCCGGCGTCGGCGAGGAGGAACTGGCCGACGCCGCCCAGCTCGCCTCGCTGGCCGACGAGACGCCGGAAGGCCGCTCCATCGTCGTGCTCGCCAAGGAGGAGTACGGCATCCGCGCCCGCAGGATGGAGGAGATGCACGCCCACTTCGTTCCCTTCACCGCCCAGACCCGCATCAGTGGCATCGACACCGGCGGCACGGTGATCCGCAAGGGCGCGGTGGACGCGGTGCTGGCCCACATCAACGGGGCGCAGCGCGTCGCCGTGGCCGGCGGGCGCGGCGTGACCGCCCTGCATCCGGCCGCCAGTGCGACGGAACGCGATATCCTCGCGATATCCGAACGGGTGGCGAAGGCCGGCGGCACGCCGCTGGCGGTGGCGCGTGATGGCCGGCTGCTCGGCGTCATCCACCTGAAGGACATCGTCAAAGGCGGGATCCGCGAACGTTTCGCCGCACTGCGCCAGATGGGCATCCGCACGGTGATGATCACCGGCGACAACCCGATGACCGCCGCCGCCATCGCCGCCGAGGCCGGGGTGGATGATTTCCTCTCCCAGGCGACGCCGGAAGCCAAGTTGCAGCTGATCCGCGACGAGCAGGCGAAGGGCAAGCTGGTCGCCATGTGCGGCGACGGCACCAACGACGCGCCGGCACTGGCCCAGGCCGACGTCGGCGTGGCGATGAACACCGGTACGGTGGCGGCGCGCGAGGCCGGCAACATGGTCGATCTCGACAGCGACCCGACCAAGCTGATCGAGATCGTCGAGATCGGCAAACAGCTGCTGATGACCCGCGGCGCCTTGACCACCTTCTCCATCGCCAACGACGTGGCGAAGTATTTCGCCATCATCCCGGCGATGTTCCTTGCCTTCTACCCGCAGCTCCAGTCGCTGAACGTGATGGGGCTGCACAGCCCGGAAAGCGCCATCCTGTCGGCGATCATCTTCAACGCGCTGATCATCGTGGCGCTGATCCCGCTGGCGCTGCGCGGCGTACGCTACCGCGCGGTGGGGGCGGCGTCGTTGCTGCGCCGCAACCTGCTGATCTACGGCCTGGGCGGGCTGGTGGTGCCCTTCGTCGGCATCAAGGCGATCGACCTGATCGTCACCGCCCTCGGCCTGATTTGAGGAACCTCCCATGCTGAAGGAACTGCGTCCCGCCCTGGTGATGACCGCCGCACTGACCGTCATCACCGGGCTCGCCTATCCGCTGGCCGTCACCGGCATCGCACAAAGCCTCTTCCCGCGTCAGGCCAACGGCAGCCTGATCGAGCGGAACGGCACTGTGATCGGCTCCGAGCTGATCGGTCAGAATTTCGCCGCCGACCGCTACTTCCATCCCCGCCCGTCGGCGACCACCGGGCCCGACCCGGCGGACCTGTCCAAATCGGCCGCGGCACCCTACAACGCCGCAAGCTCCAGCGGCTCCAACCTCGGCCCGACGAGCAAGGCGCTGATCGACCGTGTGCAGGCCGCCGCCGAAAGGCTGAAGGCGGAGAACCCTGGCACCCCGGTCCCGGTGGAGCTGGTGACCACCTCGGGCAGCGGCCTCGACCCCGACCTGTCGCCGGCCGCCGCCGACTTCCAGGTGCCGCGCGTCGCTAAGGCGCGCGGCCTTTCAGAAGATGCCGTGCGCAAGCTGGTCGCCGATACTGTTGCCCCGCGCCCGCTGGGTTTCCTCGGTGAATCGACCGTCAACGTCCTGGCCCTAAACCTCGCCTTGGATCAGGCGGCCGGCAAGGCCACGGCGGGCCGGTAGGAGGGTGGATGACCGCATGCGCGACACCGATCCCCATATCCTGGTGGTCGATGGCGATCCCGGTATCAGACTCCATCTCAGACGGAGTCTGGTCGCCGCGGGCTATGCCGTCACGTCCACCGCCGATGGCGGCTCGGTGTTGCGCACGGTGGTCCAAGCACCGCCGTCCCTTCTGCTTCTCGACCTCGATGCTCGGGAGACGGAGAGCCTCACCCTGATCGATGCAATACGCCGCCTCTCACTCTTGCCGGTCATCGGCCTGTCGGCCGCCACCGACGGAGAGCTCGCCGCCCGAGCGCTGGAGCATGGAGCGGACGACGTCGTCCGCAAGCCTTTCGCTTTGCGCGAACTGCTGGCCCGCATACGCATCATCCTGCGGCGGACAGCGGCAGGCCAAGGCGAGGCGGTCGCTGTCCGCTCCGCTGATCTGGAGATCGATCTCTTGGATCGGGTAATCCGGGCGCAAGGGCGGATGGTCCGTTTGTCGAAGATCGAATTCGCGGTGCTGCGCCGACTGGTTCAGGCCGATGGGGCTACCGTGAGCCACCGGCAACTTCTGGATACAGTCTGGGGAGCAGAGCGTATTGACCGGCTTTCCTATCTGCGTGTCGCCATCCGCGCCCTGCGCCGGAAGATCGAAGTCGATCCGCAGCGGCCACATCACATTATGACGGAGCCGGGAATCGGCTATCGGTTAGAAATGCCGATGGAAAAAGCCGCAACCGGTGAGTGGAAGAGGACGATGCCATGAGCGACGAACAAGCCGACCGCAACCATGGCGATCGCACCGGACGGCCCTCTCCCGACGCGCTGCTGCGCCAGGCGGCGAAGGAGGCGCAGGGACGGCTCAAAATCTTTCTCGGCGCGGCCCCCGGCGTCGGAAAGACCTTCGAGATGCTGCAGACCGCCCAGGCCAAGCGCCGCGATGGCGTCGACATCATCGTCGGGGTGGTGGAGACCCACGGCCGGCGCGAGACCGAGGCGCTGGTGGCCGGACTGGAGGTCGTTCCGCGCCGCAAGATCGAGCACAAGGGTCATGCCCTGGCCGAAATGGACCTGGACGCCATCCTCGCCCGCCGCCCGAAGATCGTGCTGGTCGACGAGTTGGCCCACACCAACGCCCCCGGCGGCCGCCACCCCAAACGCTATCTCGACGTCGAGGAGTTACTGGCCGCCGGCATCGACGTCTACACCACCCTGAACATCCAGCATGTCGAAAGCCTGAACGACGTCGTCGCCAAGATCACCCGCGTCCGGGTCCGCGAGACGGTGCCGGATTCCATCCTCGACCGGGCCGACGACATTGAGGTCATCGACATCGCGCCCGACGACCTGATCCAGCGCCTCCAGCAAGGAAAGGTCTATGTCCCGCGCACCGCCGAGCGTGCGATTCGGCATTATTTCTCTCCCGGCAACCTGACCGCGCTCCGTGAGCTGGCGCTGCGGCGCACCGCCGACCGCGTCGATGAGCAGCTGCTGACGCACATGCAGGCGCACGCGATCTCCGGGCCCTGGGCGGCCGGTGAGCGCCTGCTGGTCTGCATCAACGAGGACGCCAGCGGCGCCGGCCTGGTGCGCTACGCACGGCGCCAAGCCGAGAGGCTGCGCGCCCGCTGGAGCGCCATCCATGTCGAAACGAGCCGGGCGCTGCGCCTGAGCGAGGCCGAGCGCGACCGCATCGCCGACACGCTGCGTCTGGTGGAGAGGCTGGGCGGCGAAGCGGTCACTGTGCCCGGCAGCGATGTCGCCGACACCGTGGTCGACTACGCACGGGCCAACAACGTTACGCACATCGTCATCGCCAAATCCAGGCGTTCGCGCTGGTCCGAGCTGCTGCACGGCTCCGTGGCGCACAGTTTGATCCGTCGGGCCGGCGACATCAGCGTGCATGTCATCGCCGCCAACTCCAGTGCCCCGGTTCCCGCCAAGACGGTCAGGACCGAAGCGGCCCGGCAACGGGCCTTTGCCTGGTGGCCTTATGTCGCGAGCACGGGCTATGTCGCGGCGGCGCTGGGCGCCGGGCATGTGCTGCATCGGGTGCTGGCCCTCAACAACCTGGCGCTGGTCTTCCTGACCGCCGTGCTGGCGAGCGCCGTCACCGGCGGGCTGGCGCCGTCGCTCTATGCCAGCGTGATCAGCGTTCTGGCCTTCAACTACTTCTTCCTGCCGCCGCTTTACACCTTCACGATTTCCGATCCGGAAAACATCGTGGCATTGCTGGTCTTTGCTGTCGTCTCGGTGATCGCCAGCAACCTGACCGCCCGCGTCCGCGCCCAGGCGGTGACCGCAAGGTTGCGCGCCAAGACGACGGAAGACCTCTACCAATTCAGCCGCAAGCTGGCCGGCGTGGTGACCATGGACGACCTGCTGTGGGCCACCGCCTATCAGATCGCCGCCATGCTGAAGGTCCATGTGGTGCTGCTGCTGCCCGAGGCAGGTAGCGTTGCGGTTCGGGCCGGCTACCCACCGGAGGATGTCATTGAGGATGCCGATCTGGCCGCCGCGGTCTGGGCCTGGGAGAACAACCGGCCCACCGGCAAGGGGGCCGATACACTGCCCGGCGCCAAGTGGCTGTTCCTGCCAATGCGCACCGGGCGGGGCGTCGTCGGGGTGGTCGGTATCGATACCGGCGGTGGGAAGGGACGGGCGAGTGGCTTCCTGACACCCGACCAACGGCGGCTTCTCGACGCCCTGATCGATCAGGCGGCCCTGGCGATCGAGCGGGTGACGCTGGCCGAGGATGTCGACCGGACCAAGCTGGCGGCTGAAACCGAGCGCTTGCGCTCGGCCCTGCTCACCTCGATCTCGCACGACCTGCGCACGCCGCTGGCTTCAATCCTCGGCTCGGCGACCAGCCTCGTCAGCTATGGACCGAAGATGGACGAGGATGGCCGGCGCGACCTGGCCGCGACGATCCAGGAGGAGGCGGAACGTCTCAACCGCTTCATCGCCAACCTGCTGGATATGACGCGGTTGGAATCGGGGGCCATCCGACCGCGCACCGGGGCGGTCGACCTGTCGGAGGTGGTCGGTAGTGCGTTGGAGCGGGTGTCCCGGATTCTCGCAGGCCATCGGGTGGAGGTCGATCTTCCCGCCGGCCTGCCGATGGTGGACATCGATGCGGTGCTGATCGAGCAGGCGCTGTTCAATCTGCTGGACAATGCCGGCAAATATGCGCCGGCCGGATCGCTGATCACGGTTCGGGGACGGCAGGGCGGCGATCTTGTCCGCATCGAGGTGCTGGATGAGGGCGGCGGCATTCCACCGGAGGACGTGGAGCGGATCTTCGACAAGTTCTATCGTGTCCACGCCCAGGACCGGCAACGCGCCGGCACCGGGCTGGGGCTGGCGATCTGCCGGGGCTTTGTCGAGGCGATGGGAGGGTCGGTCACGGCCGGCAACCGTCGCGACCGGAGTGGCGCTGTCTTCACCCTGACCCTCCCCAAGGCCGCCGAAATGTCCGGATACGAAGAGGAAGCAGCCGCATGAAATCGGACTCCATTCCGTTGCGCGTGCTCGTCGTTGATGACGAACCGCCCATCCGTCGCTTTCTGCGCACCAGTCTGGCTGCCCAGGGATATGACATCATCGAGGCGGAAGACGGGAGCAAGGCCCTGGAGGAGGTGCGCCGGCGCTCTCCCGATCTTCTGGTCCTCGATCTCGGATTGCCGGGCATCGATGGGCTGGAGGTCATCCGGCGCCTGCGCGGCAGCGGCGTGTCCCTGCCGATCATCGTGCTGTCCAGCCGGGTGGACGAGGCCGGCAAGGTCGAAGCGCTCGATCTTGGGGCCGACGACTATGTGACCAAACCCTTCGGGGTCGAGGAACTGCTGGCCCGCATCCGCACGGCCATGCGCCACAAGCTGCAGCAGCAGGGGGAGCGGCCGCTGTTCCGCAGCGGCGACCTGACCGTCGATCTGGTCCGCCGCGTCGTCACCGTGCGTGGAGAAGAGGTGAAGCTGTCGCCGCGCGAGTATGATCTGCTTCGGATCCTGGTGGCACATGCCGGCAAGGTGCTGACCCACCGCTTCATCCTCAAGGAGGTGTGGGGCGGTGAAACCGACATCCAGTATCTGCGAATCTACGTCCGTCAACTGCGGCAGAAGATCGAACCCGATCCGGAACGGCCCCACCACATCCTGACCGAGACGGGGGTCGGCTACCGGCTGCGCCCGCCGAACTGAAACCGACCTGCGTCGCAAGCAAACAACCAAGGTGTCGAGATGGACCTCTTCACGTTGTTTCCCTCTGATAGGAGTGTTGCCTTCCTTGGCGCCGCCAATAAAGGCCAGTTTCTGGCGGAACTTGCCCGGCGCGCCTCCAGCACAACCGGCATCCCGACTCTGGACATTCAGGACGGACTTCTCGTCAGAGAGGGGCCATAGCGCCCATTCGACTTTCCGCATTTTGGAATGCTTGTCCTGTCATGCGCGGGCGTCGCAATACCGTCGGCGAAAGGCTGTTGGCTGGTCACCGTCTGACCACACCACAGGTGCCCCATGGCACATCCCCCTGTCTCCCTTCCCCAAACCTTCGTCGCTTGGTTGTGGCCCTATCTGGATACCTTCTCGGGGCGCATCCGCTCCACGGCTGCGGCGCTCGCAGTCGGAGCGGTGCTGGCGGTTGGTCCCCGCACCGTCGCCAACCTGCTGCGCACCCTCGGTCTGGCCGGCGAACCAGGCTTCGCCGCCTTTCACCGCGTGCTCAACCGCAACCGCTGGTCGGGGCTGAAGCTCGCGCGCACCCTGCTGAACGCCCTGGTCAGCGCCTTCGTCCCGGACGGCCCGATCGTCATCGGTATCGATCACACCCTTGAAAGGCGTCGGGGACCTCACGTTCGCCCAGCCGGCCATTGCTTCGACTCCGTCCGGTCCTCGACGGAGCAGACGGTCACCAGCCGCGGATTGCGCTGGATGACCGCCATGCTGCTGGTCGAGGTTCCGTTCGCCGGCCGTATCTGGGGACTGCCGGTACTGAGCGCGCTGGTGCCGAGCCGCGCCTGGTGTGAGGCGCAGGGCCGGCATTACCGGCCGACCACCACCTGGGCCCGGGCCATCCTGCTGCGCCTGCACCGCTGGCTGCCGGATCGCCTGCTGGTCGCCGTCATGGATGGCGAATTCGCCGTGCTGACGCTACTCGACGCCGTCAGCCCACACATGGTCGCGATCACCCGGCTGCGCCTGGATGCCCGCCTGTTCGATCCGCCACCAGACCCGCCCTTGACCTTGCGGCAGATAATGAAAGGCGCCCGCCAACCTAGCTTGCGGGCCCGTCTGACCGACAAGGTTACCGTCTGGCACCGGGCGGCTCAACCAAGCCGAACCCGGTGGCGCCCCGGCGGCTGGATCGACTATGCCTCCGGAACGGCGCTGTGGCACCACCAGGGCAAGCCGATCGTGCCCATCCTCTGGGTGATGGTGCGCTATCCCGATGGCCGGCGCGATCCGGAAGCCTTTCTGTGCACTGACCTGTCGGTGCCACCACGCACCGTCCTGGAATGGTTCAACCGCCGCTGGGCGATGGAGACGACATACGAGGAGAGCCGGGCTCATCTCGGCATCGAAACCCGGCGGCAGTGGGCGGACCTGGCCGTCTTCCGCACCGCCCCACTGCTGTTCGGGCTTTACTCGTTGATCACGCTGTACGTCCATCAGAATGCCGGCCGCCTCGCTCTGTCGCCCCGGCGCGCCATCTGGTATCCGAAACCAGCGCCCACATTCGCCGATGCCTTGGCCCGTCTGCGCCAGCACCTGTGGTTCGAACAGGCCGCCATGTCGCCCGCTGAAGGCGACATGCTCAGATCAACGATCGTGTCCGGCGCACGATCGCCGGCGTCTTCCACCACATCAGCCCCGACCACGCCGAACTATATTTTGGCGAGATCGGCTTCCGCTGGTCCCAGCGCACGGTGTCAGGTCAAGCTCAACGCCGGACCCGCAAAGGGCGAACAGTAATCCAAACCCTCTGGTCCCGTGTTCCCCCAGCTCTCCAGCTTCCAGCCGTCTTTCGTTACGCTGTCGGGCGCCAACTCCGGCGGACCAAGGACGGAGGGATCAGCATCCGCTCGGCCGTAGCTGTCTTTGGTTGATAATGGCGGCGTATATTCGGGTCCGTCCTATGGCGTGCCCCCCATCAGAACAAACGTGTGTTTTCAACGGAAAATCCTGCCGTCCATCGCTCCACGTTCTGCAGCTTCTCACGGTCAGTCCGCGTCTGGCTTGCGGCGGAACAAGCGCTCGGTGGGGTTGTCGCGCCAGCGGTCGGCGTGGCGGATGTAGCGCAGCGCGACGTCGCTGCTCTGGTGCCCGGTCTGCTCCATGATCTTCTTCAGGCTCGCCGCGTCCTCGGCCGCAGCGGTGGCGAAGCCGCTGCGCAGCGAATGGGCGGACAGGCGGGTGCTCAGGCGCTGTGCCACCTCCGGCCCCTGGGTCCAGCGGATCAGATCGGCGTCGGTTTCGCCGATGGCCTGACTGGTCTCGCGCACCACCCGGTCCACGCTGCGGTCGGAGAGCCGGCCGCCGAACGCCCCGCCCTTCCCCACCGACACGAACAGCGGCGCGTCGGCGTCTTCGACGGCGTAGACGGCGCGCCAGAGGCGCAGCGCCTCGACCGGACAGACCGCCGGGTCGTCGGCGGCCCAGATGGCGGCGGTGCGGCCGCGCTTGGTCTTGCCGCCGCGGATCGTCACCTCGAGCCCACGCCCCGGCACCACCACCACATCGCCGACGTCCAGCCCGACCAGCTCGCTGCGCCGGGTGGCGGCGCCGAAGCCGAGCAGCAGCAGGAGGGCGTTGCGGCGGCCGGCGGCGCTGTCGGGCTGGGCGGCGACGAGCCGGCGCAGCAGATCCGGCAGGATCGGCGCGGCCTGCTTGACCTTGCGCCGGGCCTGCAGGGCGGCGACGCCGGCGAGCTGGTCGGCGATCAGCGGGTGTTTGGCGTCGAGCGAGCGGCCGGCAAGGCGGTGGGCGAGCAGGATGGCGGAGAGGTGGACCTTGAGGGTGGGCAGGGCGCGGGTTTCGGAGGCCTTGGCGAGGTACATGCCGACCACCCGCGGGTCGGCGCCGAGCGGCGGCAGGCCGAGGCTGGTTGCCCAGGTCTGGTAGCCGGCCCAGGCGGTGCGGTAGGCGCGTTCGGTGTTGCGGCTGTAGCGGGCGGCGACGGTGCGGGCGGCGGCCTTGGCGAGGCGTTCGATCTCGACGATCTGCTCGGGCGTGTGGGCGCCGGGCAGGATGAGGGGCTGGAGGAGATCGGATTTGATCACCACACCCGTGTCGTCGGGGGCGGCTTTGACGGCGACGGAGCGGACGAGGTCGAAGACACGGTCATCGGCGGCGGGCAGGCTTGGCGGCATCGGGGCGGCTTCTCCTTTGGAGAGAGGATACGGCGTCTCACACTCGTTTTTCAAGACCGACAACCGCGCTTGTCGGACGCAATCCGCCAGCGTCGGCGCCAACGCCGCAGCGTCCCGGCCGGCCGCGGCCGACGGCACGGGACGACGCCGGCAAAGCCAAGGATTTCCAGGACGGTCATGCCCTCGACCGCCGCCCTGCGCCCGCGGCCTTCTGGCTTCACAGAGGAAATTCACCACCTTGAAGTGAAATGCTATTTTACTTCTATCTGAGAGGCCGTAGCCGCTGCGAAAGAATTGTCTATGCTCGAGTTTTCCGCCCTCGATAAAGCCGACCCCGCCGTCCGCGCCGCCGCCCTCGAGCGCGCCACCCTGGCGGTCGCCCGCCTCGACGCCACCCTCGACGGCCATCCGCTGCTGCCCGCCTGGCAGCACTGGGTGCGGCTGGAGGCGGTGTGTCGCTTTCTTTTGAAAATTTTCTTTGCAAGGTTTGGGCGTCAAAATAGGTGCCCTGGTCAGGCTGAGTCGATCGGGTTTCATTCTTATGTCACTGTAATAAGAAGGGTTTTCCTTGGAGAAACCTTTCAATTGCAAACCGGCGACCCACGAGCTTATGAGCCTGATGCTCGGGGTGCGCAGTCCTGGCATCGCCACCGGCGCCCGTCAGCGGTAATGAACCACAGCCGACTGGGTGAGGTTGATCAGGAGATCCCGAACAAGCAGCCAATCACTGCCAGGAGGACCAAAGGTCATTGTGCCGAAGGCCAGGGTGATGGCCAGCAGGTGCCGTGGGTCGGCACTTTGATCACCCTCAAAGACATTCCATTGCCCGTCACCCCACATGGCCACAACCATGGATGGGGAATTGCCTGATGGAGCATTCATCTCAAATCTCACGAATGTAGGGACGTCGAGATGAATAGAGGCCGTGACCGTATGAAACTCTCCGTTGAGTTTCACCGAAAATCGGCAGATGAGTGGCTTCTCCGGCATTGTGTTCAAGCCGATCTGGGACGGTCAATATTTCAAGCGTTCCGAAGTGATGATGGAGCGATTTCCGTCCGGGTGATGGAAATCATGTGCGATACGTCTTTCGAAGCGTATGGAAGTGCCGCTGCATGGAGGGAACCTGCCCTGCGGTGCATCGCCATTTCCTGGATCGGGAACGGCGCACTCCTCGGTCTTCGTGGCGGTGGTCAGTCCAGCGGCCAGGGAGTGTCTTGCGACGCGGTGACGGCCTGCCGTTGGATGATATTACGGCAGGTCGTTTGAAACAATCTCTTCACACCGGTCGCGTTAAGACAACGCTGTCGTCATTGCCGCTGCAATAAAGCGCTCCTGGAGCAAAAGAACCATGCAGGTTTCCGCTCTGAGAGCGGCGCATGAGCATCGATGGCTGTCCAAATCATTCCGGATGTGTTGGTATCGAAGCATGCTCAATCATCCTCACCTTCTCATCGCCGAAGATGAAAATCTTACGGCGACAGCGTTGGCAGAGTTCCTCGAGGCTGAAGGCTACCGGGTCACCCTCACTCAAAATGGGGTGCAGGCGCTGGAGGTTGACGAAAAGGATCCTGCTGCCATTCTGTTGACCGACATGCGGATGCCTGTCATGGGCGGCGAGGCTCTGATCCGGATGATCCGGCGTCGGAATGCCGAGTTGCCGGTCATCATCATGACCGGCTACAGCGAATATATTCCGCAGGAGGTGCCGGGACGGCTGATCGTCCTGCGCAAGCCCTACAGTCTTTCCACATTGGTTCATCACGTCAGATCTCTCCTGCCCCGCCGGGAGACGACAACTGATCGATGAAAAACCAGGAACCGCGCGATGACCCAGGCGTACCTTTCGGAAGCCATCACCAAGCACGGTCAAAGGGCCTTGAATCAAAGGGCCTTGAATGTGCCGGGCGCGACGATGCAGACCAGTTCTGTCTTGACAGCCGGAAGGCAAACGGTGGTTCAACGCGCTCTTGTACTCGATACCATGACGGTCGGTCGCTCAGGTTGCGAAACCGTCACCTCCCAGCGTCAACCTTCGATCCCGGGACTGGGGCCGGACGTCCGCCCTTATAAAGCTGGGTTTCTGCACCGGCGCCCTGCTGCCACCGGTCGGCGCCGACACGCACCGGTATGTCACCGGCACGTCTTTTCATCGGAAGGCCATCATGCGCATACGCTTGGGTTATCAATTGAACTTCAGCTTTCCCGCCCCCACGCCGATGATCGTGATGCTGAACGTGCATTACACGCGGGTCGGCGACCTGGAGCGTCCCGACCATATCGTCACCAGCGTCCCGGTGCCGATCCAGGGCTACCGCGACAGTTTCGGTAACTGGTGCAGCCGGCTGGTGGCGCCCGCCGGCCCGGTCACCATCGGAGCCGACAGCATCATCCGCGACAGTGGAGTGCCGGATCCGGCCGAGCCCGGCGCCGTGCAGCACCGTGTCGATGAATTGCCGGCCGACACCCTGCTGTTCCTGCTGGGCAGCCGCTATTGCGAGACCGATGTCCTGTCGGATGAGGCTTGGCGGCTGTTCTCGGGCACCGCGCCGGGCTGGGCACGGGTTCAGGCGATCTGCGACTTCGTCCACAGCCATGTGACCTTCGGCTACGAGCATTCGCGTCCGACGAGGACTGCCGCCCAGACCTATGCCGAGAAGCGCGGGGTCTGCCGCGACTACGCCCATCTCGCCATCGCCTTCTGCCGCGCGATGAACATTCCCGCGCGTTACTGCACCGGCTACATCAGCGACATCGGTCTGCCGCCGCCTTATGCGCCGATGGATTTCGCGGCCTGGATGGAGGTGTATCTGGGCGGCCGCTGGCATGTCTTCGACCCGCGGAACAATGCCCCCCGGATCGGGCGCATCCTGATCGCGCAGGGGCGCGACGCGGCCGACGTGCCGCTCACCCACACCTTCGGCCCCAACACGCTGACGGCGTTCCAGGTCTGGATGGATGAGGTGGCCACCTGATTCCCCACCCCCTCCGCCTGTGGGCATCGCCGTCCGGTCACGCCTGACCGGCGACCGCAACATCCAGCGTCATCGAGGGACCCGGAGGGACAGACGCGCGGACACGCTCCCGGCGCGGCAGCAAGGCGATCCGATGCAGTTCCTCCACCCAGGGTGACGGGTAGCTGTCGGTGCCGAAGATCCAGGCGGTGGAGACGCCTCCGTCCTTCGTGTGCAGCAGCACACGGGCGTCGTGCCCATCCTTTCCGGCATGGTTGGCGGCCTGCACCGCGGCGATGAGGGCGCCGACCTGACCGTCGAGAAAGGGGCCGTAGCGCTCCCCTTCAAGCATGATGAACCAGCCATCCGCTTGGCATGACACGATGTAATGGGCCGAAAGGCTCATGGGGTCACTCTTTCTTCGTGGCGGTCGCGCCGACCGCGGCACAGGCCGTGGTGAGACGGGTCAGTAGGGCGCCCTGCAGCAGGCAGGCGTGGCCCGGCGGTGGGTAGCCAGGGGGCAGCCGGCCGGATGGATCGTTGTGGGGTGCCGGATGCCAACGGCGTTCGGCGTCCCCCCAGCGCAGCTGTTCACGCAGCACGTCGGCGCCTTGGGGGTATCGCCCGTCGATGGAGTGGAACAGGGTGGTCATGGGCGTTCCTCCGGTCGGTGTGCGAACAGCGGGATGCCCGGCATGGGCGGAATTGCCGATTGCGGAGTTTCGGTGTCTGCCCTTGGAACTCCGGCGGCGCCGGCACAGGACCAGCGGACAGAACAGGGTTCCCCCGCCGCCGATTGTGCCAGCACGAGGCTGGCGAAGCCGAGGCGTTCCGCTGCTCTGGCTTCGCGAACGGCTTTGGCGAACGCATCGGCTTGGGTTGTGCAGGGCGGATAGACGAAGCCGTCCGCCCGGACGATCCAGCCGGAATGCGTTTTCAAGATGAAGAAGGCGAGCCTTGTCCTGGCATCCATGGGTGCTCTCCGATCTGGGCCGGTCTGTCGGCAAAGACGGCGGCGATCATGCCGTCTGGATCGAGTCACGCCAGGAAGAGCTTCAGACCTGGAACCATCAGCATGAAGAAGAGAGCCTGGAGTGGCCTCAGAAGAAATTATCTGGTGATTGAACAAAGACTTTTCAATTGATATTAAAGATAGCTCTTGGAGACCTGGCAACCTGCAAGAGCGGATCGCACCGTCCCCGTCGTCCGGCATCTTTCCAGAACTTGCAAGAGCCGGCGTTCCTCTGGAGGCATTCGGCAGATCAGCCTTCGCCTCGGCCGCAACCGAGATGGTTGCGGCCGAGGCGAAGGCTGTCTTGTCGTCCTCATGTGCGGTTCAGGTCCGCAGTCTTCATGCGCTTTTCAAATCAGCGCTTGTTGCCCGCCTTGCCGCCGACCGGCTCCACCTTGACGTCTGTGCGGCGGGCGACGGCCTCCACGGTCTTTTCCTGTTCAGACGCCGTCTTGGACAGCACGACCTCTTCGACGACGCGGGCCTCCTTGGTGATCTCCGGCTTTTCGGAGGTCGCCGTCAGCTCGATGGTCTTCTCGCCGAAGGCGGCCTTCTCCTCGCCGGCGCTCAGGGGCCGGTCGACCGTGCGATGCTCCACGTCCACCGCCTCGTCGCGCAGCGTCACGGTTTCCCGGACCGGCGTCTCGGTGACCTCCGACGTGGCCTTCACCCCGCCCTTGGCGACCCGGCGCTTGCCGATCTCGACCTTCTCCCTCACCGACTGGAGGGTTTCCTGCTCGACGCTGCCGCCGTTGCCCGCCTTCTTCACCGCCGGGGGCTCGGGCAGGTCAATGGACCCGTTTTCATCGAGGATGGCTTCCGCCGCGTCGGCGTCCTGGTCGGCGATGTCGGCCGCCACCAGGGTGTGGCCCTCCCGGATGGCTGCACCATACTGCTCGGCCAGTTCCTTGTCGAAGCCGTGTCCCAGCAGACCCTGGGCGGCCTTGTCGGCGCTGTCGGCGCCGCCGAAGGTCTCGATGTCCGCTTCCTGGCAGCCCGCCGCGACCAAGGCCTGGAAGGCCTTCTTGGCGGAACCGCTTTCCTTGTAAAGTCCAACGATGATCGTGCTCATGATATTCTCCAGTAGGATTTAAAGTATTTCAGTTTCTTGAGGTAAGTCGGGCCGCTCAGGTCACGGGGGCGTCCACAGACGGGTCCTGGTCGATGACCACCTCCTGACGGCGCACCGTGACGTGGTCGGTCATCTTGCGGCTCGTGGTGCGGCGGGTGATCCGGACCTCTTCCACCAGCTTCAGGCGGACCTCCACGACCGCCACCTCCTCGATCACCGAGATGACGGTGGTGTCGCCGTCCCGGCGGTCGGGGATCGGGCCGTCGACGAAGCGTCCGATGGGGATCCGCTCGACCTCCAGCGTCTCCACCGACAGGTCGGCTTCGACAGGCGACTCGTGTTCGTGGCTGAGGGTGTGGGCGCGGACGGTCCCGGTCACCTCGGTATGTTTGCGCACGCTCACCCGCTCTTCGACGGCGAGAAGCGTCTGCGGCCCGTTTTCCGAACTGGTCAACGGAGGTCCCCCTGCGGTTCTGGTTCCGCGGTTCCGCGGGACCGGGAAGCTGGAAAGAGGCGGTTGGATTCCAGCGGGGTCAGAGGCCGGGCCGTGTCGGGTTGTACTTGGCGTCTTCCGAAAAGCGGGATGCAGCCTGAGAGATGCGGGCATTGGCCTCGAAGAAGGCCAGCCAGCCGCCGAGCAGATAGCGGCTGCCCGCCATCATGACGTCCTGCGGGCCACGGGCCCGGAGCATGCTGCTCATCATCTCGTTCTGGCGGTCGACCGCCTGGTTCATGAAGGTGACGGTCTCCGAGAAGACCCCCCCATATCCCGCTGCCGGAGCATTGTCGGATTCCGTCGTCTGTCCGGCATCCGGAAGACCACCCATACTGCCGCTGCCGGACAGAGTCGGCGGCCAGGGCCTCGGCTGCTGGCCAAGACCGCGGGAGGCCTGCGCTGCCGCCGCGCCGGCTTTCGGCGCCTGCTCTTCACTGGCGCTGCGGATGCTGGGGCGGATGTTGGGCCGCTTGGATGCCTCGGCACTTGCCGCGGCCTCGTCGCTGGCGCTGTGAATGGTGGGGCGGGTGGCGGGAGTCGGGTGCGTGCCGTCGTCCATATCGTCTCCATGACTGTTCGGGATGGTGGTCGGGTGCTGGCAGGGAGCGCCGGGCTCGACCTGAATGACTTAGGCAAATATTATGCTGCGCTGCAAAAATTCAATCGGCACAAAAATATAATTATGAGGAATTCACTATAAATCGTAAGTTAAAAGGAGAGGGTATTTGAATACATGTGATCGGTATTTTTCAAATTCGTGATTTCGAGGAAGTTATTTTTTCTGGGCAATTAATATGTTTGCTTTGTTCGATCGGGCATCCGGCGATGTGTCGGCGCCACTTTTGCGTATAATGAGCCTGTGATCCGCACCTGTATCTTTTTTAAAGAAATGACCGAACGCAGGGAGCTTTGCATGCCCGGTGATCCCCGCGACCAGAAGGACGCAGAGAAGATGGTCAATGCGGAGGCGGCGCGTGGCGGTCCCTTTGTGGTGGCCGCGGAATCGACTTTGATGCCGATGCTGATCGCCGATCCGACCCTGCCGGATGTGCCGGTCGTCTTCGTCAACGCCGCGTTCATCAAGCTGAGCGGCTACGCGCGCGAGGAGGTGCTGGGCAGGAGCTATCACCTCCTGTCCGGCGCCGACACAGACCCGGAGGTGGCGCGCGCCATCGATCTGACCGTGCGTGCCGGGGAGGCCATCGTGCGCGGGGTGCAGCTTTACCGGAAGGACGGAAAGCTCCTGTGGGTGCTCCAGCATGTCGCCCCCGTCTTCGAGGAGGGGCGCATCCGTTACCACTTCGCCTCCTTTGTCGACATCACCGAGCGCAAGGCGGCGGAAGACCAATTGTGGCAGCTCAACGAGGAACTCGACCGCCGTGTCTCGTCTCGGACCGAGCGGCTGGACCAACTCAACCGCCAGCTCGCCAATGAAGTCGAGCGCCGCATCGAAGTGGAACGGGTGCTGCGCAACACACTGCACGACAAGGATTTGCTTCTGCGCGACAAGGACGACCTGATGCGGGAGGTGAACCACCGCGTCAAGAACACCTTGCAGATGGGCTCGTCCTTTCTGCGCATCCAGCTGAGCATCGCTCAGAGCCAGGAAACGGCCGTGCAGGAGGCGCTGCGCAGCGCGGTAGAGCGGCTGGACCGCATGGCCGAGATCCACGAGAAGCTCTACCGGGCGCAGGGGCTGCAGGAGATCGAGTTCGGCGGGTATCTGGGGATGCTGTGCCGTGACCTGCTGGCGTCCTTCGGGGCCGCACCCAGCCCGAACATCGTGCTGGACGTCGACGCCGACGAGGCCTTTCTGAAGCCGGACCAGGCCATCCCGCTGGCCCTCATCGCCAACGAAGCGATGATCAATGCGCTGAAATACGCCTTCCCCGATGGACGCCCCGGCCGCATCGCCGTCTCGTTCCGCCACAGCTCGCGCAGCCTTCTGTGCATGACCATCGGTGACAACGGCGTCGGCATGCCCGACGAACGGCGGACCGGCTCGCTCGGCCTCACCCTGATGGAGTTGCTGGCCAAGCAGATCGAGGGCGGCGTGACCGTCAGGTCCGGCCCCGGCACCACCGTCATGGTGTCGATCCCGGCGTGACCGTCCGAGATCCCGGCGTGACCGCCCGATGGCGACGGGTCCAAACGGCCGGAGCGAGGCGGCCATGACACGGCATATCCCAACATCCGAGGTTCTGCGTGGCTTGCTGGACGAGGCTCCGGCCGACTGCGTCACGCTCGGCTGGCTGCTTGAAAAACTCCACAAGCGCTCCTTCGGCATCGTTCTGCTGCTGCTGGCGCTGATCGGGCTGGCGCCGGGAACGTCGCCGGCCGTCGGGCTGCTGCTGACCATTCCCGCTCTCCAGATGATCCTGGCGCGCGAGAGTCCGGTGTTTCCCCGGATGATCGCGTCCCGGCGCTTTTCGACACGGCGCCTGGTCCGGCTGGTCGATCGTGCCGTGCCGGTGTTGAGGCGCATGGAGACGGTCATACACCCGCGCTGGAAGACGCCGTTCGACGCGACGACGCGCGTTGTCGGGCTGGTCGTTCTCGCGCTGACAAGCGTCTTCTTCGTCCCGATCCCGCTGAGCAACATCGTGCCGGCCGTGACGATCATGCTGATCGCCCTGGCTTACCTCGAGGAGGACGGGGTGTTGCTGGCGCTGTCCCTGGCCGCCGCCGCCGCCGTTCTCTTCGTTGCGACTTTCACCATCTGGCAATCGGTCGAGGCGGTCCGGTTCATGGCGTCTTGAGCCGGGCATCGCAACGGCGTCGCCGCGACCTGCCCCGATGGAGCGGAGGAAAGGATCGCACTCCAAATTGAGGGGGAAATCGTATATTGATTAAGACAGTCAAAGTGTATGTGATTTCATATCAAATGAGTTTGGGTATAAATATTTGGAGACGATTATTGTTATGTAAATTATTGACACCATATTGATTATGAAGACCGTACCGGGAGGCTGCGATGACGCTCAGGAATACGACGCTATCAGAGTGGACCGCTTCAGAGCGTGCAGCCTGGGCTTTGTCCGCGCCGAAATGGAAAATCATGGCCTATCTGACACTTGGCATGTCAGTCGGCTTTCTCGCAGGGTTGGCGTTCTCGGGCTTCAGCGGATAGCGTGTCTGCTGCAAGATGAACGTCCTGCAAAGACGACGGCTGCGCCCGACCACCCGAAGAGCATCCGCAGGACGCCATCCGCCGCAAGCCCGTCACGTCGAACGGACACCTCCCTCGCCATCAAAATGCGATGACCAGGTCATTCGTCCAACCGGCGACCTGACCCGGAGAGCACCTTCAGAAACCGCCGGACACGCACGGGAGCATCTTTCGATGAGCACCGCATTCACCCGCACAACCACCAGGACCGTGACGTTCACCCGTCCCCTCGAATTGAACGGCATGGACGGAATGCAGCCGGCGGGGAGCTACGTCGTGGAAACCGACGAGGAACTGATCGACTCGCTCTCTTTCCCTGTGTACCGGCGCACTGCGACCTGGATCCATCTGCCGCATGCCGATGGACGCTCCAATGGAGGGATGGGTATGGCGCAGACAGCGCTCATCGATCCGGATGAACTGGACAAGATCCTGGCATCGGCGGAAGCGGAACCCCGATACGGTTCGTAGGGGTACGGTTCGCAGGGGCATGGTTCGCAGGGCACGTGAAATCGGGTCAGGACCGGTTGGGTGCCTTCATGCCGGGATGACTGACACGGCGAGGAACACACGAGAGCGGTGCAGTCAGTCCAGGTCTTATTGGACCGCACCGGAGAGGAGAGGCCGTCATGCAAGCCACCCACCCGAGCAAGCACCCGAGCAAGCATTTGTCGTCGGTCCATTTTCTGCGCGGGAAAATGTTCATTCAGACCGCTTCGGCGCTCCCGGTTGCCGTGAACATTGCCGATGAGCGGCAACGCCGGCTGGAGCGTGGTGCCCGGCTTCCTGGCTGGGACGACGACGGTGGTGCGCAACCGCAGGAGCACGCCAAGGAGTGAAGCGCTGTTCAATCGAATTTCAAGTCCGATCGCCCAAGCCCGATTGCCCAGGCCCGATCGTCAATGATCCCGGATCGTTACAGCGGCTTCCTCCCATCCTTTCCACGCCGGACCTTTGCCACAGCGCCCCGTGTTGCCCGTAGGCGCTCGGTGTAGCGGGCCGGCATCACCGGCGAGGACCAGCGCCCCGCCTGCATCAGCCCGGGCAGGTCGACGCCGGCGGCCAGCAGGTCCTGGGCGGCGCCGACGCGCAAGCTGTGGCCGCTGAAGCCGACGGCAAGCGGGTTCGCTTCGCCGGTCCGCCGCTCCACCACGCGGCGCACCGCCGCCGGGCTCATCCGTTCGCCGGCGCCGCTGCGCGACAGATGGCAGAACAGGAATGCGCCTTCCCGGGTGTGCGGCCCCTCATCTCCCGGATCGGCCGGCCACCGCGGCGCCACCGCCCGCCAGGCCGTGAGCGCCGCGACGGTTTCGGCCGAGAGCCAGGCCTCGGCGCCCTGCCCCTCCTGATCGGTCTTGGACCGCCGGATGCGGATGGTCGCCTCGCCCGGCTGCGCATCCGGGTTCAAGGCAAGATCGACCGGGTGCAGGTCGTCCCAGCGCAGCGCCACCAGCTCGTCGGCGCGGGCCAGGGTGTCGCGACCGACCAGCAGCAGGGCGCGGTCGCGGAGATCGATCGGTTTCAGCGGTTTCGGCCGGCCCGGTTGTTCTGGATCGAGCCGGTCGAGGATCGGCGCCAGCACCGCATCGGTCAAGGCGGCCGCCTGCCGCCGCTGGCCATGCGGCAAGCGGGCATGGCCACGGCGTTCCAAGTCGACACGCCAGTGCCGGCACGGGTTCTCGTGGCCGGCGGCCCGGTGCAGCAAGGCGATTGACGCGAGGTAGCGCGCCACGGTCGTCGGCTTGCGGGCCTTGCCGATCTCCCGGATGTAGCGCCGCACCGTTTCCGGATCGGCCGGCAGCCAGGACAGCCGCTGCTGCCCGCACCAGGCTGCGAACCGGCGGGCGTCGGCTTCGGTGGCGCGCAGCGTCGCGGGGGCGTAACCGCGCTGGGCAACGTCCATGAAGGCAAGCAGCGCGGCCATGGCGGCATCGGTGAGGGTGGGCGCGGGCACCGGCACCGCCACGGCCGACCCGGCGCACGGATTGGCGAAGCCGCCGGCGGCGTGCCACCAGGCGAGCGAGCTGCGGTAGCGCCTCAGGGTGGCGGCCGACCGGCCATCGGCCGCAGCCGCGGCAAGGAAAGCGTCCACCGTCTCGCGGCTGGCCGGCATGGCTTGGTGCCTGGTCTGTCCGCACCAACTCACGAACAGACGCCCGTCGCCGAGCAGGGCGCGTCGGGTGGACGCCGCCATCGTCCGGGTGGCGAAGGCGGTGCGCAAGCGCTCGACCTCGGCGGACGTCAGGGTCGGGACCAGAGAGAAGGGAATGGCGGCGTCTGAGGCCGTCAGCGGGTGGTCTGGGAGCATGGCGCCATCCTAGCGTCGCCGAGCGTGGTGTCGATTTTCCAGGATCGCTGGACTCAGGTTCAAGCTATTTCAAATCCTCCGCGTTTCCCAGGATCAGTGGAAAATAAACCAGGATGACTGGATTGATGTCCAGGATCACCGGACGATGTCGATACAGAACATCGTCACGGTGGCGGTCATGCCGCAGAGCAAACCCGAAGGTGCCGTTGCGAAGTTTGCCAGTAGACGCGGAGTGCCGCGGCGGCGGCATCGTCAGGCAGCAACACCGAACAGATTGGCTATGAAGGTCGCCTGGGCGGGCATGTCGTTGGCGGGCATGGAGGCGACCTGCCCCTTGCGCACCATCGCCAGGATCTCGTAGCCGGCGATCGTTCGGCGCGCGGTGTGGAAGCCTTGGAACCCGAGCCCCGGCCGCACCAAGCGTTTGATGCGGCGGTGATCCTGTTCAACGATATTATTGAGGTACTTGACTTGCCGGAGCTTGGTGAACCGCCACAGCTCACCGTCCCTCTTCATCGCTTTAGCCGCACTCGGGTAGGCAGCGTTCTTGTCCACGGTGAGGGTGCGCGGGTTCACCGTGTGCGCCTGCTTCAACGCCTTGCGGAAGAAGCGCCGGGCGGCCGCTGCATCGCGCTTGACGCTGAGCAGGAAGTCGATGGTCTGCCCGCGCGCATCGACGGCGCGGTACAGATACATCCAGCGCCCCTTCACCTTCACGTAGGTCTCGTCCACCCGCCAAGAGCCGGTGGTCATCCGCAGGTGCGGGCGGATGCGCTTGTCCACTTCCGGCGCGTAGGCCTGGATCCAGCGGGTGAGCGTCGTGTGATCGACCGGTACACCCCGGTCGGCGAGCATGCGTCGAGGTCACGGTAGCTGATCGGGACCTGCAGATACCAGCGCACCGCCCACAGGATGACGGCTGCCGTGAACTGCCCGCCCTTGAACGGGCTCTTCGTGCTCCGCATCACCGTGTCACCTCAACGCCGAAAGGGTTGGGTTTTAGCCGATCTCCGCCCGCCGGCAAACTTTGCAACGAAACCGGTCTGAGGAGCGAAACGTGTCAACCGATCCCGGTGCAAGTCCAGTGATCCTGGCACGGCTTGTCCGGCGATCCTGGGCCGAAATCCGCGTGCAATGCAACATAATGCGCAGAATAACAACATACAAGCACCTATGTCGACAGTAATAATGTTGAGCTGATCCCCATAACTCAAACTGAGTCACGAACATGATCTCAATAATTTTGACCGGAGCATGCGCCAATGCCGACTATCGCTCCGGAGAACGGCTGCAGCTTTTTAACCAGTCGGATGCGTGAGCCGCTCAAACGCGCACGGTCGATGTGGTGACTTGCTTGGGGGCGCTGACACAACGCACTGGCTCAAAGACAGGATTGTACCATATTTTTGTATAATCAGCTGCGGTTTATGGTGGGCCACACCAACGGTTAGTTTTCCACTCAACCAAATGCGCAGAAGCGGCGCGGCGGTTGGAAAGCAAAGGGAGCAAAGACCGTGGCCACCCAGGAATCCGTTGCGGCCATGACAGACGTCATGACCAAGTTCACCGCCTATATCGGCAAGCGTCTGCCGTCGGACGTCAAGGGAAAGCTGGCCGATCTCAGGCGTAAAGAAACGAATGAGATGGCCAACGTTCTGTTCGACTCCATGGCCGACAACCAGGAAGCGGCGGACAAGCTGGATCGTCCGAGCTGCCAGGATACCGGCGTTATTCAATATTTCATCACCGCCGGCGCCAAGTTCCCCCTGCTCGGGGAACTGGAGGACATCCTCCGCAACGCCACCCTGGGGGCGACCAAGCTCGGCCCGCTGCGCCACAATGCGGTCGAGGCGTTCGACGAGAAGAACACTGGCACCAACACAGGTTCGCGCATCCCATGGCTGGATTGGGAGATCGTGCCCGAGGACGACGGCGTCACCATTGAGGTCTACATGGCCGGTGGCGGCTGCACTCTGCCGGGCGCATCCACAGTGCTGATGCCCGGCCAGGGCTACGAAGGAGTGGTGGACTTCGTCTTCGATGTCGTCACCTCGCGCGGCATCAACGCCTGCCCACCGCTGCTGGTCGGCGTCGGGGTGTCCACCTCGGCGGAAACTGCGGCACGCCTATCGAAGAAGGCGATCCTGCGTCCGGTCGACTCGCAACATCCGAACGCGAATGCCGCGAAGATGGAGACGCTGCTGGAAGAGGGTCTGAACGAACTCGGCATCGGACCGCAGGGGCTGACCGGCAACAGCAGCGTCATGGGCGTGAACATTGAATCCTCGGCACGCCATCCCTCCACCATCGGCGTCGCCGTCTCCACTGGCTGCTGGGCGCATCGCCGTGGTCGCATCCGGTTCAACGCCGATCTGTCCCATGAGATCCTGTCCCACGAGGGGGTGGTGCTGTGAAGAAGGTTCTGACGACTCCCATCAAGGACGAAGATCTCGCCGATCTGAATGTCGGTGACATCGTCTACCTGACCGGCCGTTTGGTGACCTGCCGCGATGTCGCCCACCGTCGGCTGATCGATCAAAAGCGCGAGCTCCCGGTGGACCTGAAGGGCGGCGCCATCTTCCACGCCGGACCGATCGTGAAGAAGAACGATGCGGGCGAGTTCGAGATGGTCTCAATCGGCCCGACTACCAGCATGCGCATGGAAAAGTTCGAGAAGGAATTCATCAAGCAGACTGGGGTCAAGCTGGTCATCGGCAAGGGTGGCATGGGACCGGAAACCGCCGCCGGGTGCGCCGAGCACAAGGCTGTGCATGCGGTGTTCCCCGGCGGCTGCGCCGTGCTCGCCGCTACCAAGGTCGAGAAGATCGAGGGGGCCGAATGGCAGGATCTCGGTATGCCGGAAACGATGTGGATCAACAAGGTCAACGAGTTCGGCCCGTTGATCATCTCCATCGACACCAAGGGGAACAATCTGTTCGAACAGAACAAAGCACGCTTTAATGAGCGGAAAGGCCCGATCATTGAAAAGATCAAGAGTCAGGTTGGTTTTATCCGGTAGCTGCTGCGTCCGCGCGTCCTCCTGAAACTGGCCCCGATGATGTCAATTCATCGGGGCTTTTTTTGCTTTTCTCAGGCTTGTTCGGCGTATGACGCCAACCTTTCGCGCAGTGTGGTGAGCATGGAATCCCGCACCTCGTCACGCGAATCATGAACCCAGGCCGCCGCTAACGGCAGTTTGTCGAGACCTCTGGCGGCATGGGTTTCCAATGGAATGAAGCGTACCGACGCAGTCACCATACTGGAGGTCCAGCGTGGAACGATCGCCACGCCCAGCCCCGCCTTGACCAGATTCACGATTGTCTGCTTCTCCTCGGCGATCTGGGCGATGCGCGCCTGCAGCCCTGCTTCCGCGAACAGCTTGATCGTCAGATCGTGGCTGTGAGGCCGCGACCGGCGCTCCGGCACGATCACAGGCTCGTCGGCCAAATCCTCAATCCTCACCCGGTCCCGTCCTGCCAGCGGGTGGCTGGCAGGAACGGCCACCACAACCGTCTCATGGAACAGAAACAGGAACTCCAAGCTCTTGTCCGGGCTTTCCGGCGGACGGACAAACGCGAGATCAAGCCGACCTGACAGCAGGCGGGGCAGCAGTCGAATGGTCTTGTCTTCGACGAGTTGGACGGTGACCTGAGGGTGCTGTTCGCGAAAATCATGGAGAAGCATGGGCAGCAACCCGGCCGCGGCACTGTCAATGGCGCCGACCCGCAGCGTTGCCGCCTGCGTGCGGCCGCGCGACCGGAAGCGGGTGGCCAAATCATCGGCCTGCAGGAGCAGAGCGCGCGCCTCATCCAACAGGCACGCACCATCACTGGTTAGAGCAACAATCCGGGTGGTCCGCGTCAGCAGCCGCGTTCCAAGGTCGTCTTCGAGCATCCGGACGTGACGCCCTAGGGCCGACGGCAACATGCCGATCCGCTGGGCGGCACGTCCGAAATGCAGCTCCTCCGCCACCGCAACAAAACAACGCAGCTGATGCAAATCCATACCAGAGCCCTCCAGCCGGCGCATTATACCATTTTTTTGTATAATAGCATGCTGTTTTATAATGTTCGGCGCACTGATAAACATTTGATCGCAGCGCTGCAAAATCCGCCCAAGACAATCAATCGACTGCATCCGGAGGAGACGTGCGATGGAAAACGCGCTCGAACTGCGCGTCCTGCGCAAAATATCTTGGCGTATCGTTCCTTTCATCATGCTTCTTTATTTTATTGCTTTCATCGACCGTGTGAATATCGGCTTTGCCGCGCTGACGATGAATAAGGATCTGGGGTTCTCGCCAGCTATCTTCGGATTTGGCGCCGGAATTTTCTTCCTCGGGTATTTCCTGTTCGAAGTGCCGTCCAACCTGATCCTTCATAAGGTTGGGGCACGAATCTGGATTGCTCGTGTCATGATCACCTGGGGCATCATCTCCGGAGCCATGGCTTTTATTCAGGGCAGCACCAGCTTCTATGTCCTGCGGTTTCTGCTGGGCGTGGCGGAAGCGGGCTTCTTCCCAGGCATCATCCTTTATCTGAGCTACTGGTTCGCGGCTCGCCGCCGTGCCGCCGTCACTGCCCTCTTCATGGCCGCCGCACCGCTGTCCACCGCTCTCGGGTCTCCGCTCTCCGGTGCGCTCCTTGAGATGCACGGCCTGCTTGGCTTCGCGGGCTGGCAATGGATGTTCGTCATCGAAGCCATTCCGGCACTCATCCTTGGCGTTGTCGTCCTGTTCTACATGACCGACCGTCCCGAGAAGGCCAAGTGGCTGAACGACGACGAGCGCAACTGGCTGGTGAACGCCATGAATGCCGAGCAGGCTGGAAAGGCCGGTACGGCCAACCACAGCGCTTGGCGTGGTCTTGCGGATGTGCGGGTTCTCGCCCTGTCCATGGTCTATTTCGGCACCTCGGCTGGCCTTTATACCCTCGGTATCTGGTCGCCGCAGATCATCAAGGAATTTGGTCTGACGTCTCTGCAGGTAGGGTTCGTCAACGCCATCCCGGCTATTGTCGCAGTCGTCGCAATGGTTCTCTGGGCACGGCACTCCGATCGCACCGGCGAACGGACTTGGCATGTGGTCCTCGCCTGCCTGGTTGCCTCGGCTGGTCTGGTCCTCGCCGGTTATTCCACCACCGTCATCGCCGTCCTGGCTGCGCTGACCCTCGTCAACATCGGTATCAGTTCGGCCAAGCCGCCGCTGTGGAGCATGCCCACCCTGTTCCTGTCGGGTCCGGCCGCCGCCGCTGGCATCGCGACGATCAATTCCATCGGAAATCTTGGGGGCTTCGTCGGACCGACCATGATCGGCTGGATCAAGGATATGACCGGGAGTTTCGTCGGCGGGCTCTATGTCGTCGCCGGCCTGCTGATCCTCTCCGCTGTCCTGACCCTCGTTCTGGCGCGATCCAGCCGGCGGCAGACGCCTGCACATCCCGCAGTCCAGCACTGACCCAACTCCACTCAATCATCGACTCTCAGCACAAGGCAGACCCAAACCATGCGTGAATATGCCATCGCCACCATCCCTGCCGACGGCATCGGCCCCGAAGTCATCGCCGCTGGCACCACTGTCCTCGAAGCTTTGCAGGAGCGGATCGACGACGTGAAGTTCAACTTCCAAAACTTCGACTGGGGCTCGGACTATTACAAGAAGCACGGCGTTATGATGCCAACGGACGGGCTGGAGACGCTGAAGGCCTTCGACGCCATCTATTTCGGTGCCGTTGGTGCGCCGGATGTGCCGGACCACATCACGCTGTGGGGCCTGCGACTGCCGATCTGCCAAGGCTTCGACCAATACGCCAATGTTCGTCCGACCAAGATCCTGCCCGGCATCACCTCGCCGCTGCGCCATGTCGGCCCAGGCGACCTGGACTGGGTCATCGTCCGCGAGAATTCCGAGGGTGAGTATTCCGGCAACGGCGGACGCGCTCACCGCGGTCTGCCCGAGGAGGTGGGAACCGAGGTTGCGATCTTCACCCGCGTCGGCGTCACCCGCATTATGCGCTACGCATTCAAGCTTGCGCAGTCGCGACCGCGCAAGCTGCTGACGGTGGTGACGAAGTCCAACGCCCAGCGTCACGGCATGGTCATGTGGGATGAGATCGCCGCCGAGGTGGCCAAGGAGTTCCCGGATGTCACGTGGGATAAGATGCTGGTCGACGCCATGACGGTGCGCATGACGCTGAAGCCGCAGAGCTTGGACACCATTGTCGCCACCAACCTGCATGCCGACATTCTCTCCGACTTGGCCGGCGCGCTCGCCGGGAGCCTGGGTGTCGCACCGACCGGAAACATCGATCCGGAGCGTCGTTTCCCATCGATGTTCGAGCCGATCCACGGTTCGGCCTTCGACATCACCGGCAAGGGCATCGCCAACCCGGTGGCTTCCTTCTGGACTGCGGCCCAGATGCTGGATCACCTCGGCGAAGCAGAGGCGTCCGAACGCTTGATGCGTGCGGTCGCACGTGTCTGCGGCGCCGGCATCTGTACGCCCGACGTGGGCGGGACGGCCACGACCAAGGAGGTGACCGAAGCCGTCATCGACGCCATTCACAGCTCGAACGTCTGAACAGGAGACGGGCGATGAACTCCACCTGGACCGATGACCGGGCGCGAACCGTCCTGCGGCGGATCTTTGACGCGGCCGTGGCAAGCGCCGATCCACGCTCCGCGGTGTTGCGCCATCTGCCTGAAAAGCCCAAAGGCCGCTGCATCGTGGTGGGAGCCGGAAAGGCTTCGGCCGCGATGGCGGCAGCGCTCGATGCCGCTTGGCCCGATGTCGAGCTTTCCGGCGTGGTCGTCACCCGCTACGGGCATGCCGTTCCAGCCGGACGGATCGAAATCGTCGAAGCGGCCCATCCGGTGCCGGATACCAACAGCGAAATGGCGGCGAGGCGCTGCCTTGCCGCCGTTCGCGGCCTTGGTCCCGATGATCTGGTCATTGCCCTGATTTCAGGGGGCGGGTCGGCACTTATGACCCTGCCGGCGGGCTCGATGACGCTTGCCGACAAGCAGGCGGTCAACAAGGCGCTGCTGGCCAGCGGCGCACCGATCACGGAGATGAATGCGGTTCGCAAGCATCTCTCCCTGATCAAGGGCGGCCGCCTCGCCGCGGCGGCCCAGCCGGCGAGGCTCGTCACGCTGGTGATCAGCGACGTGCCGGGCGACGATCCGGCGGGAATCGCCTCGGGACCCACCGTCGCCGATTCCAGCACGCTCACCGATGTTCAGGAAATCATCGTGCGCTACGCGATCGACCTGCCGGCGGCGGCCAAAGCGGTTCTGGCGGAAGGACGCGAGACCCCCAAGCCCGGCCAGATCGCCGAAGATGTCCGCATGATCGCAGCCCCACACATGGCCTTGGCGGCAGCGGCCAAGATCGCCAGACACGAAGGCTTGGTACCGCTTGTCCTGGGCGACGCACTGGAAGGCGAAAGTCGGGAACTCGGCACCGTGATGGCGGGCATCGCCCGGTCCGTCCGGATGCACAGTTTGCCTATCGCCGCCCCGGCCGTCATTCTGTCGGGCGGCGAGACGACGGTGACCATCGGCAAAGGGCCTGCCGGTCGCGGGGGACGCAATACGGAGTTCCTGCTCGGATTTGCGGTTGCAATGGCCGGTGAAGCCGGAGTCTGGGCCATCGCCGGTGACAGCGACGGCATCGACGGTACCGAGGACGCGGCCGGCGCAATCGTGTTCCCCGACACGCTGGAACGTGGTCGCACCGCCGGGCTGAGCGCCCGGACTGTGCTGTCCGGGCATGATAGCTACAGCTATTTCAGTGCGATTGGAGATCTCGTCCTCACCGGTCCAACGCTCACCAATGTGAACGATATCCGGGCCGTCCTGGTCACGTCCTGATCTTAACCCGCTTCGTTCCAGAAACTCTCCTCACAACTCCTGCAGAGGACGGCCCCCGCGGCCGGAACCACATGCGCCGTCATCGCCGCGCCAAGATCGTCGCCACCGTCGGACCGGCCAGCAACTCGCCCGAGATGCTGAAAACCCTGTTCCTAGCCGGCGTCGATACCTTCCGGCTGAACTTCAGCCACGGCACCCACGACGACCACGCCAAGGTCCACCGCGCCATCCGCGAGCTGGAGGCCGAGGTCGGCCGCCCCATCGGCATCCTGCAGGATCTCCAGGGTCCCAAGATCCGCGTCGGCACCATCCGCGACGGCAAGTTCGCCGCCGCCACCGGCGATCAGATCCGCTTTGTCCTGCAGGGCAGCGACGGCGACAAGCGCTCCATCCCGCTGCCGCACCCGGAAATCTTCGCCGCCATCATGCCGGGCCACCATCTGCTGATCGACGACGGCCGCGTCCGCGTCGAGGTGACCGAGCTGGGCGACGACTGGATCGAGGCCCGGGTGGTCGTCGGCGGCACCATCTCCAACCGCAAGGGCGTCAACCTGCCGGGCACCATCCTGGATCTGTCGCCGCTGACTGCCAAGGACCGCGCCGACCTCGCCTTCGGGCTGGAACTGGGCGTCGACTGGGTCGCCATGTCCTTCGTCCAGAAGCCGGGCGACATCATCGAGGGACGCGGACTGATCGGCGACCGCGCCGGCATCATGGCGAAGATCGAGAAGCCGCAGGCGCTGGAGCGGATCGACGACATCATTCGCCTGTCCGACGCGGTGATGGTGGCGCGCGGCGACCTCGGCGTGGAAATCCCGCACGAGGATGTGCCCGGCCGCCAGAAGGAGCTGGTGCGCGCCTGCCGCTTGGCGGTGAAGCCGGTGATCGTCGCCACCCAGATGCTGGACTCCATGGTCTCCGCCCCGACCCCGACGCGGGCCGAGGCGTCGGACGTGGCGACCGCCATCTATGACGGCGCCGACGCGGTGATGCTGTCGGCCGAATCGGCGTCGGGCCAGTATCCGGTCGAAGCGGTCACCATGATGGACCGCATCATCCGCTCCACCGAGCAGCACAAGCTCTACCGCTCGTTGATCCAGGCGACCCATCCGGGGGAGGAGCACAGCCCGCCCCACGCCGTGGCCGCCGCCGCCGCCGATCTGGCCGACAGCCTGCATTCCTCGGCCATAGTCGCCTTCACCTCCAGCGGCACCACCGCGGCGCGCATCGCCCGCAAGCGGCCGGAAGTGCCGATCCTGGCGATCACCCCCGACACGGCGGTGTCGCGCCGGCTCTGCCTGCTGTGGGGTGCCCACAGCGTGCTGTCCGACGACATCCGCACCTACGAGGAGATGGTCGACCGTGCCATCGCCACCGCGCGGGCGGAGGAGTTCGCCGGCCGGACCGGCACCATGGTGGTCGTCGCCGGCATCCCCTTCGCCCAGGCCGGCACCACCAACAACCTGCGCATCATTCACATGAATATATAGCACAAGTTGCACCATGTTGTATCGAAATTTAGGAAATCACTAGAATTCACCCGAAGACTTCATTGAATTCTAAAAATATACAAAGCAATTACGGCCACGCTGTCGTGGATTTTTCCAATCGTTTCCAAGCAATGCTGAATCAAGCTATTGAGAACTTGTCGAATACACAAATAAACCCGCGCACCTACTAGAATACAGATTATGCAAACGGCTGTTGCTCAAAACTATCCCGCGAGGAAATAGGATGAATATCCGCACGAAAATAGTGTGCGCCAACGTCCTGATTGCGTCTCTTCCACTCTGCATGGCGGGCGCCATGGCTTGGAAGGCAATTGGCGACCTGCACGTGCATTTTCGGACGGAAAGCTCACTGTCGGCCTTCGAGGCGACGCTGCAGGTCGGGTCCATACTGGCTGGTGAACGTGGTCAATGGGCGGTTGCCTTTGACAGCGACAAGCCTCTGGACCCGGCAATAGTCCGTCCTCTGGAGGATGCCATTGCGGCCAGCGACGCAGTCCTGGCCAAGGCCCGCGAGCAGATCGCGGCGGCCGGCCTGTCTTCGGGCCCCATCGTCACCGCAATCAGCAGGTTGGCGACGGCACGCACGGCCGCCCGGCAGGCAGCGGAGCAGGCCAAGTCCGTCCGCCCGCCAAACATCGCGTCGGCCACAGTCGATGCCATCGCCGCAGCCAACCTGGATGTTGGAACTGCTATCGGCGACAGTTATCGTTCCACCATCGTCAATAGCCCTGGCCTGTTCGGCCATGTCAATCTGGCGCGGTTGGCTCAGGACATGCGCGACACCGGCGGCACCCGATCTGCCACGCTGGGACTTTTCGTCGGCGGCATGGCTTTTGGACCAGACCGGCTGCAGGCAGCGACGGAGATGACCGGCAAGGTTGCAATGCTATGGCAGATGATGCAGCAGGCGGTGCTAAACCTCGACAGTCCGCCGGAAATGTCTCGAGCGCTGGAGCATGTGCGCTCCACAATGATGACGCAGGGGGAACAACGCTTTCGTAGTGTGATAGATGCTGCGCGGAACGGTATGCCGCCACCGGTGTCCTTGGCTGATTGGCGTCCTTGGACAACGCCGATGCTGAACAACATCCTGGTGATGCGCGATGCCGCCCTTGCTGTGGCCCATCAACGCAACCAAAACAGCATCGCTGATGCCTGGGTCAGCCTGATCATCGCCGGGGCTGTGTTGGCAGTAGTCTGCATTACCTTCAGCATTGTTCTGGTCCTGTTGTCGAGCCAAGTGACACGGCGTTTGAGTTCGCTGACTTCCACGGTTGTCCGGCTGGCCGACGGTGACCTCAAGGTGGACATCGCCCATTCCAAGCAGCCCGATGAAATTGGTGCCATGGCTCGGGCGATCCAAGTGCTGAAGGAAAGTGCCATTGAGCGCCTTAGGCTGGAAACCGAACAGGCCTTACAGCGCATTGCTCGCGAAAAGCGTGCGGCTGCCGTCGAACAGATGGTCCAGGCCTTTGATCGCTCCGTGTCGGCCATCCTGACATGCGTGACCGACGCCACCACACGGTTGACCGAAACCGCTGGGGCCATGGCGGTGCTGGCGAAGGACGCCGATCGTCGGGCGTCTGCCTCCAGCGCGGCAGCAGAACAGACCTCGGTGAACGTTCAAACGGTGGCATCGGCGACGGAGGAGATGACCGCCTCGATCCGCCAGATCGGCGAGCAGGTTTCCCGCTCCAATGGCGTTGCCGCCCAGGCGGTACGCGAGGCGCAGAACACCACTGGTTCCGTCCGCAATTTGACAGGTGAAGTCGCGCGCATCGGCGAGGTGGTCAGGCTGATACAAGACATCGCCAGCCAGACCAACCTGCTGGCGCTGAACGCGACCATCGAGGCGGCACGGGCGGGGGAGGCTGGCAAGGGCTTTGCTGTGGTGGCGAGCGAGGTGAAACAACTGGCCAACCAGACTGCCAAGGCCACCGAAGAGATTTCCGGTCAAATCAACAGCGTGCAGAGCGCCACGTGCGACACGGTGAGTGCCATCGAAGGGATCGGCAGCACCATCGCTATCATGAACGAGATCGCCGCTACCATTGCCTCGGCCATCGAGGAACAGAATGCCACCACTGCGGAAATTTCTCGGAATGTCCAGCAGGCGGCCCATGGCACGGAAGAGGTCAGCACTACCATTGCTCAGGTCCATGAAGCCGCTGCACAAACTGGATACGTGGCGTCACAGGTGCTTGACGCTTCCACCGGCCTGACCCGTCAAGCAGGCGAGCTGCGTCGTGAGGTGGAGAACTTCCTAACCAGCATTCGGAATGCATAACCTAAACATAATTGCCCTCAGACGCGTCATTTTGGCGATTTAGCCGGAGACAGAAATAGTATATGATGCGTATTTTTCCCATATGCAGCGATTTCTCCAGACCATTTATCCTTCCACGTAGCTGGCATATATCTGGTAGAGGCCTGCTACTTTGAGCAGGCTTTCACAGATACCTATGAGCACAGACGAATTTCCACTTTCTAATAAAGCCGTAATATTGCGCATAGGTCGGACAGTGATCATCCCAACGCTCTGGCAGCCGCTGTCATGACCAGACGACGGCCCGTATCTCCAAAGTGCGGGCCTCCAGGGGTCACTACACGAAAGTGCGCAGATTGTCCGGGATATGGGAACACCGTAAGAACGCGCGCTCATACCTCCGCGGGGCCGGCTTTTCATAACGCCCGGTGTCTGCTTTACGGGCGTCTGTCCCTGGGTGGCTCAGTTCGGCGGTGTGGTCTGCGGCCGCCCGGCCCTCTCGCCGGCGTCGAGATCGGGGTGGCGGCCCAGCCGGGCAGGGGCGGAGCCTGAACCAGATCCTGCCCCATGAGAGCGAAAAGCGCTCCGATGCTGGGGCTTTTGGCGGTCGGCATCATCCCGCGCCCGTGCCCGGCTGCATATGTGCATGTTCTGAAACCGCTGGGACTCGCTTTCTCATCCGATGTGTTCGAGCCCCTTACCAGACTGTCGACGGCAAAGGGAAACTCCATCACCGAGCGATCTGGCAAGAATATTTCGCACCGCCGTATCGATCGTAAGCTCGAGAATTATTTTGCTTCAGGAAGAAGAGAGTGATTTCTATTGCCCGCTGCACGAACAGATCGATAGTATGAAATAGTTGAAAAGTCAGTTTCTCGTGGGTCATGCTCTATTCCCCTCACGTTTTGATCGCCGAAGACGAGGATTTAGTCGCCGTTGTGGTGGCCGAAGTTCTGGAGTCCGAAGGGTTTCGGGTCACCGTCACACACAACGGGCTGGAGGCCATCGAGGCCGACGCCGCCGATCCGGCTGACCTCCTGCTCACCGACATGCGCATGCCGGTGATGGGCGGCGAGGCGCTGATCCGGATTATCCGGCAGCGGCGGCCCGAGCTGCCGATCGTCGTCACGACCGGCTTCAGCGAATATCTTCCAGTCGAGGAACCGGAGCACCTGAGGGTGCTGCGCAAACCTTATTCCTTGCCCGCCCTGGTCGCGATGATCAAAGCCCTACTTGTAGCGGCCCGAGATCATTGGCGGTCGGACCCGAGATTTTGACCGCATCTGGGACCGGATTGGCTGAGACGGGAAACAGGCTCTGGCTCACATTCGGTGAGATCAAGCTCACACTGTTTGAGACGGACCTGAGATCGTGGGCGCCGGCACACATTCGGTGAGACAAGCCACGGTCATCATCGCCGACCTATTGACACATGTGGCGCCACTCGGCTGGAAGCACATCGTGTTCACCGGAGACTATGTCTGGGCCGAAGACGTGGCTTCTCGGCAGCGATCCGCAAGCTCCGGCGAACTCCTGTTTCATTCCCGAGTACCGCCGCTTAGAGCAAGGCTTTGAACAGGTTCTGCGATCCCTTTTGTCTGTGCAGTCTTCGATCTCGATGAGGCCGCGACCATCACCACAAATGCATTGGTCTTCTGAACTGATGATTGAAAGGGCTGGTGAAGTCCTACGCAAGATGATCAAGGAGGCGGAGAGGCTGTTCATTACAACTGCTCGCGGAGATGCCCATGTTACAAATCCGTATAGAATCAGCACCCGGCAGTTAACGTGCCCTTGAGTACATTGTTGATCGTTCGTGGGCGTCGCAGGCGGGTATAATGAGGAGAGCTCAGGGGGCTGGATCATGAAAATATTGATCATTGAGGACGATCCGGAAACGGCCGGTTATCTCCAGACCGGTCTGCGAGAACAGGGGCACAGCGTTGAATGCGTGGGCAACGGGCGCGACGGCCTGCTTCTCGCCGCGGGACAGCCGTTCGACGCCTTGGTCGTCGATCGGATGCTGCCGGGCCTTGATGGACTTTCGGTGCTGAAAACCTTGCGCGGTGCGGGGGTGAAGACGCCGGTGCTGTTGCTCACCGCCCTCGGTGGGATCGGCGACCGGGTGGAGGGGCTGGAGGCCGGAGGCGACGACTATCTGGTCAAGCCCTTCGCCTTTGCCGAGTTGCTGGCCCGTCTCAATGCGCTGGTGCGGCGTCCGCCGTTGAACGACGTCCCCACGGTGCTCCGGGTGGCCGACCTCGAAATGGATCTCCTGAAACGCTCCGTGACCCGAGGAGGCGAATCCATCGATCTGCAACCGCGCGAGTTCCAGCTGCTGGAGTATCTGATGCGCAATGCCGGGCGCGTGACGACCCGCACGATGCTGCTGGAGCATGTCTGGGACTTCCACTTCGACCCCAAGACCAACATCGTCGAAACCCACATCAGCCGCCTGCGGGCCAAAGTGGACCGCGGCCGCAGCAGAGAGTTGATCTGCACGGTACGCGGGGCCGGATACACCCTGAATGACGGCCCTGCCTAGACTGTTCCGTACCGCCAGTTTCCGGCTGGCCGCCGCCTTCGCTCTCATCTTCGCGGTGTCGGCGCTGATCCTGGGGGGAGTGGTCTATTGGACCACCCACGCGGCGTTGGAACAGCAGATGAACAGCCGGATCATGGCCGATCTCGACCGGCTCCGTGGTGAATTCCAGGCCGGCGGCCGGGCGCAGCTCGCTGCCGAGGTGCGGCGCACCGCTGGCCGTCCCGGCGCGCTGCATGAACTCGTCGCCGATGCAGGCGGCGCCATTCTGGCCGGCGATATGACGACGGTTCCTCAGCCGGGCTGGAGCACCATCGAACCGCACCGGATGCCCAGCGACGAGAGCGAGCTCGTGGGGATCCGCACCCTGACGGTCCGGCTGCCGGACGGCACATTGTTGGCGGTCGGTGACGATCTTGAATGGATAGAGGATGCCGACGAAGCGATCTTCCACGCATTTTCCGTTGCGGTGCTGGTAACGCTCGGGCTTGGGATTGCCGGTGGTGCGCTGTTGAGCGTGGCTTTCCTGCAGCGGGTGGATGCCATCTCGCGCACGGCGGAAGCGATCATCGCCGGCGACCTGGCCAGCCGCATCCCGGTGCGGGGAACCGGCGACGACCTCGACCGGCTGTCGGATACGCTGAACCGCATGCTCGGCCGCATTGCCGATCTGATGGAGGGGTTGCGGCAGGTGTCCAACGACATCGCCCACGATTTGCGCACTCCGTTGGCGCGGCTGCGCCAGCGTCTGGAGCGGGTGCGGACAACCGCCGCATCGACCGACGACTACGCGGTCGCAGTGGACGCGGCCCTGGCGGAAACCGACACGCTGCTGGAAACCTTCGCCGCGCTGCTGCGCATTGCCCAGATCGAAGGCGGCGCTCGACCGCCGGTTCGCGACCCGGTGGAGCTTCACGCCATTGTGGAGACAGTGGTCGAGGCCTTCACGCCCTCGGCCGAAGAGGAGGGCAAGATCCTGGTCAGTCCTCCGCTCGACCCGGCGGTGGTTGCGGGCGACCGCGAATTGCTGACCCAAATGCTCGTCAATCTCGTTGAGAACGCCATTCGCCACACCCCGGCAGGAACGCGCATCGAGGTGGCTCTCACCGTCGGTTCAGGGGTGGCGCGGTTGACGATCGCCGACGACGGTCCCGGTGTGCCGGCGGAAGAGCGCGGGCGCATTTTCCGCCGCTTCTACCGGCTGGAGCGGAGCCGCACCACCGATGGCAGCGGGCTTGGTCTCAGTCTGGTGAAGGCCATCGCGGACCGTCATGAGGCGACGGTGTCCGTGACGGACAACGGCCCGGGCCTGCGGGTCTCGCTTGACTTCAATCTCCGTGACGGCGCGTCGGCCCGGCCGGCTGGGGAATGCCCCCCGGTCACGACGCAGCATTCGAGGTGACGCAATGTCTGTCTCGCTCCACGACCTGATTCCCCAACTTCTGACCGGTTACGGTTATTGGTTGATCACCGGTGTGGTTGCGCTGGAGAGCATGGGTCTGCCCTTACCGGGAGAGACGACGCTGATCGCCGGATCGATTCTGGCGGCGGCCTCCCCCGATTTCCGGATCGAGTTCGTGATCGGCGCGTCGGCTGCCGGCGCCGTGGTGGGGGACAATGTCGGCTTCCTGATCGGCCGGCACTACGGCTACCGGTTGCTGATGCGCTATGGGTCGCTCATGCGGCTGACCGAACCGCGGCTTCGGCTTGGCCAATACCTGTTCCAACGGCACGGCGGCAAGGTCGTGCTGTTTGGACGGTTCGTTGCACTGCTGCGGGTGCTGACCGCTCTGCTCGCCGGCGCCAATCGTATGTGCTGGCGGCGCTTCCTGATCGCGAATGCCTGCGGCGGACTGCTCTGGTCCATTGCGTTCGGTCTGGGTGGCTGGAGCTTCGGGCAGGCATTGGAGCGCTATCATGGCCCCCTGGCGGTCGGTGCCGGCGGCATTGCCCTGGTCGCCGCCGTCGTGGGTTGGCGATATGCGCGGCGTCATGAAGAACGCCTGCAGCGTGCCGCAGACCGGGCCTTCGCCGATCACCGCCAGTCTCCCGAACTCACCCGAACGCTCCAACCCTAGCCTTCGGCGTCACGCGCGAAGCGCCCCGCACCGCCCATCTGTCTGCCGGGGCTGTCATCACATCGAAACAAGTGGACATCGCTCATGGAAGCTCTGAATCGGCATCTGTTCCTCCTGCTGAACGCTCCGCCCGATCCGCAGGCTATGCTTCTGCTGCTGGCGCGCTTCCTGGCGGATGACGTGGTGGTGCTGGCGGCGGCGCTGATCGCGGTGCTGTGGGTGTGGGGACGGCACAACGGGCGTTCTGCCCTGGTCGGCGCCGGCTGCGCCCTGTTGACGGCGGCCCTGATCAACACGGTGATCGGCGCCTTCTGGCAGCATCCGCGCCCCTTCATGATCGGGTTGGGGCACCAGCTGATCCCGCATGCGGCCGACTCGTCCTTCCCCAGTGACCATGCGACCTTCATGTGGACGATCGGGATCAGCCTGCTGCTGCGCGGTTCCTGGCCGCGGCTGGGCTGGGGGATAATGGCCTTCGGCGTCGGCGTCGCCTGGGCTCGCATCTATCTCGGTGTTCACTTCCCGCTGGACATGGCTGGAGCGCTTCTGGTCGCCGCCACGGCATCGCTGCTGGTCGTTCCGGCCCGGCCCTTGGTTGATCGACTGCTGACGCCGGCCATCGTCCGGCTTTACGAGGGAACCGTGCGGTTGCTGCATCTGCCCGCTGCCCTGTTCCCGCTGGACCGCGGGTGAGGGCGTGGTGGGGCATCTTCTCGAAGCACTCGGATCGATCATCGCGTCGGTCATCGCGACGCTGGGGTATCCCGGCGTCGCGATGCTGATGGCGCTGGAATCCGCCTGCATTCCGCTGCCGTCGGAGGTCATCATGCCCTTCGCCGGCTATCTCGTCTCGACAGGACACTTCAACCTGATGCTGGTCGCCACCGTCGGCGCCATCGGCTGCAACCTGGGATCCGAGATCGCCTATGCGGTGGGACGGCGGGGCGGACGGCCGCTGATCCGGCGCTGGGGCCGCTACGTCCTGCTCGACGAGCATGACCTCGATCTGGCGGAGCGCTTCTTCTCCCGGCTCGGCGGACCGGCGGTGCTGGTGGCCCGGATGTTGCCGGTGGTGCGGACCTTCATCGCCCTTCCCGCCGGAATGGCCGGCATGCCGAGGCTCCGCTTCCATCTCTACACCTTTATCGGCTCCTGGCCCTGGTGCTTCGGGCTGGCCTATGTCGGCTACGCGCTGGGAGAACGCTGGAACAGCGACCCGACGCTGAGGGACTGGATGCATCGCTTCGACGTTCTGGTGATCGTCGTGATGGCGGCGGCGGTGGCCTGGTTCCTATGGCGGCGACTGCGCTCTCCGGCAAAGCCGAACCGTTGATCGCCCCCGTTGCCTGCCGGCACTCCGGTCCGAATTGGGTCGTACCGCTGGCGAGTTGCCGGTCTTGGTTGCCCGATCCAAAGGGTCTGCCGCCGGTCATGGCGAAGCCGCGGCCTCGATCTTACCAAACCGTATAGCGCTCGCCAAAGGCCGGTAAGCCAGCCCCGCCTAGGATCGTCCGTACCGGGGCATGGCGCCCCGCAACAGGAGCGATTCGTATGAAGACCGTCATGAAGCCCGCGTCTGCGATCTGTGCGGCACTGCTGGTGGCTGGCATCGGTTATGGCGCGCAGGCCGCCCAGAAGACCCATGAAGACGCCCGTGACCTGTCGGCGCTGTCGCAGGCGAAGATCTCGTTGTCGCAGGCGGTGACCGCCGCCGAACAGGAAACCGGCGGCAAGGCACTGTCTGCCGACATCCTGCAGGATAATGGAAAGGTGGCGTTCGGAGTCGAGGTCGCCAAGGACAAGGCGACCGAGACTGTGGTCGTGGACGCAGCCTCCGGCAGTGTTGTGAAGCGTCATGTCGCAAAGGGCGATGGTGAAGAGCAGGAAGACAACGACGCCAAATGATCTTGATGCCGTCTGTGTCTGGCCCGGAAGTCTCCTTCCGGGCCATTTTCTTTGGATCGGCACCGGCTCCAGCGCCCTTGAAGGCATGTCGAATATGCCGGCGGTCCCCTCCCGCACAACCACCGCCGACACATGGAAAAGGCGCGATGGGAATGCCCACCGCGCCTCTTTCCTTCGGAATGTCCGGCTATTGGGTCGTCAGCCCCGTCAAACCGGCAGACGCTGATCGGCGCGATGGTCACTCAGCCATGTGTGCCGTTGCTGTCCATGGTATCGAGCAGGGTCGTCAATGCCTTCTTGCACGCGGCCACCGTCGGGGCGCTATCGCGCAAAGCCGACAGTGCCCCGTCGATGGCGTTGTCGACCGCATGCCACTGGCTCGGTGCTCGGGGCTTCAGGCCCGCTTCCGCCTCGTCCCATGACGTTTCAAGATCCTTGATGCGGATCTTCGCGCCCGCAAGGTCCCCTTTATCGACCTGGGCCGCCGTATCGACGACAATCTTGCGGAAGCCCGAGATGTCGCCCAGTCCGGCAGACGCTTCGGCCTGCGAAACCGCGCCTGCTACCGGCATGAAATATGTGACTGCCACGGCACCCGTGGCAACGAGCGCAACAGCGGTGAGTGCGATCCAGGAGTGTTTCATCGACGATCTCTGCTTTGCATGAAGGAAAGGATGATCAGGCTTCATCGCCTACGGATGCATTGCGATGCTGAGCGGTGGTGACGCTCACCATCGCCACCAGGGCCACGATGACGACCAGGAAGACGGCGCTGGTCATGATCGTGCCGAGCCCCAGACCACCGTACTGCTGGGCCTGCGACAGGAAATCGCCCAGCGATGCGCCAAGCGGCCGCGTCAGCACATAAGCGATCCAGAAGGTCAGAATCGGGTTGGCGCCGCGGTAGTAGGCCAACGTGACAAGCGCGATCAGCCCGCCGAAGACGAGCACGCCGAGCCGGAAGCCGAGTTGGAGCGCCTCGGTCGCAAGATCGCCGGCCGCCGTGCCCAGAGCGAAAGTGAAGAGGATCGCCGTCCAGTAGAACATCTCACGACGGCTGGTGACGATGGTGTGGATCGACAGGGTCCGTTCAGCCGCATACCAAGTGGCGAAAATCGCCGCCAGGGCCACCGCGAACACCGTGGTGCTGACGTAGAGACTGACGTTCAGGCCGTCCGTCAGCGCATCCGTGATCTGGGTGCCGACGACGCTGACCAGAACGACGGTCAACCAGTAGATCCAGGGCACATAAGCCCGCGCACGCAGTTGCAGCAGCAACGCGCCGCCCAGCAGCATGGCCATGATCCCGCCGGTTAGGCCGGTCCCCAGGCCGACATGGACGGCCAGATAGTCGGCCCCGGTTTCGCCCACCGTGGTGGACATGATCTTGATGATCCAGAAGATGAGCGTGACCTCCGGCACCTTGTTCAGCATACCGGTGCCGGATGCCCGTGCGTCGTGTGTCGCGTGCATTGGATGGCTCCTTCGCGTGTTCGCGGTGATTTCGCGGCTCGAAAGAAGCCTAGGGTCGGCAAGGTTCGGCGGTGGTGGACCCGGTGTTGAAAAATCCCAATGTCGGAAGCGGGCGCCGCCGGGGCTATGCGACTCGAGATGGGAGAACGGAGTGGCGTCTCTTTTCCTTACCGGCAGCTTACGGGAACTATACAAAATCCCAATGTTTGGCCGACGGAGGTGTACGGCTCGAATCTGCTATTGCGGATCATTTGCATTTTCAGGATGCTGCGCCCCGACAGCCCGCACCAAACCGAACGTCAGTGTCGAGACGGCGGACTGCCTGCGCGCGGGATAATCCAGGGGATCGTGTCGACGATGCAAAGATCGGTGTTGCTCCGCCGGCCACTTGGCGGTCTGCGCAGAGGCGTCCGGGCCGAGGTGGCCGGCCTGGATGAGGGAGCGGTCGCAACGACGCTGCCAGCTGGTGAACTGGAGCGGCGGCTCATCGAAATGGGGCTGGTCGAGGGTGCGGTCATTGAAATCCTCTATGAAGGATTTCCTGCCCGCGATCCCATCGCGATCCGTGTCAACGACCACACGATCGCGCTTCGTCGCAATGAGGCCAACGCTGTGCTCGTCTATATTCATGGAGACCAGCGGTGATGCCCAACGCGACCATTGCGGCCCCACTGGTTGCCCTTGTCGGGAACCCCAACTGCGGCAAAACCGCTCTGTTCAATGCGCTGACCGGCAGCCGGCAAAAGGTTGCCAACTATCCGGGCGTCACGGTCGAGCGGAAGGAGGGCCGCTGTGTTGGCCGTGCCGGGCGACGCCTGCGAGTGCTTGATTTGCCCGGCACTTATTCATTGCGCGCCCGATCGCCGGACGAGGAGGTGACCCGTGACGTTGTGCTTGGGCGCCGGGACGGTGAAGCCGTTCCGGACATTCTGGTCTGCGTCGTCGATGCCACCAACCTGCGGCTCAACTTGCGCCTTGTCCTGGAGTTGAAGCGGGTCGGTCGCCCGATGATCCTGGCGTTGAACATGATGGATATGGCCGAGCGGCGCGGCTGCAGCATCGACGTGGAGGCCCTGTCCACGGCGCTCGACATGCCGGTGGTGCCCATGGTGGCGGTCCGCGGGGACGGCGTCCAGGACCTGATCGATCGGATCGATCGCGTTGTCGACAGTGATGTTTCCGCCGGTCTGGAGAAAGGCGCAGTAGGCTGGACCGAGCCGAGTTCGCAGGATCTGCGCGCTTATCACCGCGCCGTCGAAGCCATTCTCGCGCAGGCGGTGCGCACTCCGTCCAGCCCCCATACCGTAACGCGGCGCATCGACGCGGTTTTGCTGCAACCGGTGCTCGGACTCGGCGTTCTCCTATTGATCCTTTTCCTGATGTTCCAGGCGGTCTTCGCATGGGCGAAGCTGCCGATGGACCTGATCGACGCCGGGCTGAGCTGGACGAAGGACGCCGTCGCCTCCGGCATGCCGGCAGGCCCCTTGAACAGTCTTCTGACCGACGGCGTCATCGCCGGTGTCGGCAGCGTCGTCATCTTTCTCCCGCAAATCCTTGTGCTTTTCCTGTTCATTCAGGTTCTGGAGGATTCGGGCTACATGGCACGCGCGGCCTTCCTTCTGGATCGGCTGATGGGCGGCGTCGGTCTGCATGGCCGAGCGTTCATCCCGTTGCTCTCCAGCTTCGCCTGCGCCGTCCCCGGCATCATGGCGACACGGACCATCGAGAACCGGGCAGACCGTTTGGCGACGATCATGATCGCACCACTGATGACCTGTTCGGCACGCCTGCCGGTCTATGCGCTGCTGATCGCCGCCTTCGTTCCAGATCGGCCCGTGTTCGGAGGCATGATCGGTCTGCCGGGCTTGGTGATGTTCATCCTGTACGCGGCGGGCATTCTCGCGGCGTTGCTGGTGGCCTTCATTCTGAAACGGACCCTGTTTCAGGGCGCCCGAGAACCCCTGCTGATGGAGTTGCCCGCCTACCGGTTGCCCCGTCCACGCAACATCGTGCTCGGTCTTGCCGAACGCGCCAAGATCTTCCTGACCCGTGCGGGAACCACGATCTTCCTGCTGATGGTGGTCATCTGGTTCCTGGCAAGCTATCCCGGAGCACCCGAGGGGGCTGCCGGCCCAGCGATCCAACATTCCTTTGCCGGCATGATCGGCCATGCTCTCGAACCGGCGCTCGCTCCCATAGGCTTCAACTGGCAGATCGCCATCGCGCTTGTGCCAGGGATGGCGGCGAGGGAGGTGGCAGTCGGGGTGCTCGGCACCGTTTATGCGCTCAGCGCCACCGGTGACGCGCTGCGGGTCACTTTGGGCGACACCCTGGCAACCTCGTGGAGCCTGCCGACTGCATTGTCATTGCTTGCATGGTACGTCTTCGCCCCCCAATGCCTGTCGACCTTGTCGGTGGTGCGGCGTGAAACAAACTCCCGGTTCTGGCCTGCCGTGATGTTCACCTACATGCTCGTCTTCGCTTACGCTGCCTCTTTCGCGACCTACCGGTTGGCAAGTGCCCTCTTCGCGGAACGGCCGGCGGTTGGATTTGATTTTGTCTGGCAGTCGGTCATCGTCGTTCCCTTGGTGACTGGTGCCGTCGCCTGGACCTTGTGGCGGTATCTTGTTCCAGCCAAAGTGCAGGCAATGATGCGCCGTTCAGTGATCAGAGCCGATTCATCGGCTTCTGGTTGTGGCGGTTGCGGGAACTGCGGAGCGTCGACGAAGCCAGGCACTCGATGTCACTGACAGACGCTTCAAAAGCGCACCTCATCGCCTTCGTCGAAATCAACTTCGTCTCGATCCTCGCACGGCGCTTTCAAAGGCTCGCGCCCCAGGGGGGCAGCGCGTGATCTCTGCGGACAGACACTCATGGTGTGTTCCGAGCGGCTATTCTGCTTCCCGCCGCTTGGAGGGCTGTGAGCGGTTGGGAAGCAAGATGCCAGTAAACGCGTTTTGGTCCAACGGGGCTGACTATACGACTTCGTAATGAATCTTCCGGGAAAGGACGGCGTAACTCTGCTGGCTTACGGCCACCGTGCCGTTCGCTGTCCATGCGTTCAAGGCCATGATTCAGAATGTGGAATTCAGCCTGGATGGCCGTCACACCGGCAACAAATCTCGCTGAGAGACGCTTGGAACTCGCTGTCCCGGAGTAAGAGAAGGCGAATAATTCAAGCGTCCATGAACGGATTTTCACCTTACTAAAACTTAATGTTTCGATGGGTTGTAAGTTATGGAAGTTTTAGGAGCCGGAGCACCACAGTTCCTGGGACATGCAGCTGTGCGTGACATTTCTGGAGAACAGATCATGTCAATTGGCTATATTGGTTCAAGCTCGCTTCCTTTTTCGGCGCCGCCGGTGCAGGTTGCGGCGAAAGGTCCGTCTCTCAAGCTGGACAAGGACGGAGACTACGACAATGGGGCTCCGGAAAAGGGCGCAGCGAGCGCGCCTGCGCTTCCCGCGGATCCCAACCGCGGTCGTACTCTGAACATCACCGCCTGACCGGGGGCCGACCGGCTGTCTTCCCATTCCCCAGGGGGCCGGCCGGCTCTTCGATTTTCCCGCAGGGGCAGACAGAACTGGACCTGGATAAAAACATGCAGGACGAGAGCCGACCGGGGTCGGACTCCCCATCATGAATCGGAGACTATGCAGATGAAAACCCTGCTGTCGGCTTGGTCGTTCTGGGCATTGCTTTCCGCCGCCTTCGCGGCCCTGACGGCGATCTTCGCGAAGATCGGGATCGAGAACGTTAATTCGGACTTCGCCACCTTCATCCGCACCATTGTCATCCTGCTCACCCTCGGCGCGATCCTGCTCGGCACAGGTCAGTTTCAGGCGCTGGATTCGGTGGCGCCCCGGACCTACGCCTTCTTGGTGTTGTCCGGGCTGGCCACTGGCGGCTCCTGGCTGTGCTACTTCCGCGCCCTGAAGCTTGGCAGCGCCTCCCAAGTAGCGCCCATCGATAAGATGAGCGTTGTGATGGTGGCAGTCTTCGGTGTCCTGTTCCTCGGCGAGAAGCTGTCCACTCCCAATTGGGCCGGGGTCGTACTGATCGCCGCCGGCGCACTGCTCGTCGCCTACAAGCCCTAAGCGCGCCGCTTACCTGGGTTTTCCGCTCCGTTGCTGACACTGTTGGCGAATTCCACGGGTGCCGTCTCAGTATGGGTACGGCGGCTGTTGAGTGTGTATCAGTATGGGGTTTCGACGCCGATCGCCACAATAACTTGCTGAAAGTATGAGGTCCCTTGGGGGGCCTGCCAGCGTGCTGTTTCACACCAAGCGGCCCTGCTGCCCGGCAGCTGTCGCGAAAAGGGCGTTTGGCCATCTCGCCGGCGCCGACAGCGCCGATCAGGCTACTGGCTACCGGCCCCGCCGAACGGTCGCTTCCCCGATGTCAGGCAGCACGCCGGCAGCCGTCGGCGCCACTGCGACACCGGAAAATTCCTGCGCATCGTGGCCTTGCGCGGCGTAGACTCTGTCAGGCCGAAGAATGACCCTCCACTCTATCCAAGGAAGTCAGTAAGCCTCATGCCACCCTCCAGGCCCCGCGTCCCAGTGCCGCGACCGGATTTCATCAAACCTCGCCCACCTACTGCCACCTCGACCGGGGTTCGACCAGCACCCGCCCGTGTGAACGGATCAGCGCTTCAGAAGCAGGCTCAGTGGCTTGCCCGCGCGGCCGATGCCGAACGCACCGGAGACGGCGTCGAGGCTGAACTGTGTCGGCAGTATGCTGAGCACTGGTTCCGCGTATCGCGGGGAGAGGACTGAGGGAGATGAGCTGGTGAGTGACACGACCTTGACGCCGCGGGAGCGGGCTCTGATCCGCAACGAATTCATGGTGCGCTTTGGGCAGGCACCGCGGCTGGAGAGCGGCATCCTGGTGAAGCGGTGGGCCACCGGGCCGAACAAGGGGCAGCCAAAGCCGGGAACGGTCATTCAGGGGATGCTGGACCGTGGGCTGCTGGAGTTGCGGGATGACGGTGGCCATTGGCTGCGGGCTCGGTTTACCGAGGCCGGCCTCGCTGCCTTACGGCACATGGCCGAGGATGCGCGCGCCCTGCCTCCGGGCGAATACCAACATGTTCTGGACGAACTCGGAAGCGGCCGACGGGGAGATCACACCGACGCATCGACGGCCATCCCGGGTTCGAAATCTGTGGTGTAAAGGAAGTTGAGCGCGGCCAAGCCTACGTTCACGCCGCGTTCCGACATCCCGGACAATCTGCGCATTCGACTTTGATGGACTCGATCTGCAGTTGCGCAGCTGTTCCAGCGAGAACGGCTCCGGCGATGAGCACCGCCTCGCCCGGTACGGGCAGTCCTGTGCTTTCAAGCGCGACAATGCCTGCGATCAGCCAGTAGCCGTAGGTCGCTACGAGATCGGCAATTGGGCCATGGGTCAGAAACATCATAGGATCGGCTTGGATCTTTGGGAAATGTCGGATGGGGCACCGGCGCGGTCATCGCAACGGGGCTCGGGCACAACAATCGCGGTGGTGCGTTGTTGTTGCATCGGCAGTCCAGCGATCACACCGAAGATTAGTCCGCCACGATGCGCAACATGGGCATACCAACCAGCCTGCGGCAGAGTCTCGCCCGACCCGAGGTGAGGTTGCTGCTGGCGTTGCTGGGTGTGGCGGGTGGCACCCTCGCCGTCCTCTGGCTAGGCGGCGAAGCCTTGGAAGGCGACACCCGCGCCTTCGATCGGACGATACTGCTGTCCATGCGGGTTCCGGGCAATCCGGCCGACCCGATTGGACCCGGCTGGGTCGAACGAATGGCGCAGGACCTGACCAGTCTGGGCAGCATTACGGATCTGACCGTCGTCACGCTGCTGGTGATCGGCTTTCTTGTTGTGGCGCGCGCCCGCGGAGCAGCGGTGCTGCTCGCCGCCTCGGTCGGCGGCGGCATGCTGGTGAGCAGTGCCCTGAAGATGATGTTCGAACGCCCCCGACCCGACCTGGTGCCGCATCTGGCGCAAGTCGTCACGGCGAGCTTTCCGAGCGGCCACGCCATGCTATCGGCCGTCACCTACCTGACGCTCGGCGCTCTGCTCACCCGCCTGCAATTGGGTCGCCGGGCCAAGCGGTATGTCATGGCGGCGGCGGTCGGCCTGACCCTGGTCATCGGCATCAGTCGGGTCTATCTGGGTGTTCACTGGCCAACCGACGTCCTGGCAGGCTGGTGCATGGGGGCGGCTTGGGCGCTTCTGTGCTGGGCTATTGCCCGATGGCTGCAACGACGGGGCTCAGTCGAGCCACCCGGGAACGCGGAGGCCGAGTAGAACAAGGGCGGGCGACAACACGGTCAACCGCTCCTCCGGCCCCGTGACCTTCCGCATCCGTGTGCTAGAAGCCGGGCCCGATGCGGTCCGGTTCACCGTCGAGAATGTCAGCCCGATCGCCTTGTTCGTGATCATCCTGTTCGGACCGAGCGATCTTCAATCCTTCCATTCCTTGGAACGTCGATCATGGGACACGTGGGCCTATTACGGGGTGTTCCGGGTCGGGGTTGGGGCAGGCCGCCTCGCTGGCGGGCATGAGCGATCCTATGTGAATTGCGCCGTCGCTTTCTATCGATTACTGGCTGGAGTGCCGACCGACCGCGACCCGCCCGCAGCCCGTTGAATTCTATGACCTTTGATTCCACGGCGCGGTCCGGAGCTTCCGGCTCCTGTGCCGTCCGGTTCGATGGACGAACCTACGAGGGGGCCCGACGCGAGCAGCCCCCTCCCGGATCGGAATGCACCTCGTCCGCCGTTCGTGTCGCCGGAATTCGATCAGTCCGGGCACCCCTGATACCGCAGAGTTAAGGCAGGCAAACGGCCGTTTGCTTTACTCCACCTTCGTCGTCGCGGGCGCCTCGTCGTGTAGCCGCCGATGTGGTAAAGAAATCAGGTCAGTCTTTCATCGTCTGGTATCGAGCGCGCACCACGGGTTTCCTGCCCAGCTGGGGGCTTGGCCCATGTTGATCGGCTACGCACGGGTATCGACCGACGATCAGAACCTGCACCTTCAGCGGGATGCACTCGGCGCGGCTGGATGCGAGAGGATCTTCGAGGATCGCCGCAGCGGTGCCAGGACTGACCGTCCCGGTCTTGCCGCCGCGCTCGACGTGGTCCGCCGGGGCGACACGCTGGTCGTCTGGCGGCTCGATCGGCTGGGTCGGTCCCTGAAGGACCTCATCGAGCTGGCTGAGCGGCTCGATGCCGCCGGCGTCGGGCTGCGCAGCCTACACGACGCCATCGACACCGGGTCGAGCGGTGGACGGCTGGTCTTCCACATGTTCGGGGCCCTCGCTGAGTTCGAGCGCAACCTCGTGCGGGAACGCACCCAGGCCGGGCTCAGCGCGGCCAGGGCCCGTGGCCGGCTGGGCGGGCGCCGCAAGGTACTGGACCCTGACAAACGCCGGCTCGCCGTCGAGCTCTATCAGGAACGCAAGCACACGGTGATGGAGATTTGCCGGCTCATGGGGATCTCCAAGCCGACACTGTACGCCTACATCGAGGAGATGGCCGGTGAGTGACGGGCGGCGGATCCCGGCCGAGGCGCTGGTGCAGCTGCGCCGGCGGCTGGACACGCTGCCACCCCGTCATCCCGACCGTGCCGAGATCCTGCGGTCGGCCAGGGAACTCTACGGCGTGTCCCGCGCCACCCTTTACCGGGCTCTTCAACAATCCCTTCGGCCCAAGGCCCTTCGTCGGGCCGACCGGGGAAAGCCGCGGAAGATGCCTGCCACGGAGATGGAGCGCTATTGCGAGATCGTCGCCGCCCTGAAGCTGCGGACCACCAACAAGAAGGGCCGCCACCTGTCGACGGTGCAGGCGATACGGCTGATGGAGGAGCATGGGGTCGAGGCCCCGGAGGGCTTGGTGCAGCCGGCGCCGGGCACGCTGCACAAAACCACGGTCAACCGATATCTGCGTGCTTGGGGACTGGACTATGCCAGGGTGACCCGCGCGCCGGCGGCCGTGCGGTTTCAAGCCCGGCAGTCGAACGAGCTGTGGCAGTTCGACATGAGCCCGTCGGACCTGAAACACGTCAAGCAACCGCTCTGGATCGAGCCCGGCCGGGGAGCGCCTACCCTGATGCTGTTCAGCGTCGCCGACGATCGCAGCGGCACCGTCTACCAGGAGTACAGGTGCGTTTACGGCGAGGACGCGGAGTCGGCCCTGCGCTTTCTCTACAACGCCATGGCGCCCAAGCCAGAGGAGGACATGCCCTTCCAAGGCATCCCCGAGGCGATCTACATGGACAACGGCCCGGTCACCCGCTCGCGCGTGTTCCAGAACGTCATGGCCTGCCTGGGCGTCAAGGTGATGACCCACCTGCCGGCAGAGAGCGACGGCCGGCGCACCACCGCCCGGTCGAAGGGCAAGGTCGAGCGGCCGTTCCGCACCGTCAAGGACGTCCATGAGACGCTCTACCATTTCCATGAACCGCAGGACGAGGCGGAGGCGAATCTGTGGCTGCGCCGCTACCTCGTCCGCTACAACGCCCAGGATCACCGGTCGGAGCCGCACAGCCGCATTGAGGACTGGGTGCGGCACCTGCCGGAGAAGGGCTACCGCGAGATGTGCGCCTGGGATCGGTTCTGCGCCTTCGCGCGAGAGCCGGAACGACGCAAGGTCGGCATCGATACCCGCATCACCGTTGAAGGGGTAGTCTACGAGGTCGATCCGGACTTGGCCGGCGAGGAGGCGGTGCTCTGGTGGGGGTTGTTTGACCAGGAGCTCTATGTCGAGCACGGCGAGCGGCGGTATGGGCCCTACGGCCCGGTCTGTGGCCCCATCCCGCTGCACAAGTACCGCAAGCATCAGAAGACCAGAGCCGAGGAGCGGGCCGACCGGGTGGCTGAACTGGCGGAGCGCATCGGCCTGCCGCGCGCTGCCCTGGACGGCGGGACCTCGCCCCTGCTACCCCCCGTCACGGCACCGGCTCCCAAGGTGGCCTTCGCCGATCCGGACCCCTACCGCACCTTGACCTTTCCCGACATCATCGCGGCCAAGCGCGCGATTGCCGGGGAGATCGGCTTGGCGTTGGCGAAGCTGCCGGTTGAGGACCGGACCTGGATCGACGCGCTGGTGCGGGAGACCTTGGCCAAGGATGAGGTGCTGACGAAGGTGCGGGCGTACTTCAGGCAGCGGACGGGAGGGGGCGGGGCATGCTGACGGAAGTCATGGAGCATTTCAAATTGGAGCGGGACCTGCTGATGGCCGGGTATTACGAGACTGACCATCACCGCCAGCTCATCAAGGACGTGAAAGCGTCCATCCTGGCGGGACGCTTGGTGGCGGTCGCCGGCGTCGTCGGCAGCGGCAAGACAGTGCTGCTTCGCCGCATTCAGGACGAACTGACCCGCGACGGGCGCGTTACGGTGTCGAAGAGTCTGTCGGTGGACAAGGACCGCACCACCATCCCCACCCTCATCACCGCGCTGTTCCATGACCTCTCTCCAGACAAGGATCCGAAGATCCCGACCCTGGGCGAGAAGCGGGAGCGCGAACTGCAACAACTCGTACGGCGCGGCCGTAAGCCGGTGGCCCTGTTCGTGGACGAAGCGCACGATCTGCACGGCAAGACACTGATCGGTCTGAAGCGGCTGATGGAGGTGGTGGCCGATGGCGGCGGCATGCTCTCCGTCGTGCTGGTGGGGCACCCCAAGCTCCGGAACGACCTTCGGCGTCCGACCATGGAGGAGATCGGCTACCGGTCGGTGGTGTTCGAGTTCGACGGCATGGCAGGCAACCAGCTTGCCTACATCCGCTGGCTTCTCGCACGCTGTGCCGGCGAGGGCATCGACATTGACGAGCTGATCGAGACGGCGGCCGTGGAGTTGCTGGCCAAGCGGCTAAAGACCCCGCTCCAGATCGTGCAGCACCTGACCCTTGCGTTCGAGGAAGCGTACCGGATCGGAGACCGGCCGGTCACGGCCCAGGTGGTCGAGAGCATCTTGTCACGTCAGCTCGATGATCTGGAACCGCGGCTGACCCGCCATGGCTACAGCGTACGCTCCCTGGCCGACCAGTTCAGCGTCAAGCCGGCGGAGATCCGTCAGTTCCTGCGAGGTGAGCTGAGCGGTGTCCGGGCGCAGGAATTGACCCAGCAGATGCAGGCGGCCGGACTTCCGCTCTGACCGATCTTGTCTCACGGATTGTGGGCCGGAGCCCATGATCTCGGGTCGGTCTCAAACACTGCGGGCCCTGTCTCACCGAATGTGGGCCTGAGCCTGCGTCCCGTCTCAGCCAATCCGGTCCCGGAATCGCTTAGAATCTCGGGTCCGGTCGCCGATGATCTCGGGCCCCTACAGTTAGCGCCCCGGTTCTCGACAGCTTCGATGCGCTTATACAAAACGATCCGAGCAACGAGCCAGCGTTTCAAGTTTTCCTCACCGCTCATCCCCAGATCCTCGATCCGCTCGCGATTCGGGTGTGGCCGCAACCCAACCTGTTCGGCTTCAAGGAGCCCGATTATATAGTTCAAAGGGCCGATGGGACTTACATGGTTGTCGAGATTGAATGTCCCGCCAAGGGGCTGGTCACAACTGGCGGGCACCTCACTGCTGATGTCACCCATGCCGAATCTCAAGCAGCAGACTATCGCCGATATCTAATCAAACATTTCTCAGAAATGGAAAAGCATTTTATAGAATTTCAGGAGCCCGACTGTCTAGTTGTGATTGGCCTTGAACGAACCCTTAAAAAGAGCCAGAAGCAGGCGCTTAGCGACGCAAACAATAACCGAAACCATATACGCATTGTAGGGTTTGACTGGCTGCTCAATCGCGCTCGAGCTATCGCACACAATATTACTCAGCCAACCGTTGAGTTAATCTCACTGAGGGCGACCTAATAAATTGGAATATTACCGAGCATATACATTGTAATCTTCCTTTTTTGCCCCATTAGCTTGATAAATTCATGCTAAGGATCAACAGACGCCATGATGCTTACAAAGAAATTTTGGTAGAACCCGAGAAAATGCAGGCCAGATCGCCGATGACCATTTTTGGACAGTTCGGCTTCTGACCCAACGCGGTCACTCAAATTCGGTGATGCGAATGTCCGCTTCTGGCGCAAAGCAGACGATTTCACCGCTTGGTAGGAGACAAAGGCGGCCGACATTCCAACCCAGACTTGAACCTGCGAACCTACCCGGGCCAGATCGCCGGTTGGTCCCTCGACCAGTCCGCTCACTAGAGCGATCCTGGAGGCCAACCTCGCGGTGCCACCTCTGTTGCGATGGGCGATCGCATCGGATGCACCGCCACCGGCCGCCTCGACACCACGGTCACGGCTCGTAGATGTCCGCGGGGTCCCACACGGCCCCTCGTTTGCGGCGTCGGGGGCGCTGATCGGCCTGCGGCGCCGCAGGTGCCCCCGATGCCGCTGGCACCTCCTTGGCCTTCCTGCGCGACCTAACCTTCTTGGCGGCGTCCTGCGGTGACACCGCGTCCGAAACCGCCATTGCCGGCGCACCACTGTCCCGGCGCCGCCTCGTCGCACGCGGCTTGGACGCCGACGCATCTCCGCCCAGCGGTGGCAGGCTTTCCCCTCCAGCCATGTCGAGGCCAAAAAGCACCGAAAGATCCTCATCCGCAAGAATGTTCGCAGCCACAGGCTCGACGCTGGTCAAGGGCACTGCCGGATCCACGCTGGCCAGCAGGTCCTTCTCGTCCACATCACGCAGCCGGAACAAAAGCTCGGGCGTTTCATCCAGCCGCGCCCCGACGCCATAGAGGGTCGCCGCGACGTGCTTACACATCCACGCCGCGTCAGGGCAAGTGCACGAGAACCGGATTTCCGAGGGCGTGGGGAACAGCCCAGTTTCCTGACGGCAGATCCGCTCCATCACCGCTTTGGAAAACCGCCCCTGGAGCAATTCGACCAGGGTGTCGATCCCGCCGGCGCATCCCTGGCACAGTGACCGCCACCGGGCTTCCGGCAGTGTCGTGATGCTGATGGTGACCGTGTAGATCTTCGAGCCGCTGACCATCGCCTTCACCTGCCGTGGCGCGATCTGCAGATCAACCACCGAGCCGTTGCGCACATAGGTGCGGCCGCGAAGCAGGCGATTCTCGTAGTCGCGATAGCTCTCCAGGTTATCGCACCACGCCTTGCCCCAGAAGGTCCGGGCGATGGTGCGCCCCTCGATCCGCACCGGTGAAACCGGATGCCCCTTCTTGCGCAGTTTTGCCATCTCGCGCTCCGCCCGTCGACGGCGTTCGGCGACCGGGACATACGGCGCCCATCCTCCATACCCATATCCCATCGGCGTCACTCCCTCGTCGCGGCGTTCAGATCAAGGGCCACCAGCCGCAGCAGGTCCTCATTTGCCATCTCGGTAAGAACGATCTCGTCCGAGCCAGCGAGGAGATCATCCGACAGCCGCTTCTTCGATTCGATCAAGGCCTCGATCCGCTCCTCGACCGTGCCCTGGCAGACGAACTTGTGGACCAGCACGTTCTTCTTTTGGCCAATGCGGAAGGCCCGGTCGGTCGCCTGGTTCTCCACCGCCGGGTTCCACCAGCGGTCGAAATGCACGACGTGCGATGCCGCCGTCAGCGTTAGGCCCGAACCGCCGGCCTTTAGCGACAGGATGAAGAATGGGATCGTCTCGTCCTTCTGAAAGGTGTCGACCAGCGCCTTGCGGTTCTTCACCGCCGTATCGCCGTGCAGCACCAGTCCGGGTCGCCCGAACACCCCGCCCAGGAACGACGCCAGCGGCGCCGTCACCTCGCGGAACTGGGTGAACACCAGCATCTTCTCCTGGCGGGCTGCCACCACCGAAGCGATCTCCCGCAGGCGGGCCCATTTGCCGCTGTCCTCCTCGGCCCAGGCGTTGTCGCCGAGCCACTGCGAGGGATGGTTGCAGATCTGCTTGAGCCGCATCAGCGTCGTCAGCACGACGCCTTTGCGCTGGATGCCCTCGGCCTCCTGCAGCGCGTCCGCCAAGTCGGAGACTGTCTGAGCGTAAAGAGCAGCCTGCTTACGGCTGAGCGCGCAGTAGGCGGAAACCTCCGTCTTGTCGGGCAGGTCAGCGATGACGGAGCGGTCCGTCTTCATGCGCCGCAGAATGTAGGGGCGCACCAGCTCCCGCAGGGGGCCATAGGGATTGCGCGCCCGTTCGGCCAGGGTTTTTGTGTAGCTCTTGAACTGCTTGGCCGTTCCCAGCAGGCCCGGATTGATGACGTCGAAGATCGACCACAGATCGCCGAGATGGTTCTCGACCGGCGTGCCGGTCAGCGCGATGCGCGCCCCCGCTTTGAGAGCCTTGGCCGCCTTGGTCTGCTTGGCGGTCGGGTTCTTAATCGCCTGCGCCTCGTCCAGTACGACGAGACGCCAGTTCGTCCCGGCCAGTGCCGGCACGCGCAGCAGAGTGCCATAGCTGGTGATTACCAAGTCAATCCCTGCGAACTCATCTGGCGTTATCTGCCTGACCTGATCCGCCGGCATTGCGGACGGGTGGACAATCTTCGCCCTCAGGCTGGGCGCGAAACGCTCGATCTCCGCGGCCCAGTTGGCGAGCAGGGACGCCGGCGCCACCAGGAGACTTGGCTGGTCCTCGGCGTGCTGTTGGCGCTGGACCAGCAGTAGGGAGAGAACCTGGATTGTCTTTCCGAGCCCCATGTCATCGGCAAGACAGGCGCCCAGCCCAAGCCCGGAGAGCAGGTGTAGCCACTGCACGCCGGCTCTCTGATACGGGCGCAGCTTCCCCTGCAAAGCCGGCCCAGGGTTGATGCCCGCACCGTCCGGTGTGCGCAATGCCCGCAGCGTCTCGGCCAACCAAGGACCGGCGACCACGCGCGCCCAATCGGACGCCGCGGCATCCGGTTCTGCGCTGCTGAGCGTCGCCCCGGCGAGGAGACGCATGGCCTCGGCGAAGGTCAGCCCGTCGCGATCGGCTAGCGCCTGTGCGTCACGGAACTGCTGCATCGCACGCTGGAGGCGGTGGCGATCGATCTCCACCCATTGGCCGCGTAGCAGCACCAGCGTGTCGGTTCCGGCCAGAAGCCCGGTGATTTCCTCGTCGGTCAGAGGCTCCCCATCCAGCGTCACCTCCATGCGGAAATCGAGCAGTCCGTCGAGCCCGACTGCAGAGGGCGGGCGGGTGCCTACGGCCGCCGAGACCTGCGGGCGTGCCGGACGATTGGCCCGCCAGGAGGCCGGCATGCGCACCACCACGCCGGCGACTTCCAGATCCGGCACGCTGGACAGGAACCGTGCGGCATCCGCCGGGCTCCAGCGCAGCGGGTGGAAGATCTCTCCCGCATCGACCATTGCTTTCAGCCAGCGGCAGCGCTCGGCGGCGCGCTGCACGGGCAGAAGCAGCGAGAGCAACTTGTCCCGGTTTGCTGGGCCGGCGTAGTCGCGCAAGGCTTGGCCGAGCGGCACATGCTGGGTCTTGCCATGAGCCGACAGGCGTGTGGTGTAAGTGGCTAGAAAGGCGAAGGGCCGCTCAGGGTCGCGCCGGTTCTCCGCCAGATTGAAATGCACCCGCCCGACTAGGTTCCAGACGGGGTTCATCTCCTTGAGGAACGTCTGGAGATCAGCCCCGGAGCCGACCACCGAGGCCGCAAATGCCGCTGCCGTCTCGTCCCAGAGCGCCCGCAGCAGATCCGCATCGAGATACTCCGCGCCGGGCATCATAGGCGCGGTCAGGACGAGCGTCGCGATCTCGTGGTCTACGGGTGGCGGCAACGCCGGTAAGACGCAAGATGATGCCTCGGCCACGCTGGAGGAGTGCAGACACAGCGCCCCCACATAGCGTGCCGCGAAGTCGCGCCACCAGACGAAAACTGGGGGCAATGGATGGCCGACTTCGCCCGCCCCGAGTTGCATGAGGCCATACCCCGTCCCCCGGCCGAAGGCGTCGGCAAGCCGGTGGGCCATGGCTTCCTCCAAAAGGGGTGCATCCTCCGCCGCTTCGAGCAGCAGGTGCCCGTGAGGCGTCAGGCGCAGACCGAGACGTGGCATGGCTGGGATAAGGTCCTTGTGTTGACTGCGGTATTCTCGTTATCGCGATGACGAAGTATGGGAGCCCCGGACCTCGCGATGCTCCGCAACACTGACGACGGTGTGGGTGGACAGCGCCAGCGGACAGGGCACCGGTCTTAGCATCAGCTGCATGTTGCCCCTACGATCGCCCCCGCTCCTCCGCCAGAACGCTGAATTCAGTGTAGGGCAGGTGGACGAGATTTGGGAGATGCCCTCACGCTAAACCTGACCAACTGTGTCATGGAGCCGCGCGGCCTGTGGCTGCGTGCGGCGGAATGCTGTTGCTCTCCTTCACTTTGCAGGGCATCTGGTTCTCGGCTTCAGCGGGTGGGGCGCCCGTTACCGTTGGCGAGGAAGGGCCGCAGTCGCTTTCTCCTGAGGATCTTCACTAAGATTTACAGCGTCAAATGCCCTTGATCGCGTGACCCAAAGCCTTTGGGACGTCTGCCACGTCCAATGGAATCAACGGGCTGCCAGCCAGGGAAAACTTGAATTGCAAATTGGTCAGCGCCACAGGGTCATCCAGTCTGCCTGCCCATTTCAGCCGACCGCTATTCTTGCTTGTCCTTTCCCCGCCGCACCGATCGTGCCTCAAGACGTGAGGCCAATGCCGCCTGCGCCGTCATCAATTGGCTGACCAGCCTCGGTATGCCGACCTCCCGCAAGGCCGCCTGATCTCCATCGCTTCCGAACAAAACCCGCCTTCAGGCCGAGTTCTGCAACAAAGTCCGCTCCAGCCCCAGTTGATCATAGCACACAGTGTCAAAAATCTCCGCGACCACCCTCTGCACCGAGAGTTTACAGCCATGTTGGACTGTTACTGTCCTGCAGCGACAAGCACGGTACGGGGGATGTATGAGGAAGGGAATGCGCTTCAGGCCCCTCCTCCAGCACCATAGCCATGAGCCGACGCTCCACCCGGATCAGATATTCTCGAGCCGCCAAGTCGTGACATTCCCGGCTGTGGCGGCGGACGGTCTGCACGGCACAGACGGCTGCAACGGCGGTAAACGGCTTCAGCATGCTCGCTTCCATTCAAAGTTCGAAGGCAGAGTATGTGCAACGACATCGTGGCCGCGAGTAGTTATTATATGTCCGAGTGAAATGTCACAACCATAGGTGAGTATAGCGGTATGCAGACCGCTGGCGCGGGCAACAGAACCGCGCGCAATGGCCATTCGCCCATTCCCTTTCGGGGATGACAGCGCCAAGCACTCCGCATCTCAGGCGGTTACCGTCAACAGGATTATCGTCCGGGCGCGGTGAGGCTCACCTGCGTCAATCCATATCCCAGATATCCTGATATATCACGTTTCCAGGACATAAGAGACCTCGTTGATGGCCCTGATCAACGGACCCGTACGATCGCGCGATTTCTTTTGATGCTGTACATCATCTGATCTGCAGCGTTGATCAGCACATCAATCTCAGTGCCGTCTTCCGGGAACATGGCAGTCCCGGCGCTGACACTCAGCGACAATGCAGCCGTTTCAAAGCAGAAGGGCAAACCCACCTCACCAGCGATCCTCTCAGCGACGAGCGATATGCGTGTGCGGTCGCCAGCCTCAGGCACCACGATCCCAAACTCATCCCCACCCAGGCGGGCAACCGTGTCGGTTGGACGCACAGCCCTGCAAATGCGTTCCGCCGTCTCACAAAGCGCGGCGTCGCCCACTCGATGGCCATAGGTATCGTTGATCCACTTCAAGCCGTCCATGTCCAGGATGATCAGACCGGCTTGGTTCGGCCGGTACTCCGGCGCGCCTAGGCACTGGCGCAGACGGTCACAGAACAGAGCCCGGTTGGCCAGCCCCGTCAAAGGATCATGGGTCGCGCGGTGATAGAGCTCATCCGTCTCATGCTTGACCGCTTGATACATGGCGCTGCCGACCATATCCGACATCAGTTCCAGCACCCGAACATCAGACGCTGTGAAGCCATTTGGGACTGCGGAGGCGACCTTGAGGACGCCGACAACAACCTCGTTGTGGCGAAGGGGCGCAACCACCATGGATCGAAGTCCGACCCTGCGGCAGGCCTCGCGATCAACACGAGGATCCGTTTCGGAGTCGTCACAGCACAGGATCTGATTGCTGGCGACACACAAGCCTGACAAGCTGCCCCGGCGTTGCAAGCGCAAGCCCAGCTGCGCTGCCGCCATACCGGACGCTGCGCGATAGACCATATCATCACCTTCCGCCAGCTCGACAATCGCGCCGCCGGCGTTGGTCAGGTGCTGGACCTGTGCCGCCACACAGGTGATGACGCCGCCGAGGTCCGGTCCAAGCCTGGCGATCTCCGTCTGTGCTTTGATGATTTCAAGGAGGACGGCTGGAGAAAGCTCAGCAGGCTGGCTGATCAACGACGACACCGGTCCCTCCCCACTTCCATCACCCGAGCCCTAAAGTCGATAGGCCGTATGAGGTTTACCCCGGTCGAATAGCCTTTTCCATGCGGACTTTCCAGTATGCGACTGGCATGTGACCAGAGGAGTAATGGGCAGGAGTGTAAGCAGCCTTTTTCCCGATTATGGACCCTGATTTCATGAAGAAATACACTTTCACGTTATGATAGTTTTAGCATATCGCCATTTTTCTGGACAAGCGGCAGTTATGATCAAAATATCAGTGTTTGTATATCTTCTCCGACGGAGATGTTTATGACGCGGAGCACTTTGCTTTATGGAAGCCAGCATTGTGAAGTCGATTGGCTGGACCGATACACTCCACCAAAGCCCGGTATGATTTTGCTTGAGCAACGCTGCACAGCGGACAGCAAGCGCATGATGTTTGTGTGGGGCTGGCGAACTCCACAGTCTTCCGCCGCCAATGAGATCGTATGTTGGTCCGAACCGAATGAGCCGACGGCTCGGGATAAGGTCGGCTACAGCACTGTTCTCAGCATAGAGGGGATTGCTGCTAGACGGGAACACATTAATACAATATCGAACTAAATTACATTTGTGTCAAATGGGTACGAGTGATGACGTACGGGACGCATATCCTTGTCGCAGAGGATGAGGACCTTGTTGCATTGGCTTTGGCAGAAGTCCTAGAAGCCGAAGGCTTTCGGGTCACCATCACTCATAACGGGCAAGAAGCCATTGCCACTGATGTGGCAGACCCAGCGGACCTGTTGGTAACTGATATGCGCATGCCCATCCTGGGTGGCCACGATGTCATCCGGGCACTGAGGGACAGACGTCCCAGCCTTCCAGTTATTGTACTGACCGGATACAGCGAATACCTTCCTAAGGAGGAGCCAGACCGACTGGTTGTGCTGCACAAGCCATTCTCTATGATCACGTTGGTCGGACAAGTTCAGGCCTTACTGTGCTCGCGCGCAGTCCAAGGCGTTTGAGATCGTTGCTTCTCCCGCAACTGGAGATACGGCGCTGATGCGACTTCGAACCAGCCTCACAAATCTGCAGCCGCGGCCGGCTTGTTGCACGGAGGCGGCGAGGACAAGAGATCACCCAAGCCGTGTTGGTGATCAGGGGATGCGGACGGAGTTCGGGCGTCCGAGGTCGAGCCTGCGGTTGAGGACCGCGACGCCAATGGCGACCTCGGTGGCCTGCGCCGCGTCACCGTGGAAGCGCAGCGCTTCGCCGAGGACGCCCTTCCAGCGCGCCATTTGACTTTCCACGCCGGCGCGCTTGTTGTAGCCGCTCGCCCGCTGCCACGCCATCCGGCCTTTCTCAGCAATGGTCTGGATGTGGCGGTCTCGCTGGGAAGGGGCGGTCTCGGCGGTGTCGCTCAGCACGGCGTCGCTGCGCGGCGGCGCCACGACCACAGCTTCGGGATGACGCTGCTGGACCGCCTCGTAAACCTGGGTCCGGTCATACGCGCCGTCTCCGGTCAGCGTGGCCAAGGGCTCGGTGATCTGATCGAGCAAGGGGGCGACCTGGGAGGCGTCATCGACACCACGGTCGGTCAGCGTGGCGGCGACAATCCGGCCGCTGCCGGCGTCCATTCCAATGTGCAGAGCGTGCCAGGAGCGCCGCCGCTTGGTACCGTGTTTCTCGATCAGCCATTCGCCCGGTCCACACAGCTTTAGCCCGGTGCTGTCCACCAGCAGATGAAGGGGCGCGCTGCTCGAGCGCGGTGGCGATAGCAGCGACACCGTCCGGGCGCGACGGGCGATGGTGGAATGATCAGGCACCGGCAGGTCCAGCCCGAGCAGGTGGAGGACGGAGCTGATCAGCCCCTCGGTCTGCCGCAACGCCAGACGGAACACTGCCCTCAGCATCAGCGCCGTGGCGATCACCAGATCCGAATAGCTCGCTTGTCCCCCGGGCGTGCGGCGCCGCTTTCCACTGCTCGTTCGCCTCGTCCGTTACCTAGACAGTGAGGTTGCCGCGCTGGCGCAGGGCAGCGTCATACTCGGCCCAGTTCGTCACTTTGCGTTGCAGCCGGGGAATGTGATGGCGACGAGCGGCATTGGCCTTGTACGGCATAGTGGGCGACCGGAACGGAGAAGGGGGCTCGACCTACGACACCGCTCCCATCCATGCAACATGCCAATCCGGGCATAAATGCGCAAAGTCCAGGTAAGTACCGACGCAGCTCGGCTACAGCAGCCCATTCACCGCTGCCTTCGAACGTCTGACGGATGGCAGACCGCTCCTCCTCACTCACAACAAACATTGCCTCTCCTTACCTCCCGGGAGCATTGTCTGTCGCGAAGCCCCTCCCTTCTACAGAGATTTAGGGCGTTCTGGGCACTGTCATCAACTGGCCACTTGGTTGATTTTGGCAGGTTTCTGGGCACCCCCGCATGACATCCATAAACAGCTTCTTACAGCATGCCGTCTTTTCTCGTACCGCCGAGCAGCTTTTCCAAAGCCACCGACAACTGGCCGGGCATAACCGGTTTGTGGATCACCTCCAACCCGTATCGCGCGATGTCCTGCGCGCATTCCGCTCCCGTCTCGCCGGTCAGGATGATGCCCGGGATCATCAGCCCCAGATGATTGCGCACGTCCCTGGTTGCCTCGCAGCCATTCCGTCCGGCCCGTAGGCGATAGTCTGCGACGATTACGTCGGGGCAGCGCCCGTCGTCGGCGATGATGGCCAGGGCCTGTTCCGACGAGCCGGAAATCAGGGTATCGTACCCCCATTCCTCCAGCAGGGTCCGCAGCGACATCAGGACGATGGTATCGTCATCGATCACGAGCGCAAGGCGGCCACGGCCGATCGGGCTGCGTGTCTGGTTGTCTTCGGTCACGTCCTCCGGCACCTCCGTGCCGGCGCTGACCGGTGCCTGGACAGAAAAAACGGATCCCTCTCCGAGCGTCGATCGGACCCTGACCTCATGGGCAAGGATGCGGGCCAGGCGCTGCACGATCGAAAGTCCCAGCCCAAGACCACGGCTGCGGTCCCGCTCGGGATTGCCGATTTGGTGGAACTCGTCGAAGATCATGGCGATCTGGTCTACAGGAATGCCGATGCCGGTGTCAGCGACGTCGATCCACGCGCTGTTCTTCTCAATCCGCCACGAAACCGTGATCCCCCCATGTTCGGTGTAACGGACCGCATTCTCGACGAGATTGCGGATGATCCGCCCAAGCATGGTGCGGTCGCTGCGGACGGCCACGCCACAGCACGACCCGTCAGACAAGACGGACAGCCCCTTGGTGGCGGCGAGCGGTCGATAGGAGTCGGTGATCTCCTGAATGAGCGTGTCCAGATCGAAGCTGGACAGCTGCGGCTTGGCGACCTCGGCATCCAGCCGGGAGACATCGAGCAGACTGTCCAGAAGAGACTTCATCGTCTCGGTTCCGCGCTCCAGCATGAGCAACATGTCCCTGCCACGGCCATCCTTCACATGTGCGTGCAGCGCGCCGCCGAACAGCGCCATCGACTGGAGCGGCTGGCGCAGGTCGTGGCTGGCGGCAGCCAGGAACTTCGACTTTGCCAAGCTCGCCCGCTCGGCTTCCTGCTTGGCAGAGCGCAGATCCTCTTCCATGCGCTTGCGCACCGTGATGTCGAGGCTGACCCCGGTCAACCGCAGTGGTGCACCCCTGTCGTCGCGAACGATCCGGCCGACGCCCATCAGCCACCGCTCGCCGTGCACAGGGTGAATGATTCGGTGCTCAATCCTGTACTCGTCGCTGGTCGAGGCCAGCACCGTGAGCACGGTATTCTGTACGTGGCTGCGGTCATCGGGGTGGACGAAGGGCAGCCACGCCTCATAGCTCGGCGTGAAATGCTCCGGCGACAGGCCGTGCAGCCTGTACATCCCTCCGCACCATGTCAGATCACCGCTCGGGATGTCCCAGTCCCACGTGCCCGCGGCGGCCGACGCCAACGCAAAATTTAGCCGCTCCTCACTGCGCCGCAGAGCCTCTTCGGCCGTCTTGCGGGCGGTGATGTCGAGGTACAGACCACTTGCCCGGATCGGCGTTCCATCGTCACCAAAAACGAAGCGGCCCAACACAGCTACCCAGACGCTACGACCGTCTGGCCGAAGCACGCGATGCTCAACGTCGTAGTGGGGATCCGCCTCGCGTACGATCCGCTCCCGTTCGGCCAGAACACGGTTGCGGTCTTCAGGATGGATCAGAGCAAACCAAGTTTCCAGCCGGATGCCTTCTCCGTTCGGTTCTACACCGAACAGTTGGTAGCTCTCCGCCGACCAGTGGATTGTGCCGGTCTGCAAATCGGTATCAAAGGTGCCAGCTCGGGCCGAGGCAAGAGCGAAGGCCAGGCGCTCCTCGCTCCGGCGCAGTGCTTCTTCCGCACGCTTAAGTTCGGAAATGTCATGGAAGATGCTGACGGCCATCACGATCTTCCCATCCGGATCCCTGACAGGCGCGGCGCTTACAGCGAAGGTTGTGATGGTACCGTCGCCGCGGCGGTAGCGCATCTCGCCATGTGCCTCCCTCTCGCCGAACAGCAGCGCGCGGGCCAACGGGTACTCGTCAGGTCGGTACGGGGAGCCGTCCGGGTGGACAGCGCCGTATGCTGCATAATCCTCAACGCTTTGCGCGAGGTGAACAGAGTGACCGATGAGGCGCTCGGCGGCCGAGTTGTGCAGAAGAAGGCGGCCATCGGGGGCGGCGACCGCGAACACCCCCGAGGGCAGGTGCTCGAGCACGCCTTTGAGCAGTGTTTGCTCGTTGGTCAGTTCCTTGGCCAGTTCCTCGCGTTCCTGTTCGGCCGCTTTTCGCGCCGAGACGTCCTGGAAGAAGATGGCCAAGCCGTCCTTGGAGGGAAAAGCGCGTGCGCTGTACCAGCGTCGGGACAACGGCCCTACGATCTCGAACTCACAGGCGCTCTGGGCATTCATAGCCTGCTGGGCGCGGGACCAGGCCTCGGTGCCGACCAACTCGGGATACGCTTCCCAGAACACCTGGCCAATCAGGTCGCCGTCACGTGCCAAGATGGATCTGGCGCGCTCGTTCACGAAGGTTACCCGCCAGTTACGGTCCACCTCGAGTACGGCGTCGGTCGTGCTCTCCAGCACCGTGGCCGTCCTCAGGGCGGTCCGAACCGACTGATCACGCAACTGGGCCACATGCCTCACAGCCCAAGCGGTCACCAGCACCGCCAAGCCGAGCAGACCGACGAACACCGCCAGCGTGCGCCACATGGCCTCCTCTACCGGCCGCATGGCGTGGTCCTTGCCTAAGCCGACCCAGACCATCAGGTCAGTCACATCTGCGCGAACCGGCGAGTACGCCACCACGCGCTTGATGCCGTCGTCCCCCACCACCTCAGCGATACTTCGCTGTGGGCCTTCCAACATGAAGCGGTATTGCTGGGGCAGTGTCTGACCGACCAACCCAGGCATCTCAGGTGCGCGGGCGAGGATTGTGCCATCCCGATCGGCTAGCACGATCACAGTGTCCGGCGGCAACGGCTTGCGGGACAGGTAGTCTTTCAGCCAGCGCAGGTCGAGCAGTGCGGTGAGCACTCCGGCAGATTGTCCGTCTGGACCCACGTAAGGGAGCCCGAAGGTGAAGATGGTGTCGCCAACACCCTGCGCAACGCTATAGCCGCCAATTGCGAAGGCACTGGTGGCGAGCGCCCGCTGCACATTGGGCCGATCGCCGATGAACGCGCCTAGGGTCTGCCTGTTGGTGCTGCATCGCACGATGCCCTGCCGGTCGGCAAACTGGATTATTAGGGCATCGGGCAGGTGTGGCTTCATGCGCTCGAAGCTCGCTTGGCAGTCTGGGGCGCCAAGTTCGGCGTCGCCGATCGACGCGACGGTGCCGAGAACATGCCGAACATCCTCGACCAAGCGATGCTGCTCGGTCACGACAAGATCGAGCAGGCGCGCCGCCTCTTGGCGGATCTCCACTTCCCGGGTGTCACGCAGATTCAACTGCGTGACGATCTCGAACACGAGCAGCGGAAGCACCGCCAAGGGAAGAAAATGGAAGAAGCGGCTGGGCATCACTCGCTCTATGGAGTTTATCCGATAGGGCAGTAAACACGAAAAATGCTGGCCATCCTATTCCTCACGCATGCCTAACCCTTCTTTTTGACTGTCAAGCGGGTGCGCGCAATATCCACAACACAGATTACGATTCGCCAAAAATCTGCAAGCATTCAGGAGTGAAGGGATGACAACACGTCAGCGACAACCCGGGTCAGCTCGGCTGCAGTGTAGGGTTTGGTGAGATAGCCGACCGGCTGGACGGACATGGCTTGTGTCCGCGTTGCGGTATCGGTCTGCGCCGTAATGAAAACGATCGGAATGCCGTAAAGCTCCTTCAATCGGACGGCCGTCTCTATTCCGTTCATCGGGCCGCGGATGTTGATGTCCATAAGCGCCATGTCGGTGGTGTGCTGCCCGGCGAGGTGCAAGGCGCGCTCCGCGGTTGCAGCGATGCCGACAACCTCGTGCCCTTGGCTGAGGAGAACGGTCTCGATGCCAAGGGCCACCAGCGCCTCATCCTCGACCACCAGAATTTTGCCCATGTCCGCCTATCATTCGGATCATCACCAACGCAGCCATCCGGGCATGTCCGCGATCCTGCATCGAAAAGGGATAAGTGGAGTGGCCCACCGTTGAATGCGACAACCATTTCGGAGTAGCGTCTACGCCGCTTCCAGACGGCTCACTGCACCTCAGGGTCTCGGTCCGGATTTCAGTTGCAAGGAGAGGACATGAGCGTCGTCACGAACAGCGGGATTCCAGGTGTCGGGGCCATACCTTGGGGCACGCACTTCTGCCAGTTCTACGACACCGCGGGTGACCTTGCCGACACTCTGGTGCCCTACTTCAAAGCCGGATTGGACGGTGGCGAGCGGTGCCTGTGGATCACCTCGGAGCCGTTTACGGCGGCAGAGGCCCGTATTGCCCTGGGTGCCGTCGTGCCCGACCTGGGACATCGGGAACATGCGGGGCAGATCGAAATCGTTGATTACCAGGACTGGTACGCACGCGGCAGCGGGCTAAACACCGATACTGTCCTGAAGGGCTGGCTCGATCGGACGCACCAAGCGGTGTCACAGGGTTATGTAGGGCTGCGCATCACGGGGAATGCCTTTTGGGTGGAGCGCCACGACTGGGAGAGCTTCACGGCGTACGAAACCGAGGTCAGCGCCCGCTTCCAAGGACATCCGATTGTGGCGATGTGCAGCTACTGCTTCGACCGTTGTCATCCGGCCGGGGTGGTGGACGTGGTGCGCAGCCATCAGTTTGCCGTCGTCCGGCGTCAAGGCACCTGGGAACTGCTCGAGAGCGGCGACATGAGGCAGGCCAAGGCGGAGCTTGCCAAGCTGAATGCAGAGCTCGAATCCCGCGTGCTTGAGCAAACCGCCGCCTTACGGGAATCTGTTGCACATAAGGATGTCCTCCTGCGTGAGGTGCATCATCGCGTCAAAAACAACCTTCAGGTCATCTGCACACTGCTGGAACTCCGCGGGCACCGATTGCAGGATGTTTCGGCGCGGCAGCATTTTGAGGAGACCGCCCAGCGCGTCCGCGCGATAGGCCTAGTTCACGAAGCGCTTTATCAAACTGATAATGGAAATTGTGTCGACTTCAGCGACTACCTCGGAGTTCTCAGCACCGGGCTGCTTCAGTCCTTCGGCATGAGCGGTCAGGTCGCCGTACACGTCGGGTCAAGCGGTGGCTGCCTCGACCTGAACACGGCCATTCCGCTCGGATTGATCGCCACAGAGATAATCTCGAACGCCTTGAAGCACGCCTTTCCGAACGGACATCAGGGACGTATCGATATCGCGTTCGAGGGAAGCTGCCAGGGACTGCGGTTGGAAATCCGCGATGATGGTGTCGGCATGACAGTGGCGGCACCTTCCAGCGGCATCGCTGGGTTGGGCTTGGTCCAGGCGCTGGCCGAGCAGTTGGATGCGAACACATCGATCGGTCCCAGTGAAAAGGGCACGCTCTTCCGGTTGGAGCGATAGGTGCCTCTCTGATGGGTTCCGTCAGCTCTCGCGCCAAGCCGAGCGAGTGGGCGCGGCGCGGCCGCCTTCCGGCATGGTTTGTTAGGCGATGGCGAGCATGTCGCGCAAGGCGGCAACCCTTCGAGCATGGATCGCCCGTCGCTGGGCGGCCGGGACGTGCTGGTTGCACCGGCTCACCGACCGCCGGCGTGTCGCATGGGGGGTTCCGTTGCAAAGTTTGCCGGCGGGAGGAGATCAGGTAAAACCCGCCCGCTTACGACGGTTGAGGGTCGAATTGGTCCACCGCACTCGGTTCGAAACCCGCGACCAAGCCCGCCGGGAGGTGTTCGCCTACATCGAAACCTACTACAATCGCCAACGCGCCCACTCGGCCATCGGAGATATCAACCCCGAACAGGCCGAGCTAAAGTCTGCGTGAACCCGTGTCCACCCAACCGGGGCAAGATCAAAACGAGCTTTGACTCTCTTTATGAACAGCATCACACGACCATAGACGCAAGAAGCCTGGTTCCGTCAGCTTGGTCATTGCGGCGGTTCAGTCCATCGAGCCTCCGCCGGGGTGAGCCCGTCCCTGAACAGCCTTCCAGCGTCGCCAGAAGCCGAGATATCGGGCGTCAACGCATGCCTGCACTCCTCCTAGGCGGTTGGGCGGCGGCGGCGTCACCGTACATCACCGCACGACCGCGCCCACACCGCTTGGCACCATAGAGCGCCTGGTCGGCTTGCTGAAGCGTGCGGTCCAAGTCCGCCTCGCCGGCAGCCCACACTGCGATGCCGATGCTGCATCCGATACAGATCGGCTTGTCTTTAACGGTGAACGGCTTTGCAACGGCCTCGATGATGCGGAGCGCAACCTCCTTGGCGACCAGGTATCCCCGACCATTTGGCACGGTGAGCACAACCACGAATTCGTCACCGCCGACGCGGGCTGCCATGCCGCCATCGTCCACGCAATCAGCCAACCGGGCACCAACCTCCTCAAGAACCGCGTCGCCGACATGGTGCCCATGCTGGTCGTTCACCGGCTTGAACCCGTCAAGATCAATATAAAGCACCGCCCCTTCCGGCAGCTCGGGCTCTGCCTTCAGATGTGCCAAGTAACCTTCAAACGCGCGACGGTTGGCGAGGCCGGTTAGCCGATCCTGGTGGGCGGCGGTGTGAAGCTTGCGACCCATGGACCGCACGGCTTTGGCAACCTCTCCGATTTCGCCCATCTGTACAGCGGAGGGGGCACAGGGGTGACGGGGGTCGAAATGCTCCGACGACATCCGGGTTGCCGAGGCGTGGAGGTCCCGCAGCCCACGTAGGACGGAGACCTCCATGACGATCCACACACCGCCAACCACCAGAAGCACCACAAGCACCACCACGCCGGTGCTGAGCATCACCCGGCGATCAACCGCAGCGACGACACCCTCTTGGGCGATCCCAACGATTAGCCGGGCTCCGCTCGCCTCAAGCGAGGCGTATCCGATGAGGCGCGCGGTTCCGTCCAGCCCGGCACCGTCAATCACCCCGGCAGTGCTGGATAAGATAGCCCTGATGGTCGGGTGGTCCGCGATCGAGGCACCAATCACGCCAGCGTGGTCCGGCTGGCGGGCCAGGATTGTCCCTTGACTGTCCAGCAGCATGACAATCGCGCCGGATGCCTGGGCAGCCTCCGCGGCAAGGTTGGAGAACCAGCGTAGATCAATTCCGGCCAGCAGGATGCGGTCGATCTCACCGACATCGTCGAGCATCGGCAGCAGGGCGATCAGAACTGGCTTTCCGCTGGCCCGTCCGACGATATAGTTGCTGACTGTGAACTCTCGGCTGGCCAAGGCGCGTCGAAAATAGTCGCGATCGGCGATGCTCAACTGCCTGCCGTCGCTGTCGCAGAGCAGTTGACCATTGGGGTGAACGACTGAAAAGCCGGTCGACCAGGGGGTGACGGCGGTTGTCTGTTGCAGAAGCTTGCCACACTCCTGAGGAAGCGCCATCCGCACCTCGGGCACCAACGTGAGCATCTGTAGGACACTGTGCGCCTGCCGAAGGGTTTCGGCATGCTGGGAGGCCCCGCGCTCCGCAAGAACAACCATGTTCTGCCGGGCACGTTCGATCTCCTGGCTGCGCTCCTGCAGGACCAGAAAGAACACCAGCCCCGCCAGCGGCAGGATGGCCAAAAGAATGAACGCCTCAAGGCGAGCGCGCAAACCCACCTTGCGCCACATTTTTCGGACAGGTGCCCAACTTCGACTGATCATCGCCCCTGCCACTGTCATATACCATCAATATGGCCGGCGGGTGTGTTGCCAGCCCACCGAACTCCGATCGTATCGCGGCCAGCTGCCGCCCCGCTGGCCACCACCCTCATACTGCGAGCGCCAACGTCAACAATTGATTTAAGACAACAAGGGATTTCGGTTCTTGATCGCTCCACCATCAGCGGCTCGCTGGCGGATTTTCGACGCAGGAGTGGGAGGGGGCAGTGCCTAATTCCTCCTGGGTCATTTTCAATCCTTCGGCAAAATTTCAAAGCGGACACACAATAGTCGCAAATAGATTCTGGGAAATCCTCAGAGTATCTAGCAGTGTTTCCTCGCGGCGTTCTGGAGGTACGCATGAGCTTCGTGGTATGGGGACCAATGGAAACGGATTTCGGCTCTCTCTGGACGAGGACATTCCCAAGATCCGATCTGGCTATTCGCTATGTGGTGGAGAGCGTTCCAGAGCAACTCCAATATGCAGTTGTCGTGTCCGACAGCGCTGGTTTGATCATGACTCCTTCTGACATTCGGCAGCATTACCTGGAGCTCCTCTCCACAGATCAACCGGAACATGAGACGTTGGTGCAACAAGTTCGGCCTGGTGGCGGTCGGTAGGGCGAGCGGGTATAGAAGCGGCCCGCTGAATCCGAGACCCCGATGCCCTACAAGGCCAAGGAGCCGCGCCGACACAAGCTCCCGAAGGCCCGGTACCATGTGGAGAACTGGGCTGCCTACGTTGCGGCGCTGCGCCGGCGGGGAAACCTGACGATCTGGGTGACGCCGGAGGCGATCGCCGCGTGGACGCCGCCCGTCACAGGACGGGCTGGTCGGCCAGCGCGCTACTCCGACATCGCCATCGAGACCGGGTTGATGCTGCGCCGGCATTCGGTCGGCCATGGCGGCAGACTGAGGGTTTGCTCGGCTCGCTCATACGCCTCCTCGGCCTGGACCTCCCAGTTCCCGATCACACGACCTTCTCCGGGCGCAGCGCCAATCTGGAAGTCGCGTCAGCGCTTTCCAGGACGGACGGGCCAGTGACGGTGGTGATCGCTTCCACCAGGCTGAAGGTGTTCGGGAAAGGCGAGTGGCACCTGGAACAGCACGGCGGAACGGCGCGGCGATGCTGGCGCAAGCTGCACTTGGCCGTCGATCCCGCCACTGGCGAGATCCTCGCCTCGGCGTTGACGGGCAACGAGGAGGGAGACGCCTCGCTGGTCGGTCCGTTGCCCGACCAGGTCACGAGCCCGTCTGTCGTGCTGTCGCCGAGCGTGCGCCGGACGCCGAGGTAATCATCCCGCCGCGCGCGACCGCGGTGGTGAGCGACACCGCCGAGAGCGCGCCCACCCGGCGCGACCGCCACATTCAGACGATCAAGGAGCGTGGTTGGCTGGGCTGTCAGCGAGCCGTCCAATACGGCAGAAGAGCGTTGGCCGAGGTGGCGATGCTCCAGTACAAGGTTTTGATCGGACGCAGCCTGCGCGCCCGGAGTTTGCCTGCCCAGCAGGTCGAAGCCGCCGCCGGCTGCAAAGTCATGAACATCATGAGCAGCTTGGGCATGCCAGCCACCCGCAAGCTCGCCTGATCACCACCCAACGCGAACGGACCCCGCACTCGCGCCAATTCGTGCGCCAAAGTCAAGGAGAGGTGATCCTCTACTCCGGCCCGGCGCCACCGGACAAGGTGGCGCTAAGGCTGACAAGGCCGGTGTAAGGTCGGGGGTCTGCCTCCTTGTGTCGAACATGCAAGCTCATCCTGACAGAGAGCAGATGATGATTCAGTAATGAAATTACGTTTCCGTAATGAAATAAAACGAGGAAACCTATGGTGCTTTTCGTGACATATCACGGATAAAATCAACTATTTTTACAGGGAGATGCGCCTTACCATCACGCCCTTTGGCTGGGTAGCATAAGCGCCAGTGAGTGCTGTGGAGAGCATGATGAGAAACTGGTTCGCCAATCAGAAGCTTCTGGTGAAGATTCTTTTTCCTGTCACGCTACTGCTGGTCATAATGATGGTGACCGGCACAACCTCCATTATCCGTGTCGACGCCTTGAAGGACTTGACCCAGGATGCGCTGGGCATCGTTGCGGAACGACGCGCGCAGCTGCTGGACATCAGCCGCCATCTCAATGCCGCGACCATTGCCGAAAAGAACCTGATGCTGGAGGCCAAGGACGCCGAGAAACGCGCCTATGCCGACCTCTTCCAGACGGAGATGGCGGCGACGGAGGCCATCCTGGTCCAGCTGGGCAGCACCGCGACGACAGAGCGGAGGCGCGAGACCACGCGCGTGATGTCGGAACTCCTGGCCGCCTACCGCCAGGCGGCGGTCAAGGCGATCGAGTTCGGTCTACGCGGTCAGCAGGAGGCGGCCTTTACGATCAGCGCCGGCGAGGCCGCCCCGGCCCGCCGCAAGGCGGTAGCCTTTATCGACGAGCGCGTCGAGACCAACCGCACGGAGATGGACAAGGCAGTCGCCCAGACCCAGGCGGTTGCTATAGACACCCGGACGGCCATCCTGCTCACCTCCATCGTTGGCGTTGTCCTTGGCCTTGGTCTGACGCTGCTGGTGGTCGTAGGGCTGATCGTGCGCCCCTTGCGCAGCATCACCGGTGCCATAGAGCAGCTGGCGCAGGGCGATCTCGACACCGCCATTGCCGGTAGCGCACGGCGCGACGAAGTCGGGACGCTGGCGCGTGCCTTGAGCGTCTTCAAGACCAACGCCCTGGAGGTGCGCCGGCTGCAGGCGGCGCAGGAGGAGCAGAAGGCACGCGCCGAGGCCGAGCACAAAGCTCAGCTCAACCAGCTTGCCAGCCACTTCGAAGAGAGCGTTCACGGAATCGTCGAAACGGTGGCGGCATCGGCGGTCCAGATGCAAGGTGCTGCGAGTGCCTTGTCCACCAACGCCACCCAGGCATCGGCGCAGGCGACGGCCGTTGCCGCCGCCGCCGAACAATCCTCGGCCAACGTCCAGACCGTCGCCGCCGCGACCGAAGAGCTTGCGGCCTCCATCCTCGAGATCGGCCGGCAGGTGTCAAACCAGTCGCAAATCTCCGGTGCCGCGGTGCTGGAGGCCGAGCGGACCCAGGTTCTAATGCAGAGCCTGGTCGACACCGCCAGCCAGATCGGCGCAGTGGTCGAGCTGATCACCTCGATCGCCGGCCAGACCAACCTGCTGGCCCTGAACGCCACCATCGAGGCCGCCCGCGCCGGCGAGGCCGGCAAAGGCTTCGCTGTGGTCGCTAGCGAGGTGAAGGCGCTGGCCAACCAGACCGCGCGCGCCACCGACGAAATCCAGGCCAAGGTGCGGGACATCCAGGCGGCGACGGGGGGCGCGCAAAGCGCAATGGCCGGCATCGGCGGCACGATCGCCCGCCTGAACGAGATCGCCACGGCCATCGCTGCAGCCATCGAGGAGCAGAATGCCGCGACCGGCGAGATTTCCATCAATGTCGCCCAGGCCGCCCGCGGCACCGAACAGGTCAACACCAACATCGCTGGTGTTACCCAGGCGGCGGTGGAAACGGGTGCGGCGGCCGGGCAAGTGCTGGGCGCTGCCGCCAGTTTGGCTCAGGAAGCGGAGCGGCTGAAGAGCGAGGTGGGCACGTTCATCAAAACAGTGCGGGCCGCGTGATGGTGATAGGCAGGGTGCTGTCAACTTCGCATTCAGTTGATGGACTGACGCTTCTCTGATTGGGTTTGTCGGGTCAAGGCCAGATGGGCCTATTCTGCTCCTTGCTATTGTCGGCGAGTATGGGTGTGCGCTCATCCCTTTGTTCGACTGGTTCAGGCCATCCCTTCGTCCCGACCTGGGATCATCGGAGCGCCGCGCACAGGAACGGTCAAGGATGGCCGCAGGCTACCGCGTCAGCGATGCGGGCACCGCGTCCTTGACGGTCCTTGTGCGCGGCGCTGAACTGGCCGTCGGTCGGGTTGTACGAATGACCGTTCCCCTGGGCCACGCGCCTCTCTTCGCGGTCGGCGCGCAGGCCGCCGCATCATGGGGTCAGGAAGGCGAGGTGATCTTGCCCCGGTTCGGTGGACACCACAGCTAAGCTCCGAGTGGAGCGGGAAGGTGTCTGATGACGAAGACAAGGCGATCCTTCACGGACGAGTTCAAGCGTGAGGCCGTTGCCCTGCTGGAAGGGAGTGGCCGGCCGCTGGAGCATGTTGCGCGGGAGTTAGGCCTGCAGGCCTCGGTGCTGCGGAACTGGCGCCGGGTAGCCCAAGGCCACCCGCCGCGGTCACGGTCTGGTTCCCCTGCCGTATCCGGCACGGCCATGCCGGCCAATCCGGACGAGCAGACGGCGGAGATCGCGCGGCTGCGACGCGAGCTGGAGCGCGCCCGGCAGGAACGCGACATTTTAAAAAAGGCCATCAGCATCTTCTCGGAAGCACCGAGATGAGGTTCCGCTTCGTTGAGGACCACCGGGACGAGTTCCCGACCCGGCTTATGTGCTCGGTGCTCGGGGTGTCGGCCAGCGGTTACTACGCGTGGCGTAGGCGGCCGGAAAGCCAGCGGGCCGCCGCCAACCGACAGCTTCTGGTCGAGGTCCGACGCGTTCATGGTCGCCACCATGGCCGCTATGGCAGCCCGCGCGTGCATGCCGCCCTCCGCGCGGAGGGCGTCGCCGCCAGCCGGGGCCGGGTGGCGCGTCTGATGCGCCGGCACGGCATCCGGGGCGCAGCCGCACGCCGGTTCCGGCCCGTCACGACCGACAGCCGCCATGGCCTGCCGGTCGCTCCCGATCTGCTGGGCCAAGCCTTCCAGGTGGCCGAGCCCAACCGGGTCTGGCTTGCCGACATCACCTAGATACCGTCGGCGAATTCACGCTACCGGCGCCAAGGCGGCGAAGCGGGTTACCCGTGTCTTGGCCCGCGGTTGGCCATCCAGCCAATGCACCATCCGCGCGACGTTCATCGCCGCTGCGATACAGACATGCTGGAAGGCCGTTTTTGCCAGTCCGATGTAGCGGCATCGGCGCATTCCAAAGGCCCGCACGCCTTGCGAGAGCGTACCCTCTACGCCAGCCCGGACATGATAGCGTTCCTTCCAAACTGGATCGTCCATCCGTGCCCGTGCGACGTTGAGCGCTTCATACTCTTCACGGGGGTGGAAGAACACACTGCGGCGCGCCGCTTTCGCCGGCGTGCAGAAGGGACGAGCAGAACAGGCACCGCAATCGGAACGACTGAACACGGCATTGATGCGCGGCTTGCCCACTTCGTCACGGCCAAGGCGCCAGGTCACCGACGCTTTGCCCTGCGGACAGGTGACCTGCTCATGCTCCCAGTCAATCCGGAAGTGGGGCAGGTCATACCCTTGCCCGGTGCGGGCTTGCCAACTCGACACGCTGCGCACCGGTCCCTCCAGCGAGACGGCGTAATCGCGTCGGCTGTGCACCAGCAATTCGGTATCGATGTAAGCGCTGTCCACAAAGTGCTCAGCCGGAAGCAGCCCTTTGGCAGCCAAGCACTCGTGGATTGCCGCCGTGCTCGTCATGTCCTGCTCCATCGCGGGGCAGGTCTTCACGTGCGTGATCAGATGCGCTGTGTCGTCGTCGCAGGTTTCGGTGACATGCACCTTGTAACCTGACCACTGGGTTTGCCGCTTCATGCTGAAGTGCATCTCCGGATCGTAGGGTGACTGCAGCCGCTCGCCGACCGGCGGCAACTCCGCCCCGGCCCGCCAACGGGGGCCGCCGTCCTCATGGGCGTAATGCACCCGCCATACATGCCGCAGTCTTTGCACCATCGGGAGTTCACGGCCGGCCGGTGGCGCGGTGGGCTCATCTAAGGCATCGAGCAGGGCGAACCCATCCGCGCCGATTTCCAGGGCGAGGGCCTCGCGCTTGGCTTGGCTCTTGGGAAGGCGGCAGTCCTCGATGCGATGTGCATAGCGCTCGTACCAGACCGGCTGTGCGACTTGGCGCACCCACTCCGGCACCACCGCTGCGAGATCGTCCAACGTGGCGCGAAGGGTCTCACCGACCAACTCCAGAAGATGCAGGTCATGAACGGCGCCCAGCACGTGCGTGCTGTCGGTACGCTGCTTCCCGCGGGCTTTGATCAAACCGCGCACCTTGAAACGCTCCAGCATCATGTCGAGCAGCCGGTGTTCCGCTCCGCCGGTGACTAGGCGTGCACGGAACTCGGTGAGGACACTGAAGTGAAAGCCAGGGTCGGTCAGTTCGAGTCCCAATGCATACTTCCAATCGATGCGAGCGCGTACGGCGTCGGCGGCTTGGCGATCGCTTAGGTTCTCCAGGAATTGGAAGATCGTAATCAGGGCCAACCGCCAGGGCGCGAGACCCGGCTGGCCCCGGCTCGGATAGAAGGATTGGAAATCCTCATCGCGATACAGGGCGCTGAACTCGTCGCGCAGCCGCATGACCACTGTGCCTTTGGGAAAAGCGCCACGGGCAATACGAACGGTCTCGATAGGGACTTCGCCGATCGGAGCCGGATGCAGGCACATGGTGAGCCCTCCCCCTTACTGGATGAAGGATCAACAATTCGCCGACGGTATCTAGGTGATGTCAGCGCACCAGACCTGGTTGGGTCGGTCGATGGTCACGTCGCGCAGCAGGTACGGCCAAATCTTGTGCTCGGGGTGCCGCACCGTCGTCTTCGGACGCTGGTAAACCGCCCGCAGCCCCATCCGCGCCATCAAGCGCCGGACCCGCTTGCGGTTGACCTCATGGCCGTGCCGGCGCAAATGCCGGGTCATCTGCCGGCTGCCGTACCAGGGCGTTTCCAGGAACTGCTCGTCGATCAGCCGCATCAACTCCAGGTTCGCGGCCGGTTCGCCCTTGGCCGGCCCGTAGTAGCTGGACCGGCTGATGGAAACCAGCTCGCACTGTCGAGTGATCGACAACTGCGGATGTTCCGGCTCGATCAGCTCCCGCCTCCGGCCGACACTCATCGACCGGAGGCCTTGCGCAAAAAATCGCGCTCCACCACCAACTGGCCGATCATCGCGTGGAGCTTTTCCACCTCCCCCTGATGGCTGGTTTCGGCGGCTTCCGCCTTGCCGGAGAACACACCAGCCATCCCATCCGTCGCCTGCTTCTTCCAAGCGTTGATCAGCGTCTGATGCACGCCGTGCTTGGCCACGAGTTGCGACACCGTCAACTCGCCCCGGATCGCCTCCAGCGCCACCTTCGCCTTGAACTCCGCAGAATACCGCTTCCGTTTCCCCGTCATCGGGTCCGTCCTTCCTCGTGGCGAACCAAGCTTATCCAACTGTCCGGGAAATGGGGACCAGCTCAGCGGGTGGTCTGGGAGCATGGCGCTGTCGGTCTTCTCAATAAGCTTAACTCGCGAAACGTTGATATCCAAATGCTTAGCCCGGCAGCAATATTGTTAACTGGATACCAATAACGCAAACTGAAGCACGAGCCTGACCTCAATAAGGTTAACCGGAGCGCACGCCAATGTCGACCGACCGCTACGGAGGACGACTGCGGTTTCTGGACCAGTCGGATGCGGAAGCGGCTCAGCAGCGCGCGCGGCTTGATGCTGTGACCCGGTTGGCGGGACTGACACAGCGAACCCGCCAGGATGTCGAACGGGAGGCTGCGGCACTCGGCGTCAGCGCGGTGACCCTGTACAAGCCGCTGGGTCGGTACCTGGACAATCCAAAGCCAGAATCCGTCCTGGAATTGCGCCGAGGCTGGACCAAGGGCCGGTCCCGGCTGAACACCGCGACAACGGACATCATCTCAGCGGCCATCGACGACACCTATCTGACGCGCGAGAAGCCGCCGGTCTCCAAGCTGGTGCGGGAGATCAACGGTCGTCTGCGACGGGCCGGTCTGAAAGGGGTCATGGCAACGACGGTTGCCTGATGGGCGAGGTGCATCTGCTGCCTGGCACCACCTTCTCCGATCCCCGGCAGCGCGGTGAGTATGACGCCGAAGGCCGGGCGCGCATTACCCAGTCGGAGTTCGAGCGGTGGTTGGCGCTGCAGATCGTTGGAATCTACCATGTCAGCGAGCATTGTCACTTGCCGCCGCCCGGCGGGCGCCCCTGCCGGGCCGGTTCCAGCGTGCCCGTCGCCGCCATCCGCTGGGCAAGCCGCACGCTCGTGCTCGCGCTCACATCGAACCGACGCGCCGCCGCCCGACGCGAACCGCCTTGCTCGATCTCTCCGTAAATCCGAACCCGAAGGTCCGGCGAATAGCTGCGATCCATGATCCACCTCCAACGACGGTGAATCACGCCAGACGCCCAAGCGCAACCCTCGATTCAGATTTCACGCGCGATGCTCTAATCCCGAGGCTCCTCCCTCACGCGCACCCAGCGCGTCCGAATAAGCGAGCCTTAGCAACTCTTAGGCGTGGTAGCGCCGGCGTCCTGTGGGTCGGAACCGCGACGCGCGGCTTGGCCCATCAGGTCCATGACCGCCATACGGAGGTCTGCAGCCGCCACCGGCTTGTGGAGCAGGCGGTATCCACCTGTCTGGGCTTCGGCCAGTCGTTCCGGCGCAGTGTCTCCCGTCACGATTGCCGCCGGGATGCGCTTGCCGAGGCGAGCATGCACAGCCCCGATCACGTCCAACCCAGTCTCCGCGTCGCGCAACCGGTAATCGGCCAATAAAATGTCGGGAGGATCATCCTCGAGCAGCCGAATTGCGTCGTAGCAGGAGGCCCCGGTCAGCACCCGGTATCCCCAGGTCTCGATCATCGCCTGCATTCCGGCCCGAACCAACTCCTCGTCATCGATCACCAACACGACGCCGCTGCTTTCCTCCGGCGCAATGGCTCCGCTCTGTTCGGGGGATTTTCCGTCGACATCGAGCAGCGGCACCGTGAGAGCGAAGGTCGATCCGCGTCCGGGGATTGATCGGACCTCCACCTCATGCCCTAGCAGGCGCGCAAGCCGACGTACCACCGCAAGCCCCAGACCCAGTCCCTTGCCGCGGTCGCGCTCGGGGTTGCCGACCTGGAAGAATTCCTCGAACACCTCCTGTTGACGGTCCAGCGCGATACCGATGCCAGTGTCAGCCACCTCGATGCGCAATTGGCCGCCACGTCGACGACACCCGACGAGCACCCCGCCGCGTTCGGTGTAGCGGAGCGCGTTCTCCACCAGATTTCGCAGAATGCGCTCCAGCAGCACCGGGTCACTCTGCACCACCGCGCCACAGCCGCTTATCCGGAACCGTAATCCCAGTTCCGCCGCGCGCAGGGTGTATTCGTCAGCCAGACGCTGGATGATGGGGGCGAGAGGCATCGCCACCGGGCTGGCTGTCACCAGCCCCGCATCCAGCTTGGAGACGTCGAGCAGTCCGTCCAGCAGCATCCGCAGGCCATCCAGCGACTGCTCCATGGAATGTAGGATGCGCATCGCCGGGGTCCCGTCAACATGCCCCTGCAAAGCGCCCATGAACAGGACCAGCGATTGGACTGGCTGACGCAGGTCGTGGCTGGCCGAGGCAAGGAACTTGGACTTCGCCACATTCGCCCGTTCGGCTTCGGACTTCGCCGCGCGCAGGCTGTCCTCGAAGCGTTTTCGTTCCGTGATGTCGCGGGCGATGCCGACCACCCCGATGATATGGCCCTCGGCTGCGTGCAGGGGAGCCTTGGTGGTCAGGCAGATGCGCATTTGGCCGCTCGTGCAGTCGAGAACTTCCTCCTCCAGCACCACTGTTTCGCCGGTCTCGATCACCTGCCGGTCGAATTCCTCGATATGGGCGGCGAGTTTGGGCGGATAGAAATCCCGATCACGCGCGCCCAGAACTTGATCACGATTGGAGGCAAACAGGCGGCAGGTGGCGTCGTTGACCACCAGGAACCGCCCGTCCGCATCCTTCACGAACACCGGGTCTGTGATACCCTCGATCAAAGTTCTAAGCAGCATGTTGCTCTGCTGTAGCTTCTGCTCGATCCTCTGGCGCTGGGTGAGGTCGCGCATGATACCGGTGAAGAAGCGCTGCCTGCCATCCCACCATTCCGCGATGGCAAGTTCGAGCGGAAAGACAGTTCCGTCGCGTCGCCGACCCTCCACCTCGCGTCCGGATCCGATGATCTGGGGAACGCCGGTCCGCAGGTAGCGGCCAATATACTCCTTGTGCTGGGACCGGTCTGGCTCAGGCATCAGTTCCGACACGTTACGCCCGACCATGTCCTCGGCGGCGTAGCCGAAGATGTGCTCGGCGGCGGCATTGAAGGACTGCATCACACCCGCTTCGTCGATCACCACCATCGCGTCGACGGCGGTCTCGACCACGGCACGATACCGAGTTTCGGCCCTTTCCGTGGCGGCGCGGGCCTGCCGCTCCGCCTGCTCCGCCGTCGCCGCTGCGCGTTGCGCCGCGCGCATTTCGAACTCCTGCATGACGATGCGAGCGAACTCCGCCAGATCGCCTTGCTCCTGCTCACCGAAATCATGCCGTGGTTGATGGTCGATGACGCAAAAGGTCCCCAGCAGCAATCCCTCGGGCGTCCTCAATGGCGCCCCGGCATAGAAGCGAATAAAAGGCTCCCCGGTAACGAGGTCGTTGTCGGCGAAGCGCTCATCCGCCATCGCGTCCGGCACCACCATGGGACGGTCTTCCAGGATGGTATAGGCGCAGAAGGAAAGACGGCGAGCCGTCTGCTGGACCTGAAGACCATGACGCGCCTTGAACCATTGGCGACCTTCATCGACCAGGCTGACAAGCGCGATGGGCATGCCAAAGGCACGGGCGGCAAGCCTGGTCAGCCGGTCGAACACGGGCTCGGGCGGTGTGTCGAGGATGCAATATCCCTTCAGCCGGTCGAGGCGGGCCGGCTCATTCAGAGGCCATGGCGGCTCGGGGGAGATCACAGAGCAAGCATTCGTAAGGAGGAGCCATCATCTCTGAGCGCCGTCACCCGAGTTACGCCAGCGGTGGCCAAGGCGGCTACCGGATCTCTGCGGGTGCTGGGATGGGTGTGGCACATAACCACGCTCCGTATCCAGGAAGGCAACTGCCGTTATCTATAGAGAGCACGGTATTCGGGCGCTGAAGATGAAAATATAGATCAGATTGTTCGCGCTGTAAACATTTACGAGATGGCTGGGAAACCGCGCGCATTCTGAGCTCCACAACTTCCATTATTATCAACGAATTTCCGTGCCGACCGGCGTCAGCACATCACGTCGATTCATCGGCGCGCTTCGAAGTCGGGAGTTCCGCACCAGGGGATCTCAGATCAGACGAGAGCCGCAGCCGACCAGTTGATGCCGGAACGGTTCCTGGACCATGCGTGTTGTCTGATCAAACCAGCAAACAGGGGAACGCGATGGGCTTGTTCGATTTCTTCCGCCGCGATGCCGGACCGAAACTAGGTGGGGAGCACCCGACCCAGGATACCCTGCGGCAGCATCTGAAGAAACTGGGCTTTGACACCAACGGTCTCGACATCACTGTCAACGACGACATGGTAATAGTCCGCGGAGCTGTCGCCAGCCAGGAGCAGCGCGAGAAAATCGCGGTAGCCTTGGGGAATGTCCACGGCATTGGAAAGGTAGACGACCAATTGGCAGTGGCTTCGAATGGCGGTGGCGGCGAAGCCACCGCGCCTGCTGGGGGCGGCAGCGGAGCTCCAGTGGAGCCTACAGGTCCGGGTGATCGTCCGAGCCAGTTCTACACTGTCCAGAGCGGTGATACACTCTCCAAAATTTTCAAACAATTCTACCACGATGCAAAGAGGTATTCCGCCATCTTTGAGGCCAACCGCCCCATGCTGAAAGACCCAGACGAGATCTATCCAGGACAGGTTCTGCGCATTCCACCGGCAGCTTGACACTCTTTTTCAGGGCCGTTCCTGCTTCAGGTCGGCCCTGATCTCACTGCTGTCTCATAAATCCGACCTCATAAAAGGTCGATGGCCTCAGCGACGTTGGCGCGGGAAAACTGTCGGCTCGTGGCAGATATTGTGATAATATGGTTGATCGACTTTTAATTCCCTATCGACAAAGTTCAGAACTAATTTCACCGCATCCGCAACACTCGGCTGCGCATACCGAACTGCCTGCGACAAACTCTGCTCCGAGAGGTTCCGTTGCAAAGTTTGCGGACGTGCGGAGATCGGGTAAAACCCTGGCCCCTTTCAGCGGCTGGGGTGGCAAGGTGATGCGGCTTCAGTAAAGGTTATTTCGCCAGCCGACACCATTGTCGGTCTTCTCAATAAGCTTAACTCGTGAAACGTTGGTATCCAAATGCTTAGCTTGGCAGCAATATTGTTAACTGGATACCAATAACGCAAACTGAAGCACGAGCCTGACCTCAATAAGGTTAACCGGATCGCCCCGATGTCGGCTGACCGCTCTGGGGACCACATCGCTTGTCGGAGAGAATAGGTCCGACAGCGGTCAAGCCGACGCTCAGGCGGGCGGCGGCATGGCAAGCGGCGGCGCGTGCGTCCCGAAGGCGGCCCTGCGGCCGGGTTCCAGTCAAGGTTATTGAGGTTGAACGGGCACCGGCGACCCGCGCCAGTTCACGTTATTGCGACCAGGATTCCGGCTGAAGCCGCTTCAGTAAAGGTTATTTCGCCAGCCGACAGCCGACACTAGCCTCACCGACCGTCAGGGTCCATCGGATATTAATAACGTCTTGATAACTGTCATTATCAGACCGTTATCAAGAGCCGGTTTTCCCTGATGTCGATGTCGGTGCAGTTAGCCAAAATCACTGCAGTCGGCTATCCTGGCATGGCTTTTCCGGAGCCGCGATGATCCTCCTCTCCTGTCTCCCCGCCCTGCTCACCGCCGAACGCGCCCTCGGCCGCCTCGACCAGGCGCTCGCCGATCCGGCGCGGCGCCGACGCCTTGCCGCCGATGCCGCCCGCCGCTCGGCCGCCGCGGTGATCCGCCTCGACGGCCACCGCCTCGACGCCCACGACTTCCAGCGCGCCCTGGCCGCCCCGGAGCACGCCCAGGGCGAGGCCGCCCGCGCCGCCCTGCTGGTGCCGCTCTTTGCCCAGCTGCCGGCCGGCCTGACCGCCGCCCTGCCGCCGGAGCGCGCGCCCGTCCGGCCCGTGGCGGTCCCGGCCGGGGAGAAGGATCCAGGGAATGTCGTGGCCGCGGTGCGCGCCTCGATCGCCGCCCTGGAGGCGGTCGACCTCGGGGATGGCGAAGACCTGGAGGACGTGGAAGGCGACGCGACCGGTGCCGTCTCGCCGCCGCTGACGCCCTGGACCCGGCCTTGGCTGGACGAACTGCACCGGCGCTGGAGTGTTGCCCAAGGTGGGCGAGCGGTCGGCCTGGGTGAAGCCCGCACCGCCGATGCCGGCCCGGCGCTGGAGGCGGTGGCGGCGGCCATGGAGGCAGCCCCCGGCCTGCTCGGGGCTGCGGCGGCGATCCGCGCCCTGGCGCTGCGGCCCGACCCAGGCGTGCCGCAGCGCCGCGGTCCTGACGACGATGCCGAGAGCGCCGCCTTGCGGGCCGCGGTCGCGGCGGAGCGGCCGCCGACCTCGTGGTGGAGCGTGGTGGTGTGGCTCGCCGCCCCCGATCTGGTCCGGGGTGCCTGCCGGCTCCATCATACGTGGCCACCATTGACGGCAGCCTTCGCCCGCGACGTCACCGGCTACCGGCTCGCCCTGGCCGGGACGGAGGGCGCCTGGACGCGCTGGATTCTCGACAGCATTCCCGAGTTGGTGGCGCATGAGCTGGAGCGGCTGCGCCAGCTCGATCTGCTTCAGGAGCACTGGGAGGCGCGGCTGGCCGCCACGCCGCGGCGCAGCAGCTCGCGGCTGCCCGACGTGCTGGACTGGTTGCACGACCGCCCGGCCTTCACCATCAGCCGGGTGGCGGGTGAGCTGAAGGGGCGCTGCGGCCTGTCGCTGCGCGGGGTGCATCTGCTGGTGGAGCAGCTCGCCAAGGCCGGCGTGGTGCGCGACATCGCCGACCGCGGCGGCGAGCGGGTCTGGGCCTGCGATCTCAGCTTCCTGCCGCCCGGCCGCTGAGCGGCTGGGCCTCATCCAACAGGCCGTGGTGCATGTGGACCGGCGGACCGTGACGCGGTGCCATGAGAACATCGCAGGCAAACCGGTAAGGCGCCTCTCCATGACGCCGCCAGCCGGCGGCTTTGAACAGGACCACCCGGTTCGGCGAAATCCCGGCGTCCATGGCTTGGGCGCCCGCCAGAAGACACCGTCGATGGACCGCCTGTCGGCGCGCCCGCAGAAAGGTGGGGAGCTGATCTTCTAACGCGGCTTCTACCACCAGAACGGTGAGGATGGCGTCGACGAACAGGGCCAGCTGAACGATCCGAGCGTCGATTGAGATGATAACGCGGGGTTCGTATTCTCCGAACAGGTCCATCCATTGGAGTGGGCTACGGAATGGCCACTACCAGCGGAGTAGCGGCTGTCTGCCCGGCCGTCGTGCTAGGACGGCAACGTGATGCCGGAGGTTTCGGCGCAGAGGGTGGTCAGCCGATCCTGAAGATCGGGATCCAGCGCCTGCGCGTTGGGGGAAATGCGTTTCATGTGATAGAAGTATTCGCCCGTGACATCCGCCCTGGGATCGTCACTTGCGGCAAGCCATGCTTGGGTCAGATGCGCCTGATCCATGTCGTCAGGCGCGCCGGGGCCGCCCATCCTGGTCGGTACCCAGCCTGGCTCCAGAGAATTGCTGAAAACCTCCGGCCAGCGGCGGGCGATGGCGAAGGCCAGCATCGCGTCGTGCAGCTTGCTCTCGGCGTAAGCTTCCGAGCCGTTCCAGCGGCGCTTCTTCCACAGGATGTCGTCGAGATTGGCGTCGACACGATGGTGCATGCCCGACGATAGATAGACGAGCCGCTTCGGACGGTCGATCAGCGCCGTCAGGATGTAGGCCGACAGCGTGTTGATCGCGAAGACGTGCGGCAGACCGTCGGCCGTCAATTGATGCGCCTCGCGATAGCCGACGGCGGCGTTGTGGATGACGGCATCGAACCTGCCGAGCGCATTGACCTGAGCGGCGACCTCCTTGGTGCCGGCGATGGTTGAAACGTCACCGATCACGACCGCCTCGGCCTGTGGCAAGGTTTTGCGGGCTTGCCCGGCCCGCTCGACATTGCGGGCATGCAGGACGACCTGATGGCCTTTTTCGGTGAGCAACCCGGCTGCCATGAGGCCAAGCCCGGTCGATGAGCCGGAAATGAAGATGCGGGACATGAGAGTTCCTCCTTCAGATGGGGATAATCAGGATTGTGAGCCACGCGAGGCAGCGGCCAGGACCGCGCCGGCCAATGCGCAGGCTGCACCGAACAAATACACGGCGGCATAGCCGACCTGCCCGGCGATCAGGCCCGCCACCGGGCCCGAAACACCATAGGCGATGTCGAGGAAGGCGACGAAGGCGCCCATGGCGCTGCCACGATTGGCGGGCGGCACCCGTTTCAAGGCTTCCACACCGAGCGCCGGAAAGACCAGGGCGCAGCCGAGGCCGGTCACCAGAGCGCCGGCGAGTGCCATGATCTCGGTCGGCGCCGACCAGATCATCACCTGTCCGACGGCCTCGATCACAAGCGACCACAGCGCGACCCGATAGCCGCCCGTCCGGTCGGGCAGGCTGCCGAAAACGACGCGCACCGCGATGAAACCGATGCCGAAGGCGGTCATGACCAGACCGGCGCTGTTCCAGTGACGTGCCATGAAATAGAGCGAGGCGAAGGCCGTCAGTCCGGACAGGCCGACACCCTGCAGCATCAGGCCAACCCCTTCGCGCCAGATCTGGCCGACCACCTCGTGGAAGGGCAGCCGGGGACCGGCGGGCGTGGCATAGGAGGTCTCGCGCATTGCTATGGCGACGGCGGTGAGCGGCGCGACGATGCAGGCGACCATCGCCACCTCGAGACCATAGCCCTGGTAAAGCAGCATGCCGACCGGTGCACCGATAGCGAGCGCGGCGAACATGGCGATGCCGGTCCAGGACATCGACATGCCGGCCCGCTGCGGTCCGACTGAGGCAATCGACCAGGAGACGCAGCCGGTGACGAACTGGCTTTCGCCAAGACCGGCCGCCAGTCGGCCCCCCACAAGGAGCGCTAGGCTTAGCCCAGGTGAAAGCCCCGGCAGGGATGCGACGAGATAGAGCAGGCCGGCGAGTGCGCTGATCGCGGCTCCCTGCAACGCCGAGCGCTTGCCGCCATGCTGGTCGGTGACACGGCCGGCGTAGCCGCGCGTCAGCACGGTCGCCAGGAATTGGATGCCGATCACCAGTCCGACGGTCAAGGTGCTGAAACCCAGCTTGTCGTGGATGAAGAGCGGGAGCACCGGCAGCGGCAGCCCGACGGCGAGATAGCCGCAGAACAGCGCCGCGATGATGCCCGGCGCGGGGCGGGAAAGGAATTGCGGTACGGCATCGGGCCAGCCCGCATCCTTGACGGCAGTTGCCGACATGCCATCCTCCGTGAGGGTTCGCAGATGTGGAAGGAGATGCCGCCCACAAGGGAGGCGGCGCCCCCGCTCGATCAGGCTGCCTTTGCGCCCGTGCCGGAGCGCCCCGGTCGATAGCCGCTGGCCTGGAGCAGGTGGCCGAGCGAGCCGTTCACTTCCGCCTGCAGCTTCGGCAGATCGACGCCGACGAGCGTGCCGCCGCGCTTGCGGATGCCGCCCGCCACCATGACGGTGTCGACGTTGGAGCGTTCCACCGCCTGGACGATGGTCCCGACCGCGTCGGTGATGGGAAAGACGGCGACGTCGTCGGTGCGCACCATGACGATGTCGGCCTGACAGCCGACCGCCAGCCTGCCGATCCGGTCCTTGAGGCCGGCGGCACGCGCGCCGTTGACGGTGGCGGACTGCAGCACGGCCTCGACGGAGATCGGTGCGGGCACGCTCTCCTCGCCACGGAACCGGCGATAGCGCATGGCCGAGCGCTGCTGGCCGAACAGCGCATGCATCTCGCCGAACAGGTCGCTGCCGAAGGCGGTGTCGAGATCGATGCCGAGCGCGGGCGCCAGTCCGTGGTCGACCGCCTGCTGCCAAGCGAAGCCTTCGTCGTCGAACCCGAAGAGAGCGTCGGAGCGTGGATTGACCGTCACGTTGACGCCGGCCGCGGCAAGGCGCTTCCAGGTTTCTTCGGGCAGGCGCGTGCAGTGATTGAAGATGTTGTGGCTGCCCAGCAGGCCCGGCTCGTCGAACGCCGGTCCCAGCGTCGCCAGATCGCCGATGAATTCGGTGAGGATGCGCATGTCGAGCGCGCGGGCGGCCCGCCACCAGTCGATGTTGAACTGGCCGAACAGCCCCACCCGCACCAGCCCGTCGCCCTGGTTCCATTTGGCGGCCAGACGCTCAAGATCGGCCGGGATGTGCGCGGCCGACGCACCCTTGTCCATCGCGGCGCCGACCATGTGGAGGGCGCGAAGGCCGCTGCTGTCCAGCGCGTCGAGGGCGGCGTCGGTGTGTTCCGGACTGCGCGCGCTGTGGCAGGCATCGATGACCGTGGTGATGCCGGCATCGAGGCAGGCGAGCGCCGTCAGCTTGGTGCTCAGATGCATGTCGAGCGGCCGGTAATGCGCGCCCAGAGTCTCGAAGACGACGCCGATATAGGCGAAGAGATCATCGACATCCGGCATCATCCGCCGCATCGCGCCGAGCCACATGTGGTGGTGGGCGTCGATCAGGCCGGGCATGACGATGCTGCCGCTGGCGTCGATCACCTGGGCGTCCACGGCGGACAGGTCCGTCCCGATGGCGGCGATCCGGTCGCCCTCGACCAACACGTCGCCGACCGGCGGCGCGGCCGTCGCCCTGTCCATGGTGATGATCGTGCAGCCTTTGAAAAGCGTGCGGGAATTGCTCTGCGTCATGATCCGGTCCTTTCGTGGCTTGAGGCCCTGATGCCTCGCAAGCGATATCGCCCGGAACCACTCTTGAATTAAGTGAGATTGTGTCAGATCATTCCTGACAGAAAATCAGCTACAGATAGGAGGAGGCGTCGCATGCCCTTCGATGGACGGATCCTGTCCGGGGTCAGCGTGCTGACAGCCGTGATCGAAGCGGGCAGCTTCGTCAAAGCCGCTGAACTGATCGGGCTCACCGACTCCGGGGTCAGCCGGTCGATCAGCCGGCTCGAAGCACGGCTGGGCGTTCGCCTGCTCGATCGCACGACACGGTCAGTTACGCTGACCGACGAGGGCCGTCGCTTTTACGAGGAGGCGAAACCTCATCTCGATGCCATCGAGGACGCCGCGGTGTCGGCCTCCGGTGCCACCTCGGCGGTGCGGGGGCGTCTGCGGGTCGATATCGACCCCTTCTTCCTGCCGCTGGTGCTTGCCGGCCGGCTCGGTCCGTTCTGCGAGCGCCACCCTGAGCTGAGCGTTGAGTTTGTGACGCGCGACCATTTCGGTGATCTGGTGGCGGATGGTATTGATCTCGCCATCCGGTTCGGCCAGCCGCGCGGGACGAGCTTGATTTCGCGCCTCCTGGTCGAGGCGCCGATCCTCACCGTGGCGTCACCCGGATATCTCAGCCGGTACGGCAAGCCCGCGCATCCATCGGAACTCACCGGGCATCGCTGCCTGCAGTTCATCGACCCCTCCTCGGGACGCCCCTTCGATTGGGAGTTCATCCGCGGCGCCGAAGCGATCGAGGTGCCGACGACAGGACCGCTGACCTTCACCGATCCCAAATCGCTGTTGGAGGAATGTCTGGCAGGCACCGGCATCGCGCGGGTGATCGGATGGGGTGTCGGTGCGCGGCTGACGTCGGGTGCGCTGATCGATCTGTTCCCCGATTGGCATGGCGAGCGATTCCCGCTTTTCGTTTACCATCCCTCGCGCCAGCATCTGCCGGCCAAGGTCCGGGCATTCATCGACTATTGCGACGGGATCGTTCGAAGCCTCTAGAGTTCATCGGAATTCCGGCTCGCCGTTTCCACGAGCGGCGCGACGCCGAGCGACGAACCGGCTGGTCATCTCGTCGATGAAGACACGAACGCGGAGCGAAAGCTGCGGTCTGTGCGGATACTGCAGTGACACCGGCTCCAGAAGCGGCAACATATCCTTGGGCGGTTCGACCGGCGGAGGACAGATTCCGGAACCGCTCACGGAAATCTCCGCCGTTCCGGCTGTCGAACGGGCTAGCAGGACGCGGAAAAACGGGGCTGTGTAGGGCCCTTTTCTCCGCTGAGGCTTGAAAATGGGGTTTCCGACGGCCGCTTTTGTCAGAATGGAGCGCCTTTTCGCGCCCCGGGGCATCCGGAGCCGCCGTTCAGGCGGACTCCGAGCGTGATTATGCCGCCGCCAGCAGCTTGGGTAGGCGGATCAGGTTGTAGGCGGTGGCGGTCAAGGTGAACATCCAACCGACGCGGGCCGTGCCGCGATGACGCGTTTTGCGCAAGCCGGTTCTCTTGATCCAGCCGAACACCTCCTCGATCCGTTTGCGGATTTTTAGGCTGACGGCGTAGCCGGGGTGGCGGGTGGTCCGGCCGTCGATCGCCGAGCGGCGGTTGCTTGTGTTCTGCGCGATATGCGGAGCGGCGCCCAACTCGCGCATGTTCGCCACGAAATCCTTGGTATCGTAAACTTTGTCGGCGCCCACCGTGATGCGGTGGCGGCCAGGAATGGCCTCGACCATGGAAACCGCCGCTTCGCGTTCAGCCAGGCCGGTGGCCGCGGTGAGCCGGACATTCACCACCAGGGCGTGACGGTTCTCCATCAACGCATGGCCCATGAAGGCCAGCTTCGCCGGCTGCCCGTTGCCCTTGCGGTACAGCCGGGCCTCGGGATCGCTGGTCGAGGCATGGGTCTCGTTGGAGCGCTTCTCGCCATGAAAGTCGCGTTCGCCGTTGCGCCCTGGCCCCGGCGGCTCGCCGCTGCCGTCCTTGGGCCGGAAGCTCTTCACGCTGGCCCAGGCTTCGATCAGCGTCCCGTCCACCGAGAAATGCTCGTCTGACAGCAGCGCCTTGACCCGGGGTTGACCCAACACGGTGGCCAGGAACTTGGCCGCCACATCGCCGGCCAGCAGGCGCTCACGGTTCTTGGTGAACACCGTAACGTCCCACACCGGGGCGTCCATCGACAAGCCGACGAACCAGCGGAACAGCAGGTTATAGCCGAGCTGTTCCATTAGCTGGCGTTCCGAGCGAACCGAGTAGAAGGCCTGGAGCAGTAGCGCCCGCAGCAGCTTCTCCGGCGGGATCGACGGTCGACCGATCGTCGAGTACAGCCCCTCGAATGCCGGCGACATCACCTCCAGCGCTTCATCAACGATGGCCCGGATAGGTCGTAGAGGATGGCTCGCCGGAACACGGGCTGGCGTGTTGCATGGATGGGGGCGGTGTCGTAGGTCGAGCCCCCTTTTCCGTTCCGGTCGCCCACTATGTCGCACAAGGCCAATGCCGCTCGTCGCCATCACATTTCCCGGCCGCAACGCAAAGTGACGAACTGGGCCGAGTACGACGCTGCCCTACGCCAGCGCGGCAGCCTCACTGTCTGGGTCACGGACGAGGCGATCGAGCAGTGGAAAGCGGCGCCACGCACCACACCGGGTGGGCAGCCCCACTACTCGGACCTGGCGATCGCCACGGCGCTGATGTTGAGGGCGGTGTTCCGTCTGGCGTTGCGGCAGACCGAGGGGCTGATCGGCTCCGTCCTCCACCTGCTCGGGCTGGACCTGCCGGTGCCCGATCATTCCGTCGCGCCCGGACGGTGACGCTGCTATCGGCACCGCGCTCGAGCGGCGCGCCCCTTCATCTGCTGGTGGACAGCACCGGGCTAAAGCTGTGTGGACCGGGCGAATGGCTGATCGAGAAACACGGCACCAAGCAGCGGCGCTCCTGGCACGCTCTGCACATTGGAATGGACGCCGGCAGCGGCCGGATTGTCGCCGCCACGCTGACCGACCGTGGTGTCGATGACGCCTCGCAGGTCGCCCCCTTGCTCGATCAGATCAACGAGCCCCTGGCCACGCTGACCGGAGACGGCGCGTATGACCGGACCCGGGTTTACGCGGCGGTCCAACAGCGTCATCCCGAGGCTGTGGTCGTGGCGCCGCCGCGCAGCGACGCCGTGCTGAGCGACACCGCCGGGACCGCCCCCACCCAGCGAAACCGCCACATCCAGACCATTGCTGAGAAAGGCCGGATGGCGTGGCAGCGGGCGAGCGGCTACAACAAGCGCGCCGGCGTGGAAAGTCAAATGGCGCGCTGGAAGGGCCTCCTCGGCGAAGCGCTGCGCTTCCACGGTGACGCGGCGCAGGCCACCGAGGTCGCCATTGGCGTCGCGGTCCTCAACCGCAGGCTCGACCTCGGACGCCCGAACTCCGTCCGCATCCCCTGATCACCAACACGGCTTGGGCGATCTCTTGTCCTCGCCGCCTCCGTGCAACAAGCCGGCGTGCGTCGATCAAGCCGGACGAGATCGCTTGGTGACCTACGTCGATGCGCTTCGGCAAAGAGTGTCGGCCTGGGAGGCGTGGGCAGCGCCTTGATGCTCGCAGGCGCCGCCCTCAAATTCTGTCCCGGGACAGAATTTGCCGTCATGCCGCGTCGTTACCCAATCGCTCTTTCAGCTCGGCGATCTCGGCGTCGATCCTGGCCCGCTGCCCGATCAGCGAGGCCAGCCGCTTCCGGTCCCGCACGCGGGCGTCTGCCTCATCGTCCTGCGGACGCATCCGCTTCTTGAACTCCTCGATGGCCCGGCGGGTGACGGCGGGCGTGACAAGCCCTTCCTTCAACGCCACCGGCCGCTCATGCTCGTAGAGCGACACCAACTGGTAGGCGACCGTGTAATTCGGCGGCAGCGCATCAGCCGGATAGACGCCATCATCGACGGCGCGGGCAATGGCCATCAGGCGGTCGGCGATGTTGTGCGAGAAGGGCAGGCGCTGCGACGTCAGCACCATGAAGTCGCCATGGGCCAGCTTCTCTTTGGCGCGGTTCAGCGCCCGGCCCGTCTCGATGAATGCCCGGCCGGCGGCGCCCCACAGCCGACCCACCTCGCTGGAGAAGTCGTCCACCGTTTCCAGGTCGCGCTCGATATCCAGCACCAGATCGCCGGTGCCGTTGTCGATCGTCGGCGGCTGGTCGGCCTGCTTCGCGACGCTCGGCAGCTTAGCGGCGAACGGGTTGATCTCGCTGCGGATCTGCTCTGGGTCGAACTCCTCGGCCTTGAAGGTGCGGCGCTTAGGCTTGTGGACCACCTCCACGCCGGCCATGGCGTTCTTACGCGGCGGCATGGCCGGCCTCCATCAAGTCGGCGATCTGGTCAGCCAGGGCGGAGATGTCTTCCTGGACCGCCTTGTCGGCGATCGGCACGCCGGTATAGGACGCCTGCTGGTATGCGGTGCGCATGGGAATGTCCACCGTCAGCATGGGCACCTTGAAGACCGTCAGCTGGTCGACCGTCTCCGCCGTCACCTGGGCCCGGCGATTGACCTTCGTCAACAGCGCGGCGTGCGGGATAGAGCGGCCTTTGATCTCCTGAGCCTGCTGGATGATCATCTGCGTCTTGACCGCCTCTATCACGTCGTTGCGATCAGGGCTGCACGGGATGATGACCACGCTGGCGGCCGCCACGGCGTAGAGCATGCCGCGGGTCAGCACGCCGGCCACGTCTACCACGACAATCTCCGCCTCCGCCTGCGCCGCCTTGATGGCCGCCAGCAACCCCTCCTCCTCGACCACCTCCACCGGCACATCCGACTTGCTGAGCCGCTTCACCAGATTCTGGTTGGGGTCGCTATCGATTGCTTTGACGGTGTGGCCCTCGCGCAGGAAGTGGTGGGCAATGCAGGCTGCGGTCGTGGTCTTGCCCGGCCCTCCCTTGGTTGACGCAAATACGAATACGGCCATAGTGTCCTCGCGGTTGGGTCTCGTTTGGCATCTGGCGACCGACGCGCCCTTGGCATCTGGCGACCGTCAGGCTGCGGTCAGCTTCGGCACCGGCGGCGGAGACGGGATCAGAACGAGGCCATTGGTGTCAAGATCGACGCGCGCTTCAGGATAGGCGGCGAGCGCGGCCCGCAGGCTTTCCACGAACCGTGGCTTGAAGTGCTTCATCTGGGCGAACCCGCCGCCGAACTGCTGGTACAAGGCCGGCCACGAGATCGGCATTGGCTTGCTGAGGCTGTGCAGGCGATAGGCCAGCCACACATAGGCATCGAGCGCCATCGACTGCGAGCACAGTTCCTTCAGCGCGGTGTCGCGCACCGGAACGGGGTGGTCACGCAGAGCGGCATAGAACCCCTCCGACAGGTGGACGACCTCCTCGAACAGCTTCCCCTGCCGGCCGTCGATCGCCTCGCCGCCCAGGTTGAATGCGCCGTCGACGATGCCGAATTGGACATGGTCGGCGCTGTCGTTCCAGTCGAATGTCAGGATGCAGCGGCTGATCCGGCGCGCCTGGTCACGGATCGCGGCGAAGCTGGTGCCGCCCACCGACACTCCCATGCGGCCGAACCACTCATTCATCGACCTGCCCAGCACCACCTCGCGCGTGCTGCGCTTCAGGGCCTCGGATTGCAGGTAGAACAGGATCATCCGCGCGCGGGCGCCATACGGCACACCGATTGGCACAGTTTTTCCCTGGTCGCGCACATGGCCGGGGGCGATCATCAGCGTCACACGGGCGCCGGGGCGTGTCCACACCTCGTCCGGCGGTCGGGGCTTGTGCGGCAAGCTGGTCAGGCAGAATCCGGCGTAGGTGATGCCGATGGCCAGCCGCTCCTCTTCCATCAGGGCGGCAGCGATGTCAACATAGCGCCGCTGCTCGGTCGGCACCATCTCGCGGGCACGCTCAGCGCCGTGATGAATTATCAGGTCGTGGATTTCAGCCATGGCTCACCTCTCGCCCCGATGGTGCACACCGAACCGCGCTTGGTCAATTTGGCATCTGGCGACCATGCGGATTGGCATCTGGCGACCGGTCTATTGGTAGTTACTAGAGATCTTCTATTAGTATGGTCGCCAGATGCCAGTGGAGGAATCGGGATTCAGCCGAGTCGGCGGTCGCCAGATGCCAAGAACCGGTCGCCAGATGCCAAGGGATAAAGGCGGAGGTCGCCAGATGCCAGGGGATAAGGCTCACCCGACGACCCGGTCGCCAGATGCCAAAGCCGAATCGGAGTCGTTCAGCCGCGTCCACTCTCCCTGGCGTGTTGCATGGATGGGGGCGGTGTCGTAGGTCGAGCCCCCTTTTCCGTTCCGGTCGCCCACTATGTCGCACAAGGCCAATGCCGCTCGTCGCCATCACATTTCCCGGCCGCAACGCAAAGTGACGAACTGGGCCGAGTACGACGCTGCCCTACGCCAGCGCGGCAGCCTCACTGTCTGGGTCACGGACGAGGCGATCGAGCAGTGGAAAGCGGCGCCACGCACCACACCGGGTGGGCAGCCCCACTACTCGGACCTGGCGATCGCCACGGCGCTGATGTTGAGGGCGGTGTTCCGTCTGGCGTTGCGGCAGACCGAGGGGCTGATCGGCTCCGTCCTCCACCTGCTCGGGCTGGACCTGCCGGTGCCCGATCATTCCGTCGCGCCCGGACGGTGACGCTGCTATCGGCACCGCGCTCGAGCGGCGCGCCCCTTCATCTGCTGGTGGACAGCACCGGGCTAAAGCTGTGTGGACCGGGCGAATGGCTGATCGAGAAACACGGCACCAAGCAGCGGCGCTCCTGGCACGCTCTGCACATTGGAATGGACGCCGGCAGCGGCCGGATTGTCGCCGCCACGCTGACCGACCGTGGTGTCGATGAGGTTCCGTTGCAAAGTTGGTCAGCGGGCGAAGATCGGGTAAAACCCGGCCCCTTTCGACGGCTGGGGTGGCAAGGTGATGCGGTCCAAGAAGAAACCATTCAAGGGTCGGCAGTTCACGGCTGAGGTGATCTTGTGGGCGGTACGCTGGTACCTGCAGTTCCCGATCAGCTACCGCGACCTGGAACGGATGCTGGCCGACCGCGGCGTGGCGGTCGATCACACGACGCTTTACCGCTGGATCCAGGCCTACGCGCCGGAACTGGACAAGCGCATCCGCCCGCACCTGCGGATGACCACCGGCTCCTGGCGAGTGGACGAGACCTACGTGAAGGTGAAGGGGCGCTGGATGTACCTGTAACGCGCCGTCGATGCACGCGGGCAGACCATCGACTTCCTGCTCAGCGCCAAGCGGGACACCGCAGCCGCCCGGCGCTTCTTCCGCAGAGCTTTGAAGCAGGCGCACACGGTGAACCCGCGCACCCTCACGGTGGACAAGAACGCTGCCTACCCGAGTGCGACCAAGACGATGAAGATGGCCGGCGAGCTGTGGCGATTCGCCAAGCTGCGCCAAGAGAAATACCTGAATAATATCGTTGAACAGGACCACCGGCGGATCAAACGGCTGGTGCGGCCAGGGCTCGGGTTCAAAAGCTTCCACACCGCACGCCGGACGATCGCCGGCTACGAGATCCTGGCGATGGTGCGCAAAGGGCAGGTCGCCGCCATGCCCGCCTGCGACATGCCGGCCCAGGCGACCTTCATCGCCAGCCTGTTCGGTGTTGCCGCCTGACGACGCGGACGACGCGGCTCTTCGCGCCTGACGTCAAACTTTGCAACGGAACCCGCTATAATGCCGCGCCGTTGCAGATGCTGCCAGTGATCCGGAGCCATCCAGAGACGAAGGAGCGTACGCTCAGCCTGCTGCGCTGGGGCTTGGTGCCGGTGTGGTCCAAGGACGCAGCCGGTGCGGCACGGATGATCAACGCCCGCGCGGAGTCGGTCCCCGACAAGCCGTCTTTCCGGTCGGCGTTCCGCAAGCGCCGGTGTCTAATCCCGTTCGACAACTTCTATGAATGGAGGGTCGAGGGGAAGACGAAACACCCTTACGCGATCGGCACCACCAGCAACGAGAAGCCGGACGCTTTCGCCGGCCTGTGGGAAGGCTGGAAGGACCCGGCCTCCGACGAATGGCTGCATACCTTCACGATCATCACCACAACGGCCAACGAGGTCACGGCGGCTGTCCATGACCGCATGCCGGTGATCCTGCCGCCGTCGGCTTGGCCCGCGTGGCTCGGCGAGGAGGAGGTTGGCGCCGATGATCTGGTGGCACTGATGCGCCCCTACCCGGCGGACCAGACGCGCCTGTGGCCCGTCCACCGCGATGTCGGAAACGTCCGGAACGATCGGCCGGAGCTGATTGCTCCCATCAATCCGGCCTGATTTGAACCTTAGTTACGCGCCTCCCATCCTGCGGCTTACATCGGTTGACAAGAACCAAGCTGGGGAACGGGTCACCGTTTTGAGGTCTTCCCATCTGGTACAAATCCTATATACTTGTTGGAAAATATTGAGGGTTCGTACCATGGGCTCCACCAGGCGGGAGCAGGTTGTTGCCTTTCTGCGGGAGCATGGAATTGCACGATCCCGTGACATCAGGGCGCTTGGAGTGCCCCCTTCAACACTGATGCGGATGGTCGAAACGGGCGATGTGGTCCAACTCGCTCGAGGTCTCTACCAGTTGCCGGACACCGACTTCGACGCCGCGCACAGCCTCGCTGAAGTGGCAAGACTGGTTCCCAAAGGCGTTATCTGTCTCATTTCCGCCCTCGTGTATCATGGCTTGACCTTGCAGATGCCATCGCGCGTTTGGCTTGCTCTGCCGCAAGGGACTTGGCGACCCCAGTTCGCCTATCCCCCCGTCAAAACCGTCCACATGGCAAGGGCGGCGATCAGCGCCGGAGTGGAACACTATAAGATCGAAGGGGTACTGGTGCCGATCTTCTCACCAGCCAAGACCGTCGCCGATTGCTTCAAGTTTCGTTCGCTGGTGGGTGTCGATGTGGCAATCGAGGGAATGCGTTTGGCTTTGAGAAAGCGCAAAGCCAAACCCCAAGAGATTCTCGACCACGCCTCTGAATTGAGGGTTGCGAAGATTGTTCGCCCGTATCTCGAGGCCTGCATCAGTGACGATTAAGGCCCCCAGAAACATCGCTGCCTCAGTACGGCAGAAGCTGCTCAACGTGGCTAAAGTCCGCGCTGCCGATTTTCAACAGATCGGCACGCAGTACAGTCTGGAACGCTTGCTTTACCGCATCAGCATTTCCGAGCACAGGGATCGCTTTATCCTGAAAGGTGGCCTGCTTTTCCTGGCGTGGCAGGCGGATACGGCTCGTTCCACCCGGGACGCCGATTTCCTTTCCTTCGGTAGCAGTGACACCGATGAGATAAAGAAAGCCTTCCAGAGCATCCTGTCTCTCCCCGCGGAGGACGGCGTCCAGTTTGACCTGACGGCCATTGAGGCAACGCGAATACGCCCCGAAAACGAATACGATGGCGTGCGCGTTACAACAAACGCAACAATCTTCGGAGCACGCTTTCCGATCCAGGTCGATATCGGCTTCGGTGATGCCATCACGCCCGGCACTCAGGAAATCCACTTCCCTACGCTGCTGGACCAGCCCGCGCCGCACGTGCTCTCCTATCCGCCTGAGACGGTCATCGCAGAAAAACTTGAAGCCACCATTTCCTTGGGCGACATCAACGGGCGACTCAAAGACTTCTACGATCTTGGGGTTATCAGCCGCACGTTCAAGATCAACGGGAACATCATGGCCAAAGCGATTGCCGCTACCTTTGCCCGGCGCAAAACCGACCTCCCGGAGGCGGACCCACCAAGTCTGATGCCGGCCTTCGCCAATCTGGACACGACGAAGCGTAACTGGGACGCATTCATTCGCCGCAACACACTCGCCGTCAAGTTCGCGTCGTTCGAGGCACTGCAGGAGGCGTTGCTCACGTTCCTGCAACCTCCCATCGCGGCGGCACGCACAGCAGAGGCGCTGAACGCTCGTTGGCTCCCTGGAAAGGGCTGGGTTTCAACCAGCATCCCTTCATAGCGCGGAGACCATGCAGAACGCCTGAATGGTCAGGCCGAGTTGGCAGTTGCGGGCGCCATGATGTCAGCCGCGAGCATGTCGAACGCCCTATGCACCCTCGCGGTTTTCGCGCCCAGCGTCCCCTGGCTTTCGGGATCTGTACCACTGAACGGCATCGAATTTTCCGGAAGCCTCGCTTCCTGCGAAGAGGGAACCTTCAGAAAGCCCGGCGTGGTTCAGGCAGAAGGTCCACAAGCGGGGTGAACGGCAAGAGCCTGATGGGAAGACTGTGGCGATGAGCCAAAAAGCAAAAGGACCTGAGACACCCCGGTCCTCTTGCTGTGATCCTGATGCACTCACCCCTGCCAAGGCGGGATGATCATGTCCTTGGTCACCATGATGGTGAAGCGGTAGCCGGGGCGGATTTCCAGGGTCGGAGCGACGTTTAAGCCCTTCCGGGCGTACTCCGCGCCGAGCTGGCCCATCTGCTGGCCGAGGCTGCCGGCGATGATCTGCTGCGCATCATAGCCGCCGCGCGTGTCGCCGCGCTGCTGCGGCTGGGAGAGCTGGACGCCGGCCGAGAAGATCGACAGCAACAGGGCGTTGCCGAAGGTCCGAAAATAGTGGTTGTTCACCTGATCAGACACGCCGGCATAGCCGCCCTGATCGGCGCCGGGCATGCTGCCGAGATCCAGCGACGAGGCGTCGGGATAGATGATCCGGTTCCAGGCGATTAGCACCCGTTCCTGGCCCATCTCCACCCCGTTGTCGTAGCTGCCGATCAGCATGGAATCCTTGGGGATCAGCAGATATTGCCCGGTGGCGGTGTCGTAGACATTCTCGCGCACCCGCGCCTTGATGATGCCCGGCAGGTCCGAGTTGATGCCGCTTTCCATGACACCAGGGATGATGGTGCCGGCCTTCACCTCATAGGGCGACAGTGCCGCCTCGCGGGTGCCGGCGAGGTAGTGCGAGCCGCGCGCCGGCTGCTGATTGAGGACGTTGCGTTTGGAATCTGGGCCGGTGCCCTGTCCCCCACGCCTTTGGCCGCTGCCATAGCCGCCATCACCGCCACCAGTCCCACCGGCCGCGCCCAGGCCGCCGCTCGACCCCGAGCTGCCAAAGCCGTTGGCAAGCTGGGCGAGCGCTTGTGAGCTGGTGCCGGCGGCGCCAGGACCGGCCGCGGCCGGCTGCTGCATCTGCCCGGGTTGGGTGCGGTTGCTGGGGACGGTGGTCGGCGCTTCCAGAGCAGCCTTGAGCGCCGCCCGGCGCTGTTCCTCGATCCGCCGGATCTCGGCATCATACTGCTGCCAAGCCCGCATCCGGGCGTCGTCCTCCGGCGTCCGGCCGCCATTGGCGGCAGGGCCGCGCCCCATCGGGTCCGGTGGTGCCCCTGGCATGGTCGCGGGGGTGATCGCAGGCGGCGCCGCCGGGGTGGTTGGGGGCGGGGCTGCCCGCCGCGCCTCGATGATGCCGGCGTTCTGCGCCACGCCGAACAGCGGCTTGGCGTCCACCGGCTCCGGTGCCGCCACCACCTCGGTGCTGCCGGCGCCGGCCGCCCGGCGCTTGGCCCGTTCGTTCATCGTGTAGGCGATGGCGATAGCCACGAGAGCGGAAATGCCGATCAGGATGTAGATCGGCACACGGGTCAGGCGCCGGCCGCCGGTCTGCCGCAGAGTCGGGCCAGCGAGGAAATCGGGCGAGCGGTCGGGGCCATCGGCCGGTTGCTGCGTCTGGTCGGTCATTCTGCGGCGTCCTCCCGCACGGTGAAGGGGGAGCCGGCTTGGAGGGTGCCGGCACTGTTGCGCAGCCACAGGCGCGAGGCCGTGGTGCGGTCGATATGGAGACGGACAAGCACCCCCGCATCGAGCGGCGTCACCAGATAGCGCAGGGGGTGGGCGCCTGGTGCGTTCTGCCCGGCGTCCGCCACCCCGAAGCCGATCCGCCGCAGCTCATCGCGCAGGACCGGCGTCAGGCTGTCGCTGGCCAGCTCGCCGGTCGGCGCATCGAGCGCCAAGGTGGCGGCCGCCGCCGGTAGGCGCTCCGCCACGAATCCGGCGATGTCGGCCGCCAGCACAGGGGCATCCGCCGGCGTCACCGCCTCGACGTAGGAGGACCGTGTGCCGACGCCGGCACAGCCGCCGAGCAGCAGCATCGTGCCGATCAGCGCGGCATGCAGGGAGTGCCGCATGGCTCAGTTCCTTTCGCGCAGGATCTCGACCTTGGTCTGGTCACTGCCGACACCGGAAATCAGCGCTGCATGGCGCAGCACCTTGTCGACCACATAGCGGTCGCCGCTGGCACGGTAGTTGACGAGCTGTTCCTTGTCGTCGGAGCCGATCGCCACCAGGGCGGGGGACTCGTCGTAGCGCATTTCGCTGGGAAACTGGATGTAGGTCTTGCGTCCGTCGGTGTAGACCCGCACCGGCCGCCAGGACGGGCTATCGCCACGGATGGCGAAATTGAAATCGAGATTGGCAGCATTCAGGCCATCGGAGAGGGTGGTGGCCTGCTGGCGCCGGTTCACCGCCGCCCGGTAGGCGTCCCATTCCTGTTGCACATCTTCCGGATAGACGAAGGACACCAGCGGCATCCAGTCCTTGGTTCGGCTGACGAGCTGAACCACGTAAATCCGCCGGTCGGTGGCGATGGTCATGGTGGTGGTCAGGCCGCTGTCGCTCGCCTTGATGACGATGACGCTGGTCTGGTTGGCGCCGGTTCCGTAGGCGGTGGACGTGGCCTTCCAGCGGGCGATGTCGCCGAGGTCGATCTGCTGCACCACTTCGCCGGGCTGGAGTTCGAGGTTGCAGACCCGCAGAGGCGCGCAGACGACGGAGGGCAGGGTGGAGCCGTAGGTGAAGGTGACGCGGCCTGCCTGCCCGCGCGCCGGGCGGTCCTTGCCGCCGCGCCATTCTCCGGAGAGAGCGACGCCGCGCTTTTCCTTGGCGTTCAGCTCCGCCTCCTTGCCCGACATCAGGTTGACCGGCGGCGGGTTGCCGATGCGGCGGGTCAGGACGGCCGGGGGATCGCCGGCCGGCGGTGTGGCGCCGGGCGCTTCCGTCTGCGCCGTCTGGATGGCCGGAACCTGCTGGGCAAGCGCCGGTCCCGCGACGGTCACCGCCAGGGCGGTCAGGATGAAGGTTTCCTTGAGCATGGGGGCACCTGTCAGATAAGCCGCTGGGACCAGGAGTAGCTGTTCACGTAGACCCCCATCGGGTTCATGAGGATCGCCTGCTCGGTGGCCGGCGGGGCGATGCTGATCGTCACCGTGGCCTGCCAGAACAGCGGTGGTTGCTTGACCGAGCCGTCCCGGTTCATCACGCTTTCCCGCCATTCGATCCGCCAGGTGTCCTGACTGATCGGCAGCACCGACTGCACCTCGACGGTCACCGTTTCGCTTTCTGCCCGCTTGAACGGGTCGTTGGACCGGAAGTGTTCGAGGATTTGCGGATAGGCGGCGCCGCGCTTGTTGAGCATGGCGAAGGCCTCGTCGATCAGCGCGCGCTCCGCCGCGGCATCGACATAGACGGAGCGGATGTTGCTGACCCAGCGGGCGAGCTGGGCGCGGATCACCCGCTCGTTGGGCACATAGATCTGATCGGCCCGCCGGACCCCGACCGTATCGCCGAGCTTGTTGGTTTCTACGACATAGGGAACGAGGCGGTTCTGACTGCCGATCCACACCACGCCCCCGACCGCCAGCGCGGCAATGGCGAGGCTGGACAGCGCCGTGAGGCGCCATGCATTGGCGCGGGCGATGTAGGAGCCGTAGCGCTCGTTCCACTCGCGCCGGGCCGAGAGGTAGGGAGTCTCGGCAGACAGTTTCTGTGGTGATCTCGGCTTGCGAAAGGCGTGGGTCTTCATAGTCGATTGCCTATAGATCGAAGGACTCCATCCCCCTGGCGTTCAAAACCGAACGCCTATTCGGGGCGGATCACGTTGTCAGGTTGGCCCGTCGGTTGCCCCTGCTGGGGGGCTTGCCGAGCCTGGGGTGCCTGCGGCTTTTCGGCAGCGGCTCGCAGTTCACGGGCCTTGTGGATCATGCTTTCGCCCATACGCCCACCCATGGTTCCGTGGTGACGGCCGGACAGGCGGCGGCCAACATCCTGTACCGCCGCCTGGCCGAGGTTGCCGGCAGTACGAGCGGCCATGCGGGCGGCAAAAGCGGGCGGAGGGGACGATGATAGGCCGGAGCTGGCGAGCTGGGCGCTCGCAAGCTTGGAGGCGCCGCCGACCGCCATGCCGGCGCCGGCCGCACCGGCCAGGGCCCCAACTGCAGCCCCGCCGACTGCTGCGGTAGCACCGACCAGGGCACCACCGCCGCTGGGGGCCGTGCCGTTCACGAGGCTCTGGACCATGTCCGGCACCACCTTGGTGATTGCCAGCATGACAACGCCGGAACCGACAATGACAAAGATATCGGAGGTGGTGTTGACGAGCCGGTCTTCCCAGCTCTGAATCATTGCTTGTCCAAGCCCAACGAGCAGTTGGAGGACGAATAGTTTGGCGCCCACCGCCATAGCGTAGACCATGACTTTGACGGCATAATCCTTGGTCCAGCGCGAGCCGCCAAAACCCATCAGCAGAACGCCGGCAGAGATGACGATGTAGCTCTCCACCAGGGCCAGGATCATGAAGGCAGCGATCAGGGCGAAGCAAATGAGGACGATCAGCGCCGCCAAAACATATCCAGCGCTATCACCAGGGGAGAAAAGCGAGACTTGGTCAACAATACGGGTAGCCAGTCTCAGGCCAACGTCAAAAATGTTCGATGGTGTAATCTGCTGCATACCACCACTGGCCGCACTCGCCTGATTGGCGGCTTGCCGGAAGCTATCGACAATCGCTTGGGCATAGTCGGCCGAGTTGAGCAACAGGGTCAGGAAAAAGCCGATGAAAAGGACTTGGTTGACAACCTCTGTTACCCATTCGCCAAAGTCGGCACCCCGCAGCACAAGACGGATAGCGGCCCAGGCGAACTCGATCGCTGCCAAAAGCCAAAAGAGATTGAGAGCCGCATTCCGCAAGGTTGCTTGCCACGCCGCCGACCTTTCCTGATACAGCGTTGTAATTTCATCAAGAGAGTTGTTGCTCACTTGCGCAAGAGCATCACCCACAGTCAGGATGACGGCACAGGAGGCTGCAATAGCAAGACATTGAAGGACTGTCTTCAGCCGCATCTTACCCTCCCTTTAGAATGCTTTGCCATCCCTGGTGTTTACCGTTGGGCCTGGACCAATCGGCAATCGCCGCGTAGGAGCCGGCTCAGCGGTTGCGCAGGTAACGCTCACACTGTAGCGAGTTACAATATGTGTGATGACCGCAGAACCAGCGATTGAACCCACAAGAATGAGAATGGCGACGTACGTCTTTACTTGGATCATTCCACTTTCCTTTTAGAAGGCTTTGCCATCACCAGTTGGCACGGTGGCGGGAGCGGTGAAGCGACGCAGAAGCTCAGTCTGAGCGTCAGAGCGTGTTTGCGCCGCCACCGCCGCACTCGCGGTGACCCGGCCGGTGGTCGCCATAGTCATGGTCATGTCGCCGAGCTGGGTCGCCAGCAGGGCCAGCATTTCGTTCGTGGCCTGGAGCTGGCGCACCTCGCCGTCCGAGGCTTGTGCATCGGCCAGGATGCCTTGCGCGGCCGAGACGTTGCGCTGGACGTTGCGCACCACGCCCTGACTGTCCATCGCCGTGCGCGAGGCGTCCTGCAATTGACTGGACCAGCGCTGGTAATAGGGCGCCACGTCTTGCGTCGGCACCGACTGCCAGTTCGTTCCCGGCGGGAAAAGCTGGTTGAATTCCTGCTCAATGCCGCCGAGCTGGTAGCCGATCCCCTGGACCCGGTTCATCACCGCGTTGAGCTGGCCCACCTGCTGGGTGAGGTTGCCGTTCAGCTCGCCGAAGCTGCCGCCGCCCAGCGTCTGGAGCGTGCGGGCTTGGTTCTCGATCATCTGAACCTGATTGCTGATCTGCTCCATCTGGTTGGCGACCTGGGTGATCATCTGCGCGATGGCCGAGACGTCGATCACCGGGATGCCTTGGGCGTGCGCCGGCAGGGTGTGGAACACCAGGGCGGACAGCAGAAGGGCGGAGAGGGGCTTGCGCATCGGGTCACCTACTGCATGCGAACGCGGTGGAAGAGGCGGGAGTCGATGTAAACGTCGAAGGCTTGCGGCGACTTCGGTTGCAGCCATTGCACGGCGTCGTAGACGTGGACGGTGATCCGTTCATCGTCCGACCCGCTTTGGACGGTGGTGCCCAGCAGCGAGCCGACACAGGCACGTGGCCCCAGGCTGCCGCCGTGGTCGCTGGTGATCGACGCCTCCGACTGAGCCGGCCGCGCGGTGTTCCCATCGGCCGGCAGGCCCCCAAGCGGTAAGAGTCCAAGCTGCGAGCGGCTGCCGACCCACTGGCCGGCCGGCGCCGGCTGGAGACCGGCCGGGCAGAGGTCGTAGGGGTCGAACACCTGCTGGACGTAGGAGCCGCCGCTTGCCGGCGAACCGGCCATGTCACAGGTGGGAAAGCTGCCGCCGCGGCGCAGATGGCGCCACAGCCGCTCGATCGGCGGAACGCATTCCGAAAACTGCGTCGGCCCGCCGGGGTTGCTCATGCAGAGCAGGACCTGACAGCCCCAATCGTCCGCTTTGGCCGGCGCCGGCAGCAGGGCGAGGCTGGCCAGCAGCGTGCCGGCCGCTTTACAGCAGGTGGTCATAGCGCACCCCTTTCTTCTGGAGCCACTGGAAAGGCCAGTCGGCGCCATGGCTGGTGGCCAGCTCGCGCACCTGCACCACGCTCTCCTTGTCGGAGACGCCAACGAAGGCGAGGGCCACCGGCCCAAGGGCGAGCGAGAACAGCCGCCGGCCGTCCGGCGACAGGTAGTAGTAATCGCGCTTCTTGGCCGCGCTCTTGAGGATGTCGATCTGCACATCGTTCAGCCCGATGGCGGTGTAGAGGTCGCGCGGTCCCGGAACCTGTGGCGTGCCGCCCTTGTCGGCTTCCTCATTGGGCAGCAGCAGCTTGGTGGGACAAGACTCCAACAGCACGTCGAGCAGGCCCGAGCGCACCGCATCCGACAGGCTTTGGGTGGCGAGCACGACGGCGCAGTTGGCTTTGCGCAGCACCTTCAGCCATTCCCGGATCTTCTCGCGAAAGACCGGATGCCCGAGCATGACCCAGGCCTCGTCCAACAGCAGAAGCGCCGGCTGACCCCGCAGGGACTTCTCAAACCGACGGAACAGGTAGAGCAGCACCGGGATCAGGCTTTTCTCGCCCATCCCCATCAGCTCCTCGATCTCAAAGACGGTGAAGGCGTCCTCTCCCAGCCCGTCGCGGGTGCTGTCGAGCAGATGGCCGAGCGGACCGCTGATGGTGTAGGGCGTCAGGGCCGAGCGCAGCTTTTCGTCCTGCACCGTCAGCAGAAAGTCGGTGAGGGAGCGTTCCTCCGACCCCTTTTCCTGGCTCAGCAGCCGCATGGCACGGTGAATTTCCTCGCGCTGCGCCGGGGTTGGCCGCAGGCCGGTCTGGAGCTGGTAGCAGGACTCGATCCAGTCTTCCGCCCAGGCGAGATCCCCGGCAGTGTCGAGCGCGGCGAGCGGAGCGAAGGAGAGCCGGCTGGCCTCGCCGGCGATGTCGTGGTGGGCGCCGCCGCAGGCGAGCGCCAGGGCGAGCATGGAGCGGCCCTTGTCGAAGGCCACCACCGTGGCGCCGGGATAGCGGCGGAACTGGGCCGCCACCGTGCCCAGCAGAGTGGACTTGCCGGCGCCGGTCGGGCCAAATACCAGAGTATGCCCAACGTCACCAACGTGCAAATTGAGCCGAAAAGGGGTCGATCCGGGGGCAGACCCATACAAAAGCGGCGGTGACGCTTCCGGATAGAAGGGGCAGGGGGCGGTATCCAGCCCGGCCCACACGCTGGCGAGCGGCAGCAGATCGGCGAGGTTGAGGGTGTGGATCAGCGGCCGGCGAACGTTGGGGGCGGGATGGCCGGGCAGGGTGCCCAGCCATGCTTCCACGGCGTTGATCGTCTCCAGCCGGCAGGCGAAGCCGAGGCGCTGCACCTCACGTGACACCAGCCGGGCACTGTCGAGGAGCTGGCTGCGGTCCTCACCCATCAGCACGATGACCGGGGTGTAGTAGCCGAAGGTCACCAGTGCCGAGCTGGCATCGGTGATCGCCGCTTCGGCCTCGCCGGCCATCAGCAGGGCATCTTCATTGACGACGCCGCCCTGGGTGCGAAAGACCTGGGACCAGAAGCCCCGCACCTTCTGCTTCCATTTGCGGCGGTAGCGGTGAAGGTGAGTCACCGCCTCGTGCTGGTCGAGATGGATGAAGCGTGAGGACCAGCGGTAGGCCACCGGCAGATGTTCCAGCACGTCGAGGATGTTGGGGTGTGAGGCGCCGGGGAAGCCTTCCAGCGAGACGGAGGCGATGTAGTGCTCGCCGACGCGCGGGGTGTCGCCGGTCCACAGCTCGCGCCCGCCAATCACCGCGTCGAGATACATCCCGTCCGGCGGAATGTTGAGCGGGCTGTCGTCGCCGGTCAGGCAGAAATGCAGATAGTCGACCAGCTCGTCGCGCAGATGCTCACGGCCCTGGGCGCAGACATGGCTGTAGCCGGTCATGCGGCGCACCGTCAGCACGGTGCCGAGCGCGTCTTCCAGATCGTCGAGCGCCTTCCTGAAAGCGGCGAGCGTCTGGTCGGCCGGCGACTGCGGCGCGGCGGTCGGATCCTCATCCCACAGGTAATCCTGGATCTTGGTGTTGCGCCGCAGCGGCGGGGTGTATTGCACCACCAGGGCATAGTCGGACTCGTAGTGCGCGCCACGGGTGGTGAACTGGCGGCGGCGCTCCGCCTCGATCAGGCGGCTGACCGCATCGGGGAACGCCGACGCCTCGGCCGACGGATAGCCGGCCGAGGGCAGGCGGGCGGCCTCGAACCAGCTGACCCAGCCGCTTCCCAGCCGGGCGAGCGCGGCGTTGACCCGCTCTGTCACATAGTTGCGCTCGTCGGCGGTCGAAGACGCGGTGTCCGGCCCGCGATAGTAGAAGCCGGCGAGCAGGGCGCCGCTCTTGCCGAGAACGATCCCGTCATCGACCAGGGCGGCCCAGTCGAGCAGATCGGGCACGCCCCTGGCCTTGTCGCGATAGGTTTTGAGAGCCAGCATGGCCCCTCCTTATCGGTCGCGGGACGGCCGCGACCGGGCCGGGTAGTAGGCTTGGTATTGCAGGTGGCGGGTGTAGACGTGGCTCAGCCGGGGATCGGCCTTCGCCATGCTCCGCAGGAAGCCGATCAGGCCGAACCAGACGCTGAGACCGACCGTCGTGGCGATCCAGTTCTGCGCCGTCAGGATCAGACCGCCGGCAACCAGAGCGGTGAACATCACCAGCTCGCGCTCCCCGCCCATCAGCAGGTTGGCGCGGTGCATCGCCCGGCGGAACTCCGTCCTGCGCAGTCCGCTGGTGGCGGAGCCGGTCACCCCAGCACCACCCCGGCGCCGGCAGCGGCGATCACCGCGCCGACACCGAAAAGCTGGGTCAGGATGTTGGTGGCGAACACCAGCAGGGCGACGACCAGCACCAGCATGACGAAGCGGCGGGCGAACTCGTTGATCTCGCCGCCCCAGATCAGCATGGCGCCGCAGACGACGATGCCGAGCAGCGAAATGGCGAAGGCGACCGGCCCGGTCAGCGAGTTGACGAAGGTCTGGAGCGGCGCTTCCCAGGGAAGCCCACCGCCGCCACCGCCGGCAGCGAGCGCCGGTTGGGGATCGGTCAGCAGAACCGTGAGGGCAGCCGTCAGGGTGGCGGCTGAGACGCCGCGTAAGAGAGGAGTGCGCATGGAAGCTTTATCCGAGTTGTGACAGGACGTAATTGCTGCCGTCGAACCCCTCGACGGCGAGAACGGCGGCGATGCGCCGGCCCGGACCGGACGAGGTCTTTTCGATGTTGACCACCAGGTTGACCGCCTCGGCGATCAGCGTGTGCATCGGCGTTGGAGTGGCTTCGGCAATCAGGCTTTCCAGGCGAACCAAGCCGGCGGTGCCGGCGCTGTCGCTGGTGTTGGAGTGGACGGTGGCGACGCCGCCAGGGTGACCGGTGTTCCAGGCTTTCAGCAGCGCCAGGGCCTCCGGGCCGCGGGTCTCACCCACCAGAATGCGATCGGGACGCAAGCGCATGGTCGCCTTGAGAAGGCGCAGCATGCTGACATGCTCGGTGGCGCGCAACGGCACCGCATTGGGCGCGCTGCATTGAAGCTCCACCGTGTCCTCGATGATGATCAGCCGGTGGTGCGGGGTGGCACGTTCGATTTCCTTGATGAGGGCATTGGTCAGCGTCGTCTTGCCGGTGCCGGTGCCACCGACCACCAGGATGTTGCGCCGGGCAGCGACGGCCTCCACCAGCACCGCCCGCTGGCGCTCGGTCATGATGCCGCGCTCGACATACTCATCGAGCGTGAAGACGCGCGACGCTTTGCGGCGAATGGCGAAGGTGGGAGCGGCGGCGACCGGTGGAATGAGGGCCTCGAAGCGGGAGCCGTCAAAAGGCAGCTCGCATTCGAGGATTGGGGTGTCGCGGGTGATTGTGGTGCGCAGAGCCGCCGCCACCGTGGTCATCAGGGATTCTGCCTGACTGGCCGACATGGTGCCGGCCGGCATCATCTCCTGCCCCAGCCGCTCGACCCACAAGCGGCCGTCCGGGTTCAGCGCGATTTCCACGACATCGGGTTCGGCCAGAAAGCCGCACACCAGAGGGCCAAGCTCACGGCGTAGCTTCTCCTGCACGCGCCGGTCGTGTTCCTGTTGGAACGAGGCGGCAGTGGTCACGCTCATTGGCACCTCATGGTGTCGCTGTTTCGTTCTCTCCTGCGGGGCTCACTATAGCCCCGACATAATCATCTAAGAACGGCTAAAAGGGCATAGAAAGGCCCGTCAATGGTCGTGGTAAGGTTGTACCGTCAAAAGGACAGGACCACCACAGAGGAGTCCGAAAACGCATTGTTTAACGAAAAGCGCGCATATTCGGGTATGTCGTTTGAGCATGCGGGTTTAAGCGCAAGTCGCTTGAATTCCAAAATTGCCCCAGTACTGTGGAGGCGAGAATACGGCAGTGTCGCTAATTGGACAGGGAGTGGGACGTGGCGTTCCTAACAAACAGGCCGCAATACTGGAATTTTTTGCAGTTACGCGTCCTAGAACGTCCATCGAAAGTTTGAATGAGCGAGCTGCTCAAGCCGGTTGTGGTACAGAACTACCTGCTCAGCCAGCTTATTGTGATGCTCACCGTGACAGAATAGTAGGCGCGGGCAAAAGACTTGACCGGACCAGAAGAAAAGCCAGAGCCAGCTCCTCCCAAACGCCGGACGTCTCACAAAGACAAACCGGTGGAGCTGTTGATTTTTGCTCATAATTTTAAACAGGCCCGCCTCGCTGCCGGACTGACACAAACCGACATCACCAAAAGAATCGGCATTTCCCAGGCTTATGTTTCGGAAGTGGAGCGTGCGGTTGTTGATCCCAGCTTGACCCACATGGCTTTGCTGGCACGTGTGGTGGGCAGACCTCTGCATGAGCTTCTCAAGCCTTCACCAACGAAGTGATGGTCGTCAAGCTGTGACGGAAGAAGGCAAAAAGTCCCGCACCCCGCGCAAAACTCATAAGCAGCGCGTCACTGAAGAGACTGCGCCGCCAGAGCTCCTAACATTCGCTAGAAACTTCAAGAAAGCCCGGCTGGAGGCAGGTCTTTCTCAGTACGATATCATGAGGTTGACAGGCATAAGCCAGACCTACCTCAGCTTTCTCGAAAGATCACTGCACTCGCCAAGTCTGAGCTATATGTCTTTGCTGGCACGGGTCGTTGGAAAGCCATTGCACGAGCTGCTAGAACCATAATTCATCATGCCCTGGCGTTAGACCGATCGGTGAGCGTCGGGTGAAACATTCGGAGACAGACGGCGCTACAAGGCGATGGCTCCCACCAGCAGGCCGAAGAGACAACACACGGCCCCCACAGCGACCAGGGCGGCGTAGAGAGCCGTCTGGCGGGCCAGGACCGCCTGCTCGGCAGCTTCCCGTGCTGCCTGCACCTGCCGGTCGAGCGAGGCGAGAAGCTGCGCCTGAACGGCCTTTCCGGCTTCCTCAACCTGCCCGGCCACGTAGCCTCCAGTCTCGGTGACCAGCTTGCCGGCCAGCTCGCGGGCCGCGGCGATCTGCTGGGCCGACCCTGCAGCCGTCCGGTCCTCTGCCTGTTCCAGCGTGGCAGTCAGTCGCTCGACATAGTGGGCGAGCACCAGCTCATTGAGGGTGAGCGTGACGAGGATCGGGTCAGAGGGGCCGAGCAGCACGTTGTGCCGCTTGGCAACTTCACCGATCAGGCGTTGGACGTCCATGGCGGTCAGACGACAAGAGCGATCTGATTGAAAATATCACGTTTCATCATCGTCAGACGTTGCTTCGCCATCAGGCCAAAATCGGGGCTGCTGACCGCCTCATCAAATGTGAGTTTGCGGTCCAGCATCATCTCCATGTCTTTTCCAAAGGTTTCGCTGGTATAGCGCTTGATCTTCACCAGCCCTTTCAGCCGATGCCGGTTGAGGTGGTAGGCTTTCATTTCTTCAAAGCTCTTTCCGTCTGCGACAATGTCGCCGAAATACTCGTTGAGCCACACCACCATCTGGGCGCTTTCGGGAAGCTGGCGGGCGAGCTGATCAAAGCCGGTAAGGGTGTCCATGATGGCCTGACCGCCGGTGACGACGGTATGGACGACGAGCTGTCTTCTTGAAGCGGCCAGGAGGTCGGCAACGCCGTTCTCGAGCATATAGCTGGTGAGGGGCAAAAAGGAGGCGGCACCATTGTCGACCACGACGCTGGCGTCCTCTGACACCAGCAACTCGATCATGGTGTCGAAGTTGCGGGTGTTGATCTGATTGCCCTGCAAGAGGTCGAGGCGGCGGGCATTGAGGGCTCCGTAACCCGAGAGGGTGTCGTTGACGGGATCGGTGTCGATGCAGGTGACGGGCCGGTTATGGGTGATGAGGTATTGTGCCAGGAAGGACGAGATCATGGACTTTCCGACACCCCCTTTTCCCTGGAGTGTCATGTGAATTTGGGAAGGCGATTCGGGTAACGCTGCGGCCTCATCAGTGGCCTGTTTGACCTTCGTCGTCATTAATAACTCCTTAAATCAGGTCCTCGGGGTTTTTCGCGCGAGGGTCGTATTTAAACTGACGGATCATGGGAGCGGCGTTCGGATCGGAGGGTTTGGCGGAGGGCGGCCGCGGCGTAGGGGACGCGGGTAAGTCGGCCTTATTGGGAGGAGCGGTCACGTCCCTGTCGCTCTTTCGTCGCCGGCTTTCTGCAGTGTCCACCTCAGTGATGTAGCGTTGCACATAGCGGGCGAAGCTTGAGTAGCTGACGCCCAGACTGGCGGCGTAACGCTGGTGGATCACCGTCAGCGGGTAACCCTGGGTCACGTCCTTGCGAACGGTTTCAAGGATGGTCAGGAAGGCGATCCGGCCGGCGCCCCAGTGGCGCACAGGGCCGGCACTGTCCGGCTTGTCCATCATCGGCTCTCTCAGCGGCTACCGGACCCCGAGTCTCGCAAAGTTTCGAAGAGTTTCGCAAACTCTCCGACGGTATAGACTGCGAAACTCTGCGAACCATTGCGAAGGTTTTAGAGGCTCTGCAAATCTTTGCGATTGTGACTCAGGTGGGATAAGCCTTCGCAGAGTCTTGCAGACTATTGCAGAGTTTCGCAGAGTTTTGGCTGACAAGATGTGTGTTGTTGGCCAACACGGCGAAGCCGTGTCGTCCCCCACCACCCGCGCTTACTCGCCCAGTGGGCTCGACGCTGCTCTTGCTCTGCGAGGCATACGGCGGCTGCCGCCACTTTGAACGCCAGGGAGGAAACCACCATGCCAAAATTGAAGTCTGGAGAGACGAGGGAGCGGAACCGCCCGTTGCGGGTGGTGGTGTCGCCTCGGGAACGAGCACAGATCGAGACCCAGGCGAAGGTGACTGGCCTGTCGGTGTCGGCCTATCTGCGCAGTGTCGGGCTGGGGTATCAGCCGCGCAGCGTGGTGGACCTCGATGCAGTGGAGCGGCTGATAAATGTGAACGCCGATCTGGGACGGCTCGGCGGCCTCCTAAAGTTGTGGCTGACCGACACACCGGGTCGGGGGGCAGCGGTTGCCGACGTGCGCGAACTGCTGGGACACATCAAGGACACCCAGGACGAGCTTCGCCATGCGGTGACGCGATTATGATCGCCAAGCGGGTCAAGCGGACGGCGGCGACCTCCGATTTCGCAAGACTGGGTCGTTATATTCTGGTCGCGAAGACCGAGGCGGCGGCGCAGTTATGGACGCGGACGGCGGACTACATTCTGGACGCCAAAGGCGGAGGGGAAAAGCTGGCGTGGTCGCGCATCACCAACTGCACCAGTGATGAACCGGGGTGGGCGATCCGCGAGATCCTGGTGACACAGGAGCGCAACAAGCGGGCGAAGGGCGACAAGACCTATCACCTGATCGTGAGCTTCCCCGAGGGGGAGGTGCCGACCAGGGCTCAGCTGGAGGACATCGAGGACACGCTGTGCGCCGGCATTGGCTATGCCGAGCATCAGCGGATCAGTGCCGCCCACACCAACACCAAGCACTTCCACCTCCACCTCGCGATCAATCGGGTGCATCCCCGTACCCTGCACTGCATTGAGCCGTTTTACGATTACAAGGACCTGTTCAAGCTGTGCCGGGCGCTGGAGCAGAAGCACGGGCTTCAGCGCCACCCGATGGACGGTCTGACGCTGCCCGGCAGACCGGCCGATCTGGAGGCGCACGACGGCGAGATGTCGTTTTTGCGGTGGGTGAAGGAGACGGCAGGCGCCCAGCTGGTGGAGCGGGCGGGTAGGGCGGCGAACTGGGGCGAGCTGCACGCGGTGCTGGAGCGCCATGGGCTGGCGATCCGGCCCAGGGGCGCCGGTCTGGCGATCGTGCAGGAGGCGACAGGGCTCGGTGTGAAGGCAAGCAGTGTCGACCGCAGCCTGTCCGCCAAATCGCTGACGAAGAGACTGGGAGCCTATGAGCCATCCCAGGCGCAGAACCAGCGCCGGCCGAACGTGGCGGCCAGTAACGATCCCCAGGGCGACACTGCCACACAGCCAGGGCACGGCTACCAGAGAGTGCCTCTGCACCGGCACAGCAACAGTGAGGGGCTGTACCAAGAGTACCAGGCACAGCGGGAGGCGCTGCTCAAGGCACGGGCCGCCCAGCGGGCAGCGATGCGTCAGGCCCAGGCGGAGCATGCCAGGGAACTGGCGGCGTGGTATGCCGCACGGCGGGCGGAGATCAAGCGCAGCCCAGGACTGACAGCGGCCGAGCGCCGGCATGCCTACACGATGCTGGCCCACCAGCGCCGGGCCGACGCCACAGCGCGGCGCCAGGAGCAAGCCCGACAGCGCCAGCAGGTGGCAGGGCAGGGCTTGCCGCGCTGGCAAGATTTCCTGACGGCAGAAGCCAGCGGGGGCAACGAGATGGCGGTGGCGGTGTTGCGCAGCCGCTCTCGCCGGCAACGCCGCATGGCGGAGACCCTGCTGACCGCAGCCGACGCCGATGCGGCCCGGCACATCGTCTATGAGCGGCTGCGGCCGAAGGCCGGCAAGAACGGTGCGCTGGTCTACCGGGTCGAGGATGGCGGGGTGGTGAGCGACGAGGCAACCCAAGTGCGGGTGACCGAGGTCACGATCGGGGCGGCCTTCCTTGCCCTGTCGCTCGCCGATGACCGCTTCCGCGGCCAAGCCCTGGTGGTCGAGGGCACCGGTGCCTTCAAAGCGCAGGTGGCGCAGCTCGCGGCGGTGAAGGGGCTGGAGGTGCGCTTTGCCGATCCCGAGCTCGAGCGGGAGCGCGCTCGAATGGCCGAGCCTATGACCCAGGCCGAAGGATCTACATCCGTCACCGACTTCATCTCCCGCCGGAACAATAGGAGGGAGACAGTAAAGTCGATAGACTATACACGCCTCTGGACGGTGAGTGACGCCGGCCCGGTGGTCTACCAAGGCCGCCGCAGGTTGCAAGACGGTGCCGAGGTGGTGCTGCTGCATCGAGGCGGCGAGACGCTGGTCAAGCCGGTCACCCCCGCCCAGGCCGCCAAGGCGAGCACCTGGCGGGTGGGGCAGACGGTCGAGCTGGACAGCCGGGGCCGCCTCCTTTCCCCATCGAAAGGGCGCAAGCGATGACGACGGCCGGTCCCTTAAGTCCGACCCTCCAGCCCAAGCGCAAGCGATCACGGGCGCGGCTGTTCGGGCCGCTGTTGCTGGCCGGGACGGCGGTCGGGTTGTCGAGCGTCTGCACCCAGTATGTGGCGCAGAGTCTCGGCTACCATCCGGCACTAGGGGAGCCATTGATCGGTGTGGTCTATCCGCCGTGGGCTTGGTTCCGGTGGCAGATGGACTGGTACTGGTCGGCCAAGGCGGTGTTCGACACAGCAAATCTCGGCTTTCTCGGCGGACTTGGCGCCAGCATCCTGACCACTGTGCTGGCCGTTGGGCTTGCAACCCGCAGCGCCACCCGGCACGAGGGGGTGCATGGCACCGCCCATTGGGCGGGCCGGAGCGAGGTGGAGCGCAGCGGGCTGCTGCCGGCGGCGGACAAGCCGGGTGCCGGCGTCTATGTCGGCGGCTGGACCGATCCGGCAACCGGCCGGCTGCATTACCTCCGGCACAACGGGCCGGAGCACATCGCCGCCATCGCGCCGCCGCGATCCGGCAAGGGCGTCGGGCTGGTGGTCCCCACCCTGCTGTCCTGGCCGCACAGCGTCGTGGCCCACGACATGAAGGGCGAGCTGTGGGCGATGTCGGCGGGCTGGCGCAAGGCGCAGGGCCAAGTGGTGATGAAGTTCGATCCGGCGGCGGCCGAGGGCAGCGTTGCCTTCAACCCGCTGGCAGAAATCCGCTTCGGCACGCTCTACGAGGTGGGCGACGTGCAGAACGTCGTCACCATCATGGTTGATCCCCAGGGCACCGGGCAGTTGGACCACTGGGCGGCATCGGCGCATGCGCTGCTGACCGGGGTCATCCTCCATCTCAGCTACAAGGAAGCCAAGGACGGACGGGCTGTCACCTTGCCGGCAGTGGCGCAGGCCCTGTCAGACCCGGAGCGGCCGGTGATCGAGCTGTACGAGGAGATGCTGGAGAACCGGCATCTGTGGAAAGCGGACACAGGCGAGGCCGTCGCCCATCCGGTGGTGGCGGCGGCGGCCCGCGACATGCTGAACACCGAGGACGAGGAACGCGCCTCGATCCTCTCCACCGCCCGGCGCTTCCTCAGTCTCTACCGGGATCCGCTGGTGGAGCAGAACACCGGGCGCAGTGATTTCATGGTCGGCGACCTGATGGACCATGAGCGGCCAGTGTCGCTCTACCTGGTTGTTCGTCCCGCCGACAAGGATCGGCTGAAGCCGTTGATGCGGCTGGTCATCAACCAGATCGTCAGGGTGCTGGTGCGCGACGAGATGATCTTTGTCGATGGCCAGGAGCAGGCGCTTCACAAGCACCGCCTGCTGCTGCTGCTGGACGAGTTCGCCAGCTTCGGCAAGCTGGAGGTCTTCCAAGAGGCGCTGTCCTTCATCACCGGCTACGGCATCAAGGCCTATGTGATCGTTCAGGACGTGGCCCAGCTCTGGAGCCTCTACGGCAAGGACGAGAGCATCTTGTCCAGTTGCCATGTCCGGGTGGCCTACGCGCCGAACAAGGTCGAGACGGCCGAGTGGCTGTCGAAGATGACCGGGACCACGACGATCGTCAAAGAGGACATCTCCACCAGCGGATCGCGCTTTGGCGCCGTCTTGCAGAACGTAACACGCTCCTATCACGAGGTGAGCCGGCCGCTGCTGACGCCCGATGAGGTGATGCGGCTGAAAGCCCCGGTGAAGGACGAGGCCGGCCGGATCAGCGAGCCGGGCGACGTGCTGGTGTTCGCCGCCGGCCATGCCCCGGTCTATGGCACGCAGAGCCTCTACTTCCGCGATCCGGTCTTCACCGACCGGGCCAAGATCCCAGCTCCACCAACCGATCGTCTGCGCGGTTTGAGGCCGGGCAAGACACCGGGCAAGGCGTTCGTGCTGTGAGCCGACGCTTTGCCGTGGGGGTGTGGTGTGCCGCCATCCTGGCGACTGTGGCGACCACCGCTGCCGGCACTGCCGGCTGGCGGATCAACTCCACCCCCTCCCTGCCGGTCGGGCTGTGGCGGGTCGATGCGGCCGGCGCCGTGACGCCGGGCGTTGTGGTCGAGCTGTGCCCGCCCGACGGCGAACCGTTCCGGCTGGCGCGTGAGCGCGGCTATGTGCCGGCGGGATCCTGCCCCGGCGGCTATCAACCGCTGTTCAAGCCCATCGTCGCCCAGGCCGGTGACGAGGTGGAGCTGACGGCCGAGGGGGTGCGGGTGAATGGCGTGCTGCTGGTGAACAGCCGGCCGCTCGCCGTGGACGGCGCCGGCCGGCCGATGCCGGTGCTGCCGCCCGGCCGGTACCGGGTGGAGGCCGGCACCGTGTGGGTGGTGTCCTCCCATCACCCGGCGTCCTTCGACAGCCGCTATTTCGGGGCGCTGCCGCTGGAGAGCATCCAGGGCACCGCGCGTCCCATCCTGGTGCAGGGGGCGTCATGATCGACCTCATTCTTGCCTGCGCACCGGACGTGGCGCCGCAGACCGTGCAGGAGATCATCCGGGTGGAGAGCGGGGGGAATCCCCTGGCGATCAACATCAACGGCGCGTCGCTGGCGCGGCCGGCCATCGACATAGCCGACGCGGTGAAGCTTTCCAGCTCCGCAATGGCCGCCGGCTACACGGTGGATCTCGGTTTGATGCAAGTGAACTCGGCCAACCTGTCGAGGCTCGGCTACACGGTCGAGCAGATGTTCGACCCCTGCACCAACCTGAAAGCCGGGGCGGCGATCCTGACCACCAACTATGGACGGGCGGTCGAGCGCCACGGCCCCGGTCAGGAGGCGCTAAAGGCAGCGCTCAGCGCCTACAACACCGGCAGTTTCGAGCGCGGGTTCCGCAACGGCTATGTCGCCCGCTACTACGGCGCGGGCGTGACCTTTGTAGCCGGCGCTGCTTCGGGTGACGCGGCTCCTTCCCGCCAACCCCTCCCCCAGTCGGCGCCCGAGGCGGCGCCGGCCGATCCCTATCATGCTGAAACCACGGCTTACCGGAGGACGACCAATGTCCAACAACAGCCTTCCGACCGGGGCTCTGCCCCTGGCGGCCAATGACGCCGAACAGGCGCCGACCCGCATCCAGCAGGACGCGATCCTCTCCACCAGCCTGTCGGACTTCGGCACGCTAGGGGTGGTGGTTGAGGTCGATCCCGACGAGGCCGAGGCGCTGGGCGCGTTTGAGGAAACCGCGCTGACCGAGGCCGACGCTTGGGAGTCGAACGCCGACTTAGGCGACGCGCTGGAGGGCCACGGCCATGGCGTCGAATGAGTTCGTCCAGACCGTCGCAGCCACCATCATCGACCAGCTCAAGGAGGGAACGGCGCCCTGGATCAAGCCGTGGAAGCCGGGCGAGCGGCACCTGCCCTATAACCCGACCACCGGCAACGAGTACCGTGGCGCCAACACCCTGTGGCTGATGGCGATGGGGCAGGCCAGGGGCTACGGCGATCCGCGCTGGATGACCTACAACCAAGCCCAGGACACGGGTGCCCAGGTGCGCAAGGGCGAGAAGGGCACACGCGTCCAGTATTGGAAATGGCAGGGCCTGGAGCCGCTGCTGGGGCAGGACGGCAAGCCGGTGACCGGCGAGGACGGCCAGCCGCTCAAGCAGATGGTGCGCTATGAGCGGCCCCGTGTCCTGTCCGCCGTGGTGTTCAACGCGGCGCAGATCGACGGGCTGCCGGCGGCCGAGGCAAAGCCTGCGTTGCCAGAGTGGCAGCGGCACGAGCAGGCGGAGCGGCTGCTGTCGGCCGGCGATCCGAAGATCCTTCACCAAGCCGGCAACCGTGCCTTCTACAGCCCGGTGTGGGATCACATCGTGCTGCCGGAGCGCTCGCAGTTTCCGAACGCCGACGGCTTCTATGCGACGGCACTCCACGAGAAGGGGCATTGGACCGGGCACAGCTCCCGCCTGGACCGCGACCTCTCGCACCCGTTCGGATCATCGGGATACGCCAGGGAAGAACTGCGGGCGGAAATCGCCTCGATGGTGCTGGGGCAGCAACTCGAAATCGGCCACGACCCCGGCCAGCACGTCGCCTACATCGGCACTTGGATCGAAGCCTTGCAGGAGGACCCGCGAGAGATTTTCCGCGCGGCGGCCGACGCCGAAAAGATCGTCAAGCACCTCAACGGATTGGGGCAGCAGCTCAGCCAGGATCAGGGTCAGCAGCAAGGCCGCGACCACACGTCGGTACCGGCGCAGGGCCAGGACGAGGGGGTGCAGGTCAAAATGCCGGTGCTCATTTCCGAGACGCAGGCCGTGGCCATGCAGACGGCCGACGAGCGGGTTTATCTGGTGGTGCCCTATGCCGAGAAGGACGAGGCGAAGGGGCTGGGAGCGCGCTGGGACCGTGAGCAGAAAGCGTGGTATGCGCCGCCCGGTGTCGATCTGGCGCCGCTGGAGAAATGGCGGCCGGGGCATACCAATCTGCATGTGGACGCCGGCCGCGATCCACGCGCCGAGTTCGCCGCCGCCTTGCGCGAGGCCGGGCTGCACCTGGACGGGCCGCCGGAAATGGACGGCCAGATGCGGCGGGTGCGGGTGGAGGGCGACAAACCGGGTGAACGCAGCGGTGCCTATGTTGGCCACATGGATGGGCACCCGGCCGGCTATATCAAGAACCATAAGACGGGGGTGGAGCGGAATTGGAAGGCACCGGGCCGCACACAGGCCGCCACCACGGTGGACCGTGCCCGCTTGACCGCCGAGGCGGCTCAACGTCGGCAGACCCGCGCGCAGGAGCGCGAATTGGTGCAGGAGCGGGCGGCGGACGCCGCCGAGGCGCGGCTAACTCAGGCTGAGCCGGCGGCTGACGATCATCCCTATCTGCTGTCCAAGAATGTGCCGTCCTACGGGTTGCGCCAGGACCCCGAGGGGAACCTCCTGGTGCCGATCCAGGACATGAACGGCAAGGTGATGTCGGTGCAGGCGATCACCGCGGAGGGGCGCAAGAACTTCCAGAAGGAGGCCCGTACCCAAGGCGGGTACTTCCTGATCGGGGATGCCGCGGCCTCAAAGTCGGTGCTGGTGGCGGAGGGCTATGCCACCGCGGCGACGCTGCACCGGGAAACCGGATTGGCCGTAGCAGTGGCCTTCAACGCCGGCAACCTCGGGCCGGTGGCCGAAGTGTTGCGCCAGCGGTATTCGGACAAGCCGCTGGTGATTGCCGGCGACAACGATCACGTCAAGGAACGCCAGGGCAAGCCGAACGTCGGGCGGGAGAAGGCCGAGGACGCGGCCGCCAGGGTTGGAGGGACGGTGTTGCTGCCGACCTTCCGGCCGAATGACCGCGGCACCGACTGGAACGATCTGGCACGCTCGCAGGGTAGGGGAGAGCTGGTCGAGCAGGTGTCGGCCGGGCTGGCGCGGGGCGAGCGGCAGCGCATGGCAGCCGACCTGGCGCAGGCGCGCGGCACCCATGCGCAGGTCGATGAACGAGGTTTGCGCCAAGGAGACGGCAGGCGGCTAACCCAGGTTGAGTATGACGCCCAACGCCGTAAAGTACGGGGCAGCAGGAGATGATGCCGAAACGCTGGATTTGATTGCTCGGCTGGATGGTGCAATGCGGATCCGTTCGATCTCCTGCCAACGCGAACAAAGTAGATTTCCCAGCAACATCAACTTAATAGGGCGCACGGCAATGCCCCAGACTTGGATGTTGGTTCACACCATTCCGGCCTCTACCCTGCGCATGGGCGGGATAGCGGGGCACGCTCCACATAACCGACCACCTCTTGAATGTCAGAAAAAAACAGCTTATTTTCTGACATATGAAAGCTACAGCCACATCGGTTCCTGATCGGATCATGAAACGCGCCCGTGCCCGCGGGCGTGGTGGCGTTTTCACGCCGAGCGACTTCTTGGACGTGGCAGGACGGTCGGCGATCGATCAGGCGCTTTCGCGGCTGGCCAAGAGCGGTCAGCTTCGTCGTCTGGCGCGGGGGCTATACGACTTTCCCAAGATTCATCCGAAGCTCGGCCCTCTTTCACCGGCACCGGATGATGTGGCCCACGCATTGGCGCGGGAGACGGGTTCGCACGTGCAGGTCGCCGGCGCTCGTGCAGCCAATGAGCTCGGTCTGTCGACGCAGGTTCCGGCAAAGAGTACCTACCTCACTAATGGCCCCTCCCGTCGGGTCGTGCTGGGCAAGCGCGTCGTCGATCTTCGGCACGCTTCGCCCAAGCACCTCATCGCGCCGGGAAGTGCGGCCGGCACCGTGGTCCAAGCCTTGCGTCATGTCGGGGTCTTCCGTGCCGCCGACGTTGAGCAGGTTGCGGCTCGTCACCTTTCGGCCAAGGATAAGAAGACGCTTGCGTCTACAGCCGTTCAGGCGCCTGCATGGATGCGGCCGACGCTCGTGTCTATCGCAAACACCGTGTCGTCAGGTGAGGCTGATGGATAAGGTCGCTCTGCTTCCCGCCCAAGATCGTGCCGCCCTATTCGGGGAGACCGGCGCGTCTCGCGGCGTCGCGGATACCATCATTGAGAAAGATTTCTGGGTCTGCTGGACACTGCGCCGTCTCTTTGAGCAGCCGGCCGATACCGCGGCGCTCGTGTTCAAGGGCGGCACCTCTCTCTCCAAGGCCTTCAACGCCATCCGTCGCTTCTCGGAAGATATCGACCTGTCTTTCGATCGGGCCGATCTCGGCTACACCGGGGACCGAGATCCGGAGAAAGAAGGCCTAAGTAGAAAGAAGGTGGGGCAGCTCATCGACAAGCTAACTCACGACGTCGAGTTGCACATCGCTGAGAAGCTTCTTCCTGCGCTTCGTATTGCGATCATCAAACAGCTTGGCGAACCGACCAATAACGAATGGGCATTGGAGATCGATGCCGCCGACGCCCAAACATTGAACTTCCACTATCCTACCGCGCTCACTGCGACTGAATACAGGAGCATGGGGTACATCACTCCCCGCGTGAAGCTCGAATTCGGCGCTCGCGGCGACCCCTGGCCAACTGAAGAGCGGATCATCCGGCCCTATGCGGCGGACGATTTTCCTGACTTCTTCGAAGACTCTGACAGCACTGTCGTCGTCCTATCCGCTCGACGCACCTTTTGGGAGAAAGCGACGGCGTTGCATGCCGAGGCTCACAGGCCCGCTGGATCGCCGACACCACAATATTTTTCACGGCACTATTACGATCTCGCCATGCTCCTCGATACCAGCGACGGCAAAATCGCCGCTGAGGACTTCGAGCTTCTCGCGCAGGTCGCCAAGCACAAAGCCACGTTCTTCCGCTCCGGCTGGGCCAATTACGATACCGCTCGCCCAGGAACGCTACAACTCTTGCCGCACGAGACGAGGATCAAGGACCTTCGCACCGACTACAGAGCAATGGCACCCATGATGTTCGATGAAAAGCCTCCAGCTTTTGATGACATACTTGCGAAAATCAAGGCGCTTCAAGAAAAAATAAACAAATAGCGGAATTAAGATGGAGCAGTACTTGTGCTCCGATGCAGCGCAGACAACGGAGGTTGCCGTCGGCATCACGGTACTTGACCGCATGATCGATCTTGGACACTCGACCTCCGTCCGATTCCCATGGCCGACGGTGGGGCTGGAGTGATCTCCAGCCTTTATCATTTCCGTGCAACATGGCCGCATGATGTTGAGGTCACTTGATGATCATCAGCTTTGACGGACGCTTCCCTTGGCCTGATTGCCAATGATCCAGGACGTGAAATCTTTGCGTTTGTAGAACTATGCGATGTCGCATGACTGTCCTAACATTTCCATAACATTGATTATGTGCTTTTTATTTGTAAGCGGGGCAGGTTCTATTCTGAAGTGCAACTTTCTTGTAATCACAGGGCTTTACGGGTCATGAGCGCTGATGGGTGAACATTATTCGCAGATCGATTTCGCAGAGCGCCGCCGCATCCAGGACATGCGCGACGCCAAGATGCCGGTGCCGGTGATCGCCGAGGCTTTGGACCGTCACCGGTCGACCAGCTACCGCCTGGAACACGGTTAATGCCGCCGCCGTCGATGGTGGACGCGCTGATCGCGCGGGCCGAACATTTCGCAATCCACCGTAGAGAATAATCGCCACACACGGGATCGAGTTTGGCCCCCTACCCTTTCCAGTTCAGGCCAGCAGCCTTCATCAGGTTCCAGAAGGCCCGTTTCTGCCGGTGGTGGGCGACGATCTGCTGCTGGTAAGCCTCCTGAGATGGATGATTGATCCAATCATCAACAGCCGAAACCAATCGCTCGGCCGCGACGAGATCACGGACAGCGTGCTCGTACTGCGTGGATTGTGCCCGCGCCAGAACAGCGTCGCCCATGCACCGGTAAAGCAGGGTGGCGGCAAGGGGGTGATTGGCTTCCAATGCCTGGGCGGCCGGCCGTAAACTGGAATAGTGATCTCCGTTCAATTCGCTGATGCGGGTAAGCACGAGGTTCGCCGCCGCATCCAGATCGAGAGTGATCAGCAGGTTGAGCGCGGCATGAGGCTCGCGATGCTGGCGGGCCATTCCCACCGCCGCCGCTCGCACCCGTTCATGCTCATCACTTGGCAGATGAGCGAGGTACGCGCGCAGGGTATGCTCGGAAAGGCTATTGGAGAACATCCGCCAGCGAACCGCTTGGGCATCACCTTGGCGTCCGAGGAGTTCCAGCAACCGAATGTGGAGGTCATCGACTTCCCACCGCCGGTGACCTGGAACCGCCGCCGCTTCCACTCGGGTCAAGGCCTCGGCGACGCGCCCTGCCTCAATCAAGCGCTCGCAGATGTCCTTCAGGGCCTGATCTTCGGTTCCGGCGAGCCGATGGGCGGCAACGAAGCTGTCGACGTCTCCGCGGGCATCGGCGATCTGCTGGAGCCCGCGGATCAAAGGCCACGTCCGTGCCTCCCGCTCTTCAGCCCGGCAGCGGTCTAGATCTTCGCGGATCATGCGCTCCAGTTCGCTCAGACCTTCCTGCCCCAATGCCTCCGTAAAGGCGCTGACAACACCACCATGAACGCCATAGCCGTCCCCAGTGAGAATGTCGAAGACCTCATGCGCCAAGTGAACTTGGTCACGGCCAGGCAGCACTGCCCAGGCTGCTCCCAGATCGTCGACCGCCTGCTTGATGACGTCACCGATCATGCCGTCGGAATCGTCGGACCGATCAAATACATTGTCGTCGAGCCGGATGAAGCGGTCGAGCAGTTGAATAGCTGCCTTCGGCTGCCGTGGCAGCAGGTCCCGGACAATGGCATCACGGATGCGGTCGAGGTCGGCGGCCAGAGATGAACTTTCGCGGTAGCCGTAGAACCGGCGATCAGCTTCAATCCGCTGGAGTTCATCGCACAAGGTGTGAACCAGTTGATCGCCGCTGCTGCGTGAAGCGAGCGCGAGCCGTAACGCTTGATGCAGCCCCACATCCCAGCAAGCGTGCCCAACCAGGATCTCTGCCAGACGTCGGGCGCCCAGAGCCTCGACAGCCGCGACCGAGATTTCCTGCACTTCCCCTGGTGCCACGTCCCAACCCTTTTCGAATTGGCTCAGTTCGCGGCTGCCGGTGCTAGCATTCCGCGCTGGAGCACATCCTTCAATGCGGTTCGCATGTGTTCCCGTCCTGTGGAGCATGGGTCGGCCGCCATTGCCTGTAGCTGTTCCCAAGCCCAAACCTCACGGCCGATGCGCCTTGCTGCCGCTATCAGATGACCAACCGCAGCATGCAGGTCTGTAACGACCGGATCATACCCACCACCAGCGAGAAGGCTGTGCAGCGCAATCATCGCGACCTGAACGGCGAACTCAGGTTCCCGTTCGACATTGTCTCGCACGGCGCGGATCAAGGTCGCCGGTTCGGCGCTCATCGACCTGGCACACTCCAGCGCGATGTCGAGGAAACCGGCGTCCTTGGCCGCCGCGAACCACTTGCCCGCGTCCCCGCGGGTCTGAATGAGGTCGAGGAGGAGCTGGCGCTTGTCCCGACCGGGATAGCTGCGCACGGTGTCGCGGAAGATCGCCAGGTAGGTAGATCCCACGCCGGTGCGAAGTCCATAGCGCTGGTAAGCCTCGTCTGCCCGCCCGGATTGGAGCAGAAGCGCCTCGCAGAAGCGGTCGATGGCCCTCTCATCATAGCTGCGGAACTTTGGATCACGACAGCTATCCGCGTAGGCGATGGCGGCGTCAACCAGCCCCTGGCGTGCCAACGCTTCGGCGCCGAACCGATGATCCGACCAGAAGCGATGACGGGACGTCGCGAGCAGATCCAACAGGTCACCATACCGCCCGACCTCGAGCAAACAAGACAAGCCGATCGTCCCGCCGACAAGATAGCCGCCGGGCATGCTATCGGACCAGACCCGCTGCAGGGACGGCGTGAGAAGGTCGGCGTACTTGTTCATAAGTTCGGGATAGACGGCGATCTCCCCCCAACGCTGCTCAACCGGGAACAGATACTGCACTCCGTCATCAAGCACAGCTTGGTACAGGCGCTCCAGCCATTTGGCGCGGGTCTTGGGATCGGCCGGTGCCATAATTAGGACCGGAATCAGCACACCGAGTGCCTTGTTGACAGCGCTACCCAAGGCACCCGAGGAGGTATCGATCTGCTCGAATGCGGGCCACAGCCGCTCCATAAGCGCGAGGGCGCCCTCCCCCGCCACCAACGGATTGGACTTGCCGACCGTCTTGATCTCGATCACAGCCTCCTTCAAGCGCGCAGCAGCAGTTTGAGACCCGCGCCATCCAAAAGCGCGTGCTCGGAGCTTCGTCTTGAACGCCCACTTGTGGCCGCCAGCCATGTCCGCTCCTGCCTGTGGGGGAACCGCAGCCTGTGATGGAGACACCCGGCTTGGCCTGTACTGGTGGCCAAGGGTAGCTCAGCCACCGGCGCCCGATCAACCCGGAGCTGGTTGTTGCGCCGCAGGCTTGGAGCGCGGTGTCCATACCGGGAGGCGGCCCTTTGTTGTTGCGGTGGTGGGCGAAGCCCACCGGAGCGTGGTGCAGATCCTCGATGGTGTCGAAGGTGTGATCTTGCCCTTCTCACTGTGGCGGCAATCTTGAAGCTCCCCCCAGAGCGCGGAGGGGCAATACAGCCCCTCCCCTTCCCACTCTGAAGCGTGGTGCTCTTAATGCCTACTGCAGGCAGGCAAAGTGCGGTCGTCTCCGGACGGCAGAATTGCTCACGGCATCCTTTCACGTCTCGCGGCTGTCTGGTGCAGCCAGCAGAATACGTTGGGCAAGTTGCGTATCGGGGTGGCTCAGCATTGCCGCTGCATCGCCGCTGCTCCAGCAGTGGAGCCCCTGGAGCTTCTGCACACAGGCCATTGCTGCCTCATGCGTCAGGAACTCGCGGGGGAGACGCTGCCCGGTCGCCAGATGCGTGACCACCCAAACTGCGACTTTATCATCGGCCACACGTTGGTCGATCCCGAAAGCGCCGCACACCTCACCGGACAGCATGATGGTTATCACACCCTCGCCGCCGGTGGGATCAGCGGCAACAGCCTCGTAAGTCGCCGGCGTCCACTGGTTATTTCCAACAAGTTCAGCGTTGCGCCCAAGTGTCTCTGGAGCCTCGTTCATCGTGCTTCCAGGGGAGGTCTGCTCGGTGCGTGCGGCCGGCCGAGAACCCGGCGGAGTTGACTTATGGCGGCTGTCGCGGTTGGACAATGATGCCTCCGAGGGCCAGCGCACGATCGCCCGCACGGCTGACAGCGCATCCTCATTGCGCTGGAGCGGAAAGTACCGACGCAGCTCGGCTATAGCAGCCCATTCCCCCCCGGCTTCGAACGCCTGACGGATGGCAAACCGCTCGTCCTCACTCACGACAAACATTGCCTCTCCTTACCTCCTGGGGGCAGTATCTGCCCCGACCCTGCTTCATTTTACACCGACTTTGGGTAACCTGGGCATTATCATCAAATGGCTAGTTGGCTGATTTCGGCGGGCTTCTGGATATTGTGACGGTTGGCTGGCCAGAACAGCTATGCCGACATTCTCAGCATCTTCTGGTACCGGTACGAAGGTGCAACGCCAAGTTGCCGTTGATCGGATTGCTGGAGCCGGCGAAAGCGGGGGAAGATTCGGCATGACGACGCCCGCCGGTCGCCGTCACGAGTAACGCCGCCTACTCCGCTTCTCGGCCAGGGCGGCAACGATCGAATCGAGATCGTGGAGGGCGCGCACCCCGGGCAACGGCGGCACCCGGCCCATGCCGGCCCCGCCCGCCCAGAGATCGACTTCGGGCGGAAGGCTGTCGCGCAAGGACCGCAGCAGCGGAGCCGTCGTGCGGGCGGGATGGGCCAGGCTGAACGACAGGGCGACCACATCGATGGCGTAGGCGTCGACGGTGGCGACCAACTCCGCTACTGGCGTCTGCGCGCCAAGACCGATGCAGCAGGCGCCTTCGACAGTCAGCACCGCCTCGGCCATCAGCAGGCCCAGCGTGTGACGCTCTCCCGGCATTGTGGTCAGCAGCACGCGCGGCCAGCCGGCGGGTCGACCGATCGCACCGACCGCCGCCTGGACCACATCGCCCACCACCTTGGTGTAAAGGTGCTCCTGGAAGATGCGAAGCTCGCCGCGTAGCCACGCCTCGCCCACCGCGACGTTCAGCCGGGTCATGGTTTCGCAGACGAAGCGGGACAGGCCTTGGCGATGCACCTGCAATGTCAACTGCCGCACCAGTTCCGCATGGTCGTGGCTGCGCAGCGCGTCGAGCACGGCGACGATGGGCTCGGGCGGCGCGCCGGCGGGAGGCTCCGAGATCGACCAGACCAGTTCCTCCAGCGCGCCGCAGTCCAGGCCGACCACCTTTGCCGGTCGCATGCCAGCGTCCAGCAGGCGCCGGATCAGGCGCAGCATCGCCACCTGGTCGGCCGGGTACAGGCGTTCGCCATGCTCGCCGCGTGCCGGCTGCGGGAAGCCGTAGCGGACCTCCCACTTGCGGATCACCTCGCGCGTCAGCCCGGTCGCCTGTTCTATCTCCGTGACCGGGGTCGCGGGTCCATCAGCTTGCTTCTGCTCTGTCCAGGACGTTTCCTGCATTGCCAATGCCATGCCGATTGCGATGTGTGAAAATGAAATTAACAGAAACTTGGCCTTGCCGAAAGGTAATAGGCTCAGACCTGCGGCGTCGCGACGATCCTCCAGTATGGTTAGGCCTACATTTTGTCCTGGACAAGATGAGGCGAGAAAAATACCTCTATCGATGTTGACGGCGCTGGCGGGGACCCGAACCCCACCCCCCACACACGTGCTTCCGCCACATCAGCCACCTCACGCGCGACGGTCGCCAAAGGGCTCGTCGCCGATCCGACACGCGCCCCTCCCGGGGGCGCCGGCGGGCACCAACTTTGGAGCAGGGAGACTCCCATCATGACCGCGACCATGCAGCTTGTTGCGTTCGGCACCTCCGACATTGAGAACACGCTCGGCAAGATGAGCGCGTCGGAGATCGACCGCCTCGCCTTCGGCGCCGTGCAGCTCGACTCCGCCGGCCGCATCCTCCAGTACAATGCCGCCGAAGGTGCCATCACCGGCCGCGACCCGAAGGCGGTCGTCGGCAAGAACTTCTTCACGGAAGTCGCTCCCTGCACCAACACCCCGGCGTTCAAGGGCGTGTTTGACAAGGGCGTCCAGTCAGGCGACCTGAACACGATGATCGAGTACACCTTCAACTATCAGATGAAGCCGACGAAGGTGAAGGTGCACATGAAGAAGGCGCTGGTCGGCGACAGCTACTGGGTCTTCGTCAAGCGCCTGTGAGCGGCCCCCATGAAGACCCAACAATGGTGGCAGGACCGCGGCGCCCTCGGCCGCGTTGTGTGCGACCTTCTGGCGGGTGAGTTCGCCCGGCTTCGGCCGGGCGGTTCGCCGCCGGACGGGTCCGATCCCTGGCTGGAGACGTTCCCGCTGGGCCAGGACGGGCTGGGCGCCGACTCCCTCGACCTGCTGCAGCTCGCGGCCGCCCTCAATGAGGCGCTGCACCTCCACCGCAGCGGCATCGAGGACTATCTGCTGGTGCGGAAGACGATCGGCGACTGGCTCGACATCTGTCAGGCGGCACTCGCCCGCTTCGATGGAGCGCTGAGCTTCCGCACCTCGGGAAGTACCGGCGAGGCCAAACGCTGCGAGCATGCGCTGGCTGCGCTGGAGGAGGAGGCTGGGGCGCTGGCCGCCATTCTGTCGGACGGACCCGAGGCATTGCGGCGCATCGTCAGTCTGGTCCCCGCCCATCACATCTACGGCTTTCTGTTCACGGTGCTGCTGCCGGGCCGTCTCGGCGTCCCGGTGGTGTCCGGGCGCGGCGCCTCGCCCGGCGGCCTCGCCGCCCGGCTCCTCCCCGGCGATCTCGTGGTCGCGCATCCCGACTGGTGGGGCGCTCTCCTGCGGTCCGGCGCCGCCCTGCCGGCGGGGGTGTCGGGCACCAGTTCCACCGCGCCCTGCCCGCCCGCCACCGCACGGGGCGTGCGCGGCATCGGGCTGGCGCGCCTGGTGGAGGTGTTCGGCTCCTCGGAAACCGCCGGGCTGGGCTGGCGCGAGTCCCCCGACGCTCCCTTCCGGCCCTTCGCCTGGTGGCGCTTCGGCGAGGATGGCCAGGTATCCAGGCGTCTGGCCGACGGAACCCTGCAGACTGCCACGCTTCAGGACCGACTGGTTCACAGTACGGAGGGCTTCCGCCCGGCCGGGCGCCTCGACACCGTCGTGCAGGTTGGCGGCGTCAACGTGTCGCTGGCCGCGGTGCAGGCGCATCTGTCCAGCCATCCCGACGTCGAGGCCGCCGCGGTCCGCCCGATGCGGCCGGAGGAGGGAACGCGCCTCAAGGCCTTCATCGTCCCGGCCGCCGGCGCACCGGTCCGGGACGAACTGTGCCGGCGGCTGACCAAGTGGATCGAGGCGACGCTTCCGGCCCCGCAACGCCCGCGCGCCTTGCGCATCGGCCCGGCCCTGCCGGTGAACGCCATGGGCAAGCCCTGCGACTGGCTGCTGACCGCCGAGGTGGCCATTGAAATCGCAACTGCCACCGACCGATAGACATCGCACTGGCATTCGACCAGGCGGACGCCCCAGGGGAGATCACGCCATGGCCAACACCACCTTCACCTCGGCTCCTAGAGACCGTCGCAAACCTGGGGGCCTTCATGCCGCGCGGCGAAATGGTCGGCGGGCGTATGGCTCGGCGACGGCGTGATCGGCGGCAAGTGTGCCGTTCATCACCGCGGAGCGGACCTTCAGCATTTGGTGAGCACCACGCGGCGACCAGCGCATCTGTTGATTGGCGCCCATGCGCCGGTGCAGCAGGCGCTGCACTGTGCCTTCGGTCGTCGCCGTAGAGATGGGCTCGCCCCGGCGACGGGCCGCGGCGTAGTCGATGATCAGCTCGCCCCGGCCGACGACGTAGGTCTCCAGGGCGCGCAACAGCGTCACCACCTTCCGGGCCTGCCGGTTGTCGGCGGCTTCCACGAGGGCATCGAGGTCGGTCAGGGTGTCGCCAATCGGGACCAGCGCCCACTCCGTCTGCCCATGCCAGAGCCGCCAGCGGATGCGGGACACCGCGTCGGCTAGCGCCGTCGCCCGCTCCGTGGCGGCCGACACCGCCGTGGCCCAGCCCTTGACCGCTTGCGCCACGTGCTGGACCCGCATGACCAGATAAAACCAGTCGAGGACATGGCGCGCCGGACCGACACTGGCCGCCCCGGCCAGGGAGCGGGGGCCGTCCGCGCCGTCGCTGAGGATGGTGACCGACGTGCTCGTGGTCGCCCCCAGACGGCGCAGGACGTGATGAAGTTGCCGCACTTGGCGGTCGGCCTCGGCTGGCATGCTGCTGAAGACCACTTCCTGACCCTCATCGTTGCCCACCCGCGCGATCATCACCTCGAACGAGCGCATCTGGTAGGTCCGCACCGACTTCACGTGCCCCGCGTCGATGGCCAGCGTGATCGCCTGCGCCGGAGCCGGCGAACCCTCGTCCGGCGGGACCAGCGCCGCCCGTTCGAGCCGAGCCCCAACCTGGAGTGTGCGCCGGCGGACCGTTTCCACGTCCGGGGCGGTGTCCAACGGCAGCAGCTCGGCCAGCAATGCCTGCGCCCGCCGGTACGGCAGCGCGCTGCCCATCCCGGCCAGGACGCGTTCGTACTCGGGGGTGCAGCGGTCGGGCATGATCTCCGCAACCGGGGTCAGGCTGCGCCGGCAGGCTATGCCGCAGCGGCAGGCGCCGAAGCGGGGCGCACGCACATCTACCACGCCGAACAGCGACACCAGCCTGCGGGTGCGGTGGTCCTAGCGATCAGCAGTGGCCGCAGCGACGGCGAAGATGGCAGTGCGCGTCAGCTTGGGCCGTCACCAGGACGCGCTGCAGGCTGGCCAGGGTTGCCTTGCCTTCGGCCAAGGTCAGCCCGAGGGTTTCCGCCTGACCGGCTTCGGTGCGCTCGCCCTCAGAGATCATGTGCTGCGTGACGACGCCGTCCTCGCCCGTCACCTCCACCAACACCCGCCACTTCATCGCGCCCCCGGATCGCTGCCATAGGAGCGCCGTATCATCCCTCCCCCAGGTTTGCGACGGGCTCCCGTCCGCGTCGCCTGATCAGCCACGGGGCTGATGCGGTCCATTGCCTCGCTCACCTCGCTGCAACACGTCGGCCTGTGCGAAGACGCCAGGGCAAAGCCAGCGATGACGGGTCCATAGCTCCCCGATGACCCGGCGCCCGCCGGCTATGCCGCCGGACTGGGGTCCGGTGGTCCGCCGTCCAGCGCCATCGGAGACGCCAGGTCGATGGCGGCGAGGCCGCTGTCGAGCTGGCGGACGGTGTCGACCAGATGGTCGGCCAGGGCGCGGGTCCTCGCCGGCCGGTAACGCATCGCCGGCATGACCACCTGGATGTCCACGGTCGGCGGGCAGAAGCGCGTCAGCAGCGGCACCAGCGCGCCGGAGCGGATGTCGTCGACGACGTCCCAGGCCGCCTTGAACGCGATCCCCCGGCCGGTCCGCGCCCAGTGGCGGATCAGGCCGCCGTCGTTGGTTTCGCGGCTGCCGACGGCCCTGACGATGTGCAGCCGCCCGTCGACGTTGAAGGTCCACTGGTCGAACCGCGTGCCGTCGCGGACCAGCACGATGCAGTCGTGGTCCAGCAGGTCGTCCGGCGTCTCGGGCGCCGGGTGGAGGGCGAGGTAGTCGGGGGAGGCGACCGGCAGGCGCCGGTTCGACGAGATGCGCCGCAGCCGCAGAGAGCTGTCGGGCAGCTTGCCGTAGCGCACCGCGATGTCCACCCCGCCCTGCGTCAGGTCGACCACCGAATCGGTCAGCGACAGCCGGATGGAGATGCCCGGATGGCGCTCCTGGAAGAGGTCGATCGCCGGCGCGATCCGGTGGCGGCCAAGATCGACCGGAGCCGACACGTGGATCGGCCCGCTCAGCGCGTCGCCGCCCTTCGACATCGCGTCCTGCAGGTCATCGACGTCGGCCAGGATGCGCCGGACGGTGTGGAAGACCTGCTCGCCGGCCTCGGTCAGCAGCATCTGGCGGGTGGTGCGCTGGATGAGCTGCCGGCCCACCGCCGCCTCAAGCGTCTGAAGGCGGACCGACACGGTGGCCGGCGAAACGCCCAGCTCCCGGCCGGCGGCGGACAGCGAGCCCAGCTCGACGATGCGCTTGAACAGGGCGAGGTCGGACAGCCGGTCGATCACGGCCCCTCCCGTCCACGGGCGAAGGCGCTGGGGGACAGGCCGGCGTGGCCGGTGAAGGCCACGGTGAAGGCCGCCGCGCTGTTGAAGCCGACGGCGCGGGCGGTGTCGCCGACGCTGAGGCGCTCCCGGCTCAGCAGCTCCATGGCGCGGTTCATGCGCAGCTCCTGGACGAAGTCGCGCCAGCCGACGCCCAGCTCCTCCTGCACGCGGCGGCGCAGGGTGCGCTCCGACAGCCCCGCCGCTGCGGCCGCCCCGCCGATCGACGGCGCGCGCAGGTTCTCGCGCGCGTAGCGGATGGCGGCGCCGATCGCCGGGGAATCGCCATGCGGCGTCCACATCACCCGGCGGCGGTCGAACCACTCGCCGCACAGGAAGCCCAGCGTCCGAAAGACGGCGTCGACGCCCCCATGCGTCGGCTGGCGCGCTGGCCCCCAATCGGTCGCCTTGAGGATCAGCTCGCGCGCCAGCGCGGTCATCGGTACCGCCCAGCAGCCGTCGCGTCGCCAGTCCACCTCGCCCCGCGTCAGCTTGACCAGCACCACGTCCGCCGGACGTTCGGCGCGCAGCCGGTAAGGGCGTTCCGGCGGTATGTAGACCATCTGCCCGCACAACAGCCCCCAGCGCCCGCGCGGCCCCTCCAGCGTAACCACGCCGCGCAGCACGGCGAACAGCGTTCCGCCGGGCTCCGCGGCCGAGCTGGCGTCGAACCGGGCATCGGTCAGCCGCACCGCGTGGCTCGGCACCCCGGCGGGAATCCGAAAACGCGGATCAGCATCGCGGAGGGCGAAATCCGGGGAAACCGGCCCGCCCGCACCGCAGGCGCACGCGGTGGCCGTTTCGTCGGCCGCGTGGAAGGTCATGGGGCCACATTCTTCCGATTGACAGAACAGTGTCCTGAGCGGGCGGCGGGTGAGCCGCACCGCATCACCAAAAGTAAGGGTTTCTGCGTCTGAGTGGCAAGGGTGGAATGCAAATGTCAGCGCAAAGCCGCACCATTCTTTAGGAAACGTGAAAAGTGATTTTGGCCGTTCAACGATGATTCCGCCACCGCTTTCGCATGACAGCCACGCCGAACCGTGCAACGTTTGAATCACGAACAGCTTGCGTAACAAGCGGATTCGCAAACCAAGACATCCGGGGAGGACCCGATGACGCTGCTGCCACAGACGCCGGCCACACGCCGTGCGCCGACGGACCTTCGTGTGCCGCCGCTCGACGCACACCCGCTGCTGACCTGCGACGGGATCGACAAGCGGTTCGGCGGGACCCACGCGCTCAAGGACATCCGCTTCGCCATCCGCCGCGGCGAGATCGTCGCGCTGCTCGGTGAGAACGGCGCCGGCAAATCGACGCTCATCAAGGCGCTGGCCGGCGTCCATCGTCCCGACACCGGGCGCTTCCTGTTCGACGGCGCGCCCTACGACCCGCGCAACGGCCGCGGCCGCATCGCCTTCATCCACCAGGATCTCGGCCTGATCGACTGGATGACGGTGGGCGAGAACATGATGCTCGGCTCCCGCTTCGAGCGTCGCGGCGGGCTGATCGACTGGCGCGCCGGCGAGCGGCGGGCGGCGGAGGCGCTGGCGGTGGTCGGCGGCGCCATCGACGTGCAGGCCCGCGTCGGCACGCTGACCCGCACCGAGAAGTCGCTGGTCGCCATCGCCCGCGCCCTGGCGACGCGGGCCGACCTGCTGGTGCTCGACGAGCCCACCGCCAGCCTGCCGCAGTCCGAGGTCGAGCGCCTGTACGGCGTGCTGCGCGGCCTGCGCGAGCGCGGCGTGGCGATGATCTACGTCTCCCACCGGCTGGACGAGGTGTTCGCGGTGTCCGACCGCGTCGTGGTGCTGCGGGACGGGCGGCTGGTGGCGGACCAGGCAACCGCCGACACCGACCCGCAGGAGCTGATCCGCCTGATCATCGGCCGGGCGCCGGACGCCCTGTTCCACCGCCCGCCGCCGCCGAAGGGCACGGCCGACCGCCTGGACCTGTGCGGCGTGGTCGTCGGCGACGTCGGGCCCATCGACCTGCGGCTGGCGGCCGGCGAGATCGTCGGGGTGGTGGGCTTGCGCGGCGCCGGGCAGGACGCGGTCGGAAAGGCGCTGTTCGGGCTGCTCCCGCCGTCGGCCGGCGCCATGCGGCTCGACGGGCTGGACTTCGCCCCCGCCGACCCGCCGTCGGCGATCCGGCGCGGCGTCTGTCTGGTGGCGGGAGACCGCGCCGCGGAGTCCGTGCTGGCCGGGTTGTCGGTTCGCGAGAACATGTTCATCAACCCGTGCCTGAGCGGCCGCGGCCCGCTCACCCCGCGCCCGCTGGCCGACGAGGCGGCGGAAGCGGCCCGGCTCGGGGCCCGCGTCGGGCTGCGGCCCAACGACCCGGCTGCGGCCATCGAATCGCTGTCGGGGGGCAACCAGCAGAAGGTGGTCATGGCGCGCTGGATGCGGGTCGGCGGCTCCGTCCTGGTGCTGGAGGATCCGACCGCCGGCGTCGACGTCGGCGCCAAGGCGGAGATCTACCGCCTGCTCGCCGCCATGGCGGCGGACGGCTGCGGCATCCTGGTGGTGTCCACCGACTTCGAGGAGGTCGCGGCGCTCTGCCACCGCGCCTACGTGTTCCGCGACGGCTGCGTGGTCGACGAGTTGCCAGCCGACCGGCTGTCGATCGCGTCGCTGCTGAACGCCGCGTCGCTCGGCGAGGGCTGCGGCCCACCGCCCCGGCACTGACGCTGGCCCCCCTTCCTGACCGAACCCTGGTCGGCACCCCGCCGGCCGATGCGTCCCCGCGCCCGCGGGGCGGCCGGCGGCGCGCGGCCCCCTTCCCGAGGATCCACCCATGCAATCGTTGAAATCCAACGCGCTGGAGCCGACGCGCCACGAGCTGGCCGCGCTGCCTCCCGCCCGCCGCGCGCTTCGCCTGCTGCCCGTCTACGGGCTGCCGATCCTGACGGTGGCGCTGATCGCCCTGTTCTCCCTCGCCCTGCCGGAAACCTTCCCGACGCTGCTGAACCTCCGCTCCGTCCTGGGCGAGAAGTCGGTCATCGCGCTGCTGTCGCTGGCGGCGATGATCCCGATGATGGCCGGGCGGATCGACCTGACGGTCGGCTACGGTATCGTCATCTGGCACGTCCTGGCCATCAGCCTGCAGACGGTCTACGGCCTCGACTGGGTGAGCACGGTGCTGATCGTGCTGGCGCTCGGCGCGCTGCTGGGCGCCGTCAACGGGGCCTTGGTGGAGGTCGCGCAGATCGACTCCTTCATCGCCACCCTCGGCACCGGCACGGTGATCTACGCCGCCGCGCTGTGGCACACCGAGGGGCGGCAGGTCATCGGCCCGCTGCCGCCGGCCTTCACCGCGCTCTACGCCACCGACCTGTTCGGGCTGCCGGTGCCGGTCTTCTACGTGCTGGCGATCAGCCTGGGGTTGTGGATCGTCGCCGACTATCTGCCGGTCGGTCGCCATCTCTACGCCATCGGGGCGAACCCGCGGGCGGCGGCGCTGAACGGCATCCGCACCCGCCGCTGCGTCATCGGCGCCTTCGTCGCCTCGGGCGTGCTGGGCGCCCTGGCCGGCGTGCTGCTCGCCGCCAAACTGCGCATCGGGCAGGCGAGCGTCGGGCTGGAGTTCCTGTTGCCAGCGCTGGTCGGCGCCTTCCTCGGCTCCACCACCATCAAGCCAGGCCGCGTCAACGTCTGGGGCACGCTGGTCGGCGTGCTGATCCTGGCGGTCGGCATCTCCGGCATCCAGCAGTTCGGCGGCGCCTTCTATGTCGAGCCCCTGTTCAACGGCGCCACCCTGCTGGTCGCCATCGGGCTAGCCGCCTATGCCCAGCGCCGCCGCGCCACCGTCCGCCACAGCCATCGGCCGGCGCCCGGCGCCTGACCCCGGCATCCGACATTCCGACAACGACAAGACAAAGGAGGAAACCGCCATGACCGCTTCGAACCGCCTGCGCGCCGCCCTGCTCGGCGCCGCCTTCGCCCTGCCGCTGCTTGCCCCGTCCGCTCCCGCCCGGGCCCAGCAGGACCCCGGCGTCGAGGAGGCAAAAGCCTATGTCGCCCGCATCACCGCGCCGCGCCCGCCGTGGGACGGCCCGACCACCGGCCCGGCGGCGCAGCCCGGCAAGTCCGTCGTCTACGTCGCCGCCGACCAGCGCAACGGCGGGGTGCGCGGCGTCGGGCGCGGCGTCGAGGAGGCGGCGAAGGCGCTGGGCTGGAAATTCCGCTTGATCGACGGCCAGGGCTCGGTCGCCGGCCGCTCCGCTGCACTGACCCAGGCCATAGCGCTGAAGCCCCAGGGTATCGTGCTGGGGTCGGTCGACGCGAACGAACAGGCGGCGCTGCTCGACCGGGCGGCCAAGGAGGGCATCACCGTGGTCGGCTGGCACACGCTGGCCGAGCCGGGGCCAAGCCGCAAATTCCCCATTTTCACCAACATCGCTACCGACGCCCGCGACGTGGCGCGCGCCGCCGCCTCCTACACCGTGGCGGAATCCGACGGCAAGGCCGGCGTCGTCATCTTCACCGACTCAACCTATGAGATCGCCATCGCCAAGTCCGACGCGATGGCGGCGGTGGTGCGCAAATGCACCGGCTGCACGGTGCTGCAGGTCGAGGACACGCCGGTCAGCGACACCTCCAACCGCATGCCGCCGCTGACCACCGCGCTGCTGCAGCGGCACGGGGGCCGCTGGACGCACAGCTTGGCGATCAACGACCTGTATTTCGACTTCATGTCGGGTTCGCTGATCCAGGCCGGCATCGGCCAGGACGGCCGGCCGATGAACGTCTCCGCCGGCGACGGCAGCGAGGCGGCGTTCCAGCGCATCCGCCAGAACTTCTACCAGCGCGGCACGGTGGCCGAGCCGCTGCTGCTGCACGGCTGGCAGGCGGCGGACGAGATGAACCGCGCCTTCGCCGGCCAGCCGCCGTCCGGCTACGTCACCCCCGTCCACCTGATCACCGCGGCCAACATCGGCCAGGACGGTGGGCCGCAGAACTCCTACGACCCCGACAACGGCTACCGCGACGCCTACCGCCGCATCTGGGGCGTCCAGTGATCCCCTTCACCCAAAACGGAAAACGAGACGAGCGATGAGCAAGACCTTCTGGAACGACGGCATCCGTCTGGTGATTTCGATCTCCATGCAGTTCGAGGCCGGCGGCGAGGCCCACTACGGCATCGGCGGTCCCTTCTCGGGCTTCATCGACATGGACCCGACCTACCCCGATTTCCCGACCAAGTCCTGGTACAAGTACGGCTACCGCGAGGGCATCCAGCGCATGCTGGACCTGTGGGACCGGTTCGGCATCAAGGTGACCTCCCACATGGTCGGCTCCGCCGTCGACCGCAGCCCGGAGGTCGCCCGCGAGATCGTCGAGCGCGGGCACGAGGCCGCGGCGCATGGCCGCGACTGGGTCCAGCAGTACGACCTGCAGGTCGAGGACGAACGCGCCTTCATCCAAAGCAACATCGACAGCATCCGGCGCGCCACCGGCGCCACCCCCGTCGGCTACAACGGCGCCGCCATGCGCGGCACCATCAACACGCTGAAGATCCTTCAGGATCTGGGCTTCACATACTTCATCGACGATGTCAGCCGCGACGAGCCCTTCGTGATCCCGGTGCGCGGCCGCGACTTCGCCATCGTGCCCTACTCGCTGAACCTCAACGACATCATCCAGTACGAGGCCTACAAGTTCTCCACCATGGCCTTCGAGCAGCAGTTGAAGGACGAGTTCGACCAACTCTACGAGGAAGCCGGGCAGCGCCGGCGGATGATGGCGATTTCCACCCACGACCGCGTCCAGGGCCGGCCGTACCGCGTCCGCTCGCTGGCCCGCTTCCTGGACTACGCGTCGCGCCACAAGGGCGTGGCCTTCCTGCGCAAGGACCAGATCGCCGAGTTCACCTACGCCGAGCCGTCGATCCCGCGTGACGAGAACGAGCACGACCGCTGGGCGGCATGGGAACGCCGCCATGGCGAACAGAAGATCGTCCCGATCGACTGACGCCGTCCTCCTCCTCGGTACCACTGCGGGGAGCGGCGCCGCCGCTCCCCCCTTTTCCAACACGGGATTTCAAAATGATCGACGCGGACATCGTCGTCGTGGGCGGCGGCATCGTCGGGCTGTCCACAGCGATGCAACTGACCGAACGCTTCCCCGGCCTGGAGGTGCTGGTCCTGGAGAAGGAGGCGGCGCTCGCCACCCACCAGACCGGCCACAACAGCGGGGTGATCCACGCCGGCGTCTATTACCAGCCCGGCAGCCTGAAGGCCCGGTTCTGCCGCGACGGCGTCGCGGCCACCATCGCCTTCTGCCGCGAGCACGGCCTGCCGTTCGAGCAGTGCGGCAAGCTGCTGGTCGCCACCGACGCGGCGGAGTTGGAGCGCATGGACGCGCTGCTCGCCCGCAGCCGCGACAACGGTCTGGCCCTGGAACGGCTCGACGCGGCGGAGTTGCGGCGGCGCGAGCCCAACATCGCCGGCGTCGGCGCGCTGTTCGTGCCGTCCACCGGCATCGTCGACTACGCCCAGGTCGCCCGCAAGATGGCGGAGGTGGTCCAGACGCGCGGCGGCCGCATCCGCCTGTCGGCCCCGGTCACCGCCATGCGCGAGGACGCGAACGGCGTCACCGTCGAGGCCGGCGGCGGTACCGTCCGCGCCCGCCGGGCGGTGGTCTGCGGCGGGCTGATGGCCGACCGTCTCGCCCGCATGTGCGGGGTCGATCTGGATTTCCGCATCGTGCCGTTCCGCGGCGAGTACTACCGTCTGCCGCCGGCCCGCAACGACGTGGTCAGCCACCTGATCTACCCGATCCCCGACCCGGCGCTGCCCTTCCTCGGCGTGCATCTGACCCGGATGATCGGCAGATACGTCACGGTCGGGCCGAACGCAGTGCTCGCCTTCGCGCGCGAGGGCTACCGCTTCGCCGACGTCAGCCCGCGCGACGTGGCGGAGATGGTCGCCTACTCCGGCTTCCGCCGCGTGATCCGCGCGCACCTCGCCTCCGGCCTGTCGGAGATGGCGAACTCACTGTCGAAGCGGCGGTATCTGGCGCTGTGCCGGCGCTACTGCCCGTCGCTGACGGTGGAGGAACTGCTGCCCCACCCGGCCGGCGTCCGCGCCCAGGCGGTGATGGCGGACGGCACGCTGGTCCACGACTTCCTGGTCCGCCAGACCGCGCGCACCGTCCATGTCTGCAACGCGCCGTCGCCTGCCGCGACCTCGTCGATCCCGATCGGCCGGCACGTCGCCGACCAGGTGGCCGACAGCTTCGGCCTCAAGGCCGCATGACCCCCGGAGGCGGACCATGCCCCACATCATCCTCGACTGCCCGCGCCCGTTGGCGAGAATGGTCGACCTCGACGCCGTGCTCGACCGTCTGCACGCGGCGATCGCGCGGGAACCCTCGGTGGCGGCGGCCGACGTGAAGAGCCGTGTCCACCTCGTCGACCACTGGCGAAGCGGCGAGGGCCGCGCCGGCGAGAGCGTCGTGCACGCCCGCGTGCTGCTGACCCGACCGCGCAGCGAGGCGCAGCGGACGGCCATCGCGGCCCTGGCGCTGGACGGGCTGCGCACGGCCTTCGCCAGCCCGCCGGTGCCGCTGCAGCTCTGCGTGGAGCTGACGGCCGTGCCCGACGGCCATTACGTGAAAACGTCGGCGGCGGTTTCATCCCCCCTGAACAAGGTAAGCGCACCATGACGCACCCCCACCACAGCATGGCTCACCCTGGGACGCACCCCGGCGCCTCACGCTTGTCCGGCGTCATCGCCGCCACGCCCACGCCGCTCCGCGAGGACGGCCGCATCGACACCGGCCGCCTGATCGAGCATTGCCTTTGGCTGCTGGGTCCCGGCGGATGCGACGCCGTCAACCTTCTCGGCACCACCGGGGAGGCGATGTCGTTCTCGGTCGGCCAGCGCCTCGACGCCATGACGGCGGTCGCGGTGTCCGGCGTTCCGCTCGACCGCATGATGGTGGGCACCGGGGCGGCGGCGCTCGACGATGCCGTGCGCCTGACGCGGGCGGCGCGGGACCTCGGTTACGCCGGCGCCCTGCTTGCCCCGCCGTTCTACTACAAGGGCATCGACGACGGCGCGCTGGCCAGCTACGTGGCGACCGTGATCGATCGTGCCGGTGCCGACGGCCTGCGGCTCTACCTTTATCACATTCCCCAGAACACCGGCGTCCCCTACCCAGTGGACACCGTCCGGCGCCTGCGCGACCGGCATCCCGAGACCGTGGCGGGGCTCAAGGACTCCGCCGGGGACCTCGCCTATGCCCGCGAGATCGCGCGGCGGCTGCCCGGTTTCAACGTCTTCCCAAGTTCCGAAGCGTCGCTGGCCGAAGCCGCCACGGCGGGCTTCGCCGGCTGCATCTCGGCCACCACCAACGTGACGGGCACCCTGACGCGCGAGGGCTGGCTGGCACCCGGCACCGAGACCGGCCGGCAGGCCATCGCCAGGGCCCTGGCCATCCGCGAGGCGCTCGCCCGCTTCCCGCTGGTCGCGAGCGTCAAATGGGCCGTCGCCCAACGGACGGGAGACCCGGCCTGGACCCGGACCTGCCCGCCGCTGCGCCCGCTGTCGGAGGGCGAGACGGCGACACTGGCCCCGCTGCTTGCAGAGTTGCGAGCCTGGAGCACTGGCCGCTGACCGGCCCCCTGCTGACTGCCCCCTGCCCGGCCCGGAACCTGTTGGGTTCCGATACGACAGGCATGGCGGATTGTCACCGGTGCGGATATGCTCTGCTGCCGTACCGAACTGCCCTGGAGCGGGGCCGGCGGGCGTTGCTGCATCGAGGTCCGCGCGGGGGCTCTGTTGCAAAGTTGGCCGGCAGGCGGCGGAATGGCTGGAGGTTGAACGGAGCCAAGCTGTGTCGGACTTCAAAGGTCGCCACTTCGAGGGTGAAATCGTGCTCTGGGCGGTGCGCTGGTATTGCCGGTACGGCATCAGCTATCGCGACCTTGAGCAGATGATGGCCGAACGCGGCGTTTCGGTCGATCACTCGACCATTTACCGTTGGGTGCAGAAGTACGCGCCGGAGATGGAGAAGCGGCTACGCTGGCAGTGCCGCTGCCCACGGTCAACCAGCTGGCGGGTCGACGAGACCTATGTGAAGGTCGGTGGCAAGTGGGCCTACCTGTACCGAGCCGTCGACAAGCATGGCAATACCATCGACTTCTACCTCTCTCCCACGCGCAACACCGCCGCCGTCAAGCGCTTCCTGTCCAAGGCGCTAAACGGCTTGAAGGAGTGGGAGACACCGACGGTCATCAACACCGACAAGGCGCCAACCTATGGGCCGGCCTTGGCGGAGCTGAAGGCCGAGGGCAAATGTCCCGAGGAGACCGAGCACCGGCAGATCAAGTACCTGAACAACGTGATGGAAGCCGACCATGGCAAGCTGAAGCAGTTGATCCGCCCGGTGCGGGGCTTCTCGTCGAACGCGCCTTCAACGTCGGACCTGGCGCGCTCGCCGAGGCCGTCCAGTTCATCAGCCAGCAGGTCGAACTCCAGGACGCATAGCATCGGCGGTGATGCCCGTAACCATCATCTCCCGCCTGCCCGCAAACTTTGCAACAGAGGCACTTGACCTGCACCCGTTCAAACGGCGGTGGAGAGGCGGCAGAACTGACTGGCCGTGACGCAAACCCCTACTCCCTGATATGCCCCGCGACCGGCTTCGCCATCTTGAGCCGGTCGCGGGCCGCTGAATTCAGCCTTCTGATGCCGAACTGTCGGGCCGCACCCGTCAGCGGATCGTCGACATCGATGCAGCCGCGAATGGCGGCCGACAACTCGGGCAGGGCGATGTCCTCGATGGATCGCACGTCGGCACCGGTGTTGGGAAACCGGGCCATTCCCCACGCCGCGACCGCCATGGCGTCCGGCCAGACGAAGCTGGCGCCGGTACGCTCGGTCTCGACATGGGCGACACCGCGCGCCACCGCCATGATCCGTTCCCGGATCAGGCGGCCGGAGCGCTTGAACCCATGGGCGCGGGCGATGCGCTCGACCAGCAGGCTGTCGCGGATCGGCGCCTCTGCCGCGACCACCTGCAACACCATCTCCTTGAGAATGGCGGAATAGTCGTTTTCCTGGAAGCGGTTCGGATCGATGCCGGCGATGGCGGCGAAGTCCGTCCGCCGATAGTCACCACCATAGGCGTCCTCGTCGTCCTCGGCTTCCATCTGGGATTCGGTCTCGTCGGTGCCATCCTCCCCGTCCGCCCCCAGATCGAGCACCACATCCGGCGCCTCCGCCGTCACCGGCGCCGCGACCGCTTCGGCACGTGACCGTTCCAACGCCTCCTTCAGCGCAGCGTCGAGCCGGTCCAATGCCCCCTCCGGATCGATCCACCACTCTGTTGACCATACCCGCGCCAGGGACCAGCCCAGTCCCTTCAGCACCGCCTCGCGCACCTTGTCGCGGTCCCGCGCCGTCGCGGCGCCGTGGTAGGACCCACCATCGCATTCGATGCCGATCAGATAATCCTCCGGACGGTCGGGGTGCACCACGCCGAGGTCGATGCGGAAGCGGGAGACGCCGACCTGCGGGACGACCGTCCAGCCGCGCCCGCCCAGTCCCTGCGCAACCGCCTGCTCGAAATGGGAGTCCGCCGAACCGGCGGACGCGCCTGCCGCCTCCCCCAAGGTCCGTGTTCCCCGCTCCGCATATTCGAGGAAATGCCGCAGATCCCGCAGAGCCGACGAGCTGGTGCGGTTGAGATCGATAAGGGTGGGCGGGAAGGAGGTGAAGACGACCATCTCCCGACGCGCCCGCGTGACGGCGACATTGAGCCGCCGCCAGCCGCCGTCGCGGTTCAGTGGCCCGAAATTCATCGGCATCGTCGGGGCATCGGGCGTTTCCGGCCCATAGGCGATGCCGAGCAGGATCACGTCGCGCTCGTCGCCCTGGACCGTTTCCAGATTCTTGACCACGACGGGTTCAGGCGCGTCCTCGGCGAAATAGGGTTCCAGTTCCGGGTAGCACCGCCGGGCGCGGTCCAGCAAATCCTCGATCAGCTTCTGCTGTTCCGAATTCAGCGTGATGACCGCAAGCGTCAGGCGGTTCCCCCGCTCATCGACGAAGGCGGGGTCGAGAAGGCGCCGCAGAACCTCCGTCACGACCGCCTCGGCCTCGATCTGGTTGTTGCGGTTCTTGCCGCGCGACCAGGCGCCGGGAACCTGGCGCAGGCTGACCATCGTCTCCCGGGTCACCGGGGCGGGGAAGGTGATCAGGTCGCCGTCATAGTAACGGTGGTTGGAAAAGGCGATCAGGCTCTCATGCCGGCTGCGGTAATGCCAGGTCAGGCGGCGTTGCGGCAGGCGGGCGCCCAGACACGCCTCCAGAATGCTTTCCTGATCGGCTTCGATCTCGCTGTCATCGTCCTCCGCACCCGCTCCACGATCGAAGAAGCTGGTCGGCGGCATCTGCTTGGGATCGCCGGCGACCACCATTTGCCGGCCGCGGGCGATGGCGCCCACCGCGTCCCACGGCGTGATCTGCGACGCTTCGTCGAAGATGACCAGATCGAACGGCGGCATCTCCGGCGGCAGGAACTGTGCCACCGACAGCGGGCTCATCAGCAGGCAGGGGGGCAGCGTGGTCAGCGCCGGCCCCATGTCTGCCACCAGTTGGCGGACCGGCTTATGGCGCTTCTGCAGTTTCAGCTGATGCGCCAGCGTACCGAATCCGGCGGGCGGCGCCTTGGAGTCCTTGGTCGGGATGCCGCCGGCGATCCGTGCACGGATATAGCGTTGCGTCAGTTCTCCGAATTCGCGATCCAAGGCGCGGAAGCGACCGATGGCATCCGTGTGTTCGGTGACGTTGAAGTCGCGCACCAGGGGTTCGATGTCGATCGCCCAGTCCGCCCACCAGCGGGCATAGGCGATGTCGAAGGCCTCCGCCGCACGGCCGGGCGGGATGGTTCCATCCTCTACCGCCGCCGCCAGCCCGTCCAATCCCTTGTGCATCGCGGCCTGCCGCGCGCGCTGCCACGCCGTCCAGGCATTCAGCTGCGTCGGCCGCGCCGCCATCGCCGCGGCGATGGTCTGACACTCCGCCAGCAGGTCGGCGCCGTCGACCGGTTCCGGCGCACCGGCGATGCGTTCGAATGCGTCCTTGGCGTCCAGGAAGGTGGCATGGCTGTCGAGATACTGCCGCATCGCCTGCCCGATCGCCCCGTCGGGGGCCAGCAGGTCACCGGCCTCGGTGCAGAGCCGCTTGAGCGACGTCCGCAGGGCGATCAGCTGATCGGGGCTTTGCGCCGCCCCGCCGAGCGCGGCCCGCACCGTTCCGGCAGCCTTCAGCTTGCGGTCCAGCCGGTCCGGATCGGTGGCGACTCCCTGCCAGCCGGGAAGCGCCTGCGCCTGGGGCAGACCGTCGATCTCGGCCAGGATTCCCTGCAACCGGCGCAGCCGGGGCAGGTCGGTCTCCGGATCCGCAGTCCCGCCGGGATCGAGTCGCTTCGCCACCGCCTTCTTCCGCATCGCCGACAGCGGCCAGATCGCCTCGCCCGCCGCTGCCCATTCGGCATCGAGTTCCGCCAGGGGCAAGGCTTTGACCCGCTCAGGGTCCTTCGGGCGGGAAAGCAGCGCGGCCTCCGTCCGATACGCGCCGAGCAACGGCAGCACCCGCGTGCCCTGCTCGATCATCCTGGCCGCATCGGGTGTGAAGGCGAAACCCAGGTTCAACTCGCCGACCTCTCCCAGAGCCCGGGCCAGGGCAGCGGCGGCGGCCAGACTGCGCCGGTCTCCACCCACCGCGGTGCCGAGCCCGTCGGCGAGCCGGATGCGGGCCGATTCCAACGTCTTGGAGGCAGCGGCCAGCGTGGCGGCGGCGGCCAGCAGGTCGGCCTGCCAGGCGTTCGACCATTCGGTCCGCCCGACATGCCCGAAGGCGGCTCGGTTCTCCGGCGACGCCGTCGCGCGGTGCAGGTCGAGCTTGTGGGCGGTCTCGCGCAGGCTTTCCAGGTCCGTTTCTGCGTGCTCCACCCCTCTTGGCCATGTCAGGCGCAAAGTGACGCCGTCGCCGTCGCGAGCAACCCGCCCGATGGCGGCGTAGAGGGTCAGGCCGTTGGCATGCCGCCGGTGCAGCGCCCGGACGAAGTCGTTCAGCCGGTCGCGACTGGTCTTGAGTTCGGCCGCGCGGCGGCTCCACAGCTCGGTCGGCGGCTCTTCCGTCGTGGTCCATGCGGCGTCGAGCTGGCGCAGCACATCCTGCTTGGATGCCTTGTTGCTGTGCAGCTCAAGGCAGAACGGGCCGAGGCCATGGGCGACCAGCCGGCGATGGACCACGTCCAGAGCCGCCCGCTTCTCCGCAACGAACAGCACGGTCCGGCCGAGCGCCAGATTGTGCGCGATCATGTTGGCGATGGTCTGCGACTTGCCGGTGCCCGGCGGGCCGTCCAGCACGAAGTCGCATCCCTGCGCCGAGCCGACAACCGCCGCCAGCTGAGAGGAGTCGGCGGCGAGCGGCGCGAACAGCTCCTCCGGGGTAACAAGCTGGTCCAGCGTCGAAGGGTGCGGCGGCTCCCCTTGGCCGGCATAGGCGTCCCGCGGCGTTTCCAGCAGGTGCCGCACCACCGGATTGTGCTTCAAGGCGTCGGTGCGGTCGACCAGATCCTTCCACATCAGGTATTTGGCGAAGGAAAAGGCTCCCAGCACCACATCCTCGACCACTTCGAAGCCCGGCATGTCGCGCACCGCCCGGCGGACCATGGTCCAGATGCGCGGAACGTCGATCCCGGATTCGTCGACCGGCAACGGCCCGGCCAGTTCCGGAATGTCGAGTTCGAAATCCTGGCGCAGCATCTGCAGCAGGGTCAGGTTGAAGCGCGGTTCGTCCTCGTGGCTGGACAGGCGCACACCCGACCGTGCGCTGCGCCTTTGCAGCTTCACCGGCAACAGGATGAGCGGGGCGCGGTAGTGGCGCGTGTCGCTGCCGGATTTCTTCCAGATTAGGAAGCCCACCGCGAGGAACAGCGTGTTGGCGCCGCCCTCCGCCAGATCGAGCTGTGTCTTGCGGTAGAGGTCGACCAGTTGCGCATCGAGCTTGTCGGTCGGCATGGGCGACAGGATCTCGCCGCGCTCCATGGCGTCGCGGGCATAGGCAGCCTCCAGTTCCTCTCCCGTGCGCTGGAGGTGCAACGTCGTATCGCGGCCGGCACCGCCGTCCATCGCCGGGGCCGCCACGATGCGGAAGCTGGCTCCGTCGGCAAGCCTGTCCTCCAGCGTGGCCGGATCGGGACAGATCAGGCGGATGGTGGTCGCACCCGGCTTGACGTTGAGCAGCCGGTTGCGCGTGGTCAGGTCCAGAAGCTTGCGCTGCCAACGGTCCAGCCGCCCTTCCGCCGTGGCGACCCCGTCCGGCGGCTCGCTGGAATCGGTGAGATCGAAATCGGGAAGGGCCGGAGCCGCTTCGAGCACATCCCCCACCGGGACGATGTCGGCTTCCACCCCCGCCAGCCCCGCCCCCGCCCCCGCCGCCGCCCCCGACGATGCGGCATCCGCGAGAGCCAACGGGCGCAGGCGCTGCATCCGGGCGCGGCGGATGTCGAGCGCCATGACGAACTCGCCCTCGCGCTCCTCGTCGATCTGGCGGTTGGCCTGGGCGATGGCGCGCGAGAAGGGCGACGGGTGCCCGCCGGTGGCCAGCGTGGTTTCGAACAGCACCAGTTCCTGGAGCGCCACGCGCTTGCGCAGGCTGGCGGCGTCGTCGACCAGGAGGGTGGCGAACTCCTGCGGTTGCAGCCACACGCCCGCGAAGGCATGGCCGCGCGTGACGACGATCACCGGATAGAGGCCGGCCTGCTCCAGCACCGCGGCGAACAGCAGCGCCGTGTCGAGACAGGTCCCCAGTCCGGTCTCCAGGATCTGGGAGGGCGAACGCACCTTTTGCCCTTGCCATTCGAAGCTGGTCGGCGGTTCGGCATAGGTCAGGCGCAGAGACGCCACGGCCGACCAGATGGCGGAGGCCAGCTCGTGCACCCGCGTGCGGCTCTTCGACTGGTATCCCTCGATGCCGTCGGGGCGTCCGCCGCGCCGGAGCACGTCGCTGGACGCCTTGATCAGCCTGCTGACGGCCGGGTCGTTCGGCAAAGTGAAGGCGGCCAGCAGTTCCGGCATGGCCGCGGCGCCGCCCCATTCGTTTCGGGCCAAAAGCTCGACCGGCAGCACGCGCTCGGCGGCATCGCCGCCGTCCATGCCCTCCGCCGTGGCCCGCAGCGTCACCGTCGCGCGGATCGCTTCGTTCAACTGCAACAACAATCCGGCGTTCAGCCGCAGGTCGCGCTTGGTGATGTGCGCCTCGCCACCGGCAGCGATGCGGTCGATGCGCCATTGCATCGGCTCGAAGACCGGCGGGTCGGCCACGATCTCGGCCACGATGTTTTGCAGCGGCTCTCCACCGAGGTTGATCAGGCGGAGATCACGAAGGACGGGAACGGCGCTCTGATGGGTGGCGAAGCTGATTTTGGGAGCGATCACGGCGTCGATCGCCAGCGCGGAACTCGCTGTTTCGGCAGAAGGATCCAGAGCGTTGACGCCTACAGTCGATTCCATGATGATGCTCACCGCCTGAAGTAGAGTGCTTTCGCACTATATTCGAAAATCCGGGGTTGGCTATGGGCAGTTTCCACTTCCTCCACGCGGCCGACATCCACCTCGACAGCCCCTTGCACGGCTTGTCGCGTTACGACGGGGTGCCGGCGGAGGAGGTGCGTGGGGCCACCCGCGCGGCCTTCGACAACCTCGTCGCCTATGCCTGCGATCAGGCGGTGGATTTCGTGCTGATCGCCGGCGACCTGTTCGACGGCGACTGGAAAGACATGGGCACCGGTCTCTACTTCGCCCGCGCGATGGGAAAGCTGGCGGCGGCGGACATCCCTGTTTTCTGGTTGTCCGGAAATCACGACGCGGCCTCCGCCCTCACCCGGTCGCTGCCTTGGCCGGACACTGTCAAGCAGTTCAAGCCGCGCCGCTCGCATACCCATGTCATCGACCATCTGGGCGTCGCGATTCATGGGCAGAGCTTTCCGAACGCCCATGTCACCGACAATCTCGCCGCCGGTTATCCCGACCGGGTGGAGCATCATTTCAACATCGGCCTTCTTCACACCGCGCTGACCGGCCATCCGGACCACACGACCTATGCGCCCTGCACAATCGACGATCTGCGGGCCAGCCATTACGATTATTGGGCGCTGGGGCACGTGCATGATTTCACGGTCGTCGCCGAATCGCCCTACATCGTGTTCCCCGGCAATCTCCAGGGCCGGAACATCCGCGAGACCGGACCGAAAGGTGCGGTCCATGTGGAGGTGGAGGACGGCGCGGTCGCTCGTTTGACCCATGTGCCGCTGGACACCGTGCGCTGGCTTCGGGTGGAGGTGAATTGCACCGGAGCGGGCACGATGGACGAGGTCCACGCCGCAACCCGCACCGCCCTCGCCAACCGGCATGCCGATCTGTCCGACGGGCGTCCGACCGTCGCCCGCGTGGTGCTGACCGGCTCGACGTCCCTGGCCGGCAAACTGCAGGACGGGCGGGCAACCCAGCGCGACGCCGTGCGCGCCCTGGCCGCCGCGGTCGCGCCGGACCTGTGGATCGAAAAGGTCCAGTTGGAGGTCACCATGCCCGGTCCGGCGGCCGTTGCCGACGGTGCCGCGGAGGACATCATGGCTCTGCTGGCCGAGGTCCGCCAATCGCCGGAACTGGCCCAGGACCTGAAGGCGGATCTCCTCCCCTTCCTGACCGCGGCAGCCAAAGCCGGGGATTTCGACGAGGACAGCCTCGCCGCCATGGCGGCACGGGACGACTGGCCGGCCCTGTTGGCGATTGCGGGAAGCGCGCTGGAAGCTCGCCTCACCGGTAAGGAGACAGAGTGATGCGGTTCGCCGAACTCCATCTGGAACGTTATGGCCATTTCGAGGATTGCCGCCTGCCCTTCCAGGCGGGAGCGCCCGATTTCCATATGGTCTACGGCGCCAATGAGGCGGGGAAATCGACCACCCTGTCGGCCGTTTCCGACCTGCTGTTCGGATTTCCGATGCGCAGCCCCTTCAACTTCCGCTTCGATTACGCACTGCTGCGCGTCGGCGCGGTACTTGAGGAGGATGGACGGCATCTGGCCTGCAGGCGCCGCAAGTCCCGTGACCAGAGCCTGATCGATGCGACGGACCGCCCCCTTGATGAAGGTCAGCTGTCGGCTCTGCTGCATGGCCTGAACCGCGAGACCTTCGGCGCCGGTTTCAGCCTGGACCAAGCCGGACTGCGCGACGGCGGCGAAGCGATGCTCCAGGCTTCGGACGATCTGGGGCAGGCCCTGTTCGCCGCCGGATCCGGACTGACGGAGATCAACAAGGTTCGCGAGGCGCTCGAAAACGAACTGGATGCGATCTGGGGCAAGCGCGCTGCCGCCCGCCGGACCTTCGTGGCCGCGGAAAGGCAACTCGACGCCTGCGTCAAAGCCCTCCGCGACGCGCAACTCAAACCCAAGGAATGGTCCGATGCGCAGGCGGAGGTGGAATCCTGCCAAAAAGCCCTTCGCGACCTGCAGGACCGGCAGACCGCCCTGACCGCCCAGCGTGACGCCGCCGAACGGCTGCGCCGCATCGGCGCTGCGATGCGGGCGCGGGCCGCCCTGCTGGCCGAGATCGCCGCGGAGCGAGAGGTGATCGTCTTTTCTCCTGCGGAGGACACCGCGGCGCGGACCTCCCTGGCAGCCCTGGCCAAGGCGGCCGAAGCGCATGACGCTGCCAAGCGGCACCGCGACGACGTCGCGGGAAAGTTGAACCGGCTCCAACCCGATTCCATCGTTGCGCTGGGCGAGCACATCGAGCGTCTGATCGAAAAGCGGGGTGGGGTCACCAAGGACGTTGCCGACCTGGACCGGCTGACGGTCGAGCGGCAAGGGCTGCTGGACCGCGCGGCATCCCTGCGCACGGAACTGGCATTGCCCGGCGCCCTGCCATCCAGTCTTGAGGTCAGGACGCTGCGCGACATCGCCAAACGTCACCTCAGCCTGGCTGCCGGGATGGGGACGCGGGATGGGGAACTGGAAAACCTGCGGACCGATGCCCGGAAACTGCGCGAGGACCTGGCCGACGCGGTCGTCGCCGAGGGGCTGGACGATATCCGGACCGCGATCGGTCATGCCCGTGGGCTGGGCGACGACATCGACCAACGTTGCACCGAGGCCCAGGCCGACATCGAGCGCGCGGACGCCGAGACGCGGCTGGCGCTGGCGGCCCTTGCCCCTTGGCAAGGGGACGCCGACCGGCTGGCCATGCTCTGCGAATTCGATGACGGAGAACTCCAGGCCGCCTCCGATGCGGAACTCAAGCTCACCACCAAACTGGAAAGCGAGCGGGCCGAACTCCGCCGACTGACGAACGAGATCGAACAACTCGGAACCCAACGCGGCTTGCTGGCTCAAACTGGGCAAGCGGTGTCGGCGGATGAGGTTCTTCGCGCGCGGCAGGCACGGGATGATCTGTGGAAGGCCATCGGCATCCATTTGCGGGAGGGCCGCGCCGCGGCGGCCGAGGCACTCGGCGACGATTTCACGGCAGCGCTTCAGGACGCCGACGCCATCGCCGACCGCCGTTACGCGACCGCCGAGGAGTCCGCGCGCCTGACGGCCCTGGAGCACCAGCAGGCCATCCTGAATTTGACGCGGCAGCAGGCGGAAAAGGCCGTACAGGAGGCGGAGAGCGCCCTATCCGCACAAACGATCTCCTGGGAAGAGCGCCTTCGCGCGCAAGGACTGCCGCCCCTCACGCCGCTGAGGCTGCGCGCCTGGTTTGCCCAGCGCCGCGCCGCGCTGGATCTTCATCAGCAGGCGGCCGAGGCCCGGCGGCAGGCGGCGCGCCTGATGGAGCGCAGGGCCGAAGCGGTCGGCATCCTTGCAAGGGCATTGACGGTTTCGCCAGAGAACGACCGGCTGTCGCCGCTGCTGGCGGCAGCCGACCGTGAGCGGCTGAAAGGCGAGACCCTGGAGCAGGCGTTCCGCGAGAAAAACGCCAAGCTCGCCGCCCTGGAGGAGGATATCTCCCGCCGCGAACGGCAGGACATCCAGGATCGCCGGGCCTTGCAGGCCACTGTCACCGAATGGACCGACGCATCGGCGCGGCTGGGAATCGCCGCGGACATCGCAGGTATCGACCATTGGCTCGAACTGGTCGAAGAACTGCGGGGCATCCTTGACGGCATCACCGCACACGACCGCCGGCTCGACATCATCGGCAAAGACCGCAAGTCCTTCGATGCGGAGGTGGAGGCGCTGGCAGCCGACGCGCAAATGGACGTCCAGGCGGACCCGATGCGGACGCTCGACGCTCTTCGGGAGCGCTTGGCCAAGGCACGTTCGGTCGCACAGGAGATCGGGACGCTGGAGGCGGAACAGAAGAAACACCAAGCGGACATGGATCGCGCCGCCGTCGATCGAACCATCGCACTCGATCGCCTGGGCTCCTTCATGAACCGCGCCGATGTTGCCGAGGCCGCGCTGCTGCCTCCGTTCCTCGACCGGTCGAAAACCTATCAGGACCGCCTTGCCCGGCTGGCCGAGGCCGAACGGCAGATCGTCGCGGATGGCGATGCTCTGCCGCTTGCCGATCTCGTCGCCGCCTGGGAAGCCTGCGATCCCGACATGGTGGCCTCCCAGTCCGCCACATTGGGCCAAGCGCTGGAGGCATTGAACAAGGAGGTGGCCGAAGCGGCCAATGCGCTTGGCGAGGCCCGGATAACGTTCCAGAGCCTGGACCAGTCCTCCCACGGCGCGGCCGATGCCGCAGCCGACGCGGAGGCGGCAAAGGCGGACATGAAGGCCGAGGCGGACCTCTATGTGCTCAAACGGGCGCAGCAGCTTCTGTTGAGCCGCGCCGTCGAGCAGTACCGCGCGCGCCGGCAGGCGCCGCTGCTGACACGCGCCGGCACGCTTTTCCGCACATTGACCCTCGGACGCTTCATCGACTTCCGGATCGATCACGATCCATCGACACCGCGCCTGCTGGGACTGCGGCAGGATGGAGAGACCCTTGTCCCCATCGAAGGCATGAGCGAGGGGACGCGGGATCAGCTGTTCCTCGCCCTGCGACTGGCGGCGGTCGAACAGTCGATTGCCGCGGGGGTGCGGGTGCCCTTCATCGCCGACGACCTGTTCGTCAATTTCGACGACGACCGCGCCGAAGCCGGCTTGAACGTCCTTGCCGGGCTTGCCGCCTCGACGCAGGTGCTGTTCTTCACCCATCACGCCCATTTGCGCGACATGGGGCGGACGGTCGACGGACTGGCGCGACTTGAGTTGTGAACAACATCGGCGACGGGTTCCGTCAGCCAGCACAATAGGGCATACCGCAGGGGAAACCCATAACCACCCTGCAGTAGTCCAGTGATCATGGCAAAAGCACCAAAGTCCAGCGGGAGCAACGTCGGCGGCAAGGCCGACCGGCAGAGTGCCGGTGGCGCCGCCATGTCCGGGGGCGGTCGCTTCCAGGATGAGGTGGGCGCCTATCTTTTCGTCCACCTGCTCGCTGGAGCAACACCTTTCGGGCTACCAAGCTCGACCTCGCTCGAGCATGTGGCCAGCGAAACCGGCCAGGACACCGACGATTGGCTGGCGATCACATCCCCGGGCGGGCGCATCTATATCCAAGCCAAGCGACGGATCGAACACTCCGCGCGTCCGGCCTCGGAAATGGGCAAGACCTGGCGGCAGTTCCTGCGCCAGCACGCCGCCGGGGCCACCGATCCACACAGTCCTCTCGATGCGGCACGCGACCGCATCGTGCTTGCCGTCGGGCCGGAAAGCCCAGAGACCGTCCGCATTCGTCTGCGCGAGGTGTTGTCGCGGATGGCAGCCCATCCATGCCCTTGCGGAAATCGACCGGCTTGGCAGCGACCAGGACCCGTACCGCGCCCTCGATGCCGATCACCGCGACGCCCTTACCGCGCGCAGCACCGCCTTGACGGTGGCGCTGTCCATGCCGGCCGGCACGCGCACCACCGCATCACCGATCTGCACCTCGATGGCCGGGAGTTCCTTCGGTGCGGCTGGGGGCGGCGTGGTGTCCAGCACCACCGGCGCGAACACCAACCCCTCTTCCTGGAAACGGTTGGCGGCATGTGCTTCCCGGCGCCAGCCGAACACCTGCTGGGGCCGCAATCCGTGACGCCGGGCCACTTTGGAGACCACGACCCCGGGCACCGCCGCCTCGCCCAGGATCCGCGCCTTCTCCTCTGGCGACCAGGTCCGGCGCCCTACATCGCCCGTGATCACCTCCATGCGGCGCACCCGCATGGGCTCCTGGTCAAGCGTAAGGTCGAGCGTAGACACAAACCGTTCTCCCGATCATGCGATCCGGGAGATTCGCTCCGCCCTGATCCCGCCGAAAGGTGGGACCAGAACACCGCTTACGCCCTTCCAGTGGTCGGTATGGCGGATGTCGCCCGACGCGAGGTCGGTGCTTCGGGTGCTCGGTCGGCTCCCAGTTCGTCTTGAGCGGCGCCTTGGCCTCAGCGCCACCGATGGCGACGCCGTTGAACGACCCGTGCGCGGACCGACGCACCCCAAGGCGTGCCTCCGCGTGGGGGGGCCCAGGCGCGTCGGCGGTCTCGGTCTTCGCCCTGGCGTCCTCGGTGTCGGCGCCGCATACCGCTCCCGCTGACAGGTCCTTCTGATTGGCGGCACCGGCAGCGACGACGCGGACCGGTGGCATACCATCGCGACCGCCAACAGTGCCTTCGATGCCCGGGTTTGAGCCCGCCAACCCGCCCGGCGCACCAGACCGAACCGATTTACCCAAAATTTTCGGATCAGCCCCTTGCCGGCTCCAAACCGATTCATATCCCAGCGCGACGCCGGCCCCAACCCCCGGCAGACCACAGGAGACGCCATGAACTTTGCCCCGAAGGACCACTGGTTCGGCGAGCCCCCGCCAGACAACACGCCGATCCGCAGCGCCTTTGGCGCGCGCGCCATCCTGGAGAGCCGCTACGGCCGCCAGGCGCTGGAGTTCTTTCCCGACCGCAAGTCGTTCTTCCCGGCCGACGCCCCGTTCAGCCCCGACTTCCAGGCGTTCCTGGACAACGAGGTGACCGCTTGGCTGAAGACCCTGTGCGGCCAGAGCTGGATCAACCCCAACGGCGGCCAGCGGTACACCTTGGAGCACCCGGTCAACCCGCGTCTGCGCGCGATGGCCAGGGCCCAGGGCGGCTACCTGTATGTGGGCGCCTACGAGATGGCGTGACACCAAGGCAGGCCCCGCTCGCTCCTGAGCGGGGCCACGTCCCTGGTGCCGGGCGCGGCCAATCCGCGTCCGGCTTGCGGAAGACGCACTCCGTGGAGTTGTCGCGCCAGCGGTCGACGAAGCGGATGTGGCGCAGCCGAATATGTTTGTTGAACAGTGCCGCTGACGCCTTTGTCCCCTTCAAGGGGACATCTATGATCAACGCATGAACAACGCGGCCATCGACCGCCAACCGGATGAAGGAAGATCACGCGATGCTGTACCAGACCCACAAGAACGGCACCGACCTCCCCAAGTACTTGGCCGACCGCGGCTTCGAATTCGACGTCACCGACGGTGCTGAAGACCGCTACTGGACGGCCGATGGCGAGACCGGCTTGGTTGTTGAAGAGGACGTTGCCGGCGACCTGCGCTGCACCCTGCTCGACCGCGACGGCAACCCGGTGGACCGTAACCTGCGGCTGGAGGACATCCGGCCGCAGCCGTAAGGCAGACAGTCAATCGTCACGCTCACCAGAGAGATGTGGCTGACGCCCGAGCAGGTCACGGAGCAGCGCCGGTGTGATGGCGCTGCTCTTGGCGTCGTCCGCGAGGTCAACAACATGGCCATGGCGGCGTTACCGACCGGCTTGAAAGCCGACGTCGGCACCACCTGCGACCGCTGCAAGATCGCCGATTGGGTGGTTGGGTCGCGCCCGATTCCGCTCGCCGTGCTGCGGCACCTAGTCTCCGCGTTCAAGGGGTCACTACACGAAAGTGATTTCGACTTTGCGCATTTCAGGACTGCCGTCTCTGTTGGGAGCCGGTTGACAAGTCCAGCAGCGGTGCGGGGTGATGGGGGTTACGGCGCGTAGCAGGCGACGTCGACGAGCCGTCGAAGGAGCGGTGGCGGTGTTCTGAGCATGTCGCCTTCAGCGGGCGACATGGCGGCCTGTTCGAACCACAGGTGCTGGCGCAGACGGGCCAAGGCATCGGCGAATGTGGGCGCTGGTTTCGGATACCAGATGGCGCGCCGGGGCGACAGAGCGAGGCGGCCGGCATTCTGATGGACGTACAGCGTGATCAACGAGTAAAGCCCGAACAGCAGTGGGGCGGTGCGGAAGACGGCCAGGTCCGCCCACTGCCGCCGGGTTTCGATGGGTTTCGATGGGTAACGTCCATGGGCGTGGTGGAAAAACGCCCATGAAGGATCGGGCTGGGGCCGGGCGAAGCTCCCACACAGCGTAGCCCGGCCCCAGCCCGATCCTCCGCCTCGCAGGCGGTGTGTTCGGCGGCAGGAGGTGGTCATCGCGCATCTTCGGTAAGGTCAAGTTGCAACACGCGACCACGACCAAGGACACGACGATGACCGACGACAGAATGGCACTGATCGAGCAAATCCAGAAGAGCACGGACGGCGACTTCCTGCGCTCAGTCGCCGAGTACACGTTGCACCGGCTGATGGACTTCGAGGTCGAGGCGTTGATCGGCGCCGCTCGCCATGAACGCACCGACACGCGCACCACTTACCGCAACGGCTCGCGCCCGCGCCAGCTCGACACCCGACTCGGCACGCTGGACCTGAAGATCCCCAAGCTGCGCCAGGGCTCCTACTTCCCGGCTTTCCTGGAGCCGCGCAAAACCGCCGAGAAGGCGCTCACCGCCGTCATCCAGGAAGCGTGGATTCAGGGCGTCTCGACCCGCAAGGTCGATGATCTCGTCCAGGCGCTCGGCATGACCGGCATCTCCAAGTCCCAGGTCTCAGCGCTGTGCCAGGAAATTGACGAGCGTGTGCAGTCCTTCCTGGAGCGTCCGCTGGAGGGGGACTGGCCGTACCTTTGGCTGGATGCCACCTACCTGAAGGTCCGCCAGGGCGGCCGCATCGTGTCGATCGCCGCGATAATCGCCACCGGCGTCAATCAGGATGGGCGGCGCGAGATCCTCGGCCTCGGGCTCGGGCAATCGGAAGCGGCGATCTTCTGGATTGAGTTCCTGCGCGGCCTCGTGCGCCGCGGCCTGAAAGGCGTCAAGCTGGTGATCTCCGATGCCCATGAGGGGCTGAAGGCGGCGATCAGCCAGGTGCTGAGCGCGACATGGCAACGGTGCCGTGTTCATTTCCTCCGCTCGCTGCTCTGCCACGTGCCCAAGGGCCAGCAAACCGTGGTATCGGCCGCCGTGCGCCAAGTCTTCGTGCAGCCCGACCGCAAGACCGCCGGTGAGGTCTGGCGCCATGTCGCCGATCAGCTGCGGGCGCGCTTTCCCAAGGTCGCAGCACTGCTCGACGACGCCGAGCATGACGTGCTCGCCTACATGGACTATCCCGAGGCACACCGCACCAAATTACACTCGACGAATCCTCTTGAACGTCTCAACAAGGAGGTCAAACGCCGCACTGATGTTGTTGGTATATTCCCGAACGAGGAAAGTGTTCGAAGGCTCGTCGGCGCGATCTTGCTGGAGCAAAATGATGACTGGCAGCTCCAGCATCGTTACCTGACGCTCGAGACCATGGCCGGTATCGCCGCCCCCGACGAGCCCGCCATCACGCCACTTCCCTCAGCAAAGGCGGCCTGACCGACGACGCTCCTGACCACCCTCCAATTTCCACCACCTTGACGGACGTGACCTTTCGAATGCCGAGATGAGCCCGGCTCTCCTCGTATGTCGTCTCCATTGCCCAGCGGCGGTTGAACCATTCCAGGACGGTGCGTGGTGGCACCGACAGGTCAGTGCACAGAAAGGCTTCCGGATCGCGCCGGCCATCGGGATAGCGCACCATCACCCAGAGGATGGGCACGATCGGCTTGCCCTGGTGGTGCCACAGCGCCGTTCCGGAGGCATAGTCGATCCAGTCGCCGGAGCGCCACCGGGTTCGGCTTGGTTGGACGGCCCGGCGCCAGATCGTTGCCTTGTCCGTCAGACGGGACCGCAAGCTGGGCTGGCGGGCGCCCTTCATTACCTGCCGCAAGGTCAAGGGCGGGTCTGGTGGCGGATCGAACAGGCGCGCATCCAGGCGCAGCCAGGTGATCGCGACCATGTGTGGGCTGACGGCGTCGAGTAGCGTCAGCACGGCGAATTCGCCATCCATGACGGCGACCAGTGGCCGGTCTGGCAGCCAGCGGTGCAGGCGCAGCAGGATGGCTCGGGCCCAGGTGGTGGTCGGCCGGTAATGCCGGCCCTGTGCCTCACACCAGGCGCGGCTCGGCACCAGCGCGCTCAGCACCGGCAGTCCCCAGATACGGCCGGCGAACGGAACCTCGACCAGCAGCATGGCGGTCATCCAGCGCAATCCACGGCTGGTGACCGTCTGCTCCGTCGAGGACCGGACGGAGTCGAAGCAATGGCTGGCTGGGCGAACATGGGCTCCCCGGCGCCGTTCAAGAGTATGGTCGACACCGATGACGATCGGGCCGTCCGGGACGAAGGCGCTGACCACGGCGTTCAGCAGGGTGCGCGCGAGCTTCGGCCCCGACCAGCGGTTCCGGTTGAGCACGCGGTGAAAAGCGGCGAAGCCGGGGTCGTCGGCCAAGCCGAGAGTGCGCAGCAGGTTGGCGACGGTGCGGGGACCAACCGCCAGCACCGCACCGACCGCGAGCGCGGCCACCGTAGATCGGGTACGCCCTGAGAAGGCGACCAGATAGGGCCACAGCCAAGCGACGAAAGTCGGAGGAAGGGGGACGGCGAGGTGTGCCATAAGGCACCTGGGGTATTGTCGGACGTTGACCTGCCAACAACCTTTCGCCGACGGAATTGCGACGCCCGCACATAACAGGACAAGCGTCCCAAAATGCGCAAAGTCGAAGCGCACTTTCGTGTAGTGACCCCTGCCTGTCAGCGGCCCGTACGGCATTGTCATCGGAGGCCGGAACCCAATTCAAACGGTCAACCAGCCAACAGCGACGCCAAGCGTGGTTCCGCTTGGTCAAAGAGGCGAATAATCAACTGGAAACGCTGAAAGCACAAGGGCACCCATCAAGAAACGGGCTGATTTGCTGATTTGATCACCAGTGCCAGAATGAACGAAGCATTTGGCTGCAGATTCCGACTGAAAGCGGCCACGGTTTCCGACGCGAAAGCGGCCAGTGTTCCGATCGCAAGCCGGCCGGCATTCCGATTTGAAGGCGGCCACCATTCCGACATGAAACCGGCCACCCTTCCGCTGAAGGCGGCCGGCACCATCGTCGGCATGATGATGGCGTCTTCCCCGCGAGGAGAGCTTCCATCAAGCACCGCCTCCTGATCCAACCGACAGGAGGAGCGGATGCCAGCCTTGAGGCTTTCCATGCGGCAGATCCGTGAATTGTTTCGCCTGAAGTTCGGCAGCCTGCTGCCGACCAGCGATCGCCAGATCGCAGCCCAGCTCGGTGTCGCGCGTAGCACCGTGGCGGAGTACCTGGATCGCGCCCATGCCGCTGGCCTGTCCTGGCCTGGCCACTGCCCCCCGACCTCAGCGATGCCGAGTTGGAAGAGCGGCTGTTCGCCCGTCCGAACATTCGCCCCGGCGTCCGCCGGCGCCCGGAACCCGACTGGGCGGCCATGCACCGCGAACTCAAACGTCCGGGCGTCACGCTGATGATCCTATGGGAGGAGTACCGTGCTACCCATTCCGACGGCTACGGCTACAGCCGCTTCTGCGAGTTGTACCGGGAGTTCGAGGCGCGGCTCGCCCCCAGCATGCGCCAGCCCCACCTGGCCGGCGACAAGGTCTTCGTCGACTACTCCGGCAAGACGCTCCCCATCCGCGACCCCGCCACCGGCGCCGTGCGGCCCGCCCAGCTCTTCATCGCCGTGCTGGGCGCCTCCAACTACACCTACGCTGAGGCGACCTGGACCCAGACACTGCCCGACTGGATTGGGGCGCATGTCCGCATGTTCGAGGACCTCGGCGGTTGCCCGCGCCTGATCGTGCCGGAATATGTGCCCGGACACATATTCCGGCTTATGTGCCTCTCGGCGATATGTGGCGTGGGCTTTGAAAGAGCCTGAACGGCAACGATGGCCTGTTCGTCGAAGGGAACATAACGTCACACTCCTGCAGGAGCGCAACCTTCGCCGGTTCGATACGGAATGGAGGTTGTCATGCTGGAGCGGTACTTTATCCGTCCCGATACGGTCGACCGCATTCGGGCGTGTTGGATCGGCGAGCCCATCGAACGATACGTCGGCTGGCTCGCCGAGCAGGGGTATGCAGCGCGCAACGTGCTTCGGCGTGTGCCGATCCTGGTCCGGTTCGGCACCTTTGCGGCGAGCCGGGGCGCGACCCGCTGGGACGAGCTGCCGGCACATGTTGATGCTTTCGTAGCCGACCAGCTGCAGGCGCGCGGCGAACACGCGGGTGACGCGGCCCAACGTAAGACCGCGTTCGGTGTCCGCAACGTCGTTGAGCAGATGCTGAGGGTCGCTTTGCCGAACCACGCCGCGGCAAGCCGTCGCCCCCATGCGCCCGATCCGTTCACCCGACAGGCCCCCGGCTTCTTCCCCTATCTGCGCGAGGAACGCGGCCTGCGCGATGCATCGATCCACCATTACGGCCATTACCTGCGTGGCTTCGAGGGATATCTCGAGCGCATCGGCTGTCGCGGAGATCTCGGTCACGTCCGTCAAGGTGGTGGAAATTGGAGGGTGGTCAGGAGCGTCGTCGGTCAGGCCGCCTTTGCTGAGGGAAGTGGCGTGATGGCGGGCTCGTCGGGGGCGGCGATACCGGCCATGGTCTCGAGCGTCAGGTAACGATGCTGGAGCTGCCAGTCATCATTTTGCTCCAGCAAGATCGCGCCGACGAGCCTTCGAACACTTTCCTCGTTCGGGAATATACCAACAACATCAGTGCGGCGTTTGACCTCCTTGTTGAGACGTTCAAGAGGATTCGTCGAGTGTAATTTGGTGCGGTGTGCCTCGGGATAGTCCATGTAGGCGAGCACGTCATGCTCGGCGTCGTCGAGCAGTGCTGCGACCTTGGGAAAGCGCGCCCGCAGCTGATCGGCGACATGGCGCCAGACCTCACCGGCGGTCTTGCGGTCGGGCTGCACGAAGACTTGGCGCACGGCGGCCGATACCACGGTTTGCTGGCCCTTGGGCACGTGGCAGAGCAGCGAGCGGAGGAAATGAACACGGCACCGTTGCCATGTCGCGCTCAGCACCTGGCTGATCGCCGCCTTCAGCCCCTCATGGGCATCGGAGATCACCAGCTTGACGCCTTTCAGGCCGCGGCGCACGAGGCCGCGCAGGAACTCAATCCAGAAGATCGCCGCTTCCGATTGCCCGAGCCCGAGGCCGAGGATCTCGCGCCGCCCATCCTGATTGACGCCGGTGGCGATTATCGCGGCGATCGACACGATGCGGCCGCCCTGGCGGACCTTCAGGTAGGTGGCATCCAGCCAAAGGTACGGCCAGTCCCCCTCCAGCGGACGCTCCAGGAAGGACTGCACACGCTCGTCAATTTCCTGGCACAGCGCTGAGACCTGGGACTTGGAGATGCCGGTCATGCCGAGCGCCTGGACGAGATCATCGACCTTGCGGGTCGAGACGCCCTGAATCCACGCTTCCTGGATGACGGCGGTGAGCGCCTTCTCGGCGGTTTTGCGCGGCTCCAGGAAAGCCGGGAAGTAGGAGCCCTGGCGCAGCTTGGGGATCTTCAGGTCCAGCGTGCCGAGTCGGGTGTCGAGCTGGCGCGGGCGCGAGCCGTTGCGGTAAGTGGTGCGCGTGTCGGTGCGTTCATGGCGAGCGGCGCCGATCAACGCCTCGACCTCGAAGTCCATCAGCCGGTGCAACGTGTACTCGGCGACTGAGCGCAGGAAGTCGCCGTCCGTGCTCTTCTGGATTTGCTCGATCAGTGCCATTCTGTCGTCGGTCATCGTCGTGTCCTTGGTCGTGGTCGCGTGTTGCAACTTGACCTTACCGAAGATGCGCGATGACCACCTCCTGCCGCCGAACACACCGCCTGCGAGGCGGAGGATCGGGCTGGGGCCGGGCTACGCTGTGTGGGAGCTTCGCCCGGCCCCAGCCCGATCCTTCATGGGCGTTTTTCCACCACGCCCATGGACGTTACCCGCCCGGCAATCGCCGACCGCCATCTGTTCTTGCGCCATCTCGCGCCACAGCGGCCCTTGACCCACGCTGCGGTCTCCAGCGTGGCCAGCCATTACCTGCACAAGGCGGGTATCCCGGTGCGCCGCGCCGGATCGCATACGCTGCGCCACACCTGCGTGCAGCGCCTCGTGGACGCCGGTTTCCCGCTAAAGACCATCGGCGATTACGTCGGCCACCGTTCGGCCTCGTCGACCGAGATCTACACCAAAGTGGCGCTCGAAACACTCCGCGACATCGCTCTGGGCGATGGGGAGGCTCTGCCATGAGGTCCGTCAACCTTACCCTGTCCAGCCCCCTGGCCGAGCCGATCCGGCGCTTTGTTGCCTACAAACGGGCCTTGAACCGACGCTTCGCGACCGAGGAGCGGACCCTCGTTCTGCTCGATCGCTATCTTGTCGAGCAGGGCATTGGCGAACTTGCCGGCGTGACCCCGGCCGTACTCGACGCCTTCCTGATAAGCCGGCCACGGCACCAACCGCGCAGCTACAATCACCTTCTCGGCGTGGTCCGGGGGCTATTCGATTGGATGGTGCAGCAGGAGATGCTCGCAACCTCGCCGGTCCGGCAACGGCCGCGCCGCACGACGGCCCAACGCATTCCGTACCTGTTCGACCTGCCGCAGGCCGGCCGCCTTATCGAGGTGGCGGCGGCGCTACCGGACCGCAACAAGGCGCCCCAGCGCGGCCCGACCTACGCCACCATCTTCGCGCTCCTCTACGGGCTCGGGTTGCGGGTCGGCGAAGTCGCGCGGCTCACGCGGGCGGATGTCGATCTACAATACAATGTACTCGTCATCCGCGACACCAAGTTCGCCAAATCCCGCTTCGTCCCGTTCGGTCCGAGCATGGCGGCGCGATTGAGGCGCTATCTCGAGCTCCGGGAGGGTGGCTCGGGACCTATGGCCCCCGAGAGTCCGGTCTTCTCCTTCACGGCCGGCCGGGCACTCCATCCGGGCACGATCAGCCAGACGTTCCACGCGTTGCTTCCCCGCCTCGGGCTGACGCTGCCTGCGGGCGTCGCGACGCCGCGCGTCCATGATCTGCGCCACAGCTTCGCGGTGGGCACCCTGCTGCGCTGGTATCGCGAAGGGACTGATCCGGCAGCCCGGCTGCTGCATCTGTCGACCTTCCTCGGGCACGTCAATCCGGCATCCACGGCCGTTTATCTGACGATCACGGCCGAACTGCTGGACGCTGCCAGCGAACGGTTTGCGCGTTTCGCCGCGCCGCTGTCTTCGGGAGGTGCGCCATGACCGCTCTCGGCCCGATCGTTTACACCTTCTTCGAGCGGCACCTGAAGGCGGAGAAGGGAGTGAGCCCAGCCTCGGTACACAGTTACCGCGATGGGCTCCGGCTGTTCCTCGCCTTTGTCGCCGACCAGCAAGGTCGCCCCATCACTCGCCTCGATACCGGTGACCTCACCGCGGAGCGGGTCCGAGAATTCCTCAGCCACCTCGAGGCGGAGCGTGGCAATCACATTCGGACCCGCAACCAGCGCCTTGCCGGGCTGCACACCTTCTTCCGTTACCTCGCCGGGCGAGCCCCGGAAACGCTCGCCGAGGCGGAGCGCGTGGCCGCCATTCCGCGGAAGCGGGTCCCCCCGCCCGGCACACAGTTCCTCGAGCGCGAGGAGATTGACGCCCTCTTCGCCGGCCTGCCGCAGAGCGGCAGCACCGCATTGCGGGATCGTACGTTGCTGCTGTTTCTGTACAACACCGGCGCCCGCGTGCAGGAGGTCGCGGATTTGAAGGTAAGTAACCTACTGCTGGCGCCCCAGCCGCGTGCCACTCTGCACGGCAAGGGCGGAAAGTGGCGGACCTGCCCGCTCTGGCCAGAGACCGCCCGGTTGTTACGCGCAGTGCTCGAGCAGCGGCCCGGCGCGGTGGCGCCGGAAGCCCCTGTCTTTGTTTCTCGGCACGGCAGTCCGCTCACCCGGTTCGGGATCTACAAGCTCGTCCGCCGGCACACTGCGGCTCTGAGGCCGGACCCGGCCGCCAACCAGCCGCAGCGGATTTCGCCCCACGTGCTGCGCCACACCACGGCAGTCCATCTGCTCGAAGCTGGCGTCGAGGTCAATGTCATCCGGGGCTGGCTCGGCCACGTCAGCCTCGATACCACCAACCGTTACGCAGAGATCAACATCCGCATGAAGGAGGCGGCCCTCCAAGTCTGCACGCCGCCAAATGGCGTTTCGGCGGCACTCCCCCGAAGCCCAGTCTGGCGGGACGATAAAAACCTGCTCGAATGGCTCGCCGCACTTTGAATATTATGTGGCCGGGTGCCAACGCCACCCGGCCGAATTTCCCACCGAACCGGCGTCCCGGCACATATCGCCGAGAGGCACATAAGCCGGACAACCTGAAAAGCGGCGTCCTCAAGGCTTCCTTTTACGACCCGGAGCTCAACCGCAGTTACGCCCACATGGCGCACGCCTACAGCGTCGGCATCCTGCCGGCGCGTCCGCGTCGTCCACGTGACAAGGCCAAGGTGGAAGCCGGTGTGCGCATCGCCCAGTACTTCATCCTCGGCCGGCTGCGCAATCTGCCGTTCTTCTCCCTGGCCGAAGCCAATGGCGCGATCGACCGGGTGCTGGAAGATCTCAACACACGACCCCAGCGTCGCCTCGGGCTCAGCCGCAGGGAGTTGTTCGAACAGCTTGATCGGCCGGCGCTGCGACCGCTGCCCGACACGCCCTACGAATACGCGGAGTGGAAGCTCGAGCGCGTCGGCCCTGACTACCATGTCGAGGTCGCCGGCTTCTATTACTCGGTACCGGCGACGCTGATCCGCCAGCAGATCGACGCGCGCCTCACCGCCACCACGGTGGAGTTCTTTCACCGTGGCCAACGGATCGCCGCCCATGCCCGCCGACACGGCGGCGAGCGCCACAGCACCGTGCCCGAGCACATGCCGGCGGCACACCGCCGCTATGCCGAGTGGAGCCCCGAGCGTTTCGAGCGGGACGCCGGCGACCTTGGCCCCAATACTGTGGCGTTGATCCGCGCCATTCTTGCCAGCCGGCCGCACCCGGAACAGGGCTTCCGCACCTGCCGTGGCGTGCTGAAGCTGTTCCGCGGCCCCAACCGGGCTCGCGCCGAGGCGGTGAGTGCCCGGGCGCTGAAGATCGGCGCCACCACCGCCGACAGCATCGCCTCGATCCTGCGCAACAACCTGGATCGGGTTCGCTCCACCGCCCGCCCTGAGGCGCCGGCGCTGGACCACGCCAACATCCGCGGCTCGCGGTACTTTCATTAGGAGCCCACCATGCTTTCCCATCCCACCTTCGACCAGCTCAGCGACCTAGGGCTGCACGGCATGGCCAAGGCGTTGCGCGAGATGCAGACCAACCGCGAGGCCGGCACCCTCAGCCATGAGGAATGGCTGGGTGTGCTGCTCGATCACGAGGTGACGCTGCGGCGGCAGAAACGCTTCGAAGCACGCGCCAAGAGCGCCCGTCTACGTCATCCCGCCGTGATCGAGGATGTTGATTTCCGGGCGCCGCGTGGGTTGGACCGCGCGCTGTTTCAGAAGCTGGCGACCTGCCGATGGATCCACGACCACCAGAACGTGATCATCACCGGGCCGACCGGCATCGGCAAATCCTGGCTGGCCTGCGCGCTTGGCCACCGTGCCTGCCGCGAGAACCTATCGGTACTCTACCAGCGGATGCCCCGGCTGTTCGAGACCCTGGCTCTGGCACATGGCGACGGCCGTTACGCCCGCCTGATGCGTGGCTTCGCCCGCGTGCGACTTCTCATCTTGGACGACTGGGGACCAGAGCCGCTGAACGCAGAGCAGCGCCGCGACCTGCTCGAGATCGTAGAGGACCGCTACAACGCCGGCTCCTTGCTGATCACCAGCCAAATCCCCACGGACCGCTGGCACGAACTCATCGGGGATCCGACGCTCGGAGACGCGATCTTGGACCGCATTCTTCACAACGCCTACCGCATCGATCTCACCGGAGATTCAATGCGCAAGCCGCGACGCCAGCCCGCCCTGGCCGACGGAGAGTGACGAGACCGCCGGGCGCCCCCGGAGCTCCACAGGCACCTCCCAGGCAAGCCGGCCGCTCTCCAGCGTGATGAGGCGCGCTCGCGGCCGGCTTGCCCGGGGCCCTCCTATGGATTCCGGGGACGCCCTCCACCTCGACATGATCATGGCGGCTTGACCCAACGCCATGCTCATGCGACACGAAAAACGCCTCGCGGGGATACGCCACCCCGGCCGCTTTCCTTCGGAACGCTGGCCGGCTTCAGTTTGGAACGGTGGCCGCCTTCAAATCGGAATACCCGGCCGGCTTCATCGGAATCTGCAATTTGGCGTCTTGTCGCTTCGCCACGCTGCGGAAACCGGGCCCAATCCCCCTCTACACCGGTTGCTCAGGAATCGCAAAGACGCTCTTGGTCCCGATTGAGTGCGGGGGATGCCGCGGCCGGTGGTTCGTCCGGCTTGGACGTCGGGGCAAACACCAGTTCGCTGACGTTGCGCTTCCACAGGCCGGCGTCGCGGATGCAGGACGGGCGACGTCGGCGCTCTCGTGGCAAGTGCTCCCGAACGCTGCTGTTGGCCTAAGCCTATTGAAGATCAGTCGATTGCGCCCGCTCCGGCAGATGAAAATGCCATCAGCTCTTTGATGCAGTCGGCGACAATGCGAGACGGGCGGCGGTTTGGCGGTAGCAGGAGCAGGGTGCGGGATCGGATCACCGGTTCGAATGCGCAGGCGACCAACCCCCGGCCGAGATAGGGTTCTGTGGTCAGTGGACTGACCAGGCCGCAGCCGATTCCGGCCTGCACCATGGCGCAGACCGTCGTCGAATAGGGTGTTTCCAGCACGATCTTCGGCATCACGCCGTGGGCGGCCAGCACCCCATCCAGCCGGCGACGCGCAGTGTCCTCCGGCGCGAGGGCGATAAAGGGCGTGCCGTGAAGATCGGCAGGATGCAGAACCTTGCGCTCCGCCAGCGGATGATCGGCGGGAACCGCGATCACCAGACGCTGCTCCATGAACAGCGTCGCATCCACCCCCGTCACGTCGATCTCGTCCGCCGCCAGCCCAACATCGAACTGGCCGGAGGCAATCAGGTCCTTCACCACCGACGACATGCGTGCCTGGACGGTGATCGACACATTGGGATGACGCAGCTGGAAAGCCCGCAATGCTTTCGGAAGAATGGTGGTGCTGATCGCCGACTGGCAGGCGACCCGGATTTCGCCGGATCCGAAGTCGCGGATGCGGGCGGCAGCGGCGCGCAGGTGGATCAGACCGGCAAAGGACGACGACACCTCCTGGAAGAACAGCCGCGCCTCCTCCGTCGCGATCAGGCGCCCCTTGGCGCGGTGGAACAGCGAAAAGCCGATTTCCCGCTCCAACTCCTGGATCGTCTTGCTGATGGCGGGCTGCGAAATGCGCAGCACCTCGGCAGCGCGCGACGCGGTGCCGTTGGTCATGACGGCGTGGAACACCTCGACCTGCCGCAAATTCATCGTGGTCTCCCTATAATCTGGGAGAATAAACTACCTGAAAATGGATATTGGACGAAATAGGGCTGGTGGCGTCAAATCGGGGGCGTCAGTCAAAGGACGCTCTCCATGAAAGATCTCACCCAATGCGTGGTGAATCCCTCGGTTGCCACCGAAGGATTCGACAGCCTCAGCGTGCCCGTTCATCGTGGATCGACAATCGTGTTCGCCAATGCCGAAGGCTACGCGACACGCGGCGACCGCGGGCACACCGGCTATACCTATGGCCTTTACGGCACCCCAACGACCCGGACGCTGGAAGCCAAGCTGACGGCACTCGAAAATGGCGCCTGGACCTTCCTTCTGCCGTCGGGGCAGGCGGCCAACAGCTTCGCCGTTCTGCCCTTCCTGCAGGCAGGTGACAGGATGCTGATCGCCGACACCTCCTATCCGCCGGTGCGCGACTTCGCCAACCGCGATCTGGTCAAATTCGGCATCGACGTTGACTATTACGACCCGACCTCCGTCGCCGACCTTGAACGGCGGATCGACGGACGCACCAAGGTCGTCTGGTGTGAATCCCCCGGCTCCACCACCATGGAGGTTCAGGACCTGCCGGCCATCGCCGCGGTGGCGCATCGCCACGGCGCCCTGGTCGGCTGCGACAACACCTGGGCCACCCCGCTGAACTTCAAGCCGCTGGACCATGGCGCCGATCTGGTGACCGAAGCGCTGACGAAGTACGTCGGCGGCCATTCCGATCTGCTGATGGGGTCCCTCACCGTGCGGGACGAGTCCCTGATCGCGCCGATCCGCAGCGCCCTCGGCCGCTACGGGATCGGCGTGTCGCCTGACGACGCCTCTCTGGTGCTGCGAGGGATGGAGACGCTGGGCGTGCGGATGCGTCAGGCATCCGACGGGGCGATGGCGCTGGTCGAACGTCTGGCGGGTCATCCGCTGGTGGAAGAGGTGCTGTATCCGGCACTTGCCGGCTCGCCCGGCCATGCGGTGTGGAAGCGCGACTTCCTCGGAGCCAGCGGCGTCTTCAGCGTCGTGTTCACGCCGGCGGCGACGCCACATGTCCAGAATGCCCTCGACGTGCTGCGCACCTTTGCCATCGGCGCCTCCTGGGGCGGAACCCGCAGCCTGATGGCACCGATGCCGGTCAAGCGCAACCGCACCGCCCGCCCCTGGGCCGGAGAGGATCTGATCCTGCGCATCAGCGTCGGGCTGGAGGACCCGTCCGACCTCCAGGACGACCTCACCGCCTTCCTCGACGACATCGCTGCACGGACGACCAAGGCCGAGGCCGCCTGACGGCGGCGGACACGCACTGCCGACAATGGCGGGCGAACAACAAGCAAGACGACGAACAGGGGTTTCCCGCATGACCGAACAGACATCCGGCTGGCGCCGCGCCGCCCGCCTCGCCATGGCAACAACCGTGGCAGTCCTGACGCTTGGCTCGGCGACCACGCTTCCGGCAATGGCCGGCCCCACCCTCGACGCCGTGAAAGCCCGTGGCAAGGTGATCTGCGCCGCCAGTTCCGGCACCATCGGCTTCAGCGCGCCGGACGACAAGGGCTATTGGCGCGGGCTGGACGTCGAGACTTGCCGCGCCGTGGCGGTCGCCGTGTTCAACGACAAGGACAAGGCCGAATTCGTGCCGCTCAGCGGCCAGCAGCGCATTCCGGCCCTGCAGAGCGGCGAGATTGACATTCTGCCCCGCACCTTGACCTGGACGATCCAGCGCGACGGCAACGGCATCAACTTCACCACCCCCAACTACTACGAGTTCACCGGCTTCCTGATGCCGAAAAACCTAGGTGTCACCAAGGTTCAGGACATGAAGGGCGCGTCGGTGTGCGTGCAGACGGGCTCGACCACCGAAGTGGTGGTGAACGATGTGTCCCGCGAGCATCAGCTCGAGCTGACGACCGTGGTCTTCGACAGCGTGTCGGCGCTGCGCCAAGCCTTCTTCTCTGGCCGCTGCGACGCGCTGATCACCGACGCGGCGGCACTCGCCTCTATCCGTGCCACCCAGGCGAAGAACCCAGCCGACTACGTCATCTTCCCGGCCACCCCCTATATGGATGCGCTGACCCCGGCGGTGCGACACGGCGACGACCAATGGATGGACATCGTCAACTGGTCGTTCCAGGCATTGACCGCGGCGGAGATGTTCGGCATCACCCAGGCCAACATCGACCAGAAGCTCACCTCAAGCGATCCCCGCATCCGCCGCTTCCTTGGGCTGGAGCCCGGCAACGGAACGGGGCTCGGGCTGGACGACAAGTTCGCTTACAACATCGTCAAGCAGCTCGGGAATTATGGTGAGGTTTTCGACCGGAATCTCGGTGCCGGCAGCCCGCTGAAGATCGACCGCGGCTACAACCGCCTGTTCCGCGACGGCGGGCTGATGTTCCCGCTCGCCTTCCAGTAAACCCTGCGCATCCACACAGCATCCAGGAGATCGGCCCATGCTCGCCGCCCTCTGGGACAGCCCACGCCTCCGGGCCTGGGTCGGTCAGGCACTTCTTCTTTTCCTCTTCATCGGGACCCTGGTCTGGCTCGCCGGCAACACGGTCGAGAATCTGGCTGTCCGCAGCATCCGGGTCGGCTTCGATTTCCTCGCCCGGCCGGCCAACTTTCCGATATCGGAAAGCGTGATCCCCTACAGCCCTACGGACAGCTTCGCCTGGGCCTATGTGGTTGGGATCGGCAACACCCTGATGATCTCGGCTCTCGCCATCCTTTTCGCAACCCTGCTCGGCCTGTTCGTCGGGCTGGCGCGGCGGGCGGCGCACCCGATGCTGTCGGGGGTGGCGGGGGTCTTCGTCACCGTGGTCCGTAACACGCCACTGATCGTGCAACTGCTGTTCTGGTACGCGCTCGCCACCACGGCGCTGCCGGCGCCGCGCAACGCCTTGCACCCCCTGCCCGGCATCTATCTGTCGCAGCGCGGTCTCTATCTGCCGGGCATCGAGTGGAGCGGCAACGGCTGGGCCTTTGCGGTGGGAACGACGGCCAGTCTCGCCATAGCGGCCTTGGCGGCTCGACGGCAGCGCCGGCAGGGTCGACAAAACCGAACGGCGCGCGCCCTGCCCGCCGGCGGTGCTGCGGCCGCCATCCTGCTCCTGGCTTGGACGACCAGCCTCGGCGCGGCGGTGAGCCTGCCGGAGTTGCGCGGCTTCAACTTCACCGGCGGGATGCGGCTGTCGCCGGAATTCGCGGCGCTGATGGTCGGGTTGGTGCTCTACACCTCCGTCTTCATCGGCGAGATCATCCGCGGCGGCATCGACGCCGTCGGCCGCGGTCAGTGGGAGGCCGGGCGGGCGCTCGGCCTCAGCGAGCGGCAGACCCTCATGCGGATCGTCATGCCCCAGGCATTGCGGGTCATCATCCCACCGCTGACCACGCAGTATCTCTCGACGGTGAAGAACTCCACCCTGGCGCTCGCCGTCGGCTTTCCAGAGCTGGGGCTGGTGATCGGCACCGTCATCAACCAGACCGGCCAAGCGCTGGAAAGCATCGGCATCCTGCTCGCCGTCTACCTGACCATCGGTAGCGCGGTGTCGCTGCTGATGAACTGGTGTAACGCCAGAACCGCCCTGGTCACGCGATGAGCCGGCCGATGGGAGAGTCCCAGATCATGACCATGACGACGACTGCCATCCCCGCCGCGGCACCGGACGGCCCGCCTAGACGCCGCCGCACCCCCATCCTGCAGATCCTGTTCGGCGACCTGATCGCAGCGGGCCTGACCGTACTCACCGGTGCTCTCGTCCTGTCGCTGCTGCCGGCGCTGCGCTGGGGCGTGCTGGACGCCGTGTGGAGCACGGCCGATCCCGGCCGCTGCGGCGTCGGCGGCGCCTGCTGGGCCTTCGTCGCCGCCAAGATCCGCTTCATCCTGTTCGGCGTCTATCCCGCGGACGAACAGTGGCGCCCGCTGGCGGTGATCGGGCTGGTGCTGGCCATGGTGCTGGTGTCGCTGCCACCGCGGCACTGGGGACGCCGCCTGCTGGCGGCCTGGGGCGTGGCAGTCGGCGCGATGCTGGCGCTGATGTGGGGCGGCTTCGCCGGCCTGCCTTTCATCTCCACCGCCAATTGGGGCGGCCTGCCGGTGACGCTGCTGCTGGCGATCCTGTCCCTCGGGTTGGGTTTCCCGTTCGCCGTCACGCTGGCGCTCGGCCGCCGCTCCAAGGTGCCGGTCCCGCGTTTCCTCTCGGTGCTGGTGATCGAGACGACCCGCGGCATGCCGCTGGTCGGGCTTCTCTTCATCTCCTCGATCATGATGCCGCTGCTGCTGCCGGCGGGCTGGTCGGTCGACAAGCTGGGCCGCACGCTGGCCGCTCTGACCATCTTCGCCGCCGCCTATCTGGCGGAGGTGATCCGCGGCGGCCTGCAGGGTGTCCCCGACGGACAGATGGAGGCGGCCCGCGCGCTGGGCATCCCGGTGTGGAAGGCGGTGTGGCACGTCGCATTGCCGCAGGCGATTCAGAAGGTCATCCCGCCGCTGACCAACACCGCCATCGTGATGGTCAAGAACACCAGCCTCGTGCTGATCGTCGGCGTCTTCGACATGCTGAGCGCCGGGCGCACCGCCGCCTCTGACCCCGTCTGGCCGGCCCCCTATGCCGAAGGCTACCTGTTCGTGGGGGCGGTCTATTTCCTCATCTGCTTCGCCATCTCGCTCTATGCCCGCTGGCTGGAAGGCCGCGTCCAGGAAAAGGACATCCGCTGATGACCACCCCCGCAGTCGCCGCCCCGATCGCCGCCCCAATCGCCGTAGCAAGCCCTGCCATCCAGATCGAGGAAGTCGACAAATGGTACGGCACCTTCCAGGTTCTCAACCAGGTCAGCCTGACGGTGGCGGCGGGAGAACGCATCGTCGTCTGCGGCCCATCGGGGTCCGGCAAGTCGACGCTGATCCGCTGCATCAACCGCCTGGAGGAGCATCAGGCCGGCCGCATCGCCGTCAATGGGGTGGAGTTGACGGACAGCGTGCGCAACATCGATGCCGTCCGCCGCGAGGTCGGCATGGTGTTCCAGCACTTCAACCTGTTTCCCCATCTGTCGATCCTCGACAACTGCGCCCTGCCGCAGATGCTGGCGCGCGGCACACCGCGCCGGGAGGCCGAGGACCGGGCGATGCACCTGCTGCGGCGCGTCCGCATCGCCGAGCAGGCGGCGAAATTCCCCGGCCAACTTTCCGGCGGGCAGCAGCAGCGGGTGGCCATCGCCCGCGCCCTGTGCATGGAACCGCAGGTGATGCTGTTCGACGAGCCGACCTCGGCGCTCGATCCGGAGATGGTGAAGGAGGTGTTGGAGACCATGGTATCCCTGGCCGAGGACGGCATGACCATGATCGTGGTGACGCATGAGATGGGCTTCGCCCGCCGGGTCGCCGACCGGGTCGTCTTCATGGACGGCGGCCGGATTGTGGAGTGCGCGGCACCCGATGAGTTCTTCGATGCACCGCGCCACGAACGGACGCGCAACTTCCTGCACCAGATCCTCCATTGAAGAAGGTATGGGCAAATCGTCCTGCCACTGCCGAACAGCTTGACTGAGCGGGGCTGCACGTGGTCGATGGCTTCGGCCTTCCGCAAAAGGTGGCTCCCCCGTATGGCGACTTGCCAGACTGTCCGCAGCACGTATGCCACCGCGCGGTCCGGCGCTCCCGCCGGCATGGTCGGACTGCGCCGCGTGCTGGTTGGCTGGCTTGCTGTTCTGGCCCTGCTGATCCAGGTGTCGGTTCCCGATCTGGCCATGGCGGCACGGGCACGCGCCGGGTTGCCGGCTGGGTTTCTGACCGCCGCGACGGAGACCGACCATTGCGGCTCCACTCCATCCGATGCGCAAGTAGGCGGAGAGCATGATGGCCGGGCCGATGATGGTTCTGGCCACCCCGTCATGGAGCATGACGGCCTCTGCGCCTTCTGCCTTGCGCTCGGCATCCACGGCCTGGTTCCGGCCACAGCGGCTGTCCGGCCACGGGCTGTTTTCCCCAGGGAGGTCGCGGCACCGGCCGGCGCCGTCGTTCGGCCGGCCGACCATTTCCTGACTTGTCTCAATCCTCGCGCTCCGCCGGCGTGACGGCCCTCTCCCCGTCATCGCCGGACAGTTTCCGGATCATCAATCCGTTCAGGAGCGCATCATGACCCGCTTCACCACCCTGGCACTCGCCGCCGGAACCCTTTGTCTTGCCCTGACCGCCGGCAGCGCCAATGCGCACGTCACGTTGGAAACCCGCGAAGCGCCGGCCGGCAGCTACTACAAGGCGGTGCTGAAGGTCGGCCACGGCTGCGACGGCTCGCCGACCACCGCCATCCGCGTCCGCCTGCCCGACGGGGCGGTGCTGGCCAAGCCGATGCCGAAGCCGGGCTGGACCCTGGCGACCAAGGAAGGCCCCTACGCCCAGCCTTATGAGTCGCATGGCCGCAGCATCACCCAGGGCGTCATCGAAATCGCCTGGACCGGCGGCAGCCTGCCCGATGCCTGGTACGACGAGTTCGTCTTCCAGGTCGTGCTGCCCAAACAGCCTGCGGGCACCATGCTTTACATCCCGGTGGTGCAGGAGTGCGAAAAGGGCGCTCACCGGTGGATCGAAATCCCCGAAGCCGGCAAGTCGGCGGACGACTATCGTGAGCCGGCACCGGGCGTCAGGCTGACCGAACCCAAGCAGCACTGAAGCCCCCCGGCATCAGCCGGAGACGTGGGCTGCATGCCAGCCGCCGCGATGGCCGCGCGGCATGCAGCCCCTCGACCATGCTCACTGCGAAAGCGAGACATCCTCATGCGTCTCGACCCCTGTCGCACGCCCGCCGTCCCGCACATCATGGCGCTGGTTCTGCTGCTCATGCTCGCCGCAGTTCCGCGGAGCAGCTTGGCCCATGCTGTTCTGATGGAGTCGGCTCCGGCCGACGGTGCCAGCCTGACCGCGGCGCCAACCGCTGTGACGTTGAAATTCAACGAGCCCGTCACCCCCATCCGTATCCAGCTGCTCGACCAGCAGGGACGCGACATGGCCGACCCGCAAGGCGCGGTGGCGAAGAACGAGACCGTCCGCCTCACCCTGCCGCCGGAACTTCCAAATGGCCTCTATGTCGCCAGCTATCGCGTCACCTCCGCGGATGGCCATCCCGTCGCCGGGTCCTTCACCTTCGGGATCGGTGTGACGCCGCAATCCGTGACGGAAAGGCCGCTCGCCGACGACCCGTCGCGTGCCGCTGCCCTGGCAGGGCTTTTGCTGCGGGCCATGCATTATGCCGCCCTGCTAGCCGGAACCGGAGGCGGCCTGTTCCTGGTTCTGGTGTCGGGGCGCTGGGCACCACTCAACGACCGTCTGAAACCTACTCTCTGCCTGATGCTGCTGACAGCCGGGATGTCGGCGGTGCTGTTGGTGGGGGTAACCGGGGTGACACTGGCCGGCCGCTCCCTCGCCGACCTCTTGGCGGCTGGCTCGTGGACCACCGGCGCGGCGAGCAGCGTCGGCCTTAGTGCCGGCATCGCCCTGCTGGGCTTGCTGTGCTCCGCCTGCGGCTTGGCATTGGACACGCGTGCCGTGGCCGGACCGGCCCTGCTGGTGACGGGGGCGCTGCTGGGCGCCGCCTCGCTCGCCGCCACCGGTCATGCCGCCACGGCCTCTCCCCGGTGGCAGAGCGCCCCGCTCGTCGGCCTGCATGGGCTGATGGCCGCCTACTGGATCGGGGCGCTGTGGCCGCTGACCATGGTCCTGCGCCTGGAGCCGCCGGCCGAGGCGGCCAGGCTGGTCCGTCGCTTCTCGCGCTTGGCCGTCGGCGCCGTGGCCCTTCTGCTCGGGGCCGGCACCGTCCTGTCGGTGATCCAGCTTCGCTCCGTGGAGGCGATCCTTTCCACCGGTTATGGTTGGCTGTGGGCGGGCAAGATGCTGGCCGTTCTGCTTCTGCTCGGGCTGGCGGCGTGGAACAGGCTATCGCTGACGCCCGCGCTCGACCGCAGGGGCGGACAAGGCGGTCAGTCTCTGCGGCGCAGCATCACCCTGGAAATGGCGGCGGCCGGCACCGCCCTGCTGTTGACCGCGGCCTTCGCCCTGACGCCGCCGCCGCGCGCACTGAGCGCCGGTGGGGAAAAGCCACCCGCCGGATTTTCTGCCATCACGGTGAAGGGAGGCGTTGTCGCCCTCATTGACATCGTTCCGGCAAAGCCGGGGCGCAACGGCGTTCGGCTCCACCTTCAGGATGAGGACGGCAAGCCGGTTTCCGCCCGCGAGGTTACCTTGGATTGGGAGTTGCCGGACGCGGGCGTCGCCCCGCTGCGGCACCCCCTGACCAGTCTTGGTCCTGGTTTCTTCGGCATCGACGACATGACGCTGCCGCTGGCGGGTCGTTGGTCGGTGCGTCTCGACGTGCTGATCGACGATTTCGACAAGCGGATTTTCCGAACGGAGGTTGCGGTCGGCGAAGCGCCTTCGGATAGGAAGTGAAACGGCAGCGGTCGGTGAAAACCAGTGGCGCGCCTTATTGCAGGGAATACTGAACAGGAAGCGTGATGTCGATGTGGGTGCGGCCCATCCCGGCAGGAATGGGGGGAAGGGGGGACGCGCGCCGGATCATGTCCTCCGCCGCCTGGTCCAGGATCTCGTGACCGGACCCCTGGACGATCGACCAGCCCGTGATGGTGCCGTCGGAAACGATGGTGAAGCGGACCAGAACGGTGCCTTCCTGGCGCGTCAGGCGGGCAGGACGCGGATAGATCTTGTGCCGGGCGAGCCTCGCCTGAACGACGCCGAGATAATCGGCCGCCTCCCGGTCCGAACCACGGGATGGGCTGGAAGGTGGCGCTGCCGCCTGGGCCGGCTGCGCGGGTGCCGCTTGCACGATCCGGTCAACAGCGGGGGCCGGGCTGCTTGATCGGGGGCTGGCGACCGGCGGGTTTCTGGTGCGTACCGGCTTGGGCAAGGGACGGGGAACGGGGGCTGGGCGAGGCGGTTCCGGCTTCGGCGGCTCTGCCGGGACCGGCAAGTCCGCGCTCGGCACCTCGGCGCTGGGAGGTGTCGGATCCTCGACCGGAACCTCGGCGACCGGGGCGGGACTGTCGGCGACAGGCTGCGGGACCGATTCCACCGTTTGCTCGACCGGTTCCTCGGCAGGAGGATCAGGCGGCACCTCCCTCGCCGTCTCCACGACGGCTTCGGATGCCGATGGCGGTTCGACCGCGGCATCGAGAAAGGAAAGCTCCACCGAAACGACCGTCGGCGGGGTTGGTGGCGGTACGTGCAGGCTCGCCACCAGCAGGACGGTGACGGCATGCAGCGCAAGGGAGACCGGCAGAGTCCAGCGTGATGCACCGTTCGGCGAAGCCGACAGGGCACGTGCGCCATCAGCCGCCAAGCGGACGGCAATGATCGATCGGTGCGCAGGCATGGGATGCGCCTTTGACAGAGTGTGCGGGCGAACTGTCCGCCCCCACGGCGAAGACGGTGGCGGATCCCGGTGAGTCGGCGGACGGCTTGCAGGTTGGAAGCCCCCGGCCGACCTGGGCCGGGGGCGGACCTCAGCAGACGACGCTCACCTCACGATCCGTCTCAGAACTTCACCGTCATGCCGGCCATGAAGGAGCGTCCCGGTCCCGGCAGCGCTCCGACCGTGCCACGGCTTCCCCCCCCCCGGTAATCGGCATAGTCGACACCACCCAGCGGCAGATAATACTGCTGGTCGAACAGGTTCTCGACGCCGGCATCGATCCGAATGTTGCCCCACTCGTACCCCGTCCGCAGATTGACCAAGGCGTAACTCGGCGTCTTCGGCTCATTGCGCACTGCTTCCACCCGATCCTTGCGGGCGGTCGCCTGCACCTCAACGGCACTGTTCCAGCCGCCCAGCCGGTGCTCCATCGTCAGCAGGGCGTTGAGCGGCATCATGTGGTACAGCGCGTCGCCGGTGTCGAGGTTGCGGCCATGCACCCATCCGACCACTCCAGACAGGCGGAAGGCACCGATATCCTCGTCCTCGTAGACCCTGGCCGCCGCCGACAGATTGGCGCCGACGAGGACCGCATCATGGTTGGTGAAGCGCAACTTGACGAAGCCGTTACTCAGCGTGCCGATCCGCTCGACGTCGATGAAGTTCTGCACATAGGTGTAATAGGGGGTGAGCTTGACCTCCCAGGCCTTGTGGGTGGTGTCGTGCAGCGACAGGGTGGTGCTGAAGGTGTTGGCCACCTCGGGCTTGAGGTCGAGGTTGCCGACATAGCCGTTGGCGTCGCCGAACCAGCCGTTCATGCTGCTCGACATGCCGCCGGTACCCCAGGCGTAGCGCTCATACAGGTTGGGCGAGCGGGTCTTGCGGGCGTAGCCGGCTTCGATCGCGCTGGTGTCGGAGGGAGTGTAGCGGACCAACGCGGTCACGTCGAAATTGACGTCGGTGCGGGTATGGCTGCGGGCGTTGAAGGCCCTGGCGTCGGCCGCGTCCGGGTTGGCCATCGCCATCATGCCCATGCCCAGCCTGTTCTGCCAGGAATAGGGCTGCACCGCGCCGGTGTCCATCCACACCACGTCGTTGCGCGCGCCGAGCAGGGTCGTCCATTCCGGCGACCAGTTGGCCTCCCACTCGGCAAAGGTGCCGACGCGGTTGCGGGTGCCATCCTTGACGTTCCAGTAGGTCAGCGGCCCCATCATCATGCTGCCCGCCACCGGATCCCACCAGTCGTCCAGGCCGGTATGCCGGAACTCGTTGCCAACGCGCAGGGTGTCGCGCGCGGACAGCGGCAGAGTCGCCTTCACCGAATAGCCGGCGTCCGTCGTCAGCGTATCCATCGGCATGCCGCCGCCGGCGGTGCCGCCCTTGTCCTCCAGGAAGTTCATGGTGTGCCGGGTGCGGCGCCAGTTGGCGCGCGCGTCCAGCGTTCCCCAGTCGAACGTCCCTTCGTAACGGCCGTTGATGAAGGCGCTGTGGTTGTCGGTCAGGTCCATGCGCTGGGTGGGGAAACCCTGGTACGGCATGGTCTGGATGCCGGCCTGCAACGTGAGCTGATGCCCATCGCGCCGCGCCCCGAACGTAACGGCGTTGTCCTGAACGTTGTAGAGCGTTGAGCGGACGGTTTGGCCGCTGCCAGCCTTGTAGTTCTCGGCCCGGCTCCAGGACCCGTTGTAGCCGAGACTGAAGGTGTCGTTGGCAACGGACGCCTCGGCCGCCCCGGTCACGCCGCGACCGTTGGAGCGGTAGAAGGCCGACAGCTTGCCTTCCGTATGCAGCGTCTCACCGGGTGCGGCGAAGATCGGCGGCGCGCTTTCGACCGAGATGGTGCCGGAGAGGCTGTCGCCGCCGGCGCTGACCGGGGTGATGCCGGCCAGCACCTCCACCTTGGAGACGCGCATGGGGGAGATGGCGGACAGGGCCGGGTTCATCTGGTTGGGACAGGCGGGAGCGATTGGCGCGCCGTCGACCAACACGTTGACGCGGTCGGCGCCCAGTCCGTTCAGCGCCGGCAGGCTCGACACGCCGCCGTTGCCGTTCAGGCTGACGCCGGCCAACCCGCGCAGCAGAGCGGCGGTGTCGGCGGTGGAGAGACGACGGGCGGCCAGCCCCGGCTCGCCCAGCCCGTCACCAGACAGCGCGGCGCCGTCCTCCGGGCTGGCGGTGATGGAAATCGTAGGCAGGGACTGGACATCCTGGGCAAGGGCAGCGGTGGAGAGCAGGCCAGCCAGGGCAGCACTCGACAGCAGGGCCGCACGCAGAGCGTTGGCCGCAGCAAAACGCGACGTCATGACGATTCTCGATCTGAAGCCAGCCGACCGCAACGCCGCACAATCACGAGGGACGGCGTGCGAAGCTGGAAAGCGGAATGGGTGGCAATGGCGGTCGGGTGCGCGAAGCTCGCGCCCAGCAACTCCGCAATGCTGGCCTCAGACCGGCGGACCCCGAGCCTGGAGGGTGGACAGAAACCAACCGGCGGCGATCAGTTCGCCGGGCAACAGTTCGGGACTGTGGCGGCTGGCCATGGCGGGCACCATCCGCAAATCCGGCGGCGGCATCGCAAGTCCGCCGATCAGCGGGCACAATGGACAGGAGCCGCCAGACATAATTGGTTCGGTTTTGCCGGCCGCAGGGTCGCCGTCTGTTCCGTGATCGCTCCCCACTACGGTCTTGAACCCGTCGGGAGTGCAGATGACCATCCGGTCGCTGTCGGCCACGTTGGCGGACGAGATCAGGGCCGGCATCCAGGCCCAGGCAACAATCTGCAACAGCAACGCGATCGCGCCGGCCGCAAGGCCTGCCCGTCGCATGGGTCGCATCTTATCCCGGGTCCTGGTCATACAGATCCAGTAAGTGGTCTTGCGTGCGTGCCGGACACGCATCGGGTGAGGCACAATAGTCCAAGCACCACAGTAGGACTCAGCGGCATATTCGCGCAGGCGAGTGCATCCGGCGCCGGGGCGGCAGGCCGCTCACCGGTCGGGCGGCGCGGGAACACGCGCGACGAAGCGCCCTTTGATCCCGTCCGGCCAGTCCCTGTATGCGACGACCCCATTGTCGGTCGCGCCATAGGCCAGCAGGTAGCCGACAAGCGCCTCGACGGCCGACCGCTCGGGCGGCAGGTCGCCGAGAACGTACCCCATTCTCCCCGGCGAGCGGATATGGACGACGCAGGGCCGGCGGCAACTCATCAGGCAGCGCATGGTGCCGACGCGGACATTTTCGGCGCCGGTGGATGCGGCGGTGGATGTAAGGACACCCTCGAGCAGAGCTGCGAACATCGCTCCGGTCCAGCCGGCCTGCGGGTCCGCCGCGCCTCCGGTGCCAGGCTGGCGGCAGGTTTCACAGACGATCACGTCGATGGACATGGCTGGTCAGTCTCCGGATTGGATCAAGGTCGGGCATTGGGGAAGCACCACCGGGATGTCGGCGGCCCGCGTCACGGCGAAGGAAACGCCATAGGCCTCGCGCAGCAGGGAAGAGGTCAGGACCGTCGTAGCGTCTCCGGCGATCACGCGCCGGTCCGGCATCAGCAGGACGAGATCGTCGCAGCAGCGGGCGGCCAGCGACAGGTCGTGGAGCACGACGACGACGGCCCGTTGCCGTTCGACCGCTTCGGCCCGCAGCAGCGCCATGATGCGGAGCTGGTGGCCGGGATCGAGCGCCGCCGTCGGTTCGTCGGCGAGCAGGACCGGGGCGTCCGTCGCCAGGACCCTCGCCAGCATCACGCGCGCCCGCTCGCCGCCCGACAGAGTCGGGACCGTACGTGCTGCGAGCCCGGTCACACCGGTCGCTGCCATGACCCGCTCGACCGCGTCCTCATCCGTCTGCCCCGGCCGCCCGAGCGGACCGAGATGCGGCAGCCGACCGAGCGCCACCGTGCGGCGGACGCTCAGCGGCCAATGGACGTGATGGCCTTGCGGCAGATAGCCGAGCAGGCGTGCCCGCGCCCTGATGTCGGCAGGCAGCGGCCGTCCCTCGAAGCTGACGTCGCCGCCATGGGGCAGCAGGCCGGCGACCGCCCGGAGAAGGGTCGATTTGCCGACGCCGTTCGGCCCGATCAGGCCGGTGACGGCGCCACACCGGGCGGTGAAGCCGGCACCATCCAGGATGGGCCTCCCGCCCAGGCGCAAGGTGATTGCGGAAGCGGATAGCATCATCACCATGCCTCCCGGCGAACGCGCAGGATGAGAAGGAGGAAGAAGGGAGCGCCGACCAGGGAGGTCAGGACGCCCAGCATCACCTCCTGCGCGGTGGGGATCAGACGGGACGCCAGATCAGCCATCGTCACCAGCACCGCCCCGCCCAGCGCGCTCGGCAGCAGCAGGCGGCCGGGTTCATGCCCGACCAGGGGGCGCAGCAGATGCGGCACCACCAGCCCGACGAAGCCGATCGAGCCGGACACCGCCACCGACGCCCCGACCGCCGCGGCGCTGCCGCCGACAACGGCCAACCGCAGCCGGGCAAGATCGATCCCCAGGCTGCGGGCCGCATCCTCGCCCAGGGCCAGGGCATCCAGCCCGCGTCCGGTGGCGAGCAACAGACCGCCGCCGGCCAGGATGAAGGGAAAGGCGGTCAGCGCATCGGCCGGCGTCCGGTCCTTCAGCGATCCCATCAGCCACAGCAGCATCTCGGTGACCGCATAGGGATTGGGCGCGAGGTTCATCGCCAGGGAGGTGAGCGCGATGGCGAGACTGGACAGTGCGATCCCCGCCAGGATCAGGCTCAGGCTGCCACCGCCATCGCCGCTACGGGCGGCGACCGCCAGCACGATGCCGGTTGCCACCAGGGCGCCGGCCATCGCCATGGCGGGGAGCGCATAGGGCGACAGCGCCGCGAAGCCGAAATAGAAGGCGACGACCGCGCCCAGGCCGGCGCTCGCCGAAACGCCGATGAATCCCGGCTCGGCCAGCGGGTTGCGCAATAATCCCTGGAGCGCCGCGCCGGCGATGCCCAGCGCCGCCCCGACCTCGATCCCGAGGAGCAGACGCGGCAGGCGGATTTCCCGGACGACGGCGGCCGTCAAAGGATCGCCGTAACCGAAGACGCCGGCGATCACGCCGCTCAGCGGAAGCGGCGCATAGCCAATCGAGAGACCGGCCACCGATACCGCCAGCAGGGCGGCGGCCAGTCCGGACAGCAGAGGCAGAGTGCGCATCGATCAAGGCCCCCGGTTGGTTGAAGAGGACAGTGGAAACCGCCGCAGCCCGTCGGCCAGGGCTTCGGCCGCCTCGACGAGGAACCAGCCGCTGCACACCCAGCTCTTGCCGGGCACCGCCACGGCCGGGGTGATCGCCGCCCGGCGGACAAAGGCGGGATGCTCTCCGAAGGCGCGCCGCAACGACCGGTCGGGACTCTCGAAGAAGCTGGTCACCAGCAGCTCGGGCGGGTTGAGGACGAAGCGCTCCAGGTCGTAGCCGGTCCAGCCAGACCGTCCCTCGGCGGTCGCCTGGTTGGTGAGGCCGGCCGCCGTCATCACCTCGTCAACGAAGGTCCCGGCGGCGGCGCGGGCACCCCCCGGACGCAGGTAGAGCGCCGGCCGGCCGGCGCCGGCATTCTCCGACCGCACCGCGGCCAGCCGCCGGCGGACCGCGCCGTTCAGGATCGCGCCACGCTCGGGATGGCCCAGGGCCTCGGCGACCGTGGCCGTCACCGTCTCGATGTCCTCGAACCGCTCGACCAGCGGGATGCGGACCACCCGCACGCCGAACCGCTCCAGCAGTTCCACCGTCTTGTGGTCGCTCCAGGCATTGGCGAGAACTACCCCGACGCCGAGCGACAGGTAGGCCTCGGCACTCGGCCGGACCTGCCGGTGGCGGACGGCCTCGCCGGCCAGCAGCGACAGCCAGGGGTCGGCAGCCTGCGGTGACAGGGCGGCGATCTGGTCGGGATCGGCAAGCGCCAGAAGATACTGGTCGCCGCACACCGTGGCCGACGCCGCCCGCGGGCCGGCGGCAACGGCCATCCCCACCGGGATGGCCGTGCTCAGAAGACAGGCCGCGGTCAGGCGAAGGGTCAACCGGCGCACCGGAACCCCCTTCCGCTGCGGTCGAGCGGATCGGGCATCAGCCCGAGATAGCGTTGGCGGAATCCGTCCCACATCGACAGGCGGCTCCAGTCCGGCTCCTTCAGGATGCGGTCGTTCTCGCCGAGGAAGGGGTTGGGAAAGAACAGCGTCATCTGCTGGTCTCCCTCGCCGTTGAACAGCCGCAGGCCCCAGCTCCGCGGTGCGCCGTCGGCCCCCAGGACACGGTACATCTCGGCCCGCGCGGTCCGGCGGATGCGGGCAAGCTCCGGATCGACCGGGTTGCGCGGCGTGCCCCGGTGGGGGCCGATGCAGACATGGAAATGCCATGCCCCGAAATCGACGGTCAGGTAGCCGTCGAACAGCGACACCTTGCGCGGGGCATTGGGGGCACGGATCTCGAAGACGGCCCCCTGGACCAGCGTGCCGAACACGATGTCCCGCCACCAGACCTCGAAGGCATCCTTCAGCAGGGCCAGCAACAGATCCTGATCGGTCGGCAGAGCAAAGATCTCGACCCGGCCCATGCCGGGTTCCTCGACGATGTGCGAGGCCACGGAAAACGCGGTGCTCATGGAACGAACCTCCTGGGAAGGGGGGGTCAGAAGCGCGCCGACAGGCCGGCATAGGCCGAGCGGCTCTCCGCGGCGTGGCCGTAGACCTCCTCGTAGCGGCGGTTGAACAGGTTCTCGACGCGGCCATGCAGCGTCACCGCATCGGTCAGCTCGTAGGACAGCCGGAGGTCGGCGGTGAGGAAGGCGCTGCCGGTGCCGTAATTCTCAACCATGTCGCGATAGCGCAGGCCGAGATTGGCGTAGGCCGCCGGCAGGAAACGCCAGCCGACCGATGCGCTGCCCTGGTGGAGCGGCAGGTTGCGCAGGCGCTGCCCGGTGTTGGCGTTGACCACGCTCTGCCAGGAATAGGCGGCACGCAGGTCGGTGGTCGCGGTCGGTCGGGCGGCCAGTTCCAGTTCCACCCCCTGCGCCCTGGTGCGGTCGACGTTGACATAGCCGCCACCCGAACAGGCCGGGCTGGCCGCCGGGCCGTACAGCCAGTTGATCTGGTCGCGGGTGCTGGCCTGGAAATAGGTCGCTCCGGCGGTCAGTTGCCCGCCCAGCAGCGACTGGTCGACACCGGCGTCCCAGCCGCGGCTGCGTTCGGGCCGCAGGTCGGCCCGGCCATAGCAGGGATCGAACCGTTCGTAGAGCGACGGCGGCTGCCACGCCGTGCCATAGCTGGACCGCAAAGTGGTTCCGGTCTGCTCGATCCGGTAGGCGGCGCCGAGCCGCCAGGTTCCCGTCCCGCCATAGGCGCTGTGGCGGTCGCCGCGGATCGTCGCCGACAGGTCGAGCGGCGCCACCGGAGTCACGCCGACGGTGGCGAAGCCGCCGCCGCGCCAGTTGTGCGACCGCATGTCGGGCGCGAGCGGTGCGAAGCCCGGCGTGTGCTGTTCCATGCTTTCGCGGGTCGCATCGGCGCCGTAGCCCAGCGTCACCCGGTCGGACAGCTTGGCGTTCGCCGCATAGTCGAGACGGGTCTTGTGGCCGTCGTAGGTGTCGCCCCTGGTTCCCTCCCCCCAGTACTGCCGGGTGTTGGTGGTGTTGGCGACGCCGAAGCTGTGGACCAGCCTGCCGTCCAGGCTGTCGAGCGACCCGCCCAGCCGCAGGAACCGCTCGGTCTCGTCGCGCGACCAGTCGTTGTCGCGGGTGGCGGGATCGTAGGTCAAGCTCTTGCGCTGGTAGCGCGCCGTCGCCTCCAGACGCAGGTCCTCGGTTGCCTGGACGCCGATCCGGCCGGCGGCGGCCCATTGCCGGAACGGGTCCTTCTCCTGTCCGCCACGCCAGCGGCTGAAGTCCGAATAGCCGCCGGAGTGGGTTCCGGACAAGGAGGCGCGGTAGTCCGCCTTGTCCTGCGCCCCGGACACCGATGCGTTCGCCCGCTTGGTATCGAAGCTGCCGTATTCGGCGCCGACCCGGCCGCCGAGCGGGCCGGCCGGGCGGCGGGTGACGATGTTGACCACGCCACCGCCGGCATCCGGCCCGAAGCGGCCGGGCTGCGGCCCACGCAGAACCTCGATGCGCTCGATGTCGGCCGTGTCCATCTCGCCGGCCGGATATTGCGACTGCGACTGGCTGGTGTCGCTCATCTCGACGCCGTCGATGAAGAAGCGGGTGTTGCGTGGTCCCAACCCGCGCAGCCTCACGGTCTGGGCGCCGCCCGGCGCCTGCCGGCCCGACAGGCTGAGGCCAGGAACCAGCAGCAGCGCATCGTCGAGACGGCGGATCTGCTGACGTTCGATCTCCTCGCCGCCGATCACGCTGGAGGCGGTGGTCGCCTGCTCCTGCGGAACAGCCACATCCTTCGGCGCCGTGACCTCCAGAGGGGTGAGTTGAAGGTTGTCCGCCGATGCTGCGGCCGCGCCGGCCGCACCCCCGAGGCCGGCCCCCAAACCGGCCAGGGCGAACCGAAGGTGGAAACACTTGATGGAACGGCTTGTCTGCATGCTCTGCCACGTCCTGCTGCAGGCATGGAGGCGCGTTCGGACAAGCGGTGCGGCCGCAAAGCCGCCCGTCCGGGGCCACGCATCCATGCCGGCTCCGGAGACCGGAGCCGTTGAACGGGCGTTGCCGAACGGACGCCACGACGCGAGGCCCCGCGCCTGGAGAACCATTCAGCTGCGACAGGCTTCAGGGAGGATGAACCGTCCCGGAATTCGGCCGCGGCAACGCCAATGGACGCGTCACCACGACGGGTTTCCGCACCTTCGACACACCCCGATCGAAGGCAGAGTGACGCTGTCGGAGGCAGGTCTCCTGGCTCGCGGGTCGTCATCCGGCACCGCCTTCCCGACCGGGATCAAAGGATCTCCGGTCAGTGGCTTTTTGGCGCCGACTCGCCGCTCACAGTTGCGGGGACAGCCACGGCTTGCATCAGGCTTGGACGCCTGTCGCTTCCGTCGTTCCCTTTTAATCTCCCAGCTTGCGCTTGGGAGAACCGCCGACAATGCCTGTGGTGATAGAGGCAGGCCGCAGGCCTGTCAACCGCGGACAGCGTTCGGGAAATGTGGACCCATCAATTATCGAAAAGCGGCTGGGCACCGACAGAACCGATAGGCGAGCACGACTGGACCTTCGAGTGCCGACCGTACAAACGAATTGACGGCAGCGCTCTCCGGCCCAGGAAGATCGGCCGACGGAATGTAAATCGCCGGAAACGGGAGCGCTGCCAAATAGACTGGCCCGCGTGCAAAGCCGCTTGTTCCACGGGTTAAGGCGTGGAGGGGCACCTGTTTCGGGCACATGGATCATGCGGCCGTCCGGCAGCCGGTAGGTTGTTCCGGCGCGCACGCCTCTTCCCTCCCCCATGCTGCCAGTGGATTCGTAGCGGGTGAGTTCCTGGCCATCCTTATGGTGATGTGTTTTCGGCGAACAGGTTTGCATTGTTCGATGGAAGCCGCCCCCCACAAGGCCTTTGAGACCGGGTGGAGCAAGGGCGCACTTGCAATATATGTTATGGTATAACATTACTGTGCCATTGCCGTTTTCCGCCGAGGCCGCATGCAAAGCCTTCCTAATTCTCTGGCCCCCGTCACCATGCGGCCGTCCGCCGGTCCGACGGGACATGGCCAGCTTGCCCGGTGCCGTACTGCCAACGCCTTGTCGGTCATCCGGCGCTCCGACGTGAATATGGCTGTCTGGCGCCGCCGGTTGCCGGCCGGGATCTCCGGACAGTGCGCCCAACTCGCGGAACAGGACTGGCCCTCCTTCCAGCTCGCGACGACAGCGGATGAGGTGACCGCCGATCTGGCCGCCGCACTGCCGTCACGCTGGAACGCTGGACCGCTGTTCGACGATATCGTCCATCTGGTGACGGTCTATGCGGACATTGTCGGATGCCCCGCGGTCCGGCTCCGCCTGGACAGCCTGTCCGGTAACGGCTGCCGGTTCTTCCATGTCGATTATGTCGGCCTCCGCCTGCTCTGCACCTACCGGGGTGCCGGCACGCAGTGGCTGCCCAATGGGGCGGTCACTCGCTCGGCGCTGGGCCGTGGCGACAATGATGCTGTGCTGTCCGATCCGCGCCGCGTCCAGGCGCTCCGTGTCGGCCATGTCGCCCTGCTGAAGGGAGAATCATGGCCCGGCAACCGCGAGCGCGGTCTCGTCCACCGCTCGCCGCCGGCCGACCCGGCCGGTGCGCGCCGCCTGCTGCTCTGCCTGGACCATGATGATCACTGACCGCCCCCGCTCGCCGTTGGCTGCTTCCGCACTGAGCCGGATCGCCGCGGCCGCTCTCCTGTGTGCCCTTCTGTGGCTGACTGTCGCCTGGGCGCTGGATTGGCCATTGGATTGGACGATCTGACATGACATCGCCCCTTCCCGACGCGATGGCGGATCCGCTCGTCCGCCTGACCGACCTCACTCTGGGATACCGGCGGCATCCGGCGGTCCACCACCTGACCGGCGGCTTCCGGGACGGTTCGCTCACCGCCGTGGTCGGCCCGAACGGCGCCGGCAAGAGTACGCTGCTCAAGGCAATCGTCGGCGCGCTGCGCCCCCTCGACGGCCGGGTGACGCTGCACGGGCTGACCGCCGCCGACATCGCCTATCTGCCGCAGCAGGCCGAGATCGAACGCGATTTTCCCATCGATGTGCTCGACACCGTCCTGCTCGGACATTGGCGGCGGGTCGGTCTGTTCCGCTCCATCGGGCCTGCCCTGAAGCGGCAGGCCGAGGAGGCTTTGGCCGCTGTCGGCCTGTCCGGCTTCGAGCGACGTCCCATCGCCGCCCTGTCGGCCGGCCAGTTCCAGCGCGTGCTGTTCGCCCGCCTGCTGCTGCAGGACGCCCGCCTGATCCTGCTCGACGAGCCCTTCACCGCCATCGACGCCAGGACGACCGCCGATCTGCTCGAGGTCGTACGGCGCTGGCATGGCGAGCGGCGCACCGTGGTCGCCGTGCTGCACGACATGGAGCAGGTCCGCAGCCATTTCCCCGACACGCTTCTGCTGGCCCGCGAGCCGATCGCCTGGGGTCGCACCGCCGATGCGCTGGCTCCGGCGAACCTCCTCCGCGCCCGCGCGATGGCGGAATCCTGGGACGACAAGGCCGCACTCTGCCAAAGGTCCGCACCATGACCCTCTACGACTTCGCCGCCGCCCCCTTTCTGGAGTTCGGCTTCATGCGGCGGGCGCTCGCCGCCTGCCTGGCGCTGTCGCTCGGATGCGGCCCGGTCGGGGTCCTGCTGGTGTTGCGGCGGATGAGCCTGATGGGCGACGCCATGTCCCATGCCGTGCTGCCCGGCGCCGCCATCGGCTTCCTCGCCGCCGGCCTGTCCTTGTGGGCGATGAGCATCGGCGGCTTTCTCGCCGGGCTGGCGGTCGCGCTGCTCGCAGGGCTGGTGTCGCGGGTGACCGCCTTGCGCGAGGACGCCAGCTTCGCCGCCTTCTATCTGATCTCGCTGGCCGGCGGGGTGCTGATCGTCTCGCTGCGCGGCAGCAACGTCGACCTGATGCATGTGCTGTTCGGCACCATCCTGGCGGTGGACGATGCAGGGCTGCTGATGGTCGCCGGCATCGCCACCGTCACGCTGCTGACGCTGGCCCTGCTCTATCGCCCGCTCGTCGTGGAATGCTTCGATCCCGGATTCCTGCGCGCGGTCGGCGGCACTGGGGGGCGGCTGGGGGCGCTGTGCCACCTCGCCTTCCTGGTGCTGGTGGTGCTCAACCTCGTCGGCGGCTTCCAGGCGCTGGGCACGCTGATGGCGGTGGGGCTGATGATGCTGCCGGCCGCCTCGGCGCGCTTTTGGGCCGAGGGCATCGCCACGCTGGCGCTGACCGCCATGGCGCTCGCCTTCACGTCCGGTATCGGCGGGCTGCTGCTGTCCTTCCACCTCAACCTGCCGTCCGGACCGTCCATCGTGCTGGTGGCCGGGGCCGGTTACCTGCTGTCGCTGGTGCTGGGGCCGGTCGGCAGCCTGCGGACCCGCTGGTTCCCCGGCCGGCATCTGGAGGCCTGATGTCCGTGCCTTCTTCCAAGGAGACTTCCCGATGAAACGTTCATTCGCCGCATCCCTGGCGATGGCGATGGCGCTGTTCGCGCTTCCCGCCCTGGCCGAACCGGTGAAGGTGGTCGCCACCTTCACAATTCTCGGCGACATGGTCCGCCAGATCGGCGGCGACGAGGTCGCGGTGACGACGCTGGTCGGCCCCGACGGCGACGCCCATGTCTATGAACCGACCCCCGCCGATGCCCGCGCGCTCGGCGCCGCCAACCTTGTCGTCGTCAACGGCCTGGGCATGGAGGGCTGGATCGACCGGCTGGTCAAGGCGTCTGGCTACAAGGGTCCGGTCACCGTCACCAGCACCGGTGTCAAGCCCATCGCCGGCGAGGAGGAGCATGACGAGGCCGGCCATGAGGACCACGATCACGGCCACGATCACGGCGCCTTCGATCCGCATGCCTGGCAGTCGGTCGCCAACGCCAGGATCTATGCCGACAACATCCTGAAGGGTCTCGTCGCCGCCGCTCCCGACAAGGCCGCCAACCTGCGCGCCAACCACGCCGCGTTCAAAGCGAAGCTCGACGCGGTGGAGTCGGAGATCAAGGCGGCGCTGAAGCCGATCCCGCGCAAGGACCGCAAGATCGTCACCTCGCACGACGCTTTCGGCTATTACGGCAAGGCCTACGGCGTCACCTTCCTCGCCCCTGTCGGCATGTCGACCGAATCCGAGGCGGCGGCCGGCGACATCGCCAAGCTGATCCGCCAGATCAAGAAGGAAAAAATCAAGGCGGTCTTCGTCGAGAACATCGCCGATCCGCGCCTGCTGGAGCAGATCACGCGGGAGACCAGCGCGCGCATCGGCGGGCGGGTCTATTCCGATGCACTTTCGGCGGCGGACGGCCCGGCGGCGACCTACATCGACATGATGCGCCACAATCTGGCCCAGTTCACCAAGGCGCTGACGCCTGCCTCCTGATAGCGTGGCGGGACGGGGCGAGCATTGACCTCGTCCTGTCCCGCCTCCGTCAACCGCAGGAACGGCGCGCGCAGGCGCGTTCCACCACAAGGCTCTTCAAGGGGCGCGGCACACGGGTCCGTTCGATCCATGTCATCGAAAGCCCGGCGAGACGGCATTCGGCCACCAGTTCGCGGCCATTCTCGTAACGGTGCTGGTCGAGCATCGGCCACCCGTCCAGCATCTGGTAATCCAAGGGACGGTCGAGCCGGAAATCGTTGAATCCCTGGAAGAATTTCGGATGCAGCACCACCGGCTTGGCCTGACGCCAGGAGCGTGCACCATGGATGCGGTTGTTGGTGATTCCGCTCATTGCAGCGCCTTCGACGCAGGCCGGCCCTGCACCTCGCGGACAAGCTCTTCGAGAAGACGTCCCGTGCGTGCCGGCCCATGCAGGACGGCGAAGCGGTCCACCGCCTCGATCATCATCGCCCAAGCCACAGCACGCTCGGGCACATCCTTCTGATTCCACAGGCCCCTCACCAGAACCAGTGCATCCGCCAAGTCCGTAAGCCCTTGATCGGTCCCGCTCAATCCCGGCCTCCATCGTCACCTATCAGACACGTTATGATATAACATATCTTATACCCGATGCGACTGGTCTTGCGGCCCTTTCCGCTCTGTCGTAACGTTTGCCCACGGGTCGAAACCTTGTGAGTGGAGAGCGGAGCATGGATGACGTATCGCGTTTTCCAGTGCGGCGCCGAGGCGTGTTGGGTGGCTTTGCGGCGGCCGGTGCCTGGCTTCTGTCGGGAACCGCGGCTCAAGCGCTGATGCCCCAGCCCGGATCGGATTACGGCGCCATCTTGGATAAGGCCTGCGGTGCCTCTCTCGATCACAAGCGCCAGATCGCGGAGTTGGAGCGGACGCTGGGCCTGAGCCTGCCCGATGAACGCCTGATCGGTGTGCTGCAACGGATCGCCTGCCCGATCTGCGGTTGCCCGCTGATGCCTCCGATGAACGGAGCTTCCTCCTTTTGATCGCAGCACGTCGGTTCGTCATCGCCCTGACATTGGCCACCGGCCTGACGGCTGCAGCTGACGGTGCCTCGGCACATCCTCACGTCTTCATCGAGGTCGGCTTCGGCCTGCAATTCACCGACCGCGCGCTTGAGGCGATTGACGTCACTTGGCGGTTCGATGAGTTCTACAGCCAGGCGATGCTTCCCGATTATATGAAGAAGGGCGAAAAGCAACTGTCGCCCCGCGGCGTGAAGGGGCTGTACGATGATGTCTTTCGTGCACTGGGCGATTATCGATTCTATACCGATGTAAGCATCGACGGAATCATGATGGTTCCAGTGAAAGCAACGGGCTTCATGGCGCGTGTCGACCATGGTGCGCTGGTCTTCACCTTCCTGATTCCACTGCCCAAACCGATGACTGCCGGCAAGCTCGACCTGCTCGGCTTCGATCCCGAATATTTCATCGAATATACGCTGGCTGGTCCGGCAGAGGTGCGGGGGAAGCCACCCCGCTACAGCTGCAAGACTCGGGGGTTTCGGCGTGACACCGAAATCACCGGCCCTATCGACGTCGCCGGCCTGTCCTGTACCATTGGATGACGTGCATGAGGTTTCGTTTCCTGGCCGCGCTGCTCATAGGATGGCTGGCGGCAAGCGCCCCCGTCCTTGCCAGTCCCCTGGCAGGGGGGCGAAGCGCCCTTCCCGAAGAGAGCGCCCTGTCCGTCGGGGGACTCCCCGAACCGTTGCGCGGAGTGCTGCAGAGCCTCAACGCCGTGCAGACTGACCTGAACCAGCGGATGGCGGCACAACTCAGGGACATCAGGGACCAGGGATCCGTCGCGGCCGGCGTCTGGCTATGTCTGATCGCCTTCGCTTACGGTGTGCTGCATGCAGTTGGCCCTGGGCACGGAAAGCTGGTCGTCACGTCCTATTTCCTGACGCGGCGGGCCCGATTGGTTCGGGGCGTTCTGCTGGCGTCGACAGCGGCGCTGACTCAGGCACTGGCCGCCATCCTGCTCGTCGGGGTTCCAGTGCTGCTGCTCAACCTCACCCGCGCCGACGCATTGGCAGGGGTCCGTTATCTTGAACTTGGCAGTTACCTTCTGATGACCGGGATCGGCATGCTGCTGCTGGTCCATGCGTTGCGTGGAGAGGCCGGCTGCACGCACGATCATTCTTCCATGCCCTGCCTTCACCATGGGCGCGGCCTTGTCGGGCTGAGGCGGGAGGAAGCCGGTTTTACGCTGATGAGCCTTGCGGTCGGTGCCCGTCCCTGTTCGGGCGCGGTGCTCGTGCTGCTGTTCGCGTTGGCCAACGACATCGTGCCGGCCGGGCTTCTGGCGGTGCTGGCGATGGCCGTAGGCGTTGCGCTAACCACCTCGCTTTCCAGCCTGATCGGCATCGGAGCACATCATTGGCTGGACCGGTAGTTGCTCGAGCACCCGCAAGCCTTGGTCGCGGCACATCGCGGGATGGCACTGATGGGCGCCGCCCTGATTACTCTGGTAGGAGCATTGTTGTCCTTGAGTAGCCTGAACATAGGATAAACGCTATTGGCGTTTCGTGTATTGCATGTCGACAATTTTTTAATGCCAGCGGAACGGCAAGATATCGACATGTCGCCAAGTGCATCATGAAAGTCGAGTTTGAAACAGAACGCCACCTTTACATCACCGTTCTTTTTTAACTCAAGGTCCTGACCGTCATGATCAACATGGGGATGGGCCATGTCCCAGCAGGTGGTTTCAGACCACCGCCAGCCCCCGCTGAACTCCGCTCTCGCGCTGATTAGCGCACCAAAGTCACAGACAACGCCCGTGGTGACAAAGGCCCTGCGCTGACACGACAACCGCCGGAACCGACCGCGGGATGCGGACCCGTCAGTTCAGCGAAAAGCGGATCGGCACGGACAGGTCCATGTGGCCGTTCGGCCCGGCACCGGGTGGCGGCGGCAACGGAGAGGCCCGATACACCAGGGCGCATGCTTCCGTATCGAGCAGGTCGTGACCGGAACCGCCGGTCACGGTGCAGGCCGTGACCGTGCCGTCGCGGGCAACCGTGAAATGGACCTGCGCCGTTCCCTCTTCACGCCGCACACGAGCCAGGCGCGGATAGGTCTTGGCCCGTTCGAGACGCCCGTTGACGGTCGCGGCGTAGTCGGCTGGAACGCCGGACGATGTGGATGGGGGTGTGGCTGGCGCGGAGCGCGGCGCACCCGCCGCCGCGGGGGACGGTGCCGCGGCAGGAGACAGCGTGCCTGCCGCCGTCGGTTTCGGAGCCGCGGCCACCGCCGGCATCCGTGGCTTCCGCGACGGCGCCGGCACTGTCGAAGGACGAGGCGCCGAAGGACCGGCGATATCGGGCTCCGGCGCCGGTGGAGCAGCGATCGGCGGTTCCGGTAACGGCACGGCCGAAGGCGATGGCTCCGGTGCCGGTGGAGGTGCCGGCACGCCCGCGACCGGCTCCGGCGACTCTGGATCGGGCGGAGACAACGGCGATGGGAGTTCCGGGGGCGCCGGCTCGAGCATCGCGGGCGACGGTTCGGGGGCCGGTGCGGAGGCGCCGGCAGCGGGTTCGGACGCATCCGCCGTCGCCGGCTCTTCCATCACCAGATCGACGGCGATGACGTTGGGACCGCCCGCCGGCTTGGCGCCGGGACTTGCCCCGGGGATCAGGAGCCATGCGGCCATGACGGCGTGGAGGAGCGTCGAGGCGGCGGTGGCCGCGACGATGCAGCCCTCCCCCATCCGTGGCGCGCCCTGCCCAACACCATGGCCCGTGCCCGGTTTCGCCGCCGCGGACACGGGTTCAGAAGGTTACCCGCAGGCCGCCATAAGCGGCGCGCGGCGGGGCGGCGCTGATGAAGCGCGGGTCGGTGGCGCCCGGCGCCTCCGTCAGGGGGATCTCACGCACGCCTCCAAAGGTGCCGAACGTCGCGTAATGCGCGTTGGTGACGTTCTGCACCAGCGCGAAGAGCTGGATGTTGTCGGTCAGCTGATAGCTGGTGTTGGCGTCGAGCGTGGCATAGCCGGGCACCTTGCCCACCGACCCCGACGGATCGCCGGTGTAGGTCTGGCCGGAATAGGCGGTCAGCGCGCCGCCCACCGTCCAGGCGTCCGTCACGTTGTAGTTGCCCCCGAGCTTGAAGCGATGGGCCGGAACGCCGGGCAGCCTATCGCCGGAATGGGCGGTGACGGTACCGGTCGTCCGATTGCGGTTGGGGTTGTCCGGGCTGTTCAGCACCAGATCGCTCTGGAAGGTCGCCTCGATATAGGCGTACTGGGCGTAGACCGACCAACCCTTGCCGGCCAGCTTCGTCCCCGCCTCGATCCCTTGGCGGCGGGTATCGCCAGCATTCACGAAATAGCCGCGCCCGCGCACTCCCGAGGCCACGTTCAGGATATCGTTGCTGAGATCAGTGCGGAACAACCCGGCGTTCCAGGAGACATGCAGGCCGTCGAGAGCCGGCGCGTCGCTTCCGCGCAGCCCGGCCTCCCAGGTACGGCCGACCACCTGCTTCAGCGGCGGGTCCGACAGGAAGAAATTGGTCAGCGTGCAGGGCCGGCTCGGGTCGGCGCAGGATAGTTCCGCCGCGGTCGGCACACGGTTGCTCTCCGAATAGCCGAGATAGCTGCTCAGCCCCTTGTCCAGCGTGTAGGTGACGCCCGCCGCCGGATTGAAGCGGGTGTAGGTGTTGGTGCCATTGAGCGCGCTGCCCAGCTTGTCCTCGGTGGAAATGCGCGCGATGTTCAGCCGGCCGCCAGCGGTCAGGGCGAGTGCGTCCGTCAGGTTGAAGGTGTCCGACAGGTAGGCGCCGACATAGGTGTTGGTGGCACGGATGGACACCGGGGCGATCTCCCCGTCCGGCTGCGCGATGATGATGCCGGCTGGGTCCACGGTGCGATCGGTGGTCAGGGTGCCAAGCTCCGAATTGGCGTTGAAGCGGGTCACGCCATAGTCCAGGCTGGTCCCCACCACCAGGAAGTTGCGGTGGCCGAACAGCGGCTCCTGGAGCGTGCCCTGGAGCGTGCCGCCGCCAGAGGTCGTCTGGGTGCTGGTCCGGTTCAGCACACCGCCGCGCGTATCGTTCAGGAAGTCGGCGATCGGCTTGCCGGTGCTGTCGTAGAGGATCGGGCCAGTGTCGTTCAGGCAGAGCCGGCCGGTGCGCAGCCCGGTCGGTTCGCCGGTGCGATCGTCGATCCGGTCACGGTTGCGGTCGGTGACCGTGCAGCTTTCGGCGTCCACCGTGTCACCGTTCAGCGTCTTGCGCTCGTAATGGCGCAGATAGGCGGTGCCCTGGAATGACAGCGTGTCGGTGGCCTGGAAGTCGGCTCGGACTGTCGGCATGACGAGCCGGTTGCGGGTGTTGTCCGGATAGGTGAAGACGTGCGAGCGCGCCGCCTCGACCAGTTGGATCGGCGCCGGGCCGTTGCCGGTCAGGCTGTTGTCGGCGGCGGTCAGGTTGATGTTCAGCTGCCCGCGGCTGCCGCGCACCCCGATGTCGCCGTAAATCTGGCGCAAGGTGGAGGGAGAATGCTGGCGCCAGCCATCCTCGTGCAGAAGTTGGCCGGCGACGTAGCCGGCGACGTTACCGACCTGCCGGCCATATTCGAAACTGCCCTGGACGCGACCGAAGGAGCCGCCCTGAAGAACCAGCTGCCCACCCTGGCTGGTGAATCCGTCCTTCATCCGGATGTTGAGGGCGCCGCCCAGCGCGTTGAGCCCGAAGGCCGGGGTGTTCGACACGACATCCATGTCGTCGACGGCGATGTCGGGTAACAGGTCGAGATTGACGGTGTCGCCGAACATCTCGTTGACGCGGACGCCGTTCTGGTAGATGGCCAACCCCTGTGCGTTCCCCACCAGGGGTGAGGCGGTGAAGCCGCGGAACTGGAGATCCGGCTGGAACGGGTTGTTCTGCGCCGCGTTCAGGTTCACGGCAGGAACCCGGCGTTCCAGGGTTCCGGTCACATCGGCAGCGCCGCGCTCCGACAGGTCACCCTTGGTCAGTCCAGTCAGGTTGGCCGGAACCGTGTCGGCCTCGATCCCGGGCCCGACCAGCGGGGTGGTCGTCACGTTCACTGGCGCCAGCGTCACCGGCTCCGCCGCCACCGCAAGACCGATCCCCAGAGAGCAGGAGCCGATAACCCAGGCTCCCAACGCATAGCGTCGCATGTTTCCCCCGAATACTTGGTATTTTGATTATTTGATGCGCCAATCCTCCCAACCGCCAATTGCACATTGGAGGCACGAAACGTTTCCCGTTTGCTGCTTGTTTCTTCCCGGTCCGGAACCGGGAAGATTCGGCAACGACCAAATCTCACAGTTCCAAAGGTCAATGGCCCATTGACCATCTCCGTCCTATGATGGCCGCCGGGAGGGGTTCGCAGATGCTGGTAGCATGTCCCTGAAGTGGCGCCTGACCGCCTTGTTCGCCCTGTTCCTGCTGCTGTTCGTCGGGGCGGGCGGCAGTGTCATCGTTGCCGATGCGCGCGAGCGCGTTCACGCCGAGATGGAATCTGTCCTCGACCTTGCCGGGGTGCTGATCGGCCAGTCAGTGGCCACGGGCGCGTCAAACCTTGGGAACCGTCCGGCGGGGGAACACATCGCCGCCCTGTCGGCCCTGCTGGTTCCCGCCCGCAAGCTGCGCCACGTCCAGATCCGGCTGCTCGACCGCTCCGGTGCAGTGATCGGCGAGACGGGCGCCTCGGAGGCTCGCGACGACGTTCCTGGTTGGTTCGCCGCCCTGATCGGCGCCCAGCCGCGGCTCCGGCGCATCGACCTCCCGCCATCGGACGGCGAGGCTGCCGCCTATGCCGTGATCGCCGAACCTTGGGACGAGGTGGCGGAGGCGTGGGAAACCCTGCGCGACCTCGGGCTCTGCGCCGCCGTCCTGTCGGCAGGTCTTCTCCTTCTGCTGTCCCTGGCGGTGGGCCGGGCGCTCGCCCCGCTACGCCTGTTCCAGCGCGAGCTGGCCCGCATGGAGCATGGTGACTTCGGCGTTCGGCTGGTCCAGGTCAGCGTGCCGGACCTGACGCCGATCGCGGCGGGCATCCGCGCATTGGGTGACAGCCTTGCCTCCACCCGGACCGAGAATCAGCGCCTTGCCGCCCAACTGGTGGAGGTCGAGGATCGGGAGCGGCGTGAACTGGCCCGCGATATCCACGACGAGCTGGGGCCATCCCTGTTCGCCCTGAAGATCGATGCCCACGAGCTGCTCAAGCTGGCGCGCAATCCGGCAGCGGCACAACCGGACCAGATCGACGAGCAGGGCGAGGCGGTGATGGCGTCCATCGAGACCATCCATCAGCTGAGCCGCCGCGTGCTCGGCCGCTTGCGCCCGGCGGTGCTCGACCACCTGCCGCTCAGCGTCGTGCTGCGCGACGAGCTTGACCGCTGGCGACGCCAGAAGCCGGACATCGCGTGGCGGCTCGACCTGCATGGTTCGCTGGACGACCTCAGCGACCCGATCCGCCTGACGGTCTATCGGGTGATCCAAGAGGGCATCATGAACGCCGTCCGGCACGCCGGGCCTCGGGCAATCGCGGTTTCGGCGGAGCGCCGTGCCGAGGCCGGGGCAGAATGCGTGGTGGTGTCCGTGTGCGACGACGGGCACGGCGGCGGCGTACAAGGCGGTGCCGGGGCATTGCCCATCGGCGGCTTCGGCATTCCCGGAATGACGGAGCGCGTCCACGCTCTGGCAGGCAGCCTAACCGTCCGCCCGTCCGAAGGCGGCGGCACCACCGTCCGCGCCATCATCCCCACCGCGGCATCCCCCGGTTGTGACCGGTCGTTTGCCGTCCGGCCTGAGACCGCCTATGGAAAGCAGTGACCCAATGAAATCGGTCCTCATCGTGGACGATCATCGGATCGTCATTGCCGGCTGCCGACGCCTGCTGAGCAAGGGCGGCGATTACGAGCTGTTCGAGGCGACGACCGCCGACGAAGCATTCATTCGCTTCGCCGAGCGGCAACCGGACATGGTCATCCTTGATCTCGGCCTGCCGGGGATGGGTGGGCTGGAGGTGTTGCGCAGGCTCCTGACGGAGGATCCGCACTGCCGGGTGCTGATCTTCAGCATGTACGACGACCCCATCCTGGTGGCGCGGGCGCTTCAGGCCGGGGCGAAAGGCTACCTGACCAAGAACGACGCGCCCGAGGAGTTGATCGTGGCGATCGAAGCAGTGCTGGCCGGCGAGGTCTATCTCAGCCACTCCATGGCACGGGAGTTGGCGGTGATGACCCACAGGCCGGGCCGGCGTCCGGACTTGACGCCGCGGGAACTCGATGTGCTGCGCCTGCTCGGGCAGGGCTTGGCTCTGGGGGAAATCGCTGAGCGTCTCGGTATCAGCTACAAGACGGTGGCAAACACCTGTACCCAGATGAAAGACAAGCTCAGTCTGAAGAACACACGCGAACTGATCCGCTACGCCGTCGAACAGCACCTTGCCCTCTGATCAAAGCGGACCTCGATGGAGAGCAATGCGCAATCGGGCAGCGCAGCCAAACGATGCGTTGCGCAGGGCGTGCCTTTTTGGCTGTTCCTTGTTTGACCCTGCGCTCGCTTTCCATTTTGGTTCTTGGGTGCTGATCAGGTGAAGAGGACAACTATTTGCGTGAGCATTTCTTCACGTCGTCTTCGCTGATCGAAAACGCATAGGCGTCCGTCCCCGACAGGGTGACGTTGCGCAGGACGCATTTCCGGCCCTTCTTGTCCTTCATGCTGACATCCCACGTGCCGGGCTTGACATCACTGAGCTTCAGCCGCTCGTCGGCCTCAACCGTCTTGTCTTTGTCGTTCAGCGTCTGGTTCTTGCCCCATTTGTTCGTGCCGGGTTCGGCCAACTTCAACTCCGTGATGGTTTCACTGGTCAGGTTCCAGAACTTCAACGTCTGAGCTGTCTGAGCGTGTGCGGCCGTGGTCAGTGATCCGGCGCATAGAATGAATATTACGCTGTATCGCTTCATGGCGTTTCCTCCCTTGGCTTGGACCAGCACTCTCAGTTTGATCCTTCGTCAAGGGGGCGCGAAATAGGACATTGGAATTAGCCGATCACGCGAAAATACTTCATATTCTACGAGGCTCCGCCCGGAAGTGGCGCAAATCAGGGCTTGAGTGGCAATGAGATAGAAGGCTCGTTTTCGCGTGATCTGCCAGATCAGGTGTCGCTCTGTCGCCGACGGAACAGTTTTTCGGTAACGTTGTTGCACCAACGGTCACGGGTGCGCAGGTAGCGTCGCGCCACCTCGGTGGACTTGTGGCGGGTCTGGCGCATGATGTCGTGCAACTGGGCCTCCTGCTCGGCTGCCGCGGTGGCGAGGCCGGCGCGCAGGCTATGGCCGGAGAAGCGCGCCGGCTCGGGCAGCCCGGCCCTGGAGGCGCACTCCTTCACCAGCTGCTCCACTGCTTTATGATCGCTCGTACAATGTTGCCATATCACGCTGGGAGTGGTCGGTTCGGTTCGAACGTCAGCCTCTTCAGCGACGCTACTGCAATGGGTACGTCCCTCTCGGGTTGAAAGCTCTTCTGAAAGTGGATGGCAAGCGCGCCCCCGCGTGAGGCCAGCATGCCCCAACCGAAGAGTTTGCCTCACCTGGAGGTGCGGGAGACGTTCGAGCCTAACCCAGACCATCCACGCAAGAGTGCGCAAGAGCCATCGGACCAGGGCAAGATCAGTATAGACGTCCTATATTTCCGAGCTTCACATA
>NZ_JBGLZA010000006.1:0-197500 GCF_047302835.1 Azospirillum sp. CT11-132
GAAGACATAGCCGTGGCCGGTCAGCTCGTCCTTCAGCTCCTGATAGTTCTCGATGATGCCGTTGTGGACGACGGCGACGCGCTTGGTGGCGTGCGGATGGGCGTTGTTTTCCGTCGGCCCGCCATGGGTGGCCCAGCGGGTGTGGCCGATGCCGACCGTGCCGGACAGCGGCTGGTCGCGCAGCTTCATGTCCAGGTTGGCCAGCTTGCCCTCGGCGCGGCGGCGCTCGATGTGGCCGTTCACCAGGGTGGCGACGCCCGCGCTGTCATAGCCGCGGTATTCCAGCCGGCGCAGGCCTTCCACCAGCCGGGGGGACGCGTCGTGAATGCCGTTGATGCCGATGATGCCGCACATGGACCTGATGCTCCTGAATAGATGCCGACCGGAGAGAAGACCCGAACCGACCTTACGCCTTTTTCGCTTTCTCGTTTTGCTTCCGTTCGCGGAAGCGCTTTGCCCAGCCGGCGTACAGCTTCTGGCTGCCGCGGGCGACCGCCAGGGCGTCGGCCTCCACCGCCATCGTCACCACGCTGCCGGCGCCGACGATGGCGCCGTCGCCGATGACGACCGGGGCGACCAGCGCACTGTTGGAGCCGATGAAGGCCCCGGCTCCGATGTCCGTCCGGCTCTTGGTGAAACCGTCGTAGTTGCAGGTGATGGTGCCGGCGCCGATGTTGGCCTTGGCGCCAACGCGGGCGTCGCCGATGTAAGTCAGGTGGTTGGCCTTGGCCCCGGCTTCGATCACCGCGTTCTTCACCTCGACGAAGTTGCCGATGTGGACGTCCGGGCCGATCTCCGCACCCGGACGCAGACGGGCGTAGGGGCCGATGACGGCGCCGCTGTCGATGCGCACGCCTTCCAGATGGCAGTAGGGCTTGATCTCCACCCGGTCGCCGACCGTCACGCCGGCGCCGAAGAAGCAGCCGGGACCGACCACCACGTCGCGGCCGAGCCTGGTGTCGACGCTGAGGAAGGTGCTGTCGGGATCGATCAGGGTGGCGCCGTTGTCCATCGCGGCCTTGCGCAGGCGGCGCTGCAGCAGCTTCTCCACCTCCGCCAGCTCGGCGCGGGAGTTGACGCCGACGACCTCGGCCGGGGCGGCCTCCACCACGGCGCAGGCCATGCCGGCGCGCCGCGCGATCTGGACGACATCGGTCAGGTAATATTCGGACTTGGCGTTGTCGTTGCCGACGCTGCCGATCAGGTCGAACATGCGGGCGCCGTCGAACGCCATCAGGCCGGCGTTGCACAGGGTGACCGCGCGCTCCTCCTCGCTGGCGTCGAGATATTCGACGATCTTCTCCAGCCCGCCGCGGGCGTTCAGGATCAGCCGGCCATAGGCGCCGGGATCGTCGGGGCGCATGCCCAGCACCACCACCGCCGGGTCGCTCGCCTGCCGGCGCGCCTGCACCAGCGCGCGCAGCGTGTCCGGCGTGACCAGCGGCGTGTCGCCGTACAGGACGATGACGTCGCCGGTGAAGCCCTCCAGCAGGCCGAAGGCGGCGCGCACGGCGTCGGCGGTGCCGCGCTGCTCATGCTGGACAGCAGTGGGGTAGGGGGCGACGGCGGCGGCCACGCTGTCCATGCCGGGGCCGACCACGACCACCACATGGTCGGGGTCGAGCGTCTTCACCGCGGCCAGCACATGCCCGACCATCGGCCGGCCGGCAACCCGGTGCAGCACCTTGGGCAGATCGGATTTCATGCGCGTGCCCTTGCCGGCGGCGAGGATCACGCAGGCGAGCGGACGATGGGCCATGGTGGTGTTCCTGGTCGAGCCTTGTGTGGAGGGGGAAACCGGTCGCAAATGGCGTCGTACTTGAGCCGGGAAAGGTTAAGACATCACTGCCGGAAAGGACGACGCTTCTTCCGGAGTGGGCGCCGCACCATCGGCAATTCCGAGAGTGGTGTGCCACAGCACGCCGGGGAAGCCCAAGTCAACTTTTGTTTCAATCTGCAATAAATAAATGTTTCCAACGGGTTGCCTGCCCAATTTTTCTGCGTTTCCCGCCGGTGATCTTTCAGCTTCGCGATGGCGGCGTTCGCCCTTTGTCGCCGGTCCGCCCGACGTGTGTAGATTTCGCGATTTTTCAGTGACATGTGCCCGGTGATGGCCGCGATCTCCAGAGCCGAACAGCCGGTCTGTGCCGGCAGCGAGGCAGAGGATTTCCGCAAGCCATGGAAAACGTAACCCTTCACCTCCGGATGAGCTTTGATTGCCAAACATAGGGCGTTGGAAAATCCTATTCTGTTCCAGGGCTGTCCGGAGGCGGGGTTGATCAGTATTGTTACGGAGGTAGCGTTTCTCTTCCACTCCGTCAACTCGACCTTTAGGTCCGCGTGACACGGTACCCACAGCCGGCTACCGGTCTTTTCCTGGGTAACCTGGATCGCAGGGCCGTCATAATCATCCCACCGCATCCTGATGAGGTCCGATGACCTCCGGCCGGTGTAGAGCGCCAGAACCATGGCCCGGCGCATAGGCTCCTTGACGTGGGCGAAGGCGAAACCGCCCGCCCGGTCCAGCTGCCGGATCGCTTTTTCAATTGCGGTTTGTCTGTATCGACGAAAATCGACGAAAGACTGGCGGGACTCCGGCCATGGGCTGCTCGGCGTAAACAAAAGATTGGTGTGCTTGCGTTGCGAGCTGTTCTCATAAGCGGAAAATTAACGGAGGCCGGGGTAGAATAATTGCAATGTCGGGAATTTGGTAACCGCTGCGATGATCTCCGCCCGCCCTCCAGGAAACTTCGATAACACCACGGGTGATGCCCGTCGCCTTAACGTGGCCGGCCTGCTTTTTGTCGCCATGGTTGTGATGACCATTGCGTTCGTGCTGTTTATGGCGCTGGAGACGGCACGTCGGATCGATATGGCCACGGCGGAGCGGACGAAGGGCGAGATCGCCGACGCGGTCGCGGACCTCGGCGCCGCGATGGGAAAGAAGGCCGAGGAATACAGCCTGTGGAACGACGCCGTCGACCATCTGGTCGTCGGTTACGACCCCGTCTGGGCCAACGCCAATGTCGGCCCCTATGCGGAGCGGCTGTGGGGGCTCGACCGCTCCTATGCCTGGAATGGCCGTGACGGGCTGATCTATGCGTCGAAGGACGGCGCCCTGCGCGATGACATGGACGCGGCGACCAGCGAGGCCGCCGATCTGCGGCCGGTTCTGGTGGCGGCGCGCGCCTTCGGAAAGCCGGTCAGCGGCATCGTCCATATCGGGCAGATCCCCTTCGTCTTCGGCGCGCGGGTGATCGAGTACGAATACGGGCACGATCCCCTGCCGCCGAATCCCGAACTGCCGGTCCAGGTCTTCCTGACCAGGCTCGACTCGGAGCTGGCGAAACTCGCAAGCTCGCGCCGGATCGCCGATCTGCGCGTGGCCGCGGCCGACGGACCTGCTCTGATGGATGTCGTCAGCCTGCCGCTGGAGAGCATCGCCGGACAGCGGTTCGGCGTGCTGACCTGGACGCCGGAGCAGCCCGGCCATACCCTTGTCCGCGAGACGGCGCCCTATGCCGGCGGCTTCGCCCTGGCGCTGCTGGCCCTGCTGTTCCTGTTTCAGCGCGTGCTGCAACGGTTGAAGCGGCAGGAGCCGCTGCGCCTCAGCGAGGCCCGGCTGGCCCAGGCGCAGCGGGTCGCAAAGCTGGCCTACACCGTCCATCTGCCCAACGACCTGCTGGAGGTCTCGGCCAATTTCCGCGAACTGGTCGGCGTGGACCCGAATGGCCTGAACCCGACCGGCTCGGGCGGCGGGGCCGAACGGCTCACCGTCGGGCAGCTTCTGGACCGGGTGGTGCCGGAACAGCGGCCGGACGTGCAGGACGCCTATCGCCGGGCGTGGGCCGAGAACGCGCGGTTCGACATCGAATACCGCGTCGCCCGGCCCGGCGGCGACCATCTGGACCTTCAGGAGGTCGGGGAACCCTTCCATGATGCCGGCGGCCTCGTGCTGGGGCTGATCACCGCCATCCAGGACGTCACCTCGCGCCGCCGGGCGGAGGAGACGATCCGCCATCAGGCCAATTACGATGCACTGACCGGGCTGCCCAACCGGCCGCTGTTCTATGACAGGCTGCGACAGGCGCTGCGGCGGGCGGCGCGCGACCGGACCTGCATGGCGCTGCTGTTCATCGACCTGAACCGCTTCAAATGGGTCAACGACACGTTGGGCCACCAGACCGGCGACGTGCTTCTGCGCGAGGCGGCGCACCGGATGGCGGCTTGCGTCCGCGGGTCGGAGACCATCGCCCGGATCGGCGGCGACGAGTTCACCGTCATCCTGTCGCAGGTCGGCGACCGGGCGGAGGCGGAGACGGTGGCCCGCCGCCTGCTCGAATGCCTGGGCGAACCCTTCCACATCGCCGGCCAGACCCTGCACATCTCGGCCAGCATCGGCGTCACCTTCGCGCCGGAACAGGGGACCGACCCCGAACTGCTGGTGAAGAACGCCGATGTCGCCATGTATCAGGCCAAGCGGCAGGGGACGGCCAACTGGACCTTCTACGATCCGGCGATGGACGCCGACGCGCTCGACCATTTGCAGATGGAGAACCTGCTGCACGACGCGGTGGCCAAGGGCCAGCTGGCGCTGTTCCTCCAGCCGGTGGTGGAGGTCGGCAGCGGCCTGCTGGCCGGCGCGCAGGCGGAGGTGCGCTGGAACCACCCCGACCGCGGCCTGCTGCTCCCCACCGACTTCCTGCATCTGGCCGAGGCGAACGGGCTGATCCTGCAGATCGGCGCATGGCTTCTCGATGCCGGCTGCCGGCAACTGGCGGGCTGGCGCGACCGTGGCGCCGCCGGGCTGCGGCTGACCGTGCCGGTGTCCACCCTGCAGCTCAAGCATTCCGGCTTCGGCGATCAGGTCACCGGCTGCCTCGCCCGTCATGGCGCGTTGCCGGACCGGCTGATCCTGGAACTGCCGGAGGCCGCCATGCTGGCGCCGTCGGCGGAGATGACGCGGACCATGCAGTCGCTCAGGACGCTGGGCGTCACCTTCTCCGTCGGCGGCTTCGGCACCGGCTATGCGTCGCTCGGCCATCTGAGGCGGCTTCCGGTGGAATTCCTGAAGATCGACCAGGGCATCCTGCTGGACATGATCCGCAATCCCGCCAACCAGGAGACGGTGCGCGCCATCGTGGCACTGGCCCGCAGCATGAACCTGACGGTGATCGCCGAAGGGGTCGAGACGGGAGAGCTGCAGCTCCTGGCCGAAGAGGTCCGCTGCGGCTTCGCGCAGGGGGCGTTCCTCGGTCGGCCCATTCCGGCAGAAGCGTTCAATCCGGCGTTCGGCCCGGTGGCGGCGGCTTCCGCGGGCGGGAGAGGCGAGTCGCTGTGTCCTGTCGGTGATGAGGAGAGCTGACGAGCCGCGATCGGCCTGCTTTTCGCGCAATACGCATCACTCCGTCGGGCGTCTTCGGCTTATCGGCGGGGAGGCGGTGCCCGAAAACCGGTTCCGGTCCGGCACGTCCCGGACAATGCGCCGCATTTGCGGCAAACCCTCTGCATCGCACTAGGATGTCCGCACTAAGCATATTAGAATATTTACACGAAGATGGATGCCTGAAGGTCGGCAACCCGGCGGTTCGTAGGGGAGCGGCAGGTGGAGGAACCCAGCGCCACGACGACGATCGCAACGGCACTCGCGGGCGGTGTCGGGCTGCTGGCGCTGGTGACGCTCGTTTACGGGACGATCCTGTATCGGATGGAGGAACGGCCCCGGGTCCGGCAGCTTTGCCTGGGGCTGCTGTTCGGCATCGGCGGGGTGGCCGCCATGCTGCAATCGGTTCCCGTCTCCCCCGGCGTTTTTCTGGACGTGAAGGCGGTGCCGGTCGCGCTGGCCGCTCCCTTCGGTGGACCGCTGGCCGCCGTGCTCGCCGCCGGGATCGTGTCGGCGGTCCGCATCGCGATCGGCGGCGCCGGGACGCTTCCGGGGGTGATCGGGATCCTGGTGGCCGGTTCCGTCGGTCTGCTGCTCCGGCGGCTGGTGCCGGATGCGGAGTGGCGAAACACCAGACCGCTGCTCATCCTCGGCCCGGTTGCGTCCTTCCACCCCCTCAGCATCTTCGTGCTGCCGTGGGAGGTCGCGCTGCCGGTCTTCATCGAAGGTGGGATTCCCGTCGCCCTGTTCACGATGGCGGGCATCCTGCTGCTCGGCACAATGCTGGCGCGTGAACGCCGCCGCGTCGACACCGAGCATGTGCTGCGCAACGCGGCACTGAGCGATCCGCTGACCGGACTGGCCAACCGCCGGGCCTTCTTCGCTTTCATCGACCGGGCCGTGGCCAGCGCGCTGCGCCACGACACGCCGGTGTCGCTCCTGATGCTCGACATCGACCATTTCAAGGACGTCAACGACAGCCGCGGGCACGATGCCGGCGACGCCGTGCTGGTGGCGCTCAGCCGTCTGCTCCAGTGCAGCGTGCGGCAGAGCGATCTCGTCGCCCGTTTCGGCGGCGAGGAGTTCGCCATCCTGCTGCCCAATGCGCCGGGCGATGGAGCCTTCCAACTCGCCGAACGCCTGCGCTGCGCCGTCCGCGACATGAGCATTCCGCAAGACGGCACGATCCTGCATGTGACCGTCAGCATCGGCCTGTCGACCCTGACCCCCGACATCGGCCGGGCCGACGCCATGATCAAGGCGGCCGACATGGCGCTCTACCGCGCCAAGCAGGGCGGCCGGGACCGGGTCTGCCGCCATCGCGAAAGCGGCGTGAGGGAGCCGGCGCCGGCCGCGGAGTGAAGCATCCGCCGTACTTTCTTTCGGACGATGGTGGGATGTCCCCGGCCGAACCGGGGTAGCGGCGCGGAGCGATGGATCACTGGCTGCGTGCACATGCGGAATACACATATGAGAGCCGTATAATATAGACACCCTGCCGATGCCATCCGCGTCGGCACCATTGGGAGGGTGCGGTCATGGCGTGGGATCAGGCGCAGAATCACGGCGTGTCCGGTCGGCGGATCACGGGCGGCCCGCATCGCGATCTTCTGTTCGGCGGCAGCGGCGACGACACCATCACCGGCAATCGCGGCAACGACTACATGGAAGGCGACGGCGGCAGTGACCGCTTCGTCCTCAAGCCCGGTGACGGGTGGGACTGCATCGGCGATTTCCAGGGCGGTGCGGGCGGCGACCTGCTGGACCTGCAGGGCTGGGGCGGCATCGGCAGCCTGGAGGATGTGCTGGCCCATTCCCATCAGGATCGCGACGGGCTGGTCCTCGATTTCGGGCCACGCGACGGGGTCAAGCTGATGGGGCTGACACGGGACGACCTGAGCGCCGACAATCTGCTGCTCAAGACCAGCCATGTCAGGGCCGATGCCGTCTTCGCGGCCGTGGACACCGGTCATGGCGATGAGCTGTGGGGAACCGACGGCCACCGGACTTTCCTTCTGCGGGACATCGCTCCGGGTACGGCCTCGTCGGACCCGCGGGACTTGGTCCGGTTGGGTAAGCGTGTGTATTTCAGCGCGGATGACGGGGTGCATGGCCGCGAAGTGTGGACGACCGACGGAACACCGGGCGGGACCCGCATGGTGGCCGACATCAATCCGGGGGCGACGGGCTCGTCGCCGACGGCGCTGACCGTTGCGGACGGCAAGCTGTTCTTCCGGGCCGACGACGGCCAGCATGGGTCGGAATTGTGGGTCAGCAACGGCACCGCCGCCGGGACGCACATGGTCAAGGATATCGGCGCCAACTCGGCCGGTTCCTCTCCGGGCAATCTGACGGCGGTGGGGGACGAGCTGTTCTTCTCCGCCACCGACAGCGATCACGGCATCGCGCTGTGGCGCTCCGATGGAACGGCGGCTGGAACGGTGCTGGTGAAGGACTTCTATCCCGGAGCGGTCGATCCGCCGATCCCGGTCCCGTTGCCGATTTTTCCCAACCATTTCACGGCGGTCGACGATCGGCTGTTCCTGACGGCGTGGGATGGCACCGGCTCCTACAGCCAGTTGTGGGTGACCGACGGGACGGAGGAGGGCACGGTCAAGCTGCGCGAAGGTCTCGGTGAGAATGTGAGGATCGGGCGCACGGTGTCTCTGGTCGCCGCGGGAGATACGCTGTTCTTCAACAGTGGCAATGATCTGTGGAAGAGCGACGGTACGCCGACGGGCACGGTCCTGGTCAAGCCGTTCCCAACGTCTGGCCTTTCCGGTCCCAACCAGTTCCTTGCCGTCGGCGACGAGGTCGTCTTCAACGCCCGCACCGAGCAGAGCGGCTACGAACTCTGGATCTCGGACGGGACGGAGCAGGGAACGCACATGGTCAAGGACATCGCGCCCGGCAGCGCCAGCGCCGCCATCGGAAACCTGACCGTCGCCGATCACAGGCTTTTCTTCACCGCGGATGACGGCGTGCATGGCAACGCACTGTGGAGAACCAACGGCACCGAGGCCGGCACGCGGATGGTCACCGACAAGGCCCACCGCACCAGCTGGACGCAGCCCACCAGCGTGGATGCGGTCGGCGACCAGCTGTATTTCAGCGCGACGGACTCCACCCAGGCCGGAGCCCTGTTCCGCATGGATGTGGACAGTGGCGTGGTGAGGGAACTCGCCGGTTCGCAGACCTTCACCCTGCCCAGCGGCGGCTTGCAGATCGTCGGTGTCTGACCCGTTTCCGGCGGGTGCCCATCACAGCAGGGGGCGTCACAGCAGGGGAATGTCGCTGCCGCCGTTCACGATGTCGACGGTGCCGGAGATCAGGTTCTCGGCATAGAGCGCCTCCAGGTCGATGCCGCCGGTGGGGCGCACCGGGCGGATGGCTCGGATCCAGCCGGCGATCGCCTGTTCCTGGCGGCGGCGGATCGCTTCGGCCTCCTCCACCGTCACCGCCTGGAAGGACAGGCTGTCGCCGGGGCGCAGGCGGCCGGCGCGGGGCAGGTCGGCGGAGATCACCGTGGCGATCTTGGCATAGCCGCCGGCCGTCTGGTGGTCGTTCAGCAGCAGGATCGGCTGGCCGTTGCCCGGCACCTGAATGGAGCCGGTGACCAGCCCGTCGGACGGAATGTCGGCGCTTCCCCGATGCGCCAGCGCCGGCCCCTCCAGCCGCAGTCCCATGCGGTCGGCCTGTTTGCCGACGCGGTAGGTCGCCGACAGGAAGATCTCCACCGCGGCTTCGGTGAAGCGATCCTCCTGCGGCCCCAAAACGGCCCGCAGCGGGCCGGCGCCATAATCGGGCGGCTGCGGCAATTCGACATCGGAACCGTCAGGGGCGCTGTCGCAGACCAGTGGCAACCGCTCGCCCTCGGCCAGCGGCCGTCCGCCGAGCGGACCGATGCCGGCGCGCACATAGGTGGACAGGCTGCCCATCACCGGCGCCAGCGCGAAGCCGCCGGCCACCGCCACATAGGCGACGGAAGTGCCGTCCACCGCGCCCAGCCGCAGAACGTCGTCCTGCCGCAGGGTGTGGCTGCGGTGCGGGGCGAGCGGCTGCGGGGCATCTCCCTCGCGCTCCAGCGTCAAGGCCAGAGGTCCGACGGCGGCGATGCGGACGGTGGGCGCATCCACCCGCAGGGCAGGGCCGAGCAGGGCAATCTCCAGCCCGGCGGTTCCCTGGGGATTCCCGACCAGCGCATTGGCCAGCCGCAGCGCCACCGGGTCGAGCGCCCCGGCCACCGGTATGCCCAGCTCCTGGAAGCCGAAGCGGCCCAAATCCTGGATCGTCGCGAACAGGCCCTGCCGAACCACCGTGAGACAGGCGGCCATCATGCGGCCCTCAGGCTGGCCGGGTCGAAGCGGCCGGCGCTTGCCGCCCCGGCGATGGCGTCGAACGCCGCGCGATCCACCGCGTCGAAGCGCACCCGGTCGCCGGCCGCCAGCAGCACCGGGTCGGGCCGGGTGCCGTCATAGAGCGGCACCGGGCAGCGGCCGATCAGGTGCCAGCCGCCGGGGCTCTCCCACGGATAAACGGTGGTCAGCCGTCCGGCGATGGCGACGGAGCCGGCCGGCACCCGCACCCGCGGCTCCGTCCGGCGCGGCCGGTCCAGTTCGGCCGGCAGATCGCCCATGTAGCCGAAGCCCGGCATGAAGCCCAGCATGTAGACGAAATACTCGACCGAGCCGTGCAACTCCGCCACCCGCTCCGCCGTCAGGCCCAGCGTGTCGCACAGCTCCGCCAGATCGGGGCCGAGGTCGGGGTCGTAGCAGACCGGCAGGCGCCACAGCCGTCCCTCCGCCGGGGCGGCGTCGCTGCCGGCCAGCGCCGCCTCGACCGCCGCCTGCATCTCGCGGCGGCTGGAGGTGACGGGATCATAGACCACCAGCAGCGAGCGGAAGGTCGGCACCGTTTCCACCAGTCCCGGCGGCGGGGCGGCCTTCAGCCGGGCGTGCAGGGCCATGACGCGGGCGTTGGTCGCCCGGTCGATGGTCTCGCCGAACTCGACGTTGAAGGCGGTGTCGCCGGCGCTGGTGAAGCGGACCTCCACGCTGTCGCTCCTCACCCGATCATTTTCGACGGCAGCCAGGTGACCAGCCCGGGGAACACCCACAGGAGGACCACCATCACCACCATCAGCAGGAAGAAGGGCATGCTGGCCTTGCCGATGGTGAAGATGTCCTTGCCGGTCATCGCCTGCAGCACGAACAGGTTGAAGCCCACCGGCGGGGTGATCTGCGCCATCTCCACCACGATGATGATGTAGATGCCGAACCACAGAAGGTCGATCCCCGCCTGCTGCACCATCGGCAGGATCACCGAAGTGGTCAGCACCACCATCGAGATGCCGTCGAGGAAGCAGCCCATCACGACGAAGAAGGCGGTCAGCGCCACCAGCAGCGCCGCCGGCGACAGCTGCATGGTGGTGATCCACTCCGCCAGCAGGCGCGGGATGCCGGTATAGCCCATCGCCACCGTCAGGAAGGCCGCGCCGGCCAGGATGAAGCCGATCATGCAGGAGGTGTGGGCGGCGCCGAACAGGCTGTCGCGGAAGGTCGTCCAGTTCAGCGTGCCGGTCACCAGCGCCAGCACCAGCGAGCCCAGCACGCCGATGCCCGCCGCCTCCGTCGGGGTGGCGATGCCGACATAGATGGAGCCCAGCACCGCCGCGATCAGCAGCATGACCGGGATCAGCGCGCCGGTGTCACGGATCTTTTCGGCGAAGCTCTGCGAGGCCTCCGGTGGCGGCACCCGGCCGGGGTTCAGCAGAGACCAGCCGCCGACATACAGCATGAACAGCCCGGTCAGCACGATGCCGGGAATGACGCCGGCGATGAACAGCCGGGCGATCGACACGTCGGCGGCCACGCCATAGACGATCATGATGATCGACGGCGGGATCAGCAGCCCCAGCGTGCCGGCCCCCGCCAGCGATCCCAAGGTCATCATCGGGTCGTAGCCGCGCCGGTTCAGCTCCGGAATGGTCATGCGGCCGATGGTGGCGGCGGTGGCGGCGGACGAGCCGGACACCGCGGCGAAGATTGAGCAGCCGATGATGTTCACATGCATCAGCCGCCCGGGCAGCCAGCCGGTCCAGGGCGCCAGACCCTTGAACATGTCGGACGAGATGCGGGTGCGGAACAGGATCTCGCCCATCCAGATGAACAAGGGCAGGGCGGTCAGCGTCCAGGAGGTGCTTGCGCCCCACACGTTGGTCGCCATCACCATGCCGACCGGCCTTGCGGTGAACAGCGCCATGGCGACGAAGCCGACGCCGGCCAGCGCCAGCGCCACCCAGACGCCGGCCCCCAGCATCAGGAACATCGTCACCACGACGACGATGGATGCGGTCGTCTCGTCCATCGCTCAGCCCTCGCTCTGCATGCCGGCATGCTGGTAGGAGGCGTCGCGCCCCTGCAGCACGGCCAGCAGGTCGTCGATCAGGGCGATGACCAGCACCACCAGACCCGCCGCCATCAGCGCCTGCGGGATCCACAGCGGGATCGGCAGCACGCCCTGGCTGAGGTCGCCGAAATCGTAGGAATCATAGGTCATGCGCACCCAGTACCAGGCGAAATAGGCGCTGAGCGCGGTGGCGAAGCCCAGGCACAGCAGCTCCATGACGCGGCGGGCGGTGCCGTTCAGCCGCTCCACCAGCACGCCGACGCGGATATGGGCGCCGCGGCGCAGCGCCGGCCCCAGCATGAGGAAGAAGGACGCGGCCATGCAATAGCCCGCCAGCTCGTCGGCGCCCGGCACCATGCGGTCGAACAGGCGGCTCGCCACCTGGGTCACGATCAGGACGGCGATGGCGGCGAGCGAAACCGCGCCCAGGATCTCGGCGGTTCGGTAAAGAATGGACAGTGCGGTGCGCATGGCGCAACCACCTCCTGCGGTCGGTCGTGACGAAGGGGCGTCAGGAATGGAGAGGCCCGGCCGGCCGCCCACGCTGCTGGCGGCCGGCCGAACTCAACACCTTACTTGCGATAGGCCGCGATGATGGCCTCGCCGTCGGCGCCGGCCGACTTGATCCATTCCTCGGTCATCGTCTTGCCGATGGCGGACAGGCCTTCCTTCAGCTTGTCCGACGGTGGCAGAACCTTCATGCCGTTGTCCGACATGGTCTTGTTCAGCTCGGCCGTCTTCTTCTCCCACTCGGCCCAGCCCTTGGCCTCGGCCTTCGCCGCGGCCTCCTGGATCGCCTTCTGGGTGTTGGCGTCCAGACCCTTCCAGACTTCGGAATTGACGAACACCATGTTGCGCGGCAGCCAGGCCTGGACGTCGTAATAGACCTTCACGAAGTCCCAGGCCTTGGTGTCGACGCCGGTGGCGGCCGAGGTGATCATCGCGGTGACGATGCCGGTGCCGAAGGCCTGCGCGACCTCCGCCGCCTCGATCTTCACCGGAATGGCGCCGGACAGCTCGGCGATGCGGGTGGTGGCCGGGTTGTAGGCGCGGAACTTCTGGCCCTTCAGCCCTTCGACCGACTGGATCTCGTCCTTCACATACAGGCCCTGCGGCGGCCACGGGATCGAATAGAGCAGCTTCAGGCGCTGGCGCTCCAGCTTCTTCTCCAGAAAGGGCTTGGAGACGTCGTACAGCTTGTGCGCGGCCTTGAAGTCGGTGGCGAGGAAGGGCACGGAATCGAGACCGTAGAGCGGATCCTCGTTCGCCCAGGAGCTGATCAGCACCTCGCCCAGCTGGGCCTGACCGGACTGGACCGCGCGCTTGATCTCCGGATGGCGGATCAGCGAGCCGTTGGTGTGGACGGTGATGCTGATCTTGCCGTTGGTGGCCGCCTTCACGTCGTCGGCGAACTGCTTCACCACCACGGTGTGCAGGTTCGTGTCCGGATAGGGGGTCGGCATGTCCCAGGTCTCGGCCGCGGCGGCCAGCGGCCCGGCGGCGACGACGCCGAGGCCGAGCAGGCTGGCGACCACCGGACCGGCGATCCGGCGGGTGAGACGGGATTGCAGCGTGTCAGCGGTCATGATGTTCGGAAGCTCCCTGTTGTTGGCCGATGCGGCACCCGCCGGCCTTATGGCCGGTCGGACGGGAGCGGAAGCCGCATCACCGGCCCGGCCGCCCCCCTGATCCCGCCCTGCTTCGGACTCCAAAGGTTCACCGTTCCGGACCTTCCGTCAAACCTCCTGTGAGGAATGCGGGAAAAAAAGTCAGCGCTGCCCGCCGCTTATTGGCTGCAACGCATCCGCCGGTCAGTAGATCAGCTCGTTCTCGCCGCTGCCTTCGGCCAGGACCAGCTCGCCGCGGGCGGCAAGGTCCTTCGCCAGCTGCACCATGTACATCTGCGCCTCGTCCACGTCGCGGACACGCACCGGACCCATGGCCGCCATATCCTCGCGCAGGATCTTGGCGGCGCGCTCGGACATGTTGGAGAAGAACAGATCCTTCAGCGACTCCGACGCGCCCTTCAATGCGGTTCCCAGCTTCTGCTTGTCGACCGTGCGCAGCATCGTCTGGACGCCGGTGGGGTCGAGCTTCGACAGATCCTCGAAGGTGAACATCAGCGACTTGATGCGCTCGGCGCTGTCGCGGTTGCGCTCCTCCAGGGCGGCCATGAAGCGGTGCTCGGTGGTGCGGTCCAGGCCGTTGAAGATCTCCGCCAGCATCTCGTGGCTGTCGCGGCGGCTGGTGCGGGCGAGGTTGGTCATGAACTCCGTGCGCAGGGTGCGCTCGACGTCGTCCAGGACCTCCTTCTGCACCGCCTCCATGCGCAGCATGCGCATGATGACTTCCATGGCGAAGCTTTCCGGCAGCTGGGCCAGGACGCGGCCGGCATGGTCGGAGCGGATCTTGGACAGCACGACGGCGACGGTCTGCGGATACTCGTTCTTCAGATAGTTGGACAGCACCGACTCGTTCACGTTGGTCAGCTTGTCCCACATGGTGCGGCCGGCCGGACCACGGATGTCCTCCATGATCTGGTCGACCTTGTCCTTCGGCAGGGTCTTCAGCAGCAGCCGTTCGGTCGAATCGAAGGAGCCGACCACAGTGCCGCTCGACGACATCTGCTCGGCGAACTCGACGAACAGGCGCTCGATCAGGTTGGCCGACACCGTGCCCAGGTTCGCCATCACCTGGGACAGTTCCTTGATCTCCTCGTCGTCCATCAGCGAGAACAGCTTGGACGAATGCTCCTCGCCCAATGCCAGCATCATGATGGCGGCCTTTTCCGGGCCGGTGAGGGTCCGGTAGTCCTCACGAACCTTCTGAGCCATTGCTACCCTTCATGATGCGCGATTCCGACAATGCGCGATGATTGCGGCAAACATCGTTAACAAACGATAAGGAAGGCGCTGGGGACGTTGCGAAAGGGCGGGGCCGGAACCGAATCCGGGTGGGGCGGTTGGTGGGGGCAGCCCCAACCTCCCGCGCGAAAGGTGGCCTCCATGCCCGCCCGTGCCGCCCTTCTGCTGCCCTGCCTCGGGGCCGTCCTGTCGGCGATCCTGCCGGCCTCCGCCCTGGCGGAACTTGCGGTGACGGTTCAGGGGGCCGACTGCCAGGTCTGGGACCAGTATCCCGACCGGCGCAAGACCATCCGCTGGTCCGGGGCCTGCCCGAACGGCTGGGCGAGCGGTCCCGGCGTGCTGAGCTGGTCCTACGACGGCCGCTATGACGGGCAGGTGGAGGGCACGCTGGTCGACGGGCGGCTGGAAGGGCAGGCGCGCGTCACTTGGCGCGATGGACGCCGCCTCGACGGGAATTTCCGCGACGGTCTGGTCTCGGGGCAGGCGACCCATGTCTGGCCCGACGGGCGCGTCTATGAGGGGGAGTGGAAGGACGACCGCCGCACCGGCTTCGGCACGCTCACCTTCCCCAGCGGGAACAAATATGTCGGCCGGTTCCACCGCAACCGCCCGACCGGGCCGGGCGAGTTCGTCACGGCGGACGGCCACCGCTATCGGGCGCGGATCGACGCCGGCGGCAAGGTCAGTGCCGGCGCCCCGCTGGACCGCCCGCCGCAATCGGCGGAGGCCTCGTCGGCCGCGGAGCCCGACGCCGTTTCGGCTCCGGTCCGAGCGGGCCGGCCGCAGAAGCTGGAGGAGTGGCTGAACCAGCCGGATCATCTCCTTCGCGACAGCTCCCGCTAGGGGGCAATCCCCCTCTCCCCGGGGGAGAGGGGATCCTCACCCGGACCCACGCCCACCGCATACGCCACTATGTGAAAATGGATTTACAGAAATATGCCGATCCTGTAACTCTATCGACATAGAGGCCGCGCTGACGCTGCGAAGGGGATCGGGGGATGGTGTCGCCCATTCAGACGGGATCGCTGCTGATCCGCATGCAGAACTGCCAGCAGCAGCTTCCGGCGGCGCTCGCCAAGGTCGGGGCCTGGGCGCTGGCCTATCCCTTCCGCACCGCGACGCTGAAGATCGGCGAGCTGGCGGCGGCGGCGGAGGTCTCGGTGGCGTCGGTCAACCGCTATGCCCGCTTTCTCGGCTATGACGGCTTTCCGGAATTCCGCGAGGATCTGCTGCGCGCCTTCGAATCCACCTTCGCGCCGGTGGAGAAGCTGCGCGTCGCGGTGCAGCGCGACACCTCGAATGCCGAGATCATGCGGGAATCGCTGGCCAGCGACGCCGGCAACATCACCCGTACCATGGATCTGCTCCAGCCCGAACAGTGCGAGGCCGCCATCCGCCTGATCCGCGAGGCCGGCCGCGTCGTGGCTCTGGGCCTGGGCGACAGCGCCTATCTCGCCCTGTTCCTGGCCGACGTGCTGGAGCCCTATGTCGACAATGTCCACGAAGCGATCGAGTTCGCGGGCACCGAGCGCACCATCCGCCGGCTGATGACGATGAAGCCCGGCGATCTGGTGATCGCGATCACCTCGCCACGCTATTCGCGCCGGACCATCGAGCATCTGCAGATGTGCCGGGAGCACGGGGCGAAGGCCATCGCGCTGACCGACGCGCCGGACAGCCCGATCGTGCCGCTGGCCGACGTCACCCTGCTGGCCGGGGCCGACCATGGCGTGCGCCACAGCTCCCCAACGGGGCTGATGGCGCTGATCGTGGCGCTGGGCACCGCGCTGTCGCGCTCCGGTCCCGACAGCGTCCATCAGGCCGCCGACATGGCCGAACGCATCCTGCCCTACCTGCACGTCGTGCCGAAAAGCAAGCAGCCGACGGATTGAGCCGGGCTTTCCCTTCCACGCGACAAAGAAGCCGAAAAGCGATGACGATCTCCTATTGGAACGGGCGTTACCTGCCGCTGGACGAGGTCCATGTGTCGCCGCTGGACCGCGGTTTCCTGTTCGCCGACGGCCTCTATGAGGTGACCGCCGCCTACAATGGCCGCCTGTTCGAGCCGGAGGCGCACATCGCCCGCCTGCAGCGCGGCCTGTCCGAACTGCGCATCGACTGCGCCCTGTCGGCCGGCGATTGGCTGGGCATCATGGAGCGGCTGGCGGCGGAGTCCGGCATCGACGGCGACCTGACGGTCTACCTGCAGGTCACCCGCGGCGCAGCATCCAGCCGCGGCCATGCCTTCCCGGCCGGCGTCACCCCGTCGGTCTTCGGCATGGCCAGCCCGCTGAAGCGTCCGCCCGCGGCGTGGCGCGACCAGGGCGTCGCCGCCATCACCATCCCCGACATCCGCTGGGGGCGTTGCGACCTGAAGACGGTGGCGCTGCTCGGCAGCGTGCTGGCGCAGCAGGCGGCGACCGACGCCGGGGTGGTCGATGCGCTGCAACTGCGCGACGGGATGGTGACCGAGGGCGCCGCCACCAACATCTTCGTGGTGAAGGACGGCGTCATCGCCACCCCGATCAACGACACCCGCATCCTGGAGGGCATCACCCGCACCGTCATTCTGCGGCTGGCCGCCGAGGCCGGCCTGCGGCTGGAGGAGCGCGACATCCCGGCGGCGGAGCTTGAGACCGCCGACGAAATCTGGATCGCCAGCACCACCAAGGAAATCACTCCGGTCACCAGCCTGAACGGCAAGCCGGTCGGCAGCGGCGCGCCGGGCATGGTCTGGCGCCGCCTGTTCGCGCTGTTCGCCGAAAGGCTCGGCCGATGAGTGTCGCCGCAGCCGTGAAAGCGGTCGACACCGCGCCGGCCCTGCTGTCGGTCGAGGGGCTGAGCGTCGCCTTCGACGGCGAGCATGGTCCCGTGCGTGTGGTCGACGATGTCAGCTTCACCGTGGCGCCGGGCGAGACGGTCGCCATCGTCGGCGAGTCCGGCTCCGGCAAGTCGGTGACCTCGCTGTCGCTGATGCGGCTGGTCGATTATGCCGGCGGACGCATCGTCGGCGGGCGCATCCGCTTCAAGGGCCGCGACGGGCGCGAGCGCGATCTGGCCTCCCCGCCGGCCGAGGCGCTGACCGACATGCGCGGCAACGACATCGCCATGGTCTTCCAGGAGCCGATGACGTCGCTGAACCCGGTCTTCACCATCGGCGACCAGATTGCCGAGGCGGTGATGCTGCACCAGCGTCTCGACCGCAAGGCGGCGCGGGCGGAAGCCCTGCGCATGCTGGAGAAGGTGCGCATTCCCGAACCGGCCCGGCTGCTCGACCGCCACCCGCACCAGCTCTCCGGCGGCATGCGCCAGCGCGTGATGATCGCCATGGCGCTGTCCTGCCGCCCGTCGCTGCTGATCGCCGACGAGCCGACCACGGCGCTGGACGTCACCATCCAGGCGCAGATCCTGCGGCTGATCCGCCTGTTGCAGGACGAGATGGGGATGGGCGTCATCTTCATCACCCACGACATGGGCGTTGTGGCGGAGGTGGCCGACCGCGTCGTCGTGATGTGGCGTGGCCGCAAGGTGGAGGAGGGGCCTGTCGAGCGCATCTTCCAGGCGCCGCAGCACCCCTACACCAAGGCGCTGCTGTCCGCGGTGCCGAAGCTGGGCGCCTTGCGCGGCCAGGATCTGCCGATCCGCTTTCCCCTGCTCGTGGTGGACGACGCCAAGGCCGATGCGCCTCCGCCGGCCCCGCCGGTGCAGGACACCGTGCGCGCCGCCGACGCGCCGCTCTTGGAGGTGCGCGACCTCACCACCCGCTTCGACGTGCGCAAGGGCATCTTCGGCTCGCTGAAGGCCCGCGTCCATGCGGTGGAGAAGGTCAGCTTCGCCGTCCGTCCGGGCGAGACGCTGGCGCTGGTCGGCGAGTCCGGCTGCGGCAAGTCGACCACCGGCCGCACCATCATGGGGCTGCAATCGGCCACCTCCGGCACCATCCGTTTCGACGGCGTCGACACCGCCACGCTGGATTCCAACGGTCAGGCGAAGCTGAAGGAAAAGATCCAATACATCTTCCAGGATCCCTTCGCCTCGCTGAACCCGCGCATGACCGTCGGCTTCAGTGTCGCCGAGCCGATGCTGGTCCACGACTATGCGCCGGCCGCCAAGCCGGGCATGTCGCGCCGCCGCGCCATCGAGGAGCGGGTGGCGGAGCTGCTGACCCAGGTCGGCCTCAAGCCGGAGCATGCGCGCCGCTATCCGCACGAATTCTCCGGCGGCCAGCGCCAGCGCATCTGCATCGCCCGCGCCATCGCCTGCGATCCCAAGCTGATCATCGCCGACGAGGCGGTGGCGGCGCTCGACGTGTCGATTCAGGCGCAGATCGTCAATCTGCTGATGGAACTGCAGGCCAAGCGCGGCCTGTCCTACCTGTTCATCAGCCACGACATGGCGGTGGTGGAGCGGGTCAGCCACCGCGTCGCGGTGATGTATCTCGGCCAGATCGTCGAACTGGGCCCCCGCCGCGCCGTGTTCGAGAATCCGCAGCATCCCTACACCCGCCGTCTGATGGCGGCGGTGCCGATCGCCGACCCCAGCCGCCGCACCCGCGACCTGCGGCTGCTGACCGGGGAGATCCCGAGCCCGATCCGCAACCTCGGCGACGAGCCGCTGGTCCAGCCACTGGTGCCGGTCGGCGACGACCATTTCGTCGCGCGCCACGCCGTTGGCGGCGATTTCTGAACCAAAAAACAGGGAGTTCTCACGTGAAGCGTTTCGCTCTTCCCCTGCTGGCCGGCCTGCTCGCCGGCACCGCGCTGGCCGGTCCGGCCTTCGCCGCCAAGGATTTGGTCGTCGGCATCCCCGACAACATCACCACGCTGGACCCGGCCGACATCAACGACACCCTGTCGCAGTCGGCCAGCCGCACGATGATGCAGGGCCTGTTCGGCTTCGACAAGGACATGAAGCTGGTGCCGCTGCTGGCGGAAAGCTTCACGGTCAACGACACCGCCACCGAATACACCTACCACCTGCGCAAGGGCGTCACCTTCCATGACGGTTCGCCCTTCAATGCCCAGGCGGTGAAGACCAACTTCGACCGCCTGTCCAACCCGGCCAACCGGCTGAAGCGCCAGAGCCTGCTGGCGATGCTGGCCGAGACGGTGGTGGTCGACGACTACACCGTCACGCTGAAGCTGTCGCAGCCCTTCGGCGCGCTGAACAACAACCTCGCCCATCCCGGCGCCATGATCCACAGCCCGAAGGCGCTGGAGACCTATGGCAAGGAGATCGGCCGCCATCCGGTCGGCACCGGCCCCTACAAGTTCGTCAGCTGGGAAGCGGACACGCTGAAGGTCGAGAAGAACGACAAGTACTGGAAGCAGGGTCTGCCGAAGATCGACCACGTCACGCTGAAGAGCGTGCCGGAGAACGGCAGCCGCATCGCCATGCTCCAGACCAACGAGGCGCAGTTCATCTATCCGCTGCCGCCCGAAATGGTGAAGATGGTGGAAGCCAACACCCAGCTGGAGGTCATCGACGCCCCGTCGATCATCGCCCGCTATGTGGCGATGAACACCATGAAGAAGCCGTTCAACGACCCGCGCGTCCGTCAGGCGCTGAACTACGCCATCGACAAGAACGCCTACGCGAAGGTGGTCTATCGCGGCTATGCCGGCCCGCTGGATTCGGCGATCCCGTCCAAGCTGGGCTTCCATGTCACCCAGCCGAACCAGTACACCTACGACCTCGCCAAGGCGAAGGCTCTGCTGGCCGAAGCCGGCTATCCGAACGGCTTCGAGGCCGAGATGTTCGGCCGCAACAGCACCAACTTCATCCGCGGCATGCAGTTCGTCCAGCAGCAGCTGTCGCAGATCGGTGTCAAGCTGACCGTCACCCCGCTGGAAGCCGGCGTCGAGACCGCCCGCGTCTGGGGCGTCGAGAAGCCGGAGGATGCCACGGTGCAGATGCAGTATGGCGGCTGGTCGGCCTCGACCGGCGACGCCGACTGGGGCCTGCGTCCGCTGCTGTGGGGCAAGGGCTTCCCGCCGAAGTTCTTCAACGTCGCATATTATAAGAACGACACGGTCGATGCGGCCATCGAGACCGGCATCGGCACCGCCGATACCGCCAAGCGCGCCGAGGCCTATCGCGTCGCCCAGGAACAGATCTGGAAGGACGCGCCGTGGATCTTCCTCGGCGTCGAGAACCTGCTGGCCGGCAAGTCGAAGAAGCTGACCGGCTTCTACTACGTCGCCGACGGCGGTCTGCAGATGGAAGAGGCCGATCTGCAGTGAGTTTAAATGCCCTCTCTCCCCCGGGGAGAGGGAGGGGACCCGCCGCGTAGCGGTGGGGAGGGTGAGGGGGCCGGCGCGCTCGCGCGCCGCGAAGGGCATACTGCCCCTTCGCCATCCCCTGGCACGGGCTAAGGCCCGTGCTGCCCCTCACCCTAACCCTCTCCCCAGGGGGGAGAGGGAATTTCTTCTCGGCCTCCACCAGGACCTCTGCCCCATGCTGAAATATCTCGTCGGCCGTCTCGCCGGCATCCTGCCGGTTCTGCTGGTGATTTCCGTCTTCGTCTTCGGCTTCGTCCATCTGCTGCCGGGCGATCCCGCGCGGCTGGTCGCCGGGCCGGATGCGACGCAGCGGGACGTCGAACTGGTGCGCCAGGATCTCGGCCTCGATAAGCCGCTGTGGGTGCAGTATGGCCGCTTCCTCGGCAATGCGGTGCAGGGCGAGTTCGGGCGGTCGATGAAGTCCAAGCGGCCGGTGTCGCAGGAGATCGGCGAACGCTTCATGCCGACCCTCTATCTCACCGTCGTCGCGATGATCTGGGCGACGCTGGCCGGGCTGCTGATCGGCGTCGCGTCGGCGACCAAGCGCGGGCGCTGGCAGGACCATGTCGGCATGGTGGTGGCGGTGTCGGGCATCGCCTTCCCGTCCTTCTGGCTCGGCCTGCTGATGATCGACCTGTTCTCGGTCAAGCTCGGCTGGCTGCCGACCAGCGGTTATGGCACGTGGCAGCATTTCGTCATGCCGTCGCTGACGCTCGGCCTCGGCGTCGCCGCTGTGATGGCGCGCTTCACCCGCTCCGCCTTCATCGAGATCGCGCGCGAGGATTACGTCCGCACCGCGCGGGCCAAGGGCGTGCCGGCCCGGCTGGTGGTGTGGAAGCACACGTTGCGCAATGCGCTGATCCCGATCATCACCATGGTCGGCCTGCAGTTCGGCTTCCTGCTCGGCGGGTCGATCGTGGTGGAGACGGTGTTCTCCTGGCCGGGGCTGGGCCGGCTGCTGGTGGATAGCGTCAACTACCGCGACTACACCGTCATCCAGGCCGAGATCCTGCTGTTCTCGTTGGAGTTCATCATCATCAACCTGCTGGTCGACGTGCTGTACGCCCTCGCCAACCCCGAGATTCGCTACTCATGACCACGACAGACGCAACCGGCGTGGCCGCCGCAACTCATGAAGCCGTCCGTTCGCCGCTGCGCGAGTTCTGGCGCAAGTTCCGGCGCAACCGCACCGCCATGGCGGCCGGCATCTGTCTGCTGGCGCTGGCACTGGCCGCGGCGGCGGCGCCCTGGATCGCGCCGTTCGATCCGGCGGCCTTCGATTACGACCGCATCCTGGAAGGCCCGTCCATCGATCATTGGGCCGGCACCGACGCCTATGGCCGCGACATCTTCAGCCGCATCCTGTGGGGGGCGCGCATCTCGCTGTCGGTCGGGCTGCTGTCGGTGCTGCTGGGCGGGGCGGCCGGCGTCGCGCTTGGGCTGATCGCCGGCTTCCGCGGCGGCTGGATCGACAGCCTCATCATGCGCATCTGCGACGTGCTGCTGGCCTTCCCCGGCATCCTGCTCGCCATCGGCATCGTCGCCATCCTGGGGCCGGGTATCGAGAACGTCATCTATGCGGTGGCGATCTTCAGCGTGCCGGTCTTCGCCCGCCTCGTGCGCGGCAGCACGCTGTCGCTGAAGCGCGCGGTCTATGTCGACGCCGCCCGCGCCATCGGCGTGCGCGACCGGCTGCTGATGGTCCGCCACATCCTGCCGGGCACGTTGCCCAGCGTGATCGTCTATGTCTCCATGCGCATCGGCACCTCGATCCTGACGGCGGCGAGCCTGAGCTTCATTGGGCTCGGTGCCCAGCCGCCCAGCCCGGAATGGGGCGCCATGCTGGCCGACGGGCGCAGCTACATCGGCGTCGCCAGCCACGTCACCTTCTATCCCGGCCTCGCCATTTTTCTTACGGTGCTGGCCTTCAACCTGCTCGGCGACGGACTGCGCGATGCCCTCGACCCCAAACTGCGCTGACCGCAAGGGCAGGGCGCGGGCCTTTGGGCTGGCCTGCGGCCGGCTGACGCCGGGGCCGCGCAATGCCATCACCGACGTTCCGGGCGTGCGCGTCGGCCATGTCACGCTGGATGAGGGCGCCATCCAGACCGGTGTCACCGCCATCCTGCCCCATGCCGGCAACCTCTACCGCGACAAGCCGGTCGCGGCGGTCGACGTGCTGAACGGCTTCGGCAAGAGCGTCGGGCTGATGCAGGTGGAGGAACTCGGCGCGCTGGAAACGCCGATCCTGCTGACCAACACCCTGTCGGTCGGCACCGCGTCCACCGCGCTGGTCCGCCACGCCATCGCCGCCAATCCCGACATCGGCCGCACCACCGCCACCGTCAATCCGCTGGTGATGGAGTGCAACGACGGCCCACTGAACGACATCCAGGCGCTTGCGGTGACGGAGGCGCACGCCGCTGCCGCGCTCGCCGCCGCGCTGTCCGAGCCGGACGGGGCGGAGGTTGCGGTCGGGTCGGTCGGCGCCGGGCGCGGCATGTCCTGCTTCGGCTTCAAGGGCGGCATCGGCACCTCCTCGCGCCGCCTCAAGCTGGACGGCAAGCGCCATCACCTTGGCGTCCTGGTGCTGGCGAATTTCGGCCGGCCGGGGGAGCTGCGGCTGCCCGACGGCCGCCGCGTCGCTCCACCGGCGAAGGACGATGCGCCGGAGAAGGGCTCCGTCATCGTCATCGCCGCCACCGACGTTCCGCTCGACCACCGCCAGCTGCGCCGGGTGATCCGCCGCGCCGGAGTCGGACTGGCGCGGGTGGGGTCCTTCTGGGGCCATGGCAGCGGCGACATCGCGCTGGGCTTCACCACCGCCAACCGCATCGACCATGACGAGCGGGCCGACATCGTTGGCCTGCGCATGCTGAACGAACGCCGCATCGACAGCCTGTTCGAGGCGATGGCCGACGCGACGCAGGAGGCCGTTCTCGACGCGCTGGCCGCCGCCACGCCGGTGGTGGGCCGCGGCGGCGCCACCCGGCCCTGCCTGTCTGACCTGTTGACCTCCGGGAGCACGCCGTGAAGATCTACATCTCCGCCGACATCGAAGGGGTGGCCGGCGTCGTCTCCCAGCAGCAGGTGACGCAGGGCAACCCCGAGTACGAGCGCGCCCGCCGCCTGATGACCGCCGAGGTCAACGCCGCAATTGAAGGCGCGCTGGCTGGCGGGGCGAGCGAAATCCTGGTCAACGACAGCCACGGCCCGATGGTCAACCTGCTGCCGGACGAGCTGCACCCCGCCGCCGAGCTGATCCTCGGCCGGCCCAAGCCCATCGGCATGTTCGCCGGGCTGGAGCCGGACAGCGCCGGGGTGATGTGCGTCGGCTTCCACACCTCGGCGCGCCAATACGGCATCCTCGCCCACACCACCAACAGCTTCGCCTTCGGTCGAGTCCGGGTGAATGGGCTGGAGTTGGGGGAGGCTGGCAATTACGGCGCCTATGCCGGCGAGATCGGCGTGCCGGTGATCCTGCTGAGCGGCGACGACCGCTTCGCCGCCGAGATGGAACCGCTGTTCCCGGCGTCCGAGCGCGTGGTGGTCAAGCAGGCGCTCGGCCAGCGCGCCGCCCGCTCCGTGGCGCCGTCCGTCGCCCGCGACCGCATCCGCGCGGCGGCAACCCGCGCCGTGCGCGGGGCCGCGACCATCCCGCCCTTCCGCGTCCCGCCCCAGGACGAAGGCGCGCCCTATCGGTTGGAGATCGAGATGAACAGCCCGGCGCTGGCCGATCTGGCGTCGCTGATCCCGGTGTCCGAGCGCCTCGACCCCATCACCGTCCGCCTGCCGGCCGCCAGCATGGCCGCTGCGTTGGGCTGGATCAACACCCTGTCGGCCATGTCGGCCACCCTGCGCTGAGATCCGCACCCATGACCCTTTCCCACCCGCAGCCCTTCGCGCTGGCCATCCATGGCGGCGCCGGCACCATCAAGCGCAGCGCCCTGACGCCGGCCCTGACCGAGGGCTATCACGCCGGCCTGCGCCGGGCGCTCGCCGCCGGGCACGAGGTGCTGGCCGACGGCGGCAGCGCGCTCGACGCCGTCACCGCCGCCGTCATGGCGCTGGAGGACGAGCCGCTGTTCAACGCCGGCCGCGGCGCCGTCTTCACCGCCGAGGGTGTGCAGGAGATGGACGCCGCCATCATGGACGGCCGCGACCGCGCCGCCGGTGCGGTGGCCGGCCTGTTCGGCCCGCGCAATCCCATCCTGGCCGCCCGCGCGGTGATGGAGCACACGGAGCATGTCCTGCTGATCGGCGAGGGCGCGCTGGATCTCTGCCGCCGCCAGGGTCTGGCGATGGAGGAAGCCCCCTATTTCTTCACCCAACCGCGTTGGGATGCCCTGCAGGCCGAACTGGAGCGCCGCCGCTCCGGTGCGCCCGACGACGGGGATGAACAGCGCCGCCACGGCACGGTCGGCGCTGTCGCCCGCGACCGCGACGGCAACCTCGCCGCCGCGACCTCGACCGGCGGCATGACCGCCAAGGCCAAGGGCCGCGTCGGCGACAGCCCGGTGATCGGCGCCGGCACCTTCGCCGACAACATCACCTGCGCGGTCTCCGCCACCGGCCACGGCGAGCATTTCATCCGCCGCTGCGCCGCCCACGAGATCGACGCCCGCATGCGCTGGGCCGGCCAAAGCCTGGAGCGCGCCGCCGGCGACGTGGTGGACGAGCTGGGCGTGATCGGCGGCTCCGGCGGGCTGATCGCCATCGACCGCGACGGCCGGGTGGCGCTGCCCTTCAACTGCTCCGGCATGTATCGCGGCGTCATCGGGCCGGAGGGGTTGCCGATGACGGCGATCCACCGCGAGGAGTTCCGCATCGGCTGACCCTCCGACGGGAAGGCCTCCTCTCCCCCAAGGAAAGTCCCCTCTCCCCCCCGGGGAGAGGGTTAGGGTGAGGGGGACGCGTGGCGAGGATCCTCAAGCATCGTGCGCCTCCCGCTCTCCCGCCGATCCACCCTATGTATCCCCCTCACCCCGACCCTCTCCCCGGGGGGGAGAGGGGGATTTTGCCAAGTCGGCAGACACGTATCCTGATTTTCGACCGTGATCGTCCCGCACTGCCCCGTTTCCCCGGCTGGACAGGTGGGAGCCGGCTTGCGACGCTTCGGCTTGAACGGCAACGCCCCGGAACGGAGGATGACGGCATGCGTGCGATGGTGATTTCGCGGTTCGGCGGTCCCGACGTGTTCGAACTCCAGGATCGGCCGCGCCCGGTCGCGGCACCGGGCGAGCTGCTGGTGCGGGTGGTGGCGTCGGGCACAAACCCGGTGGACGCCAAGATCCGGCAGGCCGGCAGCTGGGCCGGCATCCCCTTCCCGGCGGTGCTCGGCTATGACGTGTCGGGCGTGGTGGAGGAGGTCGGCCCTGGTGTGACCGGCTTCAGGGCCGGCGACGAGGTGTTCTACACGCCGGAGATCTTCGGCAACCCCAACGGCAGCTATGCCGAATACACCGTCGCCGCCGCGTCCATCGTCGCGCACAAGCCGCCGGGCCTCAGCCATGTCGAGGCGGCGGGCATCCCGCTGGCCGGCGGCACGGCATGGGAGGCCATCGTCCGCCGTCTGGCGGTGCGGCCGGGCGAGACGGTGCTGATCCATGGCGGGGCCGGTGGCGTCGGCAGCTTCGCCATCCAGTTCGCCAAGGCGGCCGGCGCCCGCGTGCTCGCCACCGCCAGCAAGGCCAACCACGAGGCGATGCGCGACCTCGGCGCCGACGTGACGCTCGACTACCGCGACACCGACGTGATGGACCAGATCCTGCGCGAGGCGGGCGGGGCGGGGGTGGATGCCTCCTTCGACACTGCCGGCGGCAATGTGCCGATGAGCACGCTAGCGACCCGTCCCTTCGGCCGCATCGCCACCATCCTGCCGCCGACCGGCGACCTCGACGCGCTCTATGTGAAGAACCAGACCCTCTACGGCACCTTCCTGACCCGCGAGGGCGCCCGCCTGCGCGAGATGGCGCCGCTGTTCGAGCGCGGGCAGGCCAGGGTGATCGTCGATGCCGTCCTGCCGCTGGAACAGGTCGGCAAGGCGCATGAACGGCTCGATTCCGGCCACGGTCGCGGTAAGATCATCCTCCAAGTGGGCGCCTGACGCCCGCACGAGGCTTGCGTGGGGCTTTCGGGGGGCAGTCGTTGTGTATATCTGGCTGATCGGTCTGCACGTCGCCGCGGTGACGGTGTGGATCGCGGGCATGTCCGTCGCCGCCATCCTGATCAGCGCCCTGGACCCCACGACCGCCGCCGAGGAGGGACCGGCCCGCGTCCTGCGCGCGGCCTTGCGCTGGGACCGCCGCGTGACCTCCCCGGCGATGGGGCTCGCCTGGATTCTCGGGCCCACGCTGGTGGTGGTCGGCGGCTGGGGCTTCGAGCCGTGGCTGGTGGCGAAGGTCGCCATCGTCATCGCCCTGTCCGCCCTGCACGGCAAGCTCGCCGCCGGACTGCGCCGGCTGTCCGAACCGGCACCGGCTTCTGGTGTCCGCCCGGTTTCCCCGTTGCTGCGCTTTTCCCCGTTGGCGGTGATCGTCGGGGTCATCGCCATCGTCACACTGGTGGTGGTGAAGCCCTATTGAACACGGTATGGTGTCGAACCGGGAGGATTCCAGCGCGAAAGGACAAGCCATGGCCGTCGCCAAGACCACGATCTGCCTCTGGTACGACAAGGACGCCGAGTCCGCAGCCCGCTTCTACGCCGAGACCTTCCCCGACAGCGCCGTGCACGCCGTCCACCGCGCCCCCGCCGACTACCCGTCCGGCAAGGCGGGCGACGTCCTGACGGTCGAGTTCACCGTCGCCGGCATCCCCTGCCTCAGCCTGAATGGCGGCCCGGCCTTCAAGCACAGCGAGGCCTTCTCGTTCCAGATCGCCACCGACGACCAGGAAGAGACCGACCGCTATTGGACCGCCATCGTCGGCAACGGCGGCCAGGAGAGCGCCTGCGGCTGGTGCAAGGACCGCTGGGGCATTTCCTGGCAGATCACGCCCCGCGTGCTGACCGATGCGCTGGCGGCGGGTGGCGAGGAGGCCAAGCGGGCGTTCGAGGCGATGATGGGGATGACGAAGATCGACGTGGCGGCGATCGAGGCGGCGCGGCGGGGGTGAGGGAGAGTCATGGAGGCGCGGCGAAAGTGTGTGTCGGCTTAGCCCAAAGCCGCCATTCAAGCTGGCGGCGCACCCGCTACGAATTGGCCTGCAATCAGTTGTTGAGTCCGTTCAATAGTTCAGTAAGGGCCTTGTCGTAATCATCCTTCGAGCCAGGGCCCTCAGAATGGAAACCGCCACTGATCGCAGTTGCGATTGCGGCACCATGGGTGAAATCGACGAGTATGTTTACCCAAATTTTGGTTCTCTGCGGCGACAATCCAGCTTCGACCAAAAGTTCGCTAATCTCTTTGGTTATTCGTTGCGCCTGTTCCGGAAAGACCGTGGGTCGGCTGAAGATGAGCAGGGTGAGGCCGGGATGGTTCAGCACTTGGCCATGATAGGCCCGCAAGAGGGCTTCGATCCGGCTCCGGGGGGCGCCTGATGCTGGTGCTGAGACGTCACGGTAGACCCGTTCCGACATGGCACCGATCAAACCGTCACGATCACCGAAATGGTGGTATATCGTCATAGGATTGATCTGGAGCCGTTCAGCCAATGTACGCATGGTGAACGCATCGACCCCATTGGTATCAACCAAGTCTAGTGCGGCTGACAGCATGTCGTCACGCGAGACGGCTGCCTTGTTGTGGGGCGGACGTCCCCGTGGGCGCGTCATGGTGCGATCCGGTAGCGTGACTGGACGAGACCGGAAGCGAAACTGCGGGTCTCTTCATGGATGAGCGCAATATCGGAAGGGATCGCGCCAAACAGGCTGCGCCCCTGTCCAAGCAGCACCGGGACGCGAGTGATTACCATGTCTGTAATCAGTCCTTCGCGCAAGAATGATTGAATGATTAAGCCGCCATCTACATAGACACGGCGATTTCCCGCAGCCTCGAGCATTGCCATCGCTTGCTTTGGAGATTTGTCGGAGAACTGGACCTTTTCCGCCATGTCCTCTGGAACCTGCTGGCCCTTAAGTGAGCCCGACATGACCACAACCGGACGTGTGTAGGGCCAGGGCCTTATATTCTGAATGCTCTCATAGGTGCCGCGTCCCATGAGGATGACATCGATATTATCGATGAAGGCGTCATAGCCATGATCCTCGGAAGGGTCGTCCCTTTCCAGTAGCCAGCCGATGTCCCCGTTATTGCGTGCAATGAATCCATCAAGACTGGTCGCGATGAAGACATGACCGCTGATCATTCTCGACCCCCTTATTTATACGTCGTATAAATAATTAGAGATGGACGTCGTTTGCGTCAAGCTGCGTCGCATCGGAGCCGGAGGTGAAGGGCAACTCCTGGCGCAAAACGGACTCTCACCCCCACATCATCCCGAATGCACGCCACCGAGTGCCCCGGCGCCACCTCTCGCAGGGTCCGTGCCTGAGGATCAGGCGATAGCTTTCGCCCACCGACGATGCGACGCGTTCGCTCGACAGTGCCGTGCCGCCGCAATCCAGAACGGCGCGATCTTGCGGTCCGCCTCCTGTTTGCTGGGGCTCTACCCAGACCGACAAGGAGTCCTCCATGCCCAGCACCCCCGATCCCCGCCCCGAGTCCACCAACGACCGCACCGAAGACCGCACCTCCGGTCAGGCCCAGGTGCCGAAGCCGCCCTCACGCGCGGAGGTCGAGGAGATCAGCCGCTCGCAGGAGTATCTGACCGACGATTGGACCGGCGACGGCGGAAAGCCGGAAGGGTCCGGGCGCTCTCCGGCGTAACAGGCACGGGGACGGACCCTTCCCGGACCCGAACGGCGTACATCCTCCGCCCTCAGGCTTAAGCTGTCTGAGAAGTGGACGAATCAGGGAACTTGCCGTCCGCCCTCCTGTCGAAGGAAGTCCCCCTTCCGACGACGGAGAGACCGGGATGCGCAATCTCCTTCCAGCCCTGATGCTCGCGACCGTCCTGCTGCCGGCCGGTGCCGGTGCGCAGGTCATCGATGCCGGCGACGCCGTCTGCCGGCCGGGCGACAGCGGGTGCGCCCGGTTCGTCGGTGATGTGAAGGGGGGCATGCCGAAGCGGGGTGGCGCCAAGCAGCCGGTCGTCATCGGCACGTCGGTCTACATGCTGACGCCCTGGCAGGCCGAACGGGAGCGCCGCTGTCTCGCGCTGGCCGGCTGGGCCGAGGCGAGGGGGGAGGGGGCCGACGCCATGGCGGCCGTGATGTGGGTGGTCGCCAACCGCGCCGCCTCGGCCGACCAGCCGTCGCTGCCCTGCCGGGTCGTCGTCGCCGCAGGCCAGTTCGAACCCTTCGCGGTGCCGCCGGTCGAGCCGAAGACGCGGGAGAAGCACGGCAAAACGGCAAAGCAGCGGGCCACACAGCGGGAGAAGGCCGCCGAACAGGCGAAACTCGCCGCCGATCCGCGTGTGGAGGCGCGGCGCATCCTGGCGGAGATCCGCCGGCAGGCCCATGTCATCCGGGCGGGCGGCATGCCGTCCTGGCCGAAGCCCCGCCTCACCGCCGATCAGGAGGCGCTGCACGTCGCGCGGGGGCTGGCCTGGTATCTCAACGACGACGACATGCCCGATCCCACCGCCCGCGCCTCGCTGTTCTACAGCCCGCCGGCGCAGGCGGCGCTCCGCCGCCAGAAACCGGACTGGGCGGAGGCGCGGCTGCACACCACCTCCATCGGCGGCCATGCCTTCTACCGCTATCCGACGCCGCCTGCCGAGACGGCCCCCACCAAGCTCGCCGATCCGATCGGCACGCTGGTGGCGGAAATCAGCGAATAGGCGGCGGGGCGTGAGATTCGGGAAAGGCGGATGAGCGGCTAGGAGTACGTCATCTCGTCTCAAAGACGAGGGAATGTCTGTTAACCGCCTGAAATTGCGGATAGTTGATCCGTATTTTCCATCAGGCGGAAAGCCGGGTCGTGAATTGCTGCAGATCAATCGTACCCGTCTGTCGATCCCCTAGGCTGTTCTTGTCGAACGACATGACGGCCAACGACTTCGAAGGGGAGAGAAACGATGAAGGCAGTCGATCTTATGACGCCGCGGGTCATCACCATCGGTCCCGATGCGACCGTCGCCGATGCCGCCCGCAAGATGCTGGAGAACAACATCAGCGGCATGCCCGTGGTCGATGCGGCCGGCAAGGTGGTGGGGATCATCAGCGAAGGCGATCTGCTGCGCCGTGTGGAACTGGGGACGGAGCGTCATCGCTCCTGGTGGCTCAGCATGGTGTCCGGCGGCACCCTGCCGACGGAGGACTTCATCAAGTCCCATGCCCGCAAGGTCGCGGACGTGATGACCAACCACGTCACCACGGTGGACGAGAACGCCACGCCGGAGGACGTCGTGCGGCTGATGGAGACCCGACGGATCAAGCGCGTGCCGGTGGTGCGCCAGGGCGCCCTGGTCGGCATCGTCAGCCGCGCCAACCTGCTGCGCGCGCTGGCCAGCGTCGCGCCGGATACCCCGGCCGCCGCCCCCGACGACCGCGCGCTGAAGGAGCGGGTGGCCGCCGCCGTCAGAGAGGTTTCCTGGGACTCGCGCTCGCACGACGCCATCGTCGTCCGCAACGGGGTGGTCCAGCTCTGGGGCTTTGCCAGCAGCGGATCTCAGCGCGACGCCGTGCGCGTCGCGGCGGAAAGCGTCCCCGGCGTCAAGGCGGTGGAGAACAACATCCAGGTCGTCGACGCGGCGGAAAGCGGCGCCTGGGGGCTGTGATCAGGATGCCGGGGCGGGTTTCCGGCGTTCAGATCCGCCCCGGCAGCCTCGCCCCGACCAGATGGGTCGCCTGTGCGCCATACTCATAGACGGCTTCCCGCATGGCGCGGCCCGACACCGTCCCGGTGGGCGTGTTGGGCAGTGGCATCTCCGCATCCGGCAGCTTGCCGGTGACGTGCTCGGCCAGGCAGCGGCCGAGCACGGTGCCGGGGGCGATGCCGCGGCCGTTGTATCCGCTGAAGGCGATGACGTTGCGGTCCAGCCGGTGGAAGCGGGGCAGGTTGTCGCTGGTCATGCCTATCTGACCGTACCATTCCGCCTCGAACCGCACGGGGCCGAGCTGCGGGAAAAGGGCCGCCAGCGACCGCTGCGCCCAGGCCCGATGCACCGCCGTCCCGGTCCCGCGCAGCGCGCCGACGCTGCCGAACACCAGCCGGCCCTGCCGGTCGAAGCGGTAGGAACTCAGCACCGACTTGGTGTCCCACACCCCCTGGCGTTCCGGCAGGATGGCCCGCTGCATGGCGTCGGACAGCGGCTCCGTCGCCAGATTGAAATAGGGCAGGTGGACCTGTTCGGTGCGCAGTTGCTGCCAGGGGCCGATGCTGTAGGCGTCGGTGGCGACCAGCACCCAATCGGCGGTGACCGACCCGTTCGGCGTCTTCACCTCCCACTTCGACCCGGTCTGTCCCGCCGACTGCACCGGGCTGCCGGTGAAGATGCGGGCACCCGCCGCAATCGCCGCCGTCGCCAGTCCGCGCGCATAGGCCAGCGGCTGGATGGTGCCGGCGCGGCGATCCAGCAGCGAACCGGTGTAGGCCGTGGTGCCGACCTTCTCAGCGGTTTCCCTCGCGTCCAGCAGGCGGACGGGGGCACCGCGCTTCTGCCAGATCGCCGCCCGCTGTTCCAGTTCGCGCAGGCCCGCCTCGCCGACGCCGCAATGGAGCGTGCCGGCGCGCTCGTCCTCGCAGGCGATGCCGTGCTTGGTGATGAGCTCGAAGACATACCGGGGGGCATTGCCCAGCAGATCGATCAACCGCTCGCCATAGACCGGCCCCAGGGTGCTGACCAGCTGGTCCGGCATCACCCACATGCCAGCATTGACCAGCCCGACATTGCGGCCGGCGCCGCCGAAGCCGATCTCCACCGCCTCCACCACCACGGCGTCGACGCCGCTTTCGGCCAGATGCAGCGCGGCGGACAGGCCGGTGTAGCCGGCGCCGACGATCACCACGTCGGCCCGGACGCTGCCGGCCAGCGGTGCGGTCGGCGGTGCCGCCGGTGCGGTGCGTTCCCAAAGCCCGTGCGACCGCGGATCGTTCTGCATCCCCTGTGGTCCTTTTCGCGTCTGTTGCTTTTGCTTTTGTACGCCCGTCATTCCCGGCTGGAAACACTGTCCCCACCGCATCCATGGGCGGAACGGGCCGCCGCAGCCCCTGGATGGTTGGGAAGATTGACTTGCCTACCTCCTTCGGCCAAGTGATGTTTGCTCAACCAGTCATTCTTCCCAGGAATGAGATGCAGAGCCCCCGCCGCTTCCTTCCCTCCCTGGCCCTGCTCTCGGCGTTCGAGGCGGCGGCGCGTACCGGCAGCATCACCGCGGCCGCCAAGGAACTCTCCCTGACCCAGAGCGCGGTCAGCCGTCAGATCAAGGCGCTGGAGGAATTGCTGGAGGTCGAGCTGTTCCACCGTGAACGGCAGACCATCCGCCTGACCGCCGGCGGCGAATATTACGTGCGCGAGGTCCGCGACGCGCTGCGCAAGATCAGCACCGCGTCGCTGAACCTGCGCGCCAACCCCTTCGGCGGCACGCTCAGCATCGCCATCCTGCCGACCTTCGGCACGCGCTGGCTGGCGCCGCGTTTGCCGAACTTCCTGGCCGACAATCCCGGCATCACCATCAATCTGGTGACGCGGATGGCGCCCTTCGATTTCCGGCTGGACCCGGCGGATGCGGCGATCCATTTCGGCCGTCCCGACTGGCCGGGCGGGGAGATGGCGCTGCTGCGCCGGGAGACCGTCATCCCCGCCTGCAGCCGGGGCTTGCGCGACCGCTTCGACTTCCGCCAGCCGGCCGACCTGCGGCTCGCCCCGCTTCTGCATCTGACCAGCCGCCCCGATGCGTGGGAGCGCTGGCTGACCCTGCACCGCACCCCCGCCGACGGCGTGCACGGCATGCTGTTCGACCAGTTCGCCACGGCGTCCCAGGCGGCCATCGCCGGGCTGGGCGTCGCCCTGCTGCCGCTGTTCCTGATCGAGGAGGAGTTGCGGTCGGGACAGCTGGTCCCGGCGCTCGACCTGCCGATGGAGAGCGAGAACGCCTATTACGTCGTCTGGCCGGCGGAGCGGGCGGGCTATCCGCCGCTCGCCGCCTTCCGCGACTGGATCCTGGCGGAGACGGCGGACTGCCGCGACCCTGCAGGGTCATGAGCTTTGGTCATGAAGTCGGGAAAAACAATCGCAATCCAGCGCGGCAGATCGTTGCTATAGCAGCGGCTTGGAAGGGACCGCACAGGTCCGGCAAGCCAACGCGAGCGAGATTTGGAATGAGCGTCCAGACGATTACCCGTGCCGTTGCCATCAGCCCCAATGCGATCCGCACCCTGTTCTCGACCGCCATGTCGGAGATGTATCGGACGGAGGTTCCGGCCTATCAGACGCTCGTCGAGCTGGTGGAGGAGGTGAACGCGGCGGTGCTGGCCGCCGACCCGGCCGAACGCCACCGGCTGGAGGCCGCCGGCGGGCTTGCCCGCATTTCGGAGGAGCGCCACGGTGCCATCCGCCTCGGCACGGCGCAGGAGCTGTCGACCATGCGCCGGCTGTTCGCGGTGATGGGCATGCATCCGGTCGGCTATTACGACCTGTCGGAGGCCGGCGTCCCCGTCCATTCCACCGCCTTCCGCCCGGTGGACGGGGAGGCGCTGAACCGCAACCCCTTCCGGGTCTTCACCTCGCTGCTGCGGCTCGACCTGATCGCCGACGCCGATCTGCGGCGGGAGGCGGAGCGGGTGCTGGCCGCCCGCAGCATCTTCACTCCCGGCTGCCTCGCCCTGATCGAAAAGGCGGAGGCCGAGGGTGGGCTTGACGAGGAGGATGCCGACCGCTTCGTTGCGGAGGCGCTGGAGACCTTCCGCTGGCACAGCCGGGCCAACGTTCCGCTGGACCTGTACAACCGCCTGCACGACGCCCACCGGCTGATCGCCGACGTGGTGTCCTTCAAGGGGCCGCACATCAACCACCTGACTCCGCGCACGCTGGACATCGACGCGGTCCAGCGGATGATGCCGGAAAAGGGCATCGCGCCCAAGGCGGTGGTGGAAGGCCCGCCGACCCGCCGCTGCCCGATCCTGCTGCGCCAGACCTCCTTCAAGGCGCTGAGCGAGCCAGTCGATTTCCGGGCCAGTGACAATGACGGTGACGGTTGGCGGTCGGGTGTCCACACCGCCCGCTTCGGCGAGATCGAACAGCGCGGCATCGCACTGACGCCGAAGGGACGGGCGCTGTACGACACGCTGCTGCAGGACTCCCGCCGCCTCGTCGCTCCGGCCGCTGACGGCTCCAACGCCGCGCAGTATATGGCGGCGCTGCAGGAGGTGTTCGCGCCCTTCCCCGACAGCTGGGATGAAATCCGCCGCGAGGGGCTCGGCTACTTCGCCTATTCGCTGACCGAGGCCGGCCGCCGCAACCCGCCGGCGCCGGGTGCCGACCTTGAAACGTTGATCGAAAGCGGCCTCGTCCGCTTCGACCCGGTGGTCTACGAGGATTTCCTGCCGGTCAGCGCCGCCGGAATCTTCCAGTCCAACCTGGGCGATGATGCGCAGCAGGACTTCACCGCCAGCCCGAACCAGCAGCGCTTCGAAGCGGATCTCGGCGCCGCGGTGCTGAACCCGTTCGACCTTTATGCGGAGGTCGAACGGGCCTCCATCGCCGCCTGCGTCGCGGCGAAGTAGGTCAAGCGGACATGGCGGCGGGGCGGAAGGCGCCCGCCGCCAGCCAGTCCTCGAACGCCGTCGGCGCCAGCGGCCGGGAAATCAGGTAGCCCTGGCCGAAATCGCAGCCGTGCAGGCGCAGCCAGTCGTAAGCCTCGTCGGTTTCCACCCCCTCGGCGATGACGAGATATCCCAGGTCATGGGCAAGCTCGATGGTCGAGCGGACCATGATCTGGTCGCTGCGCTCGGCGGCGATGGCGCGGATGAAGCGCTGGTCGATCTTCACCGCCGTCGCCGGAATGTCCTTCAGATAGGACAGGGCGCTCTGCCCCGTGCCGAAATCGTCGATCTCCACCGCGATGCCCAGGTGGCGCAGCCGGCGGAGCTGGCGGTCGACCTCCGCCCGATCGGTCATCAGGGCGCTTTCCGTCACCTCGAAATCGATCCAGTCCGCCCGCACCCCGTGGCGGTCCAGCATCGCCGCCACCCGGTCGGCGAAATCGCCGGTGCCGAGATCCAGCATCGAGATGTTGATCGACACCGGCAGGGCGATGCCGCGCCGACGCCAGTGCGCGACCTGCGCCAGCACCGCCGCGATCACCCATTCGGTCAGCGGCCGCACCAGCGCCGTGCGTTCGGCCAGCGGCACGAATTCGGCCGGTGAGATCGGCCCCAGTTCCGGATGGGTCCAGCGCAGCAGCGCTTCCGCGCCGATGCAGCGGTCGGTGCGCAGGTCGACCTTGGGCTGGTAGGCGATGTGCAGCTGATCCCGCGCGCCCATCGCCTCGGTCAGGCTGCGCAGCAGCAGGAAGGCACGATGGGCGGCGCGGTCCTGTTCCTCGTCATAGGCGCACCAGGGCTTTTGCTCCTCCAGCGACTGGTGGGCGGCACTGGTGGCCGCGCGCAGCAACTCGACGCCTCCCGGCGGACTGTCCGACCGGTGGACGAAGCCGATGCCGGTGGATGTGGCGATCGGCACGCCCTGATATTTGAAGGGGCTGCGAATGGCGGTGCTGACGCGGTGGAGCGTGGAAACAAGCTCGCCGTCCGCCGCGCCGTGGCCCTGCAGGATGAAGGCGAAGCGGGCCGGCGAGACATGGTAGAGCCGCGTCCGCTCCGGCAGGCAGGCGAGGATGCGGCGGGCGCAATCCACCTCGAACGCATCGGCGCAGACCTGCCCCAGCACGCGGGTCAGCTCGGCATATTGCTGGGATGCCGCGGTGTCGATCACCACCGCCGTTTCCGCGGACTCCGCCGGTTCGGCCGTCATGGCATCGACATCGGCGAGGAAGCGGAAGCGGTTCGACAGCGCGGTAACGGGATGCAGATAGCCGACCGCGCGCCGCGCCTCGATATGCGCCATCGTCATCGCCGACAGGTCGCGCAGCGCCTCCTCCTCCTCCGGAGTCAGGGCCGCGCGCGGCTGGTCATCGATCACGCAGATGGTGCCCAGCGCCAGCCCGTCGGTCGTCCGCAACGGCGCCCCGGCATAGAAGCGGATGTTGGGATCGCCGGTGACCAGCGGGTTGTCGGCGAACCGCTCGTCCTGCCGGGCGTCGGCGACCACCAGCAGGGCGTCGGATTCCAGCGCATGGGCGCAGAAGGCGTGGTCGCGCGGCGTCTCCTGCACCGGCAGCCCGATCCGCGACTTGAACCATTGCCGGTCGCGGTCCACCAGCGAGATCAGCGCAACCGGCACCTTCAGCAGCTTGGCCGCCAGCCGGGTGATCTGGTCGAAGGCAGGTTCCGCCGGTGTGTCGAGCAACTCGTACCGCTGCAACGCCACGAGGCGGTCGTCCTCGCGGGCCGGGATCGGCGGCAAGGCCGACGCGGGCATCATGGGGATGGTCATCCTGTTCCCGGCAATATCGTCTTCAACAAAGTCCGGCACCGATCCTGCCGTCAAATCCGTCAATGAGCCAGTGAGAATGGTGCAGCGCAGCATAAAAACAACCCGTCGTCCTCAACTACGCCGATTTTCGCTCTGCAATTTTTCGTCCCGGCGCCGCTCGATGGCGGCCAGCGCCGTCACCGTCAACTGGGCCAGCACCATGCGGTCCACCGTGCCGAAGCTGCGCGGCACCGTATCGATCAGGCAGACGGAGCCGAGCGCCAGCCCCTCCCGGTTGATGATCGGCGCGCCGGCATAGAAGCGGATGTGCGGTTCCCCCAGCACCAGAGGATTGTTCTGGAAACGCGGGTCGCAGGCGGCATCCTCCACCACCATCGGCAGGCTCTGGCGGATGGTGAAGCGGCAGAAGGCGATGTCGCGCGAGGTTTCCTGCACGGCAAGGCCGCGGCGCGCCTTGAACCACTGGCGGTCGGCATCCAGCAGCGACACCAGCGCGATGGGCACGTGGAAATGGTCGCAGGCCCAGCAGACCAGATCGTCGAAGGCCGGCTCCGGTTCGCTGTCCAGCAGTCCCGTGCGCCGCAGTGCATCCAGCCTTGCCGCCTCGTCATCGATGGGGACCGCGCCGCGCGGGATGATGCTTGGAGAAACCTCCCGGGCGGTGCCGCTCGCGCCGGTCTCCGTCAGAAATGTCATGGGCTGGGGCTCCGCAGTGCGATGGATAGGGCTGCGTTCCTTCTACGTTTGGGCGCAGTTTTGGATTTGCGGATTTGGAATTATTTGCTGCCGCGTAGCGGGACGACCGCCCCCATCCTTGCCTGCGGGCAGTCCGCGCTATTCCCCCACCGGCGGGGACAGCGTCCCATCGGCCGCCTCTTCCGCCGTCTTGGGCATCCGCCGGCTCATGCCGCGCAGGACCGCGGCGACGCCCAGCGCCAGCAGCGCCATCGCCCCCACCAGATTGGTCTGGATCGCCCCGCCATAGACATAGCTGGTGAGGTACAGCGCCGCGATGCCGACCGTCATGGCGGTGACCGGCACGCCGAAGCGCAGGAACGAGACGAACGGCATGTGGTGCCCGTCCTTTTCCAGCAGCCCGACGGTGGTGACGTTGGCGCTGGCGCCGATCAGCGTGCCGTTGCCGCCCAGGCAGGCGCCGAGCGCCAGCGACCACCACAGCACGTTGGTGGTCATCTGCAGTTCCGCACCGCCCAGCCCGGCCGCCGTGAACTCCGTGGCGAAGGAGGCAGCCAGGACCCGCACGATGGCGGCGGCGGCGATGGTGTAGGGGATGTTGTCGACCACCGCCGACACCACCGCGCTGAACACCAGGATCAGCAGGGCCGCGGTCAGCAGCTTCGCCTGCAGCCCCATGCCGAAGCCGACGGAGACCGCCTGCACCAGATCCTGCAGCTTCGCCGCAGCGGCAGCGATCAGGCCGGTATGCTCGGCCGAGCTGATGGCCATGAACAGGAAGATGAAGAAGCCTAGCGTCAGCCACTCGATCCCATGTTCGAAGCCATGGGTGAACAGATGCTCCGCCTTCTTGGCCCCCAGCGGGCCGCGCAGGATGATGTGCCGACCGGCCATGGTCAGCACCGCCCCGGTGAAGGCGACGACGCCGACCGGCAGATGGGTGATGCTGTGGGTGAAGAAGCCGAGGAAGGTCAGCCCGACCACGCCCAGGGTCCAGGACAGCACCTTCGGATCCTGCAGTTCCACCGTTTCGGCGTCGCCCTCGCTCTCGGCATGGGCGCCGGCCAGATCCTTGCGGTACCAGAAGGCGCTGAAGGCGCAGAGCGCGACGATCATGAAGATCACCGGCACGGTCAGGAAATAGATGAAGTCCATGAAGGGCAGGCCGGCCGCCACGCCGACGATGACGTTGGGCGGGTCGCCGATCAGCGTCGCCGTGCCGCCGATGTTGGCGGCCATCACCATCGGCATCGCCAACGCCCACACCGACACCCGCAGGCTGCGCGCCGCCTTCGACACCACCGGCGCCATGAACAGCACGGTGGTGACGTTGTCGGCGAAGGCCGACAGCACCGCCGTCGCCACAATGACCGTGTTCGCCAGCAGCTTCGCCCGGCCGCGCGCCCAGGCAACCATGCGGGCGTTCAGCCAGTCGAAGACGCGCGTGCCGATCAGGACCGACACGATCGCCATCATGCTGCCCAGCAGGAAGATGACGTTCCAGTCGACCGCGCGCACTGCCGTGTCGAAATCCATGATGTGCAGCGGCGTCGCCGCCGAGACCATCAGCATCACGGCGACGATGGCGCCGGCCGCCAGCGTCTTGTGGAAGGTCTCGGCGATCAGCGTGGCGAACAGCGCCGCCAGCAGCAGCCCGACGGCGATCTGGGCGCCGCCGTCCGTCGAATAGGCGAAGTGACCGGTATCGGCCAGGACGGCGGTCGGTGCCAACAGATTCACGGTTGCGGCGACCGTCGCGGCTGTGGAGGCCATGAGCTTGACGATGGGCCTCATGGTCGGCTCCCCGGTTCTTGAGTCACGGCGCCCCCGGTTCAGCGGCAGTTCAACGGCAGTTCGATGGCAACTCCCGCCGGCGTCGCTTCCGTGTTCGTTACTCGACTATACTAATATATTAAAGTGGGTCGACAACATGGTAACCGAGCCCGGAGACCTTGGCGCCAAAATGTCGCATGTCATGCGGAAATATGGACTCAGCCATGACGGCAGACGGTCATGGTGGAGGGGAGTTAAAACTGTGTGGGGATCGCCAGGATATCGCCAACCATCATCGGAGTTTACTTGGCGACTACCGTGGTGACTCCAGGATGATTGCGGATGGCCACTTTCCTCTACCCCAACAACGGAGCGGACGCCCTGATGTGATTGTCCGCCGATGACATGGCCGGTTTGCAGTCGTGCCGGTCAGCTTTCTGCCGTGTTGGTGCAACGCAATGGGGGGCTGACGTGTTTCGCGCTGGGGAGCCGTGCCGCTCCCGCGCGACAACGACCGGGCCTTTACCGATCGCCCGGCATTTCGGTCAGGAGCGTCACAGCATGCCGGACGACCAGCAGCACAGGGACGTCGTCACACTTGCGGATCAGGATGCCGGCCGCAGCGAACGCGGACAGCCGGCCGCCGAAGCCGGCCGCAAGAAGCCCGGATTCATCCGGCGCCATCCGCTGGCCATCATCGTCAGGCTGGTGGTCGTCGCCTTGCTGGCGGTGGCCGGCTACATCTATTGGCAGCGCAACATCCATCCCTATGAATCGACCGACGACGCCTTTATCGACACCCGCCAGTTCCCGATCGCGCCCAAGGTGTCCGGCTATGTGGCGGAGGTGGCGGTCGGCGACAACCAGCATGTGAAGGCCGGCGACCTGCTGTTCCGCATCGATCCGCGCGATTATCAGACCGCGCTGGAGCAGGCGCAGGCGCAGATCGACTCCGCCCAAGCCGCGATCACCGGCTATGACGCCCAGATCGCCGCCCAGCGCGCCCAGATCGATCAGGCCAGGGCGGAGGTCGCACAGGCGGAGGCGGCGGTCGGCTTCGCCAAGGAGGATGCGGCGCGCTACCGCGACCTGCAGTCCCGCGGCGCCGGAACAGTGCAGCAGGCGCAGCAATCGACCGCCAACCTGCAGGAACAGCAGGCCAAGCTGACCAGCGCCAACGCCGCGGTGATCGCCGCCGAACGGCAGGTCGGCGCGCTCCAGGCCCAGCGCACCAGCGCCGAGGCCGATCTGGCGCGCGCCAGGGCGCAGCTGGCCCAGGCGAAGCTGAACCTGTCCTACACCACCATCACCGCGGCGCAGCCGGGCCGGGTGGTGCAGCTGAGCGGGGCGGTCGGGCAGTTCGCGCAGGCCGGCCAGAGCCTCGCCATCTTCGTGCCCGACGACATCTGGGTCACCGCCAACTTCAAGGAAACCCAGATCACCGACATGCGGCCGGGTCAGCCGGTGAACATCCGCATCGACGCCTATCCCGATCAAAAGGTCACCGGCCATGTCGACAGCGTGCAGCCCGGCTCCGGCACCGCCTTCTCGCTGCTGCCGGCCCAGAACGCGACGGGCAACTATGTGAAGGTGGTGCAGCGCATCCCCGTGAAGATCGTCGTCGACCAATGGCCGGACGGCGTGTCGATCGGCCCCGGCATGTCGGTGGTGCCGCGGGTGACGGTGCGATGAGCGCCGCGGCGGAAGGCGCCAACGCCGGCGGCTTCGATGCGTCGCAGAGTGCCGCCGGCGGCCGCAATCCCTGGATGATCGCCGTGGTGGTCTCCATCGCCACCTTCATGGAGGTGCTGGACACCACCATCGCCAACGTTGCCCTGCGCTACATCTCCGGCACGCTGGCGGTCAGCGCCGACGAGGCGTCGTGGGTCGTCACCTCCTACCTCGTGGCGAACGCCATCGTGCTGACGGCCAGCAGCTTCATCGCCAAGCGCTATGGCCGCAAGCGCTTCTACCTGACCTGCCTGGGGCTGTTCACCGCCAGCTCGATCGCCTGCGGCTTCGCTTGGAATCTGGAATCGCTGCTGCTGTTCCGGGTGCTCCAGGGCTTCGCCGGCGGCGGCATGGTGCCGATCTCGCAGTCGATCCTGGCCGACAGCTTCCCGCCGGCCAAGCGCGGGCAGGCTTTCGCCATCTTCGGCATCGCCGTGGTGGTGGCGCCGGTGGTCGGGCCGACGCTGGGCGGCTGGCTGTCGGACAATCTGTCCTGGCACTGGTGCTTCCTGATCAACGGACCGGTCGGGCTGTTCGCCTTCGCGCTCGTCAGCTTTTTGGTTCAGGAGCCGAAATCCGCCATCGAGGAGCGCCAGCGGATGAAGCGGCAGGGCATCCGCATGGATGTGGTCGGCTTCCTGCTGGTGGCGACCTTCCTCGGCTCGCTGGAGGTGATCCTCGACCGCGGCCAGACCGACGACTGGTTCGCGTCCGGCTTCATCATTATCTTCACCGTCATCTGCATCGCCGCCTTCTGCCTGATGATCCCGTGGGAGATGACGCGGGAGAACCCGATGCTCGACCTGCGGATGGTGGCGACGCGGCAGTTCGGGTCCTGCTTCCTGGTGATGCTGGCGACCGGCGCCATCCTGATCGCGACCACCCAGTTCCTGCCGGAGCTGCTGCAGGCCTATTACGGCTTCACCGCCACGTGGGCCGGCCTCGCCCTGTCGCCGGGCGGCATGGTGACCATGGTGATGATGATCGTCGTCGGCCGGCTGTCCGGACGCATCCAGCCGAAATACCTGATCGCCACCGGCGCCACCATCGTCGCGCTGGCGATGTGGGACCTGACGCGGCTGAACCCGGAGTCGACCTTCTGGTTCTTCGCGTGGTCGCGCATCTATATCGGCATCGGGCTGCCGCTGATCTTCATTCCGATCACCACGGCGTCCTATGACGGCATCCCGCGCGACAAGACCGATCAGGCCTCCGCCCTCATCAATGTCGCGCGCAATGTCGGCGGCTCCATCGGCGTGTCGATCGCCCAGAATGTGCTGGCCATGCGCGAGCAGTTCCACCACAGCCGGCTGGTCGAGACCATCGTCCCCTCCAACCCGGCCTATCAGCGCACCCTTGAACAGGCGACGACCTATTTCTCCTCCGCCGGCGGACAGGCGGGGGCGCGGGACCGGGCCATCGCCTATATCGGGCAGCAGGTGCAGATGCAGACCGCCTATTGGGCCTACATCGACGTGTTCTTCGCCCTGATGCTGATCTCCGCCTCGGCCGTGCCGCTGGCCCTGATCCTGCGGCGGGTGAAGCACTGAAGACCGGCGGGACTCACGCCCCGGCCTGTCCTTCGTACCAAGGCTTGGATGCCTTGACGATGCGCACCACCGACAGCATTACCGGCACTTCGACCAGCACGCCGACCACGGTGGCGAGCGCGGCGCCGGAGCCGAGCCCGAACAGGCTGATGGCGGCGGCGACCGCCAGTTCGAAGAAGTTGGAGGCGCCGATCAGCGCCGCCGGCGCCGCCACGCACCACGCCACCCCGAACCGGCGCGACAGCCAATAGGCCAGACCGGCGTTGAAATAGACCTGGATCAGGATCGGCACCGCCAGCAGGACGATGACCAACGGCTGCGCCAGGATCCGGTCGCCCTGGAAGCCGAACAGCAGCACCAGCGTGGTCAGGAGCGCCAGCAGCGACACCGGCTGGATCCGGCTGAGAACGCGCGCCAGCGCCGGCTCGCCGCCGGCCGCCAGCAGGCTGCGCCGCCAGAGCTGGGCCGCCAGCACCGGGATGACGATGTAGAGCAGCACCGACAGCAGCAGCGTCCCCCACGGCACGGTGATCGACGCGACGCCCAGCAGCAGCCCGACGATGGGCGCGAAGGCGAACACCATGATCAGGTCGTTCAGCGCCACCTGGCTCAGCGTGTAATGCGGTTCGCCCTCGCACAGGTTCGACCAGACGAACACCATGGCGGTGCAGGGCGCCGCCGCCAGCAGGATCAGTCCGGCGATGTAGGAGGAAATCTGTTCCTGCGGCAGCAGCGGGGCGAACAGATGGCCGATGAACAGCGTGCCGAGCAGCGCCATCGAGAAGGGCTTGACCGCCCAATTGATGAACAGCGTCACGCCAATGCCGCGCCAATGCTCACCAACCTGTCCCAGCGCGCCGAGGTCGATCTTCAGCAGCATCGGCACGATCATCAGCCAGATCAGCACCGCCACCGGCAGATTGACCTGGGCGACCTCCGCCGCCGCGATCGCCTGGAACAGGCCGGGCACCAGATGGCCGAGCGCGATGCCGGCGACGATGCACAGCGCCACCCACAGGCTGAGATAGCGCTCGAACAGGCCCATGGCGGGAGGCGCCGCCGGGGCGGTGGAGTGGACGTCAGCGGACATCGGTGCCGCCCTCCGCCCGTGCCATGTCGTCCATTTTCCGCTTCAGCGCCATACGGTCGAGCGACGCGATGGGCAGGGCGGCGAAAGCCTGGATGCGGCGTTGGATCTGCCCGAACACCGTGGCGGTGAAGGCGGCCTTCTCCGCCTCGGTGCCCGTGGCGCTGGACGGATCGGGGAAGCCCCAATGGGCGCTGATCGGTTGGCCCGGCCAGACCGGGCAGACCTCTCCGGCGGCGTTGTCGCAGACGGTGACGACGAAGTCCATGTGGGGGGCGCCGGGGGCGGCGAACTCGTCCCAGGTCTTCGACCGCAATTCCGCCGTCGGGAAGCCCAGCCGCTCCAGCAGGTCGCGGACATGGGGGTTGATGCGCCCGGACGGCTGGCTGCCGGCGCTGAAGCCGCGGAAGCGGCCCTTGCCCTCCCGGTTCAGCAGGCATTCGGCCATGACGCTGCGGGCGCTGTTGTGGGTACACAGGAACAGCACGTTGTAGACGCGATGCTCGACCATTCTTCGCTCCGTTTGCAGGCGGTCAGCAGCCGCGGCGCGGCCCTGCGGACGCTCCTTGGCAGGGATTTTCCTCGGTCACCGTGTTGGCCGGTCCCGGCGTCGGCGCGCAGAGCGGCACGCAGGCGGCGGGATTGGCCGACCGGCCGCAGCAATTCTCCGACAGGAAGCCGACGATACCGGTCATCCGTTCGAAATCGGCCGAGTAGATCAGCGACCGGCTCTCGCGCCGCTGCACGATCAGCCCGGCATGGGTCAGGTTGGACAGGTGAAAGGAGAGGGTGGCCGGCGCGACCGCCAGCGCCTCCGCGATCGCCCCGGCGGAGCTGCCCTCCGGCCCCGCTTCCACCAGCAGGCGGAAGATGTCCAGCCGCGTCTCCTGCGCCAGCGCCGCCAGTCCGGCCAGGACGTCCTTCTTCTCCATGCCGGCCCCCGTAAATTCGATGTTTCAACAAGTATCGAATTAACTGCCGTGGATAGGGCTGTCAATCTCATTTCGATGACAGTCGAAATGACCGGTGGCCGGCCGGCGCCGTGGACAGGACTGCCTTCCGGAGATTGTCGGCAGCCGCATCGGCGGCGCGGCGAGTGTCAAGATCCAGTTAAGAATGCGGCACAACCAAAATCATATTACGTCATAATTCAGAATGATTTTATCTCTATGCTTTTGAGTCCCTATAGACAAGCGAGCCATCCAAACATACCTCTATCGATAACGCCGATGACGAAGAGGTTTGGGGCGATCAACGCCTTCTTCGAATTCATTGTCCATTCATGAGCGATGTCCGCCAACAGGCATCGACTTTCGTCCGCTGCGCGCCCGGCGCGGCGCGCGTCTTTCTGGATACGGAGAACTCCCCACCATGCCCGCGACCATGCAACTCGTCGAGTTCGGCTCCTCCGACATCGAAAACACCCTCGGCAAAATGAGCGCGTCGGAGATCGACCGTCTGGCGTTCGGCGCCGTTCAGCTCGATGCCACCGGTCGCATCCTCCAATACAATTCCGCCGAAGGCGCCATCACCGGACGCGACCCGAAGACCGTCGTCGGCAAGAATTTCTTCACCGAGATCGCCCCTTGCACCAACACCCCGGCCTTCAAGGGCGTGTTCGACAAGGGAGTGAAGTCCGGAGACCTGAACACGATGATCGAGTACACCTTCAACTACCAGATGCAGCCGACCAAGGTGAAGGTCCACATGAAGAAGGCGTTGATCGGCGACAGCTATTGGGTGTTCGTCAAGCGCCTGTGAGCGGGTTGCCATGACGATCCAACGATGGTGGCGAAATCGCGAGAGCCTGAGCCGGGTCGTGTGCGATTTGCTGGCCGGCGAATTCGCACGGCTTCGGCCGGGCGGTTCGCCGCCGGCGCATCCCCATCGCTGGCCGGAGACGCTTCCGCTCGGCCCTGACGGGGTAGGAGCCGACTCCCTCGATCTCCTGCAACTCGCCGCGGCCCTCAACGAGGCGCTGCACCTGCACCGCAGCGGCATCGAGGATTACCTTCTGGTGCATCGGACGGTCGGGGACTGGCTCGACGTTTGCGAGGCGGCGCTCGGCCGCTTCGATGGTGCGCTGAGTTTCCGCACGTCGGGCAGCACCGGCGAGGGGAAGCGTTGCGAGCATCCGCTGGCCGCGCTGGAGGAAGAGGCCGACGCGCTGGCCGCTCTCCTGTCCGGCGGCGCGGAGGCGCCGCGGCGTGTCGTGAGCGTCGTCCCCGCCCACCACATCTACGGCTTCCTGTTCACGGTGCTGCTGCCGGACCGCCTCGCCGTCCCGGTGGTGGATGGACGCGGCACCTCGCCCGGCGGTCTTGCGGCCCGGCTCGGCCCCGGTGACCTCGTCGTCGCTCACCCCGACTGGTGGGGCGCCTTGCTGCGTTCCGGCGCGGCCCTGCCGGACGGGGTGACGGGCGCCAGTTCCACCGCGCCCTGTCCGCCGGACACGGCGCGCGGCGTGCGTGGGGTCGGGTTGGCGCGGCTGGTGGAGGTGTTCGGGTCCTCGGAAACCGCCGGGCTCGGCTGGCGCGAGAGCCCCGACGCACCATTCCGGCCCTTTCCCTGGTGGCGTTTCGGCGACGACGGCAGGGTGACCCGGCGTCTGGCCGACGGAACGGTCCTGTCCGCCACACTCCAAGACCGGTTGAGTCACGACGAAGAAGGCTTCCGTCCAAGCGGTCGCCTCGACACGGTCGTGCAGGTCGGTGGGGTGAACGTGTCACTGGCGGGGGTGCAGGCGCATCTGGCCGGCCATCCCGATGTCGAAGCCGCCGCCGTAAGGCTGATGCGGCCCGAGGAGGGGACACGCCTCAAGGCCTTCATCGTCCCGGCACGCACGGCACCACCACGGGAGGAGCTGTATCGGCGGCTGACCGACTGGATCGAGGCGACGCTTCCCGCCCCGCACCGTCCGCGTGCCCTTGCCTTCGGCCCGGCATTGCCGGTGAATGGAATGGGAAAGCCCTGCGACTGGCCGCTGGCGACTGACCGCTGACGTCGCAGGGGTGAGCGGCGGGGCGGGTTGCCCGCGGAACTCGTCTGGAAGACGCGGGCCAACCGCTCCCCTCGCCGGGCTTAGAAGCCGATGATGCCGGTCATCCAAAGCAGGATCACGATAATTCCGGGGACACCCAGAAGCCAAAGCAAGATAGGCATGCGACGCCTCCATATTCCGAGGGACAGGTTGGAAGAGCAGAACTCTTCGATGCTGCCGATTCAACGAAACAGCGTGGGCATCTGTTCCATCATTTTTTTGCCGCGCTCACGGTAGACGCAAAAATTTCGAGGGCGTCGCCGATGGAACCGTTCGGAATTGGGCGGTGGGCAGGCGATGAACTCCCTCAATCCTCCAGCAGTTGCCGCCCGTTGGCGATGATCGACACCAGGGCGTCCATCACCGCCCGCACCCGTGCCGACCGCCGCAAATCGCCATGCACCAGCAGCCACAGCTCGCGCGGCTGCGGCGGCGGGGGAGCGGGGTCGGGCATGACCGCGACCAGGGCGGGATCGGACCGGCCGAGGAAATGCGGAATCGCCGCGATGCCGACGCCGGCCGCCGCCGCGCCGCGCAGGCTCATCAGGTCGTTGGCGCGGAAGACGAAGGGTCGGCGGCCGGCGATCTGGCGCAGCCAGCGCTGTTGCGGCACATGGTCAAGGCTCTCGTCATAGCCGATGAACTCCCAGCCGGCCTCGTCCCGTCCGTCGAGATAGCCTTGCGTGGCGTAAAGCCCGTAGCCCATCGCGCCGACGCGCCGGGCCACCAGCCCCTCGTCCTCCGGCCGCTGCAGGCGCAGGGCGAGGTCGGCTTCCCGCCGGGTCAGGCTGACCGCGCGGGCATCGCCCACCAGCTCCACCACCAACTTCGGCAAGGTCCGCCGCAGCCCGGCCAACCGCGGGGCGAGGAAATGGCTGGCGAAGGCCGGCGGGGCCGACAGGCGCACCGTGCCGGCCGGCTCGCCCGGCTGGCCGCGGGCATGGCGCTCCACCGCCAGCACGCCGTCCTCCACCCGGCGGGCCAGCGCCGCGAACTCCTCCCCCTCCGCCGTCGGGGCGTAGCCGCGCGGCAGCCGGTCGAACAGGCGCACGCCCAGATCGGCTTCCAGCGCCGCCACCCGGCGGGCGACCGTGGAATGGTCGACTCCCAGCCTCCGCGCCGTCGCCGACAGGCTGCCGCTGTCCGCCAGCGCCAGGAAGATGCGCAAGTCATCCCAATTCATCGCTCACCAGTTCTGCGTAAAAACACCCGGCTTGTGAGCAATCTTGCCGAATGTCCGCGTACTGCGCCACAGATTAACCTCCGCTCCATCGCAACGATTGACGGAGACAGCCGCGATGATCCGCTCCATTCAGATGACCGCGCCGGGTGGCGCCGAGGTGCTGAAGCACGCCCTTATCGACCTGCCGGCGCCGGGCGCCGGGGAAATCCGCCTGCGCCATGAGGCCGCCGGGGTCAATTTCGTCGACATCTACCATCGCACCGGCCTGTACCCGCTGCCATGCTATCCCGCCACGCTCGGCGTCGAAGGCGCAGGCGTGGTGGAGGCGGTCGGGCCGGGCGTGGAGGGGCTCGCCGTCGGCGACCGCGTCGCCTGGGCCGGTCTGCCGGCCGGCGGCTATGCCGAGGCGCGCCTGCTCGCCGCCGACCGCGCCGTACGCCTGCCCGACGGTGTCGAGCCGGTCACTGCCGCCTCGCTGATGCTGCGCGGGATCACCGTGCATATGCTGCTGAACCGGGTCTGCCCGGTGGGTCCCGGCAGTACGATCCTGGTGCACGCCGCCGCCGGCGGGCTGGGCCTGCTGCTGACCCAATGGGCGAAGAGCCTGGGCGCCACCGTCATCGGCACCGTCGGCAGCGCCGCCAAGGCGGAGACCGCCCGCGCCCACGGGCTCGACCACGCCATCCTTTACCAGGAGGAGGACTTCGTCGCCGCGGTGCGCGACCTGACCGGCGGGCGCGGAGCCGACGTCGCGGTGGACGGCATCGGCGGCGACACGCTGCGCCGGACCTTCGACGCGGTGCGGCTGTTCGGCACGGTGGCCAGCGTCGGTCAGGCCGGCGGCCCGGTTTCGCCGATCGAGCTGTCCGAACTTGGGCCGCGCCGTTCGCTTTGCCTCGCCCGGCCCAGCGTGTTCGGCTACATGTCCGACCTCGCCGCCTACCGCGTCGCCGCCGAGGAGGTGCTGTCGCGTGTCGCCAATGGCCTGAGTGCCGGCCCGGTGACCTGCCTGCCGTTGGACGCCGCCGCCGAGGCCCATCGCGCGCTGGAAGGGCGCGGCACCAGCGGCGCCCTGGTGCTGATGCCCAACTGACGCCGGCCTGACGCGCCGCCTATCGCGGCGCCAGCCACTTCTCCATCGCATAGTTGTGGATCGGCACGTCGCCGATCCGCAGCTCGCGGCGCTCCAGCAGGGTGAAGCCGCGGCGCAGGAAGAAGGGGCGGGCCGCCTCGCTCGCTTCCACATGCAGGCGGGGATGGCCGAGCGCCCGGGCGCGCGCCTCCAGCATGTCGACCAGCGCCGACATCACGCCGCGGCCGGCGGCTTCCGGCGCGCAATAGAGGAAGTTGATGTGGCCGTCGGATTCGACGTCGCTGAAGGCCACCGGCCGGTCGGCCTCGTCCACCGCGACCAGGGCGACGCGGCCGTCGCCATAGGCCTCCCGCACCCGCTCCACCGTCGGCGCCTGCGCGGCCCAGGCCTCCACCTGCTCGGGGCTGTAGAATCGCCAGCCGATGCCGCGGACGGAGCGGGCATAGATCTCCGCCAGAACCGGGGCGTCCGACGGTCGGTAGTCTCTGATCCTCATCTGCCCCTTCTTTCGGCCCATCTTCAGGCGGTCACTTCGCCGGCGCCAGCCTCAGAACCACGCCGTCGGCGGCATCGGTGATGACATAGAGGGCGTCGTCCGGTCCCTGTGCCACATCGCGGATGCGCGCGTCGAGCGGAATGCGCTCCACTTCCTTCGCGCTGCTTCCGTCGATGGCGACGCGCACCAGTCCCCTGGCGCTCAGGCCGCCGAGCAAAGCGCTGCCCTGCCAGTCGCGGAACAGCCCGCCGGTGTAGAAAACCATGCCTGAGGGCGAGATCACCGGCGTCCAATGGATCGCCGCATCGGCGAAGTCCTTGCGGGTCGGCGGATCGGGGATGTCGCGGCCGTCGTAATGCTTGCCCCAGCTGACCACCGGCCAGCCGTAATTCCTGCCGGCTTCCGGCCGGTTCAACTCGTCGCCGCCCAGCGGTCCCATCTCGCCGATCCATAGCGAGCCGCTGCGCGGGTCGATGGCCGCCGCCTCGATGTTGCGGTGGCCGTAGGACCAGATGGCGCCGGCCGTCTTGCCCTCGCCGGCGAAGGGGTTGTCCTTCGGCAGCGAGCCGTCGCGGTTCAGCCGGACCACCTTGCCCAGCGTGTTGTCGCGCTTCTGCGCCGGGTCGAACTTGTAGCGTTCGCCCAGCGTCAGGAAGAGGTGGCCGTCGGGGGCGAAGGCGATACGGGTGCCGAAATGGTTGCCGCCGTCCACCTTGGGCGACTGGCGGAAGATGACCTGGAAGTCCTCGATTCCGCTTTCGCCCAGCGTGCCGCGTCCCAGCGCCGTCCCGGCGGTTCCGTTCTCGCCCGGCTCGGCATAGGCGAGATAGACGGTGCGGTTGCGGGCAAAATCCGGATCGGCCGCCACGTCCATCAGCCCGCCCTGGCCCTGGGCGAAGACCTTCGGCGTGCCGGCCAGCGGCGGGGACAGAGAGCCGTCGCGCGCCATGATCCTCAGCCGCCCCGGCTTCTCCGTAACCAGCGCCCGGCCATCCGGCAGGAAATCGATGCCCCAGGGCCGTTCCAGCCCGTCGGCGAAGCGGCTGACCTCCACCGGCCCGGCACTGGTCGGAACGGTCTTGACCGCCTGCGCCAGGGCAGGGCCGGTGGCGAAAAGACCGGCGGCAACAAGGGCGGCAACAGGGCTTGGGGCCGACAGGGTCAGGGTGCTGCGCATCACGATCCTCCGGTTTCAATTGGTTGGCCTTGTAGGTGGGGGTGCCGCACCGGCGGCCAAGGCCGGCCACTCCGAAAGACTTCGATGCCGCCACCGCGAAAAGGGGCATCGACGAAATTCGTCACAACATTGTGCGCATACCCCGGTCATCCGAATCCGGATCCCGGCTGTTATCCCGTCGGTTGTGTCGTGGGTTGCGCTGCGGGGAGCAAGGCACGGGGTATGGACAGCATCTTGCGCCGGCTGAGTTCCAGCTTGCCGCACGCGGCCTGGGCACGATATGGGATCACGCTGCTGCTGGTGGGGCTGACGGCACTGCTGCGCTACGCGCTGGACCCGCTGCTGTTCAAATACCCGTTCCTGGTCTTCATCCCGACCATCTTCGTCATCTCGCTGCTGTTCGACCGCGGGTCGGGCTATCTGTCCGTGGCCCTGTCCGGGCTGTGTTCGGCCTGGTTCTTCATGAAGCCGGAATGGCAGCTGTGGATCGCCGAACCGGGCGACCGGCTGGCCTTCCTCATCTATATGGCGCTGGGCTTCGGGATCGCCGCCGGGGCTCACGCCCTGCGCCGGGCGAACGAGCAGCTGCGTCTGTCCTGGGACCAGCTGTCCGCCGCCAATGCGGAAAAGGACCTGATGCTGCACGAGATCCATCACCGGATCCGCAACGACCTGCAGCAGATCTGCGCCCAGCTGACACTCGCGGCCCACAAGTCGGGGACCGGGCAGGACATCGTCAACGGCACCATCGAGCGGATCGGCGTGCTGTCCCGCGTCTATGTCCGCCTGCGCCGGGTGGAGGGCGTCAACATCGTCGGTTCCAGGGACTTCCTGGAAAGCCTGGTGGAGGACATCCAGCTCGGCGTCGTCGGGGTCCGGCCGGTTGCGGTCAGCGCGGAGGTGGACGACGTCGACCTCGACATGGGCGTCGCCGTGGCGGTCGGCACCGTCGCCAACGAGCTGATCACCAACGCGCTGAAATACGCCTTCCCCGACGGCCGATCCGGCCGCATCGACCTGTCCTTCCGCAAGGAGGAGACGGAGTGCGTGCTGCGCGTCTGCGACGACGGCGTGGGCATCCTGTCCGACCGGCCGCAGGGAACCGGGCTGGGCGGCCGGATCATGCGGCAGCTTGCCATGCAGCTGCGCGGCAGCCTCGACCTCGAGCCCCGGCCGGAGCAGGGACTGAAGGTCACCCTGCGCTTTCCCTGCTGCCGGGAGGCATTGCCGGACGACAGGCCCGCCGCCTCATGAAAAGAGGGGTCGCGCCACCATGGGCGCGACCCCGTCCAGGGAACATCCAGACTGCAGGCGATGTGCGGCCGTCCGGATCAGAAGTCCATGTCGGCGCCGGGGGCGGGCATGGCGGGCTTCTTCTCCGGCAGTTGGGCGACCATCGCCTCGGTGGTGATCAGCAGGCCGGCGACGGAGGCCGCATCCTGCAGCGCGGTGCGCACCACCTTGGCCGGGTCGATGATGCCGGCCTTCACCAGATCGCACCACTCGCCCTTGGCCGCGTCATAGCCGACGCCGTAGTCCTTGCTGTCGGTCAGCTTGCCGACGATGATCGAGCCGTCGACGCCGGCGTTTGTGGCGATCTGGCGCACCGGGGCGGTCAGCGCCCGGCGCACGATCTCCACGCCGACGCGCTGGTCGTCGTTGGCCGGCTTGACGCTCTCCAGCACCGCGACCGCACGGGCCAACGCCACGCCGCCGCCCGGCAGGATGCCTTCCTCCACCGCCGCGCGGGTGGCGTGCATGGCATCGTCGACGCGGTCCTTGCGCTCCTTCACCTCCACCTCGGTGGCGCCGCCGACGCGGATCACCGCGACGCCGCCGGCCAGCTTGGCCAGCCGCTCCTGCAGCTTCTCGCGGTCGTAGTCGGAGGTCGTCTCCTCGATCTGCTGGCGGATCTGGCCGCAGCGGGCCTTGATGTCGTCCTTCGACCCGACGCCGTTGACGATGGTGGTGTTGTCCTTGGTGATGACCACCTTGCCGGCGCGGCCCAGCATGTCGATGGTGACGCCGTCCAGCTTGATGCCAACCTCCTCGCTGATCACCTGACCGCCGGTGAGGATGGCGATGTCCTCCAGCATGGCCTTGCGGCGGTCGCCGAAGCCGGGGGCCTTCACCGCCGCGACCTTCAGGCCGCCGCGCAGGCGGTTGACCACTAGGGTCGCCAAGGCCTCGCCCTCGACCTCCTCGGCGATGATCAGCAGCGGCTTGCCCGACTGCACGACCTTCTCCAGCACCGGGATGATGGCCTGGATGCCGGACAGCTTCTTGTCGTGGATCAGGATGTACGGGTCATCCAGCTCCACCTGCATCTTGTCGGCGTTGGTGACGAAGTAGGGCGAAGTATAGCCGCGGTCGAACTGCATGCCCTCGACCACGTCCAGCTCGGTCTCCAGGCTCTTGGCCTCCTCGACGGTGATGACGCCCTCGTTGCCGACCTTCTCCATCGCGCGGGCCAGCATGTCGCCGATCTCACGGTCGCCGTTGGCGGAGATGGTGCCGACCTGGGCGATCTCCTCGTTGGTGGTCACCTTCTTGGAGCGGGCCTTCAGCTCGGTCACCACGGCGTCGACTGCCATGTCGATGCCACGCTTCAGGTCCATCGGATTGATGCCGGCGGCGACCGACTTGGCGCCCTCGCGAACGATGGCCTGGGCCAGCACGGTGGCGGTGGTGGTGCCGTCGCCGGCCAGATCGGCGGTCTTCGACGCAACCTCGCGCAGCATCTGCGCGCCCATATTCTCGAACTTGTCGGCCAGCTCGATTTCCTTGGCGACCGACACGCCGTCCTTGGTGATGCGCGGGGCGCCGAACGACTTCTCAATCACCACGTTGCGGCCCTTCGGGCCCAGCGTGACCTTCACGGCGTCGGCCAGGATGTCCACGCCGCGCAGCATCTTGTCGCGGGCGGTGGAGCCGAACTTCACGTCCTTCGCAGCCATGGTCCTGTTCCTCCCCTATCACGCGGCCTTCTTGGCGGGTTCGGCGGCAGCCTCGATCACGCCGAGGATGTCGCTCTCCTTCATGATCAGGAGATCCTCGCCGTCGATCTTCACCTCGGTGCCGGACCATTTGCCGAACAGCACGCGGTCGCCGGGCTTCACGTCGAGGGCGATCAGCTTGCCGGCCTCGTCCCGCGCGCCCGCACCGACGGCGATGACCTCGCCCTCCTGCGGCTTTTCCTTGGCGGTGTCGGGGATGATGATGCCACCCTTCGTCCTGGTGTCGGATTCGACGCGGCGGACCAGAACGCGGTCGTGAAGCGGTTTGAACTTCATGGTGTGACACTCCTTGAGCGTAAGCGAATGTCTGTCTTTCCCAAGCACGCCCGAATGGGCCGCGCTTTCGGTTGGGAAATTTACTCAGGCTGTTTTGGTCGTCAAGGGGATTTTTGAAGGAAAAATCAGCGTATTTTTGTTTTTTCTTAGACAACGGCAAGTGTCCGTGGCCGCTGTTGCAGGCACGGGTCGATATATCTGTTCGGCTGTTCTTGAGGTCTTGCCGGCCGGGAGTGGCCGTCGTCTCAGGCGGGCGCCGATTCCGGCTGGACCGGGTGGGGTGGGGCGCGCAAGAGTCTTGTCGTCGGCATCGCACACATCCTCCGCAGAGCAACATGCAGGACACGGTCTTCGGGTAAGCCGGGACCCTGTTGGGTAAGGCAACCCGGCGCGGGCAAAATTTAGCCAGGCCCGGGCGAGCGTCAAGATGGGGCGGCGAGACCGTCGGCAGCTTGTTCGTCAGTACCGCCCGTGATACTATCCGTTCATGACTCAGACGGACAAGATCCTCGCCCGCATGAAGAACAATCCGCGGGATTGGCGGATCGAGGATCTTGAGGCTGTCGCCCGCGCACAAGGTGTGAATATCCGCAAACCCTCCGGCAGCCACGTCATTTTCGACTATGCCGGTGTTGTCGAGGCGCCATCCGTTCCCGCTCATCGCCCGATCAAGGCGGTCTATGTCAAAGCCTTCCTCTCCTTCATCGAAGCCGTCCGAGAACGGCAGGCGACGGAGCGGCGTGAAGCACAGGAGAATGACCGATGAAACTCGACTATCCTTTCACCATCCGGCCCCTCAGCGAAGAGGATGGCGGCGGATACCTGATCGAATTTCCGGATCTTCCCGGCTGCATGTCCGACGGTGACTCCATCGAAGAGGCGCTTGCCAACGGTGCCGACGCCATGCACGGCTGGATCGAGGCGATGCGTGCCGCAGGGCGGGAGATCCCGCCGCCGTCGGTCGCCGATGACGGGGCCTTCAGCGGCAAGTGGCAGCAGAGGGTGCCGAAATCGCTGCATCGGCGGCTCACCGAACGGGCCGGGCGTGAGGGCGTCAGCCTGAACACCCTGGTCGTCTCGCTCCTCTCGGAAGGGTTGGGGCGTCGTGACAGCGCGGGCCCCGACGCCAAAGCTCCCTCCATTTAATCTGCATCAACGCGAGGCCCTCCCCGCCATGCCAGACTGGACGGCGTGAAGCACAACGCCGGCCGCGGGCCGTTTGCGATGTTTGCGCGACGCAGCTCCGGGACCGGCGGCCACCATCCAGGGGAGGACGCCATGGTCATGATGAAAGCGGCGGTGTTCGTCGAACCGGGCCGCATCGTGCTGGACGACAAGCCGGTCCCCGACGTCGGACCGCTCGACGCGCTGATCCGCATCACCACGACGACGATCTGCGGCACCGACATCCACATCCTGAAGGGCGAATATCCGGTCAATCGCGGCCTGACCATCGGCCATGAGCCGGTCGGCATCATCGAAAAGCTGGGCTCCGCCGTCACCGGCTACCAGGAAGGGCAGCGGGTGATCGCCGGGGCCATCACCCCCAGCGGCCACAGCAACGCCTGCCTGTGCGGCTGCCATTCCCAGGACGGCGCCGGCACCAGGCATGGCTGGAAGCCGCTGGGCGGCTGGCGCTTCGGCAACAGCATCGACGGTGCCCAGGCCGAATATCTGCTGGTGCCCGACGCGATGACCAACCTCGCCCCCGTCCCCGACGGGCTGACGGACGAGGAGGTGCTGATGTGCCCCGACATCATGTCCACCGGCTTCGCCGGGGCGGAGCGCGGCAACATCCGCATCGGCGACACGGTGGCGGTGTTCGCGCAGGGCCCCATCGGCCTCTGTGCCACCGCCGGGGCCAAGCTGAAGGGTGCCACCACCATCATCGGCGTCGACACCGTGCCGGCGCGGCTGGAGATGGCGCGGCGCATGGGGGCCGACCATGTGGTGGATTTTCGCAGTGTCGATCCGGTGGAGGAGATCATGCGCCTTACCGACGGCCGCGGCGTCGATGTCGCCATCGAGGCGCTGGGCACCCAGGCGACGTTCGAGGCGGCCTTGCGCGTCCTGCGGCCCGGCGGCACGCTGTCCAGCCTCGGCGTCTATTCCGGCGACCTGCGCCTGCCGCTGGGGCCGTTCGCGGCAGGGCTGGGCGACCACACCATCGTCACTTCGCTCTGCCCCGGCGGCAAGGAGCGGATGCGCCGGCTGCTTGGCGTCGTCGCCTCCGGCCGCGTCGACCTGAAGCCGCTGGTCACCCACCGCTTCACGTTGGACCAGATAGAGGCGGCCTATGAGTTGTTCGGCCACCAGCGCGACGGCGTGCTGAAAGTGGCGATCACGCCGAACTGATCGCCGTCGCGACGCCGGCTTCCCCCTACGTGCGCCCTCCTATGCCTCGTTTGTAGACGATCAGGAAGGCCACGGCGCACAGGAAGGGGAGCCCGGCGTCGCGCAGGTCGTTGTTGAGGTGGAGCATGGCGGCATAGAGACCGATGCCGGTCACCGCGATCGTCGGCAGCAGGGCGTCGGCGATGCCCAGGATGCCGCGGCCGTCCAGCCAGGCTCCCACCGCCAGGGTCGCGCGGACCAGCGCGATCAGGATGAGGAAGGCGATGCCGGCAAGCAGGACATATTCCAGGGTGATTGCCGCCGGCAGATAGACGGCGGGTACCGATCCGGCGAGGACCGGAGACAGCGCGCCATGCGCCGACCTCACCGCGGCGACGGCGAAGTAATGCAGCGCGGTCGCCAGCAGCAGATTGCCGGACAGCAGGTCCACGGTCCGCCAGGACAGGAAGCCCGGCCAGCGAACGCGGTCGAGGGCGAGGAACGCCAGCGCGGTCGCACTGCCGAACAGCAGCGCATAATCGGGCGACAGCGGCCATTTCGACAGTCTGTGCCCGAGGATCAGGATGTCGAACAGCGCCACCGACAACCCCAGCAGGGCGATGACCGCGGTGCGGGAGGACTGCCGGTGATGGGCGAACATCCGCCCGGCGACGACGAAGAGGATCCAGGGAAACACCGGAAACCAGCCCGGAAACGGCGACGCGAACAGGTCGTAGACGTAGGGGAGCGGAAGGACGACCCAGGCGCCGCACAGCGCAAGAAGGAAAAGGGCGATGAACACCCGGTTGGCGGCGCCGACACTGGCGTGGATGTCGAACAGAAGCCGGGCGGCGAAGAGAAACATGAAGAAGTCGCTGGTGAACGGATTCTTCTCCTGGTACAGGCCGTGGATGGCCGCCAGGATGAACAGCTTCAGATGGCCTTCGATCCGCCGGGCCAGCGGCTTTCTCAGGAAATGATCGAGCGTCATTCCGAAGGCGAAGAAGAACATCACCGGCGCCAGTTCGAATACGAACTGCAGGACGTTGACGAAGTGGTCGGCGTCCTTGATCGTGCGGCCCCAATGGGCCGCCACCATGAAGACAAGGGCGGTGACGCGGATGACGTCCAGGCTTCTGTCCCTGGCCGGCTGCGGGGTCGGCATCAGCATAGGGTCACTCCCAGGCAAGGGCGGAGCCGTGGTCCGGCCTGTCGTGGCGAGGGTTTCGATCGTGCTGGCTGGAATCCGGTGCTCGCTCATGGCCGGCCCCTCATGATCGGTGCGCCCGGGCCATGCGCAGGCGTCCCGGCAGCGACGCCGCCCATGCGGCGACCGCCGCCCTCTCCCCGCGGCCAAGCATCCAGACCATGAAGAGGGTCGCCCCCGCATAGAGCGGCAGGGCGGTCAGCGTCTTGGTGTAGAAGGGATCGAATCCGTCTTCGTAGCGCCAGAAGGGGACGACCGCGAAGGGGGCCAGGGCCGCGACGCCGAAGATCCAGCGCGAGAACCACCAGGACGGCACCAGCGCGGCCAGCGCCAGCGGCCACAGCATGAACCAGGGCCACAGGTGGGTCGACAGGCCGAACACCACCGCCGCCATCACCGCGGTGGCGGCCTTCCAGGCATTCTCCGAGGTCGGCCGCCGGTACAGCGCGGCCAGCGTCCACAGGGCGAAGCCGGCGAAGGCTCCGCGTACCAGCCAGCGCAAGGGGGCCATGTCGATGCCCAGCATCCGTTCCGCCACCCGGACGACGTCCGCCGGCTGCAGCCACTGCCATCCGGACATGCCGCGCACGGCGTCGAAGAAGGCGGGCGAGCGGTAGAAGAGGAACAGGACGGCCAGGAAGAAGGCGGCGGCCGGGATTCCGCGCAGCAGGTAGGCGGTGAGCCTGTCCTTGAAATCCAGCTTCCTGGATTTGCCGAACCTGTAGAGCAGGTCGACGGAGACCAAGGCGGCGCTGGTGTATTTGCAGGCGGCCGAGGCCGCCAGAGCCAGCGGGCCGGCGCGGTCGCCGGCGGAAAGGCGCATCAGCCACAACAGCATCAGGACGACCATCGCCATGTCGTTGTGCGCCTCGCCGGCCGAATAGATGTGGCCGATGGGCAGCCAGCCGAAGGCGACGAGCCCGGTGGCGGCGGTCGCCTCGTCATGGCTGCGGCCGATCTTCCGGATGATGGCGAGCCCGCCGATCCAGGCCCCCGCCAGCAGCAGCTTGAACAGAAGCGCGGTCACCCAGACGTTCCCGCCGCTGAGCGCCATGACGCCGGCCGAGACCACCGCCCACAGCGGGCCGTAGGTCATCATTGCCGGCACCTCGTCGAACGGGAAGGCGGCGGCCTGCTCCGGCGTGAAGGGGACATAATAGGGGTTCTGTCCCCGAACGACTTCCTCGCCCCACAGCGCGGAAAACCAGATGTCCTGCGTCATCACCGGAAACGAGAGGATGCTGACGGCGGTGAAGACGACCGGCCACAGGAACAGCCGGTCCGTCACCGCCTTCGGAACCGGCCCGTCGGCGTCGGACAGCCAGCGGAACAGCCATGCGGCCAAGGCGACCGGAAGGGCGAGCGGCAGGCAATAGGCCAGGAAATACAGGCCGTCATGGGTGAAGACGTTGCCGGCGGTCAGCGCGTGGGCCAACTGGAGGGCCAGCGGGATGGGCAGATCGGCGATGGAGGCCGCCAAGCGGTCGAAGAACGCCGCCTGATTGGGCAAGCCGACTTCCCCATAATGGGTATTCGACGCGGCGAGGAAATAGCTCAACACCGAGAGCGACAAAAGGCACAGGGTTGTCGTCAGTCCAAGACGGTCAAGGATCTTGATTGATCCGTTGCCGAATCCGCCGGGTAAACTGGTGTCCGCAGGCAGTGTTTGTTTTTGGAACGGCATCCGCATTTCGCCCACCAATGATGTTCCCGACGGAAAGGCCGGTGAACACGTTAGCGGAAGTCGGCGGAACCGATAAATTTCTAAAGAGATTCTAGAGAGATTGCTCCGGCGCTAATGCCCGCATTGCCTGTCGGACGGCGGCCATTCGCCTTGCGTGCGCGCCGGTTTCCTTCGCTTCCGCACGATCGGGGTAAGTGGGCCGCAAGCCGCCGGCAAATGTCCGGCCTGTCGGACCCATCCGGTTCCCATCGGAGATCACCGGAATGGCTGTCGGGTTGCCGCGGCGAACTTTCGGCTGCCCGGCGCCATCCTGTTTCACCACCGGAACCGCGGGGCTCCCGCAATTCGCGGGGCGAAAGAAGAAAGCCCCTCTCCCATGGTGGAAGGGGGGCTTCAAGGTCACGCGCAACACCAGAGAAGGAGAGACGACACCAAAGAAAAACGGAGACTTACTTCGCCAGATCGACCGCCTCGGCCAGACGCTTCACCGCGTCCTGCGAGGACATGGTGGAGTTGAAGTGGGCGGTGACGACGTCCAGGAAGGCACCGCGCACGGCGCCGGGCACCGCCATTTCATGCGCCATCGACGGCACGGCGCTGTTGTTGTCGATGGCGGCCTTCAGATCATCCATCGACTTCACCGCGCATTCGTCGAAGCTGTCGCGCGCCATGTCCTGGCGGGCGGGGATCGAGCCCTTCAGCACGTTGAAGGTCTCCTGGAACTTCTTGCCCAGGATCAGCTTGGCCAGCAGCTTCTGGCCGGCGGCGCGGTCGGGGTCGGCCGAGCTGAACATGACGAAGCTGTCGGAATTGACGATGTAGCCCGACTTGCCCGGCACATGGGCGCAGACGAAGTCCTTGCCCGGCACCTTGCCGGCGGCGGTCAGCTCGCCCTTTTCCCAGTCGCCCATGATCTGCATGGCCGCCTGTCCGTTCATCAGCAGGCCGGCGGCGAGGTTCCATTCGCGGCCGGGGAAGCCGTCGTCGACATAGCCGCGCAGCTTGCGCATCTGGTCGAACACCTTGACCATCGTGTCGCTGGTCAGCGACTTCTCGTCCAGCTCCACCAGGGCCTTGCGGTAGAAGTCGGGACCGCCGAGGCCGAGGACGACATCCTCGAACAGCGCGCCTTCCTGCCAGGGTTGGCCGCCATGGGCGAGCGGGATGATGCCGGCGGCCTTCAGCTTCTCGGCGGCGGCGTTGAACTCGTCCCAGGTCTTGGGGATCTCGACGCCGGCCTTCTTCATCGCCTGCGGGTTCACCCACATCCAGTTGACGCGGTGGATGTTCACCGGAACGGCGTAATAATGGCCCTTGTAGGTCACCACGTCGCGAATCTGCGGCGGCAGGATGGCGTCCCAATTCTCCGCCTTGGCGACATCGTCCAGCGTTGCCAGCTTGCCCTGCGCCGCCCAGTCCTTGATGTTCGGGCCCTTCAGCTGCACCGCGTTCGGCGGATCGCCGGCCAGCACGCGGGAGCGCAGCACGGTGCTGGCCGCGTCGCCGCCGCCGCCGGCCACCGGCGCGTCGATCCACTTGCCGCCCGCCGCTTCGAAGTCCTGGCGCAGCGCGCCCGCCGCCTTCGATTCGCCGCCGGAGGTCCAGTAATGCAGCACCTCCACCTTCGGCTCGGCCCGGGCCGGAGCGGCCAGCAGGGCGCCGGCCATCACGGTCGCGATCGCGGTCATGCCGAGGATCGATGTGCTGAGAGACGGCATCTTGGACATTTCCCCCTGTTCCCTTCTTCGTTCGGTATTCCGGCTGGCCGTTCGGCCGCTGGAGGAACTCTATCCCGCACGCAATTCGGCGCCCGGATTATTTGGTAACAACGCCTTTTCACGGCGCCGCCGCTGTTACGCAACCGTTACAAACCGGCCCTGGCGGCGCACTGTACCCGGACCGGCCGGGGAGGCTACACTCGGCGCCAACAAAGAAGAATGCGCCATACGGAATAGGGAAGGGAAACCATGGAGCGCGCGCGCCATCTCCTGGTCGTGGACGACGATCCCGAGATCCGGGACATGCTGCATGATTTCCTGGTGAAGAGCGGATTCCGCGTCTCCACCGCCGGCGACGGGCGCGAGATGGCGCGGGTGCTGGCGCAATGGCCGGTCGACCTCATCGTGCTGGACGTGATGCTGCCGGGGGAGGACGGGACCAGCCTGTGCCGCGGACTGCGCGCCAAGTCGGAAACCCCGGTCATCATGCTGACCGCCATGGGCAGCGAGGTCGACCGCATCGTCGGGCTGGAGGTCGGCGCCGACGATTATCTGGTGAAGCCCTTCAGCGCCCGCGAACTTCTGGCCCGCATCCGCGCCATCCTGCGCCGCTGCGGCGGGCCGGAGCCGGTGCGCGAACGGCCGCGCGTGCTGGGCTTCGCCGGCTGGTCGCTCGACCAGGGCCGGCGGGAGCTGCGCACGCCGGACCGGGTGGTGGTGCATCTCAGCCAGGGGGAATATGCTCTGCTCGGCACGCTGCTGGAACGCGCGCCGCAGGTGGTGGAGCGCACCGAACTGCTGGAAAAGCACCGCGGCGACACCTCCATCCCCTTCGACCGCAGCATCGACATCCAGATCAGCCGCCTGCGCCGCAAGCTGGAGGAGGGGCCGGGCGGCTCGGCCCTGATCAAGACGGTGCGCGGCATCGGCTACCAGTTCATCGCGACGGTGGTGGACCAGGGCGAATCCGCCTCTTCCGGACCCAGCTCCGGGACCGGCCGTGGCGCTTGAGCGTCTGCTGCCGGCCCGGCTGCGCGCCGCCCGCCTGCGCCACCGTATCCTGTTGGCGATGGTGGCGCTGCTGGCGTTGACCCATGGCGGGGCGCTGGTCGGCATGCGGCTGGTGGATGACCGCGCGCGGGAACTGCTGACCGCCCACCGGCTGGGACCGGCGATGGCCGCGGCGGTGGAGGCGGCCGACCGCGCCGTACTGGACGGGGTTGCCGCCGGGCCGGCGCTGGCGCTGAGCGGACTGCCCGACCTGTCGGTATCCTGGCAGGCCCCCGGAACCCCGACCGTGCCTGCAGGCTGGGTGCTTGACGGCGTTGTCGACGCGCCGCGTCCGGTGTTCGTCGCCGCCGCGCGCGCCCTGCTGCCGCTCCAGCCCGCCCATGCCCAGACACTCGCCGAATCGCTGTCCATGGTGGCGGAGGACACGGCGGCCCAGCTGCGCGACGCCCGCGTCTATGTCCAGCTTGCCGGCGGCGGCTGGCTGGAGTTCGCCAGCCCGCGCTTCTGGCGGCCGCGCAGCACGCCGTTCGAGATGGTGCTGGCCGGTCTGGCGGCTTTAGGTCTGGCGCTGGGACTGCTGCTCTGGCTGCCCGGCCGGCTGGTCCGCCCGCTGGAGGCGCTGGCGGAGCAGGCGACCCGCCCGCACGACCGCCTCCACCCCCGCCCGCTGCCGGAAGACGGGCCGGAGGAGGTCGCCTCGCTCGCTCGCGCCTTCAACCAGGCACGCAACGCGCTGCGCGACCTGATGGAGGGTCGCACCCATCTGCTGGCGGCGATCAGCCACGACCTGCGCACCCCGGCGACGCGGCTGCGGCTGCGCGCCGAGTATGTCGACGACGACGCGCTGCGCGCCAAGATGATGGCCGACATCGACGAGATGGCGGCGATGGTGACCGCGACGCTGGAGTTCCTCGGCGACGACGTGCTGCGCGAACAGGTGGAGGTCGTCGCCTTCGCCAGCCTGTTGCAGAGCCTGTGCGACGATTACGCCGACACCGGCGCCCCGGTGACCTACCACGAGCCGCCGCCGCTGCAGTTCGCCGCCGTCCGCACCATCTTCGGCGGCGGGGTGGAGCGCAACGACCGCTTCGACCAGCCGCGCCAGCTCCGCCTCGCCGGCCGCCCGTCCAGCCTGCGCCGCGCCTTCGCCAACCTGATCGACAACGCCATCAAGTATGGCGAGCGCGCCACCATCTCCGTCGATGCCGACGCCGCCGAGATCGTGGTCGATGTCTGCGACGAGGGGCCGGGCATCCCGGAGGCGGAGATCGCCAACGTCTTCAAGCCCTTCGTCCGGCTGGAAGGCTCCCGCAACCGCAAGACCGGCGGCAGCGGGCTGGGCCTGTCCATCGTGAAGTCGATCGTCGAGGCCCACCAGGGCCGCATCGAGCTGAGCAACCGCGCCAGCGGCGGGTTGCGCGTCAGGGTGACGCTGCCGCGGATGTTGTGACTGTTCTGGTCGCTATGGGAGCGGTTGCGGCTTGATTTGGGCGTCAGGTGTGCGCACTCTCTATGCGTATTATCATGGAGGCTCCGATGGCCGGTGAGCGCCACTCCTTCGATGCGTCTGCACCCCGGCGGGCAACGAACATCAGCCTGAACAGCGATTTGCTGGAGCAGGCAAAGGCACTCGGCATCAATGTGTCGCGTGCCTGCGAACGCGGATTGGCACAGCAGATTGCCGAACTGCGCGACCGGCAGTGGCTGGAAGAGAACCGGGAAGCCATACAGTCGTCCAATGCCTATGTGGAGGCGCATGGCCTTCCGCTGGCGAAGAACCGGCCGTACTGATGGCGCGTTTCGACGTTTATCGCCGGCTGGACGGACCGGGTTATCTACTGGACCTTCAAGCCGATATTTTGCGTGATCTGAACACGCGCTTCGTGGCTCCGCTGCTTCCGCCGGACAAGGCTCCGCGTCCGGCAGCGCGTCTTAACCCCGTGTTCTCTGTCGAAGGCCGCCCGCATGTCATGGTGACCCAGTTCGCCAGTGCGGTGATGCTTTCAGAGCTTGGCCCCCAGGTCAGTAACTTGCTGTCCGAGGACACCGCAATCGTAGCCGCCTTGGACATGCTGATTGGCGCGTGAGTCGGAGAGCCGACGACACGCGCCTCAATCGTCAGCTTTGTTCGCTTCTCACTTGTCCCAAACCGGCGCCAGCCCCGCAGGGCTGACAATCCGTCCATTCGGCTGCGCCAGCTTCGCAATCGCGGCCATGTCGCCGTCGTCCAGCGCGAAGTCGAACACCGCAAAGTTCTCCGGCACCCGTTCCGGCTTGGCGGTCTTCGACAGCACGATGTGGCCCAACTGGATCAGCCAGCGCAGCGCCACCTGCGCCGCCGTCTTGCCGTACTTGGCGCCGATCCGCTGCAATTCCGGATCGCGCGGCACCTTGCCGTCGGCCATGGCGTAATAGGCGGTGATCGCCACGCCCAGTTCCCTGACCGCCGCCGCCATCTTGCTCTGGTCGAGATAGGGGTGCACCTCGATCTGGTTGGTGACGATGGGGGCGCGGCTGCGCTGCACCGACTCCCGCAGCTGGGCGATGTTCTGGTTGCTGACGCCGATGAAGCGGGTCTTGCCGGCGGCCTGCACCGCGTTCAGCATCTCGATCTGGTCGGCGATGGCGACCTGATCGGCCGGCCAGTGCAGCAGAAGCAGATCGACCCTGTCGACCTTCAGCTTTTCCAGGCTCTCGTCCACTGATGCGGCGAACAGGTCGGGGCTGTACTTGTCGACCCAGACCTTGGTGGTCAGGAACAGCTCGTCACGGCGGGCGCCCGCCGCTTGCAGGGCGCGGCCCAGCGCCGCCTCGTTGCGGTAGATCTGTGCGGTGTCGAAATGACGGAAACCGGCTTCCAGCGCGGCCGGGACCACCCGCTCGACCTCCTCGTCCGACATGCGGAACACGCCGAAGCCCAGCGCGGGGATCTCGGCTCCATTCGCCTTCACGGTCTGCATCCTGCTCTCTCTCCTGATCGGCGCCGCAGCGCTTCTTCATGTGTCGGATGGAGACATATGGCGGGAGGCGCAGTCTGGAAACCGCCTCTCCCGCCATATCACCTGTGAATTCAATTCACAGATCCTACCCGGCGAAGCGTCACATCAGCTTGTCGAGCGTGATCGGCAGGTCGCGGATGCGTTTGCCGGTGGCGTTGTAGACGGCGTTGGCGACGGCGGCGCCGACGCCGGTGATGCCGATCTCGCCGATGCCGCGGGCACCCATCGGCGCCTGCGGGTCGGGGATGTCGGTATAGAGGATCTCGATGTTGGGAACGTCCATCTGCACCGGCACGTGATACTCGGCGAGCGAGGCGTTGACGACGCGGCCGCTGCGCGGGTCGAAGTTGGTCTCCTCGGTCAGCGCCAGCCCGATCCCCATGATGATGCCGCCCTTGAACTGGCTCGTCGCCGTCTTGGCGTTCAGGATGCGACCGGCGTCGAAGGAGCCGAGAAAGCGCGAGACGCGGACCTCGCCGGTGATCTCGCTAACCCGGACCTCGCAGAACTGCGCGCCGTAGGAGTGCATCGAGAAGGCTTCCATCTCCGCCGGCGGCGGGGCGGCGGCCTCGCAGACCAGCTCGTCGCGGGCCGCCCGCCGCAGGATCGACTCGTAGCTTTCAAAGCGCGCGGCATCGTCGCGGTGGCCGATGCCGCCGTCCCGCGTCTCGACCTCGGCGAGCGACAGGCCGGCCAGCGGCGAATCGTTGCCGGCGAGCTTCAGCAGTTCCTCGACGAAGACCTCCGCCGCGGCGATGACGGCGCCGCCGACCGAAGCCGTCTGCGTCGATCCGCCGGCGATCACCCCGCGCGGCAGGGTCGTGTCGCCATACTCGAAACTGACCTTTTCGAGCGGCACGCCGAGCCGGGCGGCGATGTGCTGGACCTGCGCCGTCGCCGTGCCCATGCCCATGTCGTGCACCGCGGTCGAGACGGTGACCTGCCCGCCGGCTGTCAGCCTGATCCGCGCCGCACCGCCGGGGAAGCGGTGGTAGGGGTAGGTTGCCGTCGCGCAGCCCATGCCGATCAGCCATTCGCCGTCCCGCCGCCCGCGCGGCGTCGGGCTGCGGCGGTCCCAGCCGAACCGTTCCGCGCCCTTGTCATAGGCGTCGATCAGGTGGCGGGAGGAGAAGGGCTTGCCGCTGGTCGGGTCCTTGTCCGGCTCGATGCGGCGGCGCAGTTCGATCGGATCGAGCCCGAGCTTTTCCGCAAGCTCATCAATCGCGCATTCCAGCGCGAAGGTGCCGACGGACTCGCCGGGCGCCCGCATGAAGGTGTTCGCAAGCATGTCCATGTCGGCGACCTCCTGGGCCAGCCGGATGGACTTGGCGGCATAGAGGTGGCGGGCCGGGAAGGTGAACTGCTCCGGACAGGAGTTGTGGGTGGTCATCGCCACGATGCCGATGTGGATCAGCGCGTCCAGTTTGCCGTCGGCGCCGGCGCCCAGCGCCACCCTTTGCTCCGTCACCGTCCGGCCGCCGACGATGCGGAACACCCCCTCGCGCGACAGCATGATGCGCACCGGCCGGCCGGCGAGCTTGGCGGCGGCGCAGGCGAGGATCTGGTGGTCCCACAGGCATTTGCCGCCGAAACCGCCGCCGACGAAGGGGGAGGAGACGCGGACCTTGTCGGGCGCCAGGCCGAAGATGTCGGCCAACTGCCCCGCCGTCAGGTCGAGAAGCTGGCTGGCGTCATGCACCCTCAGCTCGTCGCCGCTCCAGGCCACGGTCGCGGCGTGCAGCTCGATGGCATTGTGGTTGTGCCGCGGCGTCCGGTAGATCTGGTCGACCTGCACCGCGGCGGCTTTCAGGGCGGCCTCGGCATCGCCGATCTCGACCACCGGTGGCTGGCCCAGGATGTTGTCCAGCTGGCGCGGCGTCTTCTTCGCCTCGTCGAAGGAGGTCACGGCCGGCAGCGGCGCATAGTCGGCCGTCACCAGCGAGGCGGCATGGTCGGCCTGCTCCTGAGTCTCGGCCAGGACGACGGCGATGGGCTGGCCGTTCCAATGGATCTCGTCATCCTGCATGACCGGCAGGTCGCTCGCCCCGGCGGCGGTCGGCGACGACATCATCAGGGACGGCGCCTTCATCCGCGGCGCGTTGCGGTGGGTCATGACCAGCACGACGCCGGGCGCCGCTTCGGCCGCCGCGGTATCGAGCGCCGTGATCCGCCCGCGCGCAATGGTGCTGAAGGCGAGCGCCGCGTAGCACAGGCCCTCATAAGGAAACTCCGCGGCGAATTGAGCCTTGCCCTGCACCTTCAGCGGCCCGTCGATGCGCGAGACCGGCTGCCCCAGTGCCCCATGCTTGTGCAGCATCGGATCCTGCGTGACTGCCGGCTGCCAGCGGCCGGGCCGGGTGTTCGCGGAATCGGATTGCATGCTCATGCGTCGTCTCCCGTCAGTTCGCCGAGGACGGCGACGATCGTCCGCTTCGCCAGCTCGATCTTGAAGGCGTTGTCGCGAAGCCCGGTCGCGGCGGCCAGTTCCGCCTCCGCAGCGGCACGGAAGCTCTCCGGGCTGGCCGGCCGGCCCTTCAGCGCCGCTTCCGCCGCCGAGGCCCGCCACGGCTTGTGGGCGACACCGCCGAGCGCCAGCCGCACGTCGCGCACCGTCTCGTCATTGTCGATGTCGAGGGCGGCGGCGACCGAAACCAGGGCAAAGGCGTAGCTCGCGCGGTCGCGGACCTTGCGGTAGGTGGAGCGGTGGGCGAAGGGCAGGGCTGGGATCTCGACCGCGGTGATCAGTTCTCCCGGCTTCAGTTCGGTCTCGATGTCCGGCCGGTCGCCGGGCAGGCGGTGCAGGTCGATCAGTGGGATGCTGCGCGGCCCCGCCGGACCCTCCAGATGCACCGTGGCGTCGAGCGCGGCGAGCGCCACGCACATGTCGGACGGATGGGTGGCGACGCAGGCCGGCGACGCGCCGAGGATGGCGTGGTATCGGTTGAAGCCGTCGCGCGCGTCGCAGCCGGACCCCGGCTGCCGTTTGTTGCAGGCCGCAGCATTGTCATAGAAGTAGCGGCAGCGCGTGCGTTGCAGGATGTTGCCGCCGACCGTCGCCATGTTGCGGATCTGGGCGCTGGCCCCGGCAAGGATCGCGCGGGTGAGGAGCGGGTAATGCTTGCGCACATGGCCATCGGCGGCCAGCGCGGTGTTGGTCGCCGCCGCCCCGATCAGCAGACCGCCGTCGGCGCGCGGCTCGATCGTGCGCGGCAGGCCGGTGACATCGACCAGCATCTCCGGCCGCTCGACCGTTTCGCGCATCAGATCGATCAGATTGGTGCCGCCACCGAGATAACGCGCCGCGGCGTTGCCCTTGGCCAGTTCGATGGCGGCGGAGGCGTCGGAAGCCCGTTCATAGGTGAAGGGGTTCATGCCCGTGCCCCCTCCTGCGTCTTGACCAGCGTTTCGGAGATGGCCTCGATGATGCCGTTGTAGGCGCCGCAGCGGCAGAGATTGCCGCTCATGCGTTCGCGCAGTTCGGTCTCGTCGATGGCGACGCTGTCCGCCGACAGGTCGGCGGTAACGACGCTCGGGATGTTGCGTTCGATCTCGCGCGCCATGGCGACGGCGGAACAGAGCTGGCCGGGCGTGCAATAGCCGCACTGGAAGCCGTCATGCTCGACGAAGGCCTGCTGCAGCGGATGCAGGGTACCGTCGCTGCCCAGCCCTTCGACGGTGGTGATGTTGCGGCCCTGATATTGGACCGCCAGCGCCAAGCAGGAATTGATGCGTTCGCCGTCGACCAGTACGGTGCAGGCGCCGCAGGCGCCCTGATCGCAGCCTTTCTTGGTCCCGGTGAATCCCAGGCTGTTGCGGAGGAGGTCGAGCAGCGAGCTGCGGATGTCCGCTTCGACCTCGACGCTTTGCCCATTGATGGTGAAGTTCATCAGCGCATTCCCCATATCGGAACGGGTCCTGCCCGACGGCAGACCACGGCCGGCCCCCGCCTCGCTGGCGGATTGAGCCGGCTTGTCAACCGTCAACGGCGCTGGAAATCACGCTGGTCGGGTAAAAAAGCCCTCTCCCGCCCCGGGAGAGGGAAGGGGCCCATGCGGAGCATGGGAAGGGTGAGGGGTGATCCAGACATGGATTTTTGATCCTTGCCTTACCCCTCACCCTCCCCACGCCTGCGGCGCGGGTCCCCTCCCTCTCCCCGGGGGGAGAGGGGATCTATCGCCATTCAGATCCGCTGTTCAGTTTTCGGATCGAACAGGTTCGCCCGCGCCATGTCGATCATGAAGTCGGCGGTTTCGCCCTCCGCCACCCGGTCGCTCGGCTTGATGCGGGCGACCACCTCGTGGCCGTTCAGCTCGACATAGGTGATGGTGTCGGCGCCGGTCGGCTCCAGCACGTTGACGCCGCAGGCGACCTTCACCAGCGCCGGGTTGCCGGCTGCGATCGCCGGGTCGTGGCAGGTGATGGCCTCCGGACGGATGCCCAGGATCACCTCCTGGCCCAGCCAATTGCCGGCCTGCTCCGGCGCCTGGAACAGCGGCAGGAAGCCGCTGCGCTCGCGCCCGACGCTGACGCCCAGCCGGTCGCCCTCGGCCGACAGCGTGCCGCGCACGAAGTTCATGGTGGGGGAGCCGATGAAGCTCGCCACATACATGTTGGCCGGCCGCTCGTAGACCTCCTGCGGCGGAGCGAACTGCTGGACAACGCCCTCCTTCATGATGGCGATGCGGCTGGCCAGCGTCATCGCCTCGATCTGGTCGTGGGTGACGTAGACCACGGTGGTGCCGAGCCGCTGGTGCAGCTTCTTGATCTCGGTGCGCATGTCGACGCGCAGCTTGGCGTCCAGGTTGGACAGGGGCTCGTCGAACAGGAAGACCTTGGGGTCGCGGACCAGGGCGCGGCCCATGGCGACGCGCTGGCGCTGGCCGCCCGACAACTGCGCCGGCTTGCGGTCCAGCAGATGCTCGATCTGCAGCAGCCGGGCGACGCGGCGGATGGCGCCGTCGCGCTCGGTCTTCGACTGCCCGCGCATCTCCAGCGAGAAGCCGATGTTCCGCGCCACCGTCATGTTGGGATAGAGCGCGTAGGACTGGAACACCATGGCGATGTCGCGGTCCTTGGGATGGACCTCGTTGACCACGCGCTGGTCGATGCGGATCTCGCCGGCGCTGATCGTCTCCAGGCCGGCGATCATGTTGAGCAGGGTGGATTTCCCGCAGCCCGACGGACCGAGCAGGACGAGGAATTCGCCGTCCGTCAGGTCCAGGTCGATGCCCTTCAGGACCTCGACGCTGCCATACTGCTTGCGGACGTTGTTGATGCTGAGAGTCGCCATCGGAAGATCACCCCTTGACGGAGCCGGCGGTCAGACCGCGGATGAAGTATTTCCCGGCAAGCACATAGACGACGAGGGTGGGCAGGCCGGCGATCATCGCCGCCGCCATGTCGACGTTGTACTGCTTCACGCCGGTGGTGGTGTTGACGAGGTTGTTCAGCGCGACCGTCACCGGCTGGGCGCCGCCCGCCGCGAAGGACGCCCCGAACAGGAAGTCGTTCCAGATCTGGGTGAACTGCCAGATGATCGTCACCACCAGGATCGGCAGCGACAGCGGCAGCATGATCTTGGTGAAGATCTGGAAGAAGCCGGCGCCGTCGATGGTCGCGGCCTTCACCAGATCGTCGGGGATGCTGACGTAGTAATTGCGGAAGAACAGCGTGGTGAAGGCGAGGCCGTACACCACATGCACCAGGATCAGCCCGCCGGCGCTGCCGGCCAGCCCGAGGAAGCCCAGCGTCTGCGCCATCGGCAGCAGGATCACCTGCGACGGCAGGAAGCTGCCGAACAGGATCATGCCGAACACAATGTTGGCGCCGCGGAACCGCCACTTGGTCAGGGCATAGCCGTTCAACGCCCCGAAGATGGTGGAGATGACGACCGCCGGCACGACGATGACGATGGAGTTGAGGAAATAGGGTGCCATGCCGCGGCAATCGGCGCCGATGCAGGCGCGGTTCCAGGCATAGCTCCAGGCATCCAGGCTGAAGTCGCGCGGCAGCGACAGCAGCGACCCGGTGCGGATCTCCTCCGGGCTCTTGAACGAGGTGGTGATCATCAGCAGCAGCGGCAGCAGGTAATAGGCCGCGAACAGCAGGAGGATCAGGTACAGGCCCCAGCGGGCGATGCGCGCGCCGGTGCCCTGCGCCGGCGGCAGGGCGGAGGTCAGGCTAGACACGCTTGCCTCCCTTCAGTTCGGAATAGAGGTAGGGCACGATGATCGCCACCACGGTCGCCAGCATCATCAGCGCGCTGGCCGAACCGATGGCGATCTGGTTGCGGCGGAAGGTCATCTCGTACATGAAGGTCGCCGGCAGGTCGGAGGCATAGCCGGGACCGCCGCCGGTCAGCGCCACCACGAGGTCGTAGCTCTTGACCGCGAGGTGGGCGAGGATGACGAAGGCGCTCATGAACACCGGCCGGACCGACGGCAGGACGATGCCCCAATAGATGCGCGGCAGGCTGGCGCCGTCGAGATAGGCCGCCTTGATGATCTCCTGATCGACGCCGCGCAGCGCCGCCAGGAACAGTGCCATCACGAAGCCGGAGCTTTGCCAGACCGCGGCGATCACCAGCGTGTAGACGGCGGTGTCCTGCTGCACGATCCAGTCGAAGGTGAAGCCGGGGAATCCCAGGTCGCGCACGAATTGCTGGATGCCGATACCGGGATTGAGAATCCATTTCCAGGCGGTGCCGGTGACGATGAAGCTGAGCGCCATCGGGTAGAGATAGATGGTGCGCAACGCCCCTTCGCCGCGGATGCGCTGGTCGAGCAGCACCGCCAGCAGGATGCCGACGATCAGGCTGATGCCGATGAACAGCCCGCCGAAGATCAGCAGATTCTCGATGGCGACGTACCAGCGCTCGATCCGCCAAAGCTTGGAGAAGGCGTCGGCGCCGACCAGATCGTAGGACGGCAGCATCTTCGAATTGGTGAAGCTGATATAGACCGTCCAGGCGATGAAGCCGTAGACGAACAGCAGGATCGCCGCGAAGGACGGGGCAACCACCAGCTTCGACAGATGTCGCTGCGCCACCGCGCGCAGCCCGGTCGCCCGCGGCGGAGCGGCGCTGCTGACGACGGTCCCGGCATCTTCTCCGGGGGCCGGCCGATAGGATGGGGTCTGCATGGTCATGGTGAGATGCTCGGCAGCATTTGTGCCGGCGCTGCACACGGATGCAGGTCGCGCATGTCGGTTCCCTCCCGTGACGGGTTGCTGTTGGACCACCCGGATGAGGTCTCGCCCGGCGGTCGTTCGCTTGGCGGTCACTGTACGCCGCCGATGATGCGCGGGGCGGACAATTTGGTAACGCGGCGCTTTCCCGGAGCCCACGTTGTTACGTGGCTGTTACACAGATGCGCGCGCACATGCGTGGCGGGCGGATTATGGTCTGCGCCAACGAACAAGACTTATCGGGGAGCTTCCATCATGACCGCGCGCCTTCGTGTGTTCCGCGATGCCCAGGACCTTGCCGAGACGCTGGCCGACGAGACGGCGGCCCTGCTGACCGCCGCCATCGCGGCGCGCGGGCGGGCCACCATGGCGCTGCCGGGCGGGCGGACGCCGACGCCGTTCCTGACGGCGCTCGGCCGGCGCGATGTGGATTGGAGCCGGGTGACGGCGACGCTGGTGGACGACCGCTGGCTGCCGCCCGACAGCCCGGACAGCAACGCCTCCACCCTGCACGCAACGCTGCTGGCCGCCGCTCCCGCCATCCGCTTCATCCCGCTTTACACCGGCGCCAAGACGCCGGAGGAGGGGGAGGCCGCCTGCGCCGAGGCTTTGCGCGTCCTCGACGGACCGTTCGACCTGATGGTGACCGGCATGGGGGAGGACGGGCATGTCGCTTCGCTGTTCCCCGATGCGCCGGCCCTCGCCTCTGCGTGGGAAGGAACCGCACCCTGCCGGGCGATGCGCTCCCCCACCGCGCCGCATCCGCGCATGACGCTGACCCTGCCGCGCCTGCTCGACAGCCGGCGCATCGTCGTGCTGATCACCGGCGGCGCCAAGCGCGCGGTGCTGGAACAGGCCCGCGCGGCAGGGCCGGAAGACGCGATGCCGGTGCGCGCCCTGTTGCGCCGGGGCGGGGTCGACACCATGGTCTGCTGGGCGCCGTGATGAATGCCCTCTCCCGGAGCGGGAGAGGGCGTTGACGCGCTGGCAATGTGAATAGGAGTTTGTGCGACGATGAAGAGCCTGTCGGTCGGCCTGCTGGGTTTCGGCCTTGCCGGGTCGGTGTTCCACGCGCCGCTGATCCAATGTGAGCCGCGCCTGCGCCTGACGGCAATCGCCAGTTCGCGCACCGACGACATCCGCCGTGCAGCACCGGAGGCGGTTGCGACGACGGCGGACGCGGTGATCGCCGACCCAAGCATCGACCTCGTGGTGATCGCCACCCCCAACACCAGCCACGCCCCCCTGGCCCGCGAGGCTCTGCTGGCCGGCAAGCATGTGGTGATCGACAAGCCGATGGCGACCACCGCCGCCGAAGCCGACGAGCTGATCGACCTCGCCAAACGGCAGGGCCGGCTGCTGACCGTCTTCCACAACCGGCGGTGGGACAACGACTTCCTGACCCTGCGCGCCTGCCTGGACAAGGGCGAGGTCGGCCGCCCCTATCATTACGAGGCGCATTTCGACCGCTTCCGCCCGCAGATCAAGCAGGGCTGGCGCGAGCAGACGCTGGCCGGGTCGGGCGTGCTGTTCGACCTCGGCGCCCATCTGATCGATCAGGCGCTGACCCTGTTCGGCATGCCCGATCGCATCCTCGCCGATGTGGGATCCCAGCGGCCGGACGCGCAGGTCGACGACTGGTTCCACATCGTGCTCGGCTATGGGCGCATGCGGGCGATCCTGCATTGCGGCACGGTGGTCTGCCGGCCGGGTCCGCGCTTCCAGCTGCATGGCGACCGCGGCAGCTTCCTCAAGCATGGCATGGACGGGCAGGAGGCGGCCCTGCGCGCCGGCCGCCTGCCGACCGAAGCCGGCTGGGGCGGCGACGATCCGGAGAATTTCGCCCTGCTGGTCCAGGCCGACGGCACGGAGCGGCGGGTCGAGACCATCCCCGGCGACTATCCCGCCTTCTACCGCGGCGTGGCGGCATCCATCCTCGACGGCGCCCCGCCGCCGGTGACGGCCGAGCAGGCACGCGACGTGCTGACGGTGCTGGAAGCGGTGCGCAAGGCGGCGGGACTGCCGGCCTGAGATCTCACCCCCGCCCCCTTAATTTTAATTCCGCCAGGGCACCACGCCCGGCGGCAGTCGGCGGCCCAGCAGCCCGGCGGCGATCATCGCCGCCAGCACCACCAGGATGGCGATGACGCCGAGGGCGGCACCCAGCGTCGGGCTGCCGCCTTCCTCCAGCGCATAGACGACGACGCCCAGCGTCTCCCGCCCCTGCGACCATAGCAGGATGGAGACGGTCAGCTCGTTGAATGCGGTCAGGAAGACCAGCAGCCCGCCGGCGGCAGCAGCCGGGGCAACCAGCGGCGCCACCACCGTCACCAGCCGCCGCAGCGGGCCGGCGCCCAACGCGCGGGCGGCCTCCTCCACCGTCGGGTCGAGCGCGGCGCAAGCCGCCTGCACCGGCCGCAGCGCCAGCGGCAGGAAGCGGACCAGATAGGCCGCCAGGATGATCCACAGCGTGCCGTAGAGGCTGACGCCCAGCCCCGGCAGCGGCTTCAGGAACAGCAGGATGCAGCCGATGCCCAGCACCACCCCCGGCACGGCGTGCGGCAACTCCACCAGCACACCGACCGCCCGCGCGATCCGTCCGGTCCCTCCGCCCAGCGCCATGGCATGGGCCAGCGGCACCGCCAGCAGGGCGAGCAGCAGCGCCGCCGATCCCGACAGCAGCACCGAATTGACGAAGGCCCGTCCGACCTGATCGAGCGCCAGCACCTCGCGGTAATGGGCCAGCGTCAGCGTGCCGAAACCGATCGGCAGGCCATAGACGCTGACGAGGCTGGTCGCCAGCAGCGCCGTCAGCGGCGCCGCGACCATCAGCGCCAGCACGCCCCAGGCAAGCCCCTCCACCGCCACACGGGCGGAGCCGAGCGCCACCGGCGCCATCGACCGGGCGCCGCCGGGCAGGCGGCTGGAGATGCGGGCCTGCAGGATGGTCTGGGTGGCGATGCCGAGGCAGGCGACGATGCCGATCAGGGCGGCCAGCACCGCCACCTCCGGCAGGGCAGACGGCCCGAAGCCGGCCAGCCGCCGGTAGATCAGCGTCGGCAGCATCGGAATGCCCGCCGGCACGCCCAGCAGAGCCGGCACCCCGAAATTCCCCAGCGCGGCGACGAAGGCCATCGCCAGACCCGCGATCAGCCCCGGCAGGCAGAGCGGCAGCACCACGCTTCGCACCGCCCGCCACAGCCCGGCCCCCGACGCCCGCGCCGCCTCCAGCACATCGCCGGGAATGGCGCGCAACGCCGCGCGCAGGGCGAGGAAGACCAGAGGCGCATGCTCGATCCCCATCACCAGGATCATGCCGGCCGCCGACTGCACCGGGTTCGCCGTTCCGACCGGCGGGGCAAGGCCGAGCGGCTTCAGGATCGGACTGCCCGACCCGGCCAGATGCGTCCAGGCCATCGCCACGATCTGCGGCGGAATCATCAGCGGCAGGATCAGGGCGAAGGTCATCGCGGTGCGGGCGCGCAGGTTCGTCAGCCCGACCAGCAGGGCGAACGGCCCGCCGATCAGCGCTGCGGTCAGCGTGGCGCCGGCCGCGATGGCGATGCTGTTCGTGGTGGCCCGCCAAGTCGCGGGGGAGTCGGCCACGCGCGCGAGCACCGCCGCGTCGCCGGCCTCCCATAGGAGGCGCAGGACCGGGAGCAGGACGAGCAGGCCGATGAGCAGGGGCCAGCCGGGGAGGGTGGGGAACGCGCCTTTCCCCACCGTTCGACTACCCGAGGCGATCCCCCTCTCCCCCCCGGGGAGAGGGTCGGGGTGAGGGGGATGCATGGCGTGGATTTTCCCAGGAGGGTCCACGTGCGCGATTCTTGAAAGTCCTCGCAACGCGTCCCCCTCACCCTAACCCTCTCCCCGGGGGGGAGAGGGGATCCGTCTCGGTCCGCACCAACCCACTCACCCGCCGAACAGGTCGGCGAAGGCGCGTTTGTTGGCGTCGTCCTCGGCCAGCGCCTTGGCAGGGTCGAAGGGCAGCAGGGTGATCGTCGCCGGATTGGGGAAGCCCGCCGGCGGTGTCACCCCTGGCAGCGCCGGCAGGAAGCCCTGGGCCGAGGCCAGCTCCTGCCCCTCCCGGCTCAGCAGGAAGTCGATGAAGGCCTTGGCCGCCGCCGGGTTCTTCGCGGTGCTGAGGATCGCCACCGGCTCGCTGACCGCGCTGACGCCCTCCGTGGGGAAGACGAAGGCGACGGGGGCGCCCTTCAGATGCTCGCGGATCGGCAGGTAATCGACGACCATGCCATAGAGCTTCGCCCCGCCGGCCACATCCTTCAAGATGCCGCCGTTGCCCTTTGCCGCGGTGACGCCGTTGCGCTGCAACGCCTCGTAATAGGCCATGCCGAGCGACGGCTGCGCCTTGATCGACGCCATGTGGATGGCGGCGGCGCCGGAATAGAGCGGGCTCGGCATCACCGTCGTGCCCTTGGCCTCCGGCTTCAGCAGATCCTGCCAGGAGGTCGGCTTCATCGGGGCGGCGGTGTTGTAGACGATGCCGGTGGTGATCAGCTTGGTGCCGAACCAATAGCCCTGCGGGTCGTGCGTACCGGGGCGGTAGCCGGCCACCGGCGCGCCCTGATAGGGCTGCAGCCGTTTCTCCGCCTTCAGCGATTCCATCGTCACCGCATCGGCGATCAGCAGCAGGTCCGGCTGCGGCGCCCCGGCGGTGAACTCGGCGCGCAGCTTGTTCATCAGCTCGGTGGTGCCGTTGCGGATCCACTCCACCTCGACGTCGGGGTTCTTCGCCTTGAAGGCCTCCACCGTCTGGCGGGCGTCCGGCTCCAGCTGCGAGGTGTAGAGCACCAGCTTGCCGGTGGCGCCGTCCGCCTGCGCGGCCTGGGAAACGGCGGCTGGGCCGAGCGCCAGCGTCAGCACCGTGGCGAGGGTGGTGAGGAACGCCTTCATCTCTGTCGTCTCCGTTGGATCGGCGGTGAGCTGTGTCTTAGCCCAAGCCCGTGACAGGCATGTGACGGCCGGTCGAATGACCCAGTCAGTCGATCAGCTTTCCGTCCTTGAAGAAGGGATAGGGGCCGTCATAGTCGCCGATCACGGCGGTGTGGCTGACCACGCCGGTGTCGGCGCGCCACATGTGGATCTGATAGCCCGGCGGTTCCATCACGAAGGCGGACGGCGCGTCGTCGCGCAGGTCGAGCGCCACCTGATGCGCGGTCGACGGCGCGGTGGAGGCGATGGTGCCGGCCCAGCGCACCTGGATCGGCCGGTGCAGATGGCCGCACAGCACCCGCTCCACTTGGCGATGGCGGCGGACCACGTCGGCCATCGCGTCGGCGCCGTTCAAGCCCAGCCGGTCCATATGGCCGATACCGGTGGCGAAGGGCGGATGGTGCTGGAAGACGATGGTCGGCCGCTCCGGCTGCTCCGCCAGCCGCGCGTCGAGCCAGGAGAGCCGCTCGGCACAGACCTCTCCCGCGCCGGAGCCGGGCAGGACGGTGTCCATGGCGATCAGCCGCACCGGCCAGTCCTCCACCGTGTAGTGGAAGAAACGGCTGTCGCCGACGCGGGCCTTGAGGTCGGGAAAGGCTTCGGCCAGCCCGGTGCGTTCGTCATGGTTGCCGGGCACCGCGAACAGCGGGATGTCGAGCGGGCGCAGCAGACCGAGCAGCCGCTCATATTCCTCGGCATGGCCTGCGTCGACGAGGTCGCCGGTGGCGAGAATGACGTCGGGGCGCGGGTTGAGCGCCAGGATGGCGGCGACGGCGCGCTCCAGGAAGGGCGCGGTGTCGACGCGGCGGTAGGCGAGGCGGCCGGGGGGCTTGATGTGGGTGTCGGTGATCTGGACGATGATCATGGGGTGCGCCTTGGGAGTAAGTGTTTAATTTGGAAGCGTTAGACCCCCACCCCAACCCTCCCCCGCTGGGCGGGGGAGGGGGCAGGTGCTGAGGCGGGAGAGTGGCGGCAGTCCCTCCCTCGCCCAGCTCTCGCACAAAGCTTCGCTTTGTGCTGACGCGGCAGGCGGACCGCAGGTCCGCTGAGAGCGGGGGAGGTTAGGTGGGGGTCTAACTCCGCATCGAAGAACCTCACGGCACCGCCAGCACCCTTGCCGGATCGACCCGCAGCCACACCCGGTCGCCACGCCCCAACTCGCTGCGCCCCAAGGTGTCCACCGTCAGCGCCGGCCCGTCCGCCGGCTCCACCACCAGCCGGGTGCGGTCGCCCAGGAACACCGCGGCGGCGACGGTGCCGCCGAGATGCCCGTCGGCCTCGCCAGCCAGCGCCAGATCCTCCGGCCGCACCAGCAACTCCACCGCACCGTCCGCCCCGGACCAGGGCAGCGACGCCGTACCGATGCTCAGCGTCCCGCCGCGCACCGTCCCGCCCAGCCGGTTCATCGTGCCGATGAAGTCGGCGACGAAGCCGTCGGCCGGCTGATAGTAGATCTCCCGCGGCGTACCGACCTGCGCCACCCGCCCCTTGGCCATCACCACGATGCGGTCGCCCAGCGCCATCGCCTCGCCCTGGTCGTGGGTGACATAGACGGCGGTGATGCCCAGCCCGCGCAGCAGCCGGTCGATCTCCAGCCGCAAACTGTCGCGCAGCTTGGCGTCGAGCGCCGTCAGCGGCTCGTCCAGCAGCAGCACGCGCGGCCGCACCACCAGCGCGCGGGCCAGCGCCACCCGCTGCCTCTGGCCGCCGGACAGCTGGTCGATCCGCCGCCCGGCGAACTCGCCGAGATGCATCAGGTCCAGCATCTCCTCCACCCGGCGGGCGCGCTCGGGCCTGGGCAGCTTGCGTACTTTCAGGCCGTAGGCGACGTTCTCCGCCACCGTCATGTTGGGGAACAGGGCGTAGCTCTGGAATACCATGCCGACATTGCGCCGTTCGATCGGCAGGGCGGTGACGTCCTCCTCGCCGAACAGCACGCGGCCGCCGGGGTCGGGGCTTTCCAGCCCGGCGATGATGCGCAACGTCGTGGTCTTGCCGCAGCCGCTGGGGCCCAGGAAGACGATGGTCTCGCCGCCGCGGATGGTCAGGTCCAGCGGCTCCAGCGCGCGGGCGCTGCCGGCGAAGGTCTTGCCGCAGCGCTCCAGGCGGATCGGCACGGCGTCGAGGTGGAAGCTGTCGGGCATCTGGGGGTGGCCTCAAACGGACGGACGGCCGCGCTTCGCCAGACCCTGCAGCAGGATCAGGCTCGGCACAATCATCAGGAAGAAGACGAGGGTGTAGGCGCTGCCGATCTCGATCCGCAGCGAGGCATAGCTGTCGGCCAGCCCGACCGGCAGCGTCTTGGTCAGCGGCGTGTGCAGCAGCCAGGTCAGGTTGAATTCTCCCACCGACAGGGTCAGCACCATCAGCGACCCGGCCAGGATGCCGGATCGGCAGTTGGGCAGCACCACCGTGGCGAAGCGGCGCAGGAAGCCGGCGCCCAGGCTGGCCGCCCCCTCCTCCAGCGTCGTCAGGTCGATGGCGCCCATCACCGCCAGCACGGCGCGGACCATGAAGGGCAGGGTGAACAGCACATGGCCGATCAGGATGAACAGCCAGCTGCTGCGCAGATCCCCGACGCCGCCATAGGTGACGATCAGCGCCAGCGCGGTGGCGAGGCCGGGGATGGCGACCGGCATCATCAGCATCTCCTCCACCAGCCGCGCGATCCGGCCGGGACGGCGCGCCAGCGCATAGGCCGCCGGTACGCCCAGCACCAGCGTGCAGGCCAGACAGGCGAAGGCGATCTGCAAGGACAGCAGGATGGTGCCGGAATAGACCCGCAGCACCTCATCGACCCAGCGCAGGGTCAGGCCGCTCTTCAAGCCGACGAAATAGTTGGCGGTCAGCCCGGCCAGCATCGACATCACCATCGGCACGGTCAGCAGGGCGCAGACCAGCAGGGTGAAGCCCAATTGCAGCCAGAACCCCCAGCCCCGGCGATTCGACAGACTGTGCATCGCCCGTCACCCCGCCGCCGCAACGGAGGTGCCGGCGATGCTGCGCGCCACCGCCAGGGCAGCCCAGGTGATGAGGCCGAGCAGGACGCTGAGCGCTGCCGCCGCCGCGATGTTCGCCTGGAGCGTGAATTCGGTATAGATCGTCATCGGCAGCACATTGATCCGGGTGGCGAGCGTGAAGGCGGTGCCGAACGCGCCCATCGAGGTCGCGAAGCTGAGCGCGCCGGCCGAGATCAGCGCCGGATTCAGCGCCGGCAGGATCACGTCGGCCACCACCCGCCACGGGGCCGCTCCCAGCGACCGCGCCGCTTCCTCCAGCCGCGGGTCCAGCTTCTCCGCCGCCGCCATCACCGTCAGGATCACGCGCGGGATCGAGAAATAGACGTAGCCGAGGAACAGCCCGGCCATGGAATAGGCGAACACCAGCTTTCCCCCGGTCAGCACCTGGGTGATGGTGCCGATCAGCCCCTGGCGGCCGGCCAGCATGATGACCATGAAGCCGATGACCACGCCGGGAAAGGCCAGCGGGAAGGTCAGCAGCGCCACCAGCAGGGCATGGCCGGGGAAGCGGTGCCGCACCAGGAACAGCCCGGCGACAGTGGACACCGCCAGCGTCACCAGGGTCACCCCCGCCGACAGCGCCAGCGTGGAGAGCAGGCTGTCGAGATGGCCGGGATCGGCCAGCGTGGTCACATAGGCCGACCACCCCTCCGCCCCGCCGGCGCCGATCAGGATCAGGCGGACCAGCGGCAGCAGGAAGAAGGCCGCGAACACCGCCGCCGCCGGCGCCAGCAGGGCCGCCAGCCGCAGCGGTTCGCCCGCACAACCCCCACCGGCCGACGGACTCGCCGCCGGCCGGTGGGGGAGGGGAGCGTCCTGCACGCAGGCGCTCACTTCACCTCCGCCTGATAGCGGTCCATGAAGCCCTTCTGCGCCTCGGCCATGCGCACCATGTCGACCGGCTTGGCGCGGGCGTAGTCGGCGGCCGGCAGGAACTTTGCGGCGGTCTCCGGCGACATCGCCTCGGCGCGGACCGGGCGCATGAAGGCGTTGGCCCACAGGGTCTGGCCCTTGTCCGACAGGACGTAGTCCAGAACCTTCTTGCCGTTCTCCGGGTTCGGGCCGTTCTTGACCAGCGCCATCACATAGGGGACCGACACCGTGCCTTCCTTGGGGATGACGAAGGCGACCGGCGCCTTGTCGGTGTATTTGGCGCGGTAGGCGTTGAAGTCGTAGTCGATCAGGATCGGAATCTCGCCCGACAGCACGCGGGCGTAGGAGGTCTGCTTCGGCACGATGGGCTGGTTCTTCTGCAGGTCCTTGAACCAGCCGATGGCCTTGTCGAAGCTGCCGTAATCGCCGCCCAGCGCTTGGTTGACCGCCACCGCGCCGACATAGCCGATGGCGGCGCTGGTCGGGTCGAGATAGCCGATCATGCCCGAATAGTCCGGCTTCAGCAGATCGGCCCAGCTCTGCGGCACCGGCTTGCCGCCCAGCGCCTCGGTGTTGACGAAGAAGCCCAACGTGCCGCTGTGGATGGCGAACCAGTTGCCGTCGGCGTCCTTCATCCCGTCGGGGATTTCGGCCCAGGCTGCCGGCTTGTAGGGGGTGACGATGCCGGCCGCCTTGGCCTGGATGCCCACCGGCCCGCCGAGATAGACGACGTCGGCCACCGGCTTGTCCTTTTCCGCCAGCATGGCGGCGAGCGACTGGCCGGAGTTCTTGTTGTCGAACGGTACGGCGATGCCGAGATCGGCCTTGATCGCCTTCAGCTGCGACGCCCAGTCGGCCCATTCCGGCGGGCAGTTGTAGCAGATGGCGGTCTGCTCCGCCGCCAGGACGGGAGCGGCCGTGGCGGTGAGGGCGGCAGCCAGGGCGGCGGCACCAAGAAGGAACGGCTTGAACATGATGGCGTGTGTCTCCGTTCGGAAAGCGCTTAGGTCGATTCTGACGGTGCGGCCCCGAGCGATTCGCCCGGACGCAGGGTGAAGGGCATCATCACGGCGCGGCCTTGCAGCTCGCCGGAAAAGCCGGTGCGCAAACATTCGAAGGCGGTGGCGCCCATGGCGCGGGCCGGCTGCACCAGCGTGGCGAGGCTGGGCGCCATCAGCCGTCCGACCTCGATGCCGTCGAATCCGCAGACCGAAACATCGTCCGGCACCGACAGGCCGAGGTCGCGCAGCGCCCGGATGGTGGCGAGCGCCAGCATGTCGTTGGAGGCAAAGAAGGCCGTCGGCCGCTCCGCCCCCTCCAGATGGGGGGCCAGCCGGTGGGCCAGCCGCAATTCGTTGAAATCGACCTCCACCACCGGCCCCGGCGGCAACCCGGCATCGGCCAGCGCCGCCAGCCAGCCGGCATGGCGCCGGCGCGAGCGGTCGGACTGGCGGAAGCGCCCGACGATCATGCCGATGCGCCGGTGTCCCAGCTCCGCCATCCGCTCCACCACCGCGCGGGAGGCGGCGACATTGTCGACCGACACATGGGCGCGCGGTGCCCGTTCCGGCTGGTTGTAGGCCAGCACATAGGGCAGCCGCACCTCGTCCAGCGTATCGAGCGAGCCGCTGCGATCGGCATCGGCGACGGTCAGCACCAGCCCTTCAACACGGTTCGATAGCAGCCCTTCGATGGCGCGCGATTCGCGGGCCGGATCATAGTCGGTGGAGGCGATCAGCACGCTGTACCCAACCTCCGCCGCCGCGTCCTGGATGCCGGCGACGCTTTCGGCGAAGACGGGGTTGGTCAGCGACGGCACCAGCACACCGACGGTGCGGGTGCGCGCCGCCTTCAGGCTGCGTCCGATGGTGCTGGGCCGGAAGGACAGGTCGGAGGCGGCGGCGCGCACCTTCTCCATGGTTTCCGGCGTGGCGTTGCCGCTGCCGTTGAGGACGCGCGACACAGTGGCGATCGACACCCCGGCGAGCGCCGCCACGTCGCGGATCGTCGCCACCCGGTCCATGGTCCGCCGATCCGTCATCCCGCCATCCATCTGCCGTCCATCATCCCTGTTCCCGCACCCGTCGATCCGGTGCGGCTGCAGAGTGGCGGCGGCGTGTTGCAATCGCGTGACGCCGTGAAAACGGTTTCGTGAAGAATGGAAACGTTTCCATACGGCCTTACGGCGTGAGCATTGCCCTCCGAAGGCAGCGGTCATGGGGATGGAAGCGGCCTCTGCAAGCCGCCGAAAAAACAGCGATTTTAGTGTTTGCGTCCCCGCAGACCTTAGGCTATGTTGCGCCTCCACCAGCGATGGACCCGTAGCTCAGCTGGATAGAGCGCTGCCCTCCGAAGGCAGAGGTCATGAGTTCGAATCTCGTCGGGTCCGCCACGAATTCAAGGGCTTAGCCGCTTCAGCGGCTAGGCCCTTTTCGTTTGCGCGCTCCTGATTTCCCTCACTGGTCCTGCCGCACCTGTGCGTGGTTGATCAGCGCCACCATGCCGACTCCGCCCAGCACGTTGCCGATCAGCGACGGCAGCAGGAAACCGAAGGCGTAGCGGTCCCAGCCGATCTCGCCGGACATGGCGGCGAAGGACACCTCGACCGAGCCGGCGATGACATGGGCGAACTTGCCCAACGCGATCAGCCAGGTCAGGGCGACGATGATGAAAAAGCGCGCCTGCCCGACCGACGGCGTGATCCAGACCAGCAGCGCGATCAGCCAGCCGGCCAGCACCCCGTGCAGCAGCGTCGTCGTGAATCCCGACCGCGCCGCGGTCGTGCCCAACTCGACGAAGGCGGCGCGCAGTTGCGGGGAAAAGGCCTCCGTTCCGACGGCGAAGGCGGAGAACAGCAGAGTGCCGACGATGTTCGCGGCAAAGACCAGCGCCCACAGCCGCACCACCTTCATCAGGGTATCGGTCGACCAGCGATGCAGCAGCGGCAGGATCACCGTCAGCGTGTTCTCGGTGAACAGCTGCTGGCGCCCCAGAATGACGATCAGGAAGCCGAAGCAATAGCCGAAGCTGGCGATCAGCGGCCGCCACGGCTCGTCCGGCAGATGGGTCGTCATCAGCGCCTCGCCCACCATCGAGAAGCCCATCGACAGCCCGGCCGCCAGACCCGACCACAGCAGGGAGGAGGTCGGGCGCTTCAGCTCCTCCTGCCCCTCCAGGCGAATGGCCTCGTGCAGGATCAGCGCCGGCGGGTTGGAGCGTTCCTTGACCTCGTCCCGCTCATCCTGGTTCAGGCGGGTATCGCTGGCGTCGGGCACGGGCGGAACCTCCGATAAAGGGCTGACGAAAGAGAAAAGGGAACGTCCTGCAGGGCGTTCCCTTCGATATCCATTACGCGTTTGAGCGGGAGAGGGGCGGGGCGGCCGATCGTATGCCGGTCAATGGCGTGCCACCTTGTGGTCGCCATGCTCGCGCTTTTCCGCGGTATCGCGGCCGATCAGCTTGTTGAAGTTGGAGTCCTCCTCGTAGAGCAGCGCGAGCTTGGAGTCCTCGAACTGCTGGAAGAACTCGTTCCAGTCGATTTCCTCCAGCTCGCCATGGTCGGACTGGCGGGCCTTGGGGAACATCAGGCGCAGCAGGCCGACGCCGGTCTTGCGGCTCTTCTTGCCGCTTCCATGCGCCTCGTCATGGGTGCTGCGGACGACGGCCGGCTTGCCGCCGTGGCTTTCGGCCCAGCGGCGGATCTCGTCGTGGTCGGTGGTGGTCTTGGCCATGTGGTCCTCCGGATCGGTGTCCTGGCGGGGCGGTGTCCTGGCAGGATGCGTTCCCGTACCAGAACAGCCGTCACCGGAAGGCGTTGCGGTCCGTCCGGATTCCTGGATGGTTCAGCCCTCGTCCTGCAGCCGCGCGATCAGCGCCGGCACCTCCGCCGCCGGGACCGGGCGGGAGAACAGATAGCCCTGCGCCTCGTGGCAGCCCAGCCGGCGGACGGCGTCGAGCTGGGTTTGCTCCTCCACCCCCTCGGCGGTGATGACGATGCCCAGGTTGCGGCCCATCCCGGCCACCGCCTGCACCACGGCGGTGGAGCCGTCGCAGCGCGGCAGATTGGCGACGAAGCTGCGGTCGATCTTCACCTTGTCGAAGCGGAAGCGGCAGAGATAGCCCAGCGCCGAATAGCCGGTGCCGAAATCGTCCATGACGATCCGCGCGCCGAGAGCCCGCAGCTCGCGCAGGGTGCCGAGATTGGCGTCGTCGTCCTGCAGCAGGACGGACTCGGTGATCTCCAGCTCCAGCCGCTCCGGCGCCAGCCCGGTGTCGGCCAGCGCCTGGCGCACCGACTCCACCAGCCCCTTGTCGCGGAATTGGACGGAGGACACGTTGACGCTGATCCCGATGCCGTCTGGCCAGCGCGTCGCCTCGCGGCAGGCTTCGCGCAGGGCCCACTCGCCGATCGGGCCGATCAGGCCGGTTTCCTCCGCGACGGGGATGAAGTCGGCCGGGCGGATCAGGCCGCGGCCGGGACGGCGCCAGCGGATCAGCGCCTCGAACCCGCGGATGCGGGACTCGCCGGTGCAGACCAGCGGCTGGTAATGCAGCTCGAACTCGCCCTGTCGCAGCGCCTCGTGCAGTCCCAGCTTCAGGTCGTGGAAGGATTTCAGCCGCTCCGCCATCTCGGGCGCGAAGAAGCGGTGGGTGTTGCGGCCGTCGGCCTTGGCGCGGTAGAGCGCGATGTCGGCCGCCTTCAGCAGCGCGTCGGCCTCGACGCCGTCGCGCCGGGACAGGGCGATGCCGATGCTGGTTCCGGTCCGGACCTGGGCGCCGTCGATCTCGATCGGCTCGGCCAGCGCCGAGATGATGCAGCGGGCGAGATCCTCCGCCTCCGCCGGTCCCCACAGGTTGGGCTGCAGGACGGCGAACTCGTCGCCGCCGAAGCGGGAAACGAGGTCGGCGCCGCCGATGCAGCCGCGCAGACGGCCGGCCACCTGCCGCAGCAGCGCGTCGCCGGCATGGTGGCCCAGCGTGTCGTTGACGGCCTTGAACTGGTCGAGGTCGATGTAATGGACCGCCATCACGCCCTCGTCGGGCGCCTCGCGCAGCGCCTGTTCCAGCCGTTCCTGGAAATAGAGCCGGTTGGACAGGCCGGTCAGCGAATCCAGCCGGGCGAGTTGGGCGATCTTCTCCTGGGCGGCGCGCCGCTCCTCCTCCACCCGCCGGCGTTCGGTGACGTTGCGGAAGAAGACGGACAGTCCCTGCGCGGTCGGAAAGGCGTGGATTTCCGTCCATTGGCCGAGAGCCGTGACGAATTCCTCGAAGACGACCGGCGTCTGGTCGGCCATCGCCTTGCGGAACAGGCTGCGGCTTTCGGTCTGCTGCGGGAAGGCGTCGAAGAAGGCGTCGCCCAGCCGGATGCCGCGGCCCTCATGAATGGCGGCGGCGGCCGGGTTGCGGTAGGTGATGCGCCAGTCGCGGTCGATGAACACCACGGCGTCGGTGGTGCTTTCCAGCACGCCGGACAACAGCGCGGTGGTCTCCTCCAGCGCCTGCCGGGCCATCTGGATGTCGGTGACGTCGCGGGAAATGGCGAGCAGCCGCTGTGGCCGTCCGTCGGCGCCGGGCAGGGGGCAGACCAGATTGTCCCACCATTTCGGCGTGCCCTTGGCTGTCGGACAGAAACCGAGGAAACGCCCGGTGCCGCCCCGCTTCGCGATGTCGATCGACGCGCGCAGCTGCGGCCGGCGCTCCTCCGGCCAGTTGGCCTCCCAGGGCTGGTTCTTCAGGCACTCGAAGCTGTCCAGCTCCATCAGGCGGACGCCGGGAATGTTCATGAAGGTCAGCCGCCCCTCCATGTCCAGCACCTTCACGCATTCCGGGCTGTTGTCCAGGATCTGGCGGGCGAAGGATTCGCTTTCGCGCAGGGCCGCCTCGGTCATCTTGCGTTCGTGGATGTCCTCGGTCGAACCGTACCAGCGGACGACCCGGCCGGTGGCGTCGCGGCGTGCGGTGGCGCGCGCGCGGAACCAGCGGTAGCTGCCGTCGGCCATGCGGATGCGCTTTTCGTTGTCGATGCGGACGCCGCTGGCGATGGCGTCGGCCCAGTTCTGCCGGGCGCCGTTCAGGTCGTCGGGATGGACGGCGCGCATCCATCCATGCCCCAGCGTCTCCTCGTGGCTCAGCCCGACCAGGGCGCGCCAGCGCGACGAGACCTCCAGCAGCCGGCCGTCGGCGTCGAGGGTGAAGGGGAATTGCGGGTTCAGCTCGACCGAATGGCGGTAATGGTCCTCGCTCTCGCGCAGGGCGTCTTCGGCAAGGCGGCGTTCGTGGATGTCCTCGTCGGTGCCGTGCCACTGGACGATGCGTCCCTCCGCGTCGCGCTGGGCGGCGGCGCGGCGACGGAACCAGCGATACTCGCTGCCCGGTACTCCGTCCCCGGCAACGCGCAGGCGCAGGTCGATCTCCAGCGCGGCACCGCCGGTCAGGCTGCAGGTCCAGGCGGCCTCGAAGGGCGCGCGGTCGTCGGGGTGGAGCGCCGCGATCCAGCCCTGCGGCGTCGCGACATCCGCCGCGCCGAGACCGGTGCGCTCGCGCCAGCGCCGGGTCGTGCGCGGCGTGCCGTCCGGGGCGCCGTACCATGGATACAGGTCGCTCAGTTCCAGCGTCTGGCGGCGCAGCTCCTTGAAGTGGCGCAGTTCGGCCTCGCACCGCCGCAGCGCGGTCCGGTCCTCCACGATGCAGAGCAGGGCGGCGCCGTCCCCATTTCCATCGCTGTGAGGATGCAGGCTGGCGACCAGCGCCCGCTCCGCACCGGTGAGGGGACCGGTCAGGGCGATGTCCTCCACCACCGTGCCGGCCAGGGCGAGCGATGCGGCGGCCAGCAGTGCGTCCTCCGCCTCCGGCCAGACATCGATGAAGGGCAGTCCCGTCGCGGCGGTCGCGGGAAGTCCCGCCAGCGCCCCCATGCGCCGGTTCATCCGCAGGCAGCGGAGCTGGCGGTCGAGGAACGCAATCCCCACCGGGATCGCGTCGTAGATCGCGTTGATCCGCGCGGGCTTGCGGTCCGGGAGCAAGTCGAACTCGGCGCTCAGGGTTTGGTGCATTGTCCCGGATCGATAAGGATGGCGATGTCCGGCGTGAAGAGGGCCGGATCACACGCTTATTCCTGTATCGCCGAAGAAAAAGTTAATGGCGGATGGCGGTTCTTGCCAATTCAGTCGCGGTAATTGTGAAGCGTTTCCAGAACATCGACGGCCGGGATCGACTGTTTTCAAGGAACTCCATAGGGGAAAACCCCGATACTCACTCGGCGGCGTCCGACTGTGACAAAAGCTGCGGAGCGGCCCCCTCGTCGACGAAGCGGCTGCGGATCTCCAGCATGGCGTCGAGCCGGCCGAGGAAGACCGTCACCAGGTCCGGGTCGAAATGGCGGCCGGCCTGCTCGCGCATGTGGGCGACGACGGCCTCCAGCGGCCAGGGCTCCTTGTAGGGGCGCGCGGACAGCAGGGCGTCGAACACGTCGGCGATGGCGACGATGCGGCCGGACAGCGGGATGTCGGTGCCGCGCAGGCCGGCGGGATAGCCGGTGCCGTCCCATTTCTCGTGGTGGGTCCCGGCAATCTCGGCGGCGAGGTCGAGCAGGGGCAGCCCGCTGCCGCCCAACAGCCGCTGGCCGATGACCGCATGCTGGCGCATGGTCACCCACTCCTGGGCGTCGAGCCGCCCGGCCTTCAACAGCACATGATCGGGGATGCCGATCTTGCCGATGTCGTGCAGCGGCGCCGCCTCCAGCAGCTGTGCGGCGAACCCCGGCGCGCAGCCGGCCGACAGGGCCAGATGATGCGCGATCTGCGCCATGCGCGCCACATGCTGGCCGGTCTCGTTGTCGCGGAACTCCCCGGCGCTGCACAGGCGGCGGATGATCTCGCGCTGGGTCGCCTCCAGCTGCAGGCGGGCGGCCTGCAACTCCATGTTGGCGATGCGCAGGGCGGCGGCCTCGCGTGCGGCGGCGGCGGAGATCCGGCGGTCGGCGGCGGTGGAGACCAGCGCCAGCAGCAGCAGGCCGAAGCTGCCGATCGCCACCGCTGCGGCCAGCGGTCCGCTCGACACCCCATCCGCCAGCGCGCCGTCCGCCGGCATCAACATCGGGTCGACCTGCACCACCAGGGCGGCCATGCCGGTGTAATGCATGCCGCAGACGGCGACCGCCATCACCAGGGCGGCCAGCACGCGGTCGCGCAGACGGTGGTGGATGCGGGTGGACAGCCACAGCCCCGCGGTCGCCGCCGCCATGGCGATGGCGACCGACAGGCTCCACAGACCGGGTTGGTAGGCGATCCGGGCCGGCAGCACCATCGCCGCCATGCCGAGATAATGCATCGCCGCCACCCCAAGCCCGACGATGCTGCCGGCCGCAGCGATCGCGGCCGGCGACCGGCGGCCCTGGATGATGCGGAAGCCGATGGCGACGAAGGAGACCGACGTCACCAGCGACAGCAGGGTCTTCATCGGGTCGTAGGCGACGGGCGTGTCGATGGTCAGCGCCAGCATGGCGATGAAGTGCATCGCCCAGATGCCGCCGCCCAGCGCCGCCGCGGCGCAGCCCTGCCACATGATGCGGGCGACCCCGGCGGTCCGGTGCATCCGTTCCGCCATGTCGAGCGCGGAGTAGGAGGCGAAGGCGGCGACGGCATAGGACAGCGCCACCAGCCAATGGTCATGGGAGAACGGCAGGCCGGACGCCGACGTGAAACAAAGCCCGGCCAGTTCGATCGACATCCAACAGCTCTCCTGCAACACCCGACCGCCGGTCTTCCTGATTGCCCGCTCCACCGGACGGGTTCAAGAAGGGGGAAACCCCGACTGCGGTGGTCGGGCACCGGCTGGCGCCCGGCAACGTCCGGTAGTTATCTAAAAAGCTATCTTTATTTGATCGATGTCAAGGCTACAGAAGTCGATAGGCCGCAAGGCCGAGCAATCATATGTTTGGTACTTTGCCAAGCCGCCCTTTGTTCGGATCGGAAGCTTGGCGGCCTGCGAAAGGTGCGATCCGAACCGGGGGCAGGGCGGCCGGAAAGCCGCACCGCTCCGGTTGGATTTGGCTCCCGACTCAGGCGTCGGCGAAGGCCATCGGCTGGCGCTCGCGGTCATCACGCTCGCGGTTCAGACGGCTCGGCGGCTCGACCCAGGCGATGCGCAGGACGTTGGTCGATCCCGGCATGCCGAACGGCACGCCGGCGGTGATGACCAGCCGCTGCCCTTCCTCGGCCAGCCCGTGGACATAGGCCAGCCGGGCCGCCTTGTGCACCATGTCGGAGAAGCTCTGCACATCCTCCGTCAGCACCGCGTGGACGCCATAGGCCAGCACCATCCGCCGCGCGATGGCGGGGTTTTCGGTCAGGCAGAGGATCGGCACCTCCGGCCGCTCGCGCGCCGCCCGCAGCGTGGTGGAGCCGCTGGTGGTGAAGGTGGCGATGGCCGCCGCCTTCACCGTATGGGCGACCTGCCGGGCGGCGGCGGTGATGGCGTCCGATTCCGTCTGTTCCGGATCGGCATGCTGAGCGTCCATCAACCCGCGGTACAGCGGATCGCCTTCCACCCGCCGCGCGATGCGGTCCATGATCGACACCGCTTCCACCGGATACTCGCCCGACGCGGTCTCCGCCGACAGCATGACGGCATCGGCGCCGTCGAACACCGCGGTGGCGACGTCGGACGCCTCGGCCCGCGTCGGGGCGGGGGCCGAGATCATCGATTCCAGCATCTGGGTGGCGACGATCACCGGCTTGCCGGCCAGACGGGCGGCGCGGATGATGCGCTTCTGGATCGACGGCACATCCTCCGGCGGCATCTCGACGCCCAGGTCGCCGCGCGCCACCATGACGCCGTCCGACATCTCGACGATGCGGTCCAGATGCTGGATCGCCTGCGGCTTCTCCAGCTTCGACAGCAGGGCGGCGCGGCCGGCGATCAGCTTGCGCGCCTCCGCCACATCCTCCGGCCGCTGGACGAAGCTGAGCGCCACCCAGTCGACTCCCTGGTCGAGCGCGAAGTCCAGATCGGCGCGGTCCTTGGGCGTGAGCGGCGACAGCGGCAGCACAACGCCGGGGACGTTGACGCCCTTGCGGTCCGACAGCTTCGTTCCCGACACCACCACGGTCTCGGCGAAATCGGCGCCGCAGGCGGTCACCCGCAGCCGCACCTTGCCGTCGTCCAGCAGCAGTTCGGCATCCGGCACCAGGGCGGCGAAGATCTCCGGATGGGGCATGCCGACGCGGCGGGCGTCGCCCGGCTCCGCCAGCAGGTCGAGGCAGAAGGATTGGCCGGCGGTCAGCGTCACCGGTCCATTGGCGAAGCGGCCCAGCCTCAGCTTCGGCCCCTGCAGGTCGGCCATGATGGCGATGGGGCGGCCGGTCTCCTCCTCCAGCGCGCGGATGGCGCGGACCCGCTCGCCATGGTCCTGGTGGCTGCCGTGGCTGAAGTTCAGGCGGAAGACGTCGACGCCGGCCTCGAACAGGCGGCGGATCATCTCCGGCGAGGACGAGGACGGACCCAGCGTGGCGACGACTTTCGTCTGCCGGTAACGGCGGATCGGTTTGGCGGTGTTCATGACGGTAGAGACTCCGAAAAGGATGGGGGCGGGCGGCGTGGCGCCGCCTCAGGCGACCCCGAACCGGTAGACGATGGACCCGGCGGACCATTGGCCGGGACGCAGCACCGTCGACGGGAAGGAGGGGATATTGACGGCGTTGGGGAATTTCGACGGCTCGGCGCAGAAGGCGCTGTGCTTGGTGTAGAGGATGCCGCCCTTGCCGACGTCCCGCGGGGCTTTGCCCTCCAGGAAATTGCCGGTGTAGAGCTGCAGACCGGGTTCGGTCGACAGCACCTCGAGCGTCCGGCCGCTGGCTGGGTGCAGGAAGCGGGCATGAAGGACCGGCGCCGACCCGTTCGCCGGTCTGTCTATCACGTAATGCAGGTCATAGCCCTTGCCGAGCGCCAGCATGGGGTCGTCGGCGTCGATGCGGGCGCCCAGCGCCGCCGGGGTGCGGAAGTCGTGCGGGGTGCCGGTGACGTCCACGATCTCCCCCGTCGGCACCGCCGTCTCGCCGAGCGCCAGATAGCGGCCGGCCTGGACGGTGGCGACATGGTCGAGGATCGACGACCCCAGATTGCCCGACAGGTTGAAGAAGGTGTGGTCGGTGAAGTTGGCGATGGTGGTCTTGTCGGCCGCCACCGCGGTCCAGGCGATGGTCAGGGCGTTGTCGTCGCCGACCGTATAGACCAGCCGCAGCGGCAGGGTGCCGGGAAAGCCCTCCTCGCCATCCTGGAAGACATAGGTCAGCTCCAGGCTGGCCTCGTCCAGTTGCCGGGCGTCGAAGACGCGGAAGCGCGACCCGCGCAGGCCGCCATGCAGGGTGTTGGGCGGGCTGTTCACCGCGGCCTGATGGGCGACGCCGTCCAGCGTGAAGCGCCCGCCGTCGATGCGCCCGCAATAGCGCCCGATGAAGGACCCCATCGACGCCTGCCCGCCCATCACGCCTTCGATCCCGTCATAGCCCTGGACGACATCGCCCATCACGCCGTCGCGGTCGGGGACCAGGATCTGCTCGATCTTGGCGCCGTAATTGGTGATGCGCACCACCATGCCGCGGCGGTTGCGCAGGGTGAACAGATCCACCGGCTTGCCGTCGATGGTGGCGGAGAAATTCTCACGCTTGAGGTCGGTCGCCATGGTCCAGGCATCCCTGTGGAAGTGGTTAGTAAAAACCGAGAAGCAGCAGCCCCAGGATCATCACCACGCGCAGGAGCAGCGCCGTCTCCAATGGATCCGCGGTCATGATGGAGCCTCACCGGATGGATCGTGAGATTATTATACTAATATATCAGCGTGAAAGGCAAATCGCATTCGCAGCCCAAACTCCCGCCGGACAGTTTGCCGCAGGGAGGGGGAAGCCGTGCATGATGCCGAGACGCCAATGCCCCTCGGCCGTCATTCCCAACAGGGTGGAAATGGTGGCGGAGGGGCGTTGGCCGGGCTCCTGCCGGTGTGCTTGTCTGGCAGAGGGCTTACTTGGTCTTGGCCGGCGTCCAGGCGCCCCATTCCTCGGGCGTCAGCTTGCCGTCCTTGTTCTTGTCGAACTGGTCGAACCGGGCGCCCCGGCGATCCTTGGCAAGGTCGGTCATCGAACCGGGACCGCCGCGCGGCGCATCGACAAACTCCTTCCGGCTGATGGCGCCGTCCTTGTCGGTGTCGAGCTGGTCGAACATCTGCTGGTGCATCGCACCGGTGCCGCCCATGCCCTTACCCGGACCCATGCCCTGGCCCATTCCTTGGCCACCCATACCCTGACCACCCATTCCCTGACCCATGCCGGGACCCGGCCCGGTCTGGGCGAGAGCGGAGCCGCCAACCAGCAACCCGGTGCACAACGCAGCGATGAGGAAGCGTTTCATCGGAACCTCCCGTCGGAAATCAGCACCCCCACCGCGATATTAGTCCCCTCTGATAAAAGGGCGACCGCGCCAGCTTGTCGCAGATCCGGGCCGGCGGAGCCTTGGATTTGGAATGCGCCCAACATGCAGCGCAAGGCCCTGCGCCAGCCCGATTCCATGGCGCGGCGGTGTTGGCCGACGCATAACCGCGATGCCCCCGGCGCAAGACCCTGCCCCCGTCACGCCCCCGCCGCCGGCAGCCGCAACGTCGCACGCAGCCCGCCCAGCGGCGATGCGCCGAGCTGGATGTCGCCGCCATAGAGCCGCGCCACATCCCGCACCACCGCAAGGCCGAGCCCGGTCCCCGGCGTGCTCTCGTCCAGCCGCACCCCCGGCTCCAGCGCCGCCTCGCGGCAGTCATCGGGCAAGCCGGGGCCGTCGTCGTCCAGCGTGACGGACAGCATGCCGCCAACCCCCACTCGGCCCGTCACATCGACCCGGCCGCGCGCCCATTTGCAGGCATTGTCCAGCAGGTTGCCCAGCATCTCGTCCAGATCCTCGCGCTCGCCGGCGAACAGCAGGCCGTCGGCGACATCGACACGGATGTCCAGCCCCTTGTCCGAATGCAGCTTGCGCATCACCCGTGCCAGCGCCGAGACGCAGTCCGGCACCGGCGTGCTGATGCCCGGCACGCCACGGGCGGCGGCGGCGCGGGCGCGGGCCATGTGATGATCGACATGCCGGCGCATCAACTCCACCTGCCGGACCATCGCCGCCCCCACCTCGCGCGCGTTGCGCTCGTCCAGCGTGGCGGCCTCGTTCGCCAGCACCGCGAGGTTGGTTTTCAGCGCGTGGGCCAGATTGCCGGCCTGCAGCCGTCCGCGCCCGACGGTTTCCTCCGCATGGGCCAGCAGCGCGTTCAGATCCTCCACCAGCGGCCGGATCTCCGTCGGCATCGCCACGTCGAAGCGCTTCTTCCGCCCGGCCCGCACCTCGACCAGCGCGCCGCGCAGGCGGGACAGCGGCCTCAGCCCGATCTGAACCTGGATCAGCGCCGCGACGATCAGCGCCGCCGCCAGCACGGCCAGCGACAGCGCCAGCGTGGCGTTGAAGGCGCGGGTGACGCCGGCCAACTCGGCGCGGTCGGCGGCCACGGCGATGCGGATCGGCTCCGCCCGTTCAGGCAGCAGGACGAAGCGCTCCAGCACGAACAGCGACTGGTTCGCCGGCCCGGTCACGTCGTGCCGGTGCAGCACCCCATCCTCCACCCGGTCGTCGGGCAGGGTCAGCACGCTGTCCCACAGCGAGCGCGAGCGCAACGGCGCGTCCCCGCTCTCTCCCACCTGCCAGTACAGGCCCGACAGCGGCCGGCGGAAGCGCGGGTCGCTCAAGGGCTGGCGCAGCGCCGGCCTGCCGTCCGGGCCGATTTCCAGCACCGCCGCCAGCTGTTCCAGATGGTTGCTGAGTTCCGCCTCGAAGCGCTGGCGGACATGGCTCTGGAACAGGTCGGCGATGATCCATCCCGCCAGCATTAGCGCCAGCGCCACCCAAACGGCCGCGCCGGCCAGCAGCCGGAAGCGCAGCGACTCCGTCCATCTCATCGCCCGCTCCTATGCCCTGTCCTTACGGCTCGTCCGCCCGGTATCCCAGCCCGCGCACCGTCTTGATGACGTCCACCCCCAGCTTGCGGCGCAGGCGTCCGACGAAGACCTCGATGGTGTTGGAATCGCGGTCGAAATCCTGGGCATAGACATGCTCGATCAGCTCGGTGCGCGACACCACCTGCCCCTTGCGGTGCATCAGGTAGGACAGGACCCGGTATTCGAAGGCGGTCAGCTCGATCGGCTCGCCATCCACCGTGACCCGTCCGGTGCGGGTGTCGAGCACGACCCCGCCGCAGGCGATTTCGGCGGTGGCGTGGCCCTTGGCGCGGCGGATCAGCGCGCGGACGCGGGCCAGCAGCTCCTCCATGCTGAAGGGCTTCGCCAGATAATCATCGGCGCCGGCGTCGATGCCCTGCACCTTTTCGTTCCAGGCGTCGCGCGCGGTCAGGATCAGCACCGGCACGGCCATGCCCGCCCGTCGCCACGACCGCAGCACCGTCAGCCCATCGACCTTCGGCAACCCCAGATCCAGGATCACCGCGTCATAGGGCTCCGTCTCGCCCAGGAAGCGGCCCTCCTCGCCGTCGGCGGCGGTGTCGACGGCATAACCTTCACCCTCCAGCCGCTGCTTCAGTTGCCGGGCCAGTTCCGGCGTGTCCTCAACCACCAGCACGCGCATGGCCTTACCTCCCGTCGCCGTGGGACCGGTGGCGGCCCCTGGTCCGCAGCAGTTCCCCCGTGGCGGCGTCATAGTCCAGCTTCAGGATCCGGCCGTCCGGCGCGATCAGCTTCAATTCATAGCGGAAGCCGTCCTCCTCATCCTCCAGATCGACGTCGAGCACGTCGCCGCCGAATTGCTGTTTGGCGCTCTCGACGATCCGCTCCAGCGGCAGGATGCGCCCCTCCCGCAGCGCGTCGCGGGCGCGCTCGTGGTCGTCGCCGGCATGAGCACCCGTCCCCGCTGCGAACAGCAGGATGGGGAGAAGGAGCAATGCGGGACCGGTCCTCATGATCGACCTCTCTGCCTGGGACACCATCGCGCATCGGGGACGCGCGATCGAACCAGCATATCGTCGCATCCCTGAACCGCCGCTGAATGGCCCCCGGATGACGGCTGAATGTCGGGGGCATCACATTTTTTGATCCTGAACGGCGGATGAACGGTCCGTTCAGGCTCGGCTCAGCCACGGTGGGTCAGAGTGCGGTTCATCGGGCGCTTCGACGCTCTCCTCCACACCACAGGTGATGCCATGTTGAAAGCCGTTTCCCTCGCCGCCCTCCTGACCGCCACCCTCGCGACCGCCGGGACTGCCGCTTTCGCCGGCGACCACCACCGCGGCGCGGCCATCCAGCCGACCAGCCCGCAGCCGATCGCCGACGTGGTGAAGGCCGGCGGCGGCACCGTGACCGGCACCGTGGAGAAGGTCGCGGCGAACTGGTTCGTCATGACCGACGGCAGCGACCGCATCGACGTCGCCAGCCGCGGCTTCCTGCCCGACGGCATCCAGAGCGGCGACCAGATCACCGTCGTCGGCGGCGTCCGCCAGGGCGCGATCCAGGCCGGCCAGATCATCCGCCAGGACGGCACCGCCTTCGGCCGCGACGCCATGGGTAAGCATGAGGGCCGCCGTCACGGCCATGACAGCGACCGCGACGACGACTGACCGGAGCCGCGGAGCCGGCCGGTGATCCGCTCCCGGTCCGCTCCGCCACCCCCGACCACTCCCGAACCGGGTCCGCGCCATGCTGAAGAAGATGATCCTCCACACCCTGCTGACGGCCCTGGTCGTCGGTGCCCTCGCCACCGCCTATCAGGCCAGGGCCGACGGCATCGCCGCCCTGCTGACCGGCGGCCTCACCCACGACGCCAGCCACGACGCCAGCCACGACGACTGAGCCGCCTTCGGAAAGGGAGACCGCCATGTCCGCTTGCAAGCCGATAGCCCGCAAACCTTCCCGCGCCGAGATGACCGCCCTGCTGGCCTTCCACGCCATCGTCTCGGGCGCCTTCATCGTCGCCAATCTCACCGGCGACGAGGACACCTACGGCATGCATGTCTTCTCCGGCTATGCCGTCCTCGGTGCCATCGGCCTGCGCGTGGCGGCCGGCGTGCTGGCCCCGGCGGGAAGCCCGCTGCGCCTTCCACGCCCCTCGGTGGCGGCGGTCGCCGGATGGCTCCGCCGCCTGTTCACCGGCGATGCGAAGGCGAGGGCGGAGCGCAGCCCGTTGACCGCCTGGATGTCCGCCGCCCTTCTGATCGGCGTCGGGATCGCGGCGGCGACCGGTGCTCTCGCCGACTTCTTCGTCAAGGTCGAGCATCTGCACAAGGAGATCGGCGAGGCCTCCCTCTTCCTCATCCTGGCGCACATCTCCCTGGTCTTCGCGCTGCACGGCCTGAAGCGGATTCCGTCCGATATCGCGTCCCGCTGCACCGCGTGGCTGTCCACCATTTCCAACCGGGTGATCCCATGAGACCGACCAGACCGACCAAACCGATCCTCCTCCTCGCCGCCGCGGTGTCCTTGGGCGCCGGGGTCGCCCTGGCGGCGTCCGGCGATCCGGAGCGTGCCCGCATCCTCGACGGCTATGCCGCCCAGGCGAAAGCGCAGACACCCGGCTTCGCCGGCTTCTCGGCGGAGCGTGGACGCGCGCTCTATCTCGGGCCGCATGCCGGCGGCAAGGTGGCCGACACCCCCGGCTGCGCCAGCTGCCACACCCGCGATCCGGCCGGAACCGGCCGCCATTACAAGACCGGGCGCGACATCCTGCCGATGGCGGTGTCGGCCAATCCCAAGCGCTTCACCGATCCCGCCGAGGTCGAAAAGCGCTTCGAGCGCGACTGCGTCAACGTCCTCGGCCGCGCCTGCACGGCGCAGGAAAAGGGCGACTTCATCACCTTCCTGTCGAACCAATAGCGAGCCGCCGATGTCCCCCAACCGCAGCCTCCGCCCGCTCACGGGCATCGCCGTGCTCGCCATGCTTGCCGTGACCGCTGGAGCGGCAATCGCCAGCGAGTTCGAACGGGTGCGGCCGGTCACCCACGCCGCCACCCAGAAGGAATGCGGCGAGTGCCACATGGCCTATCAGCCGGGCCTGCTGCCGGCGGCGTCCTGGAACCGCATCATGGACGGCCTGCAGGACCATTTCGGCGAGAATGCCAGCCTGCCGGCCGACACCGCCGCGGCCATCCGCAATTATCTGACGCAAAATGCCGGCAGCGGCGACGGCCGGCTGATCCGCATCACCGAACAGCGTTGGTGGCTGCACAAGCATGATTTCTCGCCGTCGATCTGGACGCGCAAGTCGGTCGGCGCCAAGAGCAACTGCGAAGCCTGCCACCGCACCGCTGCGCAGGGGCTGTATGAGGACGATTGAGCCGCCCGGCCCTCGCAACACCGCAACAATCCCCTCTCCCCCCCGGGGAGAGGGTTAGGGTGAGGGGGACGCACAGCGAGGATTCTCGAAAATCCACTCCGTGCCCCCCCCCCACCCCGGCCCTCTCCCCAGGGGGGAGAGGGGGAACAGCCGCGGATTGTCCCAGGTCGGCTGCCGGTCCTCGATCACCACGCGGTGGGGCAGGGGCGTGTCGCTCTCCACCGCCACCTCGACCCAGCGCGGAACCAGCTCGTTGTTGACGTCGTCCAGAATGGCGATGGCCAGCGCCTCCAGCCCATCAGCGAAGCCGGCGAACTCCGCCAGATAGGCCACCACCGACGCCGGATCGGGCACCAGCAGGTCCGGCACCAGCCGCAGGGTCAGACGCACCCCCGGCAGCGGCTCGCCGCGCAGTTCGACCAGGAAGTCGTGGCGGGCGTCGGGGGAGCGGCGGGTGGTCAAACGCTCGCGCCTCATGCCGACACCCCCAGGCCGGCCTGCCCGGCGCGGGTCAGCTTCACCCAGCTGCGCGCCCCCGACTGGAAGGACAGGCCGCCGGTGTAGCCGACGGCCCGCACGCTGTCGGCGAAGACCTGGATCAGCTCCACCCGCAGCTCCGGCGGCAAAGCGGCATGGCTGCGCAGGATCAGGTCGAAATGATTGGGCCGCACCAGACCGTCCAGCTGCATCGGTCCGAAGCGGCTGAGGTCCAGGTCGATGACGAAGCGGCTGCCCGGCTTCGACCGTTCCTTGCCGCCGCCCTCCTCGTCCTCCTTCAGCGGATGGACATGCAGCTTGATCGGCTTCGGCCCGTTGGCGTCCATCAGCGGAATGGTGTAGCTGCGCCAGTCGCCCGGCAGCGGCTCGGCCGCCTCGCGGCGCAGACCGTCGAAATCCTTCTCCAGCCGCTCCAGCAGATCGCGGCGGCCCGCCTTGTCCAGGGCGCTTGCCGCGTCGTCGCCCAGCCAGCCCTGCGCGTCGCCGCCGCGCATCGCCGCCAGGAAGAAGCCGATGGCGGCGGTCAGCTTGCGGTTCGGCTGCGGCATCGTCGCCAGCATCGACTTGGCGAGCGCCGGATCGGCCGCCGCCAGCGTCTCCATCAGTTGCCGCATCGCCGGCCAGTCGCGCCCGTCCAGCGGACCCGGCGGGCCGGGCAGGGTGGGGGCCGCCGCCTGGGTCGCCTGGGCGAGGTCGGCCAGCGCCGCCGTCACCTTGGCCCCCGGAGGCAGGCTGGCCGGGACGTTCAGCGCCAGCATGCCCTGCTTGGTCGCCAGGATCGGCTGCCCCTGCGGCGTGCTGCCGGCCACCGTGCCGTGCAGGATGGGCGTGTCGGGCGGCAGCGCCGCCTCGTCGGGCGAAGGTTGGGACAGTGGAGTTGATTGCCCGGCGGATTGCTGGCCCGGCTGGTTCCCGGCCTGCCCGTTGCGTCCGCCCGCCTCCGGGTCGCCGGGCGGGCGCGGCTGTTGCGGCGGCGGGGTGACGGTCAGGATCTTCAGCGCCACCGTGGCGCCGCGCGGCAGGTCGGGCGGTTCGGGATTGCTGGCGGTCTTGCCGGGCTGGTTCGGCATCGTCGGCGTTTCGGCGCCGGGATGGGCAGCGTCGCCGCCCAGTTGGACCGGCGTGCCGAAGGTGGCGCTGCCGCCGCCCATCGTCGGGGCGGGTGTCGGTGAACCAGCTGTCGGCGTGGCTGGCGCTCCACCAGCCGGAGCCTCGGGCTTCGCCGGGCCGGGCGTCCCTGGAGCCGGCGTGGCGGGCGTACCCTGCGACGGCGTCGCGGCGGGAGCCAACGGCTTGGCGCCCGACCCGCCGGCCAGCACCAGCGCCGGCACGACGGTGCCCGGCAGCAGCGGCGGCAGGTTGGTCGGGACGGTCGCCCCTGTCGGGGTGGGCAGCAGGACGGCGGGCGCCGCGCCGCTTCCGCCTGCCGGGGTCGCGGTCGTTCCACCCGTCTGCGGCGCGGCCGGGCTGCCTACGGTAGGATTCCCCAAGGATTGCAGCAGGATCAGCGCCGTCGGCTTGGCCGGCAGGGCGGTGGTGGGCGCCCCCGTCGAGGGCGTGCTTCCCGGTGTGATCTGCACCGTGACCTGCTTGTCCGGCGGCAGCTCCGCCGCGCTGTCGAGCAGCAGTTCGCCCGCCGCCGTGCGCACGCGGGTCAGGCCTTCCGGAGTCTGGCCGGCGACGGTGCCGGTCAGCACCACCGGGCGCGTGACCTCCGGCAGCCGTTCGGGAAGCTGGACGACCGTGGCCTCGGCCGTGACGGGGGCGGGCGCGGCGGGGGCTGCCGCGGCGGTGGCGGCGGCAGGCGTGACCGACGGTGGGATCGCCCCGCCCATTTTTGCCGTTACTCCCGGCCGTTACTTGGCGCTGGCGAGCAGCCGCTGCACGATCGCCTCGACGTCGCGGGCCGCATCGCTGGACGGCGAGCGGGTCAGCAGCGGGGTCTGGTTGCGGATGGCGTCGCGCACCTTCAGGTCGCGGCGGATGATGCCCGCCAACGCCGGCTTGTATTTCAGGAAGTTCTGGCAGGCCTTCAGGATGGTGCCGTAGGTGCGCTCGCCGTCCTTCACGCTCTGCGCCATGTTCACGACGATCCGCAGGTCGGCCGACGGGTTGGTGGCATGGGTCAGCTTGATGAAGGCATAGGCGTCGGTCAGCGAGGTCGGCTCGTCCGTCGTCACCACCAGCGTGGTGCCGGCCGGGCCGGACAGGGTGCGCACCGTGCGGTCGACGCCGGCGCCCATGTCCATCACCACCCGGTCATAGCTCTTCGCCAGCTCCAGCAGGTCGTTGCGCAGGCCCGACAGCCGCTGGCTCGGCAGCTGCGCCAGCGTGCCGGATCCCGACCGGCCGGCGATGATGTCGAATCCGGTGTCGGGGAAGCGCTGCGCCGCCTTGGCCAGCGTCACCTCGCCGTTGATGACGGCACCCAAATCGTTCTTGGGCGAGAAGCCCAGCTGGATGTCAACGTTGGCAAGGCCCAGATCGCCGTCGAACAGCAGCGTGTTCATGCCCGCCTTGGTCAGGGCGTGGCTCAGCGTGATGGAGAACCACGTCTTGCCGACGCCGCCCTTTCCGCTGGCCACGGCGATGACGTTGGCGCCGCGCAGCGGGCGAACGTTCTTGAGGGCGGCCGGGAACACCGGATCGGTCATGGCAGGGTCCTCGACGAGGGGGAACTGGCGGCCTTAGCCTTGGTTGCGGGTTTTGCGGATGCGGGTTTCGTCGGCTTGGCGGCGGCGGCCCTGCGCGGTGGCGGCGGCGGTGGTGCCGGTTCCATCTCCGGCTCGTCCTCTTCCGGCTCATAGCCCCGCCCGAACTTCGGCTTGCGCTCGGGCGTATGGTCCGGCTCATGATCCGGCTGGCCGCCTTCGCCGATGTCGTCGTCCTCGTCCCACTCCGCGGTGCGGGCGGCGCGGCGCGGCGCCGGCTCCTTGACGGCGGGGGCCTTCTCCTCGGCCGGAATCATCATGCGGGCCAGCGCCAGCGGGTTCAACGCCGTCAGCCCTTCCGCCACCTTGGACGAGATGCTGGCGTCGCAGAAGGACAGCCGGGCGCGCGCGGCGATGGCGAGCACGCTGCCCAGCCGGCGCGCGATGTCCAGCCGGGTCACCAGCATGCGCCGCACGCCGACCGCCTTGAAGGCCAGCGCCATGTCGGCGGCCTCCATCGCGTCCAGCCCGGCCGGCAGCACCAGCACCGGCTCCACCTCCCCGGCGGAGAGCATGGCGCGCAGATCCTGCATGTCCTCGGCGTCGAACGGGTTGCGCCCGGCTGTGTCGACCAGCACGAGATCGGTGCGGCGATGCACCTCGAAGGCGCCGGCCAGCGCGTCGGGGTCCTCCACCGTCGCCAGCTTCAGCTTCATCAGCCGGGTGAAGGCGGCCAGCTGGTCGACGCCGCCGGCCCGCACCGTGTCGGTGGTGATGACGCCGACCGAGCATTTGCGGAAAACCGCCCGCGCCGCCAGCTTGGCCGCGACCAGCGTCTTGCCCGATCCCGGCGGCCCGACGAGCGCCAGCGGCTTCACCGGCGACCGGCCGTCGGGCAGCGGGTTGAAGGTGAAGAAGGAATCGAGCGCCGAGCCCAGCGCCAGCCGCGGATCCTCGGTGTCCAGCCCGGACGCCGCGTCGATCAGCTGTTCGGCCAGCGCGGCCGGCACGCCATGGCGCTGCAGGGCGTCGGCCACCACCTCGCCCACGTCGATCTCGGGTTCCACCGGCTTCGGCGGTGCCTTGCCCCGGCCGCCGCGCGCGGTGCCGGAGGATTGGGCCGGCGGCAGGTCGTCCTCTTCCACCGCCGCCGTCACGCGCACGCCGCCGCCTTCCTCCTCGCGCGTGGCGACGATGATGGCGTCGTCGCCCAGCGACTGGCGCACCATCCGCATGGCGTCGGACATGGTCTTGGCGTGGAAGGACTTCAGCCGCATCGGCAGCGCCTTCCGTCAGGTAAGGGGAGGGGACGGGCACGCACCATCAGATCTGCCCCAGGGTCTTGATGCGGGCCTTCGGGTGGATCTCGTTCTGCGACATGACCACGGTCGCCGGTCGGAACCGCTCGACGATGGAGCGGACGAAGGGCCGGATCAGCGGGCTGGTCAGCAGTACGGGGCTCTCGCCCATCATGGCATGTCGCTCGAAGGTTTGACGGACGGAGGTGATGAACTGCTGCAGGCGGGACGGGGCCATCGTCAGCTGCCGGTCGTCGCCGTCGCCCACCAGCGATTCGGCGAACCCCTGCTCCCATTCGGGCGACAGGGTGACGAGCGGGATGAAGCCCATCTCGTTCGTGTTCGCGTCGCAAATCTGCCGGGCAAGGCGGGACCGCACATGCTCGGTGATCTGGGTGATGCTGCGGGTCTGGCTGGTCGCTTCGGATACCCCTTCCAATATGGTGGGAAGATCCCGGATCGAGACCCGTTCGGCAAGGAGATTCTGCAACACCCGTTGCAATCCGCCCACAGTGATCTGGCTGGGCACCACATCGGCGATCAGCTTCTGGTGTTCCTTGTCGGTCTCGTCCAGCAGCTTCTGCGTCTCGGTGAAGGACAGCAGCTCCGGCATGTTGTCCTTGATCAGCTCGGTCAGGTGGGTGGTCACCACGGTCGACGGATCGACCACGGTGTAGCCCTTGAACAGCGCCTCCTCGCGATAACCCGGCTCGATCCAGATGGCGGGCAAGCCGAAGGTCGGCTCCACCGTCTGTTCGCCGGGCAAGCTCATGGCGTCGCCGCGCGGGTCCATCACCAACAGCATGTTGGGCCGGATGTCGCCGCGCCCGGCCTCGATCTCCTTGACGCGGATGATGTAGGTGTTGGGCGGAAGCTGCAGGTTGTCCTGGATGCGGACCGCCGGCATGACGAAGCCGACCTCGCCGGCGATCTGCCGGCGCAGGCCCTTGATCTGGTCGGTCAGCCGGTGGCTTCCCGCCTGCGGCTGGTTGATGAGGGACAGCAGGCCATAGCCCAGCTCCAGCCGGATCAGGTCGATGGCCAGCGCGGTGGCGATCGGTTCGTCCGGCGCCGGCCCGCCGCCCGGCCCGCCGCCCGGCGCTCCGCCGGCCGCCGCCGCTTCCTCCGCCGCAGCGGCCTCTTCCGCCTCCTGCTTCGCGCGCAGGCGCGGCATGTACCAGGCGGCGGCACCGACGATGCCGATGACCGGGGCCAGCGTCAGGATCGGCATGCCCGGCAGCAGGGCCAGCACGCCGATGGCGCCGGCCGACAGGGCCAGCGCCTGGCTGTGACCGGTCAGCTGCCCGACCACCGCCTTGTCGGTCGAGCCGCCCATGCCGGCCTTCGACACCAGGAAACCGGCGGAGATCGAAATCACCAGCGCCGGGATCTGCGACACCAGACCGTCACCGATGGTCAGCTTGGTGAAGGTGTCCAGCGCCGTCATCACCGGCATGTCGTGGCGCAGCACCGCGATGGTCACGCCGCCGATGATGTTGATGAACATGATCATCAAGCCGGCAACGGCGTCGCCCTTCACGAACTTCGACGCACCGTCCATCGAGCCGAAGAAGGCGCTTTCGTCCTCCAGCTCCTTGCGCCGCGCCCGCGCCGTGCCTTCGTCGATCATGCCGGCCGACAGGTCGGCGTCGATGGCCATCTGCTTGCCGGGCATGGCGTCGAGGGTGAAACGCGCCGCCACTTCGGCGATGCGGCCCGAACCGGCGGTGATGACCTTGAAATTCACGATGGTCAGGATGGCGTAGATGATCACGCCGATGACGAAATCGCCGCCCATGACCAGGCTGGCGAAGGCCTCGATCACATGGCCGGCGGCCGACGTGCCCTCATGTCCATGCGTCAGGATCAGGCGCGTGGACGCCATGTTGAGCGACAGGCGCAACAGCGTGGTGATCAGCAGGATCGTCGGGTAGGACGACAGCTCCAGCGGCTTGGAGATGAACAGCACCACCATCAGGATCAGGATGGAGATGGTGACGTTCAGCCCCAGCATCATGTCGAGCATGACGCTGGGCAGCGGCATGATCAGCCCGACCACGACGATCAGGATGCCGATGGCCATCGCCACGTCGCCGCGCTTCAGCGACGATTTGGTGACCGCCCACATCTCGCCGAAGGCGGCCATGTTGCCGCCCCCCAAACCAGGGCCGCCGCCCCCGCCGCTATTCTGCTCCGTCAGCGCCATGGATGCTCCCGCCGCTCAGGTCCCAGGTCCCGGTCGGGACGTCAGGCCGTCGCCCGTTCGTCGTTGCCCGGGGTGGGCACGCTGCGGCCCTCGTCGCCATACTGCTTCAGCTTGTTGCGCAGCGTGCGGATCGAGATGCCCAGGATGTTGGCGGCATGGGTGCGGTTGCCCAGGCAGTGGGTCAGCGTCTCCAGGATCAGGTCGCGCTCGACATCCGCCACCGTGCGGCCGATCAGCGCCGCCAGGCCGGCGCCGCTGTTCCCGGCGCTGGCGGCTGCCGCCGCGCTGCTGTTGGCCGCCATGCCATAGGGACCGGGCTTGCCGCCCTTCGGCGGGCCGTAGCTGCTCGGCAGGGCGCCTTGCGGCGGAACCACCAGCGGGGTGGACGGCTGCTGCGGCTGGGACGGCGCGGCCGGCACGGTGCCGCCGGGTCCGGCGAACGGGTTGGCGACCGGCGAATCGCTGGGGATGGAGGCCTGGGCGCTGCCTTCCGGGGCCAGCAGCTTGCTGGTCAGCATGATCGCTTCCGGTCCGACCTCTTCCCCGCGCGACAGCAGGACGGCGCGGTGCATGGTGTTTTCCAGCTCGCGCACATTGCCGCGCCAGTGATGCGACTTCAGCATCAGCATCGCGTCCTCGGTCAGGCGCTTGTCGCCCAGCCCGTTGGCCTCCGCGTATTTCTTCAGGAAATGCTCGGCGATCATCGGGATATCGGCCGGGCGTTCGCGCAAGGACGGGATCGCCACGCTGAACACGTTCAGGCGGAAGTACAGATCCTCGCGGAAATTGCCGGAGCGGACCTCCGCCTCCAGATTGCGGTTGGAGGTGGCGATCAGGCGGACATTGACCTTCACCGGCTGGCTGGAGCCGATGCGGTCGATCTCCTTCTCCTGGATGGCGCGCAGCAGCTTGGCCTGCAGGCGCGGATGCATCTCCGACAGCTCGTCCAGCAGCAGGGTGCCGTTGTTTGCCTCCTCGAACTTGCCGAGACGCCGGGCGACGGCACCGGTGAAGGCGCCCTTCTCATGCCCGAACAGCTCCGATTCCAGCAGGTTTTCCGGAATGGCGGCGCAGTTGACCGCGACGAAGGGCTCGCCCGACCGCCGGCTCTTGCGGTGGATGAAGCGGGCCATCAGCTCCTTGCCGGTGCCGCTCTCGCCGGTGATCATCACCGAAGCGTCGCTTGGCGCCACCTGCTCGGCCAGCCGCAGGGTCGCCAGCATGGCGGGGTCGCTGCAGACGATGGAATGGCTTTCCTCGGCAACCGCCTCCAGCACCGCGGCGATCAGCTCGGCGTTGGGCGGCAGCGGCAGGTATTCCTTGGCACCGGCGCGGATGGCGCGCACCGCGGCGGCCGCATCGGTGCCGATGCCGCAGGCGACCACCGGGATGGTGATCCGCTCCGACTTCAGGCTGTCGATGAAGGTCGCGATATCCAGCTTGACGTCGATCATCACCAGATCGGCGCCGGCGGCGGTACGCAAGGCGTTCAGCGCCCCTTCGATGCTGTCGGTGTGCGACACCTTGGCCCCCCGCTTCATGGCGATCTTGCCGGCGGCGGTGATGTAGCCTTCCAACGTTCCAACGATCAGCAGACGCATAGCCTTACGCTCCCACTCTCGGGGCTTCCCGGTCGAAATACTGGATCCGCTTTCCAGGCGGCAGGACGGCGTTCAGGAGCATCTCCAGACGCCGCGGATTCTCCTGGCGCGCGATGGACACGGCGCCGATGGTATAGAGGGTCTTGACCAGCGCGTCCTCCTCCGCCGCCCGCTCCACCTTGGCGGCGAGCGGGGAGAGGACGACGTTGCCGAGCACGGCCCCGTAGAAGGTCGTCAGCAGCGCCAGCGCCATCGCCGGCCCGATGGCCGACGGGTCGCTCAGGCTGCCCAGCATCTGCACCAGACCGACCAGCGTGCCGATCAGCCCCATCGCCGGCGCCACTTCCGAGGCGCGGCGCAGCACGCCGGCGCTCTTGCCGTGGCCGCCCGCGGTCGCCTCGACCTCGCCGGTCAGCATCCGTTCGATGGCGTCGGGCGGCAGCCCTTCGGTGATCAGGGTGACGCTGCGATGCAGGAAAGGTTCGCCGCGCAGTTCCGGCAGGACGTTGCGCAGGGTCTCCGGCCCGGCCCGGCGGGCGGCCTCGGCCAGCAGGATCACCTGCCGGGCCACGCCCTTGGGGTCCAGCGTCTGGTGGACCAGCACCGCCGCCGCGTTCCTCCAGGCCACCGCCACGTCGCCCAGCGAGAAGGAGGCGGTGGTGACCGCCAGCGTCCCGCCCAGCACGATCAGCAGCGACGGCGGATCGAGGAAGGCGCGGGCCGAGCCGCCGGTGGTGATGGCGATCAGGATCACCGCGGCGGCGGCGGCCAGCCCGACCAGCGTCGCCACGTCCAGCCCGCCGCGCAGCCGCACGCTCCGCCCCGGCGCGGTGGCGCCGGTATGGGCGCCGGCCGGCTCGGCCTGAGCAGCAGCGGCACGGGGGCCGCCTGCGCCATTGCCGGCGGCGGCCTTCGCGCGGGACGCGGCGCTGTCGGACGAAATCGCCATCAGCCCCGGTCCGACTTGATGATTTCCGTCATGGTCACGCCCAGCCGGTCTTCCACCACCACCACCTCGCCGCGGGCGACCAGGCGGTTGTTGACGTAGATGTCGATGGCCTCGCCGACCTTGCGGTCCAGCTCCACCACCGCGCCGCGGCCCAGCTTCAGCAGCTGCGCCACCTGCATGGTCGATTTGCCCAGCACCGCGGAGATCTGGACGGGGATGTCGTACACCGCCTCCAGATCCTTGGTGATTCCGGGGCTGGCGTATTCGTCGCCATCGCCACTCTGCAGATCGTTCAGCGAGAAATTGTCGCTCGGCATGTCGGTCTCGGACCTCCTTCATTCCGGACACCCCTTAGACGGGGGCCGGAGCCTCCAGCATGTGCGCGGCGCGGCGTTCGATTTCGGCCAGCAGCTGGGCGGTGTCCCGCTCCATGCCACCCTCGGCCCATTCGATGCGGCAGCCGCCGGGGGCGATCGACGGGTCGCCGATCACCATCAGCTTGGCGCCGAAGCCGCGCGAGCCCACCGTTTCGTCCAGATGGTCGCGCACCAGCCCCATCGTGTCCTCGGCCACCCGGATGACCAGCCGCGGCTCGTCGATCAGGTCGGTCAGGCAGGCGCGGACCATGCCCTCGACCTCGACCATGCCGCCGCGCCGCGCCCATTCGGGCAGCAGCTTGCGGACGATGGCCAGCGCCAGATGGACCGGCTGTTCGCCGCGCGCGGCGTTGCCCGCCTCGCGCTCCGCCAGCAGCCGCTGCACCCCGTCGGCGATCTGCGACAGGGCGTTGGCGATGCGGTTGTTCACCGTCGCCTCGATCTCCGCCTTGCCGCGCTCGTAGCCGGTGTTCTGGCCGGCGGCCATGCCGTCGGTGAAGCCCTTGCCATAGCCCTCGGAGGTGCCCGCCGACTTACCGGCGGCCATGCCCTCCTCGTAGCCCTGGGCGCGGGCGGCAGCCAGCTCCTCCTCGCCGAAAGTCGGGGCGGGCGGCAGTTCCGGCTCCGGCTCGGGTTCCGGATGGGCCGACAGCTCGTCCTCGGGCAGCAGGTCGTCGTCCTCCACATGGGTCATGCGGGGAACGGCGTCCACGTCGAAGGACTCGTCGAAGAGGAATTTGCGCACGCTCATCGCCGCGGTCCTTCCCCGAAGTCAGTGGAAACGGAGGCCGGCATCGCTCAGCTCTCCTGATACAGCCAGTTGCGCAGGATGGAGACCGCCTCTTCCGGATGCTTGTCGACGATCTCGCCGACCTTGCGCAGGGAGGACGCGCGGACGCGGCCTTCCACCCGGTTGATGTCGATCATCTGCTCCAGCTCCTCGTCGGCCTGCGCCGCTTCCAGCGCCAGATCCTGGGCCAGCGCGCCGGTGGGGGCGGCGAGCGCGGCCGGCATGCCGGCCTGATCGGTCAGCAGGCGGTCCATCTCGTCCTCCTCCTGCATCTCCGCCTTCTCGAAGGCGCGGGAGATCAGCGGGCGGATGACCAGCAGGATGATGAGGACGGCGACGATGCCCAGCACGACCATCTCCGCGATGCGGAACAGGTCGTCCTTGGTCATGCCCATGAACAGCTCTTCCGGCTTCTGGATGTCGTCCTCGGGCGACCAGAAGCGCATGTTCACCACTTCCAGCGAGTCGCCGCGCACGGCGTCCAGCCCGACGGCGGACCGCACCAGCGCCTTGATGCTCTCGATCTCCTGCTCGCTGCGCGGCTGGTAGGTCGGCCCGTTGTCCTTGCTGGTCTGATAGGTGCCGTCGACCAGGACGGCGACCGACATGCGGCGCACCTGACCCGCCTCGCGGACATGCGACTTGGTGGTCTTGGTGATCTCGTAGTTGATCGTCTCTTCGGCGCGGGACGACTTGTTGGAGGACAGCGGGCTGGCGCTGCTGCTGGCCTGGGCCGTCGGCAGGTTCTGGTCCACCGTCACCGGGGCCAGCGGATCGCGGTCGCTGCTCTCGTTCGATTCGTTGACGGTCTGGGTCGAGCGGACGACCTGGCTTTCCGGATCGAAGATTTCCGACTGGGTGGTGATGCGGTCGAAGTCGAGGTCGGCCGACACCTCGGCCCGGACCTTGCCGTAGCCCAGCGTCCGGCCCAACAGATCCTCGATGGTGCGGGCCATCCGCCCCTCAAAGGCCTGCTTCTTCTCCTCCGCGCTCGCCATCATCGCTTCGGCGGTGTCGCTGCCGGTGCCGCGCGCCAGCAGGTTGCCCTTGTCGTCGACGATGGAGATGCGGTTGGGGTCCAGGTTGGGGACGGAGGCGGCGATCAGCTGCTGGATGGCCTGGATGTTCTCGCGGCTCAGCTTGGCGCCGGGGCGCAGCTTCAGGAAGACGCTGGCGGTCGCCGGGTTCTGCTGGCGGGCGAACAGCTCGCGCTTGGGCAGCACCAGATGCACGCGGGCCTGCATGACGCCGTTCAGCGTCTGCACCGTGCGCGCCATCTCGCCTTCCAGCGCGCGCAGGTGGTTGATGTTCTGCATGAAGCTGGTGGCGCCGAACCCCTCGCCCTTGTCGAACAGCTCGTAGCCGACCGATCCGCCCGACGGCAGGCCCTGGGCCGCCATGCGCATGCGCATCGGTCCGACCTGATCGGCGGGGACGGTGATCTTGGTGCCGGACTTGTCGACGCTGTAGGGGACCTTGGCCTCCTCCAGCTTCTTGGCGATGGCCGCCGCCTCCGACTGCTGGAGGTCGGAATAGAGCAGCTCCATTTCCGGCGTGGACAGCCGGGTGGTCAGATAGACGAAGAATCCGATCAGCAACAGCCCGACGCCGCCGATCGCCGCAAGGCGTGCGGGTCCGAGATTGCGCAAGGTCTGCAGCAGGTTGTTCACGCGCGGTCCCCGATCGGAAATCTTCCCGGCATACTCTCCACACGTCTCCGTTTCGCGATTGCGAGACGGTTTGTGCAAGTTCCGCGCCGGGCATGCCTATGTTGGGGCATGCTGCGGTGTCTTGATGAAGAGAGGGTTAATCGGCGGCAGTTTTTGCCGGGCGCCCGGCAAAATATGCCTAGTGCCCCGCAAATGTTGCAGCCCTGCGGCGGCTGTGCAACGGCTTCGCTCGCAACCTTGGGTCACAATGCCGCAGCCGGCTCCGGGCGTGAGCGGAGCCGCCCGGCGGACGCGACTGTGGGTAGGGCGATACCGCTCAATGCGCGAAAAGAGTGCGGTCCTATGACCAACCGGCCGATTCCCGCGAAAACCGCCCTGCCCAAAAGAGGTAACTGGTCCAGCAGCGGTTGACATCGGCAGGTCGCGGTCATAGCTGAGTTGCAATCCGTCCCCGTGACCGGCCGATTCGTCTTCCCGGCGACGTGTTCCTAAGCTTCGGCGCCAGTGGAGGCGTTCCGGATGGCGGCGGGAGGAGTCGGCTGCCGGGACCAGTGCGGGCCAGTACAGGATCGAAGGGGAAAAGCCATGAAACGGCGTGGGCGCGAAAAGAAGGAAGGCCTGAACGAGGTCGATGTGTTCGTCGGCCAGCGCCTGCGGGAGCTGCGCATGCTCGCCGGCCTCAGCCAGAGCGACGTCGCCGCGGCGTTGGGGCTGACCTTCCAGCAATTGCAGAAGTACGAGCGCGGCTTCAACCGCGTGTCCTCCAGCCGCCTGTTCAAGCTGGGCCAGTTCTTCCGTGTGCCCGTCTCCGTCTTCTTCGAAGGGCTGGAGAACCGCCAGCAGGCGGGCGAGGGCGGCGAGATGCCCGCGGCGGCCGGCGGCGAGGAGCAGGAGAACACGCTGCAATCGCGCGAGGCGCTGATGCTGGCGCGCTATTTCCAGAGCATCCGCGACCCGCAGATCCGCGCGGCCATCCGCGAGCTTGCCGAGCGCTGCGCCGAGCAGCAGGCCGACGGCGCCTCCACCGGCGCGGCGCCGGCCCCCAAGCGCGGCCGTGGCCGCAGGGCGGAGCAGGGCGGCCACGCCTGATTCCGACTGGGGGTCTCAGGCCGGCTTCAGCCGCCGGTAATGCTCCAGGAAATCGGCCAGCGCCTCCTCCGGGCCGAGCGGCACGATGGCGGCCTCGTCCGGGTCGGGCAGGTCGCGCCAGTTGACGCGGTGCGGCGCGCAGAGGTCGCGCAGTTCGGTCGCCAGCGCCCGCTGGTCGGCCAGCTTGACCGCCTTCGGCTCCGGATGGCGGAAGCCGAAGCGCAGGGCGAGCGCGCTCTTGATCGGCTCCACTGCCTGCCGGATGGCGTCGCGGCCGATCCGCACCTTCCACGGCGTCGGCCAGTCGCCGGTGAAGGCCTCCTCGCAGTCATGCATCAGCGCGTCGTAGGCATAGCCCTGCGGCGCCAGCCGGCTGGCCAGGACGCAGTGCTGGGCCACGCTGAAGAAGCGCTGGGTGTTGCCGACGAAGCGGCACTGGTAGGCCAGCGGCCGGGCAATGTCCTCGATGTCGAAGGGGCCGAAGTCCGGCCGCTCCAGATCGACGGTGCGACCCGAATAGGTGATCATCACCGCCGTCGGCTCGGGTACGTCGAGCAGATCGAACTGGTCGGGATGGGTGACGCGCGGCGACCCGCCGCGCCGCTTCGGCGCTGCTTTCTTCATGCCCCGAGTCTCTAGCAGATCGGTCCCGCGCCGCTCAACCGCGCGTAATCTCCCTCTCCCCCCGGGGCTATGACATTCACACATCTCAGCGTCACGTAAGGCATTGGGATAAAGCAATTTTGTCGGCCGTCTTTTGTCGGCCGTCATTCCCGCGAAGGTGGGAATCCAGCCACATCCGCCGCTGATCCGCGGAGTTTCCTGGTTCCCCACCTTCGCGGGGATGACGCAAAGTTCCTTTTGTTCCAGATGCTTAGCAATAGTTGGGATTGTGTGAATGCCATAGCCCCCGGGGAGAGGGTCGGGGTGAGGGGGATGCACAGGGTGGATTTGGTGGGAAGCGGAGAGTGCGCGATTCTTGAAGATCCTCGCCGCGCGACCCCCTCACCCTAACCCTCTCCCCGGGGGGGAGAGGGGATACTTTCTGCCGGGTCGCGCACCAGGCTGCTGGTGGCGGCGACGGTGGTCTCCAGCAGGGGCAGCAATGCTGCGACCTTCTCGGTGTCGGCCGGGCTGTCGTTGATGGCGCGGGCGATGGCGGCCATGCGCGGAGCGCCGAAATTGGCGGCCAGCCCGGTCAGCGTGTGGGCCGCCTGCTTCAGCTCCTTCGGCCGGCCGGCCTGCAGGGCGGAGCGGATCGCCGTCAGTTCGCGCAACGCCGTCTCCGGCAGCAGTTGCAGCATGCCGTCCAGCGCCTCGCCGCCCAGCGCCAGCCGCAGCTCCGCCAGCTTGACCCGGTCGATCAGCGGCAGGGACGAGAACTGGCCGCCCTCCGCCGCCGGGCGGCTGGGCATCGGCACCACCCGTCCGTCCTGCGGCCGGGTCGCCAGATCGATCAGCACGGCGTTCAACTGCTCCCAGTCGATCGGCTTGGTCAGATAGGCGTCCAGCCCGGCGGCCATATGGCCGTCGCGATGCTCCGGCAGGGCGTCGGCCGACAGCCCGACGATGGGGATGCGCGCCACCGGCCCGTCCATCCGGCGGATCGCCCGCGCCGTCGACCGGCCATCCAGCACCGGCATTTCCATGTCCAGGATCAGCGCGTCGTAATCGGCCGCCGTGACCGCGGCCAGCGCCGCCCGCCCGTCGGCCACCGCGTCGATCTGATGGCCGATGCGGGTCATCATGGCGACGATCAGCATGCGGTTGATGTCGTTGTCCTCAGCCAGCAGAAGCCGCAGCGGCACCCGCGTCGGCTCCGGCATCTCCGCCGCCGACAGGGCCGGCCGGGAACCGAGGTCGGCGGCCGGCTGCGCCTCCGCCAGCCGGCTGCGGATCGAGAAGCGGAAGGTGGACCCGCGGCCGGGCGCGCTGGAGACGGTGATCTCGCCGCCCATCGCCTCCACCAGCCGCTTGCAGATCGCCAGCCCCAGCCCGGTGCCGCCATATTTGCGGCTGGTCGACACGTCGGCCTGGACGAAGGCATCGAACAGGCGGGCGCGCTGCTCCGCCGTCATGCCGATGCCGTTGTCCTGCACCTCGAACCGCAGGATCACGGAGCCATCCGGCGCGCCCAAGTCGCTCGACGGGCCAACGGGAGGGTCCGGCGACCACACGGCGATCTCGATGGCGCCGCGGTCGGTGAACTTGATGGCGTTGGACACCAGATTGAACAGCACCTGCCGCAGCCGGGTCGGGTCGCCGCGGATGTGGCGCGGCGTATCCTCGGCGATGGAGGCCGACAGGCTCAGCCCCTTGGCCGCCGCCCGCACCAGGAACAGCTGGACCACGTCCTCCACCAGCCGGGGCAGCGAGAAGTCGATCTCTTCCAGCGTCAGCTGTCCCGCCTCGATCTTGGAGAAGTCGAGCACGTCGTTCAGGATCGTCATCAGCGTGTCGGCCGACGAGCGCAGCGTCTTGACGAAGGCCTTCTGCTGGTCGTTCAGCCCGCTGCCCATCAGCAGGTCGCCCATGCCGATCACCGCGGTCATCGGCGTGCGCAGCTCGTGGCTCATCATCGCCAGGAATCGCGACTTGGCGCGGCTGGCGTTCTCCGCCGCGATGCGGGCGGCCTCCGCCTCCTCCCGCGCGCCGTCCAGCTTCTCGGCCAGGGCGAAGGTCTCGGCCGCCAGCTTGGTCAGCTGCTCCTCGGCGTCGCGCAGTTCTTCCTGCGACCGGCGGCTGTGGGTGACGTCGGCGCAGGAGGCGGCGATCCAGCGCGTCGAACCATTAGGCCCCGGCACTGGCCGCAGGCTCAGCGCGTTCCAGAAGGCGGTGCCGTCCTTGCGGTAATTCAGCACCTCCACCGACAGTGGCCTCGCCTCGGCCAGCGCGGCGCGGATGGCCGACGCCGTCTCCGGGTCGGTGGCCGGCCCCTGCAGGAAGCTGCCGTCCTGGCCGATCACCTCGTCGGCCGCATAGCCGACCATCTCCAGGAAGGCGCGGTTGCAATAGACGATGGGGTGGTTGGGGAGGGTGGCGTCGGACACGGCGATGCCGCCGCCGCTGGCCTCCACCACGGCGGCGAACATCGCTGCGTCGGGCGAACTGCCGAAGGGGGACAGGGGGCGGCGGGCGGCGGGGTCAAGGGAGGAGCGGTCCTGATCGGTTCGGAAGGGCTGGCCTTGCGGCGGGTGGCAAGGATAGGACGTTGCGTGCCCGATTGCCATTCCCCGTCGGCGGGATCCGGGTGTCCGTCGTCCGGCAATGGCGATTCCGTTAACGACTGCGCAACAATACATCCAGAAAACTGTGTCGTCCGGCCGCGCGGCCAGCGTCCGGGTGAACACAGGCGGAGCGGAGAGCGTCATGGTGGTGGAGGCAGGTGGGCGGACCCGCCAGGTCCGGACGATACATGATCTCGGTGTGCTTCTGGTCGAGGACGACGACTTCACCCGCAAGCTGATCTACCGGCTGCTGCACGACATCGGGCTGCGGACGGTGTTCGAGGCGGCGGACGGCGTCCAGGCGCTCGACATCCTGCGCAAGAACGGCGAGGACGTCGACGTGGCGATCTGCGACCTGGAGATGCCGCGGATGACCGGGTTGGACCTGCTGCACGCCCTGCGCACCGCCACCGGCAACCCGCTGGCCGACCTGCCGGTGCTGGTGCTGACCGGCCACCGCGAGGCGGATGTGGTGAAGCGCGCCATCGCCTATGGCATCTCCGGCTACCTGGTGAAACCGGTCTCGAAGGCCGACCTGACGAAGCGCCTGGCCTTCGTCATGCAGAAGCGCCAATAGCCTGGACGGGCAGGGCGCGCCCTACTGTCCGTTCCCCGGTCCGACCTCAACCGGCGCTGGCGCTTTCTCCGCCCTTCCTGTAGAAGGGAGATCGCTACCGCCGCGACGCGAAAGGTCCATGGGTTCCTGCCATCCTTCGCCCGGCCCGCTCCGATCCCGTTTCCGGCATCGGGGAGAGCCGTGAGCAAAGATCGACCTCCCGGGTCGTCCCCCAGGTCGTACGACGCACCCCATCCCAGTCCGGAAAGGGCCAGTGCGGAAGGGAGTTGTGCGCGCGTTTCGGACCTGCTGGACGACTTCCTGACGCGCGGCGCCGCCACCGGGGCCGCCACCGGCGATCCCCTTTCCAACGATCCGGCCGTACCGTCCCGCATTCCGCCCGGCGAGACGTCTTCGCGAATCTCGCTCGGCGAGATTATGGACGCGCTGGGCGACCGTGCCTTCGGCGCGCTGCTGCTGATCCTTTCCATTCCCAACGTGCTGCCGGTTCCCGGCCTGTCGACCGCCACCGGCGTGCCGATGATCCTGCTCGGCGCCCAGATGGCGCTGGGCCGGCATGGCCCCTGGCTGCCGCGCCGCATGCTGGCGGCCAGTTTCGACCGCAAGGCCTTCCTGGGCGTGATCCGCCGGGCCAAGCCCTGGGCGGAGCGGGTGGAGCGCCATTTGCGCCCACGCATGCCGGCGCTGGCCGGTCCCACCGCCGAACGGCTGCTGGGGCTGGCGGTGATGGTTCTGGCCGGCATCCTGTCCCTTCCCATCGTTTTCGGAAACCAGCCCCCTGCCTTCGCCATCGCGCTGATCGCGCTGGGGCTGATGGAATCCGACGGTGCCTTCGTCTCGGCCGGCCTGATCGCCGGCCTTCTGTCCATCGCCATCATCGCCGCCGTCCTGCTCGGTCTCGGGCAGGCGGCGGTCGCCGTGGCGCAACAATTGATCGGTTGAGGGAGCGCCCCAAAGGGCACAACGCCATGATCTGGGAACTGTTGGTCATCGTCTTGCTGATCCTGCTCAACGCCTTCTTCGCGATGTCGGAGATGGCGCTGGTGTCGGCGCGCCGCGCCCGGCTTCAGCAGATGGCCGAGGAGAAAGGCGGCGCGGGCGCCCGCGTCGCGCTGGAGCTGTCGGAGGATCCGAGCCGCTTCCTGTCCACCGTGCAGGTCGGCATCAGCCTGACCGGCATCATCGCCGGCGCCTATGGCGGCTCCACCCTGGCCGAACGGCTCGGCGGCGTGCTGGACGAACAGGTCGCCTGGATCGCCCCCTACGGCCACACCGTCGCGTTCGCCCTGGTGGTCGCCGCCATCACCTATTTCTCCCTCATCATCGGCGAACTGGTGCCCAAGCGCGTCGCCCTGATCTCGTCGGAGCGGATCGCCGCCATGGTCGCCGCCCCGATGCGGACGGTGTCGCGCCTGTCGGCCCCGGTGGTCTGGCTTCTCGGCGTGTCGAGCGACGCGGTGCTGAAGCTTCTGCGCCTGCCGACCTCGCGCGAGCAGACGGTGACGGAGGAGGAGGTCAAGACCCTGATCGCCGAAGGCACCCAGAGCGGCGTCTTCGAGCCGGCCGAGCGCCAGATGATCGAGGGGGTGATGCATCTGTCCGACCGCACGGTGCGGTCGATCATGACGCCGCGCCCCGACCTGATCTGGCTCGACATCGACGACAGTCCCGACGCCATCGGCCGCGAGATCTGCGACAGCGGCTATTCCCGCTTCCCGGTCTGCCGCGGCGACGTCGACGAGTTGCAGGGCATCGTCGCGGCCAAGGCGCTGCTCGACCAGTCGCTGAAGGGGGTTTCCTTCGACATCCGGGCGGCGATGGTCCAGCCGCTGGTCGTCCATGACGGCACGCCGGTCTTCCGCCTGCTCGACCTGTTCAAGCAGGCCAGCGTCCACATGGCGGTGGTGGTGGACGAGTACGGCAGCGTCGAGGGTCTGGTCACCATGACCGACATCCTGGAGGCGATCGCCGGCGAACTGCCCGACAGCAGCCACGAAGGCGACACCGCCGCCGTCCAGCGCGAGGACGGCAGCTGGCTGGTCGACGGCATGACCCCGGTCGAGGAGGTCGAGGCGCTGGTCGGCGTCAAGAACATGAAGGGGGAGGGCGATTTCCACACCATCGCCGGCTTCCTGCTCGATCATTTCGGTCACGTTCCGACCGCGGCGGAGCATTTCCATTGGAACGGCATCCGTTTCGAGGTCGTCGACATGGACGGCCGCCGCATCGACAAGGTGCTGATCCAGCTGAACCCGGAGGTTTCGGAGGGGTAGGGGAGTCGGATTCTTGCGACGCTAGACCCCCACCTAACCTCCCCCGCTCTCAGCGGACCTGCGGTCCGCCTGCCGCGTCAGCACAAAGCGAAGCTTTGTGCGAGAGCTGGGCGGGGGAGGGACTGCCGCCACTCTCCCGAACAAGCACTTATCCCCTCCCCCGCCCAGCGGGGGAGGGTTAGGGTGGGGGTCTAACTCTCCCCGGCGACAAGCGCCCCTCTCAATGCACCACCATCTCCCCATCCCCGAACGCGCCCCCGAACGCCCCATCGTCCGCATTGGTCGTCCGCACAGCCTCGACCAGATCGCGGACTTCCTCCGACAGGTCGTCGGCGTCCCAGCCATGGCCGTCGGCGCCGGCAACCACCAGCAGGCGCAGCGTGGTGCGCAGCAGGTCGCCGGCTTCCCAGCCGTTGGAGCGTTCCGCCTCGCGCGCCATGTGCAGCAGGCCGGTGGCGCAATTCAGGACCTCGGGGTCGACCTTCATCGGGCGCTCCTCCCCGCCCGTAAGGGCGAAAAAATCGTTGGTCTTGCCAACAATAATTGGACCGCCGCCCCGATGTGTCAAACCCGACCGTCCGGCTCCTCCAGCGGCGGGAGTCGGGAAACGAAACGACCCTTGACGCCCTGCGGCCATTGCTTGAACGGAACGATCCCGTCATCGGTGGCGGCATAGGCGCGCAGATAGGCGGTCAGCGTCTCCACCGTCATCTCGTCCGGGGCGAAGTCGCCCAGCACATAGTTCATCCGCGCGGCGGAGCGCACCGCGACGGCGCAAGGGCGCCGGCAGCTCATCAGGCAGCGCATCGGCCGCAGCCGCACCAGCGCCGCCAGATCGGGCTGGTCGGCCAGCGCCCGCTCCATCAGCGCCACCAGCTCCGCCCCCGGCCGCGTGGCGTCGGGCGGATCCTCCGGCCGGCGGCAGGTTTCACAAACGACAAGCTCGACGGTCATGCTTGGGCTTTCACAGATTGTCCGGGTCGTGAGGTTCGACAGCTAGAGACAGGGTCCGGCGCTGTCAATGATCGCCCTCTCCCGTCCCGGGAGAGGGAGGGGACCCACGAAGTGGGGAGGGTGAGGGGGGAGCCAAGAATCCCGAACCGCATGGCTCCGTGCCAAACCCCTCACCCTTCCCACCGCTTTGCGGCGGGCCCCTTCCCTCTCCCGGGGCGGGAGAGGGAGTTTCACAGCTCTTGCACCTTGCCAACCACCCCGAAACTCCCGACGATGCGGACCACCACAGGCGACGGGCGGGAACGGCGGACGGGCATGAGCGCGAGGCAACGGATCGTCCGTGAACGCCGGCAATACAACCAGCTCGCCGCCGACCAGACGCTGGAGGACTACGCGCTCCGCTACACCGCGGAACGGGCGCGGCGCTGGAGCGCGTGGCGGGTCGCCAACACCGCGCTCGGCGCCATCTCCTTCCTGGCCTGCGAGGCGCTGGGCGCCGCCGTCACCCTGACCTACGGCTTCGAGAACGCCATGGCCGCCATCCTGGCGGTGGCGGTTCTCAGCATCCTGGTCGGGCTGCCGATCACCTATCACGCGGCGAAGGCCGGGGTGGATATCGACCTGCTGGCCCGCGGCGCCGGCTTCGGCTATCTCGGCTCGACCATCACCTCGCTGGTCTACGCCTCCTTCACCTTCATCCTGTTCTCGATCGAGGCCAGCATCATGTCGGCCGGGCTGACCATGGTGCTGGGCATCCCGGCCTCGGTCGCCCATGTCATCAGTTCGCTGGCGGTGATCCCCATCGCCGTCTACGGCATCCGCTTCATCAGCCGCATGCAATGGGCGACGCAGCCGGTGTGGATCCTGCTGCAATGCGTGCCGCTGGCCTATTTCTTCCTGCTCGACCGCGAAACCCTGGCGCAATGGACCTCGCTGCCCGGCGTTTACGCCCCCGACGGCGGGCTGTCGCTGCTGCCCTTCGGCATGGCCGCCTCGGTCCTGCTCTCGCTTCTGCCGCAGATCGGCGAGCAGGTCGACTATCTGCGCTTCCTGCCTTCGCAGTCGCGCATCGGCAAGGTGCGCTGGTGGACGGCGCTGCTGGCCGGCGGACCGGGCTGGGTGGTGATCGGCAGCCTGAAGCTGGCGGCGGGGTCGCTGCTGGCCTTCCTCGCCATCAAGCACGGGCTGGCGGTGGAGGATGCGGTGCAGCCCAACAGCATGTACCACATGGCCTTTCTCGACGTGTTCGGCTCCCCCGTCGCGGCGCTGGCGCTGACCGGCATCTTCGTCGTCGTCTGCCAGATGAAGATCAACGTCACCAACGCCTATGCCGGCTCCATCGCCTGGTCGAACTTCTTCTCCCGCCTGACCCGCAGCCACCCCGGCCGCGTCGTCTGGCTGGTGTTCAACGTGCTGCTGGCCCTGCTGCTGATGGAGATCGGCATCCTCGGCGTGATCGAGAGCATCCTTGGCCTCTACGCCAACGTTGCGGTCGGCTGGCTGGGCGCCGTCGCCGCCGATCTGGCGGTCAACAAGCCTCTCGGCTTCAGCCCGCCGGGGATCGAGTTCAAGCGCGCCCATCTCTACGACATCAACCCGGTCGGCACCGGCGCCATGGGCCTGTCGGTTCTGTGCTCCACCACCGCCTTCTTCGGCCTTCTCGGCCCGGTGGCCCAGGCGCTGGCCCCCTTCATTGGGCTGGTCGTCGCCTTCGCCGCCGCCCCGCTGATCGCCTGGAAAACCGGGGGCCGCTATTACATCGCCCGCAAGTCCACTCAACTGCCCGGCGAGGGCGCGACCGTCCGCTGTTCGATCTGCGAGAACCAGTTCGAGCGGCCGGACATGGCCTTCTGCCCGGCCTACGACGCGCCGATCTGCTCGCTCTGCTGCACGCTGGAGGCGCGCTGCCACGATCTGTGCAAGACCGACAGCCGCTTCGCCGACCAGATCGCCCACAGCCTGCAACGGGTCCTGCCCAAGCGCATGGCTGCCGGGGTCCACACCCGCACCGGCCATTTCATCGGGGTGATGACGCTGTTCTCGCTGGTGCTGGGCGGGGTGCTGCTGGTCATCGACTTCCAGTACGCCAATGCCGACGCGGCGGAGCGGGCGGCGATCCACACCGCGCTGGTCACCGTCTTCGTCTGCCTGTTCATCCTGTCCGGTGTCGCCGCCTGGCTCTTGGTGCTGGCCCATGAAAGCCGCCGCAAGGCGGAGGAGGAGACCGGCCGCCAGACCGCCATGCTGATGGACGAGATCGCCGCCCACGAGCGCACCGACGCGGCCCTCCAGAAGGCCAAGGAGGTGGCCGAGGCGGCCAACGCCGCCAAGAGCCGCTACATCATCGGCGTCAGCCACGAAATCCGCGCGCCGCTCAACGCCATCTCCGGCTATGCCCAGCTTCTGGAGAGCAACAGCACCCAGCGCCCGCAGGACGCCGTCCGCGTCATCCGCCGCAGCGCGGAGCATCTGTCGAACCTGATCGACGGACTGCTCGACATCTCCAAGATCGAATCGGGCCTGCGCCGGCTCAGCCGCGACAAGGTGCAGCTGATCGACTTTCTCGACCAGCTGGCCGACATGTTCCGCATCCAGGCATCGGCCAAGGGGCTTGAGTTCCGCTATGCCCGCGTGCCGCATCTGCCGGTCTGGGTCCACACCGACAGCAAGATCCTGCGGCAGATCCTGATCAACCTGCTGTCCAACGCGGTGAAATACACCGAGAGCGGCCATGTCGCCCTGACCGTCCGCTACCGCAGCCAGATCGCCGAGTTCGAGATCGCCGACAGCGGCATCGGCATCCGGGCGGAGGATCTCGACCGCGTCTTCGAACCGTTCGAGCGCGGGCGGGGGGCGGCGGTGCGGGCGGTGGCCGGCACCGGACTCGGCCTGACCATCACGCGGGTGCTGACCCGGATCATGGGGGGCGACATCGCGGTGCGCAGCGAAGCGGGGCGGGGCAGCGTCTTCACCGTCCGCCTGCTGCTGTCGGAGGCGATGCACCGGCCGGGCGAGCAGGTGGAGCGCCGCGCCATCACCGGCTATGCCGGGCCGCAGATCACCATCCTGCTGGCCGACGACGACCGCGACCATCTGGCGCTGATGACCGACATCCTGCGTCCGCTTGGGTTCGTGCTGTTCACCGCGTCCGACGCCGCCACCTGCCTGGAGTTGGCGGCGCAGTGCAAGCCCGACGTCGCCATGCTCGACATCTCCATGCCCGGCGAAAGCGGCTGGGACGTGGCGGAGGAGCTGCGCCGCCAGTTCGCCGACCGCATCCGCATCATCATGGTCTCCGCCAACGCCTATGAGGCGCAGGGACCGGGCGACGGCCGGGCGCCGCATGACGCCTTCGTCGCCAAGCCCATCGAGATCCACGCGCTGCTCGACCGCTTGCAGGCGCTGACCGGCCTGGAATGGCTCCATGCGGCGGAAAAGCCGGCGGAACCGCTTGCCCCGCCGCCCGCGCCGGCCGATCAAGCCCCCGAGCCGTCCAATCACCCGCCGGAGCCGGCGCTGCGTCATCTCGACGACCTGCGCCAGCTTGGCCGGATCGGCTATATTCGTGGGATCGAGGCCAAGCTGCGCGAGATCGAGGCGGAGGATGCCGCCGCCCTGCCTTTCGTCGAGCGGCTGCGAACGCTGGTGCGCGCCTTCGACCTGAAAGGCTATATGCGTGCGGTGGAAGAGGCGGCGGCGCAGAGCGACGCCGCGCAGGACCAAGACGATCTGGACCAAGATGATCTGGCGGAAGATGGGGCCGTGACGGGATGAAGCGCCGCGACATGATCCTGGTGGTGGACGACACCCCCGACACGCTGGGATTCCTGACGGAGGCCATCGAGCAGGCCGACCTGACCGTGCTGGTCGCCGTCGACGGCGAAAGTGCCCTGGACCTCGTCAGCCAGATCACCCCGGACCTGATCCTGATGGACGCGGTGATGCCCGGCCTCGACGGCTTCGAGACCTGCCGGCGGCTGAAGCAGATCCCCCACCTGTCGCACATCCCCGTCATCTTCATGACCGGCCTCAGCGACACCGAGCATGTGGTGAAGGGGCTGGAGGCCGGCGGCGTCGACTACGTCACCAAGCCGATCGTGGTGGACGAGCTGATCGCCCGCATCCGCGTCCATCTGACCAACGCCCGCGTCGCCTACGGCGCCCGCGCCGCGCTCGACGCCACCGGCCGCTTCCTGCTGGCAACGGACGGGGAGGGCAGGCTGCTGTGGTGCACCCCGCAGGCGGAGCGGCTGCTCGGCGGCCTGCTGCCCGGCCCTGACGGCGTGCGCCCCGAAGCGGCATCCTCCCTGGCCGCCGGTCTGGTCCGGCTGCGCCAATCCTCATCCCCCGGCGCCTCGGCGGAGACCTTCACGATGGAGCTGCCGGACGGCGAGGGGGTGCGGCGGCTGGAGTTCACCTATCTCAGCCCGGCCAACCCCGACGAGTACCTGTTCCGCCTCAGCGAGCCGACCGCCGGACGGCAGGAGGCGATTCTCCGCGACGCGCTCGGCCTCACCGCGCGCGAGGCGGAGGTTCTGCTGTGGATCGCCAACGGCAAGCCCAACCGCGACATCGGCGAGATCCTGGGCATCAGCCCGCGCACGGTGAACAAGCACCTGGAACAGGTCTTCGCCAAGCTGGGGGTGGAAAACCGCGCCTCCGCCGCCGCGCTGGCAATCCGCACCCTGGCCGCGCGGGCCTGAAGGCGGCGAAGGCATGGTGGGGGAGGCGTGGCGTTCAGACCTCGACGGTCTGCGGGCCGCCCCGTCCGGCGATGATGTGGTTCATGATGCAGGTCATCACCGGCTCGCCGCGCTGGTTCACCGTGGTGTAGGCCAGCCGCACCGTGCCGCGCCCGCCGCGGCGCGACGGGATGGTCTCCACCACCTCGACCCGGGCGCGGATGGTGTCGCCGGGCCGCACCGGCCGCAGCCAGCGCAGCTCGTCCATGCCGGAGCCGCCAAGGCTGGTGCCGGTGATGATGCCGGTGTCGCGGATCAGCCGGAAGGTCAGCGACAGGGTGTGGAAACCGCTGGCGATCAGCCCCTGGAACGGCCCGTCGGCCGCCGCCGCCGCGTCCATATGGAAGGGCTGCGGGTCGAAGCGCAGGGCGAAATCCATGATCTGGCTGTCGGTCAGGGTCGCCCCTTCCGATTCGATCACGTCGCCGATGCGGAAATCCTCGAAATAACGGCCGGCCATCGTCTCTTCTCTCCCTGGTCCCGGTTTATCCTTGCCGCAACAGAGTAGCCCGCCCGATCCATCCGGCAAAGGGCAGGGACGATCGCGGCCGGGGCATAGGCCCTACGGCGTAAACCATTGGCGTAATTCGCATTCCGGTCGTGATGGGGCATGTTCCCGGTCGGATTCCAGACCATCGACGGACGGATGTCACCAAACCCAGCGCAAACTGTCTCCACCCCGTCGCCATTCCGTTGCGTCGTGTTTTCGGTTGCCGGCCGGGCGCTGGCGCTGCCGGTCGGGTCCGTGCGGCGTTTTTTGCCGTTGCCGCGTCTCGACCGGCTGCCGACGGCGCCGCTGCCGGTGGAGGGCGTTTTCCGCTATCAGGGGGAGGTGGTTCCGGTCCTGCGCCTGGACGTGCTGCTGGATCTGGCCGGGGAGGGCGCCGGGGCCGCCGAGCCGAACCTCTATTCGCCGTTGCTCCTCGTCACCTGGCAGGGGCGGCCGGCGGCGCTGCTGGCCGACCGGGTCCACGGCGACACCGCGGTCGATCCCGCCGAGCGCACCCCCTCCGACCCGTCGCTGACCTTCAACGGCTGTGCCGCCGGCGCCTTTCCGGACCGGATGACCGGCCGCGGCGGCACCGTGACCCTGCTGGATCCCGACCGGCTGCTCAGCGAGGCGGAAGGCCGGCTGCTCGACGCCTTCCGCGCCGTGGCGGAGCGCAGGCTGGCGCAGTGGCAGCACGCTCAGGACCCGGCCTCCTCCGCGGGCGGTGCCGCATGATGCCGAACGCCGTCGCCGCCGGGATCGAGAAGATCCGCCGCGATCCGAATTTCCTGCGCCTGAAGGCGATGGTGATCGACGCCACCGGGCTCGCCTATTATGCCGACAAGGATGCCGCCTTCGCCGAGCGGATCAACCGCCGGCTGCCCTTCGGCCGCATCACCACGGTCGGCGGCTATCTCGCCGCGCTGGAGGCGGAGGGGCCGACCGGCGCCGAATATCAGGGGCTCATCAACGAGCTGGCGGTGGGGGAGACCTTCTTCTTCCGCTACATCGAGCAGTTCGACGCGCTGCGTGCCGTCGCCATCCCCGAATGCCTGCGCCGCAACCAATCGAGCCGGCTTCTGCGGATCTGGAGCGCCGGCTGTTCCATCGGGCCGGAGGCCTACACGCTCGAAATCCTGCTGAAGCAGCATTTCGCCGCCCAGCTGGAAGGCTGGCAGGTCCACATCGTCGGCACCGACATCAACGGCGCCTTCCTGGAACAGGCGCGGCGCGGCGCCTATGGCGACTGGGCGGTGCGCGGCCTGTCGCCGGAAACGCTGGAGGCCTGCTTCGACCGCCAGGACAAGCTGTGGTCGGTGAAGCCGAAATTCCGGCAATGGACCAGCTTCCTCCCCTTCAACCTCGTGGATGGAGCGATCCCCTCCTATCCGCACGGGATCGGGCATTTCGACATCATCCTGTGCCGCAACGTCATGATCTATTTCGACGAGGCGACGCGGCACCGGCTGCTGGGCAACCTGCACAAGGCGCTGGCCGACGGCGGCTGGCTGGTGGTCGGCCATGCCGAGGCCGGTCCGCAGATGAACGAGCTGTTCATTCCGGTCTCGGTCCCCGGCGCCACCCTCTACCGCAAGCAGGCCGAAGCGGCGGCCCCGGCCGCGACGGTTCGCAGCCCGTCCCCCGGCCCGGCAGCGGCGGCCCCGGCTCCCGTGCTCAAGTCCCGCCGCGCGACCGGACCGGCGCCGGAAGCCGCGCCCGCTCCGCGCGCCCGCAAGTCCGCGCCGGCGGCGACGCCTCCCGCCGCACCGACCCCGCCGGAGCCCGCCGAAACCAACGAGCGCTCGACCGTTCTGGAAGCCTGTCTCGCCCGGGTGGAGGCGAGCCGGCTCGACCCCGGCGCCCATTACCAGCTGGGACTGGTGGAGGAGGAACTGGGCGTCGGCGATCCGGTGGCGGCCTTCAAGCGCGCGCTGTATCTCGACCCGCGATTCGTTCTGGCCGACTATCATCTGGCGCTGGCCTATTGGCGGCGCGGCCGGCTGCTCCCGGCGCAGCGCCATTTCCGCAATGCGCGCGAGGCGCTGGAGAGCCGTCCCGACGACGAGGCGGTGGCGGAGGGCGGCGGCCTGACCGTCCAGGAACTGCGCGGCATGCTGGACCTCTGGCTGACCGGTGAGGAGGGCTGATGGACGACACGCTTGCCGGCGCAGGGGCAGGGGCGGTGACGGGTGCCGCACCGCTGATCGCCGCCCTCGAAAGCGCTTCCCCCGACCGCGCCGCCGCCCGTGCGGCGATCGACTGGGACGAGGTGCACAGGAAGCTGGCCCGCCGCAACGCCGACCTGGAGGCGACCTTTGCCGGCCGCGGCCCCTGGGCCGACGCCGTGCTGGCCCGCCGGGCGGAGGATCTGGCCGAAATCCCGCAACTCCACGGGGAGGAGAGCGTCGGCATTCCGATGCTGGTCGCCCGCGGGGCCGAAACGCACTATGGGCTGGAGCTGCGCCATCTCGGCCATATCGTGCCGATGCCGCGGCTGGCCCGCGTGCCGGGGGCACCGCCCACCGTCCTAGGGGTGATCGCCGTCGCCGGCCGGGTGATGCGGCTGTTCGACCTCGACCGGCTGTGCAGCGGCCCGTCGGCCACTGTATCCGCCGCCCTGCTGTCCAGGACCGATGCCGGGACCGACCCGTTCGGCTACGCCATCGTGCTGCGCACCGGCACCGGCCGTCCGGCGGCCTTGCGCGTGCGGGATGTGGAGCGGGTGGCCGACATCGTGCCGCCGCGCGGCTCCGCCCCGGTGGAGGCCGGGCCGCTGGTCAGGGCCATCGCCGCCGACCGCATGGCGATCCTCGACATGGTGGCACTGCTCGACCTCGTGAAGACCTGAAACCGACCGATCCACCTGAAGAGCCGTCCGGGGCTGGAGTCCAAGAATGAACATGAAAGTCGCGCACAAGCTGGTCCTGGGATTCGGCGTGGTCTGTGTCCTGACGGCGCTGCTGGCGCTCTATCAGATGTCGCGCTTCTCCGACGCGCTGGACGTCATCATGGCGGTGTCGACCTACGACAACGAAGCCGCCAAAATGGTGACGGACGTCAGCAACATGCAGGCGGAACTGCGCAGCTCGCGCGAGACGGCGCTGAACGCCGTGTCCATCGCAAATGCCGAAGGGCGGGTCGCCGAGATCCCGGCCCTGCTGGCGCCGGTGCGCCGCCATTACGACGAGGTCGGCGCCCAGCTGCGCGACCGGCTGGGCCAGCTGCGGGCGATGGTGGCTGAACGGTCCTCGACCGGCGTGACCGACAGCCGCCGCCGGGGCTGGGTCGAACTGGACACCTCCGTCAACGAGATGAGCCGCGCCATCACCATGGTCGGCGACGAGGCGCGGACCATCTACACCATGCTGGAGCGCAACCAGATCGCCGACGCGCTGCAGCGCCGTCAGCGGGTGGACGAACTGCGCAAGAACATGGAGGCGCGCATCGCCCAGGCCCAGATCGCCATCGACCATCTGACCCAGGCAGGCCGCGCCGACATCCGGTCGATCTACAACACCGCCATCCAGTCGTCGGTCATCGCGCTGGTCGTCGTCTTCCTGATCGCGGTTGGGGTCGCCTTTCTGATCGGCAGCTCCATCACCCGGCGGCTCGGCCGCGCCATCGACTTCGTCACCAAGGTCGGCCACGGCGACCTGACGCAGGAGATCGCCATCGCCGGCAAGGACGAGCTGGCCATCCTCGGCCAGCATCTGAACGAGATGGCCGGCAGGCTGAAGTCGATGGCCCGCACCACCCGCGAGACGGCGGAGAGCGTCCACGCCGCCACCGCCCAGATCCGCGCCTCGACCCAGCAGCAGTCGGCCAGCGTCGCCGAACAGCTGGCGGCGGTGGAGCAGACCACGGCGACCCTGTCGGAGATCACCGAATCCGGCGCCCAGATCAACCGCCGCGCCCAGGACGTCTCGCACGGCGCCCAGACGGTGGCGGCCTCCAGCCATTCCGGCATGAAGGCGGTGGACGACACCATCCAGGCGATGGACGCCATCCGCGAACAGGCCGAGGCGGTGGCCGAGAACATCGTCATGCTGTCCGAGCGCACCCAGGCGATCGGCGAGATCATCGTGACGGTCAACGACATCGCCGAGCGCTGCCACCTGCTGGCGCTGAACGCCGCCATCGAGGCGGCGGCGGCCGGCGAGCATGGCCGCACCTTCTCCATCGTGGCGGGCGAGATCAAGAGCCTCGCCGACCAGTCGAAGGAGGCGACCGCCCAGGTCCGCTCCAACCTGTCGGAGATCCAGCACGGCATCAACGCCTCGGTGATGCTGACGGAGGAGGCGGTGAAGCGCGTCGCCGCCGGCAAGCGCCAGACCGACGCCACCCAATCGACCATCCGCACCATGGCGGAGAACATCCAGGAGAGCGTGCTGGCCTTCCAGCAGATCGTCGCCGGCACCAACCAGCAGCAGATTGGCCTGGAGCAGGTGATCCAGGCGCTGCAGAACATCCGCGAGGCCAGCAGCCAGACGGCGGCCGGCACCCGCCAGCTGGAAGGCGCCGCCGCCAACCTGAACAACCTCGGCCAGGGTCTGGTCGAGGCGGTGCGGAACTACCGGGTGTGACGATGCGCCGCCGAAGCCAGCGCGTTTCCCCCTCTCCCCCCCGGGGAGAGGGTCGGGGTGAGGGGGATGCACTGCGTGAATTCCCGAGAATCCTCGCCGCGCATCCCCCTCACCCTAACCCTCTCCCCGGGGGGGAGAGGGGACCAGCGTCGGGCGGGAGAGGTGCCTGATGGACATCCGCCAGCGCCTGCTCGCCGCCTTCGACCTGGAGCACAAGGACCATCTCGCCGCGATCCGCAACGCGCTCCGCGATGCGGAGGCGACGGGCGACGCGCCGGATCTCGTCGACATCCACCGGCGCGCCCACAGCCTGAAGGGCGCCGCCCGCGCCGTCGACCTGCCGGAGGTGGAGGCGATCTCCCACCGGCTGGAAGCCGCCTTCATCGCCGTGCAGAAGGGCGAGATCCCGCTCGACGCCGCCAATGTCGGCGTGTTCCGCCGCGCGCTCGACGCCATCGAGGATCTGGTCGCCTGGTCGCTCCAGGGCGGCGGGGCGGTGGAGACGGCCGGCGTGCTCGCCGATCTCGACGCGCTGGCCGCCGGACGTAGCGGCGGCCCCCCTTCGGCTCCCGCTCCCGCATCCCCCGCCCGTACCGCCGGGAGCCGGCCTCCCCGCCAGCGCGAGCGCACCGTCGACGCCGATTCCGCCGCCCTGGTCCGCATCGCCGCCCAAGGTCTGGAGCGTCTGTCGGAAACCGCGTCGGCCCTGCTGCCGGAGGTGGAGGCGCAGGCGGGGCTTGGCGAGCAGCTCCGAGCGATGCGGCAGGAATGGCGGGCGCTCGACCGCGCATGGCGTCATCTGCGCGTGCAGCTCGGCCGCGGCGCCCGGCTGGAGGCCCGGCCGGAGGATGGAGCCGACGCGCTCGACGGCCGCGGCGCGCTGCCCGCCCTGATGGCTTTCGAGCGCCGCTTCCGGTCGCTGGGCGGCGCGCTCGACAGCGCGCACCGCAGCCATGACCGGCTGCTGTGGTCGATGCGGCGCTGGGGCGGCGGCTTCCAGCAGGACATGCGGCGCCTGCGCATGCTGCCGGCCGAAAACCAGCTGAGCGGCCTCGGCCGCATGGTCCGCGACATCAGCCGGGCCGAGGGCAAGGAGGTCGAGGTCGATGTCCGCGGCCTGGAGGTGGAAGCCGACCGCGCTGTCCTGCAGCGGCTGAAGGACCCCATCCTCCACATCGCCCGCAACGCCATCAGCCACGGCATCGAAACGCCGGCGGAACGGCTGGCGCTGGGCAAGCGGCCGGCGGCGCGCGTCACCATCGCCGCCTCGGTGGAGGGGGCGCGCCTGCTCCTGCGCATCGAGGATGACGGTCGTGGGCTGGACCGCGCGGCGATCCTGCGCAAGGCGGCCGAACGCGGCCTGATCGACGCCGACGAGCTGTCCGGCGCCGAGGAGATACCGCTGGAGCGGCTGACGGAGTTCCTGTTCCATCCCGGCTTCTCCACCGCCTCGCGCACCACCGAACTGGCCGGGCGCGGCATGGGCCTCCCCATCGCCCGGCGGGAGGTGGAGCGGCTGCAGGGCAACCTGACCATCGCCGACCGGCCGGAGGGCGGCACCGCCGTCACCATCGAGGTGCCGCTCAGCCTGCTCAGCCAGCGTCTGGTCTTCGTCGCCGTGCAGGATCAGATCCTGGCGATCCCGTCGGCCGATGTGGTCCGGCTGCGCACCGCCACCGCCGAATCGCTGTTCTCCGGCGTCGGCACCCCGATGATCCGCATCGGCGAGGAGGAGACGCCCGTCACCTCGCTGGCCGCCCTGCTGGGCATGGAGGCGCCGGTGGTGCCCACCGCCGAACGCTCGCTGGCCCTGGTGGTCGTCCGCGCGGCCGACCGGCGGCTGGCGCTGGCGGTCGACCGCTTCGTCGCGACGCGGGAGACGGTGGTGACGGCGGCGGAGGAGACCGGGCTCGACAGCGGCCGCTATCTCGGCACCGTGCTGATGGACGATGGCGGGCCGGCGCTGGTGCTGAACATCTCCGGCCTGATGCCGCTGCCCGGCAGCGTCCTGCCGCCCCCGGCACGACCTGCGGAAGAGGTTACCCCTGCCCGGGCGCATATCCTGGTCGTCGATGACAGCATCACCACCCGCACGCTGGAAAAGAGCATCCTCGAAGCCCATGGTTATCGGGTGACGCTGTGCGTGGACGGGCGCGAGGCCCTGGAGCGCCTTTCGGAAGGGATGGAGGTTGGCCTGATCATCAGCGACGTCGAGATGCCCCGGATGGACGGTTTCGCCCTGCTGCAGGCGGTGAAGGCCGACAAGCGGCTGGAGGAGATCCCGGTGATCCTCGTCACCTCGCGCGCCAGCGACGAGGACCGCGAGCGCGGCTTGCGGCTGGGGGCGGACGCCTACATCGTCAAGACGCGGTTCGACCAGAACGAGCTTCTGGCCGGCATCCGGCGGCTGCTGTGAGCGGGGCGGCGCACTCCGGACCTCCCAGTGTCGGAACCCGTCGTATCCGTGTGCTGGTGGTGGAGGACAGTCCGGTCATCCAGCAGCTGCTCAGCCACGTCATCGGCGCCGACCCGCGGCTGGAGGTGGCGGGCATCGCCTCCAGCGGCGAGCAGGCACTGCGCATGATCGAGAAGAACGCCCCCGACGTGGTGTCGCTCGACATCCGCTTGCCGGGCATCGACGGCTTCGAGGTGACCAGCCGCATCATGCGGCAGACCCCGCTGCCGATCGTCGTGGTGGCGTCCGACGTGCGCGACCTCGACATCCCGATGCGGGCGCTGCAGGCCGGCGCCCTGGCGGTGGTGGAAAAGCCGGGCAGCATGGCGCGCGCCGACTACCAGACGGTGGCGCACCATCTCTGCACCCAGCTTGTCATCATGAGTCAGGTGAAGGTCATCCGCCACCGCATCACCGCGCGGGCCGCCCGCGCGTCCGGCGCGTCCGGCGAAACCCCATCCCCGGACGGCCGCCTGCCCGAGGCGGCGGTGACCGCCGACGGCCGCATCCGCCGCTTCCGCGGGCTGGGCCTCGTCGCCTCCACCGGCGGGCCGGCGGCGCTGGCGAAAGTCCTGAAGGAGCTGCCGACCGGCTTTCCGCTGCCGGTCTTCGTGGTCCAGCACATGGGCGCCCCCTTCATGGAGGGCTTCGCCAACTGGCTGGGCACCGTCTCCCCGCTGCCGGTCCAACTGGGCGAGGCGGGAGTGAAGCCTCGTCCCGGCACGGTCTATGTGGCGCCGGGCGACCGGCACATGCTGGTGGACAACGGCGCCATCCAACTGTCCGGCGACCCGATGGTGTGCGGCCAGCGCCCGTCGGGCGAGGTGCTGTTCCAGTCGATGGCGCGCGCCTATGGCGCTTCCGGCATCGGCGTGCTGCTGACCGGCATGGGAGAGGATGGAGCGAGGGGACTGGTGGACATGCATCGGGTGGGGGCCTACACGATTGCCGAACACGCTTCCACGGCGGTGATCCACAGCATGCCGGGCACCGCCGTGCGCCTGGGCGGCGCCGTGGAGGAACTGCCTCTCGACCGGGTGGCCGGACGGCTGCTGCAACTGACCTCCGACGATAAGATGGCGCCATGAACGGACTCCGCAGCCTTGTGGTCATGGGTTCCCAGACGCAGGGGCTTCTGCTGAAGCTTCTGCTGGAGGAACGCGGCGTCGAGACCGTCTGCGTCGAAGGCGTGGAGCCGGCCCTGGCCGAGATCGCCGGCAATTCGCAGGACCTATTGATCGTCGAGGGCGAGCTTGCCGGCCCCACCGGCCTCGCCGACCTGCGCGCGCGCAGCGACGCCGCCGTCATGGTGCTCGGCCGCGGCGAGGGGGAGCACGACCCCTCCGACCCCAAGGCGCTGGTGGTGGAGGCCTGCGCGCTGCTGGAGCGGCGCAGCGCACCGCCGACCGTGCCGGAGATCTTCCGCCGCGCCCATATCCTGATCGTCGACGACAGCGCGACCTACCGCGAGTTCCTGCGCGCCGAACTGGAGCAGGAGGGCTGCACCGTCACCGCCGCCCGCAACGCCGACGAGGCGGTGGCGGCGCTGGCCGGCGGCGGGCTCGACTGCGTCATCCTCGACCTCGTGATGCCGGGCACCAGCGGCACCCAGCTCTGCGAACGATTCGACAGGTTCCGGCGCCAGCGCGGCCTGTTCTTCCAAATCGTCATCCTGACCAGCCAGGACGACGAGGAACAGCTGATGATCAGTTTGAACGCCGGTGCCGACGATTTCGTCGGCAAGGCGCAGGAGATGGATGTCCTGAAGACCCGGCTGATGGCGCTTCTGCGTCGGAAATACTTCGTGGAGGATCATCTGATGCGGCGACCTCGGCCAGCACCTTCCGCATAGGAAGGGAGTAGAGCCATCGTGTGATTTCGGAAGCCGCTTTGTCCGTTTATTCTCTGCGGGATTTTCGAAACTGTCCGACGGTCTATCCGGTGCCGGTGCCGATTACGATGGCGATCAGCCTCCAGCCGTTCCACGACACTCCGATCCCCGCCCCGATCCCCGGCGACACCGATGTGAGAGACTCCGACGCGATGCACCGATCTTCGGCCACCCCAATGTCTCCGACCGATCTGCGCTATCGCGAGTGTCTCGACAACGCACGGCGCGTCTGCGCGGCCGGGACGGTGCCGACCATGCTGGTGATCGGCGGGCCGGAGATGGCCGCCGTCCGCTGCAACGAGGCGCTGGCCTCCCTGCTCAACCATCCGCGCGCCGCCACCCGCGACGAGAGCGGGCCGACCCTGCTGCCCGGCGGCTGGCCGGCGGTGGCCGACGCGCTGCGCCCGCTCTACGGGGTAGGAGGCGCCGACGGCCCTGCCACGCCGCCCGACGGCGCCGCGCTGCAGTTGCCGACCGAACCGCCGCTGAGCCTGCGCGCCACGCCGCTGCTGGTCGACGGCCGCGTGGTCGGGGTGCTGGCGACGGCGACGCTGGACGGCGCCATCGCGAAGCTGGAGGAGGCGATGCGGGCGGAGGTGGCGCGCACCACGGCGGCGCGCTCCCGCTTCCTCGCCTCGGCCAGCCACGACCTGCGCCAGCCCTTCCAGGCGATGCGCCTGTTCCTCGACGCGCTGACCACCCAGGTAGAAGGCAACGCTCGGGCGACCCGCACCGCCGGCATGCTGGCCAACGCGATGACGGCGGGCGAGCAGCTGCTGAACGCCCTGCTCGACATCTCGACGCTGGATGCCGGCACGGTGGAGGCCGACCTGCAGCCGGTGTCGCTCGACGCGCTTCTGCAATCGCTGGCCGATGAATTCCGTCCCCAGGCGGAGGAGAAGGGGCTGCGCCTGCGCGTCCATCTGCCCTGTCGGGCATTCACCCGCAGCGACCCGATCCTGCTCGGCCGCATCATCCGCAACCTGCTGGCCAACGCCATCCGCTACACCCAGCGCGGCGGCATCCTGCTGGGGTTGCGCAAGCGCGACGGGCACTGGCGGATCGAGGTGTGGGACACCGGCTTCGGCATTCCGCAGGACAAGCTGGACGTCATCTTCGACGAGTTCCACCAGCTGACCAACCCGGCCCGCGACCCGACGCGCGGCCTCGGCCTCGGCCTCGCCATCGTGCGGCGCCTGTCGGTTCTGCTGAGCGCGCCCATCGACGTGCGGTCGCGCTCCGGCCGCGGCTCGGTCTTCGCCGTCACCGTCGACCGCCTGGAGGGGGAGGAGGCGCTCGCCGACACCCAGTCCGCGACGGCGTCGGCCGATCAGGCGGCGGCGGCAGTCCCGTTGGACGGCATGCGAATCCTGGTGGTGGACGACGACAGCATGGTGCTGTCCGGCCTGCTGCTGACCCTGGAAAGCTGGGGCTGCGCCTTCGTCTCCGCATCCAACATGCGCGAGGTCTTCGCCGCGGTCGATGGGCTGGAGGGTCCGCCCGACGCCATCCTGACCGACCTGCGCCTGCCGGGAAAAGTCTCCGGCTTCGACGTGATCGACCGTGTGCGCAAGCTGTTCAAGGCCGACATCCCGGCGGTGGTCCTGACCGGCGAGACGGCGCCCGAATCCCTGCTGGAGGGCCAGCGCCGCGGCTGCGCCTTCCTGCACAAGCCACTCCACCCCGGCGACCTCCGCCGCGTGCTGGAAGAGGTGCGGCGGGACGGAACGGCGGGCTGCTGACCGTCCCCCTCAATCCCGCCCCTCAATCCCGGGGCGGGCTCTGCAGGTACAGCACCAGCAGCCGCACCAGGCTTTCCAGTGCGTTCGCATGGATGCGCTCGTAGCCGTGCGAGGCGTCGATGCCGAAACAGACCAGCGCCGTGCGGATGTCGTTGCCGGCCTCGATGGCCGACGCGCTGTCGCAGCGGTAATAGCGGAAGACGTCGCGCTGGTGCGGGATGTTCTGCGCCTGGCACAGGGTCAGCAGCGAGTGGGTCAGCGCCATGTCGAACGGGCCGGTGCTGTCGGCCATGGCGATGGTGACGCCGAATTCGCTGCTGTTCTGGCCGGGGGCGGTGGTGCCGTTGTCGATGGTCACCATCTCCGCCACGTCCTGATGCAGGATCGAGGAGGCGCCCGACCCGACCTCTTCTGAGATCGTGAACAGCAGGTGGCAATCGACCGGCAGGGCGGCTCCGGCATCGACCACCGCTTTCGCCGCGCCCAGCATCACCGCCACCCCCGCCTTGTCGTCGAGATGGCGCGAGACGATGTAGCCGTTTTCCAGGAATTCCGGCTGCGGATCGATGGCGACGATGTCGCCGATGTTGAAGCCTCGTTCCTCCAGATCCTGCCGGCTGGCGACCGGGGCGTCGACGCGCAGCTCCACCTGTTGCCAAGTGACCGGCTGGGTGTCGACCTCCTTGTTGAAGGTGTGGCCAGACGCCTTCAGCGGCAGGATGGTGCCGCGCCACGGGCCGCGGTCGGTCAGCACGGTGCAGCGCGCCCCCTCGGCGAAGCGCGACGACCAGTGGCCGATCGGCACCAGCTCCATCCGGCCATTGTCCTTTAGCATCTTCACCTGGGCGCCCAGCGTGTCGACATGGGCGACCAGCGCCCGGTCCGGGCTGGCCCGCACCCCCTTCAGGTCGGCGCGGATGGCGCCGCGCCGCGTCAGCTCATAGGGGATGCCCATCCGCTCCAGCTCGGCACAGCACAGCCGCACCACGTCGGTGGTGTATCCGGTCGGGCTCGGCGTGGTCAGCAGCCGGTAGAGGACGTCGGTGACATAGCCCATGTCGATGGGCAGCGGCACGGCCATGGTTGGGTTTTCCTCCTGCTGAAAGTCCCCTCTCCCCCCCGGGGAGAGGGTTAGGGTGAGGGGGTAGCGTGGCGGCCCCTTACCGAGAATCCACGCGGTGCATCCCCCTCACCCCGGCCCTCTCCCCGGGGGGGAGAGGGGGGCCTACAGCACCCCCCGCGTCTGGGGAAACAGCAGGTCGACGAATCGTTCCGCCGTCGGCTGCGGTTCGTGGTTGGCCAGGCCCGGCCGCTCGTTCGCCTCGATGAACACGTAGCCCGGCCGGTCGGGCGATTCCACCAGCAGGTCGAATCCCACCACCGGAATGTCCAGCGCGCGGGCCGCCACCGTCGCCACCTCCACCAGTTCCGGATGCAGGCAGTCGGTCACGTCGTGGATCGTCCCGCCGGTGTGCAGGTTCGCCGTCTTGCGCACCGGCAGCACCTCGCCGGCCGCCAGCACGTCGTCCAGGCTCTTGCCGGCGGCGGCGAGGCAGCGGTCGGTCTCCGCGTCCATCGGAATATGGCTTTCCCCGCCGGTGGCGGCGGCGCGGCGGCGGCTCTGCGCCTCGATCAGTTCGCGCACGCTGTGGGTGCCGTCGCCGGTGACCTCGGCCGGGCGGCGCACCGCAGCGGCCACCACCTTCTTGTCGATGACGATGATCCGCAGATCCTGCCCCTCGCAGAACCGCTCCAGCAGCACCGTGTCGCAATGCTGGCGGGCCGCCGCGATGGCGCGCTCCATCGTCTCGGCGTCGCGCACGTCCACGGTGATGCCGCGCCCCTGCTCGCCGCGCGCCGGCTTTACCACGACGCGGCCATGCGTCGCCAGGAAGGCCGCGTTCTCCTCCCCCTCGCCGGCCACCGCCTGGGCCGGCACGTTCAGCATGGCGCGTTCCAGCACGCGCCGGGTCACCGCCTTGTCGTCGCAGCGGCTCATGGCGATGGCGCTGGTCAGTTCGCTCAGCGATTCGCGGCAGACCACGCTGCGCCCGCCCCAGGTCAGGCAGAAATAGCCGGCCTCGGCATCCACCACATCGACGCCGATGCCGCGCCGCCGCGCCTCGTTGACGATGATGGTGGCATAGGGGTTCAGCCGTTCGCCCGGCTGCGGACCGGTGAACAGCCGCTCGTTGATCGGGTTCCTGGTCTTCAGCGCGAAGGCCGGAATCCGGCGGAAATTCAGCTTCTCGTACAGCGCGATGGCGTTCTCGTTGTCGTGCAGCACCGACAGGTCGAGGAAGGCGCGCCCGCGCGCCTGCACATGCTCCGCCACCGTGCGGACCAGCGTTTCGCCGATCCCCGGAAACGACGCCTGCGGATCGACGGCCAGGCACCACAGCGAACTGCCGTTCTCCGGATCGCCATAGGCATGGGCGTGATCCACCGCCGTTACCGAGCCGATCACCTCGCCGGTGGAATCGTCACAGGCGACGAAATGGGTCAGCACCCGGCTGTTGCGCGACGCCACCAGGAAGGAGGAGGAGACCGGCACCATCCGCCGCCGGGCATAGATGCGCTGCACCCCCTCGGCATCCTCGCGCGTGCGCAGCCGGCGGACGCTGTAGCCCTTCGGCCGGCCCCGCGACGGGCGATAGTCGGTCAGCCACAGGCGGAAGGTGTGGGACGGGTCGAGGAACAGCTCCTGCGGCGCGCGCGACAGGGCGACATGCGGGTCCTGCAGATAGAAGACGATGTCGCGGGTGCCCGGCGCCTCCTGCCTCAGCGTCTCGATCATGCGGTCGAGATCGTCGAAGGTGTGGGCGAAGATCAGCCGGCCCCAGCCGCAATCCACCACCACGTCGGCGCGCGGCGCGTCGGCCTCGGTTTCTCCCGCCGGCGGACGGCCGGTGTAGCGGCGGGTGTGGCGCAGGGTGGCGCTGGCGGCGCGCTCCAGCCGGTGCGGTTTCACGCGGGCGTAGCTCATGGGTTCCCCCTGATCGTCGGATGCGGCTCCTCGCATTGGCAACATCCGGGGACGCGGATCGGTCCCGCGCCCGGATGTGCCGGCGGAGCGTTCTTCGTTTGGAATGGCCGTAAGGACGACCGCTTACAGGCCCTGTTCCTGGAACCAGAATTCCAGCAGAGCCACCTGCCACAGCTTCGACCCGCGCAGCGGCGTGATGTGGCTTTCCGGATCGGCGAGCAGCCGGTCGAGATACGCGCGGCGGAACAGGCTGCGGTCCCGCGCCGCCGGTGCGTTCAGCACGTCCCGCACCCGCTCCAGGAAGGGGCCGCGCAGATATTTCAGCGCCGGCACCGGGAAATAGCCCTTGGGCCGGTCGATCACCGCCGCCGGCACCACGCGCCGCGCCGCTTCCTTCAGGACATATTTGCCGCCGTCCGGCAGCTTCATCTCCGCCGGGATGCGGGCCGCCAGTTCCACCAGCTCGTGGTCGAGGAAGGGCACGCGCGCTTCCAGCCCGGCGGCCATGGTCATGTTGTCGACCCGCTTCACCGGATCGTCCACCAGCATCACCGTGGTGTCGAGCCGCAGCGCCTTGTCCACCGGCCGGTCGGCGCCGGGCATGGCGAAGCGCTGTTCCAGCCAGCGGCGGGAATGGTCCTCGCCGACCAGCCGCGGGTCCAACGCCTCCGCCATCCCGGCATGGTCGCGGTCGAAGAAGACGCGGGCGTAGTCGCCCACCGCGTCCTTGCTGTCCAGCAGCGGCGGATACCAGTGATAGCCGCCGAACACCTCGTCGGCGCCCTGGCCCGACTGCACCACCTTCACCTGCTTCGCCACCTCTTGCGACAGCAGGAAGAAGCCGATGTTGTCGTGGCTGACCATCGGCTCCGACATCGCGCGGACGCAGTCGGTCAGCTCCGGCAGGGCGCGGGCGCTGTCGACGAAGATGCGGTGGTGGTCGGTGCCGAAATGCTTGGCGACGATGTCGGAATACTGGAACTCGTCGCCGCGCTCGTCGCCCACCGTCTCGAAACCGATGGAGAAGGTCTTCAGCCCGCTCTGCCCGTTCTCGGCCAGCAGCGCGGTGATCAGCGAGCTGTCCAGCCCGCCCGACAACAGCACGCCCACCGGCACGTCGGCGACCAGCCGGCAGCGTACCGCGCGGGTCAGCGTCTCCAGAACCAGCTCGCGCCAGTCGGCGAAATCGCGCCCCTCGTCGCCGGACTGCGGCCCGAAGGTCAGCGACCAATAGGTGTTTTCGCGCCGGGTGCCGTCGGGCTCCACGATCAGGACCGTGGCGGGCGGCAGCTTCCGCACGCCCTTCAGGATGGTGTAGGGCGCCGGGACGACGGCGTGGAAGCTCATGTAATGGTGCAGCGCCACCGGATCGACGTCGGTGTCGATCCCACCGGACGCCACCAGGGCGGGCAGGGTGGAGGCGAAGCGCAGGCCGCCGGGAATGTCCGCCAGATACAGCGGCTTGATGCCCAGCCGGTCGCGGCCCAGCACCACCCGGCCGCTGTCGCGCTCAAAGATGGCGAAGGCGAACATGCCGTTCAGGCGCTTGACGAAATCGGGCCCCCAGGCGTGATAGGCCTTGATCAGGACCTCGGTGTCGCCGTCGGAGAAGAAGCGGTAGCCGAGCCCGACCAGCTCCTCGCGCAGTTCCCGGTGATTGTAGACGCAGCCGTTGAAGACGATGGCGAGCCCGAGGGCCGCATCCACCATCGGCTGCTGCGATGCCTCGCTGAGATCGATGATCTTCAGCCGGCGATGTCCGAAGGCGACGCACCCATGGGCGAACAGGCCGTGGCCGTCCGGCCCGCGCGGCGCCAGCTTGTCGCACATGGCCTGTACGGCCACCGTGCTGGCCGCCTCGCCGGCCTTGAAACGAATTTCACCACTCAGTCCGCACATCGGCTGTCGAGCCTCCTCGTTGGTTCAGGACGAAGGGGCGCTCGACCCGCAAGAAGGGCCAAACTGCACCACCGGCACCTGTGCGGAATAACGTCCTGCAGGGCCCGAGGTTCCACGATGGAGACCGTCGGGCAACCTTGCTCACAGCCCCGGAGGTTTATTGGCCGGGCTCGCGGGGCTCGATGATTTCTTCCCAGTGCACCCCCTGAACCCTCGCTCCTTTGTCGCGAATTGAGGAGGCAAGACGGTATTGACGCTTCCGGATCCAAAGAATATCCTGCCTCAATGGTTGAAAAGGACACCCACATTGTTGCCCGGTTGGCCGGCATCCCAGCAGGCGGGATGCCGGGAGATCGGCCGCGATAACTGATCGTTAGCGGACGGTACCCTGGTCTCGCCCCTCATGGACGAGGCCTTCAGTACGAGTATTGTGCCTCGTCCATCATCATAGATGGAGTTTGCCATGGCACAGAATATCTACGACAATCCCGAATTCTTTGCTGGTTACAGCCAGTTGCCTCGCCAAGTGCACGGCCTGGACGGTGCGCCGGAGTGGCCTGCTATCCGCGCAATGCTGCCCGATCTGGTGGGAAGGCGTGTGGTCGATCTCGGGTGTGGTTTCGGCTGGGTTTCAAGGTGGATGCGTGACCAAGGGGCAGCCTCAGTGCTGGGGTTTGACCTTTCCGAGAACATGATCCGTCGCGCAAGAGCGAATACCGTCGATCCGGAAATCGAATATCGAATTGCGGACATAGAAGTTATGGAATTGCCGCCGGCGGCTTTCGATTTCGCTTACAGCGCTCTAACCTTCCATTACATCAGGGATTTTCAGCGGTTGGTGAAAATGGTCCATCAGGCTCTGGTGCCAGGTGGACGACTCGTGTTTACAATAGAGCATCCGATCTTCATGGCAGCATCCAATCCACATTGGATTACCGATGAGGACGGGCACAAGGCATGGCTAGTCAATCGCTACTCTGATGAAGGAGAACGTCGCACTGACTGGTTTGCCAAAGGAGTATTGAAGTATCATAGGACCATCGGCACCACGCTGAATACGCTGATCAGGACTGGCTTTACGATTCAAGCCGTTGAAGAATTTGCTCCATCGGCACAGCAGATCGAAACTGATCCGGAACTGAAGGATGAAATTGAGAGGCCGATGATGCTTCTCATATCCGCAGCGCGTTGACGTTCCGGCTTTCGCATGATGCGTAGGGTATGATCTGTCCTAAAGCCCGAAAAAGCCCCGCAGCCGCGCCAGCAGCGCCTGTGATTCCGCCGGCGGCGGCGGGGTGGCGCCCTGCTGGCGCTTGGACTGGCTGACGTTGCGGGTCTGGCGTTCGGCCATCAGTTCGGCCAGCCGTTCCGCCAGTTCCGGACGGCGCCGCAGCACCGGGTCCAGATGGCCGCGCGACAGTTCGAACACCACGGCGTCGGTGCAGGCGATGACCGACGCGCTGCGCGGCTGCCCGGTCAGCAGCGACATTTCGCCGAACAGGTCGCCCGGCCGCAGCCGCGTCAGATGGACCACGCCGGAGCGCTGCCCGTCCTCCGTGTCGGGGACGGTGGGAGCGGCGATCTGGACGTCGAACACACCCTCGGCGATGACGAACAGCGATTCTCCGGCGTCGCCCTGGCGAACGGCGGCGGTGCCGGCGGGGATGTGGAACTGGCGCATCGCCTGGGCCAGCGCGTCGACCTCCTTGTCGTCGAAGGCATCGAACAGCTCCAACTGGCGCAGCAGCCCGCGCCGCAGCAGGCCGGTGTCGTGCGCCCCCGTCTGGCGTCGGCGGACCTCCTGCTTGGGGCGGGCTGGCTCGATTCCGGCGTGGGCGAGGTTGGACAGCACCGCCGTCAGCACGGCATCGCGCACCAGCGACACCCGGCCGCCGTCGTCGGTCCAGAAGCGCGCCAGATAGGAGATGCCGTTGGGCGTCACCGCCTCGACGATCACGTCCGGGCGCGGCGTGGGCAGCACGCCGTCGGCGCAGAGCATCGCCGACAGCAGGATGCGCTTGGCCCGCTCCACCGGCACTTCCTGGTCCAGCAGGACCGGGACGGTGGCGCGGAAGGCCGGGTTCGGGCGGCTGTAATTGACGAAGCGGCTGCCGGCGACGATGCCGTTCGGCACGACGATGGCGGTGCCGTCGCTGGCGATCAGCCGGGTCGCGCGCCAGTTGATCTCGTCCACCCGCCCGGCGACGCCGGGGGACAGCTCCAGCCAGTCGCCCAGCCGATAGGGATGTTCGATGTTCAGGGCGATGCCGGCGAAGATGTCGGCGATCATATTGCGCAGCGCGAAGCCCAGCACGGCGATGGCGACGCCCGACGTCGCCAGCAGCCCGGTCACCGGCTGTTCCAGCACGAAGGCCAGGATCGCCAGCACCGCGACGCCATAGACGAAGAAGCGCAGCAGGTCGGCCAGCAGCCGGGGGATGCGCGGCGGCCGGCCGCCGTTGCCCGCCGCCAGCATGTCGATCACCCGCGCCCCGCCCCAGGCGGCGGCAAGCCACGCGGCCGATGCGACGGCGATGTCGAACCCGCCGCTCAGCGGCAGCCCGACGATGGGTTCCAGATGGCCGTGCAGCCAGGGTTTGGCGGCGACCAGCGCGGCCAAAAGGGCCAGGACCAGGGCAGGGGCGGACAGACGCCGCAAGGCGTTCATCGACGGGCTTCTCCTCGGCGGCCGGCCATCGGCGGCCGGGCGAGGTGCGACGATGGCACGAGCACGCGCCGTCCAGTCAAGGGCTCAATTGAATCAGATGTTTGACGGTTCAGACGGTCACCGGACCCGGCAACGCCCGCGGGTATCCCATCACGAAGCCGCCGATCACCGGATCGGCCCCCGCGACTATGCTGGCGAAGGCATAGGCCCGGCACAGCACCGCCAGCGCGGTGTCGGCATCGCTGCTCTTGCGCCGGAAGGCGTCGCCGTCGCGCAGATCGGCGAACTCCCCCTGCCAGAAGGACGGATCGTCCAGCGGGCCGAAATTCATCGCCCAGAAGCCGAAGGACCGTCCCTTCCGTTCCCACCGCCCCAGCACCGCCATGTTGCAGTGCCGCTCGTCATGCGAGATGCGATGGAAGAGTTCGTTCACCGCCTTCGGCTCACCCTCCAGAACCTGAAGAAAGGTGCCCTCATGTTCGATAAGGAAACCGGTGATGCCCAGACGCCGATTGTTTGTGGAGCTTCGCACACAAATGTCCGCCAAAGCCGAAAATGGCAGCAGAGAGACCGCATCGCTGCGATAGAGCAGGGTCAGCATGGCGTTCCTCCCATTTTTACTTATGAAAATGGAGAGGAAACCGGCATGTGGTAACCCTTTCTTTCGTAGAGTCGATGTCGCAGCCGCCGGGCATATCCCGAACCGGATGGGTCTCGGCGGCAGGCGCCGTCAGCGGTCGAGCAGCCCGTGCCGCCGGTGCCAGTCCTCCAGCGATTCCTCCGGATAACGGGCGAAATGCACGTCGTTCGGACCCGTCGGCACCTCCACCCACGGCGCCTTGAAGTCCAGCATGATGTGCACCCGCTCCGGCGGTGTCGGCAGCGGCGTGTCGATGGCCGAGGCGAAGGGATGGACCAGCTCCGGCCAGGCCGGGTCCTCCGCCCACAGCGCCGTGCCGCAGTGCTTGCAGAAATGCCGGTGCGACGGGCCGAGGTGGGTCTGTCCCGGATGGTCGGGGTCCTCCATCGGCGCCCGCCACATCGCCACCGCGTCGCGCCCCTCGACCTCCAGCGTGTCGGCGTCGCCGCCCAGATTGATGGCGTATCCGCCGCCGCCGGCGCTCTTGCGGCAGATGGTGCAGTAGCAGCGCATGTAGGGCACCGGCGTCGGCGAGTTCAGCGTGAAGCGGACGGCGCCGCAGCGGCAGGAACCGGAAAGCTTCATGGCAGCGGTCTCCGTAAAAAACGCCCTCTCCCGCCCCGGGAGAGGGAGGGGACCCACCGAAGGTGGGGAGGGTGAGGGGGAATCCAAGAATCCCGAACCGCATGGTTTCTCGGATCACCCCTCACCCTTCCCATGCTCCGCATGGGCCCCTTCCCTCTCCCGGGGCGGGAGAGGGAGCTGAGCATCCCCCATCGACGGAACGCAGCGGAAGGGCGGCTGTTACCCCCGGCAGTCATTCGCGGAACCCACCTGCCAGCAGTCGGAGCGGTTATGTCCCAGCCAACAGGTCCAGCGTCCCAGGGCCACATCCACAAACAGCCGGCGCCTCCTCCCGAAGCGATGGACGTCACCCTGACCATCAACGGCAGCCGCAAGACCCTGCGCGTCGCCCCCTGGACCAGCCTGCTCGACGCGCTGCGCCTGCATCTCGACATGACCGGGACCAAGAAGGGCTGCGACCACGGGCAATGCGGCGCCTGCACCGTTCTGGTCGACGGCCGCCGCATCAACTCCTGCCTGACCCTGGCGGTGATGGCGGAGGGGCGGACCGTCACCACCATCGAGGGGCTGGCCAGCGGCGACGCGCTCCACCCGCTGCAGGAGGCCTTCGTCGAGCATGACGCCTTCCAGTGCGGCTATTGCACGCCCGGCCAGATCTGCTCCGCCGTCGGCATGCTGGAGGAGGGCCACGCCAGGACCGACGACGACATCCGCGAACTGATGAGCGGCAACCTGTGCCGCTGCGGCGCCTATCCCAACATCGTCGCCGCGATCCGTCAGGTCATGGATGCGCAGAAGGACGGAGGCACGCCATGAGGGCCTTCTCCTACCACCGTCCCGACAGCGTCGACGCGGCGCTCCGCGGCGTCTCGGGCCAGCCCGGCACGACGACCGAAGCGGCGGTGAAGTTCGTCGCCGGCGGCACCAACCTGCTCGACCTGATGAAGGCCGACGTGATGCGGCCGGAGCGGCTGGTCGACATCTCCCGCCTCAACCTCGACCGCATCGAGGACACCGACGGCGGCGGCCTGCGTCTCGGCGCGCTCGCCCGCAATGCCGACACCGCCCATGACGCGCGGGTGCAGGCGCGCTACCCGATGCTGTCGAAGGCGATCCTGGCCGGCGCCTCGGCGCAGCTGCGCAACATGGCGACCAACGGCGGCAACCTGCTGCAGCGCACGCGCTGCTATTACTTCTACGACACCGGCACGCCCTGCAACAAACGGGAGCCGGGGACCGGCTGCGGCGCGCTCACCGGCGTCAACCGCATCCACGCCATCCTGGGTGCCAGCGACCATTGCATCGCCGTCCACCCGTCCGACATGTGCGTCGCCCTTGCCGCTCTTGAAGCGGTCGTCCGCGTCAGCGGCCCGAAGGGCGAGCGCACCATCCCCTTCGCCGACTTCCACCGCCTGCCCGGCGACACCCCGCACATCGACAGCACTTTGGCCGCTGATGAACTCATCACCGCCATCGACCTGCCGGCCGAGGGCTTCGCCAAGCACTCGACCTACCTGAAGGTTCGCGACCGCGCCTCCTACGCCTTCGCGCTGGTATCGGTGGCTGCCGCCCTGGAACTGGAGGGCCAGACCATCCGCACCGCCCGCCTCGCGCTCGGCGGCGTCGCCCACAAGCCCTGGCGCGACCCGGCGGCCGAGGCCGAACTGGCCGGCAAGCCCGCCTCGCTGGAAACGTTCCGCGAGGCCGCGCGCGTCCTGCTGCGCTGGGCCAAGGGCCAGTCGCACAACACCTTCAAGATCGGACTTGCCGAGCGCGCCATCGTCCGGGCGCTGGCCGAAGCCGCCGGAGTGGAGCACCCATGATCGCCAAACCGACCATCCCCGATCAGTTGGACCGCCCCGGCGCCCAGATCGGCAAGCCCGTCAGCCGCGTCGACGGCCGGCTGAAGGTGACCGGCGGCGCCAAATACGCGGCGGAGTTCAACACCCCTGGCCTCGCCCACGGCTACATCGTCTCCAGCGCCATCGCCCGCGGCCGCATCCTCGGCATCGACACCGCCAAGGCGCTGGCCCTTCCCGGCGTGTTCCAGGTCTTCACCCACCTGAACCGGCCGAGCCTGCCCTGGTTCGACCGCAAGTGGAAGGACGACGACGCGCCGAAGGGCTCGCCCTTCCGCCCGCTCTACGACGCGACGATCCACCACGCGCTCCAGCCCGTCGCGCTGGTGGTGGCGGAGAGCTTCGAACTTGCGCGCTACGCCGCCCGCCTGATCCACGTCACCTATGAGGCCGACGAGCATCAGACCGACCTGCATGCCGCCAGTGCCGACGCCTTCACCCCCGGCAAGGACAAGGGCGGCTTCCAGCCTCCGCCCGAGCCGCGCGGCGACGCCGACAAGGCGCTGGCCGAGGCGGAGGTCAGCATCGACCTCAACTTCACCCAGGCGGTCGAGCATCACAACCCGATGGAGATGCACGCCTCCACCGTCATCTACCACAATGACGGCACGCTGACCGTCCACGACAAGACGCAGGGGCCGATCAACACCCAGACCTATGTCTGCAACGTCTTCGACCTGTCGAAGGACGCGGTGCGGGTGATCTCGCCCTTCGTCGGCGGCGCCTTCGGCTCCGGCCTGCGTCCGCAGCACCAGCTGTTCATGGCGGTGCTGGCGGCGACCACGCTGAAGCGCTCCGTCCGGGTCGAGCTGTCGCGCCCGCAGATGTTCAGTTTCGGTCACCGCCCGGAAACCCTCCAGCGCGTGGCGCTCGGCGCGAAGAAGGACGGCACCCTCACCGCCATCATCCACGAGGCGGTGCAGGAATCCTCGCAGACCGAGAATTACGTCGAGGTCGTGGTCAACTGGTCTGGCCAGCAATACGCCTGCGACAATGTCCGGCTCGACTACAAGCTGGCGCGCATGGACACCCACACCCCGCTCGACCAGCGCGCCCCCGGCGCCGCCACCGGCGTCCCGGCGCTGGAGGTCGCCATGGACGAGCTGGCGGCCAAGCTGGGCATGGACCCGCTGGAGCTGCGGCTGAAGAACTACACCGAGGTCGATCCCAACACCGGAAAGCCCTTCTCCAGCAAGGAGCTGCGCGCCTGCTTCCAACAGGGCGCCGAACGCTTCGGCTGGCACAAGCGCACCCATGCCCCGCGCTCGATGCGCGAGGGGCGCCAGTTGATCGGCTGGGGCATGGCGGCGGGCGTGTGGGACGCGATGCAGGGGCAGGCGGTGGCATCGGCCCGGCTCGGCATCGACGGCACGCTGACCGTTGGCAGCGCCACCGCCGACATCGGTCCCGGCACCTACACGGCGATGACGCAGATCGCCGCCGACATTCTGGGCCTGCCCATCGACAAGGTGTCGTTCCAGCTTGGTGACACCAACCTGCCGATGGCGCCGCTGCAGGGCGGCTCCTGGACAGTGTCCTCGGTCGGCTCGGCGGTGAAGGCGGTGTGCGACCGTCTGCGCGACAAGCTGGCCGGCCTCGCGGTCGGGCTGAACGACGGTCCGCTGAAGGGGTTGAAGGCCGACGACCTGCACTTCGCCGACGGCTGCCTGATCGCCAAATCCGACCCGTCCTGGCGCATGTCGATCACCGAGGTGATGCGCGCCAACGACCTGCTGGTGCTGGAGGACGAGGCGCGCTCGATCCCCAATTACAAGTCGCAGATGCAGCACGCGCTCGGCACCCACTCCGCCATTTTCGCGGAGGTGCGGGTGGACGAGGATCTCGGTACGGTGCAGGTGACCCGCGTGGTCAGCGCGGTGGCCGCCGGCCGCATCATCAACCCCAAGACGGCGCGCAGCCAGGTTCTGGGCGCGGTGGTGTGGGGCATCGGCATGGCGCTGGAGGAGGAGACGATGACCGACCAGCGCCTCGGCCGCTTTATGAACCACGATTTCGCCGAGTACCACATCCCGGTGAACGCCGACGTCCACGACATCGACGTCATCTTCGTCGAGGAGCATGACGACATCGTGAACCCACTGGGCGCCAAGGGTGTCGGCGAAATCGGCATCGTCGGCGTCCCCGCCGCCATCGCCAACGCCATCCACCACGCGACCGGCAAACGCCTCTGCGACCTGCCGATCACCGTGGATAAGATTTTGGCGAGCGATTCTTAAAACTCCTTCTCCCCCCCGGGGAGAAGGTTGGGATGAGGGGGTTCGGCGTAGCCGAAGGGATCCATGAAGCGGTTCCCCCTCACCCTGACCCTCTCCCCGGGGGCTATGGCATTCACACAGTTTCAAGTATTGCTAAGCGTCTGGAACAAAAGGAACTTTGCGTCATTCCCGCCTTCGCGGGAATGACGGCCGACAAATTTGCTTTATTCCAATGTCTTACGTGATGCTGAGATGTGTGAATGCCGTAGCCGGTTCAGGAGAGGGCAACAAACAAGCGCTCCCGCCAAGCGGCGGCAGCGGTACGCATCACCCCATGATGTTCTCGTCCGCGATGCGGCGCGGCATGTCGGTTTGATGCTGGCGGTCCTGCTTCGGCGTCTTGGTGATGCTGAAGCCGATGCCCGACAGCAGAAGGACGCCCAGCGAGGCGACGGTGACGATGTTGCAAAGCATAGCGACTGACCCTTTCCCTAACCTCTTTCGGCCGTCCACCTTGGGACGACCAGACCTTTTTCCGCGGTCTCCTGCGCAATAGACGCCAAGAGCCGCTTCTTTCTTCCGCGTGCCGCGCCGGGATGAGGGAAAATAATCGTCCGTTATCCGAACTGTATTTACTTCCAACACCTTGCCGACACAGTCTGCGCGGAGCGGTCAGATAGTCCTGCGGCTGCGAACTGGCAACCGAAGGCAGCGAAATATCCGCGCAGCTCAGGTTAACAAAATTGTCATGGCAGAGGTTGAGGCGGGGAAGGGCATCCCCTCTCCCCGGGGGGAGAGGGAGATTTCGGGCAAAATACATGCATCCCCCGAAACCGCCCCAATCAGTCCCCCTCCGCCGGCCGCAGGATCACCGTCACCTTCAGCCCCCGGCCGTCCTGCCCGGCGTCCAGCCGCACGGCCGCCCCCAGCCGGTCGGCGAGGGCGCGGACGATGGCGAGCCCCAGCCCGCTGCCGGTGCGCGGCGGCTCGCCCGGACGGTCCAGGCGATAGAAGCGCTCGAACACCCGCTCGCGCTCGGCCTCCGGGATGCCGGGGCCGTCGTCCTCGACCTCCAGGACAGGTCCGCTCCCGAATCCGGGGCCAACCCGCACCGTCACCGTTCCGCCCGGCCGGTTGTAGCGGATGGCGTTGTCCAGCAAATTGCCCAGCAGTTCGCCCATCAGCACCGGGTTGCCCACGGCCCGCAGGCCGGCGTCACCGTCCTCCGGTGCTTCGAATCGCACCTCGACATCCTGGGCCAGCGCCGCCGGCACCTGCTCCGCGGCGACCTCCATCGCCACCTGCCGCAGGTCGGTCACCTCCGGCGCTGCCGGTATCGCCGGCGCGTCCTCGTCGGCGCGGGCCAGCGCCAGCAGCTGGACCAGCAGCCGTTCCAGCCGCTTCACCGCCCCCTCGACATCGTCCAGCGCCGCGCGCCCCTCCGCGCTGTCGGTGCCGAAGCGGCGTAGCAGAGCCAGATGGGTGCGCAGCACCGCCAGCGGCGTGCGCAACTGGTGCGAGGCGTCGGCGGTGAAGCGGCGCATGGTGCCGATGGACTGGTCCAGCCGTGCCAGCAGTCCGTTGATGGCGATCACCAGCGGCAGCACCTCCACCGGCACCACCGCCAGCGGCAGCGGCACCAGCGCCATCCCGCCGCGCGCTGACCGGCTGTCGATCACCCGCCGCAGCCGCCCCAGCGGCGCCAGACCGCGCCCGACCGCTCCCCAAACCAGCAGCCCGCTGCCGCCGACCAGCGCCACCTCCAGCAGGGTCAGCCACAGCAACAGATCGACCTCCACCGCGCGCCGCCCGGACGTGGTTTCCGCCACTTGGACCAGCACCGGCTGCGGCACGCCATAGAGCCGCCGGATCTGCGCCGCCACCCGCACTTCATGACCGCGATAGGTCGCGTCGCGGAACACCGTGACGTTGGTCGGCATCTTGGAGATGTCCGGCAGCGGCAGATCGAGATAACCGGTGATGACCCCGCCCTCATGGGCGACGTTGTAATAGATGCTGTCGCGCGCCTGGCTCTCCAGCATGCCGAAGGCGACGGCGGGAAGGTCGACCGTCACCTCGCCATTCTCGTCGTCCACCGCCAGCCGCTCGGCGATGGCGAGCGTCGAGCCGGCCAGCAGCCGGTCATGGGTGGACTGGACGAAGCCGTGGATCAGCGCCGATCCGCCGACGCCCAGCCCGACCGCCAGCGCCCCCAGCGGCACCAGCAGCCGGGTCAGCAGCCGGCGCCGCAGCGACGGCACGCGCTCCCGCCGATCCGCCGGCGACACCGCCATCAGCCGCATTCCATCATGTGACTTCCATCAGGTAACCCAGCCCGCGGATGGTGCGGATCTGCGGCCCGTCGGGCTCCAGCTTCTTGCGCAGCCGGGCGACATACAGCTCGATGGCGTTGGGGGCCACCGGCTCGTCGAACCCGAACACCTCCCCCGCCAGCCGGTCCTTCGGCACCACCTTGCCGGCCCGCGTGATCAGCCCCTCCAGCACCGCCAGTTCGCGCTTGCGCAAATCCAGCACCCGCCCGTTCAGCGTCACCGTCGCGGTGGAGCGGTCGTAGCGCAGCCCCCCGCACACCAGCTCCGGCACCGGCGTGCCTTGGCCGCGCCGCATCAGGGCGCGCACCCGCGCCTCGAACTCCGCCGGGTCGAAGGGCTTCAGCAGGTAATCGTCGGCGCCGAGATCCAGCCCCTTCACCCGGTCGGCCACCGCCTCCCGCGCTGTCAGGATCATCACCGGCACGGTGGAGCCGCGGCGGCGGATTCGCGTCAGCACCTCGAACCCCGACAGGTCGGGCAATCCCAGATCCAGCACCACCAGCCCATAGGGCTCCGCCCGCTCCAGCCGCGCCGCCTCTTCTCCCGACGCGACATGGTCGACGGCATAGCCGGCCAGCTTCAGCGACGCGGTCAGCCCGCGCGCCAGGGCCGCGTCATCCTCCACGATCAGGATGCGCAAGGGCGGCACCCTCCGTCCGACCGGGCCATCATCCGAACGCCCCTGTTCCGTTCCGCCAACAATTTCAACCCGCGACAGATTGACGACAGGTTGGCCGCCTATAGTCACGACAAAGTCGCTTGTAAGCCCAACCAACCCGGCCCGCAACGGCGCCGTGGGAACCAACCGCAGGAGAGGAAGAGATGCGCACCAAACTGGCCCTTCTGGTCGCGACCGCGCTGACCATCACCGTTCCGGCCTTCACCGCCGGCACCGCCCAGGCGCAGTCGGTCCCCGCCGGCTACGACCCGTCCTATGCCAAGATCATCGAGGCGGCGAACCAGGAAGGCGCGCTCAGCATCTATTCCGCCACCGACGCGGCCGCCGTGTCGGAACTCCTGAAGGGGTTCGAGGCACTCTATCCCAAGATCAAGCTGGAATACGCCGACCAGAACTCGACCGAGATGTACAACCGTTTCATCAGCGAGGCGGCGGCCAACACCGGCACCACCGACCTGATGTGGTCGTCGGCGATGGACCTGCAGATGAAGCTGGTCAACGACGGCTACGCCCAGTCCTATACGTCGCCGGAAACCAAGAACATCCCCGACTGGGCCAACTGGAAGAACGAGGCCTTCGGCACCACCGCCGAGCCGATCGTCTTCGCCTACAACAAGCGCGTCGTCCCCGCCGCCGACGTGCCGAAGACCCACGCCGACCTCGCCAAGCTTCTCGCTGAGAAGCCGGACGCCTACAAGGGCAAGGTCACCTCCTACGATCCGGAGCGCAGCGGCGTCGGCTTCCTCTACATCACCCAGGACGTGCAGGCCAGCAAGGGCACCTGGGATCTGGTGAAGGCGATGGGCCAGACCGGGGTGAAGCTCTACACCTCCTCCGGCGCGATGATCGAGCGCCTGACCTCGGGCGAGCACACCATTGGCTACAACATGATCGGCTCCTACGTCTTCGAGCGGCAGAAGAAGGACCCGGAGTCGCTGGGCGTCGTGCTGCCGTCCGACTACACCATCGTGATGTCGCGCATCGCCTTCATCCCGAAGGGCGCCAAGCACCCGAACGCCGCCAAGCTGTTCCTCGACTATCTGCTGTCGAAGGACGGCCAGCAGGCGATGCAGGCCCGCTACATGGGCTCGATCCGCACTGACTTGGCGAGCGCCAACCCGACCGCCGGCATCCCGGAAAGCACGCTGCGCCCGATCCATGTCGGCCCGGAGCTGCTGACCTACCTCGATCAGGTGAAGCGCCTGAAGTTCCTGAAGGACTGGCAGAAGGCCCTGCAGGGGAAGTGATTTAACGCCTCCTCTCGACCCCGCCAGAGTCCCCTCTCCCCCCCGGGGAGAGGGTTAGGGTGAGGGGGACACAGAGCGAGGGTCTTCAAGAATTGCGAACCTCGCGCTCCCCCTAAAATCCACCCCACGCCTCCCCCTCACCCCGGCCCTCTCCCCGGGGGGGAGAGGGGGAATCCCCCACGGGGAGGGCGCCAAAGCCGCCGAATTCAAGGAAATCCCCCATGAACCGCGCGACGCGCATCGCGGTGATCGTCGCCATGGCGATCGCCGTGCTGGCCCCGATCGGGCTGGTCGTCTACCAGAGCTTCCTCGACGGGCCGTTCTTCCAGCCCAAGACCTCCTTTACGCTCAGCGCCTACGAGTTCGTTCTGGACGACGAGGATTTCTTCGACGCCCTCTACAACTCCTGCATCATCGCCTTCGGCATGACCGCCATCGCGGTGCCGGTCGGCGCGCTGCTGGCCTTCCTGATGACCCGCACCGACCTGCCGGGCCGCCGCTGGATCGAGCCGGTGATCCTGGTGCCGATGTTCGTCTCGTCGGTGGTGCTGGCCTTCGGCTTCGTGGTCAGCCTCGGCCCGGCCGGCTTCGTCACGCTGTGGTTCAAAAGCACCTTCGGCTATGTCCCCTGGTATCTCTATTCCAAGTGGATGCTGATCGTCATCGCCGGCCTGACCCACGTCCCGCACATCTTCCTCTACACCTCTTCGGCGCTGCGCAGCCTCGGCTCCGACGTGGAGGAAGCGGCGCGGATGACCGGCGCCGGCCCGCTGCGCACGGCGATGACCGTCAGCCTGCCGATGGTGATGCCGAACATCCTCTACTCGGCGGTGCTTGTCTTCTTCCTGGGCTTCGAGCTGTTCGGCCTGCCGCTGGTGCTGGGCGACCCCGAAGGCATCCTGGTCCTCGCCACCTACCTCTACAAGCTCACCAACAAGCTCGGCACCCCGTCCTACCAGCTGATGGCGGTGGTCGTGGTGGCGATCATCTGCATCGCCCTGCCGCTGGTGGCCTTGCAGCGCTTCCTGCTGCGCGCCGCCAACCGCTACGTCTCGGTGAAGGGCAAGGCCGCGGCGCAGAAGCCGGTGTCGATCGGCGTCTGGCGCTGGCCGGCCGCGGCGATGATCACTGCGTGGCTGCTGTTCACCGTCGTCGTCCCGCTCAGCGGCCTCGTGCTCCGTGCCTTCGTGTCGAGCTGGGGCGAGGGCGTCAACCTGCTGGACGTGCTGACGCTGGACCATTTCCGCGAGCTGATGGAGTTCCCCAACCTGACCCGCGGCATCGTCAACACGCTGCTGATCGCGTCGGTCGGCGGAGCGCTGTCGGTCGGCGTCTACACCGTCCTCAACCTCGCCGCCCACCGCTGGCCGTCGGGCTGGACCAAGCTGATGGATTATCTGGTGCTGCTGCCGCGCGCCATGCCGGGCCTCGTCGCCGGTCTGGCGATCTTCTGGGTGTTCCTGTTCACGCCCTTCCTGGCCCCGCTGCGCCAGACCATGATCGCCATCTGGGTCGCCTACACGCTGGTCTGGCTCGCCTACGGCATGCGTCTGGTCAGCGGCGCCCTGCTGCAGATCGGCCCCGAGCTTGAGGAAGCCGGCCGCATCGTCGGCGCCAGCCCCGGCCGGGTGTCGCGCGACCTGACGATCCCGCTGATCAAGGTCGGCCTGTTCTCCAGCTGGCTGCTGATCTTCGTCACCTTCATGCGCGAATATTCGACCGGCGTCTATCTGCTGGCCCCCGGCACCGAAGTGATCGGCTCGCTGCTGGTCTCGCTGTGGGGAACCGGCGCCGTCGATCTCGTCACCGCGCTGTCCACCATCAACATCGCGATGATCGGCGGCGGCCTGCTGCTGATGTCGCTCTTCGGGAAACGCTCCCATGGCTAAGCTCATCATCGACGACCTGCACCTGTCCTACGGCAACACCGAGATCCTGAAGGGCATCACCGCCACCTTCGCCCAAGGCGAGATCGTCGCCCTGCTCGGCCGGTCGGGCAGCGGCAAGACTACGCTGCTGCGCTCCATCGCCGGTCTGGAGGAGCCGAAGCGGGGTGTCATCTCCATCGGCGACCAGCCGGTGTTCGACGCCGCCGCCGGCCTCAACGTGCCGTCGGAAAAGCGCGGTCTGGGTCTGGTCTTCCAGTCCTATGCGCTGTGGCCGCACAAGACGGTGTTCGAGAACGTCGCCTACGGCCTGCGCCTGCGCAACGTGCCGAAGGCCGACCTCCAGCAGCGCGTGGCATCCGTTCTGGAGGGCGTCGGCCTCGGCCATCTCGGCGAGCGTTACCCGCACCAGATGTCGGGCGGCCAGCAGCAGCGCGTCGCCTTGGCTCGTGCCCTGGTCTACAACCCGCCGGTCATCCTGCTCGACGAGCCGTTGTCGAACCTCGACGCCAAGCTGCGCGAAGAGGCCCGCATCTGGATCCGCAGCCTGATCAAGCGGATGAACCTGACCGCCGTCTTCGTCACCCACGACCAGATCGAGGCGATGGCGATCGCCGACCGCATCGTTCTGCTCGACGGCGGCCGTATCGTCCAGGCCGGCACTCCCGAACAGCTCTACACCGAGCCGGTCAGCCTGTTCGCCTCGGAGTTCATGGGCGTCAACAACCAGATCCGCAGCCGCGTGCAGGACAAGCGCGGCGGCTACGCCCGCATCGACCTGTCCGGCATCCCCCTGTGGGGCAAGGACCGCGCCGGCAAGTCCGTGTCGGACGAGGCGACCGGCGTCATCCGCCTGGAACAGGTCGAGGTGGTCGACGGACACGGCGAGAACCGCATCCCGGCCGAGTTGGAGACCTCGGTCTATCTCGGCAGCCATTGGGAGCATGTTTTCCGCTGCGGCGACCAGACGCTGCGGGCCTTCGGGCGGCCCTTGGCGGCCGGGACGCATTGGCTGCACCTGCCGCCGGAACAGCTCTGGGTGTTCTGAGCGCCATTCCTTCTCTTGCTTCCGATCGCCCTATCCCCGGAGAGGGCGATCGTCGTTTTCCCGTCGGCATTCCGGCCGGGTAATGTACGCTTGCATTTCCCAATCAGCAGTGTACGGTTGCAGAATCTTGGTGTATTGCAGATTCACCGTACAAAGCCTTGGGGGTTGAGCCGGTGAGAAGCCGCGAGTTGATCGAGCAGGTGGCACGCCAGGGGCAAGAGGATGCGGTTCGGCATCTTGGGCGTAGCGATTGGCTTTCTGCCGCGATCGGCATCTTCATCGAAGACGGAATCGACGCGGTCAGGATCACCAGGCTTGCCGATGCCCTGTCGGTGACCCGGGGAAGCTTCTACTGGCATTTCAAGGATCGCGACGAGCTTCTTTCCGGTATCGTCGCTTTCTGGTCCCAGAAGAACACGGCCGGCTTGGTGGCTGCGATCAGCGGAGCCCCCTCGTTCCTCGACGGCATGATGGCGTTGTTCGAGGCGTGGATCGACCCCGAACGGTTCGACCCGCGTCTCGACCATGCCATGCGGGAATGGGCCCATCGGTCGGAGCCCATCCGCAAGTCCGTCAGGGAGGCGGACGAGACGCGGCTGGAAGCCCTCACATCCTTGTTCTCCCGCTTCGGCTATCCCTCCCCGGAGGCGCTCGTTCGCGCCCGGATCGTTTATTACTCGCAGCTCGGCTACTACACGCTCGAAGTCAGCGAGCCTCTTGCCGACCGCCTTGCCCTTCTGGAAGGGTATTACGAGGCTTATACCGGCAAGCCGCTGGATCGGCAGGCCGCCGATGCATTCCGCGGGCGTCATCTGGGCTGACCGCCGGTAGGCACGCCACCGGCCTGCCAGCGGCACGCACGGCAGGCGCATGAGCCGTGCGAGGCATCCAAACTGCCATGTCGAGACAGCCCCCAAGGGCAGTGAACGGGTGCGCGGAGCAGACGCGCAACCCGGCCGCCGGTCCTGTGGCCCGTCGATCCGAGCACCCCATCCAGTTCGTCCCCTCCCTCCGTGAAACCCGGAGATTTTTTCCGTTGACCCCCTCAATACAAGGGTGTACGGATTATCTCAATACAGACATGTATGGAAACAAGCCTGATGTGTACGGCGTGGCCTGCCGCCGCGCTTGCGCACTGTGCTTGAGCGAGTCCACGCACCGAGGGAGGAACCGGCCATGGGACATCCGAAAGCCGCGCCAAGGGTGGAGAGATTTGCCGATCTCGCTTTCGTTCCCCGAGCGGAGGGCGGCCAGATGGCGGAATTGGCCGAAGTCTCCGGTTCGAAGGATGGGACTGTTCTGGGAACCGGATTCGTTCGTCTCAGGAACGCGCGCTTGGAATGGACCGTGCCCTACGACGAAGTCCTGATCGTGCTCGACGGTGATCTGCGCGTTCACACCGCCCATGGCGTGCTGCGGGCCGGACCCTTCGACAGCGTCTGGCTGCCGGCGGGCAGCGACCTCGTCTACGAGGCCGAGAACGCGCTCGTGGTCTATGCGATCCATCCCGCCGATTGGGCAGCCGCAAGGTCTTGAGGCATTTCAAGATGCACGAAATCACTCGTCTTCCCGCCGACGACAGCACGAATGGCTGGAGCCGGATCCTGCCCCGCCGCACGCCCCGCCCCAGCCTCGACGGTCATATCCGGGCCGACTGGGTCGTCGTCGGCGCCGGATACGCCGGCCTCGCCGCCGCGCGGCGGCTCGCGGAAAACCGCCCGCACCAGACGGTCGTCGTTCTGGAGGCCCAGCAGGCCGGCGAAGGCGCGTCGGGCCGCAATTCCGGCTTCGCCATCGACTTGCCGCACACTGTCGGCAGTTCCTTGGAGGAGCTTGAAAGCTCCCACCGCTCCATGAACCTCGCGCGGGCGGGGATCGCCTACCTCAAGCGGCAGGTGGACGGGCACGGCATCGCCTGCGATTGGAGCCTGCGCGGCAAATACCATGCGGCGGTTTCGGAGAAGGGGGTCGCCGAGGTCCTGACGCCGTTGGCCAAGGAACTCGATGCCTTGGGCGAACCTTATCGCTGGGTCGACCGCGACGCCCTCCGCAAGGATTTGGGGTCGCCTCATTTCTCCGCCGCCATCCACACCCCCGGCTGCGTCCTGCTGAACCCGGCCGCGCTCTGCCGCGGGCTGGCCGACAGCCTGCCGGCGAATGTCCGGCTGCATGAGAACACGCCGGTGACGCAGGTCGACTATCGCAACGGCGTCACGCTGACCACGCCGGGCGGCAGCGTCAGCGCCCCCAAGATGATCCTGGCGGTCAACGGCTTCGCCGAGAAGTTCGGCTTCTACAAGCGGCGGCTGCTGGTCTTCGCCGCCCATGCCAGCCTGAGCCGCCCGCTGTCGCCCGATGAGCGGGCCGCGCTGGGCGGGGTGGAAAATTGGGGGCTTACGCCCGCCAACGCCTTCGCCGGCATCACCATGCGGCGGACCTCGGACCATCGGATCCTGATCCGGCAGAACATCCATTTCTGTCCCGGCTTCCGCCAGTCGGACGAGCGCCGGCGCGCGATAGGGGCCGGGCACAAGCGCTTGTTCGACCAACGCTTCCCGATGCTGCCCGACGTCGGCATGGAGCATACCTGGACCGGCTACATCTGCCTGTCCCGGAACGGCGCTCCCGGCTTCGCCCGCGTGGCACCGGATGTCTATGCCGCCGTCTGCCAGAACGGCGTCGGCGTGGCCAAGGGGACCATCGGCGGCGTCCTGGCGGCTGATATGGCGTGCGGCGAGGACAACCCGCTGATCGCCGATATGGAAAGCCTCGGCGCTCCCACCGGCCTGCCGCCGCGTCCGTTCCTCGATCTCGGCGTCCGCAGCCGCTTCGCCTGGGAGCTGTGGCGGGCGCGCGCCGAAGCCTGAGCCTTTCGATGCCCCGGGCCAATCCCCGGCCGGTTTTTTCCGCCCATAAAATCAAAACAGGAGGAGGAAGCGTAAGATGAAGGGAGCCGCAGCTGTAGGCCAGCCGAATACCGTTCCAGCCGCGAGCCGGTCCATGGCGGAATTGCCCGTCGAATCGCCGGACCGGTGGATCGCCCTGTTCCTGATGACTGCCGTGTACGCGATGAACATCGCCGACCGCTTCGTCATCTCCACCCTGATAGAGCCGATCAAGGCCGAGTTCTCCCTGTCCGACGGCGCGGTGGGATTCCTGACGGGAACCGCCCTGGCGATCTTCTATGTCGCCGCCGGGATTCCCCTCGGCGTCCTCGCCGACCGGACGAACAGAAAGAAGATGACGGCACTGGCGCTTGCCGGATGGTCGCTGTTCACCATCGCCTGCGGATACGCCCAGGGGTTCTGGCACCTGTTCTTCGCCAGGATCGGGGTCGGCGTCGGCGAGGCCGGGGGGACGCCCCCGTCCCAGGCCCTGTTGTCCGACAAGTTCCTGCCGTCGAAGCGCGCGTTCGCCATGTCGATCTTCGGCATCGGTGCCGCCGTCGGCGCCTGGATCGGGTCGACTGGCGGCGGGTGGATCAACGATCATCATGGATGGCGGGCGGTCTTCGTCGCCTTCGGCATCGCCGGCCTGCCTCTGGCGGCAATCGTGTGGCTGGGTGTCAGGGAGCCCCGGCGCGGCCAGCTCGACCCGAGCCATGCGGCCGTCGGAACGTCGAGCCTCGGCGACACCCTGCGCTTCGTTCGCACGCAGAAGGCCTTGCTGCATATTCTGGCCGGCGCCACGGTGATCACCTTCTGGGGCTGGGGCCTGATCTGGTGGACCCCGTCCTTCCTGGTCCGCTCCCACCATCTGTCCGTTGGCGAGGCGGGGGCGTTGCTCGGCCCGATGCACGGGATCGGAGGGGCCGCGGCCATCCTGCTGACGGCCTGGGTGATGCACTGGAGCGCCGGCCGCGATGCGCGCTGGCAAATCTGGGTCGTCGCCGTTACTGCCCTCGCCGGCACCGGGGCATCCGCGGCCGCCTACCTGACGGAGTCCCGCTTCGTCGCCGAGATCATGCTTTGGGTGTTCGTGCCGATCGCCTACGTCTATATCGGACCGACGCTCGCCCTGGTGCAGAACGCGGTCCTGCCGTCGATGCGGGCCCAGATCATCGCCATCCTGCTGTTCGTCGCCAACATCGCCAATCTTGCCGTCGCCCCGCAGGTCATCGGCTGGGCGTCCGACTGGCTGGAGACGCGGGTGGCCGATCCGCAGCAGTCGCTGCGCTACGTGCTGGTCGCCGGAACGCTCACCGGCCTCTGGGCGGTCTTCCACTACCTCGCGGCGGCCCGCTATCTACACGCCGATCTCCTCAAGGCGGGAACCGAGCTGGCCGTCCGGCGGACGGGCGCAACGAGCTGAGAACCACGGCTGCGGCGACCGGTCAAGGCCATGCGCCGCAGCCGCACCGGCTTCACGTCACCCGCGTGGTGCTGCCGCAGATGCGCAAGGCGCGGTCCGGCCGCATCCTGAACATCTCCTCCATCGGCGGCTATCGCGGCGCTGCCGGCTTCGGCGTCCACAGCTCCGCCAAATTCGCGGTCGAAGGGCTGTCGGAAGCGCTGCACGCCGAACCGGCGCCGCTCGGCATCCATGTCACGGTCGTCGATGTGCTCGTCCGCTTCGCCGATGACGCCGAGCCGCCGGTCAGGCTGCCGCTCGGCAGCGACACCGTCGCGGCAATCGAGGCCAAGCACGCCGCCGACCGGGCGATCCTCGACAACTGGCGCGGGGTTTCGCTATCGACCGATTTCGCATCGGCTTGAAGCCCGACCTGTCGGCTCCGGGGGAATGCCTTTTCCGAAGCGGCATGTTCCCGCCGGCCTCAAACCTCGATCAGCGCATAGGGCCGCCCGGTCTCCTTGGGGATTGTCTGCGCCACATTGTACACCGGCGTCCCCCGTAGCGTTTTCCCGGTATAGCTCCCGTGATGCGCATGCCCATGCGCCACCGCCCGCACATTGTCGAACCGGTCGATGGTCTCGGCCAGCCGCGAGGACCCCAGGAACGGGAAGATCTCCGTCGGCTCCCCCTCCACCGTCGCGGCGATCGGGGCATAGTGCAGCACGACGAACACCCGCTCGGTGTCCAGTTGCCGCAAGGCACTCTCCAGCCGCATCGCCTCGTTCACCGCCTCGTGGACGAACTGCTTGATCGCCGGCTCGCCGAAGCTGTCGAGCATCCGGTTGCCGAAGCCGCCGCCGAACCCCTTCACCCCGGCGAAGCCGACCCCGCCGATCTCCTGCGGCGCGCCATCCAGGAACCGCACGCCGGCCTGGGCCAGGATATGCTCGATCTCCTCCAGATGGCCGCACTCGTAATCATGGTTGCCGAACACCGCGACCACCGGGATGCCGATGGAGCGCAGGGCGTCGGCCAGGATCTCCGCCTCGCGCGGCTTGCCGTGGTTGGTCAGGTCGCCGCACAGCGCCAGCACGTCGGCCTTGCCGGCGATCTCCTGGAACAGCTCGCGATAGGGATATTGCGTGGTCTCGCCGACATGGATGTCGCCGATGGCGGCGACGGTCAGTCTGCGCTCATCCATTGCTGGTCTCCTTGAAATTCTCCTTCGTGCCCTCCTCCCCGACCACGTCGGCGAAGCCCCACTGGGTGACGTCGATCAGGTAATCCTCGCGCGAGAACAGCCGGCCCCGGCAGATGCGGGTCTGGGCGACCGGCAGCTTGGCGCGTTCCTGCATCCGTTCCAGCAACTCCGCCACCAGCCAGTCGGGGATGCGGTCCCGCTCGGTCGGGTAGATGAACCGGAAGTTCAGCAGGTGGATCAGCAGCACTTCCCAATACTGCTCCATGTGGGCGAGCAGCCGTTTCCAGTCGATCTTGTCATGCTGTTTCAAAATCATGTGGGCCACGTCCGGCCCGTCGTACTTGTGGCGCATCTGGACGAAGGACTTGGAGAAGATCATCTCCGTCGGCGCCACCAGCCGCACATCGGCGCCGCAGATCACCGCGCGGTGCTCCTCCTTGAACCAGCGGTCGTTGACCGGGTTGATGGCGACGGCGGAATTGAAGATGACGTCGAAGAACAGCTCGCCATGCTTGACCTTGCCGATCCAGCGTTCGTCCTCGATCTCCGTCTCGAAGCCATGGTCCTGGAAATGGGAGAGGATGCGCGGGAAATCGCCGCCGCAGCAGAAGACATCGATGTCCTTGGTCGGCCGGTTGATCCCGGTATAGGCGCTGACCGCGTATGTCCCGCCCAGCAGGAACGGGATGCCCGACTGGGTCAGCAGCTTCAGGCTCTCGGTATAGAAGGCCTCTGCCTCCGCGGTGACGGTGGCGCTGCCCTCACGGAGTTCGCTCATGGACCACTCCCCGTTACATGCCGGTGTGGCACGTTGCCCCGGTACAACAGGGCAGGGCGGGAAGCGTTGCGGGGGGCTGACGTTGCCCCCCGAACCGCCCTGGTCAAACCCCGAAATTCGGCTTCCCGGCCAGGATGTTGGAGGTCACGTCCTTGATATCGCGCAGGCCGCACATGGCCATGGTCACGTCCATCTCCTTGCGGATGATCTCCAGGCATTGGGCCACGCCGGCCTCGCCGCCGGCGCCCAGCCCATAGAGGAAGGCGCGGCCGATGAAGGTCCCCTTGGCGCCCAGCGCCAGAGCCTTGACCACGTCCTGGCCGGAGCGGATGCCGCCGTCCATCAGCACCTCGATGCGGTCGCCCACCGCCTCGACGATGGCCGGCAGCGCCGCGATGGAGGAAATCGCGCCGTCCAGCTGCCGGCCGCCATGGTTGGAGACGATCAGCGCGTCGGCCCCGGTCTCCGCCGCCATCACCGCGTCTTCCGGATCGAGGATGCCCTTCAGGATCAGCTTGCCGCCCCAGCGGTCGCGGATGCGGCGCACGTCGTCCCAGTTCAGCGTCGGGTCGAACTGCTCCGCCGTCCAGGAGGACAGCGACGACAGGTTGCTCACTCCCGTCGCGTGACCGACGATGTTGCGGAAGGTACGGCGGTGGGTGCGCAGCATGTTGATCGACCAGCGCGGCTTGGTCGCCATGTCCAGGATATTGCCGATGGTCAGCTTCGGCGGGGTCGACAGCCCGTTCTTGATGTCCTTGTGCCGCTGGCCGAGGATCTGCAGGTCCAGCGTCAGCACCAGCGCGGAGCAGCCCGCCGCCTTGGCGCGGTCGATCAGCTTGTCGATGAAGGCGCGGTCGCGCATGACGTAGAGCTGAAACCAGAAGGGCTTGTCGGTGTTCTCCGCCACGTCCTCGATGGAACAGATGCTCATGGTGGACAGGGTGAAGGGCACGCCGGCCTTGGATGCTGCGCGGGCGGCCAGGATCTCGCCGTCGGCATGCTGCATGCCGGTCAGGCCGGTCGGGGCCAGCGCCACCGGCATCGCCACCGGCTGGCCGACCATCGTGCTGGCCAGCGTCCGGTTGGTCATGTCCACCGCCACGCGCTGGCGCAGCTTGATCCGGCCGAAGTCGGACTCGTTGGCGCGGTAGGTCGACTCGGTGTAGGAGCCGGAATCCGCGTAATCGTAGAACATCCGCGGCACGCGCCATTCCGCCAGCTGCCGCAGATCCTCGATGCAGGTGACGGGCCGGTCGGTGAACAGGTTCGCCCAGCGCGACGGCGGCCGCGACGAAGGCATGCGAACGGAGGTCATGGGGCGTGTCTCGAACGGTTGCGCGTGAAACGGAAGGGGGTGGATTTGGCCATTCCCTCCGCGCACCGTCAAGCCATGGCTGCGGCAACGCTGCCCTTTGGCCGGCCCGCCGCTCAGCGCGCCGGCTTGGATTTCCGCTTCGGCTTGGAAGCGAAGTTGCCTTGCCCGGATTTCGGCGGCGTCATCATGGCCTTGATCATCGCCGATTGGGCCGCCGCCTGGTTGCGCCTGGCCGCCGACATTGTGGCGGAGGTCCACATGCCGCTGGCGCGGTTGGCCCAGGAGAGCCAAGCGCTCATGAACGGGTTCTTGGTCATCATGGGAGCGACTCCGAAACGGGGAAACTCTCTTACAACAGCGCCGAACCCTTCGATGTTGCGCTGCACATCTTCGCGCCAACAGTCCGCCCATTTTTCCGGCAACGCCTCTGGACTCTCGCGCAAAAGCCGCATTCCCGCCCGGTCCGCGGGCGCATTCAAGCTGGCATATCCATTGCGTATGGACCCGTGGGGCAGGGCGATGTCGGGGGAACGGGCCGCATGGATATCGAGCAGCAGAGTCGGGGAAGCGGGGCCGAAAGCGGGACCAGCGCCGCCGCGACGCGATTCCTTCGCGCCGCCAAGCTGTGCCGCATCCGCGACGTCGAACAGCTTCTGGTGGTCAGCGCCCTGGTCCGCGATCTCAGCGCCCTCATCCACGCCCTGCAGAAGGAACGCGGCGCCTCCTCCATCTATCTGGGCTCCAGCGGCAGCCGCTTCGCCGACGACCGCGCCCGCTGGCAATCCGACGCCAAGGCGCTGGAGGCTGTGCTGCGCGACCGGCTGGATCTGGTGGACGAACAGCTCGACCGCCTCAGTTCCGGCGCGCAGTTCTACAGCCGCGTCGCCATCGCGCTCCACGCGCTGGACGGTCTGCCGGCCCTGCGCGGTCAGGTGTCGTCGCTGGCGCTGGTGCCGCAGGATTCGGTGAAGGCCTTCACCGACATCATCGGCCATCTGTTGTCCGTGGTGTTCGAGGCCGCCGACATCGCCGCCGACCCGGCGATCTCCCGCGCCCTGGTCGCCCTGTTCAACATCGTCCAGGGCAAGGAATTCGCCGGTCAGGAGCGGGCGACCGCCAGCGCCGGCTTCTCGCGCGGGCGCTTCGACGGGGCGGAACATGCGCGCCTCGCCCAGTTGATCGACGCGCAGAACCGAGCCTTCCGCATCTTCGCGGAGTTCGCCGATCCCGCCCATGCCGCCGCCGTCCGCACCGCCCTGGCCGACCCTGCGGTGGCGGAGGTGGAGCGGATGCGTGCGGTGGCGCTCGCCGACGATGCCCGCCATGGCGAGTTGTCGGGCATCACGCCGGAGGTCTGGTTCGAACGCTCCACCCGCCGCATGGACCTGCTGAAGACGGTGGAGGACCGCCTGACCGAGGATCTCCGCCGGCTGTGCGAGGCGAAGCTTGCCCAGGCCCGCGCCGATCTGGAACAGGCCGACGGCCGCGCCCCCGATGCGGTGATGCCGGTCGCCATGGTCCTGGTCGATGCCGATCCTATCCTGTCCGGCCAGGACGCCTCCGGTCTCTACGCCCCCGACGGGCTGCGGCCGAAGCTGATGCGCTCCGTCCTCGATGTCGTCCAGGCGCAGTCCCAGCGCCTGCGCGACGTCAGCCTGGAGCTGGAGACCGCCAAGGCGGCGCTCAACGAGCGCAAGGTGATCGACCGCGCCAAGGGCCTGCTGATGTCCACCCGCAACCTGTCGGAGGAGGAAGCCTACAAGCTGATCCGCAAGACGGCGATGAACCAGAACAAGCGCATCATCGAGGTGGCGGAGGCCATCCTCAGCATGTCCGACATCCTCCGCGGCGTCACTGCCGGCGCCACGGCGGGAGGAGGCTGACCCGATTACTGCACCGTCCGCACCGGCGAGAAGGGCAGCCCCGCCTGATCCAGCGCCCGGTCGATCACCTCGTCGGACTTCTGGTCGAACAGCTGCAGCAGCAGGTCGTCGACCATCCAGTCGTTGGTGGGCGTGCAGGCGGTGAACAGCTCGCTGATGACCTCCGACTGGAAGTCCTCGCGCTGGGCGTCGCCGCCCTCATACTCCATGCGCTTGGCGACGCCGACCGCGACCTGGAACGGGTGGGTCAGGCCGGGAGCGACGGTCGCCTTCTTCATCAGCGCCGCCATGCCCAGCTCGCCGTCATCCCAGGCCAGCCGGCGGGCATTCTCCTGCGGGATTCCGGCGCGCAGCGCCATGCCGGCGACGAACAACCCGAGGTCGCCGGCACACAGCGCCCGGAACAGCAGGACCGGCGTCAGACGGCGGTTGGTGTGCAGCCACTGGATCACCGCGTCGATATCCTCGGCCCCGCGCAGCACCGGGCGCAGCATGCGCATGGTCGCCGCTTCCCGGCCGCGCTCCACCAGCCGTTCGACCAGCTCGCGCGACAGGCCGTGCGCCTGCATCAGCGTGGTGCGCATGCTGTCGGACACGAAGGCGACCACCCGCTCCACCATCGCCAGCGACAGGCCGGGACGGGTCGCCGCCGCCTCGCTGACCATGCGGACCCGGCCGAAGCGGTCGAGCGCGCGGCTCATCGCGCTGTCCGGCACCTCGGCGCCGTCATTGCGCAGCAATGCCGTCACCGCGATCACGTTGCCGCGCTCGGCGATCGCTCCGGAGACACGGGCCGAAACCTTGGAGCGGCTGGCGACCGCCACATGTTTGCCGGCATCGGGATCGGACAGCACGTCCAGCAGCAGATCGTCGGTCAGGCCGGCGGCGTCGCGCAGGATGGGGAAGGCCACCCGGCCGACGTCGCGCACCAGCCGCTCCGCCAGATCCTCGGTCAGCAGCGGGCTGTTGCGCAGCTGCCAGGCCACAGCCTCGCGTACCGCCACCTGGGCGTCGCCGGCAAAGCAATGCACCACCTCGATCGCCAGCGACCGTTCGGCCGGGCTGAGCGCGCCCGCCTCCAGGTCGTGGAACAGCTTGTTCATCGTCTCGATCCGCGTTTCCGCGTTCGGCGAGACGAGCAGCCGCTCCACGTCCTTGGACGACAGGCCGTTGGGGTGGGGGGCGTCGGGGTGGGCGGCGGCGTGTGGCATCATGGCACCCGGCTGCGGCATCGGAGGAAGACCTTCAATCGAAATCGAGGCAGGAGTAGCGGACCATGTCGCCCCAAAGCCGGTCGAGCCGGCGGAGCGTGCGGTAGCTGGCCTTCAGGTCGCGGACCTCGGTCTCGTTGCGCACCAGCGCCTCGGCCTGCGCCTGCTCCATCCGCCGCAGCCCCTCCCACAGCTCCCGCCCCTTGTCGGTCAGCTGGAGGCGGGCGGTGCGGCGGTCGCGCTGGTTGGCGGCCCGGTTGATGTATCCGGCGTCGACCAGGATCTTCAGGCTGTAGGACGCGTTCGAGCCCAAGTAATAGCCGCGCTCCATCAGGTCGCGGACCGACAGCTCGTCCTCGCCGATCAGCATGATCATCAGCGCCTGCACCGGTCCGATGTCCTCGATGCCCTGCTTGGACAGCCCGACACGGACGACATCGAGGTACCGGCGGTGCATCCGCTCGATCAGGCGCGCCATGCCGTGGAAGTCGGCAAGGTCGAGAGCCTCGCCGGGCTTGCCGCCGGTCCGGTCCCCGGAGTTGTCGTCCGATCCCGGTTCGGGCGCGTCGTCATCGTCCCAGTTCAGGTTGCTCATCGCGTCCATGATCCCGGCTCTACCATTGCCGTCGTCCTTCCTGCTGACTCACTCCGCCGCGGCGGCAAGGCCGCGGAAGCCGTTGGGATGTGCGCTGCGCCATGCCCAGGCGCTGCCGATGATGCTGTCCAGTTCCGGGAAGCGCGGCTGCCAGCCGAGGTCGCGGCGGATGCGCTCCGACGAGGCGATCAGCACCGGCAGGTCGCCGGGGCGGCGCGGGCCGACCTTCACCGGCACGGTGCGGCCGGTGATGCGCTCCACCGACGCGATCACCTCACGCACGCTGTAGCCGGTGCCGTTGCCGAGGTTGTAGCGGACCGACCGCTCATCGAGCGCGTCCAGCACCCGCAGATGGGCGTCGGCCAGATCGCAGACATGGATATAGTCGCGGATGCAGGTTCCGTCGCGGGTATCATAGTCGTCGCCGAAGATCTCGATGTGCGGACGCTTGCCGGTGGCGGCGTCCATCACCAGCGGGATCAGATGCGTCTCCGGGCTGTGATCCTCGCCGAGTTGCCCGTTCGGATGGGCGCCGGCGGCATTGAAGTAACGCAGGCAGGCGGAGCGCAGACCATGGCAGCGGTCGGCCCAATGCAGGGCGCGCTCGATCATGAACTTCGATTCGCCATACGGGCTGCCGGGATCGATCGCCTCATCCTCGTCGATCGGGATCCGCTTGGGCGAGCCGAACAGGTTCGCGGTGGAGGAGAAGACCAGCTTCATCACCCCTGCCTTCACCGCGGCGCGGATCAGGTTCAGCGAGGTGACGGTATTGCCGTGCAGATAGGCGTGCGGGTCGCGCATCGATTCGCCGACCACGGACAACGCCGCGAAGTGAAACACCGCGTCGAAGCGCCACTGCCCGAACACACGGGCCAGCGCCGCCTCGTCGGCGAGATCGGCCTGGATGAAGGTCGCCTCGGCCGGAACGGCTGCGGCATGGCCCTGACGCAGATTGTCGAACACCACGACCCGGTGGCCGCGGTCGAGAAGCTCCGTCACGCAGTGGCTGCCGACATAGCCGGCGCCGCCGGTAACGAGAATGGTTTTCGAGGTCGTCATGGAGCGTGGGTTTCCTTGAACCGGTCTTTGGGCCGCAGCCTGAAACGGGCGGCCGGCATGGTGGAAGGAAAGCGGGGGGCGGTGCAGGGCAGGCCGGATGGGGGGATCACGGCGCCTTGCGCAAATTCATCGCGTCGCAGCATGCACGATGTCGGCTGCGTCTGACCAGATGGCTGCAAAAACCGCCACCAACGGCCTAAGACCTTCGGTGAAGCGCTGTTTTCCCGTTTTTTATCAGCGACTTAGAGAGACGAAGATACCCCTTTTTCGGATGCTGGAAAGGAGTGCGGGCCGAAACTTGTCACACGTCTCTAAAATGTCCCCGGTGTAAAGCTTAACCGTGCCAAGTCCGCCGACGCCTCCCCCCGCGTCAGGATCTGTCCATCCATAGGCGACCTCCCGTTCCCGGGCCGGCCGCATCCGGCATCCCCCCAGCCGGCTTCCTGTCCCGCGTGTCGTCGCCGCCGGCAGCTTTTTGTGTTTTCCCGATTTCAAGCGCCGCGCGAGCCGGCGAGTCCTCCATCAGGAAGGATCGAAGATGAGTTCCGTGGATCGGCCCCTGCTGACCCAAGCCTACCGGAAGATCGGACAGGGCCTGTTGCTGGCCGGCGTCCTCAGCCTGTTCGTGAACGTCCTGATGCTGGTGCTGCCGCTTTTCACCATGCAGGTCTACGACCGGGTGATGAGCAGCCGCAGCCTGGAAACGCTGACGATGCTGGCGATCATCGCGGTGGGGGCGCTGGCGCTGTACGGCGTGCTGGACTTCATCCGCGCCCGCGCCTTCCTGGTGACCAGCGCCGTGATCGCGCACCGCTTCAACGTCCCGGCGCTGGAGGCCTCCATCGTCGACGCGCTGTCGGGCGGGCCGCGCAACGCGGCGCAGACCATGCGCGACCTGAACGACCTGCGCAGCTTCATGACCAGCAGCGCCGTGACCGCCCCGCTGGAACTGGCCTGGGCGCCGATCTTTCTGGCGATCCTGTTCCTGCTTCACCCGGTCTATGGCGTGCTCGCCATCATCTCGGCGCTGGTACTGCTGGTGATGGGCGTGCTGACCGACATGCTGACCCGCCGGCCGATGGCCCAGGCGAACGAGGCCTCGGCCCGCGTCTTCGCCGACATTGCCGGCACTGTCCGCCATGCCGAAGCCATCGAGGCGATGGGCATGCTGCCGGCCCTGGCCCGGCGCTGGCAGGCGGCGCAGAGCGGATCGGCCGGGATGATCGACCGCGGCGCCACCCTGTCGCGCGGGCTGGCGGCGTCCTCCCGCTCGCTTCGGATGATCCTTCAGGTCGGCGTGATCGCCGCCGGTGCGACGCTGGTGATCGACAATCTGGTGACCCCTGGCAGCATGATGGCCGCCGGCCTCATCACCGGGCGGCTGCTGCATCCCTTCGAACAGCTGGTGGACGGCTGGCGCCAATGGGTAAAGGCGCTGGAGGCGCACCGCCGCATCCGCGACCTGCTGAACAACGGCGCTTCGGCCCGTTCCACCATGCCGCTGCCGCAACCCACTGGCGCTCTGACCGTCGACCGCGTCAGCCATGTGCCGGCCGGGCTGAACCGCCCGGTGCTGCGCAACGTCTCCTTCGCGATCGAGGCGGGGGAGGTGCTTGGCGTCATCGGCCCGTCGGGCGCCGGCAAATCAACGCTGGCCCGACTGCTGGTCGGCGTCTGGCAGCCGACGGCCGGCGGCATCTATCTGGACGGCACCAGCACCTATCTGTGGGAGCGCGAGAGCTTCGGCAGATATGTCGGCTACGTGCCGCAGTCGGTTGCCCTGCTGGACGGCACCATCGGCGAGAACATCGCCCGCATGGCCAGCGCCGATCCGGCGGAGATCGTCCGCGCCGCCCGGCTGGCGGGGGTGCACGAGATGATCGGCCGCTTGCCCTTCGGCTACGACACGCCGGTGGGCGACAGTGCCTTTTCCCTGTCCGGCGGCCAGCGGCAACGCATCGCACTGGCCCGCGCCCTGTTCGGCCGTCCGCGCCTGCTGGTGCTGGACGAGCCCAATTCCAACCTCGACCATGAGGGCGAGCAAGCGTTGCTGAACGCCGTTCACAAGGTGAAGGCCGACGGCACGACGGTGGTGATGATCGCCCACCGCCCCTCCATCGTCGCCATCGCCGACAAGCTGGTGGTGATGAAGGAGGGCGCCGTCGAGCATTTCGGCGCCCGCAGCGACGTCCTGAAACTGGTGCAGCCGGGCGGCGTACCCGCCGGCGTGACCCGCCTCGTCCGCAGCGGAGAACAGCGATGACCGGCGATACACCCCTTCTGGCGTCCCAGCCCGTCTGGACCGCCACTATCGACATGGCGCCGGTCGAACCGTCGCTGCGCGGCACCGCGCTGGCGGGTGCCCTGGCCGTGCTGGTCGGATTCGGCGGCTTCCTGACCTGGGGCTTCACCGCCAGCCTGGACAGCGCCGCACTGGCCGCCGGCACGGTGATGGTGGAAAGCCACCGCAAGACCGTTTCCCATCTGGAGGGCGGAATCCTGCGCGACCTGCTGGTCAAGGACGGCGACCTGGTGCAGGCCGGCCAGGTGCTGCTGCGGATGGACTCCACGCAAAGCCAGGCCGTGGTCGCGCAGTTGCAGGGACAGTATTGGACCGCGCTGGCAAAGTTGGGACGTCTGCGCGCCGAACAGTCGGACGCGCCGAATCCTCTGTTCGCCGAGGAACTGGTGAAGGCCGCCCGCGACAATCCGGTGGCGGCCGAAGCGATGTCTGTGGAGGAGCGGCTGTTCCGGTCCCGCCATGACAGCTACGAGGCCCAGCTGGGAATCCAGCGCAAGCAAATCTCCCAGCTGCGCGACGAGATCGTGGCGCTGGAGGCCCAACGCGTCGCCACCGCTGACCGGCTGCGCTACACCCAGGACGAGTTGCGGGTGGTGCAGGGCCTGCTGGCGAAGGGATACGAGCGCAAGCCGCGGATGCTGGAGCTTCAGCGGAATGTCGCCGACTCCGAAGGCCGGCTGGGCGAGCTGATGGCGAACAAGTCCAAGGCGGAGCAGGCCATTGCCGCCGCCGAGCTGACCATGATCAACATCGGCAACACCCGCCGGTCGGAGGTCTCGATCGACCTCCAGGCGGCCCAGGCCAGCGTTTCCGACCTGTCGGAACGGCTGCGCAGCGCCGATGACGTGCTGCTGCGCCAGGCGGTCACCGCACCCCAGGCCGGGCGGGTGACCGGTCTGAAATTCTTCACCCCAGGCGGCGTGATCCCCACCGGCGCCGGCATCCTCGATATCGTGCCGCAGGACGACGCCATGATCGTGGAGGCGCGCGTCTCCCCGCACGACGTCCAGAATGTGGAGGTCGGCAGCAAGGCCATGGTGAAGCTGACCGGCTATCGGCAGCGCGCCGTGCCGCCGGTCGCCGGGCAGGTGGTTTCGCTGTCGGCCGACCAGCTGGAGGACGAGCGCACCGGCGCCTATTACTTCGCGGCACGGATCAGCATGGATGCGGCGGAGCTGAAGGCCCTGCCGAATGTCGAGCTGCATCCCGGCATGCCGGCCGAAGTGATGATCCACGGCCACGCCCGCCGCGCCATCGATTATTTCCTGACACCGCTGACCGACGGCCTGCAGAGGGCCTTCCGCGAGCGGTAAGCGGAACCGCCATCCCCCCGGCCCTCCCCCGTTCGGGCCGGTGTGGGCTGGGGTCCTTGCTTGGGTGTCCATCCCCTGCCAAGCGGCCCCGTGGAAGGGCCGGCGTCCCCCACGCCGGCCCTTTTGCACATCCGCGAATGGGACGACGCGTCAGGCGACAATGCGTCCTTGGCTTCTGTGGCTTTGTTTGGACCAACCGGATTTGAAAACCATCCTTTAACGAAAATGGATCTTGGTTGGCTCGGACACAGGTCCGGGGCCTTTTTGGAATCAGAATGAGGGATAGACCAGCATTTTTTAAAACGTAAACTGCTTAGAAATTCGATGCAAATCAGACTAACTGTCTTTTTGAAAATATCGACAATGCGTTCTACTGCAAGAATCCGTTGTCTTGACTCAACTTTCTCTTCCATGTGCCCGAGTTTTATCACACTATCCCCCCGATAGATTTGGTTACACCGAAAGGCGAGCTCAGCCTTTTGAGCGAGGCCGAAAGAAGGCCCAACAATCCTAATCACATCGCAAGGAGACACCTACGATGGCTACGGTTCCTGGGGGCAGCTACGACGTGCATGTCGGCACGAATCATGACGATCTGCTGGTTGGCGGGCAGGGGAACGACCTGGTGCTGGGGGGCAACGGGAGCGACACTCTGCTCGGCGGTGATGGACATGACGCTCTGTTCGGGGGGAACGGGGCGGACGTGATCCATGGCGGTACCGCCGCGGACGTGCTGCTGGGGGGTAACGGCAACGACATCATCGACGGCGGTTCGGGCGACGACATCATCCTGGGGGGGAGTGGTGACGACGTTCTGATCGGTGGCGCCGGTCGTGACGTGCTGGATGGCGGCAACGGCAATGACGTGCTGTCCGGGGGGGACGGCAACGACATTCTGACCGGCGGCAAGGGTGACGACATCCTGTCCGGCGGCGGCCACGACGACATCCTCGACGGCGGCAAGGGCAACGACATCCTGCATGGCGGCACCGGCAACGACGTGCTGTCCGGCGGCGATGGCAACGACGTGCTGTTCGGCGATGACGGCAACGACATCCTCGAAGGCGGCAAGGGCAACGACATCCTGTCCGGCGGCGCCGGCCACGATGTCTTCATCTTCTCCGGCGGTGGTGGCCAGGATGTGGTCCTGGACTTCAAGGCTGGCGAGGACGTCCTGCAGATCTCCCGCAACATCAATGGTCTGAAGGTGACCGACGCCGCCGATCTGGCCGCCCGTGTCACCGACCAGCATGGCGACGCCGTGATCGACCTCGGCCATGGCGACAGCATCACGCTGAAGGGTGTCTCCGCTGCGGACATCCACAACCACCCGAACGACTTCTTCGTCATCCACTAACCGGGCACTCATCGGACGACGCTTCTTAAGCGACGCCTGAGAAGGACGGACCGGTGGTGTCAAAGCCGCCGCCGGTCCCCCTTTGCCCGAAGTTCGCCTTTACGACTTTCAAATCCATCGACGCTGCCGGAATCCCAATCAATGACCGTCATCGCCGTCCTGCCGAATTCGGTGTCGATCGCCCCCGCCCAACGTCTGGCGCTGGGCCGCCGCTTCCTCCTCGTCTCCTGGACGATGGACGGGAAGGCGGACGGCACGACCGACCCTGTCGGTTCGATCACGCCGAGCGTCGACGGCGAGCCGGTGCGTCCGCCCTTCACCACGCTGACCGTCGAGACCGGCTGGGGCGGGCGGCGTGCTTTGTCGATCCTGCCGGCACCGCGTGACCCGCGGATGCCCATCCACTTCATCGCCAACAACCGCGTGATCGCCGAGCTTCGCACCGAATCCGGCGCCGCCGATCTGGATCCCACCGGGCTGCTCGGCAGTCTGGACGGTACGGCCCGGCTGCGGGTGTTGCGCTTCCTGTTCGACTTTGCCTGCTCCACTCCGGCCCTTCGCCGCGATGCGGCCTTCGCAGCATTGTGCCGCCGGCTGGTGCTGGACCGTGCAGTGGAGCCGGCCGATCTGGCGGTCCGCGCGACGGCGGGCGGTGGACTTCTGCTGTGTGCCGGCGCGCTGTCCGGTCGCTTCGGCGCCATCAGCGGTCTGGTCGTGCTGTCGCCGAACGGGCTGGCGCGGGCGCCCTTCGATGTCTGCGTCGGTGCCGATCCGGCGGGGAAGGGGCGCATCGCCTTCGACCTGCTGATCGACCGTGGGCTGTGCGCGCCGGGCAACCTGCTGGTGGTGCTGGGCGCCAACGGCGTCGCCTGCCGCCGCTTCCCCGAGGAGCCGGTCGGCCTGCCGACCCTGACCGACCGGCTGAACGCCCGTCCCGACACGCCGGCCACCCTTCGCCATTATCTGTTGACCAGCCTTGCCCAACGCGGCCGAAGCGATGCGTCCGCCGCATCGGCGGTCAGCGAGCTGCAGGCGCTGGCCCCGTTGCCGCGCCGGCAGGCCGCCGACGCCAAGCGGCCGATCGGCGCCTCGCTCGACCTTGCGGTTCCCACCTCGGACGGTGGGCTGTTCCTCGCCGGCTGGCTGCATGATCCGCATGGTCTGGCGTCGGAGTTGGTGGTGCGCACTCCCTTCGGCGGCGAACGCCGTGTGGAGCGCTTCGGCAACCGCTTCCCGCGTGAGGATGTGGCCAAGCTCTACGGCATCACGGGCGCTGGCGTCATCGACCGCAGCGGCTTCGTCCTGCATCTGCCCGGCAATCCGGAACCGGCGGAGGCGCTTCAGGTGACGGCGGAGCTTCGGCTGGCGTCGGGTGGCGCCCTGCGCCTCGTCCCGCCGCCGCGGCCGCGCGCCCATGCCGACGCCCGTGCCTCCGTGCTGGGCAGCCTGCCGCCGCGCTTCGCCACGCCGGAGTTGCTGGAGACCGTCATCGGCCCGGCCGTCGCCCCGCTGCACGCCGCCCATCTCGCCACCCGTGGCGAACCGGAACTGGTCGTCTATGGCGAGCGCAAGGCCAAACCCGCGGTGTCGGTGATCATCCCGCTCTACCGCACGCTGGAGTTCCTGCGCTTCCAGATATCCAGCTTCGCCACCGACCCGGCGATGGCCGATGCCGAACTGGTCTTCGTGCTCGACAGCCCGGAGCAGCGCGACGAGGTGGTGCATCTGCTGCGCGGCTTCCACGGCCTCTACGGGCTGCCGATGCTGCTGCTGGTGCAGAGCGCCAATTACGGTTATTCCGCCGCCAACAACGCCGGCGTCGCGGTCGCCCGCGGCAACCGCCTGCTGTTCCTGAACTCCGACGTGGTGCCCGACCGCGCCGGCTGGCTGCCGCAGTTGATCGCGGCGCTGGAGGAGCGTCCCGGCATCGGCGCCATCGGGCCGAAGCTGCTGTTCGACGACGACAGTCTCCAACATGCCGGCCTCTATTTCGACCGCGACCTGCAGGGCGCCTGGTACAACCATCATTACTTCAAGGGCCTGCCGCGCGACTTCGCCGCCGCCTGCCGTCCGCGGTCGGTGCCCGGCGTTACCGGCGCCTGCCTGCTGACCACGCGCGCCGCTTTCACCGCAGCCGGCGGCTTCTGCGAAGACTACATCATCGGCGACTTCGAGGATTCGGACCTGTGCCTGCGCATCCGCGGCCAGGGTCTCGACATCCGCTATGCCCCGTCGGTCGAGCTGTACCATCTGGAGCGCCGCTCCATCGGCCGGCACCAGGGCTACACCCGCGGGGTCGCCTCCGAATACAACCGCTGGCTCCATGGCCGCCGCTGGGCCGACCGCATGGACGAACTGATGGCGCGCGACTGGTGCGCCGACGACGAGGTGCGGCCCTCCAAGGCTGGCCACACCCGCAAGACAGCACAGGTGACTCGATGAACGCGATCGTGCCGACTCCGCAGCTTGCCGTCCTGCGCCGCCAGACCGATCCGCGGCTGGAATGGCTCTGCGCCCAGATCGCGCGCAACCGCTTCCTGCCGGTGCCGCCGCCCGAACTGCATTTCATCGGCGACGGCGATTTCCGCGCCATCGGGGCGGAGTTCCTGCGCCATTTCGTCCGGCTGGGCGGCCTGCGTCCCGACCACAAGGTGCTGGAGATCGGCTGCGGCGTCGGCCGCATGGCGCTGCCACTGACCCAGTATCTGGACTCGTCCTACGATGGCATCGACATCGTGCTGGACGGCATCCGCTGGTGCGCCTCGACCATCACGCCGGCCTATCCGGAGTTCCGCTTCCACCATCTCGATGTCGCCAACGGCCTCTACAATCCCGATGGCCGGATCGAGGGGGAAACGGCGACGCTGCCCTTCAAGGCGGGTGCTTACGATTTCGTCATCCTGACCTCCGTCATCACCCACCTGCGCACGGCCGACACCGAGCGCTATGCGGCGGAGATCGCGCGGATGCTGAAGCCGGGCGGGCGCTGCTTCCTCAGCCTGTTCCTGGCGGACGCCACCGCGCGCGCCGGCATCGCCAAGGGCACCGCGCGCCCGCCTTTCCGCGATGCGCCGGGCGTTGAGCTGCTGGCTGATCCCGAGCATCCCAACGCCGCCGTCGCCTATGACGAGGAGTTCCTGCTCGGCCGCTTCGCCGCCCATGGCCTGCGTCCTGCCCGCGCCGTGATGCGCGGCCATTGGAGCGGCCAGCGCGAAGCCGAGAATTTCCAGGACCTGCTGGTTCTGGAGAAGGCGACCGCGCCATGAGCCGCCGCCGCCTTCCATTGGTCCCGGCCAACCACACGGCGGCCGGTCCCGCCCCGCGCCAGCCGGCGCGTCCGCTGGTGGCTGCCCGGCCGCCGCGGGTGCTGCTGATTGCGCACAATCACCCGAGCCTTCATCCCGGCGGCACGGAGATCTTCGCGCACGAGCTGTTCGGCGGCCTGAAGGCGGCGGGGGCCGAGTGCCTGTTCCTGGCCTGCACCAACGACACCCACCGCGCGCCGCGTCCCGGCACCGGCTTCCAGACGCTGGGCCGCAGCGCCGACGAAGTGCTGCTGTGGGCGGGTCACTTCGACCATTTCCACCAAAGCCAGATCGACCTGCACGGGCTGGTTCCCGACCTGTCCAACCTGCTGCGCGCCTTTCGGCCGGACGTCGTGCATGTGCATCACACGCTTCTGCTGGGCGTGGAGATGCTGTTCCTGATCCGCCGCGTCTGCCCGGACGCGAAGATCGTCTATACGCTGCACGATTATTATCCGATCTGCGCCAATGACGGGCAGATGGTCACCCCGCCGCGCGGCGAAGGCGGAGCACGTGCGCTTTGCAGCAAGGCGTCGCCGGATGCCTGTCACCGCTGCTTCCCCGACCGGCCGGCCGACCAGTTCCTGCTGCGCGAGAAGCACATCAAGGCGATGTTCGGGCTTGTCGACCGCTTCCTGGCGCCCAGCCGCTTCCTGCGCGACCGCTATGTCGCCTGGGGCCTCGATCCCGCCCGGATCGAGGTGATGGCGAACAGCCGCCCCTCGGTGGAGCCGGCCCCGGCGCGCGACCTCGCCCCCGGTGCGGTGCGCGACGCCTTCGCCTATTTCGGCAATTTGAACCCGTTCAAGGGCGTCACCGTGGCGCTCGACGCCGTCGCCCGCATGGCGTGGCAGGGCCTTTCCCCGTCGCTTGCCGTCCATGGCGGCAGCCTCTATCAGGCGCCGGAGTTCCGCCAGCGGGTGGCCGACGGCTTCGAGGCGACGCGCGGCCTCGCCTCCGCCCACGGTCCCTACCGGCCGCAGGAGATGCCGGCGCTGATGGCTGCCGCCGACTGGGTGGTGATGCCATCGATCTGGTGGGAGAACGCGCCGCTTGTGATCCAGGAGGCCTTCCAGCACCGCCGCCCGGTCATCGTCAGCGGCATCGGCGGCATGGCGGAGGCTGTGCGCGACGGCGTCGACGGCCTGCATGTCCGCCCCAACGACCCCGCCGACCTCGCCCGTGTCATGACCCGCGCGATGACCGACCCCGACCTGTGGGAACGCCTGTCGGCCAACATCCCCGCCGTCCGCCCGACGGAGGAGGCCGCGTCGCTCCACCTCGCGCTTTACGGCGAACTTCTGTCCCCAACATCCGCCACTCTCGCACCCGCAGCTCTTATCCAGGGGAATCGCACCCGATGAAGGACCGCAGCACCAAGGCCGACATCACCGCCGCCGTCCTCTTGGACGAGGACACGCTGATGCTGTTCGGCGCCATCGACCAGCCCCTGCCGGTCGACAGCGTCGTGATGCTGGACGGCATGATCGACGGGCGTTTCCGTGGCGGCTGCTGGACCGACGGGGCGGGGGAGCGCTGGTTCCTGGGCGTCATCCGTGTCACCGGACTGTCCCACATGCGCCCGTCCCGCATCGAGATTGAGGATGCCCACGGCAAGCACCTGCTGCTGCCGCGCCTGTCCAACGTCCGCACCAACCCGGCCCATCTGGTCGCGGCATTGCGCGAGGTGCAGCCGCAGTCGCTCGGCGTGGCGCTGGACGTCGCCGTGACCCTGCTCTCCGGCCCGGAGATGGGCGAGGGCGAGGCGGGGGACGGCGACCGCCGCACCCGCCTGCTGTCCGGTCTGGCGCAGGAGGCCTCCCGCCCCGATGGCTTCGCCGAGGTGCTGGGACGCTTCCGCGACGGTGCGCTGATGGTGCAGGGCTGGTCGCACGGCTTTCCGGCCGGCACTGCTCCTGTGCTGGTCGAGGCCGACGATCTGCGCCCCCATGCCAGCGCCGCCGCGCCCTTCCACCGTCCCGACCTGCCCGACGATGCCTCCGGCCTGCTGACCGTTCTGGAAGGCCCGGTCGCCGCGCCGGACACCATTCGCCGCATCCATTTCCGCGCCGCCGACGGCTGGCGCCATCTGGCGATTTTCGAGCACCGGCAGTTGTTGGCCGATGGCGTCGCCTCCGCCCATGCCCGCGACATGCTGGGCCAATTGCAGGGCGATGCCGCCCGCCGCGGTGTCGCCGCCGCCATCGCCGCCCGTTACAATGGGGTGGAGACGGTGTCTCAGATCCAGGCGCCGGTGCGCATGGGGCTGGACATGGCGGTGCGGGTTCCGGGGGCCGGGCTGTTCGTCTGCGGCTGGCTGCTTGACCCCACCCAGGCGGTCCGCGCGGTGACGGTAAAGGGCGCCGGCGTGACGGCGCGGCTGGACACCGATTGGTCGCGGCTGTCCCGCAAGGACGTGTCCGACGCCTTCGCCCACGACCCGCTGTTCGCCGGCCGCTTGGCTCCGGGCAACGACTCCCACGGCTTCACCGCCTTCGCCCGCGAGCCGGCCGGCATCGCCGCCGACGCCGAATTCCATCTGGAACTGACGCTGGCCGACGGCATCGCCTTCCTGCCGCTGCCCTGCCAGCCGCCGAGCGGTGATGCACTGCGCCGCATGCTGGGGGCGGTCAATCCCGACAGCCCCTCCATCGACCGCGTCGTCGCCACCCACCTGGGGCCGATGCTGCGCACCGCGGCGGCGTCGCAGGCGGCTCCGTCCTCCGTCCTGCACCCGATGGGCCGCGCCCTGAAGAGCCCGCGCGTGTCGGTGGTCCTGCCGGTCTGCGACGGGCGCGAGGATGTCGACCTGAACCTCGCCCGCATGGCGAACGACCCGGACTTCGCCGAAGCGGAGATCCTGGTGGTCGCCGGTGCCGGCACGCATGAGCGGCTGGCCGGCATGGTCCGGCAGGCCGCCGGCTTCTATCGTCTCTCGGTCGGCTTCGTCGCCGCACCCGGCGCCGCCGATCCGTTCGAGGCGGTCGCAGCGGCCCTGCCGCATGTCCGCGCCGACCGCGTCCTGCTGCTCTCCCCGTCGGTTCTGCCGACCGAGCGCGGCTGGCTGTCGGCGCTGGAGCGTGCGATCCGCAAGCCGAACGCCGTCGGCTCCGCCGCGCTGGCGCCGGTGATGGCCAGCCCGACCCTGCTGTATGAGGACCATTCGGTCCGCTTCGCCGGCATCGTCGCGGTGGAAGGTCCGGGCGGCATGGTCACCTACGAGCGCCGCTTCGCCGGCTACCCGCGCGACTGGTTGAAGGAGCAGGAGGCGTCGGCGGTCGATGCCGCCTCGGCCGACTGCGCGCTGCTGCCGCGCGAACTGCTGGTCCGCGCGATGGCCGACGGAGGCCGCTATCTCGGGCCGGAGCCGAAGGGACTGGACCTGTGCCTGCGGGTGCGGGCGGCCGGCGGCTCTTGCCTGTGGCTGCCGAAGGTTCGATTGGTGGCCGTCGACGAACAGTCCCGCACTGCCCGCGACCCCAGGCTGGAGCGCATGAGCGCGCTGGTCGACGAATGGAGCTTCGCGGAGCGCTGGAAGGCGTCGATCGCGGCCTGAGTTATTGCCCCCACCCTAACCCTCCCCCGCTTCGCAGGGGAGGGAACTCCGCCGCCCTTGCACTAAACTCCCTCCCCCGCCCAGCGGGGGAGGGTCGGGGTGGGGGCAAGCGACACAACCACTTCTCCCCCAGCCTCGGACAAACGGTCACACGATGAGCAAGACCAAGCGCGCGCTGATCATCAGCCATGGCCACCCCTCCTTCTCGCTGGGCGGGGGTGAGGTCGCCTCCTACAACCTGCACAACGGCCTGCACGACCTGCCGGGCTGGGAAAGCCATTATCTGGCCCGCGTGGCGCCGCCCATCGCCCAGCATCGCGGCTCCGCCCTGATGGCTCTGCGCCAGAAGGAGCGGGAGGTGCTGTATTACGCCAACGACTACGACCATTTCCGCCTGTCCAACCGCAACCTGCCGGGGCTGGAGAAGGACTTCGTCCGCTATGTCCGCGACCTGCAGCCGGACGTGGTGAACTTCCACCACTTCCTCGGGCTGGGGATCGAGACCATCCAGGCGGTGCGCCAGGCGCTGCCGCGCGTGCCCATCGTGGTGACGCTGCATGAATACCTGTCGATCTGCCACCACCACGGCCAGATGGTGAAGACCAGCCGCAACACGTTGTGCTACCGCGCCAGCCCGGCCGACTGCGCCGGCTGCTTCCCCCACATCGGCGAGGCCGAGTTCTTCAAGCGCGAGCTGTTCCTGAAGACCTTCCTCGAACAGGCCGACTTCTACATCAGCCCGTCGAACTTCCTGATCGACCGCTATGTCGATTGGGGACTGCCGCGCGAGAAGTTCCGCATGATCGAGAACGGCCTGACCATCGAGGGCATCGCCCCGCCGCGTCCGGTCACCCGCGCCGGCAAGCGCAACCGCTTCGCCTTCTTCGGCCAGCTGACCGAGTTCAAGGGCGCCCATCTGCTGGTGGAGGCGGTGTCGCGTATCTCCGACAAGGCCTGGGGCGAGGACGGCGCGCTGATGATTTTCGGCGGCAACCTGGAACGCCAGCCGGAAGCCTATCAGAAGCGCTTCAACGATGCGGTGGAGAAGGCCGGCGACCGGGTGCGCTTTTACGGCAGCTACCGCTCTGCCGAGCTGCCGGGTCTGATGAAGGACGTCGATTGGATGATCATCCCGTCGATCTGGTGGGAGAACTCCCCCGTCGTCATCCAGGAGGCCTTCCTGCATGGCCGCCCGATCATCGCCAGCAACATCGGCGGCATGGCGGAGAAGGTGACCCACGGCGTCGACGGCCTGCATTTCCGCAACGGCAGCGTCGAGGATCTGGTGGACCGCATGACGGAGGCGCTGACCACGCCCGACCTGTGGGACCGCCTGCGCCTGCGCATCCGCCGCCCAATCGACCGCGCTGAATGCGCCCGTCAGCACTCTGAGGTGTTCGACGCCCTGCTGGCCGCCGGCGGCGCCGCGCCCTCGATGCCTGAGCGCGCGGTGGCGCAGCGGGCGTGATAAGGAAAAGTTGGAATGCGCTGTGATATTTTCGAATATCGAGAAGATTCCATTCTACAGAGCGCCGAACATATTGGTAATGTTGGATCGAAAACCGCAGGGCCTATAGCATAGTCCCAGTGCAAAGATTCGATTTAGCCCGGCGGTGATCCGGGCAATATCCGCCCCTATTATCGCCCAACCCAGGGAGAGCCGCCGTGGCCAACATCCTCGTCATGATTCCGTCGGGCGAAGTCTACGATCACGACTGCGTGCGTTGGTACAGCTACCAGGACATTCAGCGCAGCATCGACCACTATCACAACATCGGTGACGCGTTCGTCTTCGACTCGTCGTTGAAGCTGCTGACCTACGACAAGCTGGATGTTCTGGAGATCCGCGAGTTCCGGCAGGAGGTCGTCGACCGGATCAATGCGGAATACGACTACGTCTTCCTGCGCGGCAGCAACTACATCCACGATTCGATGGACTGGCCGGCGGCGACCATCCAGGTGCTGGCGAAGCTGCGCATTCCCGTTATCGCCTTCGGCGTCGGCGCCCAGGCGCCGGCCACCGGCAGGCTGACGCTGACCGAGGAAAGCAAGCGCATCTGGCGGATGATCGCCGACAAGTCGACGACGCTGGGCGTTCGCGGCACCTACACCGCCGAAGTGCTGTGGGACCTGGGCATCAAGAACACCCGCATCGTCGGCTGCCCGACCGCCTTCCGCAACCGCGACCCGGAACTGCGCATCGACCTGCCGGCGCTCGACAGCGTGCGCAAGGTCGGCATCACCATGCGCCGCGAGGTCTCCAAGCATTATTCGCCGGACGTGCGCAAGTATCTGGAGCGCCACCGCGACTTCGTGAAGGACATCTCCCGCCGCTTCGACACCGTGCTGATGATGCAGGGCGAGGTGGAGGAGAAGAAGCTGCTGTGGGGCACCGAGGAGCAGAAGGCGGAGGCCTGGACGCACCTGCATGACAGCGCCTGGCTGAAGCAATGGTATTTCGACGACGAGATGGACGCGCTGTACCGTGAGCGTCTGTGGTACTCGGACGTCGTCGCCGACTATGAGAACCTCGTGCGGTCGAAGGACCTCGTGCTGGGCTATCGCCTGCACGGCAATCTGATGGCGCTGTCGAACGCCACGCCGTCGGTCTACTTCAGCTATGACAGCCGCACGGCGGAGTTCGCGGAGACCTTCGCGATCCCCTGCTACAACGTCTATTCGGACAAGCCGTTCGTCCTTGAGGAATATTGGGACCAGAGCCTGTTCGAGAAGTTCAACCGCACCTACTACCAGCGCTACCGCGACATGCGGGAATTCCTGGACGAGAACTACGTCCCCCACCGCATGCCCAGCCACACCCTGCGCCGCGCCACCGACCGCAAGGCGGCGTAAGCGAAAACGCACTCTCCAGCCTAACAACCGGAAGCCGGTCCCATGTCCGCCACCGCCAAGATCGTCGAGCTTCGCGAGACCACCCCCGTGGCCGATCCCATCGACGCACCGCAAGCGGCGGCCATCGTCGGCCACATCGACGCCCTGCAGGGTGGCCGGGTGTTCGGCTGGGCCTGGGACGGCAACCATCCGGCCGACCGGCTGGAGGTCGAACTGCGGCTGGAGCGGGACGGCGGTCCGCCGGAAATGCTGGCGCGGGTGGCGGCCGACCGGCCGCGGCCCGATCTCGTCGGCGGCGGCATCGGCGACGGTGCCCATGCCTTCGAGGCGGAGGTGACCTTGCCGGAGGGGGCGGACCCCTCGCGGGTGGTGGCGGTGGTGCGCTCGCCCTCCACCGGCGAGACCGCGACCTTCGCCCAGCCGAACCCGGAGGACCAGCGGCTCGACCGGCTGCTGGCGCCGCATCTGCAGCGCATCGGCGAGCGGATCGACGCGGTCCGCCGCGACCAGCGCCAGCTTGCCGCCGCCCAGCAGACCATCGGCCGAATGCTGCGCGATGCGGGCGAGGGGGTGACGGGGCTGCGGGCCGATGTTTCCCGTCTGGAAACGGCCCAGGGCGAACGGTCCGACTCCCTCGCCGACTCTCTGCGCGAACTGACGGAGCGGGTCAGCGGGCTGGAAGTGTTCCTGATGCGGATGGACCAGAGCCTGCGCGGCCTGGACAGCGCATCGGCGGAAATGACGGGCGGAGCGGGCTGGTCGCCGCTGCTGACCGTGCTGGGGTCGACGGCCGGCGCCTTCCTGGCGGTTCTGGTCGGCTGGCTGGTGCTGCACTGAACCGGAAAGTTCCGCTAGACTGAAGGGTAGGCAACCGGGGGGGACCCGGCGGTGTTGAACCTCCGCAGCCCCGCCGTCCCTCCTCCCGAGGGGTGCGCGGAGCCAACGACCGGAGCCTGCCCACCATGTACGCCTATCATGCTTGACGGAGTCCCCGTCGCCGATCCGTCGCCCGACGCGCCGACCCCGGTTCCGGCGTCGTCTCCCGCCACAGTATCCGTGCAGAGCGAAGGCGAACTTGCCATTCGGCTGGCCGCGCTCGCCCGCCGGCCGGGCGGTATCCTGCTGCTCGCCCGCAGCGACGCGCGCGCCACCCGGCTGGCACGGCTGGTGGGCGACCTGTTCCCCGATCTCGACACCGTCCTGCTTCCGATCGACGAAACCGCGGCCGGTGACCGTGCCGCGCCATCGCGGGCCGTGCTGGGCCGCCGTGCCGCCGGCCTGATGCGGCTTGCCGACGGGGGGAAGCCCACCGCCGGCCGGCTGGTGGTGGCCTCGGCCGATCTGGCTCTGCAACGGCTGCCGCCGCAAGACGCCTGGGCGGGCGGATGTTTCCGCCTGACGCGGGGCATGGCCTTTGACGAGACGGTGTGGCGCGGCTGGTTCGCCCGGACCGGCTATGTGCTGGACGACCGGGTGGACGAGCCCGGCGAGGTGGCGATCCGCGGCGCGGTGGTGGAGGTCTTCCCCGGCGACTGCGACCGCCCCGTCCGTTGCGACATCGCCGACGGTATCGTGCGCGACCTGCGCCTCTACGACCCGGTGTCCCAGCGCTCGGTGGAGTCGATCGACGAGCTTACGCTGGGCCCGGTCACCGACCTGATCGTCGGGCCCGAGATGCTCGACCGGCTGGCTGCAAGCCTTGCCGGACTTGGGTCCGCGCTGCCGGATGGTCTGCGGCGACAGTTGGAGGAGGGGCGGCGACCCTACGGCTTCGATCTTCAGCTTCCCAACGTCTTCGACGATTGCCCGCTGCTGCTCGACCTGCTGCCGGATGCGCTGATCGTGCTGGATGCCGGCGCGCGCGACCGCATCGAGGCGCGGGCTGACGATCTGACGGAAGCCGGACTGGACCGGCGCATCCGCCGTGACGATCCCTGCCTGCTACCGGTCCCGGCACTGGAACGCCGGCTGATCGACGCCGATGCGTTGGAGGAGAAACTGGCGGCCCGCTCCGTGCGGCCGGTCGAGGTGAAGGCCGTTCCCCCTGTGGAGCCGGCGCGCACCGAACGCACGCTGCTGCGGCGTGCGGCCGCCCTGATCGGCGAGGGCAGGGCCGTGCTGCTCGCCGCCCGCTCCGGCGCGGGTTCGGGCGAGGCCGACCGATTGGCGGAGCGGGCATCTTCGCTGTTGGGGCGTCCGGTGCCGTGTCTGGACCGCTGGCCCGACCCGCCTCTGGCGGCGGGCGACTGCGCCGTGTTGCCACTGCGGACCGTCGACGGCTTCGTCTGCGATGGCATGACGGTGCTGGTGGCGCCGCGCCATGGAGAGGATCGCGGCGCGGAGGCGGCGACCCGGCCGCCGCTGGCCCCGTCGGAACTGGCGACCGGCGACTTCGTCGTGCATCTCGACTACGGCATCGGTCGGCTGATCGGGCTGGAGACCGTTCCATCCGGCGACGGTGAGGATTCGGCTGCCGATTTCCTGGTGCTGGATTACGCCCATGACGACCGGCTGCTGGTGCCGACCGCCGACTTCGACCGGCTGTGGCGCCATGGCTCCGCCGACACCGGCGCCAGGCTCGACAGCCTGAAGAACGCCCATTGGCTGGAACGCCGCGCCGTGCTGGAGGCGGAGATCGCCGAGACAGCCAAGGGCATCCTGCGCGAGGCTCGCCGCCGCGCCCGCGAAGTGGCTCCGGTCATCGACCCGTCGGCCGACCGCATGCGTCGTTTCGGCGCCCGCTTCGGCTTCGACCCCACCGAGGGGCAGCGGCGCGCCGTACAAGCCGTGCTCGACGCCATGCAGCAGGGCCATCCGATGGACCATCTGGTCTGCGCCGATGTCGGGTACGGCAAGACCGAGGTGGCCTTGCGTGCCGCGGCGGCGGTGGCCTTTGCCGGCCATCAGGTGGCGGTGATGGCTCCGACCTCGGTTCTCGCCCGCCAGCATCTGGATGTGTTCCGCCGCCGCTTCGCCGGCTTCGGCGTGACGGTGGAGCCGTTGACCGGCGCCATGGCCAAGCCCGAGGCCGACCGGGTGCGCGCCGGGCTGGCCGACGGATCGGTGGACATCGTCATCGGCACCCATGCGCTGCTGTCCAAGGATGTCCGGTTCGACCGGCTCGGCCTGATGGTGGTGGATGAGGAACAGCGCTTCGGCGCCGCCCAGAAGCAGGCGCTGAAGCGGCGCACCAAGGGCGTCCACAGTCTGGCGCTCAGCGCCACGCCGATCCCCCGCACCCTGCAAGGTGCCTTGGCGGGCCTGCGCGGGCTCAGCATCATCGACACGCCACCGGCCCGCCGCCGGCCGGTGCGCACCGCCGTCACTCCGCGCGACCCCGCCACCGCCCGCGCCGCCCTGCTGCGCGAATTGGGCCGTGGCGGGCAGGCCTTCTGCGTTGCTCCGCGCATCGCCGACCTCGGCGAACTGGAGGCGTGGATCCGCGAACTGGCGCCGTCGGCCCGCATCGCGGTGGCGCATGGCCGGCTGGGGGCGGCGGCGCCGGACGATGCGGTGATGGGCTTCGTCGATGGCGAGAGCGACATCCTGCTGGCGACGCCGATCATCGAATCCGGCATCGACATCCCGCGCGCCAACACGCTGCTGCTGTTCCGCCCCGACCTGTTCGGGTTGGGCCAGCTGCACCAGCTGCGCGGCCGGGTCGGGCGGGGGGCGGTGCAGGGCTACGCCTATCTGCTGACCGATCCCGACCACCCGCTGGAGGAGCGGGCGGCCCGCCGGCTCGGCTCGCTGGAGGTGATCGAGAGTTTGGGCGGCGGCTTCGTGCTGAGCATGCTCGACCTCGACCAGCGCGGGGCGGGCGACCTGCTGGGCGAGGACCAGAGCGGCCATCTGCGCGCGGTGGGGACCGAACTTTACCAGCGCATCCTGGCCGACTCCCTGCGGACGCTGCGCCGCCAGCCCGATGACCGCTGGGACCCGGAGGTGACGGTCGCTGTGCCGCATTGCATCCCGTCCGCCTACATCCCGGAGGAGGAGCTGCGCATCGGCCTGCACCGCCGCATCGCCCGCACCCGCGAGGCGGGCGAGTTGGACGCCCTGCGCGAGGAGATGGAGGACCGCTTCGGCCCGCTGCCGGACCCGGTGGAGCGGCTGCTGGCCATCGCCGACCTGCGCTGCCGTTGCCGGGCATTGGGCATCGCGTCGCTTGGCTGCGGCCCGGCTGGCGTCGCCGTCACCCTGCGGGGCGACCGCGCCGCGGCCAAGGCGGCGACGTTGGCGAAACGCTCCAAGGGCTTCCTGCGCGCCCAGAACGATCGGCTGTCCGCCGCGCTGGAGGCGCCGGACGCCGACGGGCGTCTCACCAACGCGGCCCGCGTGCTCGACTGCATCGAGGCGATCGTCCGCAAGGCGCAGCGGCGAAAGCGGGGATAGGCTCGGTCAGCCGCAGGCGCGTGTGATGACCCGCGGCAGGATGGCGGTCAGTGCCAGGGCGTCGAAGCAATGCTCCAGATACGCCGACCGCAGCCTCGCGCGGCGGTCGGCGTCGCCCCTCAATGCGGAGAGGAGGCGCACGGCGTCGTCCTCACCGGTGAAGGTCAGCTCATCTTCATATGGACCGAACAGCAGGGCGGTGTCGGCGTGGCGCCAGCTCACCAGCAGCCCGTTCCGTTTGACGATCTCCAGCGTCCTCGGGAAGATCACCGTGTCGTAGGCGAGGCTGCCGAAATCCAGGCAGGCCGCCGCGGTGGGGTAGGCGTTGCGCGGCGCCGCCGACACCGGACCGGCTTCGAGGCCGAACCGCTCCCACCCATTGCCCCACAGCGAGAATCCCTCGCCGAAGCCACGGCGCAGGGCGCTGGCGAAGCGGTGCCGGTTCTCCACCGCGAAGGCGATGGTGAAGGCCCGGTTGAACTCCAGGGTCCAGGCTGGATCCGCCGCCCGGTCCGCCAGCCCGCAGCAATCCATGGCCTGCAGCCGGTGCAGCATCGGCCGTTCCATCATCGCCGCGGCCACCGCCTCCGCATCGCGCCGGATTGCCGGGGAAACCGGGTCGCGCCCGGACTCCAGATGCTCCGGCCAACCCTGCCCCAGATAGAGGAAACGGTCGCGCACCGATGCTTCGGCATCGGCCCCGGCATCGGAGTGCCCCTTCATCGCGGCATAGGGGTGGCGCCGCAGCCCGGGCGTGTCCTGCGCCATCCAGCGCTTGTACAGGTCGACCGAGCCGTCTGCTGCCGGAGCAGTGCAGATCGAGCGATGAACCCCCAGCGGCTCGTGGAAGACCCGGCTCAGTCCCAGGCGGACGGCCTGCTCCGCCGAACCCTGGCACATGCACCACATGGAAACGTCGTTGTCGGCCATCCAGCGGTCGGCGTCGCGGATCTGCTCCGCGGTGCCGGCGCCGATCTCCTCCAGCGGGTGCTTCAGGCAGATGTGGACGATGGCCGGCCCCTTGCCCGGCTGGCCGCCGAACTGTGCGATGTAGGCGCGCAGCATCTCCACCGTCGGCCTGGGAATCTCGAACAGATTCAGCACGAACAGGACGTCGATGCGGCGGTCGATCACATCCTGCGAGATGTCGGGCAGCGCCAGCACGGACTCGTGCCCCAGATCGACCAGGGCGGCGTGGATCGACCACAGGATTTCCGATGTGCCCTGTCCGCAGAGCAGGAAGCGCATGCGCTATCTCCGCGCCGCGAACAGGCCGGTCGCCTCGGCCATGTAGGCGGAGAGCTGCGCGTTGTCGGCGCCTTCCCGCTCCACCGCGGCGATGCGGGCGCGGGCCTGCTGCCGCGCTTCGGCAAGCAGCGCCGGATCGCCGGCCAGGGCGGCGGCACGGGCGACGAAGGCCGCGTCGTCGGCCACCAGGAAGGAGGGGCCGGCCACGCTGGCGACGTCTCCACCGTCGAAGGACAGCACCGGCACGCCGCCCGCCATCGCCTGCGCCGCCCCCGCTCCGCCGCCGGTGCGGCGCGGATTGACGAACAGATCGCAGACCGACATCAGCGCCTCCATCCGGTCGACATGGCCGAGGCTGCGCAGCTGCCCGGCATGCCCGTCCAGGGCCAGCCGTCCGGGCAAACTCTCCACCCCGCCGGCGAACAGCACCAGCGCCTGCGGCACGGCGTCCAGAATCCGCCCCAGCAGCTCCAGGAACGCGCCGTCAGCCTCGGCATCCAGGCGGTTGCCGACCACGACACAGACGAACGCGGAGTCCGGCAGAGAGAATTCGGCGCGCGTCGCGGTATCCCCGGTGCGGCGCAGCGACAGGCCGAAGCGCGACGGGCGCCAGGACCGGGCGAGCCGCCCATGGCCGGCCGGCGGCGCATGGCCGCCGAAATCAAGCACGATGTCGGCAAGCGAAACGATCCGCCCGCTGGTCGTCGGGATGCACATCAGCGGACGCGCGCATTCCAGCAGGTCGGCGACGATCACCGAGCCGCCGAAGGCGATCGCCAGATCGGGATCGAACGCCTCCACCGCCGACAGGAAACCGCCCAGCTTTTCCGCGGTGACACCGGGCGCGGTGGACGACAGCATGCGGATCCGTTCGCCGCCGCAGCGGATCGTCTGCTCCCCCGCCAGCCTCTCTTCCAACGCGGCGGCGAAGGGCGGGATGAAGGGGCTGTAATAGCGGTCCGGCATCATGTTGGTGTTGAGCACCAGAACCGTCCTGCCAAGGTCGCGCTGCAACCGCACCGCCAGCAGCAGCAGGTCGCGCGACGGCTGGTGTTCGGCTGACAGGAACTGGTTCGTCACGATGAGGACCCGTCCGGTCTCGGGCATCCCCGCCTGCCTTGCCGCCGGGCTCAGCCCCAGACGCAACGCGATCTGCCGCAGGAAGCGCTCGTAGAAGGCAAACAGGTGCTCCGTGACGAAATCGGGCACGGACGCCATGTCCATGCGCATCAGGAAAAGCTGGCGCTGCATGGACCAGTAGATCTGGTTGATCCCCTCCAGCGACGCCAGATCCAGTACGGCGTCCAGCATGTCCAGAATGCGCAGGTATCGCCGCAGGTCGCCGGACACGGCAGCCAGGGCCGATTCCCGCAGGATCGGGTCCAGGTTGGCGGTCGCGGCGTCCAGCGCCTCCATCGCCCCGGCATCGCCGCCCAGCCCTGTCGCCCTCGCGGCTTCGCAGCTTTCCGAAATCGCCTTCAAGGCCTCCCCGGTGCCGGCCGGACCGTGCAGCCGGGCGATCAGGTCGGTGAGCGTGGTGGCGTGGAGGTCGGAGGCATGCATCGTTCGAACGGTCCCGGTTGGCACGACGACCGCCGGCGGCGCCTCGACGGGCGGGACTCGGTCAGCATCCGTTTCCACCCATAGGAGTGACGCCATCGGGTGTCAACGTCATCATCCCCGCGTCCTCGAACGGCGAGCGGATTCGCAGCCACCGCTCCTCGTATCGACGTCGTTCGTTGGCTGCGGACGGGTCGCTGCCGGTGGCGAAGGTCCAATAACCGATTTGGAAGGCGATGTAGCAGGGAATGCAGAAGGCCAGCAGCCCGCGGTCGAGCGGCACGACCACTTCGACCAAGCGACACAGGCCCTCGGCCTGCGTGTCCGACAGGTCGAACTCCACGATGCCGCCGGCCACGTCCCAGGCGATGTCCTGGCAGCCGATCAGGTCATGGGCGAAGGCATGGTCCAGCGCATCGCTCTTCATCAGCCGTCCGTCGGACAGCCGCAGCCATTCCCAACGGTGCAGGCGGTTGTCGGTGACGACCCGGCGCAGGCCCGCTTCCAGTTCGGCCAGCCGGTCGGCCGTCCAGCATTCCAGCGCCTTGGCGGCGCCGTCGCCCAACGCTTCGCCGATGTTGGTGCGCGCCATCGTCAACAGTTCCGTCAGGGCGGCGCCCGACCCGGACGGAGCGAGAAAGCGTTTGGCGCGGAAGGCCAGATAGGCGGCGAGGCGCTCCACGGCATCCGGTGTCCCCTCCGTCAGCGGGCGTGCGTCCTCCAGCCAGCGTTCCGCAAGGAAGCCGTGGCGCAGCGCCGACGGCTCCGCGGTGAAGCCGGCCGCGTGAAGGGCGCGGGCGCGCTCCAGCGCCTGTTCCCCCGCACTACCCAGCCCGGCGAATTTCAGCAGCCATGATCCCGTGGCTGTGCGCAGCAGGAATTTGCGACGCTCCTGTTGCGGATTGGCCGGCAGTCCATTGCAACGGCCGTACAGCCGCCGCCAACCGCCTCCCGACAGATCCTCCAACGGTGCGACGGGTGGGCCGAGACTGTCCACGAACCATCGCTCCAGCGGCGGGAACGGCCTATCCATGGACCGGAACAGGTCGTCGAAGCCGACCACCGGGCGTACCGCCTCTGCCCATCGCTGCCGGTGGCGGTCGGAGGATTGCGGGCCAAGCTCGCCGCCATGGCCGGGCAGGAAGGCGATCCGGTCCGCCGCCACCCCCTGTGCCTCCAGCCAGTCGGCCACGGCGCCGAAGGAACTGCCCGACAGCCCCGGTCCTTCGTCCACGATGACATAGGCGGCCTCGGGACCCGCCAGCAAGGCGGCGCGCACTCTCTCCGACAGCCGCAGTTCCCGCCGGAAGGGATGGCCGATCGGCCGCAGCGTCACCGGCGGCGCCGCCTTCAGCGCAACCGCCGCCATCGCCGCCAGCCCGGTGCCGATGCTGCGCAGTCCGATCACCACCGGCGATTCGGCAAAGCGCGGCGGCAGACGCGCCGCCGCCTCCAGATAGGCTTCCGGGTAGAGGCTGTAGAAGGCATAGCCTTCGGCCCTGCGCGTGCCGATCGTCTCGGGCAGCGGCAGGGCGGCCAGCCGGTCGAGCGCGTCGAGAGTTTCGGCGGTGTCCGGTGGAACGGCCACCCGCCCGCCTAACAGCCAGGATGCGGCGACGCCGGCAGCAAGCTCCATCACCACCGCCATGGCCGCATCCTGCACGGGCGTGCGGTCATCCATGCCCGCTGCGTGGAATTCCCAATCGGCCAGCCCCTGCGCCAGTTCGGCCGCTTCGATGAACAGCGTCACCAGGGCGCCGTGCCGCTCCGGACCGGGGGCGGCCATGGCGCCGCCGGCAAGGCCGCACCGCAGCCTCGCGATCCGGCGGCGCGGGTCTTCGCAAACCTCCTGATCGCCATAGACCAGCATCGCCGCCGGCCACCGTTACCAGGTCGGGAAGAACAGCAGCAGCAGGGCCAGAACCGCAAGAATACCCAGAATGCTCCACATGGCGGGGCGCCCCATGCCCCGCGAGGTGCCGGCCTTCGGGAGTTCAGTGCCCACTTTCCGGAAAGGGCCAGCCATCGTGTTTGCTCCTGACAATGTCGATCTGTCGGTACTCAACAGGGCAAGACCGGCAAAGTTGCCGGTTCCGATCATGATCCCCCGTCAGACACGGGAATGGCCACGCCATGCCGAACGGAGTTCCCCCAGCCACTTTTCGCCGTAACGCCAACGGGTTGACGGCAGCGCGCGGTTTTCCCGCAGCCGGATGCAAAAAACCGCTTCCCAAGCACGCCGTCCGCATGCAAACTCTACGAGAGAGATAGAAAAAGCGCCGGATATACCACGAAAGAATATCGTGGAAATCGGCAGCCACCGAAGGAGGTCACTGCCATGTCGCTTCGTCGTCTCACTCTTCTCGCTGCCGGTCTGACGGTGGCTTGGCTGGGTGTCGCCGCCGCAGATTCCAAGGATACGCTGCTGAACGTGTCCTACGATCCAACCAGGGAATTTTACGTCGAGTTCAACAAGGCCTTTGCCAAGACCTGGCAGGCGGAAACCGGCCGGGTCCTGACCGTGCGTCAATCGCATGGTGGATCGGGTAAGCAGGCCCGCTCGGTCATCGACGGGCTGGACGCCGACATCGTGACCCTGGCGCTTGGCTATGACATCGACGCCATCGCCGACGCCGGCCTGCTGCCGAAGGACTGGCAGGGGCGTCTGCCGAACAACAGCTCCCCCTACACCTCGACCATCGTGTTCCTGGTGAAGAAGGGCAATCCGAAGGGGATCAAGGACTGGAACGATCTGGTGAAGCCGGGCGTCCAGGTCATCACCCCCAACCCGAAGACCTCGGGCGGCGCCCGCTGGAACTATCTGGCGGCCTGGGCCTATGCCATGCAGGCCAACGGCAACGACGAGGCGAAGGCCAAGGAATTCGTAGCGCAGTTGCTGAAGAACGTCCCGGTTCTGGACAGCGGCGCCCGCGGCGCCACTGTGACCTTCACCCAGCGTGAAATCGGCGACGTCCTGCTGGCCTGGGAGAACGAGGCCTATCTGTCGCTGCAGGAGTTCGGCGCCGACAAGTTCGAGATCGTGGTTCCCAGCCTGTCGATCCTCGCCGAACCACCGGTCGCCGTCGTCGACAAGGTCGTCGACCGTAAGGGAACCCGCAAGGTGGCGGAGGCTTATCTCCAGTTCCTCTACACCCGCGAAGGACAGGAGATCGCCGCCAAGAACTTCTACCGTCCACGGTCGCCGGAACTGGCGGCCCAGTATGCGGGACGCTTCGCCGATGTTAAGCTGGTTACCATCGACCAATTCGGGGGTTGGCGTGCCGCACAGCAGAAGCACTTCTCGGACGGTGGTGTCTTCGACCAGATCTTCCAGAAGGGCCGTTGACCCATGGTCGCCGCTGCCGACAGCGACACTGCTCTGGCGGGAAAGGGGCGCGCGGTGACGGTCCGCGCCACCGTTCCCCTCTTCCGGAAGCCCAGCGTCCTTCCCGGCTTCGGGCTGACGCTGGGCTTCACGGTCAGCTATCTCAGCGTCATCGTGCTGGTTCCGCTGGCGGCGCTGATCGTCAGGTCCAGCGGTCTCGGCTGGAGCGGTTTCTGGTCGGCGGTGACGACGCCGCGGGTGCTGGCTGCCTTCGAGGTCAGTTTCGGGCTGTCCTTCGCCGCCGCGCTGACCAATGCGATCTTCGGCTTCCTGGTCGCCTGGGTGCTGGTGCGCTACGACTTTCCCGGCAAGCGGCTGGTGGATGCGCTGGTCGATCTGCCATTCGCCCTGCCGACGGCGGTGGCCGGCATCGCGCTCAGCGCACTCTATGCCCCGAACGGCTGGCTGGGCAAGCCGTTGAACGAGCTGTTCGGTATGAAGGTCGCCTTCACCCCGCTCGGCATCGCCATCGCGTTGACCTTCATCGGGCTTCCCTTCGTCGTCCGCACCGTGCAGCCGATTCTCCAGGATCTGCCGCCGGAGGAGGAGGAGGCCGCAGCATCGCTCGGCGCGTCGCGTCTGCAGACCTTCGGCAGCGTCATCGTCCCGGCGATTCTGCCGGCCCTGGTGACCGGCTTCGCACTGTCCTTCGCCCGCGGTATCGGTGAATACGGCTCGGTCATCTTCATCGCCGGCAACATGCCGGGCCTGACCGAAATCCTGCCGCTGCTGATCGTCATCAAGCTGGAACAGTACGATTATGCGGGGGCAGCCGCGGTCGGCACCGCGATGCTGGGGGTGTCCTTCGTCATGCTCCTGATCCTCAATCTCCTCCAGCAATGGATGAGGTCACGCCATGCCCGCTGATACCAGCTTGACCGCCCCGGCCTCCGTGGTGGTGGCGCCCGCCCGGTCGGCGCTGACCGAACCGGCCTGGGTCCGCATCCTCCTGATCGGCGGTGCCCTGCTGTTCCTGGCGCTGTTCCTCCTGCTCCCCTTGGTGGCGGTGTTCGTCGAGGCTCTGCGCCACGGCTTCGACGCCTATTGGGCGGCGCTGACCGAACCGGACGCGGTCGCCGCCATCGAGCTGACGCTGATCGTCGCCGCCATTTCTGTGCCGGCCAACCTGCTGTTCGGCGTCGCCGCCTCCTGGTGCGTCGCCAAGTTCGATTTCCGCGGCAAGAACCTGCTGATCACGCTGATCGACCTGCCGTTCTCGGTGTCGCCGGTGATCTCGGGCCTGATCTATGTTTTGCTGTTCGGCCTGAACGGGCTGTTCGGCGCCCATCTGCGCGACATGGGCATCCAGATCATCTTCGCCGTGCCGGGGCTGGTGCTCGCCACCATCTTCGTCACCTTTCCCTTCGTGGCGCGCGAACTGATCCCGCTGATGCAGGAACAGGGCTCCGACGAGGAGGAGGCCGCGCTGGTGCTGGGCGCGTCCGGCTGGCAGACCTTCTGGCGGGTGACCATTCCCAACATCAAATGGGGCCTGCTCTACGGCGTGCTGCTGTGCAACGCCCGCGCAATGGGCGAGTTCGGCGCGGTGTCGGTCGTCTCCGGCCATATCCGGGGCGAGACCAACACGATGCCGCTGCATGTTGAGATTCTCTACAACGAATACAACTTCGTCGCCGCCTTCGCGGTCGCCTCGCTCCTGGCCATGCTGGCGTTGGTCACGCTGGTCGTGAAGACCGCGCTGGAGTGGCGCTTCGGGGACGAACTGGCGGCGACCCGGCACTGATCGCCGGCAGGCAGAGGAAACGCAATCCATGGCGATCCAGGTTTCAGGCATCACCAAGCGCTTCAACGACTTCACCGCGCTCGACTCCGTCGATCTGGAGGTGAGGTCGGGAGAGCTTCTGGCCCTGCTCGGCCCCTCCGGCTCGGGCAAGACCACGCTGCTTCGCATCATGGCCGGGCTTGAAAGCCCCGACGCCGGCGGCCTGCTGCTGAATGGGGAGGAGGCGCTGGGGCTGAAGCCTCGCGACCGGCAGGTCGGCTTCGTCTTCCAGCATTACGCCCTGTTCCGCCACATGACCGTGTTCGACAACGTCGCCTTCGGCCTGAAGGTTCGACCGCGGGGCCAACGCCCAAGCTCCGCCGAAATCCGGCGGCGGGTGACCGAACTGCTGGATCTGGTGCAGTTGTCGCCCTTCGCCGGCCGTTATCCGGCGCAGCTGTCGGGTGGCCAGCGCCAGCGCGTCGCGCTCGCCCGTGCGCTCGCCATCGAACCGAAGGTGCTGCTGCTCGACGAACCCTTCGGCGCGCTCGACGCCAAGGTCCGCAAGGAGTTGCGGCGCTGGCTGCGCAAGCTGCACGACGACATCCACGTCACCTCCGTCTTCGTCACCCACGACCAGGAGGAGGCGCTTGAACTTGCCGACCGCGTGGTGGTGATGAACCAGGGCCGGATCGAGCAGATCGGAACCCCGGCGGAGGTCTACGATCACCCGGCTTCCGCTTTCGTCTACGAGTTCCTCGGACAGGTGAACCGGCTCGACTGCACGGTGGACGGCGGCATCGCCCGCGTCGGCGGCGGCGCGCTCGCCATTGCGACCGAAGGCGGGGTGCAGGGGCCGGCGGTGGCCTATGTCCGCCCGCACGATCTCGGTATCACACCGGCCGCAGGGGGGCCGGCGCGCATTTCCGGCATCCATGTCGTCGGCCCGGACGCCCGCATCGACATCGACCTCGCCGGTCTGGTGCTGGAAGCCGAGATGGACCGCGAGCGCCTCGCCACGCTCGGCATCGTCGCCGGTGACCGCTGTGCCGTCCACATCGACCGGGCCCGGGTGTTCGCGCGGTAGGACCTTTATTCAGCCACTTTCTGCTCGGCCAAGGCGCGGTAATTGCCGTCCCGATAGGATTTCAGGCTGAGGTCGATGGCGGCGGATTCGACACCGGCGCTGCGCAGGACGAGACCGGCCAGTTGCAGGCTTGCCTCCATGGTCTCCGGCACGATGGCGCTGGCGCCGGCTCCTGTCAGGGTGGCGCTCTGTCCCAGATCATGGGCGCGGGCGATGATCGGCAGCTTCGGGGCAGTGGCATGGATCGCCTCCACCGCGCGGTGGGCGGCATCCGGTCGGTTCAGCGTGATGACGGCGGCCCGCGCCCGCTCGATCCCGGCGGCGCGCAGCACGGTTCCCTGGCTGGCGTCGCCGTAATAGACCGGCAGCCCGTCATGGCGGGCGGCGGCGATCCGCTGCGGCTCCAGGTCCAGCGCCACATAGGCGATGTTGTGCTCGGTCAGCAGCTTGGCGACCGCCTTGCCGACGCGGCCATAGCCGCAGATCAGCACATGGCTTTTCAGATCGCTGGTCTCGATCCCGAAGGCTTCGGCACCCATCCGCGCTTCGATCAATTGGGTGAGGCGTTGGGCGACCGCGCCGATCGCCGGCGTCACCGCCATGCTGAGCGCCACCGAGGACGACAGCAGCAGGCCGGTATGACCGTCCAGAACCGACAGTCCGACCGCCTTGCCGATCAGGACGAAGGCGAACTCGCCGCCCTGCGACAGCAGCAGTCCGATCCTGAGCGAGGTGGCCAGCCCAAGCCCCGACAGCCGGCACAGCACGAACAGCAGCAGGCTCTTGCCGACCAGCAGCGCGGCGGTCAGCGCCGCGATGGTCTCCGCCTCGGCGGCCATGGCTGGCAGGTCCAGCGACATGCCCACCGTCATGAAGAACAGCCCGAGCAGCAGCCCGCGGAACGGCTCGATATCCGCCTCCACCTGATGGCGATAGGCGGTGTCGGCCAGCAACATGCCGGCCAGGAAGGCACCCAGCGCCATTGACATGCCGGCCTCCGCCGTCAGCCAGCCGACCGCCAGGACCACGAACAGGTTGGTGGCGGTGAACAGCTCCGGATTGCCGGCCGACGCGATGAACCGATAAGCGGGCCGCACGACGAAGCGGCCCAGCAGCATGATGACCAGGATCGCCGCCACCGCCTTTGCCGCGGCGAGCGCCAGCGCCAGCGGAATGCTGGCATCCGGATCGGCCAGCAGCGGCAGCAGGGTCAGCAGTGGAACGACCGCGAGGTCCTGGAAGATCAGCACTGCAACGGAAATCCGGCCGAAGCGGGCGACCGTCTCGCCCCGTTCGACCAGCAGTTTCAGCACCGTGGCGGTGGAGGAGAAGGCCAGCATGCCGCCGACGATCAGGGCGGCCTCCGGCGACAGCCCGAGCCACCAGGCGGCAAGGCCGATGGCGGCGCTGGTCAGCCCGACCTGCATCAGTCCCAGCCCGAAGATGTAATGCCGCATGGCGCGCAGGCGCGAGACCGGCAATTCCAATCCGATGGCGAACAGCAGGAAGACGACGCCGAACTCTGACAGCACCTGGGGCACCGCCAGATCGACCACCGGCCCCGGAGTGTGCGGACCCAGCATCGCGCCCGCCACGAGATAGCCCAGCACCGCCGGAATGCGCAGGGCCTGGAACAGCGGGACCACCAGGATCGCGGCCAGCAGCAGGAACAGAACGTCGAGCAGAAGGGTAGGGTCGTGCATGGCCGGATCGGGAAAGGGCAGGAGCGCCCCTGTATCGTCTCCCGCTCGCCCGTCCCGCAAGTGCGATGGCGCAGGACGGCATCAAATTGCCGCCGGGGGTGCTCTGTTGGCGAGGCAGGAGGGGTACGGCAAATTTGCGAGACGGTGCATTTTGCACTGGACGAGCCTCAAGTGTCTGCGTATATACCCTGCCCTCGACCGGCGGCGGCCCTGCGGAAGCGAAGACGCTGGTGGTTGAGGCCCCGATGGATTGGGGCAGGGTCGTTTCCGCTCATTGCTCCGCCGACGCTTTGGTGGAGGGGCCGA
>NZ_JBGLZA010000006.1:200000-372500 GCF_047302835.1 Azospirillum sp. CT11-132
TGGGGGGACCACCCTCCAAGCCTAAGTACTCCTCAGTGACCGATAGTGCACCAGTACCGTGAGGGAAAGGTGAAAAGCACCCCGACAAGGGGAGTGAAACAGTTCCTGAAACCGGATGCCTACAAGCAGTCGGAGCCTCTTCATGGGGTGACGGCGTACCTTTTGTATAATGGGTCAGCGACTTAGAGTATGCAGCGAGCTTAAGCCGGTAGGTGGAGGCGCAGCGAAAGCGAGTCTGAATAGGGCGACCGAGTTGCATGCTTTAGACCCGAAACCTGATGATCTAGCCATGGGCAGGTTGAAGGTGCGGTAACACGCACTGGAGGACCGAACTCACGCCTGTTGAAAAAGTCGGAGATGACCTGTGGCTAGGGGTGAAAGGCCAATCAAATCAGGAAATAGCTGGTTCTCCGCGAAAGCTATTTAGGTAGCGCGTCGGATATCACCTGCGGGGGTAGAGCACTGGATGGGCTAGGGGGGCGCGAGCCTTACCAAACCTAACCAAACTCCGAATACCGCAGAGTGCAGTCCGGCAGACAGACGGTGGGTGCTAAGGTCCATCGTCGAGAGGGAAACAGCCCAGACCGCCAGCTAAGGTCCCCAAATCACGGCTAAGTGGGAAAGGATGTGGGAAGGCCATGACAACCAGGAGGTTGGCTTAGAAGCAGCCATCCTTTAAAGAAAGCGTAATAGCTCACTGGTCTAGTTAAGCCGGCCTGCGCCGAAAATGTATCGGGGCTCAAGCCGTGTACCGAAGCTGCGGATGTGATCTTTCAGATCACGTGGTAGCGGAGCGTTCCGTAAGCCTGCGAAGGGTGTCCGTGAGGCCGCCTGGAGGTATCGGAAGTGAGAATGCTGACATGAGTAGCGACAAACAGTGTGAGAAACACTGTCGCCGAAAGTCCAAGGGTTCCTGCGCAAGGTTAATCCACGCAGGGTGAGCCGGCCCCTAAGGCGAGGCCGAAAGGCGTAGTCGATGGGAACCACGTTAATAGTCGTGGGCCTGGCGGAGGTGACGGATTGGAAAGCGTGTATGTCCTTATCGGATTGGACATGCTGTGGACCGGTTCCAGGAAACAGCCCCGCCGTATAGACCGTACCCCAAACCGACACAGGTGGACTGGTAGAGTATACCCAGGCGCTTGAGAGAATGGTGTTGAAGGAACTCGGCAAATTGCCCTCGTAACTTCGGAAGAAGAGGGCCCCGTTGTGGCGCAAGCCATGGCGGGGGGCACAGACCAGGGGGTAGCGACTGTTTACTAAAAACACAGGGCTCTGCGAAGCCACACAAGGCGACGTATAGGGTCTGACGCCTGCCCGGTGCCGGAAGGTTAAGAGGAGAGGTGCAAGCCTTGAATTGAAGCCCCGGTAAACGGCGGCCGTAACTATAACGGTCCTAAGGTAGCGAAATTCCTTGTCGGGTAAGTTCCGACCTGCACGAATGGCGTAACGACTTCCCCGCTGTCTCCAACACCAACTCAGCGAAATTGAACTCTCCGTGAAGATGCGGAGTTCCCGCGGTCAGACGGAAAGACCCCGTGCACCTTTACTACAGCTTTGCAGTGGTGCTAGGGACTTCATGTGTAGGATAGGTGGGAGGCTTGGAAGCATGGGCGCCAGCTCGTGTGGAGCCATCCTTGAAATACCACCCTTGAAGTCTCTGGCATCTAACCGTGGCCCGTGATCCGGGTCCGGGACCCTGCATGGCGGGTAGTTTGACTGGGGCGGTCGCCTCCCAAAGTGTAACGGAGGCGCGCGATGGTGGGCTCAGAGCGGTCGGAAATCGCTCGTCGAGTGCAATGGCATAAGCCCGCCTGACTGCAAGACTGACAAGTCGAGCAGAGACGAAAGTCGGCCATAGTGATCCGGTGGCTCCACGTGGACGGGCCATCGCTCAACGGATAAAAGGTACGCCGGGGATAACAGGCTGATGACTCCCAAGAGTCCATATCGACGGAGTCGTTTGGCACCTCGATGTCGGCTCATCACATCCTGGGGCTGGAGCAGGTCCCAAGGGTTCGGCTGTTCGCCGATTAAAGTGGTACGTGAGCTGGGTTTAGAACGTCGTGAGACAGTTCGGTCCCTATCTGCCGTGGGTGTCGGAGTTTTGCGAGGATCTGTCCCTAGTACGAGAGGACCGGGATGGACATACCTCTGGTGCACCGGTTGTCACGCCAGTGGCATGGCCGGGTAGCTAAGTATGGACGGGATAACCGCTGAAAGCATCTAAGCGGGAAACCCACCTCTAAACCAGAGCTCCCTTGAGAGCCGTGACAGACCATCACGTCGATAGGAGGCATGTGGACGGGCAGCAATGCTCGAAGCTAAGCCTTACTAATCGCTCGATCGGCTTGATCTCACCGGGCGCCATGCACAGCGGTAAGCCGCTTCATGGACGATCTGAAGACGCATCCCGTCACTTGAAACTCGATTTTATCGCGAACAGCGAAAAGGCCGCCTCCCATATGGGAAGGCGGCCTTTTCGCGTCTGGAGTGTCGGTTTTCGCCTACTCGCCCAAGCTCTTGAATCCCATGTCGCTGTCGGCGACGGTGACGAACCAGTTCTTCGCATCGCCGACCGTGCCGGCAAGCTCCGGCTGGTCGAGCGCCGGCCGCACCATCATCCGGGTCGGCGTGCGCAGGCCGTTCTTCAGGCACAGGAAGCCCATCATCGACAACGGCCGCGCCGCCTGGGCATTCAGCGTCCGGCACATCAGCGCAACCATGCCCTGCCGGCGCGCCAGCTCGGTCATCAGCGAGAAGGCCGCCACCAGCCAGCCCGGCCGGGCCAGATAATCGCAGACCACGCCGACCGGCTCGCCCTTCCAGTAGTCGACCCGCAGCACGACATAGGCCAGCACGGTCTCGCCCCGCATGACGTAGAAGCGGCGGAAGCGGTCGGCCTGCGGCGTGAGGTCGAAGCGCCAGTTCAGGAAGGCCCAGTCGCGCCGGGCGATCACCGGATGCTGCACCGAGGCCGCTTCCCACAGGTCGTCGACGCGGTAGTCGAAGCGGTCGATCTCCACCAGCCGGGCGCCGAGCAGCTTGGCCGACAGCCCGTAGCCCATGGAGGCGGCGGCCAGCGCCGGCTTGCCCACCCTGGCGACCAGCTTGGCCAAGCCCCCGCCATACGGGCTGACGCGCAGGCAGCGCAGCGGATCGATCACCCGCAGATAGGTCGGCACATTGCCGAGATCGAGCCAGCCGCCGCGCTTGTAGGACTTGTAGGCGGCCTCCGTCATCGACAGCGACACGGCGAGGTCGCCGGCCGCGGAGTGGGTCTCCGACAGGGCGGGACCGACGCCGCGCAGGCGCCATTCCGGGGCGACCATCAGGTCGATCGCCCAGGAAGCCCGCCGGTTGCGCTCGCCCACCTTCAGGGCGAAGGGGATGCCGCCCTGCTGGCCGACCACGGCGCCATTGCGCTTGCACAGCCAGAGCTGCGGTCCCTCATGCTCCCGCTCCGGCGGTTCCTCGAACAGCCAGTGGAAATGGTCGGGACAGAGCTGGATCGCCTCGGCACCGAAATGCGCGCGCTGGAAGCTTTCCAGTGCGGCATGGTCGCCCGGTTCATACCGGGCGACGCCACGTTGCTTCCAGTCGATGACGCTCATGCCTCATCCCCGACGGACACCGGCTGCACCAGATGGGCATCGCGCAGGATGCGGGCCGACGTGCGGCGCTTGGCGGTGATGTCCTTGTAGACGCGGTGGACCTGCGGAACGGTAAGGTTCAGCGCCGCCGCGGCCTCTTCTTCGCTGGCACCCCGACCATAGGCGCAGAGCGCCAGGTCCAGCTTGTCGTAGGGCAGCGCGTAGTAGAACTCCTCCTGCGACTGCGGCAGGGTGTAGGTGTCGGTGCTGGGCGACTGCGCCTGGATCTCTGCCGGCAGGCCGAGATAGGCCGCCATCTGGTAGACCTGCGACTTGTACAGGTGGGCGATCGGCTTCAGGTCGGCCAGACCGTCACCGCCACGCACGAAGAAGCCCAACTCGTACTCCAACCGGTTCGGCGTGCCGAGCACGGCGTAGTTCAGGCGGTCGGCGTGGGTGTATTCCACCGTCTTGCGGATGCGCTGCTTCAGGTTGGTGGCGGCGACGACGTCGAGATAGACGTCCACCGGCATGCGGCTGGTCTGGCGCTCGCCCTCCGGCGATTCGACGGTCAGGGTGAAGTAGTTGACGCGGTCGGCGTCCAGCAGGTTGCCGGCCAGACCGATCTTCTGCTTCCAGCCCGGGCCGAATTCCGGGAACAGCCGGCGGATGGCGTTGTCGCGCCGTTCGTAGCAGCCCAGCGCCTCCAGCGGGCCGGTGATGTTCTCCATCGCCGGGGTGACGCCGAGATGCTCGCAGAGCAGGGTGCCGAGGCGGGTGCTCTTCGGCGAATTTTCCTTTTCCGGCATCAGGATGCACTGCACGCGCTCCGGCCCCAGGGCGCGGACGGCCAGCGTGGCGCAGACCGAGCTGTCGATGCCGCCGGACACGCCGAGCACGATGCCCTGGCGGCGCAGATCATGGGCGACGATGCGTTGGATGGCGTCTTCGATCTCGCGCGCCGCGGACGCGCAATCCAGATCGAGGGCCTTGGAGTCGAACGAGGACAGGGCGTTCAGCATGGTCACGGTTCCCGATGGGGGTTGATGCATCGTCGGTCGGAAAGAATCGCGGCAGTCAGGCCGCGGTGGGCTGGGCAATGGGCTGTGGTGTGGCGGTCCGGGCGTCGCCGGTCCGGTCCCCCAACGTTTGGTCCTCCAGCACGTGAATTTCGGCACGATCCAGGGCGGCCCGCTGGTCGCGGATGCGCTGGGGCAATTCGTCGTGGACGTAGTGGGCGAGGATCTGCAGGGTCAGCGTGCCGACAAGCGCCATCTCCTCCCGCTCGCCGGCCATGCGGCCGTTCTGGCGGTGGGCCTTGTCGGCCAGCGCCGAGACGGCGTCGATGTCGGTCAGCCCGTAGCAGGTGAGCGCTTCCGGCGACAGCAGGTCGCGGACATAGTCCGGGGCGTCGTCGCCAAACAGGGCTGTGGTCATCGGTGCGCGATAGGGCCGCTTCGGCCGCTGGAAGATCTCGGCCGGCAGATGGCGGGCGGCCAGCCGGCGCAGGGCCAGCTTGTCGCGCAGGCCCAGCATCTTCACCCGGTCCGGCAGTGCGGCGCAGAGGTCGTCCACCGCCGGGTCTAGGAAGGGATAGCGGACCTCGATGCTGTTGGCCATGGCGACCCGGTCACCCTGGGCCGACAGCAGATAGGGGGTCATGAAGGTGGCGATCTCCGCCCACTGGCTGCGCGCCAGCGGCGACCAGCGCGACCAGCCGTCCGGCAGATGGGCCGCCACATGCGCCTCGAAGGCCGCATCGTCGGCGGTCGCCTGGACATCGGCCGACAGCAGGCGCTGCGACCATGCGGTGTTCCGCCAGCGGGTGCGGTGGGCGTAGAAGGTCTCGTCGGTGTCCAACATCCCGCGCTTGAAGAAGGCCTGCCACAGCGGGCTGTCCTTCTGGCCGTTGACGGCGGCGAAGGGATGGACGCGGCCCAGCAGCTTTGGCCGCGCTTTGCTGTCGGGCTGGCGCGCCCAGAAGCGGCGGACCTTGTCTTCCTTGAAGATGTCGTAGCCGGCCAGCCACTCGTCGGCACCCTCGCCGGACAGCACGACGCGGATGCCGCTCTCGCGCACCAGACGCGACAGCAGGAACAGCGGGGCGGGAGCGGTGCGGACCAGCGGCGCCTCGCCGTGGCGGATGACGTCGGGCAGGGCTGCCTGGATGTCCTGCGGGCTGCACAGGATGTCGTGATGGTCGGTCCCGACATGGCCGGCGACCAGCCGCTGCTGCGGCGTCTCGTCGAACCCGGCGTCGGTGAAGCGGACGCCGAAGCTGTGCATGTGGGTGGTGTCGAGCTTGCGGGCCAACGCGGCGATCACCGAGCTGTCGAGCCCGCCGCTGATGTAGACGCCGACCGGCACGTCGGCGCGCAGCCGCAGGCGGATGGCGTCGAGCAGTTTCTCCTCCAGCCGGTCGGCAGCCTCGTCCAGCGACAGGTTGGCCAGCGCCGGGTCGGTGCCGAAATCGGGCTGCCAGTAGCGGTCGACATGCAGCGCCAGCGTCGAGTCGACGCGGATGGCGGTGGCCGCCGGCACGCTCTCCACCCCGGCGAAGACGCTGCCGTGCGGCGCGGTGCTCCAGTGGGTGAAGACCTGGGCGAGGCTGGCCGGATCGAAGGCAGGCGTCACCCGGCCGCCGCCGAACAGGGATTTGGCCTCCGACGCGAAGACCAGATGGTCACCGCGGCGGGCGTAGAACAGCGGCAGGATGCCGAGCCGGTCGCGGACCAGCCACAGTTCGCGCCGGGTGGTGTCCCACAGGCAGATGGCAAACTGGCCGTTCAGCTTGGCCCAGGTGGCGGGGCCGTATTCCTCGAAGGCGTGGACGATCACCTCGGTGTCGGTCTGGGTGTAGAAGCGGTGGCCGCGCGCCTCCAACTCCCGCCGCAGTTCGACATGGTTGAAGATCTCACCGTTGAAGCTGATCCAGAGGGTGCGGTCCTCATTGTGGATCGGCTGGAAGCCGCCGGCCAGACCGACGATGCTGAGCCGTGCATGGGCGAGCCCGATCCGGTCGTCACGGTAGAAGCCGTAACCGTCCGGGCCGCGGTGCCCCAGCATGGCGATCATGCGCTTCAGCTCGTCCAGACCGGCCGGTTCGGCACGCGATCCTGCGAGAACTCCGGCGACACCACACATGAGCGTGCTCTCTGTCCTGGGGTGGGTGTTCTGGTGGTGGTGTTCGGGGGTGGGAAGGCTTTGCCCCCTCCCTAACCCTCCCCCGCTGCGCGGGACAGGGGACTGCTGCTGCTGTCGGACGCGCGGACCTCCTCCACCAACTCTGCTCGCCGGATCTTCCCGGAGTCGGTCTTGGGCAGGCTGTCGCGGAACTCGATGAATTTCGGGACGAGGTGGCTCTCCAACCGGCCGCGGCAATGCTGCCGGATGGCCGCCTCGGAGATGGCAGCACCCTCGCGGGGAACGAGGAACGCCTTGACCGCCAAGCCGTCGGCCTCGTCGGGGACGCCGATGACGCAGGCCTCCAGCACGCCGTCCAACTCGTACAGCGCGTTCTCGACCTCCTTGGGGCTGACCTTCTCGCCGCGGCACTTGAACACGTCGTCCTTGCGGCTGACGAAGTACAGGTGCCCCTCTGCATCCTGGGTGAACAGGTCGCCGGTGAACAGCAGGGTCTCGCCTTGCGGACCACGACGCAGGCGCCGGGCGGTTTCCTCCGGCCGGTTCCAATAGCCGCGCATCACGTTGGCGCCGCGTACCACCAACTCGCCCACCTGGCCGGGGGGAAGGCGGTTGCCCTCCTCGTCGGCGACGAAGGCTTCGCAATTCGGGATGGAACGGCCCACCGAGGTCGGCTTCAGGTCCAGATCGGCGGGGTCGAGCGTGCTGATGCGGGTGCAGCACTCGGTCATGCCGTACATGGAATGGAAGACGGCATGCGGGAAGCGCTCGCGCAGCCGGCGGAGATGAGCGGCCGGCAGCGGGGCGGCGGCGTTGGTCAGATAGCGCAGGCTGTCGAGGTCGGCGGTCTTCGCCGCCTCCAGCCCCAGCAGGGTGGAGAAGACGGTCGGGACGCCGGGCAGGCCGGTGACCCGGTGCTGCACCATGCGTTTCAGCGTCTCCATCGGGAAGGCGAAGGAGCGCTCCAGCACCAGGGTGAAGCCGACGCGGGCGCCGGTCAGCACCTGGGACAGGCCGTAACCGAAGGTCAGCGGCAGCACGCACATCACCACGTCGTCGGGGGTGTTCCCCAGATAGGTCGAAATCGACCAACTGGTGTTGACGTAGTTGGCGTGCGTCAGCATCACGCCCTTCGGCCGGCCGGTGGTGCCGGACGTGTACATGATCGCCGCCAGATCCTGGTCGATCAGACCGGGGTCGACCGGCTGGCGATGCGGAGCAGCCAGGGCATCGGCATAGAGCAGACCGGTGGCACCGCCGGGCAGCCCGGCGCCGACCCACAGAACCGCCGGCGGCGTTTCCACCGCCTCCAGCGCCGGCAGGACCTGCCGGGCCAGCGCCGCCGGGGCAATCAGGACCCGGACGCCGGCATCGGCCAGCAGGTAGGTCAGCTTGTCGGCCTTGGTCGAGGGGTTGACGGGCACGAACACGCCGCCGGCCTTCAGCGTGCCGAACAGGCCGGCGACATATTCGATCGAGTTCTCCAGCATCACCGCCACGCGGTCGCCGCGGGCGATCCCGGCCGACTGGAGCGCACAGGCGACGGCGTCGCTCTCGCGGTCCAGCTCGGCGAAGCTGCGGCGGACATCCCCGGCGATCAGCGCGGTGCGGGAGGGATCCCGCCCGGCCGTCTCGCTGAGGTACTGGTGAACCAGATGGGCCATGGAACTGTCCTTCTTGCCGTCGCCCGTCTTATGGCCGTATCCGCCGTCGCTGGTCCCGCAGGATCAGGCGGCGTTGCGGAGTTCCTGCTTGCGGTCGACGAAGCTGGCGATGCGGTCGACAGACTCCAGGTTGTCGGCGATCATGTCGTCATCGTCGACCGCGATGCCGAAGCGCTCTTCCAGGAAGGCGACGACGTGCATGATGCCGGTGCTGTCGATGATCCCCGACTCCAGCAGGGATTCGCTGTTGTCGAAGCCGGAGTCCTTGCCGAGCAGGAAATTCTCCACGATGAAGGCGCGGATTTCCGGCAGGGTGGGAGCGGTCAGGGTCGTGTCGGTCAGGGTGGCGGTCCGCATGTCTCTGAAAACTCCTGCTGGGTTCGGTCGACGTGGGTTCGGTCGAAACGATGTCTAACGAGGTCTGTCGAAATGGGGTCGGCGTGAACGGGGCCGGGTGGCTCGCGGGGACGATCTCAGGGGTATGGGGGCGTGGGTCCGGCCATCCCTTGTCATGTGTCCCGCGGTGGATCGGCTCCTTGTTTTCGCATTCGCGTGATATGCAATTTTATTGTGATGGAGGCGGTGGTTTGCGAGGGCTCAAAGGATAGGAGTGGATTGAAGTCTGTGGTTAGCCACTCTGTTGTCCGGTAATAGGGCTTGTCGCTTGCCTCTAGACATTAGGCTTGGCGCGGCCGGTCGCGGTCATACGCCCGCCGACTTGGGTTTTGCCATCGAGCCTGCCCATTCGGGCGTCACCCCGCCGGCCGGGCTGTCGGCGGCGGCCTTGCGCTTGCGCAGCCAGGCCGGGATGCCGGTCAACTGGACGCTGAGCCAGTCCACCGTCGCGTCGTCGGACACCGGGAAAGCCTTCAGGCGCAGCGGGTCGGTGGAGGCGTCGTTCCAGCCGGGGTCGATGGTGCGGGCGGTGCGGTATCCGGCACGCCGGATCTCCTCCACCTCGCGGTCGCTGAAATCGCCGTTGGGGAAGGCGAAATGGCGACAGGGCCGGCCCAGCGCCTCCTCCAGTTCGCTGCGGCACAGCGCGATCTCGTCGGCACAGCGGCCGTCGTCGCATTGCAGCAGGATCGGGTGGGTGCGGGTGTGGGCACCGTAATCGGCGACATCGGTCATCCGCGCGATCTCGTCCCAGGTCATCGCCTGACGGTCGGCACCGTCGCTGTCGGGATCGTCGCCGGCCTCCGCCAGCAGGCGGCGGCGTTCGGGATCGGGCACCCGCTTCAGCCGCTCCACCCCGATGCCGTCGGCGGCGGCGGTCTTCCACCAATAGGGGCGGGCGGTGCCGACGATCTGGCTGCAGAGATAGATCGTCGGCCGCAAATCGAACTCGCGGAACAAGGACGCCAGCGCCGTGTTGTTCCGATGCCCGTCGTCGAAGGTGATGACCAGCGGATAGGCCGGCAGCTTGTCCCAGCGGCCGGTTTCCATCGCGGTGGCCACGGCATCCAGCGTGGTGAAGCCGTAATGCTTGGTGTACCAGCGCAGATGCTCGCGCAGCACCTCAGGGGCCGGGTCGTGGTAGACGACGATGGTGACGGCGTGCCGCGCCTTCAGGAAACGCTGCATCGCACCGAATCCCGACCAGCGCACCAGATTGGCAATGGCGTTTTTCATGGTGCCCCCTCCTTCATGTCGATGCTCCCGGTCCCGGCCGCGAGCGGTCCGAACCGGAAGCGGCCTGCCGTGTCCGCGTCAGCCAGTCGTGCTTTTCGTATGGCCCGCCGGTCCGGAGGCCGGCACCGGTCCGGCGGGAACGGCAGGCTTCGTGGTCAGGTTGCCGCGGGCGTTGCGGCGGTAGATCTCCAGCAGACGTTCGCGGAAGACGGCGACGTCGAACTGGCGCTCCCACCGTGCGCGGGCGCCGGCGCTCAGATTGCGGCGCAGGTTGCGGTCGTCGATCACGCGGGCCAGCGTGTCGGCCAGCGCGGCGACATCGCCCGGCGGCACCAGCAGCCCGGTCTCGCCGTCGGCGATGGCGTCCGGAACGCTGCCGACCGGGGTGGCGACGATGGTCAGTCCCTCCGCCATCGCCTCCAGCACCGACATCGGCAGTCCTTCGAACATCGAGGGCTGGACCAGAACATGGGCGTTGGCCAGCTCGCGCCGGCAGCCGGCCTGATCGAGCCAGCCGGTGAAGCGTACGCGGTCGGCGATGCCGAGATCCGTGGCGAGGCCGCGGTAGGTCTCCAGATCGCCGTCGCCGGCGATGGTGACCTGCCAGTTCCGGTCGCGGCAGGCGGGGGAGGCGAGCGCGTTCAGCAGGACATCGATGCCCTTCAGCTTGATCAGCCGGCCGAGGAACAGCAGGCGCACCGGACCGGCGAAGCCTTCCTCCGCATCGTCGCGCACCGGCGGGGAGACCGGACCGGGCACGGCGTTGTGCAGCAGGGTGGTGCGCTGCCGCGTCTCCGGCCCGAAGGCCTCCGCCACCCAGTCGCGCCAGAATTCGCCCAGAACGACGATCTCGCTGGTCATCGCCATCATGCGGCGGATCGCCCAGCGCATCAGCGGGCTGCTGTCCTTGAAGTGTTTCGGGAAGCGTCCGCCATGCAGGTGCAGGACGACCGGCACGCCGAAGCTGCGGGCCATGGCGATCAGGATGCCCTTGCGCAGGACACTGCCATATTCCGCCATATGGATGTGGACGAGGTCGGCCTTGCCGGCGGCGAAGCAGCCGGCGAGACGGGCGGTCGCCCGTGCGAAATAGAGGGGCATCAGGTGGAATTTGCCGGGACCGTAGCTGTCGACCACCTCGAACTTCACGTCCGGGCAATTCTGCCTCAGGTCGGTCGTGAAGTTGTCGACCACACGTCCCATTCCGCCTTTCTCCTGCGTGCCGCCGGGGGAGACGATATAGATCATGTCCGCTCCTGATCCTTTCCCTGCCCGCCGTTCCTGCGTTGCGCCCCGGCTTTTACCGTGTGACGACCGTCCTTCGACGGCTGCGGCGGGCTTGTTATGCTTTTGGCGTCGGTCCCTTATCGGCTCGTTCTTCATGCCGTACAGGGAGACGCGTGGTGATGCGGCCGGTCGACCGCCGCCGTCTGGATCATGCCGCTGCCGAAGGCCGGGCGACGTCCACGAGCAAGTTTACGCGATACGTCACCCGCACGCTGTGGAGCGACCGAACGGGTTGGCTTGCCGGTATGGTTACCCAACCTGTGCATGTACACCTTCCTTACGGTCATACCCGCCATGATTGTTTTCCAGACCGATCATCGAGGTGGCCATGACTTTGGATCATCGCCGTTTGGAGGCGGTGGCGGCCGATCCGGCCAGCTTGTCCAGCTCCCCCGACAACTCGGCGCCGCTGCGGTCCAACTCCTGGTAGATCGCCAGCAGGGACTTGGCGTAGGCGTCGATGACGAACTGCTTCAGGAACAGGCGCCGGCCGTTTTCCGCAAGGCGGCGGTAGAGAGCCGGGTCGTGACCGACCTGTATGACGGCATCGGCCAGCGCCTGCGGATCGTTCACCGGGATGATCCGGGCGGTCTCACCGTCGGTCAGCACCTCCGGGATCGAGCCGACCGGCGTGGTGATGACCGGCAGTTGCGCCGACAGCGCCTCCAGGATCACCATCGGCAGCCCTTCATGGGTGGAGGGCAGCAGCAGCATGTCGTGCGAACGGATGTGCGCATGCGCCTCCTCCCGGCCGATCCAGCCCAGGAAGCTGCAGTTCTCCGCGATCCCCAGTTCGGCCGCCATCGCGCGATAGCCGTCGACGTCGCCGCCGCCGCCGATGGTGATCCGGAAGGGCTGTCCGCGCTCCTTCAGCAGCGCGCCGGCGCGCAGCAGCGTGCCGATGCCCTTGCGCTCCGACAGGTTCGCGAGCACCAGCAGGGACAGGACGGCGCCCGGCTCCGGCGGCGCGGGCGGGCCGAGGTCGGCGCCGACATCGGGCACGGCGTTGTAGAGCACCCGGATCTTGTGGGGGTCGGTGTGGACCGACTGGACCAGGAAATCGCGCCAATTGTCGCCCAGCACCACCACCCGGCCGCAGCGGTTGAACAGCCAGCGGCTGATGGCGCGGGCGAAGATGCCGCCCTCGAAGAATTCGACGAAGGACGCGCCGTGCAGGTGGACCACCGTCGGGCAGGACATCAGCCCCGCCACCGCCTGGACCGCCGCCTTGCGCAGGAAGCTCGCCCGCTCGGACACGTTGATGTGCACGACGGAGGCTTTGCGACGCGCCAGGATCCAGGCCATGCGCGTCAGGGTCATGCCGAGATATAAGGGTGACAGCAGAACGCTACCGGTGCCGCGTGTATCGAGGATGATGGATCGGGTCGTGCCCGACTTGTCGAACTGGTCGACCACGTAACCCGTCATGCGGCCGATGCCGCCGCCGCCGTCGAGTGCACCCGGCGTCGCGAACACGATCGCGATCCGGTGGGATGCATCCGGCAGGCTTGCGGGGATACGGCTGTCGTTTGTGCTGTCCATAAGCGTCTGGGTCCTTTTTCGTGCTCAGGCGGCGTCGGACGCGGAGAACAAGGCTTGCCGCAGGCGGCGGCGCAGACCGACCGGCATCAGCGAATGCATGGTGAAGGTGGCGAGCGCCATCGGCGTCGGCTGCCCGTCGCGCAGCGCGGAATTCAGGATGCGCCAGCGCGTGCCGGCGGTCCGGGCCGCCTGCTCGCCGCCGGTCGCCTGCAGCAGCAGGCTGGCATAGGCGCGCGGCGACAGGTGGTCGCGCATCGACTCCGCCCATTCCAGGGCGTGGTTGATGTTGTGGCAGGTCGAAAGCGTGACGCGGTTGTTCTCGGTGTAATGGACGGCCATCACCTCGGGGATGTGGACCAGGGCCACGCCGTCGATCCGGCCGCAGGTGATCAGCCATTCCCAGTCGTCGAACCGGGATTCGGGAATGGGGTTGCGCAGCAGCAGCGCCTTGGGCGCCAGCAGCGTCGTGGTGGGGGCGAAGGTCTCGCCCTTGAACAGGCCGCGGCGGACGAACAGGTAATCGCCGATGGCATCGGCCGGGGTGGCGAGCCGCCGCGGCCAGGCGAAGGTGCCGCGGGCGGTCACCACCTGGCAGCGGCAGCTGACGATGGGAAGGCGGATGCCGGCCGGGCGGGCGGCCATCTGCAGCGCCACCTTTTCCGGCATCCAATGGTCGTCGTCGTCGAGGAAGGCGATCCAGTCGCCCTGCGCGCTGCGCACCCCGATGTTGCGCGCCTCCGCGGCGCCGTGGTTCGTCTCGAGCTCCATCACGGTCAGCCGTGGATCGGCCAGCGTCGCCAGATGGGAGGCGGTGGCCGGATCCGGCCCGTCGATCACCACGACGACGTCCAGGTCCCGATAGGTCTGGTCGAGAGCGCTGCGCACCGCCCGCATCACCATGTCCGGGCGATTGCGGGTGGGGATCACGACGGTAACCTTTTCATTGCTCGCCGGGTGGTAACTGTTCGCCGGTTCTTTCTTCGGGCTCATGGGTCTGCCTTCGGTCGAAGCAAAATGGGAAGGGTCGCTGGGAAAGGGGCCGGGGGCCCGAAATCGATGGTCGTCAGGTCCGTGGCTAGAGCGCACGGCTCTGGCCGGCATAGGCGGGGGCGACGCCGGCGGGCGCATGCCGCCGCAGCCGATGCTGCTCCTCCGCCCGGTCGTTCAGCAGGCGCTGCCAGCGGCTTTGCTGGATCAGACGGACGACGGCGATGGTGGCGATCACCCAATTCATGGAATGGCGCTCGGCGAACACGCTTTCCGACACCGAAACCGCCAGCAGGGCGCAGCCGACGGCGAAAGCCCAGGCGGCCTCGGCCCGGCTGCTGCCGTAGCGGGCGGCGAAGAAGCCCTGGAACAGCATGCGGCTCAGCACCACCAGCACCAGCGCCACGCCGACGAGGCCGAGGTCGAGCGTCAGCTCCAGCCAGCCGCTGTGGGCCGAGGTGATGCCCCAGTCGCGGGTGAAGCTGGCGCCCGGTCCATTGAAGCCGAACCAGTAGGCGGCATAGCCGTAGCCCAGCAGCGGCCGTTCGGTGACGGACTGGACGATGTGCTGCCACAGCACGGTGCGGCCGGTCAGGGTCGGGTCGCGGCCCAGCGCATAGAGCACGTCGTACCAGAAGGTGGCGCCGGCCGTGACCATGATGACCAGGAGGGCCGTCAACAGGGCCATGGTCGGGGCGAAGTTGCGGATGCTGCCGCGCAGCATCGTGGTGGACAGCAGGGCCACCGACACCAGGACCGAGGTGACCAGACCGGTGCCGGAGCGGCTCATCACGATCAGCAGCATCGCCAGCAGGATCAGCGGCCGGGTGACCCAGCGGCTCTGCTCCTTCTGCCAGTCCAGCCAGACCAGTGCCAGCACCAGCCACACCATCATGCGGCCGGTCACGTTCTTCTGGAAGAACACGCCCTTCCAGGCGCCGACATGCTGGGTGCTGTCCAGCCCGATCGTGGGCATCGCGAAGATCATGAAGAAGGACACGAACATCAGGAACGACAGCCCGACCACCAGCAGCCGCATGATCTCCGGGAAGCGGAAACGCAGGGCGAGCCAGATGCCGAACACCGTCGTGAACATGAAGGCGATCGACCGGCGCAGCGTCACGTCCGGAAACAGCGACCACAGCGCGGTCAGGAAGGCGAAGGCCATCATCGCCGTCAGCGCCGGGCTGGCGAAGGGAATCTGGAAGGCGATGCCGGGCCTGAGCGCGATGGCGGCGAGCACCAGCAGATAGAGGCCGCCATAGAGGACGGTGACGCCGGCGGACTCAAGATCGCCGGCCAGAGGGTCGCCGCCGGTCAGCATCAGCGGAAGCACGGAGCCTCCGAAAGCGATGATGCCGATGACGGCGATGCTCTTTTCCAGAAAATCCAGGACTTTCATCGGCTTTCCCTTGCTGCCGTACCGCGTTCGGCTGTGCAGACCTGAAGATGCGGTTGGCACCCCCCTTCTCGTAGGCGGGCGGTGGCATTAGACCGAAGGAGGCCGGACCCGAAAGGGGTAGCCGCTTTCGCCCGCCCCCCTTCCTTTGCCGGCCGGAAAAAGGAATGGAGCCGAAGGACCCCAATAAGAAGACCCCCGCGCGGGTGCGCGGGGGTCCGGCTGGCATTCAATTCGGGGGAGGGCCGGGTTACGACCCGTCGCCCTTCAGGACCATCACCGCGGTCTTGCACAGGATGAAGAAGTCGAACAGCAGGCCGCAGTTGCGGACATAGAAGACGTCCATCGCCACGCGTTCCTGGAAGGTGGTGCGGTGGCGTCCCGACACCTGCCAATAGCCGGTCAGGCCCGGACGGACGGTGCCGATCACCGCGGCGGAGTCACCCACCTCCGGCAGTTCCTTCGGCATGTAGGCGCGCGGGCCGATCAGGCTCATGTCGCCCATCAGGATGTTCCACAGCTGCGGCAGTTCGTCGAGCGAGGTCTTGCGCAGGAAACGGCCGAGCGGGGTGATGCGCGGGTCGACCGTCAGCTTGTGGTAGGTCATGTACTCTTCGCGGGCGACCGGGTCGTTCTCCAGCAGCTGCTGCAGCTGCTCCTCCGCATCGACATGCATGGAGCGGAACTTCAGCAGGTCGAAGGTCTGCTTGCCGCCGGCCCAGCGCTTCTGGCGGAACATCACCGGGCCGGGACTGTCCAGCTTGATGGCGACGGCGAGACCCAGCATCAGCGGTGCCACCAGCACCAGCAGGATGGACGACAGCACGATGTCCATGGCGCGGCGGATGCGCAGGTAGCCGGTCGGCGGACGGACGCTGACGCGCAGGGCCAGCGAGCCGTGCAGGTTGTGATAGGTCGCGTCGACCGCGCTGACGTTGCCCTCGCCCAGCACGCAATAGACCTGGCGGAAGGGCAGGGTGCGCACGAGCCCGGTCAGGTCGCTGCCGTGGCGGCCCATGTCGGCGACGATGGCGGCGCTGGCCTGGCCGGCGACGGCGGGCGATTTGGCCAGCAGCTCCACCGGACCCATCACCGGCAGGCCGGCGACGCGGGTCTGCCACAGGCTGTCGTCGTCGTCGACGAAGCCGACCGGACGCATGCCGAGCCAGGGCAGGCGCTGCAGCTTCTCGGCGATGGCGGCGCCCTGCGGGCCGGCGCCGACGATCACCACCGGCGTGCGCCAGTCCAGTGCGCTGGACAGCAGCCCCTGGATCAGCAGCAGGTCGGCGACATAGGTGACCGCGAAGCCGAGCAGCGCGATCGACAGCGCCTCCACGAAGAAGGAGCGGAAGCCCTCCATCACGATGAAGGGAACGGCCAGCACGGCGCAGCACAGAAAGGCCGCCTGAAACGTCCGCCGCGTCCGTTCCATGTAGTCGAAGCGGCCCAGCGTGTAGATGCCGAACACCGACTTGACCAAGGGCACCAGCATCAGGCCGGTCACCAGCGACCGCTGCCACGCCGCGGCCTCCAGCGGCTCCGTCAGCGCGTCGGCGCCGAGGAAATGGTTGAGCGTCCACCCCACCAGGGCGAGGACCAGCCCGTCGGACAGTGCAAGCAGCAGCCCGGGGGCGATCGTCGGGATCGTCGCCTTTTTCGCCGAGGTCAGATCGATGACCACATCTGGGTCCAGTTTGCTCATCGCAGGTCCCGTGGTTGAAGGGAATGCCAGCCACCGCACGGCCATTCGTGCGGATGGTCGCTCGTCATCAGCGTCTCTTCGGATTCGGCCGGTCTTTACTTTGCTGCGCCGCCTCAATCTCAGCTGCGCATTTATGTAAAGATCGCTCTTTCATGATTTCGATCGGCCGATCCGCGGTTCGTTGAGGACGAATTAGGATGAGGAGGCTTGGCCAGCAACAGTGCATACGGGCGTTGATTTCGCGTCCGCGATACCACCCGGGTTTCAAAGGGTGCGGGTGCCCGAATATTTAAGGGGATACTTTCGGATGCCGTCCCCAGCGGGGATAGCGTTTCGGGTTAGCGGCAAGGTGGTGTCGCACCCCGGGCGGCACGTTCGATCCCCGCAATTTTTGGGTAGAGGCCGGTAACCTCTTCCCCGACCGGCCGGAACGGTGGGGCGCGAAGGGGGATGATCGCCGAACTTGCGGAGTGGGTCCGCCACCCGGATTTACCGAAGGGAACCGCCGGGCAATTCCGAGCGGGGGCGTGGCGCGAACGCACCCTTGCCTGTTGCGGGGCGTAGGAGGCAGCGTGCGGGCTCGCCGGAAAGCCTAATCGGAACGTCCTGGTTCTCTGGCCGAAGCCGTGGTGACTAGCACCGAAGAGTGCTGCGGTCGCTTCAAGGCCGAATTGACGCTTTCCCAGCCGCCGCCAAGATTTGGCGCGTTCTTTTTCCTTATCTGCGCCCGTGCAACCCACCCCATGCGACTTGGCGGACGCAGCGCTCCCCTCTCAGGCGGGACCGGGAAAAGAAGCGGACTATAGGGGGCGAAGGAAACCGGATGGCTCTCGAAGCTGGTACGATCATCAAACATGGCTGGATGTTCATGGTGGCGAACGTGGTCAACCGCGCCGCGGGACTGCTTCTGCTGCCGCTCTATACGAAGGTCCTGTCGCCGGCGGAGTTCGGCGTCTATGCCCTGATCAGCGTCGTGGGCGACATCGTCGCGGTCATGCTGATGATCGGGATGATCAACGCCTTCACCGTCGTCTATTTCGAACATGCGGACAACCGCGGCCGAAGCCGGGTGGTCAGCACCACAATGATCGGGCTTTGGGCCGCCTCGCTACTCCTGCTGGCGGTGGCGCTGCCGGCGGGATGGGGCGCCAGCCACCTGCTGTTCGGCGGCAGCGATCAGGCGCCGATCATCGCCTTCGCCTTCGCCGGCATCGCGTTCAGCGCCGTCTTCGAACTGGCGCTCGCCTATTACCGGGTCCACAAGCGGTCGGGCACCTGCCTGCTGATTTCCGTCGGCAAGGCGGTGGGGCTGATCGGCCTCAACCTCACCTTCCTGCTGGTGATGGACCTGGGCGTGACCGGCATCTTCCTGGCCAACGCCATCACCTTCGTCGGTCTGGGCATCGCGCTGACGGTGGCGATCCTGGGCGCGAACGGCGTCGGCTTCTCCTTCGGGATCCTGAAGCGAGTGACGGTGCTGGGCCTGCCCTTCATGCCGCAGACCATGCTGGACATGGGCAACCAGTTCGCCATGCGCTATCTGGTCAACCTGCTGATGGGCGTGGCGGCGGTGGGCGTGCTGTCCTTCGGGCTGCGGCTCGCCACCATGCTCTACATGTTCCTGACCGCCTCCTTCCTGCAGATCTGGTCGGTCAGCCGGATCGAGGCCCAGCACGACGTCGGCGACAACACCGCCGGACGCGAGCAGTCGGAATTCGTCTTCTATCTGTTCGTCGTCCTGCTGTCGGCGGCGGCGCTGGGCATGGCCCTGACCTCGCCGGAGGTGCTGTGGCTGATCGCGTCCAGCGAGTACGACACCGTGCTGCCCTGCATGCCGCTGCTGGTGCTGGCCTATTTGCTGCACGGCGTGCGCATGCATGCCGAGGTCGGGCTGGTGAAGACCAAGAAGGTCGGCGTCCTGCCGGCGATCTCGCTGGGCGGGCTCGCGGTGGGCACGGCGATCATGGGTGTGACGCTGGGGCCGCTCGGCCTGATGGGCGGTGCCGTCGGCGTGCTGGGGCGCGAGCTGGTGATGCTCTGCGCCACCGAGACGCTGTGCCGCCGCCTCAGCCCGAAGGAGCCGGCGCTCAGCATCCTGCGGGTGACGGGCATCCTGGCACCGGCCGCCATCGCCTATCTGGCCGGCCTCGCTCTGTTCGGGTTCGAGGTGAACCCCACCTTCGCCGCGGCCAAGGTCGGGCTGACCATGCTGTTCGCCGTCGTCACCCTCTTCGGGCCGAGCTTCGGCAAGACCGACCGCGCCATGCTGTTCCGCATGCTCGGCCGATTTTTTCGCCGGCCCCAAGCGGCCTAACAATCAGCCGAACGGTCGGCCTGACAACGATTGAACCGGGAGGATCCCACCGCGATGCAGGATGTTCCGCGCTACACATATCGGCAGACGGTCGCGGCGGACGCCATCCGCTACGGCGGCGGTTCCGGCCTCGGGGCGGTGCTGAAGCTGCTGGCGGGCAACCGCATGTTCCGGGTGACCTTCACCCTGCGCAGCTGCCAGGCGGCCGACCGGATGGGAGGGCCGCTGCGCAAGCCGCTGCTGGCCGCCTGCCGGCTGCTGCACCGCTGGACCCAGCATTCGGCCGCCATGGACCTGCCGTGGGAGACCCAGGTCGGACCCGGCCTGCGCATCCTGCACGGCTGGGGACTGGTGGTGAACGCCAACGCCCGCATCGGCGCCAACGTCACCCTGTTCCACGGCGTCACCCTGGGCCAGAAGGACGATCTGCTCCCCAGCGGCCGGGTGACCCATTACCCGGAGCTGGGCGATGGCGTCTGGGTCGGGCCGCATGCGGTGATCATCGGCGTCAGCGTCGGCGACGAGTGCATCGTCGCCGCGTCCTCCGTCGTCACCAAGCCGATGCCCCGGCGCACCGTCGTCGCCGGCAATCCGGGAAAGGCGGTGGCGGAGGTCAGCATTCCCGACATCCCGCATCCGGCCCCGGTCGGCACACTCTCCACCCATACGACCGCCGCACAGGCCTCGCCCGTTCCGGGCTGATCGCCGGACACAAAACAGAAAGGGGCCGGCAGCATCTGCCGGCCCCTTCCGTCGTCGTTACACCGGTTGCGGTGAAGCCGATCCTCAGGCCGCGTGGGCCATCGGGTCGTGCCACTCCATCCCGTGATAGGCGGTGTCGATGGCGGTGTGCGACAGGTCGGTGACCGAGCTGTCGATGCTGGCGACGGTGGCCGTCGGCAGATCGCCGGCGGTCGTGTCGTTCGCGGCCGTCACGGTGTGGGCCAGCAGGTCGGCCGAGCTGAGCGAAGCGGCGGCGGCCTTGGCGGCGGCGTCGACGATGGTGCCGGTGCCGGTGGCGTCGGCCAGCGTCGCGGCGCTCGGGTTGGAGATCTTCAGGCTGAAGGTCTCGTTGCCTTCCGTCACGCTGTCGCTCAGCACCTTGACCGTCACGGTCTTGGCGGTTTCGCCGGCGGCGAAGGTCAGCTTGCCGCTGGTGGCGGTGTAGTCGGAGCCGGCCTTGGCCGTGCCGTCCACCGTGGAGTAGTCCACAGTGACCGGGCTGCTGGAGGCGGCCGACAGCTTGACCGTGAAGGTGGCGTTGGCGGTGTTGGCGGTGGTCGTCGGGGTATCGAAGACGGCGCCTTCCATGGCGGTCTTGATGATGTTGATCTTGCTCTGGTTGATGGTCTTGTAGTCGTCCATCAGGATGCCGCCGACGTCACCGGATTCCGGGGTCCAGGCCCAGAAGGTCCAGCTCATGCCCTTGTCGCCGGCCGCGATGTCGCTCTTGCCGTCCAGGTTCCAGTCGCCGTTCAGGTACTTGGCCATGGTCTTGGCCCAGGTCTGCTCGGCCGTGCTGCTGAACTGGCCGCCCCATTCGCCCAGCAGGATCGGCGCGGTGTCGTTCTTGTACAGATAGCCCCACATCTTGTCGTACTGGGCCGGCAGATTGTTCGGGTAGTTCGGATCGTTCAGCCAGCTGAACTGCCCGACGCTCTGGCCGTAGGCATGCGGCGAGTAGACGAGCTTGTTCGGCGTGTCGAAGTGGATCGGGCGGGACTGCGCACCGGCGAGCGTGCTGCTCCACTCCGTGCCTTCGACGAACAGCAGCCAGTCCTTGTTCACGCTCTGGATCGAGTTGCCGATGCGCTCGGCGGCCGAGGCCCAGTCGGTCGAGGCGTTGCCGCCCCAAGTGGCGCTGACGCTCGGCTCGTTGTGCAGATCGGCGCCGATGACGGTCTCGTTGCCGGCATAATGCTTGGCCAGCATCTTCCAGTTGGCGATCACCGTCGATTCCGGGTGGGCGCTGGTGTACCACAGCCCATGTTCGTTGGTGCCGGCGCCGCCGTCGTTGCGGTGGTGGTCGAGGATCACCTTCATGCCGAGCTTGCCGGCATAGTCGATGACCTTGTCATAGACCTGCAGGCGGGTCAGCCCGACCAGATCCGGGTTCTTGGAATAGTCGATGCCGTTGGTCACCGCGCTGCTGTCGAACATGGCGTCCGACATGGTCAGGCGGATGGTGTTGAAGCCGACCGACTTCATGTTTTCCAGGTGGTGCTGATAGCTGTCCACCCACAGGCCGGCGGGCACGTAGTTGTAGCCCTCGCCGCCGAACCAGTTCACGCCGGTCAGGCGGACGGTGTTGCCGGCCTCGTCGACGATCTGGTTGCCCTGTGTGTGCAGGAAGCCCTGGATGCCGCTGGACGACTGGCTGCCGGTCGGCTCCGTCACCGTCGCGTCGCTGACCGACAGGCTCGGCTGCGACGGGTTGGTGGGCGTGGTCGGGGTGGAGGTGCTGCCGCCGAACCAGGACTTGTCGGCCTTCACCTCCATGGTGCCGTTCCACCACATCGCCTTCTGGCCGGCGACGAGGTCCTTGCCGTCCAGCGCGCCCTTGTCAATCGACACGATGCTGTCGGTCGGGCTCACGGCATGGCCGCCGATGGTGATCTTGTTGACGTACAGGTTGCGGTCGACGCCGCCGACCACGCCGTCGTTGTCGTACTGGATCTGGACCTTGTGGGCGACGTCGGCGGCGACGTTCGCGTTGAAGGTGAAGTCCTTGGCGGCGGTGCCGGCCGTGCCTTCACCGATCTGCTTGCCGTCGACCAGGACCTTGAAGTGGGCGTTCACGCCGCCGGCCGCCGCGCCATACGCATTCACGACGATCGGCGTGCCGCCGGTGGTCGGGGTGGTCGGCGTCGTGGGGGTGGTCGGCGTGGTCGGGGTCCCGGCGGCGCTGGCGAACATGTCCTTGGACATGTTGAAATCGAGCGAGCCGCTCCAGGACAGCATTTCGCGGCCGGACAGGGTGCCCTGGCCGTCAGCGGCGTAGGAGACCGTCGAGCTGTTGGAAGCGATGGTCTTGCCGTTGACTTCGATCGACTTGACGATCAGGTCGCGGTACATGCCGGACTTGTCGGTGGACATCCAGTCGTTGTCGTACACGACCTGGACCTTGTGCGCGGCGTCGGGGGCCACCTTCGTGGTGAAGCTGTACCGCCCGGCGCTGGTGGAATTGACCGTCGCCTGGCCGACGGCCACGCCATCGACGAGGAACTTGAAGTGCGGCCAGACTCCTCCGGCAGCCACACCCGAGGCATTGACTACGAAGGTCGTATCGACGGGGCTCGTTGCCATTGGAAGCATCCTCTTTTCCGTGTTTTCGCTGGAGCCCAGACTGGCCGGAAAAGGTTAACGAGCTATTTCAAATTTTAGCGAAATGCGGCTCTAATGCCACTATCACTTGTGAAAAGAATGAGACACGAAAAACCCCTTTGTCGATGCATCGCAGCAACAAAGGGGTGATGTGTGGAGGCAACATATTGAACGGAAACGAAATTCCGTGGCCGCTTGCGGCGTCAGCGCGGTTTGTGCGCGACCAGGAACACCTCGGGACGGAACATATAGAGCTGACCTATCCTTCCGAGCTTGCGATTTAGGGTTAATGGCAGCAGTCCCAAAAATGCCTCAACCGCTCGCATGTAACCGAAATAGGCACGGCTGGCGAAATGCAGGTTCAGGTGGCGACGCACCGCCATCGGCACGACATAGACAGCCTCCACGCGGGCGAAGCCGGCCTCCCGCAGCATCGCCGCGGTCTCGCCCCAGCCATATTCGCGCAGATGCATGCAGACCGGCTCGTGCAGCCCGAACACCTCCGACAGGTCGGCGGGACCGGCGAACTTGTGCGGCATGCTCAGGACATATTTGCCGCCCGGCTTCAGGATGGTGTGGACGTTCGTCATGTGGGTGACGACGTCGTCAGGGTGCATGTGCTCCACCACATGGGTGGAGACCACGCTGTCATAGCGGCCGGCCGGCTCGAACTGGGCCAGATGCACACCGTCGCTGTTCTTCCAGGTGACGTTGGAGTCCTGTTCGATCCAACTGGCGCCGCGCTCGCGCGTCACCTCGGTGGCGACGCAGCGGTAGCCGTGGCGGGCGAGATAGCGCAGCAGCCGCGCCTTGCCCGATCCGACCTCGTAGACGTCCTGCGGCCCGCCCAGCAGGGTCAGGAAATGGCGGAAGTCCAGGTCGTCGTTGCGGGTGTGGGCATCGTCCTCCGCCTCGTTCAGCCAGGGGCAGCTGGTGTAGAGCGTGGTATAGGCCTTCTCGAAGGCATCCCAGCGCTCTTCCGGTTTGGTCTCGATCAGCTCGCGGGCAAGCCGCCGTTCCAGGGTCCAGTGGCGCTGCACCATCTCGATGGTCAGCGGACAGGACGGCGAGAGGTGGAACTTCCGCCGGTAGCGCTCGACGAGGGCGTCGTCGGTCCTCCGGTCGGCGGGCAGGCGATCCATCGGCAACGTGTCGGCTGTATTCTGCACGATCGACCTCTCCATCAGGGGGTGCCGGACGCAATGTGGGACTCTAATCGGGCATGGGGACGGACGCCCGCACGCGAAGGAGAAAAGGTGCGAACCTGTCGGAGGGGAAGATGATCGACACAGGCTTACCCCGCCTGCGCATCGCGCTTCCGTTGGCCCCTCAGCCCGACCGCACCCTGCCGGTGCGCGCCTTCTCCCGCAGCGTGTCCACCACCGCGGTGTAGAGCGGCAGCGGCCGGGAGTTCTCGTCATAGGGGGAGGGGTGGGGGTGCAGGTCGGGATGCTCCCGCGCGATGAAATTCAGGTCGGAGCGCAGGTGCCACCAGCACAGCTCCTCCACCCGCGCATTGTCCAGCATGTCGGCCAGATACTGGCGGGCCAGCTGGGCCATCGCCCGGTCCTTCTCCGCCCGCGACCAGGAGCGGGGAAGGCGCGTCTCGTCGACATCCATTTCCGTCAGATGGACGGCGAGGCCCAACTTGTCGACCGCGCGCAGGAACTTGCGCATGCCGGCGCTGTCATAGGGCTTGCCGCCGATCAGGTGGCTCTGCAGCCCGATGCCGTGGATCGGCACGCCGCGCTTCACCGCCCCGGACAGCCAGTCGAGCAGATAGGCGCGCTTGCGCTGCTGCCAGCCCTCGTCGATCTCGATGCCGAACTCGTTCAGCACCAGCTTCGCCTTGGGGAAAGCCTTGTGCACGTGGTGGAAGAAGGGGTCGAGCCATTCCGGCCCCTTCTCCGCCCCGCCGGCCGCCACCCACCACATGCCGCGGCGGAAGCCGTAGCGGTCCTGCTGGCGCGGGTGGCTTTCCGCCGTTTCCCAGAAGAAGACCTCGTTGGCGACGTCGATGCGGTAAAAGATGTCGCCGTAGCGCTGCCGCACCGCCTCGACCACGCCGGTGAAGCGCGGCCAGACATTCTCCTCGCTCAGCGTGCCCTCGGGCGAGAAATAAGCGCCTTCCGAGATGCCCAGTTCCGCCTGCCGGCCCGCCGGCAGCTTCATGTAGGGCGGCATGCCCATATGCTGCCAGATGATGGTGTGCCAGTTCGGCGTCGCGCCGATGCTGCGTGCCAGCTCAACCGCCGCGTCGAAGCGGCGCCAGTCGAAATTCCCGTCCGTATGCTGGAAGACTCCCCATTTTCCGCCGTTCTCCGGGGTGACGACATCGCATTCGCGCGCCATCAGCCGATCGAGCATGGGATCTTCCGGATCGACGAAATGATCGCGGGCGGCACCGTGGCGGATGCCCAGCGCCCTGCAGGCCTCGCGCAGAGTCACCGCCGGCTCCGCCGCCTCCGCGTGGCTTGCGGCGGCCTCCGCCGGGGCCGGGCCGCTGGCGCCCCGGCAGCTCGCCAGCACCGCGCCGGCAGCGGCGGTCCACATCAGATCGCGCCGGCTTGGACGCCATTCAGGGCGCCACTGGGTGCGCGATTTGGGAAAACCGGGCTTCGGACTCTCTGTCATGCGGAGGGGCTCTCTCTTCCGGATGGTGGGGCCGGTCGCGGGTTCCGGGCATGGAGAGACCCCTCCCTCCCGGACGCCGCAGCGTCGGTGAGGAAAGGGCCTCTGGTCGAAGGAGCTTCAGGTTGCCCTGCCTGCTTTACGGAGCGGTCCGCAGGGTGGTGTCGCCATAGTATTTCCGGGTCGCCACATAGCTGTTGTAGGGACCCTGGTAACCGCGCGAGGCCGCCTTCTTCAGGTTCACGTCGGTCATGACCGCGACGAACTTGGAGTGGTCGATCGGACCCAGGTCGGCGACCGCCTGCAGGTCGCTGGCCGTGGTGTGGCCCCAGCGGCTGACGAACATCACCTTCGACGCGGCGCCGCAGACGATGCGGGCATCCGACACGGCCAGCGCCGGGGCGGTGTCGAACACCACCAGATCGAAGTGCGGCGACAGGCCGGCCATCAGGTGGATCAGGCCGTCGACGTTGAAGCGGTCCAGCGTCTCCGACATCAGGCGGCCGGCCGGGATCATCGCATAGGGCGCGTCTTCGCTGTTGTGCACGATCTCGTCCAGGGTGGCGGTGCCGGAAATCCAGTCCGACAGGCCCTTCTTGGCCGACAGGTTGAACAGGCCGTCGATGCGCGAGCGGCGGAAGTCGGTGTCGACCACCACCACGCGGCGGCCGGCCTGCGCCGCGACCTGGGCGACGGCGAGGCTCATCGAGGTCTTGCCGTCCTGCGGGCGGGCCGAGGTGACGGCGATGGAGCCGACCGGACCCATATCCGCCAGATGGTTGCGGAACAGGGCGCGCATCGATTCCGCGAACAGCGAGAAGGGATGGTTCTGGAAGATCTGGTCCAGGCGGCCGCGGGTGCCGCGGGTGGAGTGGTGCGGGACGATGTGGACCGTGCCCACGCCCAGGATGCGGCGGACGGCGTCCGGGGTGCGGATGCGGCGCTGGAACAGCTCGATGCCGAAGACGATGAAGACGGCGACGGCGAGCGAGGCGAAGAAGCCGGCCAGCAGGAGCAGGACGCGGAAGGGACCCGACGGCTCATGCGGGACCTGCGGCGCCGAGACCAGCTTGACGGCGGTCGGGAAGGCGCGGTTGTCCTGCTGGGCCTGCACCTCTTCCAGACGGCCGAGCAGGCTGTCCAGCAACTGGCGCTTGGCCTGGGCCTCGGCCTCCAGCGTACGCAGCGGCACCGCTTCCTCGGCCATGGTCTGATAGCCGGATTCCAGCTTGGCGATCATCGACTTCAGGGCGTTTTCCTGCTCGACGGCGACGTTGGCCGCCTCGCGGACGCCGGCGATCTCGTGCCGGACCTCCTGCTGCAGCGAGGAGTTCGCTTCGTTCAGGCGGGCCTGCAGTTCCTGGATGCGCGGGTGCTTCGGACCATACTGGCGCGACAGCTGGGCCAGTTCGGTGGAGATCGAGGCGACCGTGGCGCGCAGCTGGGCGACGACCGGCGAGGCTAGGCTGCCGCCATTGCCGGAGCTGCGCTCCAGCGTCTGGGCCTGGGCGACGGCGCGGGCGCGGTTGGCCGCGGCTTCGGCCAGACGCAGGCGGGCCTGCTCAAGCTCGGTCGTGGCCATCAGGCCGTTGGTGCCGTTCTTGACGAGGCCGGCCTTGAAGCGGACGGCGTCGACCTTGGTGTCGGCCTCGGCCACTTCCTTGCGCAGGGTGCCGATGCGGTCTTCCAGCCAGGCGATGGCGCTGGTGGACAGGTCGCGGTCCATCTGCTGGCGGGTTTCCATGTAGCGATGGACGACGGTGTCGACCACCTTCTGGGCGATTTCCGGATCGCGCGAGGTGTAGCGGACCTGGATCACGCGCGACCGGCCGACGATGCCGACCTCCAGGTTGCGGCGGACGCGGTCCAGAACGCCGTCGATGCTGTCGGCGGCGCGGGTCTCGCGCAGGTGGGTGTCCTTGGTCATGTCGTCGCCATGGGCCAGGACAGCATCGACGAAGCCCGGCAGCTCGGGACCGAAGACGGCATGGGCCTGTTCGCGCGTCCAGGCGGTGGCGCGCTCGACGAAGGGCTTGCTGTCGTCGGACTGGACCGGCGGGTTGAATTCGGGGTTGGTGGCCAGCCCCAGATCGGCGATCGACTGGGTCAGCACCGCCGTCGACTTCAGGATTTCGATCTCGCTGAGGATCGCGCTGTCTTCCGGCGTGATCGCGTTCAGCGCCTGATCTTCCGCACGGACGACGCGGACCTGCCGGTTGTCGACCAGCAGAAGCGCTTCGGAAGTGTATTTGTCCTTCATCAGCGAGACGCCGAAGGCCGACAGCGCGGTCAGCGCCAGCACGATGGCGGCGATCAGCGTCTTGTGGGCCGCCAGCACCCGCAGGATGAAGCGGAAGTCGGGGCCCATCGCCGGAGCCGGACCGTCGAAATCGCGCGGCATGTGGTGGCCGGCCTGGGTGGGCCATGCCGGAGCCGGCGGGCCGCCCGGACCTCCGTTATTGATCTGGGGAAGATTTTCCACGTCTCAAAGCTCCTTCTGGATAGGCGACCGGCGGATCGTCGACTGGGAGATCCGGGGGGAGATCCGGGTGGAAGCGGGCGCTGCGGCGCCCGGTCCGCGGGTGCGGAGGGATGCGGCACGGCGAAGGCGGATGGTGCTCCAGGCGAAGCCGAAGGCACCGATGCAATAGCGGCGGAACAGGCGGCGGGGCTCCTGTGCCAGACGGAAGGCCCATTCCAGGCCGGAGCGCTGGACCGCTTCCGGGGCGCGCTTGAAGCGTCCGGCCAGGAAATCGACGATGGCGCCGCCGTTGATGATCAGCACCGGATGGTCCAGCGCGCGCTTCAGCTCCGTCGCGACCTCCTCCTGCTTGGGCATGCCCATGGCGAGCAGGATGACGTCGGGGCGGGTGGCCCGCGCCTGGGCGATGTAATGCTCCGTCGGATGGAAGCCGTGCTGCAGGTCGGCGTAGCGGTGCGGGGTGGCCGCTTCCAGGACGACGCGGGCACGGTCCAGCCACGGGGTGGCGGTGCCGTAAATGGCGACGCTGCGGGGGGGGAGCGATTTCAGCAGCAGCGGGATGAAGTCGGTGCCGTTCATGTTCAGGCCGGCCGGCATGCCCAGCACCGGCAGAACCGCCTGCAACCCGATCCCGTCGCGCAGCAGGACGTCCGACGAAGCGAAGGCGGCCAGCGCCGCGTCCGAGCCCATGCAGACGTTCAGGCCATGCGCGTTCAGGAAGGACAGCACCGTCGGACGGTCGACCGCGCCCAGATGGTCGATCAGGGCACGGCGCGCGCCGTCATTCGAAATGCACCGCATGCGCTCGATCAGTTCCAGGACCTCACGAGGATTCGGCATGCGCATCTCCCAAGAAAAATTAATCGGAACAAAGCATTGACCGTTTCGCGACCGTTCTTGCGGCCGATCCGGCCTGGCCTGATGTCGGGCCTGTCCACCGGGCGGCGGCGGCTAACCCGTTGGGGCCGGCCACCAAACCTGCGTGGCTCTATGTGGCCGGTCCTCCCCCCTTTTCGCACGGGCGAGATCGGCGAAAGGGCGACGGATTCGAATTAGCCCGGGCTTGCTCCCTTCGGGGGATTCGGCTTGCCGAATCGACCGGTCAGACCCATAAAGAGGGACCCCGGCCATAAAGAGAGACCCTGGCGCTCTATGGCTGTTGTCTGGGGGCAGAGCCATCCGCCCTGCCGGATCGGCCTCCCGGCCGAACCGCCCGGCCGAAGCGCTTGCATGACCGGGGCAATTCCAAGAAAAGACGATCCATGACCGACGACACCTCCGACAACGCCCGTTCGGGCCGCACCCCCGGCACCGCCGACGAATTCGACCGCCGCGATGCCTTGCGCGCGGTGGCTGCCGTGGTGCGCGGCGACGGGATCGAGGTGGACGCCGACAGCACCCCGGCGCGCTGGTCGGTCGCGGTTAACCATGTCGTCCAGATCCCCGGCACCGACCGCAAGCTGAAGCTGCGCTTCAAGGTGGCGCTCGGCCCGCTGCCGGACATCGAGGCCGACCTGTGGGGCCTGCTGACCATTGACGAGGGCTTCGGCCGGCCGCAGGCCAAGGCGCTGGGCAAGCGGGTGAAGGGCGCCTGCCTGTCCTCTCCCGCCATCGCCAAGGCGAAGGACCGGGTCGACGGCTGGTTCGCCTCGATGGCGCAGCGGGCGGCCGGCTTCGGCGAGTCCTGGCGGCCGAAGGGCTTCGCCGACGAGCTGGGCCGCGTCGTCGGCTTCGGCGGGCGGATTCCGCGCCTGCAGACCCTGCTCGACGCGATGGAGGAGGCGTTCTCCACCGCCGCCGCCCGCGCCGGCCTGAAGGTCCGGCGGGAGCGGCTGGAGAATGCGTCGGGCATGGGCGTCTATCTGGACAGCTTTGCCACCGCCCGCGCGATGATCCGCAAGCTGCGGCTTTACGTCGGCCCGACCAATTCGGGCAAGACCCACGCCGCCATGGACCGGCTGGCGGAGGCCGAGAGCGGCTGTTACCTCGCTCCCCTGCGTCTGCTGGCGCTGGAAGGGCAGGAGGCGCTGGAGACGCGCGGCCGGCCCTGCAGCCTCGTCACCGGCGAGGAGCGCGACGTGCGGCCCGGCGCCGCCTTCACCTCCTCCACCATCGAGATGGTGAACACCTCCAAGGTGTGGGGCGCCTGCGTCATCGACGAGATCCAGATGATCGGCGATCCCGACCGCGGCTGGGCTTGGACCCAGGCGGTCGCCGGCGTCGCCGCTCCGGAAATCCTGATGACCGGCTCCGCCGACGCCATCCCCTACGTCAAGCGTCTGGCCGACGCGATGGGCGAGGAGTTGGAGGTCGTCGAATTCACCCGCAAGTCGCCGTTGCGCGTGCAGGAGGAGCGGGTGAAGCTGGAGGAGGTGAAGCCGGGTGACGCCCTGATCGCCTTCTCGCGCAAGGACGTGATGGCTCTGCGCCACGACCTGCTCGGCCGCAACCACAATGTCGCGGTGATCTACGGCGCCCTGTCGCCGGAGGTCCGTCGCGCCGAGGCGCGCCGTTTCCGCGAGGGCACCGCCGACGTTCTGGTGGCGACCGACGCCATCGGCATGGGGCTGAACCTGCCGGTCGCCCGCGTCGTGCTGTCCACCACCCGCAAATATGACGGGCGCGAAGAGCGCGAACTGACCGCGTCGGAGATCCGGCAGATCGGCGGGCGCGCCGGCCGCTTCGGCATGCATGAGGAAGGCCGCGTCGCCGTGCTGGATGGCGAGAACATCAACCCGGTGCGCCGGGCGCTGACCTCGCCGCCGGTACCGCCGGAAGATCCGCGCTCGTGGATTTCGCCCAACCTCAGCCATGTTGAGGCCATTGCGCGGGAGCTGGACACCGACAGCCTCGCCAAGGTTCTGCGCACTGCGGGTCAGGAGCTGCTGCGCGCCAACCAGACCTTCCGCATGACCGATCTGGAACAGCGCATCCAGGCGGCAGCCGCGGTGGACCGCGCCAAGTTGCCGCTGGCGCAGCGCGACATGCTGGCCCGCTGCCCGATCGACACCCGCGACCAGAACAACCTGCGCCTTCTCGGTGGCTGGGCGGTCAACCAGGGCCGGGGCATCCCCAATGCCGCCCCCGACGCCGCCGAACGCTTCCGCCACAGCGTCGGCACCGACGTGGAGCTGGAAAAGGCCGAGCGCGCGGTGAAGGAACTGACCGCCTATGCGTGGCTGGCCTACCGCTTCCCCGACGCCTATCCCGAGATGGATTTGTGCCAGGAGCGCCGGGCGCACCTGAACGCCTTCATCGAGCGCACGCTCGCCGAGCGCTCGCTCGCCCGCGCCTGCCCGGTCTGCGGCGCGCGGCTGAAGGCCAACCATCGTTTCCGTGTCTGCGACAATTGCTACAGCAGCCGCGTCGAGGACCGCCGCGGTGGCCGTCGTGGCGGACCGGAGCGCGGCAACGGCGAGAAGCCGGGCGGCCACCCGCACCACTTCCATCATCCGGTGGCGAAGGAGGGCGGTCGCGACACCGGCCGGGGAGGTCCCCGCACCGGCCGTGGCCCGAAGCGGAAAAGCGCAATCCCCTCTCCCCCCCGGGGAGAGGGTTAGGGTGAGGGGGAAGCGCGACGGCCCTTCCCCAAGAATCCACCCCTGCATCCCCCTCACCCCAACCCTCTCCCAGGGGGGGAGAGGGGGAATTTCAGCATAACTCACGCCGCCGCGCTGCTGCCGGGATTCGCCCCCTCGCGCTTTGGCCAGTTGATCTCCTCGACCGTGCCGTCTTCGCCCAGGAAATAGCGGCGAAGCGGCGTCAGGTCGGCGCCCAGCTCATAGACCAGCGGCCGGCTGGTGGGGATCTCGAACAGTGGGATGTCGTGGTCGGCGACATCGTCGAGATGCTTGACCAGTCCGCGCAGGCTGTTGCCGTGGGCCGACACCAGCACCCGCGCACCCAGCCGCAGCGCCGGGGCGATCTCGTCGCGCCAGAAGGGGACGACGCGGGCGGTGGTGTCCTTCAGGCTTTCGCCGCGCGGCAGGTTCGCCTTCGCAAGGCCGGCATAGCGGCGGTCGGTGACGGCGGACCGTGGATCGTCCGGCTCGATCGGCGGCGGCGGGACATCCCAGCTTCGCCGCCACTGGAACACCTGCTCCGCCCCGTGGCGCTCCGCCGTCTCCGCCTTGTTCAGCCCCTGCAGCGCGCCGTAATGCCGCTCGTTCAGGCGCCAGTGCTTGTGCACCGGCAGCCACAGCCGGTCCATGTCGCGAAGGACGAGGTGCAGGGTCTCGATCGCGCGGCTCAGCACCGAGGTGAAGGCGATATCCACGTCGATGCCGGCGGCCTTGAGCAGGTCGGCCGCCTTGTGCGTCTCGGCAATTCCACGGTCGGTCAGGCCGACGTCGGTCCACCCGGTGAAGCGGTCTTCCGCGTTCCACACACTCTGGCCATGGCGCAGCAGGATCAGTCGGTGCATGGCGGGTCTCCCTTCGGTAGCCGGCCGCTCATCCGGCACTTCCCTGTTGAAACAGACCTGTAGCCGGCCCGGTTCCCGCGACAAATCATCGCGCCGCGGACCGCGCGAGGCCTGCCCCGACCGTGCGCGGCGGTTTCAATCCGGTTTCATGATTGCCTCCGGAGACACCAATTATGTCAGCCGCGAAATCTTGGCGACATACTCGGACAATAATCCTGCGCTACGGTCACCCCACCTGAAATCACCGGCCTTGCCGGCCGCAGCGGATTGGGAAGGGACGATGACCGAACCGAACACGGGATCGCAGACTTCACACGGCGCAGCCGGCCTGCCGGGCGCTCCGCCGAACCATTCCGATTATCGCCCCAGCAACCTGACAACCTTGCGTACCGAGGCCACGATGCTGCATCATCATGACGTCATCTCCAGAGCCGTGTCGACCGACCGCGAGATCACTCTGGAGGCGCTTCGTGTGTTCACTTATCTGAGCCGGAGGCTCCATTTCGATCGCTCCGTTCCGGTGCTGCAGTCCGAACTGGCTGACGCGCTGGGCATGCAGCGGCCCAATGTGAACCGGGCCATCAAGCTGCTGGAAACCAAGCAGATCCTTCTGCGGGAATCCAAACTGGGGCGCGCGATCACGTTCCGGCTCAACCCGGGACTGGAGGGCGGCCGGGCCTGAGTGTTTCGTCAGGGTATGGAATGATCGTAGAGACCCGTGAGCTGTTCTTCACCAATTCCGCCCTGAAAAAAGCCCTCGCCTGGTACCAGAAGGCCCCCAATCAGACGGACCTGCCGCTGGGCGTCGTCACGACGGTGACGCCCACATCGGAAGGTGGTCTGTCGGTCCAGATTCAGCAGAGCGGCGCCTCCAGAACGCGGGAGGTCCTGTTCACGCCCAGCAAGACGCTGGCGCTGCTTCTGCTCTTCTGTCGCCGCCAGAAGGTTCCGATCCCCCGCGACGCCGGCAAGGAACTGGAAGCTGCGGACGACGGCCTGATCCTGATCGTGCGCGGCGAAACGCCGACCGTCGCACCACCTCCCTAAGCCGCCTGCCTGAACCGCCTGCCTGATCGACATCATGCCGCCGCGCCTCCTGCGCGTGCGGCCTTTTGCCGTTTGCCCGGCCTGTCGTGTGCCCGGTTTGCCATACGCGCAGTGACGCGGTCCACGCGCGGCTGTTCGATCCGGGCTTTCGGTCATTGCGGAGAGCTGCAACAAAACGAAATATTAAAAGTGGAGGCTGGTGCGATGATTGCGCGTGAGCAGCTATGGTATCGGTGAAGCTGCATTCACCGGATGGACAGGGTGGTTATGATCATCGTCATAGTCGCCAAGACCGGTCGCACTGCATTGCTTCGTGTGATAAAGTTCCTCCGGCTATTGGGGCTAAGCTATAGTTCCGGTCCACCAACCAAACGGGGATGTGCAGGCCGATTTGTCGTTCGAACATTCGGAACAGCCCAATGCGTGAGCTTGTCCGGCACAGTTTGGGCAAACATGCTTCTCATGCCCGCCGACCGCCGCCTAACCCTTTCGCCATCGCCGAGGATTTCCCACCGATGACCGTCACCCGCCTGTCGCTGCCGCTTTGGAAGGAGCTTCGGTCCCATGGACCGCGGGTCCGTCCGATGCCTGCCTGACCGGGCCGATGTCATCGCCGCAAATGGACCCATCACCCACGCCGTCCTCCGCCTTCGTCCGCCGGATCACCGCCTCGCCGCGGACGCTGGTTGCGGTCCTCTGCACCATGCTGGCATTGCTGGGAACGGCATCCTGGGCTGCCGTCACCGCGCTCGATTATCGGGACACGCTCGAACGGTCCGAAGACGATGCGCGGCAGGCGGCCATCCTGTTCGACGGCCACGCACGAGGCGTGCTGAACGCCAGCATCGACCTGCTGGAACAGGTCGCCGGCCGGATGGATGGCCGGGGCCTGAGGTCATGGGCGGAACGCAGCCTGCCGGAAGCGATGGCGGTGGAGCGCAACGGCCGCCTCTCCCTGCTGGGTGCGGACGGCTCGCTGCGGTATGGCTCCGCCGTCGCCTTCGCCGAGCCCGAAACCAGCGACGGGCTGTCTCTGCTGGTCCGCCCCTTACCGCCGGGTGAGGAGCATCAGGTCCTGCCGGCCTTCGGACATATGGCCGGCCAGCCGGCCATTCTTTTCGCCCGCCGCATCCACACCGCGGCGGGCGTTTTCGACGGTGCGGTCCTGGTGGCTGTCCCGGTGTCGGCCTTGAACCCGGTGCTGAACGCCTTCGGTGACGGGTTGGCGCGCTCCGTCGGACTTTACCGTCCCGACGGCGTCCGTCTGGCCGGCATCGGCGTTCCGTCGCTGGGCCCGCTGCCGCGGCTGGATGAGGGAACGATCCGGGTCGATGCGAACTGGACGCGAACCGGCAAGCCGTCGATCCTCGGCGTGAAGCGGATGGCCGACCTGCCGATCCTGTCGGCGGTGACGATCCCGCGCACCGCCGTGCTGGAGCCCTGGTATGTCCGGATGGAGCGCGGCCTTGTCGTGGTGGTCGCCGGGGTGGCGGCGCTTGCCGGACTGTCGATGCTGGGGGCCGCCAGCCTGCGGCGCGAGGCGCTGGCCCGACAGGCCCTGACCCAGGCGAACGCCCAGCTTGAGCTGGCCAATGCGCAGTTGGAGGAGCGGGTGGAGGAGCGGACCGCCGCCCTCAGCACCCTCAATCTGAGGCTGAGCCGGGCGCTGGAGGAAAAGGAGCGGGCCAATCAGGCCAAGGGCCGGTTCCTTTCGGCGGCCAACCATGATTTGCGCCAGCCCTTCCAGGCCTTGCGGCTGTTCCATCACATTCTGATGGAACGTCTGGCCGAAACGCGCGACCGCAGCATCGCCGAAAAGATGGGCGAAGCGCTGGATGCCGGGGAAAAACTTCTGCACGCCCTGCTGGAGGTGGCGACGCTGGACGCCGGCGTCGTGCGGCCTCAGCTGGCCGACGTGCCGGTGTCGGCGGTGCTCGAGGAACTGCTGGCCGAATTCCGCGGCATGGCGACGGAAAAGGGGCTGACCCTGCGCGCGATGCCCACCCGCATGGTGATCCGCACCGACCGGACGCTGCTGACGCGCATGCTGGGCGATCTGCTGCGCAACGCGATCCGCTTCACCGACAAGGGCCGCGTCACCATCGGCTGCCGCCGGCATGGCCGCTGGCTGCGCATCGAGGTGTGGGACACCGGCACGGGCATTCCCGCCGAACAGCTCGACAACATCTTCGAGGATTTCGTCCAGCTCGGCAATCCGGAGCGTGACCGACGCCAGGGCCTCGGCCTCGGGCTGGCCAAGGTGCGGCGCAAGGCGGCGCTGCTGGGACACACGGTGGAGGTGCGGTCGCTCCAGGGCCGCGGTTCCGTCTTCGCGGTCCATGTGCCGGTGGTCGGGACCGAACGGCCGGCGACCCAGGTGCCGGCGCAGGATCCCGATCCGGTTCAGAGCGGCGACCGGCTGATCCTGGTCGTGGAGGATGATCCGATCCAGCGCGACGCCGTGCGGCTGCTGCTGGAAAGCTGGGACTATCGGGTGATCGCGGCGGTCGACGGTGAAAGCGCGCTGGCGCTGTTCGGCGGAGCGGAAAGCGGGGCGCCCTCACAGGACGGCCCCATGCCCGACCTTATCGTCAGCGATTTCCGGCTGCCGGGCCGGCTGACCGGCGTGCAGACCGTGGCGGCGGTGGGCGAGCGGCTGGACCGGCCGGTGCCCGGCCTGATCCTGACCGGCGATACCGCGCCCGAACGCATCCGCGAGGCGGTCGCCACCGGCTGCCGGCTGCTGCACAAGCCGGTGTCCCCGGACGAACTGCGCGACGCCATCGCCGCCATCCTGTCGGAACGGCCGGGAAGCCGCACGGCCGACGGCGGCGAATCCGACGGCGGCGAACAGGCGCTGGAGAACGAGTCCGCGGCGTGAATTAACCCTTTCTGAAGCTGGGTTGCCTCAAACTGGCGCGGAATAGGGAGTTCATGGGGCCATGGTGCAGAATCGCACGCTCAGGCGTCTCGATCAGGCGCAGCTCGATCTGGCGGTGCGGAAACACGAGATGTTCCGCAATGCCCGGGTGGGCGGCGCGCGCGCCAACCTGTCCTTTTGCGATCTGTCCGGGTTGGACCTGTCGGGCCGTGATCTGGCCCATGCCGATTTCGTCGGCGCCAGCCTGCGCGGTGCCAATCTGGCCGGCGCGCGGCTCGATTGCGCGTCCTTCTTCGTCGCCGATCTGCGGCAGGCCAATTTCGACGGCGCCAGCCTGATCAAGGCCGACCTGCGCGGCGCCTGCCTGCGCGGCGCGATCCTGGTCGGCGCCAACCTGTTCGAGGCGGACCTGCGCGACGGCTCCCTGGCCGAAAAGGACCGGTCCGGCCATCTGCATATGGTGCAGATCGATTCCTCCCCGGCCGAGGCCGACGGCGCCGACCTCTCGGGCGCCAACCTGACCAATGCCCGGATGTCCGGCGTCATGGCCATCCACACCGATTTTTCCGACGCGGTGATGCGCGGCTGCAAGCTGGTGCGGGCGACCATGCGCGGCGCCAACTTCACCGGCTCCAACATGGAGGGGGCGGACCTGTCCGGCGCCGACCTGCGCGGCGCCTGCCTGCGCGGTGCGGTGCTGACCGGCGCCGTCATGGTGATGACCGACCTCACCGACGCCGACGTGGAGGAGGCGCTGACCGACAAGCCGGTCGGCCGTGTGGTGGCGGAACTGGGGCGGTCGCTGGAGGATCTGCTGGCCGACCACATGACCTGGGTGGGATCGAGCGGGGCGCAGGGTGCGATGCTCGACCTGTCCGGCTTCGACCTGCGTCATGCTCCCTCGCTGGCCCACCTTTGCCTGACCATGCTGCGCGCCGTCGGGGCGACGCTCTACGGTCTGGACCTGTCGGGCGTGCAGCTTCAGGCCGCTGTGCTCGACAGGGCCGACATGCGTGGGGCGAAGCTGGCGGACGGCGACCTGCGCGGCATCAGCCTGCGGAACGCGAAGCTGAACAACGCCGACCTGCGCAACGTCAATCTGCGGCCCCTGGTGTTCGACGAGCATCGCTCCCGCCCCGCCGATCTGTCGGGGGCCAAGCTGCGCTATGCCGACCTCAGCGGCGGCAGCCTGCGGTCCGTCAATCTTGCCAACGCCGACCTGTCCTTCGCCAACCTGCGCGGCTGCGACCTCGCCAGGACCGACCTGACCGGGGCCAAGCTGTTCGGCGCCAAGCTTGAACGCCGCGCCCTGGCGGAGGGGGCGATCCTGGACGGCGTCGCCGGGCTGAAGCTTTAGGCTGCGAGCATAATGGAAGGCGGCCGCACTGCCTGCTTGCATGGCTTGCCGGGGCGGCGCTACACACGGGATGGCTGTCAGTCGAAAGGTCCAGAAGATGCCGGAAACGGTCCAGTCCGACCGCGTGACCGCGGCTGCCGCCGCCATGATGGTCTATCTGACCGACAGGCAGTTCGACGCCGAGAAGATCAACCGGTTCACCGCGCTGTGCGAGGAGATCCGCCGCGATCTCGACCTCGACAGCCGCCTTGCGCTGGCCGAGCGGCTGGAGCGCGAGGCGCCGTCGAACGACAATGTCCGGCTCCGCTCGGTCCTGTTCCTGCTGACCGGCGATCTCTATCACTATGAACGCATTCTCCATTACCTGATCCTCGGCGGCGACAGCGCCGACCCGGCGGCGCTGCACTACACCCACTGGTGCATGTCGCGGCAGCTGTTCCTGGGCGCGGCCAGCGGCGACAAGCTGGCGAGCTTCGTGCCCTGCGACCAGTTCCGCTTCTATATTGCGATGGTCCGCCAGATCGCACGGCGCTGGGGCCTGACGCCGCCGCGGGCAACTCTGCGCGACGGGCCGATCCGCCGTGTTGCGGTGGTGACCAACCAGTTCACCAACCAGGGCCATCAGCCGACCCGCGACTGCTTCGACTTCGCCGCCCGCATGCAGGACGAGTTCGGGCTGGATGTCGCCATCATCAACGTCAACGGCCTGCCGGGACGGGTCGAGAGCGTCTTCATCCCGCCGATGGTGGCGGAGGTCGCCGCCGATCTGGAGGGCGTCTATGCGCTGAGGATGTTCGGCCGGCAGGTCAAGGTCGCCTCCTTCACACAGCCCGCCTTCAGCCAGGACAAGCTGCGTGTCATCGTGGAGGCCATCGACGGCTACGACCCCGACCTGATCGTGTCCTTCGGCGGGTCGAACATCGTCGCCGACCTGTTCGCCGACTCCGGCGCCCGGCCGGTGGTGGCGCTGCCTACCAGTTCCGGCATCACCCTGTCCTTGGCCCCGATCGTGCTTGGATTTGAGGAGCGCGACCACACCCTGTCGATTCCGGCGCTGTATCGCGGCCCCTTCGCCCGCCGTTTCCGTCCCTTCACCTTCGGCTACACCCTGCCGCCGTCCGACGGAGTGCGCGTTAACACCGGCTTTGCCGACGGCACCCCCCTGTTCGCGGTGGTCGGCACCCGCCTGGACCAGGAGGTGACGGGGGAGGTGCTGGGCCTGCTGGACGATATTCTGGACCGCTGCCCCGACGCCGGTCTGGTGTTCGCCGGCGAGGTGCGGGACCTGCCGGCGCGCCTCGCGCCGCTGCGCAACGGGCAGCGCATGCGCTGCCTGGGCCATGTCCCCGACATCCGCGCGCTCTATGGCCTCTGCCGCGTCTTCCTCAACCCACCGCGCCAGGGTGGGGGCGGCGGCGCGGCCTTCGCCCTGGCCGAAGGGGTGCCGGTGGTGACCTATGGCTGGGGCGACGGAGCGGTCGTCTCCGGTCCCGAATTCTGCGTGTCCGGCCGCGACGCCTTTGTGGAGCGTGCCGTGACGCTTGCCACCGATGCCGCCGCCCACGCTGCGGCCGGAGCCGCCGCGAAGGCGCGCTTCATCGAGATCGGCGACCGCAACCGATGCGTCGAACGGCTGATTGCCTATGGCGAGGAGGCGCGGACCCTGCTGCGCGCCGAACGCGCCGGAGAGAATTAATCTTCCTTCACATTTTCGTGGAAGACTGATCCCAGTCCCTGGTCCCCTTGGAAAGCCGCCCCTTGCCGAACGCCGTCCCCAGCCTTCCTCCCCTCGGCCGTCCTCCCATGTCCATCGCCGGCCGTCCGATCGGCTGCGGCCATCCGCCCTATCTGATCGCGGAGATGTCGGGGAACCACAATGGCGACCTGGGCCGTGCCCTGGCGCTGGTGGAGGCGGCGAAGGAGGCGGGGGCCGACGCGGTCAAGCTGCAGACCTACACCGCCGACACCATCACCATCGCCCATGACGGTCCCGGCTTCCGGCTGGAGGGCGGGCTTTGGGGCGGACGCACCCTGCACGACCTCTACCGCGAGGCGCACACGCCCTGGGAGTGGCATGCCCCGCTGTTCGAGCGGGCGCGGGCGCTGGGCCTGACCATCTTCAGTTCCCCCTTCGACGAGACCGCCATCGAACTGCTGGAGGATCTCGACGCCCCGGCTTTCAAGATCGCGTCCTTCGAGTTGATCGATCTGCCGCTGATCCGCCGCGCCGCCCGCTCCGGCAAGCCGCTCATCATCTCCACCGGCCTTGCCACGCTGGGCGAGATCGAGGAGGCTGTGGCCGCGGCCGGCGACGTGCCGCTGGCCCTGCTGCATTGCGTCAGCGGCTATCCCACCCCGCCGGAGGACTGCAACCTCCGCACCATCCCTCATCTGGCCCAGACCTTCGCCGGCGTCACCGCCGGCCTGTCCGACCACAGCCAGGGCATCGCCGTGCCGGTTGCCGCCGCTGCAATGGGCGCCACCATCATCGAGAAGCACTTCACCCTGTCGCGCGCCGACGGCGGGGTCGACAGCGCCTTTTCCCTGGAGCCGGCGGAGTTCAAGGCGATGGCCGACGCCGTGCGCGCGGCGACCGCCGCCATGGGCCGGGTCGACTATACGGTGAAGCCCAGCGAGGTTGGCGGGCGCGACTACCGCCGCTCCCTCTATGTCGTCGCCGACGTGGAGGAGGGAGAGCCGCTGACTGCCGCCAACGTCCGCTCCATCCGCCCCGGCTTCGGCATGGCGCCCAAGCATCTGCCGGACGTGCTCGGCCGCCGCGCCGTCCGCCGCCTGAACCGGGGGGAGCCGCTGTCCTGGGACATGCTGGCGCCCCCGACGCAGGAGGACCGGCATGGATAAACCGCGCGTCGTCGCCATCTCGCAGGCTCGGATGACCTCCACCCGGCTGCCGGGCAAGGTGCTGATGCCGGCCGTCGGCCGCCCGCTGCTGGCCCACCATCTGGAGCGGCTGTCGCGCACGCCCGGCCTGGATGCGGTGGTGCTGGCGACGACGGTGAACGCCACCGACGACCCGGTGGTGGAGTGCGCGCAGGGTCTGGGCGTCGCCGTCTTCCGAGGCGACGAGCAGGACGTGCTGGGCCGCTTCGCCGGTGCTGCGGTGCTGGCCGGCGCCGATCTGGTGGTGCGCGTCACCGCCGACTGTCCGCTGATCGATCCCGCGCTGGTCGGCCGCCTGATCGCCGCCTTCCAGGAAGGCCAGCCGCTGGATTACCTGTCGATCGACAGCACCCGCTACCCGCGCGGCCTGGATGCCGAGATCTTCCCGCGCCGCCTGCTGGACGAGGCGGCGGCCAATGCCGCCGACCCGGCGGAGCGGGAGCATGTCACCCCCTACATCTACCGCCGCCCCGACCGCTTCCGGCTGGGGACGGCGTTGGTGCCCGACGCGCCGGTGGAGCCTGCCGACCAGCGCTGGTGCGTGGACGAGCCCGCCGACTACGAGTTGGTGCGGCGCCTGCTGGAGGCGTTGGTGCCGTCCAACCCCGGTTTCGGCTGGCAGGATTGTTGCAAAACTCTTCGCGACCACCCCGATTGGGTGGACATCAACCGTTCGGTCCGGCAAAAGACGCTGCACTGATCCGGTCCCGGTTCGACCAAGGAGAAAAGCTTATGGATCGCAATGAATTCCTTCTCGCTCTTGACGAGATGCTCGAACTGGATCCCGGCACGCTGACCGGCGACGAGGCCCTGGAATCGCTGGAGGCCTGGGACTCGCTGGCGGTCATCAGCTTCATCGCGCTGGTGGACGAGAAGACCAGCGTGGTCGTCGAAGGCGAGAAGCTGGCCAAGGCGAAGACGGTCGCCGACCTGCTGGCCCTGGCGGGTGCCCCGGTCGCGGCCTGACCGGTGCCGGTTCCCGTTTCCCGGCCTGTCACTGAAGGCAGCCGCCTGCGCGCCGGTGTCGCCACCGTCGCCGGCGGCCCTGCCGCCTACCTGTCGGTCGGCAGCGGCGGCGTGCCCGTCCTGCTTCTGCATGGCTTCGCCGGCGACCGCCTGACCTGGCAGTTCAATCTGTCGGCCTTGTCGGCCCGGCGGCGCGCCATCGCCGTCGATCTGCCGGGCCATGGCGGATCGACGCCGGATGTCGGCAGCGGCCGGGTCGCCGATTTCGCTCCCTGGCTGGTCGAGTTCCTCGACAGGCTGGAGTTGCCGCGGGTGCATCTGGTCGGCCATTCGATGGGCGGCTATGTCGCGCGCGAACTGGCCGGGCTGGCGCCCGACCGGGTGGCGAGCCTGACCCTGCTGTCCAGTGCCGGGCTCGGCACGCCCTTCGACCTGAACTTCCTGCGCCGTGCCATCGCGCCCGCCGACGTGGCGGAGGGGCGCGCCTGCGCCGAACGGCTATTCGCCGGTCCGTCGCCGCTGATCCCCCGCTTCGGCGAGGTGCTGCACGCCCAGGGCGCCGACCCGGTCCGCCGGGCAGGGCTGGAGCGGATCATCGAGGAGTCCTTCGCCGCCCATGCCGATGGCGGTGGACCGCCGGTGGACTGGAGCGCCTATCCGATGCCAATCCAGGTGCTGTGGGGACGCGAGGACCGCATCATCCCGCTGCCGCCCGCCGACCGGCTGCCGCCGGCCGCCCCGTTCCGGGTCTTCGACAATGCCGGCCACCTGCCGCACATCGAGGCCGCCAGCCCGGTGACCGCCGCCATCCGGGCCTTCCTGGACGGCTGCGACGATGTTCAAGCCGGGCGCCCACTCCCTGAGCCGACCAGACCATGACCGACAGCATCTTCGCCCTGATCGCCGAGGAACTCGGCCGCATCGCCGCCGACAAGGGAGAGGCCCTGCCGCCCCTGACGGCGGACAGCCGTTTCCTCGACGGCGATCTGCCGATCGACTCCCTCGACCTCGCCACGCTTCTGGTGGTGCTGGAACAGCGCACCGGCCAGGACCCCTTCCGCGAAGGCTTCCGCCAGTTCACCACCGTCGGCGAACTGGCGGCGCTCTACACCGTTCCTGCATGACAGACGGCCGCCCGGACTGGATCCATCCCGCCTTCCGTCTGATCGAAGGGGAGGAGGTCTTCGGCTGGGCAGACCTCGCCGCGCTGCCGGTGCCGGCAGGCGGGGTCGTGCAGGCCGACCGGCCGTCGCGTGTGCTGGCGGCGCTGGCCGCTGCGGAGGCGGCGGGGCAGGGGGTTCTGCTGGCCCGAGGCGGTGCGGAGTCCGCAGGCTGGCAGTCGGGACAGGGCTTCTCCGTCACGCTGGAAAGCTCCGGCACCACCGGCACGCCCAAGCGCCTGCGCCATGATTTCGCCCGCCTGCGCGGCCGGCTGCGCGGCGTGGCGGAGGAGGGCGCGCGCTGGCTGCTGACCTATGATCCGGGCGCCTTCGCCGGCCTGCAGGTGATGCTGACCGCCGCCGCGGCCGGAGCGCTGCTGGTCGCCGTGCCCAGTTCTGGTGCGGGAACGATCGCCGCGCTGGCGCAGGCGGCGCGGCGCCATGCCGTGACTCATGTCAGCGGCACGCCCAGCTTCTGGCGCGCCTTCCTGATGGCGCTGGGCGATGCGGACTTGCCGCTCGCCGCGGTGACGCTGGGGGGCGAGGCCGCCGACCAGCCGCTTCTCGACCGGCTGGCGGAGCGGTTTCCCCAGGCCCGGCTTCGCCACATCTACGCCTCGACCGAGGCGGGGGCACTGTTCGCCGTCGCCGATGGCCGGGCCGGCTTTCCGGCGGCCTGGCTGGACGCGGCGCCCGACGGGCTGGATCTGCGCATCGCCGAAGGGGTGCTGGAGGTGCGCAGCCCGCGCGCGGCACCGGGTGCGGTCGATGCCGACGGCTGGCTGTCCACCGGAGACCTCGTGGAACGCCGGGGCGACCGGGTGCTGTTCGCCGGGCGGCTCGACGGGTTGGTCAATGTCGGCGGGGTGAAGGTCTCGCCGGAGGCGGTGGAGCGGTGCCTGCTGGCGGTCGACGGGGTGGCGGATGCCGCGGTCGTCGCGGTGCCGAGCCCGATCACCGGCCATCTCCTGACCGCCACCATCGTTCCGGTCCCGGGCGCCGATGAGCCCTCCCTTCGCGTTGCCCTGCGCGCCGCCACCGCCGACCTGCCGCCGGCCGCCCGGCCGCGCGCCCTGACCTTCGCCGACCATATCCCGCTGAGCGCCGCGGGCAAGAAGAGCCGAAAGGGATCCCAATGACCGCGTCAGCCCCCGCGTCAACCGCCCCCGCGTCAACCGCCATTGGGCCGAAGCGCCACGTCATCGTCACCGGCGGCAGCCGCGGCCTCGGCCTTGCGCTGGTGGAGGCATTGCTGGCCGACGGCTATCGGGTCTCCACCTGCAGCCGCTCCTCCTCCGACGCGCTGGAGCGGCTGGCCGGTCCCGACCTGTTCTGGCACCCCTGCCGCATCGGCGACGGCGACGAGGTGCGCGCCTTCTTCGATGCCGCCATCGCCTGGGGTGGCGAGGCGCCGCTGTGGGGGCTGGTCAACAATGCGGGTATCGCGCGCGAAGGCGTGCTGGCGACCTTCCCGGAGGTGGATGCGGACGCGGTGATCCAGACCAACCTGACCGGCGCGCTCCAGGCCGCCCGCGCCTTCCTGCGGGCCAAGCTGACGGCGCGCGGGGCCGGTGCCCGCGGTGGGCGGATCGTCAACATTTCCTCCATCATCGGCCAGCGCGGCTATGTCGGGCTCGCCGCCTATTCGGCGTCGAAAGCGGGTCTCGACGGCCTGACCCGTGCGTTGGCCCGCGAGGTCGGACGGCGGGCGATCACCGTCAACTCGGTGGCGCCGGGCTATCTCGACACCGAGATGTCGGGCACCCTCTCGGACGGGCAGCGCGACCAGATCGTCCGCCGCACGCCGCTGGGCCGGCTCGGCACCGCGGCGGACGTTGTTCCGCTGGTCCGTTTCCTGCTCGGCGACGGCGGTGGCTTCATAACGGGACAGACCCTTACGGTGGACGGTGGCATCACCTGCTGAGGCCGTAAGTGACGCTGTAGGAAAATGGGGGAGGCGGAGATGGTCGCCAGCCGGATCGACGGGGTGGGCGTGCGCGGCGTCGTCGGCTGCGTGCCGGAAGGACGCGAGACGGTCGGGGATCTCGCCCGCCGCTTCGGCGAGGACGCGGCCCGCAAGATCGCCGCCGCCACCGGGATCGAGGAGCGGCGGATCGTCGCCCCCGGCCAATGCACCAGCGACCTTGCGGAGGCCGCCGCCCGCCGTCTGCTCGACGGTCTGGGCTGGGAGCCGGGCAGCATCGACCTGCTGGTCCTGGTGACCCAGACCCACGACCAGACGCTGCCGGGCACCGCCTCGCTCCTGCACCGGCGGCTCGGGCTGCGCAAGGGAGCGGCGGTGCTCGACATCACCCACGGCTGTTCCGGCTTCGTCTATGGGCTGTGGGCGGCGGCGGGGCTGCTGAAGGCGGCCGGGCGGCGGGCGCTGCTGCTGGTCGGCGACACCACCTCGCGGCTGGTCGATCCGGAGGATCGCGCCGTGGCGCCGCTGTTCGGCGACGGCGCCGCCGCGATCGCCCTGGAACTGGACGACGCGGCCTCGCCCATGGCCTTCGACCTGGGAAGCGATGGCGCCGGTGCACCCTATCTGGCGGCGGACGGCGGCGCGATGCGCCATCCCGACCGGCCGCCGCGCCTGTTCATGGATGGAACCCAGGTCTTCGCCTTCACCCTGCGCGAGGTGCCGGGCAGCGTCCGCGCCGTGCTGGAGTGTGCCGGCTGGACCACGGACATGGTCGACCACCTCGTCCTGCACCAGGCCAACGCGCAAATGATCCGCCATCTCGGCCAGAAACTGGGGGTTTCCGCCGATCGCACCGTCGTCGCCCTGCGGGAGGTCGGCAACACCAGTTCCGCCTCCATCCCGCTGGCATTGGCCGGTTCGCTGGCGGAACCGCTGGCCTCGGGCTGCCGCCGGCTGTTGCTGTCGGGCTTCGGCGTCGGCTGGTCCTGGGGTAGCGCGGCGCTCGCCGTCGGACCGCTGGCGGTGTGCGAAACGGTTGTCCTGTCCGGCAGGAAATACCCGGCAGAATCTGCCGCCCCGGCAACCCCTGCCCCCTGACCGGCAGAATTTGCCGACAGGTGGGCAAAATTTGCCGGGCATATTCATGCCCACCGGTATGGATTACCAAGGAAACCCGGCAAATTTGAACTGGCCCGCTTCTTGCCTACCCCTTTGGCGGGGGAATTAGTCCCCTTCCGGGTCAAGCGTTCCGAAATCGGTGCGCGTCCGGACATTGATCCTCCAAAGGAGTGGCTATCATGGCTGGCAACGTTACCCTCTCTTCGTCCATGCGGACCAACCTGCTGCAGCTGCAAAGCACGCAGGAACAGATCAACAAGAAACAGAACATCCTGTCGACGGGCAACAAGGTCAACACCGCCCTCGACGGCCCGACCGCCTTCTTCTCGGCCAAGGGTCTGAACCAGCGCGCCGGCGACCTGACGTCGCTGAAGGACGCGATGGGTCAGTCGATCAGCACCATCCAGGCCGCCGACAAGGGCCTGACCGCCATCGACTCCATGGTCGACCAGGCCAAGGGCCTGACCACCGCCGCCTATGCGGCCCTGGGCAACGATGCCGCCTCCATCGCCACCCGCAAGTCGCTGGCTTCGCAGTTCAACACGCTGCGCGGACAGATCGACAAGCTGGCCGCCGACAGCGGTTACGGCGGTAAGAATCTGATCGCCGGCAACGGCCTCAGCATGGACAGCACCGCCTCGTCCCGTGCCGCCGTCAACACCATCGTCGGCGTCGACAATGCCCGCGTCACCAACGTGCAGGCGCCGGACACCTATTCGATCCGCATCAAGGGCGACGGCTCGATCGAGGGCAAGACCTCCGACATCAATTCGGCCGAGAATGCGCACGGCCTGACCGGCCTGAAGCTGTCGGGCACCATTTCCAGCACCTCGGGCAGCTTCTCCAACGTCCAGATCGAGGTGCGCGGCGCCAACGGCCGCAGCCGTGACATCATCGTGTCGGACGGCAACGAGAGCCGGACGACCTCCTACTTCGACAACACGCAGACGACCTCCACCAACCTGACGCAGGCGGCGACGTCGACGCAGGCCCAGATCTCCACGGTGAACGTCAGCGGCACCATCGAAGAAGGCGACATCTTCTCGATCACGGTGGAAGGCCAGACCTTCAGCTACACCGCCACCAGCGGCGACGTCGCCGTCGGCCAGAACGCCGCCAAGAACGTCGCGACCAATCTGACGAACTCGATCTCGAGCGCCATCTCGGGCAGCGGCCGTCTGGCCGGCAAGGATGTCGCCTCCGCCACCATCGGCGGCAGCGGCACCATCACGCTGACCGGCAACACCACGAGCGGCGTGGTGCGCGACTTCACCCTGACCTCCAGCACGACCAACGCGCTGACCAAGAAGATCTCGGAGAGCTTCGCGTCGGGCACCGTCGTGTCCTTCACGGTCGACCGCCGCCTGCTGGAAGCGGCGAACAACCAAGGCAACGGCATCTCGACCATCGAGAAGAAGGTCGACCTGCAAATCCAGGTCACCAACTCCAACGGCGCCCAGGTCACCCGCGACGGCATGAGCGATCAGGGCGACGGCAAGCTTGCGAGCGGCGATCAGGCCTTCGCCTTCGACAGCGGCACGGTCCATCTGGACGTCGATGCCAAGACCATCAAGCAGGCTGCTTCGAGCAACTGCTCGGCCAACATCGTCACCAAGCAGATCTCCGACGCCAACTCGTCGAACGACATCACCGTCCAGCTCAACGAGACGAACACCAATTCGATCACGGTGAACGCGGTGAACCTGACCACCAGCGGTCAGGGTCTGAAGCTCGACGAAGCGCAGAACGACTGGACGGACCGCAAGGACATCGACAAGGCGGTCGCCGGTCTTGACAACGCCAAGTCGACGATCCGTTCTGCTTCGCAGTCGCTGTCGACCAACCTGAACATCATCACGACCCGTGAGAACTTCACCAAGGAGTTCAGCGACGTGCTGACGGAAGGCGCCAGCAAGCTGACGCTGGCCGACCAGAACGAGGAAGGCGCCAGCCTGCTGATGCTGCAGACCCGGCAGCAGCTGGGCACCATCGCCCTCTCGCTTGCCAACCAGTCGCAGCAGTCGATCCTGCGCCTGTTCTAAGGCGTAGAGTTCGGACGGCAAGTTCGGGTAGGATCACGCCCGGCGGGCGGCGGCATCAGGCCGCCGCCCGTTTCTTTTTTGGGCCGGACCGGGCCGGCAAAGGCCGGACGGCGACGGCCCGCAAGCCCCGGGTTCCTCACTCATGCCACTCAAGTTCGTGCTTCGTCCCAACGAGAAGGTCATCATCAACGGTGCCGTCATCGGTGCCGGCGACCGTCCGGGCTCGTTCTTCCTTTACAACACCGCCAATTTCCTGCGTGGACGCGAGGTGCTGAAGGAAGAGCAGATCGACTGTATCGAGAAGAAGCTCTATTTCGTCATTCAGCTCGTCTACATCTTCCCGGAAGACTCGACGCTGAACCTTCAGCGCTTCGCCTCCATTCTCGACGAAACGCGCGAGGCGCGGCCCGACGCCGCCAAGACGCTGGACGAGATCACGCGACTGGTCGAAGGCCGCAACTACTACCGGGCGCTCAAGCTCTGCCGCAAACTGTTCAGGGCGGCGGACGGCGCGGTGGTCGATGACGGTGCCGAGCAGATCGGCGCCGAACAGATCGGCGGTGGCGCCGACGACGATGACACCCCGACGACAGACCGGATGCCGTGACCGCCGCTGATCTGCTCGACGCCGCATTGCCGCTGCACCGCGCCGGCCGCCTCGCCGAGGCGCTGGCGCTGTATCGCCGGATCCTGATCGACGATCCGGCGCATGCCGACGCGCTGCACCTGTCGGCCATGATCGCCTACCAGACCGGCCGGACCGCCGAGGCACTTTCCGGACTGGGGGCGGCCCTGGCGCTGCAGCCGCGCTTTCCCACCGCCTACAACAGCCTCGGCAATGTTCTGGCCGATCTGAACATGCCGGATGAGGCGCTTGCCGCCTATGCGGTCGCGATCAGGCAGAACGACCGCTATGTCGAGGCCTATGGCAACCGCGCCACCGTGCTTCAGCACCTCGGCCGGCGGGAAGAGGCGGCGGACTCCTATGCCCGTGCGCTGACCTTCGACCCCGACAATCTGACCGCCCGTTTCAACTACGGCATCCTCCAGCGGGAAATGGGCCGGATCGCGCCGGCGGCCAATGCCTTCTACGCGGTGGTCCAGGCCGACCCGTCGCGGTCCGCCGCCTGGCGGCATCTGGCGATCTGCCTGCGCGGGTTGGGCCACCCGGATGCGGAGGCCTGCCTGCGCCGTGCGCTGGAGGCCGTCCCGGCGGACGAGGAGCTGTCGCTGGAACTGGGCGTGCTGCTGAATGGCCGGGGCGACCATGGGGAAGCCTGCGGCGTTCTCACCCCGGCGGTCGCGGCGCATCCCGGCAATGCGCAGTTGCACTTCGCCTTCGGCACCGCCCTGCAGGGCATGGGGCGGCTGCGTGAGGCCGTCGCGCAGTTCCGCCTTGCGTTGGACCGCGAACCGACGATGCAGGGCGCCTGCAACAATCTGGGCGTGGCCCTGCTCGAACTCGGGATGACCGGCGAAGCCGTCCCGGTGCTGCGCCGGGCGTTGATCCTCAGCCCCGACGACGCCGTGGCGGTCAACAACCACGGGACGTCGCTGGAGGATCGCTACGACCCCGCCTGCGATTTCGAACGGCCGGCGCGGTGGTACCGGCGCGCCCTGCGCCTTCGGCCCGACTATGGGAAGGCCCTGGTCAATCTCGCCGGCACCCACATCGGCATGCGGGAGACCGGCCGCGCCGAGCATCTCTGTCGCCGTGCCGCGGCGGCCGCCCCCCGAAGCGTCGAGGCCTATTCCAACCTCGCCGGCCTGCTTCTCGAGCGCGACGACACCGCCGGGGCGGTGCGTCTGTACCGGCGCGCCTTGGCGGTCGACGCCGGGAACCCGACCGCATTGACCGGCTACGGCCTTGCCCTGCAGATTCTCGGCCGTATCGGGGAGGCGGAGGCGGCCCATCGGCGCGCGCTGGAGATCGACGGCAACAATGCGGAGGCCGCGGGCAATCTCGGCATGATGATCTGGCAATACCGCCAGGACCACGCGGCGGCCGAGCCTTTCATGAACCTCGCCCTGTCGGTCAATCCATCGCTCGGCACGGCGCACCTCAATCGCGGCATGATGCGCCTCACCCGCGGCGATCTCGCCGGCGGGTGGGAGGGATACCGCTGGCGTTTCCGGGCCAAGGGGTATGTGAACCGCCGGATCGCCGCCCCGCTGTGGCGCGGCGAGGAGCCCGGTGGCAGTCGCCTGCTGGTGTGGCGCGAGCAAGGGGTCGGTGACGAGATCCTGTTCGCCTCCTGCTATCCGGCGTTGATCGCGCGGACCGGGCATGTGGTGATCGAATGCGACCGACGTCTGGTGCCGTTGTTCGCCCGCTCCTTTCCCCAGGCGACCGTTCGGGCGGAATCGGTCGATGCCGCCGGCCGGGAGACGATTCACTCGCCGGACCGGCCGCCGGGCGTCGATTTCCATGTGCCGGCCGGCAACCTGCCGGAGCTGTTGCGCGGCAGCCTGTCCGCCTTCGAACCGCAGGAACCCTGGCTGGCGGCGGACCCGGCACTGGTGGAGCGCTGGCGAGAGCGGCTGGCGGCGCTGGGGCCGGGCTTGCGGATCGGCATCGGCTGGCGCAGCCAGCTGATGACCGCCGAGCGCAAGGCCGCCTACGTGCTGCTGGAACATTGGGGGCCGCTGTTCGCCGTCCCCGGACTGGTGTTCGTCAACCTGCAATATGGCGACTGCGAAGCGGAACTGCGGACGGCGGAAGAACGCTTCGGCGTGACCATCCACCGCTGGGCCGACCTGGACCTGAAGGACGACTTCGACGGGGCGGCGGCGCTGACCGCCAACCTCGATCTGGTGATCTCGCCGGCGATGTCGGCGGGGGAACTGGCCGGTGCGCTGGGCGTGCCGGTCTGGCGCTTCGGCTCCCGCGATTGGACGCAGCTGGGCACCGGCGTCCGGCCCTGGTTCCCGACCATGCGCCTGTTCCAGCCCAGACCGGGCGAGGGGCTGGAGGCCACGCTCGTCCGAATGGCGCAGGAGTTGGCGCGCGCGGCGTCCTGCAAGCCTCCGGTGCGCCTTCCGGTCCCCGACGCGGACGGAAGGCCGGGGAGTGAGGCCGACAGACTGACGGCGGATGCCGTCGCCCATTACCGCGCCGGCGACGCGGCGGCGGCGGACGCCCTGGTGCGGCAGGTGCTCGACACGGCACCCGGTCATCCGGTCGCCTTGCATCTGGCCGGTGTGCTGGCGAAGCGTCGCGGAGCATTGGAGGAGGCGCAGGCCCTGCTGGTCCGCGCCGTCGCCGCCGACCCGGTCAATGCCTCCGCCCATGCCGCGTTGAGCGAGGCCTGCCAGGGGTTGGGCCGCTTCGACGCGGCCGAGCGGGCGTCGCGCGCCTGTGTCGCGGTGCAGCCCGACGGCGTCGGGCATTGGGTCAACCGGACCGCGTTGCTGCGCCGCATGGAGTTGGATGGGGAGGCGCGGTCCGCCGTTGCCCATGCGCTGCGCCTGCGCCCTGATCTGGCGCCTGCCCACGGCCACCGTGCCGAACTGGCGGTGCGTCCGGAGGATGCGGTGGCAGCCCATCGCATCGCGGTCGCCCTGATGCCGGGGGCCGCCGATATGCTCAGCAATCTCGCCACCGCTCTCCACAAACTTGACCGTTTCACCGAGGCCGCGCGCGCGGCGGACCACGCGACCCGTAGCAACCCCGGCCTCGCCGTCGCCTGGACCAACCTGGGCAACAGCCTGGAAGCGCTGGGCAGGGTCGCGGAGGCGGAGGCCTGCCACCGCACCGCGATCGGCCACGACCCATCGCTTGCCGAGGCCCACGGCAATCTGGCCTATCTGCTGAAGCGGCAAAGCCGGCATGAGGAGGCGCTGGCCGCCTTCGATGCGGCCCTGCAGGCCGATCCCAAGCATGCGCAGTCCCATTTCAACCGCGCGCTCCTGCTTCTGGAGACCGGCGTCCTCCGATCGGGCTGGAACGGCTACGACTGGCGTTTCGGCACGCCGGCGCTCCGGAACCATCGACGCCGGCTGTCCATGCGGGCCTGGCGCGGCGAGAACATCGCCGGACGGCGCCTGCTGGTGTGGCGGGAGCAGGGCATTGGCGACGAGTTCCTCTTCGCCTCCTGCTATGACGAGGCGATGCGGCGCGCCGGCCGTCTGGTGATCGAATGCGACCGCCGGCTGGTGCGGCTGTTCGCGCGCTCTTTCCCCGATGCCGATGTCCGCCCGGAAAGCACCGACCCGCGCGACGCCGATGTCCAGATCGCCGCCGGCAGCCTGCCGCGCCTGCTGCGCACCGAGTTGAAGCGCTTCCCTGAACGGCATTCCTGGCTGGTGCCGGATCCGGCGCTGGTGGAGCGCTGGCGGGAGCGGCTGGCGGCGCTGGGGCCGGGCTTGCGCGTCGGCATCGGCTGGCGCAGCCAGCTGATGACCGCCGATCGCAAGGCCGCCTATGTGCTGCTGGAGCATTGGGGGCCGCTGTTCGCCATCCCCGGACTGGTGTTCGTCAACCTGCAATATGGCGACTGCGAGGCCGAGCTGCGGACGGCGGAAGAACGCTTCGGCGTCACCATCCACCGCTGGGCCGACCTGGACCTGAAGGATGATTTCGACAACGCGGCGGCGCTCACGGCGAACCTGGATCTGGTGATCTCGCCGGCGATGTCGGCGGGGGAGCTGGCCGGTGCGTTGGGTGTGCCGGTCTGGCGCTTCGGTACCCGCGACTGGACGCAGCTGGGCACCGGCGTCCGGCCCTGGTTCCCGACCATGCGCCTGTTCCAGCCCAGGCCGGGCGAAGGGCTGGAGGCGGCGCTGGTCCAGATGGCGAAGCTGTTGCGGGCCACCGCATCGCCGCGCGGGAGGGGGACGGCGCCTGCCGGGGCACCTGTCGGTATGGGGGATGGCGAGACCGCGGCCCCCGACCCGGACCGGCTTCTGGAGCAGGCGGTCGCCGCTCATCGTGCCGGTTCCTTCGTTGCGGCAGCCCCCCTTTACGAGCGGGTGCTGACCCACCGCCCGCGGGATCCGGTGGCGCTCCATCTGTCCGGCCTGCTTGCTCACCAGACGGGCGCGCCGGAACGCGGCGAAGCGCGCATCGCCGCGGCGGTCGCCGCCGCTCCGGAGTATGCGACGGCGCATATCAGCCTGGGGAACGTTCGTCTGGCTCTCGGACGGGCAGGACCGGCCGCCGCCAGTTTCCGGACCGCCCTGGCGCTCCAGCCCGGCAATGCCGCGGCGCTGACCAACCTCGGCAATGCGCTCGACGCGCTGGAGCGGAGCGGGGCTGCCGTGCCGCTCCACCGGCGGGCGACCGCCGCCGACCCAGACCTTGCGGAGGCGTATGACAATCTGGGCGCGGCCCTCGCCCGGCTCGGCCGCTGGGGCGAGGCGGAGCGGGCGCATGCCCAGGCGCTCCGGCGGGCACCGGCGCTGGAGGCTGGGTGGGTAAACCTGTCGGTGGCTCTGCGGCGCCTTGGCCGGCTGGACGCCGCGGAGCGGGCGGGCCGCCGCGCCCTGGCGCTCGCCCCCGCCCTGGCCGACGGCATGGCGAACCGCGGCCGGCTGCTGCGCGAGATGGGGGACGACGGCGCGGCGGCTTTGTGGTGCGGCCGTGCGCTGGCGGCTGAACCGGGCCACGCGGCGGCGGCCTTCAATGCCGGGGTTCTCGATCTCACCGCCGGCCGGCTGGTGCAGGGATGGGAAGGCTATGACCGGCGGTTCGACACGCGCGACCTGACGTCCGCCGCCCGCCGCCCGGCCGTCCCGCTCTGGACGGGCGGCGACCTGTCGGGCAAGCGCCTGCTGGTCTGGCGCGAGCAGGGGATCGGCGACGAGCTGATGTTCGCCCAGCGCCTGCCCCGACTGATCGCCCGCACCGGCCGGGAGGGGGGGCGCATCGCGGTGGAATGCGACCCGCGCTTCGTCCCGCTGTTCGCCCGCTCCTTCCCGCAGGCGACGGTACGGGCGGTACCGGCCACGCCGGCCGAACCGGTGCCCGATGCCGATTGCCATGTCCCTATCGGATCGCTGTCGCGCCATCTGGGCGCTACCCTGGCAGGCTTTGCCGGGCTGGAGCCCGCTTTGCGTGCCGATCCGGCGGCCGTCGACGGCTGGCGTCGGCGGCTGGCCGGACTGGGAGAGGGCTTGCGGGTCGGCATCGCCTGGCGCAGCGGCCAGCTCGATCCGGACCGCATGCCCGATTATACGCGGATCGAGGATTGGCGGCCGGTGCTGAGCCTGCCGGGGCTTGTTCCGGTCAATCTGCAATATGGCGACTGCGGGGCCGAACTGGCTGTGGCACGGGAAGCGTTCGGCCGTGCACCGCATGCCTTCCCCGACCTCGACCTGCGCGACGACCTCGACGGCACGGCGGCGCTGATGTCGGCCCTGGATCTGGTGATCTCGCCCGCCACCTCCACCGGAGAACTGGCGGCGGCACTGGGCGTGCCGGTCTGGCGGCTGGCACGGACGGGCGACTGGACGATGCTCGGCACCGCGGTGCGGCCCTGGTTCCGGTCGATGCGTCTGTTCCGGACCGGCCCCGGCCAACGGGTCGCCGATCTGCTGCCGACGGTGGCGGCGGAGCTTGCGCGTCCCGGTCGGGCCATCGGCTGAAAGAAGCCTGCCATCAAAAAGTCGGGCATTAAAAAAGCCGGGTGAGGCGATCCGCCTCAACCCGGCCTTTTCGAACCCCTGTTCAAGGGTGGTGTCTGAAGGTCGATGCTGTGATTGGGGGGATTAATTCATCGGGCCGGTGCGCGTCAGGCGGTCGATCTCTTCCTTGACGTGCAGCTTTTCGAGCTTGAGGCGCTTCACTGCGCTCTCATCCGGCCAGGAGCGCTTTTCCTCGTCGAGGATCGCCCGGTCCAGGCGCATGTGCTTGTCTTGCAGAGACGAAAGGCGAGCTTCAGTGTGCATGAGTCGCTCTCCATAGGATCAGTCCGCGTCCCGCCGCAATGTGACGGGCCGGTGACCACAGTGTTCACTCATCCGAAGCGCCGAACAACCCTAATCTTGCGTTTTATGCGGTCAAACCATGCGAAAAAATGCCCCAACCGTTCAGACGTATGACAGTGGGTCGCAGGGGTGGGATCTTGAAATCATTTCGCGCAACACCATCCGGAGGTAAGCCGACCTTTCGAACCAAAGGGTTATGTCGCTGGTGGAGGCCCCCCTGCGGCGTTGACGGTGATGATAGCGGAGAGCGACCGGCGTGCCTCCGCGTGGCCGGGCTGAATCACCAGCACATGGCGATACCACCCGGCCGCCTCGCCACCGCGCCCCATCCGCTGGAGGAGCCCGGCCACCCGCAAGGCCACCGACAGGACCGTCGGGTCGAGGCGGGCGGACCAGCGCAGGACCTCCACCGCCTCGTCCGCAAGACCGATGCCGTCCAGCGCGATGCCCCACTGGTGAAGCACCGCCGGACCGGCCCCGACCAGCGCCGCCCGGCCATAGGCGGTGGCCGCCGCAGCGGCATGCCCGCCCTCGCGCTCGGCATGTCCCAGCCCTTCCAGCGCTGTCAGCATGGCGGGGGCGAGCGCGAGGGCGTGGCGGAAGCGGCCAGCCGCCACCTCGGGTCGGCGCAGCGCGCGCAGAATCTTGCCATGGTTGACCGCCGCCTCGGTCTCCGTCGGCTCCTGTGCCAGCGCCCGGCGGAGCAGCCCGTCGGCCTCCTCCAGCCGGCCGAGCTGGGCGACCAGCAATCCGGCCCGATGCAGGGCCTCCACCTCGGCCGGCTCGATGGAGAGGATGCGGCGGTAGAGCCCTTCCGCCTCTTCGAATTCGCCGGTCTGGTGACGGTCGAACGCTTCGGCAAGCAGGGTGCGAAGGTCGGTCATCAGGCCGGCGCCAGTTCCGCCAGCGCGCGCACCGCCTGCCGGGCGGCGGCGGCCAGTCCTTCACCCGCCGGCGGTTGGATCAGCCGCATCGACGGGAACCACGGCCGCACGCCCGTTCCCATCTGCGTCCAGTCGCGGGTGCCGAGCCGCCAGACCGGGACGCCCAGGGCGCCGGCCAGTTCCCCGACCGCCGTGGCGGGCGAGATCACCAGATCCAGGTTGGCGATCAGGGCCGCCACCCCTTCGAAATCGTCCTTCAGGTCCAGGTCGTCCCAGCGGTGCAGACGGCGCGTCGCCGTTTCCACCTGTGCCAGTTCGGCGCGGCAGTCGCCATATTGCAGCATGACCACGCTGACGCCGGCCAGATCGAGCAGCGCGGTCCAGTCGGCCAGGCCGGTATAGGCGGCGGCGCGCTGGGCGGTGACGATCTGGCTGCGCCATGCCAGCCCCACCTTCAGGCCGGGCAGGGCGGCCAGCCGGTCGCGCCACAGGGCGAGACGGCCGGGATCGGGGTGCAGATAGGCCGGACGGACGGGGAAGCGGTCCACCCGATCACGAATCAGGGCGGGCAGGGTGCCTGCCGGCATCTGCAGATCGCAATCCGGCGGGTCAACCGTCTCCCGCCCGGTGGCGTCCGCCGTCTCCGCCCGCACCGCGACCCAGGGGAAGGAGCGGGCGAACAGGCTGACCAGACGCCGGTCGCATTCGACCGTGACCGGACCGTCCAGCCCCTGCAGGGCGTCGAAGCAGGAGGCGAACAGGATTTCGTCGCCCACCCCCTGTTCCGACCAGGCCAGCAGCCGCCGGCCCCGCAACGGTTCCCCCGTCCAGACCGGCCGGTCGATGCGGCGCGCCCGCTGCAACTGACGGGCGGAGAAGCGGCGGCCATAGCCGGCCCAACCCTCAGCGATCCGCCCGTCGGCGAGGTCCAGCAGGCCGAGGTTCCAGGCCGCCAGCGCGAAGTCCGGGTCGATCCGCAGCGCGCGGCGCAGATGGGTCTTCGCCTCCTCCGGACGGCCGGCCAGCGTGGCCATGGTGGCGAGGTTGTTGGCGGCGTCGGCGGATCCGGGCTGCAGGGCCAGCGCCCGGCGGTAATGGCCGTTCGCCTCCGCCATGCGCCCCATCAGCTCGCAGGCATGGCCGAGATTGGCGTGGGCCGGCAGATGCTCCGGCTGGAGGGCGATGCAGCGGCGATGCAGCTTTACGGCCTCCTCCACCCGCCCGCAGGTCTGGTGAACGAGGCCGAGATGGGTCAGCGCCTCGGCAAAGGCGGGGTGCAGGGCCAGCGCGCGGGCGAAGGCGCGGGCGGACTCGGCATGGCGCTTGTCGGCTTCCTGCACCAGTCCCAGATGGTTCCAGGCTTGGGGGAAGGCCGGATCGGTCCGCAACGCTGCGCCGATCAGGGCGAGCGCCTCGTCGTTCCGTCCGGTCTGGTGCATCAACAATCCCAGAAGATGCAGCGCATCGGCATGGCCGGGCGCTTCTCGTCCGGGATCGGCGGCGATGGCGGCGCGATAGGCGGCCTCCGCCTCCGCCAGCCGGCCGGCGCGGTGAAGGTCGGCGGCCCGGTTCAGCAGAGCGTCGAACCCGGGTTCCGGCTCAGGCTCAGGCTCGGGCTCCGGCGACGCCGCGACCACCGGTACGGACTCCGGCACCGGTCCTGGCGTGGTGGCCCGCAAGGTGTCCGCCATCGCCCGGACCGTCGCTTCCAGCCCCTCGCCCGGCTTGGGCTGGAACAGGCGCATGGTCGGGAACCAGGGGCGTGTGCCGGTGCCCAGTTGCGTCCAGTCGCGGGAGCCGAAGCGCCAGACCGGCACGCCCAGCGCACCCGCCAGTTCCCCCGCCGACATCGCCGGCGAGATCACCAGATCCAGGTTGGCGGTCAGTGCTGCCGTGCCGTCGAAATCGTCCTTCAGGTCCAAGTCGGCCCAGCGGTGGATGGTGACGCCGAAACGCTCTTCCGCCGTCCGCAGCTCGGCCTCGCAGTCGCCATATTGCAGGTTGACGAACACCAGTCCGGGGACGGCGAACAGCGGTCCCCAATGCTCCAGCAGCACATAGGCGGCCTTGCGCTCCACCGTCATCAACTGGCTGCGCCAGCCGATGCCGATCCGCAAGCCCGGCCCCAGCGCCGCCAGCCGCTCCCGCCAGCGCTCCACCAGCCCCGGGTCCGCCGCCAGCCAGGGCCCCTGCGGCTCGAAGGCGGACAGGCTGCCGCGCAGCAGCTCCGGGAGGTCGCCGGCGGAAATTTGCAGGTCGCAGTCGGGCGGAACGATGGTTTCGCGCGGGATCTCGCTGAAAGCGTCACCGGTGCAGCTTTCGGCCCGCACCGTAGCCTTGGGGAAGGAGCGGCGGAACAGCGGAACCAGACGCGGGTCGCATTCGATGGTGACCGGCCCGCCCGCCCAGGCGACGACGTCCGGATAGCAGGACGCGAAGAGGAATTCGTCGCCCACCCCCTGCTCGCGCCACACCAGCAGCCGCTTGCCGCGCAACAGCTGGCCACCCCAGCGTGGGATGTCGAAGCGCCGGTCGGGCAGCGTCTCTCCGGCCGCGAAGCGCCGCTCATACCCCGCCCAGCCGCGCGTCAGGTCGCCGTGACGCAACGCCAGGAGCGACAGGTTGTAGATCGCGGTGGCAAGGTCGGGCTGTTGGGCCAGCGCCTCCTCGAAGCAGGCCGCTGCCTCGTCAAAGCGCCCCAGTGCCTGCAGTGCGTTGCCGAGGTTGTAACGCGCCTCCACGAATTCCGGATGAAGCTCCAGCGCCTGCCGATGGCACAGTTCCGCCTGATCGGGACGGCCCAGCCGTTTCAGCACGCTGCCGAGATTGTTCAGCGCCGCGCTGTGGCGCGGGTTGCGCTTCAGCGCCTGACGATAGGCGATCTCCGCGCTTTCCAGGGCGCCCTTCTGCTGCAGGACGGCGCCCAGATTGTAGTGGGCGGTGGCGTCGTCCGGACGCTGCCGGGTCACCAGCCGGTGCTGGGCGATGGCCTCGTCCAGCCGTCCGCTCATCGCCAGCGCATCGCCGAGGTTGTTGTGCGCCTCCACCATGCCCGGCACCAGCCGCACGGCGTGGTCCAGCGCCGTCACCGCATCGCCATGGCGATGGTGCGCAGTGTGGCCGTTGCCGAGATTGTACCAGGCCTTGGCATAGTCGGGCTTCAGCGCCAGCGCGGCGGCGAAGGCCCGTTCCGCCTCGTCATGGTGGCCGAGGACGGCCAGGGCGTTGCCCAGATTGTGTCGGCGCTGCGCCCCTTGCGGGTCCAGGGTGGCGGCGTTTCGGTGGGCCTGCACCGCGTCGTCCGGCCGGCCGGCGGCGGACAGCGCGCTGCCCAGATTGTCCCAATAGTCGGCGACGCCCTTCACCTGCGCCAGCGCCTTGCCGATCTGGGTCACCGCCTCGTCCGCACGGCCCGACTGCAGGGCCACCACCCCCAGCAGATGCAGGGCGTCGGCATTGCGCGGGTCCGCCCTCAGCACCGCGCGATAACCGCGCTCCGCCTCGGCGAGGCGCCCGGCCTGATGGTGTGCCACGGCCTGCGCCAGCATGTTGGTGTGCTTCGCCACGTTCCGGCCCCGTCCCTGACTGTCCGCACCCTCAAAGGGAGTGCCATCATCGGGGGATCACGGTAAAGATGCCATTGATAAAGATGACATTGATGTCGGCGGCAAATCGGCCGGTGCAGGCGCCGGCGACGGGAAAGAGGAGAGCACGCGATGGCAGGGTCACGCTTGTCCTTGCGCGGTGGACTGCGGGGAGCCGCCTTGCCGCCGGCGGTCAGGCTCAGCCGGCAGGCGGACGCGCTGGCAGCGGCCGGCAACGCGGCGGGGGCGGAGCCGCTCTATGCGCGGGCGCTGGAGGCCGATCCGACCCTGGCGGGGACCCACAACAACCACGGCAACGCCCTGCGCGCTCTCGGCCGCCTGCAGGAGGCCGCCGCCGCCTACCGCGCCGCCGTCACCCATGGACTGCATGAGGGGATGGCACACTACAACCTCGGCTCCGTCCTGCGGCAGGCGGAGCGGCATGGCGAGGCCGACGATGCGTTCCGCCAGTCCCTGGCGCTGCGGCCGGATCATGCGGAGGCCTGGAACAACCGCGGGAACCTGCTGCGCGACCTCGGCCGCTTCGGCGAGGCGGCAATGGGCTACCGGCGGGCGCTGGCCCTGCGGCCGGACTGGGCCGACGCCCACGACAATCTCGGTGCGGTGCTCTATCTGCTGCACGAGCAGGGCGGGGTGGAGGAAGCGGCGGCGCTGGCCCGGTTGTGGCGGCGCGACCATCCCGCCAACCCGCTGGCCCGCCACATCGGCGCCGCCATCGCCGGGGAGGAGGCCGATGCGCGTGCGCCCGACGACTATGTGCGCCAGACCTTCGACCTGTTCGCCGAGGAGTTCGACCGCAAGCTGGCGGAGCTGGATTACCGCGCGCCGTCGCTGCTCGCCGGCCTGCTGGCGGAGGAGGAGCGGTGCAGCGGCCTGGACGTGCTCGACGCCGGTTGCGGCACCGGGCTGTGCGCCGCCTCGCTCCGGCCCTATGCCCGCCGGCTGGTCGGCGTCGACCTGTCGGACGGCATGCTGGACCGCGCCCGCGCCCGCGGCCTGTATGACGAACTGAAGGCGGCCGAACTGGTCGGCTTCCTTGCCGAGCAGCCGGGCGCCTTCGACCTCGTCATCGCCGCCGACGTCTTCTGTTACTTCGGCGTCCTCGACGAGGCGTTCGCTGCTGCCCGCGCGGCGCTTCGCCCCGGTGGCCGGCTGGCCTTCACGGTGGAGGAGCTGGAGCCGGCCGACGGACGGCCCCACCGTGTCGCCACCCACGGCCGCTATGCCCATGCCGAGGCTTATATCCGGGCGGCGGTGGCGGGGGCCGGGCTCGCGATCCTGCGCTGCGACCATGACCGGCTGCGCTACGAAAGCGGCGAGCCGGTGATGGGGCTGGTGGTGCTGGCGGAACGGCCCGCCGCTTAGCGGGGCCGGCGCGGCCGGCGGGCGGACGGCGGTTTCGGCGCCGCTGTCGGTTGGGATGGGGCCGGCGGCGGCTGGGCCAGCGCATCGGCCTCTTCGCCACGGCCCAGCACCCGCAAGGCCAGGGCCAGCGTGTCGCGCGGCGCGGGATGGGCCGGGTCGATGCACACGGCGTGGCGCAGCGGGGCCAGGGCCGCCTCCGCCCGGTTGGTGGCGGCAAGCGCGATGCCGAGGTTGAGCGCGGCCGACAGGAAATCCGGCACCAGCGCCAGAGCGTTGCGGAAGGCGATCACCGAATCCGCGCGCAGCCCGGCGGCGAACAGGGCGTTGCCCAGCAGGAAGGCGATGTCGACATCCCGCGGGTCTAGTGCGGCGGCCCGGATCAGGTCGGCCAGGGCCGGCGTCACCTGCCCCGATTCCAGCCGCAGCCGCCCGCGCGCGTGCAGCAGGTCGACCAGTTTTTCCCGCGCCGGCTCCAGTGCCGGTTCGATCCGCAAGGCACGCTCCAGCAACCCGGCGGCGGTATCGACGGCTGCCGCATCGCCGCGGCCATGGCGGGCGAAGGCGCGGTCGGTCCAGGCCTCGGCGAAATCGGGGCGCAGGGCCAATGCGCGGCGATAGCCCAACTCCGCCTCGTCCAGGCGATCCAGGCCGCGCAGCAGGTTGGCGCGGTTGGCGTGGATGTCCGCCGCCTCCGGCCGCAGGGCCAGCGCCTTGTCGATCAGCGTCAGGCCGAACTCGCCGCGGCCGATCTGGCCGGCCAGGACGCCGAGGTAATGCAGGGCGTCCGGCTGTTCCGGCTCGGCATCGAGGATGCGGGTGTAGAGCTCCTGCGCCTCGCCGAAGCGGCCGGCAAGATGAAGGTCGAGCGCCAGCGTCAAGGCTTCGAGGATCGTGGCCATGACTCAACGCTTTAGGACGGCCGGTGCCGTCGCTGCAAGCCCGCCCGCGCGGAAATCTGGATTTTCGCCATGAGTATGCCCGTATCGCGAAACCACATTTCGCCGAATGGGTTAGATGTGCCAACCCAAATAAGAGTAAAGAAAGCCTTTACGCGTTGCCGGGGTTACGGTAATTTAATGTTCAACTCTCACCAATTCGGATAAGCCGGTCATGAACGTGGCGGCAGCCACATCGACGGTCTCGCGGCCGTTCGCCTTCATGACGCCCCGCGGCAGCGATGCCGTAGAAACAGGGGCCGGCACCCGGACTCCGACCGCATCCGCGCCTGCCGATCCCCAGCCGGATGCCGGCGGCGCCGATCCGCTGGTCAATCGATTCCCGACCATCGCCTTCAGCTTCGACACCGACGCCTCGCGGCTGGTGATGCTGTACCGCGACCCGGCCAATGGGAAAACGGTGTCGCAGATCCCGACCGAAGCGGCGCTGAAGCAGTACAAGGAAGCCCAGCAGAAGGAAAAGAACGCGGAACGCGCGTCGCTTCTGAAGCTGACGGTGGGCGGGGATGGGAACGGGAGTGGGCAGGCAAGCGGGCAAGCTGGCAGCCAGTCTGCGGCCTATGGTCGCGGCGGTTCCGGCGCTTCGCCGGCCGCCGGCACCGGATTCTCTGCCGGAACGGGGATTTCGACCTCCGCCCTTTCCGCCCCAACCGCCGCCCCGGTTGCGCTTGTGCCTTCCGCCACGTCGTCCTCCGTGGCACAATCATCCTCGACCACCACCGGTTCCGCCGGCGGATCTGCCTCGCGGGTGAATGTGGTCATCTGAGGACGCTCTCTTCGCGGGGCGCTATTTCCGGGGGCTGGGATGGGCATGGACGTCACGTCGTCGACCGCAGGCGCGGCGATCGCTCTGAAGCAGGCGCAGAACCAGATGAATTTCGGCGTGAAGGCGCTGAGCCAGAACGCCGATCAGCAGCAGGCGACCGTCGCCGCGCTGGTCCAGCCGGAGGGTGGCTCCGGCGGCGGCAACGTCACGCCGACACGCGGCCAGAATCTGAACATCACAGTCTGATCTGAACATCACAGTCTGAACCCGTCCGCAAGCACCCCCGGCCGCTCAGACTTTCGAGTCGAGCAGAGACGTCAGCATTTCATCCTGTGTGCGGGCGACCGCAACGTTGGCGCCATAGGCGCGGCTGGCGGCCATCTGGTTGACGCGCTCGGCCGCCAGATCGACGTTGGGCGCCGCCACCATTCCGTCGCCGTTGGCCGCACTGTCGTCCGGCGCATATTCCTGCAGATAGGCCGGCGTGATCGGCGTGAAGGTCGCGCGCGTCCCGGGATTGGCATCGGTCTGGGCGACCGCCAGCGGCTGGTAGGGCGCGCGCTTGCCCTCTGCCGCCCCATCGGTCGTGCCGCCGGTCACGGGAACCGCCCCGGTGGAGCGGACATTGGCGACGTTGGAGGCCGAGGCGTCCAGCCGCCGCGTCTGGGCGGTCAGGCCGCTGAGCGCGATTCCGATGCTGGCGGCCATGACGGTCCATCCTTCGTCCGCTGGGAATGGGCGAAGTCTACCACATCAATTTTCCAAGGCCAGCCGGGTGATGCCCGCGCGGTTGCGCCGTGCGATCATCGGCAGAGGCAATCGGCGGGCCGGGACAATCGGCGGGTATAATCGCCGCTGTATCTTTCGGGGTGCTTGCGCCATTATCGGACAAACCGCCGCCGCTCCCTTCCCGTATTGCCGGGCCTCCCGGTGCTTCCGGTCCCGATGGAGCCGGCCCGAAAATCCGGTCCCAGCATTCGTGGGGCCAGACAGTCGCGAGACGGGAGCCGCCGCCTGAATGCCGAACTCAGCCTATGTCCTGACCGTCGCCGGCCTGACCGACGTCGGGCGCACCCGGTCCCGCAACGAGGACAGTTTCCGGGCCAGCAGCGACGGTGAATTCGCGGTCGTCTGCGACGGAATGGGCGGCCATGCCGGCGGCGACATCGCCAGCAGCAAGGCGGTCGAGGTGATCTGCGGTCTTCTGCAGGGTCATGCGCAAGTCGAACCGATCACGCTGGTGGACGGGATTTCCGTGGCGGACCACGACGATGCCGACCGCACCCTGACCGACCCGGCGGGAGCCGAACCGGCGGTGCGCCTGGCCCTGTCGGTCGCACGGTCGGCGGTGCAGCAGGCCAACCGGTCGATCTTCGATTTGAACACATCCCGCGGATTCGCGCAGGGGCGCGGCATGGGCACCACCGTGGCCGGCGTCTGGCGTGTTCCCGGCACGGCGCAGATGGTCGTGTTCCATGCCGGGGACAGCCGGGTCTATCGCCTGCGCGACGGCGAGTTGCGCACCCTGACCCGCGACCACAGCCTTTACCAGATCTGGCTCGACAACGGCGGGCGGGGGACCGCGCCGCAGCGGAACATCATCGTCCGGGCGCTCGGCACCGCGGAGGATGTGGAGCCGGAGGTCGGCGTGCATTCGCTGATGCCCGAGGACACCATCATGCTCTGTTCCGACGGGCTGAACGGCATGCTGCCGGATGGGCTCATCGCCCGCATCCTGCGGGAGGAGCCGGACCCGGCCCGCGCCGCCGCCGCACTGGTCGAGGCGGCCAATGCGGCCGGCGGGCAGGACAACGTCACCGTCGTGGTCGGACGCTTCGCCGCGACGGCGTGAGGCCGTTCGTTAGGGGCCGGTGGAGATGAATTGCGCATCCGCCAGCGGGGCAGGGGCGTCGTCCGGCAAGGTCGCCAGCGCGTCGGCCAAGGCGGCCAGATAGTCGGCCGCCGGCTCCTGTTCCGGCCGCGGGGTCGGAAACAGAGGCGCCGCCGTGGCGATGGTCAGCAGCATCTCGGTGCCGAAGGGCGGGCCGATGGTCCAGTAGCGGCCGCTCTGCGGCTTGTCGTCTTCGGCCTTTTCTCCAAGCCGGCGCGACGCACCGGCGGCCAGTGCCGCTCCGCTGTCCGACGGGTTGGGCAGCAGGTGGACGACGCTGCCGTCGATGGTGAAGTAATCGACCTGCAACTGCACCGGACGGGCGGGCGCCCGGATTTCCAGAACCAGCGGTTCGCCGGCACTGAGATCCGGCCCCTCCAGCACGCTCGCCGCCAACGGTTCCGCCAGCCCGCGATTGGCGTCCAGCGCCGTGGCGACGCTGCCCAGCGGCGCGCAGAATTGCGCTTCCGCATTGGCGAGGTCGAAGCCATGGTCCCAGCCGGCGGCAAGCGCCTCGACCGTCTCGCGCACCTCCGTCTCCGCCCGCTCCCCCGCCACCGTTCCGGAAACCAGCAGCCGGCCGCCGGTCTTCTCCACCGTGACCAGCGCGCAGGGGATGGTGCGCAGCGCCTGTGCGATCTCGGCGACCGGCGGCTGCCTGCTCGCCGCCGGCGGTGAGGGCGGCGCAGAGGGAGTGGCAGCAGGGGGCGGCATGGGCAAGGCAACCGCCGCCGATTCTGCGGCCGGACTCTCGGCCACGGTATGGGGAGGCGATGGCCAATTCAGGATCGTCACGGCAGCCACGACGCCACCCGCCAGAACCGCTCCGCCGGCCCACAACGGCCAGCGGGTGGAGCGTACAGGCGCGGCGGCCCGAGGGCGGGGCGCTCCAGTCAGGCCGCTCACCGCAATGTGCAGGGACGCAACGTCCGGGAAGGTGCCGCCGTCCCGCAGAGCCGCCAGCAAGGCCGCGACTGCCGGCCGGTCCTCATGCCCCGCCAGGATCCGTTCCGTCAGCCGGGCGGCGGCCTCCAGATCGTCCTTGTGGTCCGCCCGAGCCGCGGTCAGCGCAGCCCGTCCGAAACCGCCGACCACCGCCGCCGATCCGCTGTGACGGATGGTGTCGGCGGTCAGCGCACCATGCACGACACCAGCCCGGTGTGCGGCACTCAGCGCGTCCAGAATGCGGTCGAGCGTCGCGACCGCCTCGTCCCACGCCAACGGACCGTCGTCCAGCCGCGCGGCGAGTGTCCGGCCTTCCGCTGGCAGGGTGGCGACGAAGGCGGTTCCGGCATGTTCACCGGACGCCAGGATGGCGGGGATCGCCGGGTGGGACAGCCGGGCCGCGGCGGTCGCCATCTGCCGGAACCGCTCCACCCCCGCGGCATCGGCGCACAGGCGAGCCAGCGGCACCGTCCACAGCTCCACCGTCTGACCGTTGCCGTCCAGCGCGCGGTGCAGCCGGGCATCGCCGTCCCGACCGATCAGGTCGAGCAGCCGGTAACGGCCAAGCCGCCGCTCCTTCTCCGTCGCCGCCGATTCGGTCGCCGTCCCGCCGCGTCGCATCCCCACTCCCCGAACTGAGCCGCTGGTATAGCCGCAGCGCAGCGCGGCGGCCAAGCCCCAGGACACCCGTCCGGAAGTTTCTGTCCCGATGGCCGATCCCTGCGAAAGGCAGGGTCTTGTGACCACGAACGGCCGGTAACCTTTCGTTAGCCACGACAGGCGACTCTGGCACCGCGAACCGCTTATGCGACCTCCGGCGCGGAGCCTCCTGCCTTGCCCCACACATCCTCCCAGTCCAAACCGTCGGCCCCCAATGCGTCCTGGCTGAACGGGGCGGCGCTCTACCAGATCTATCCGCTGAGCTTCCGCGACCACGGCGGCGACGGGTGGGGCGACCTCGACGGCGTGATCGAGGGGCTGGATCATGTCGCCTCGCTGGGCGTCGATGGGGTGTGGATCAGCCCCTTCTACCCGTCGCCGCGCACCGACTTCGGCTATGACGTCGCCGACCATCGCGCAGTGGACCCGCGCATGGGCAATCTCGCCGTCTTCGACCGGCTGATCGAGCGCGCCCATGGGCTGGGGCTGAAGGTGCTGGTCGATCTGGTCTGCGGCCACACCTCCAACGCCCATCCCTGGTTCGTCGACAGCCGGCGGTCGCGGGACGGCGACAAGTCCGACTGGTATGTCTGGGCCGACGCCAAGCCCGACGGCACCGCGCCCAACAACTGGCTGTCGGTGTTCGGTGGAGCCGCCTGGACCTGGGAGCCGCGACGGCGCCAGTATTACCTGCACCATTTCCTGGCCAGCCAGCCGGCGCTGAACCTGCACCATCCGGCCGTGATGGATGCGCTGTGCGAGACGGCGGAGTTCTGGATGGAGCGCGGCGTCGACGGCTTCCGCATCGATGCCGTCGATTTCTTTGCCCACGACCCGCAGCTGCGCTCCAATCCCGCCGCCATCTGGCGCGAGGCCGAGCCGCCGCTGAAGCCCTTCGCCCTGCAACAGCATGTCTACGACATGATGCACCCGGCGATCGGCGGCATCCTGTCCCGCCTGCGCGGGACGGTGGAGCGCTATCCCGGCCGCGTCCTGCTGGGCGAGCTGTCCAGCCAGCCCGGCGCCGGCCAACGCATCGCCGCCTACTGCACGACGCAGGGGCTGCACGCCGCCTATACCCTGTCGCTGGCGAAACAGCCCTTCAGCGCCAAGGGGTTCGCCCAGGCGTTGGGCGCCGCGGGGCGGCCGGAGTCGATCTGCTGGAGCCTGTCCAACCACGATGTGGAGCGCGCCGCCAGCCGCTGGCTGCTCGCCGGTGCCGATCCGCAGTCGTTCAACGCCCTTCTGGCGATGCTGGCGGCAGCGCTGCCCGGCACCGTCTGCCTCTATCAAGGGGAGGAACTGGCCCTGCCCAACGCGGTGCTGGAACAGCACCAGCTGCGCGACCCCTTCGGCATCACCTATTGGCCCGACTTTCAGGGCCGCGACGGCAGCCGCACGCCCATGCCCTGGCGCGCCGCCGAGCCCCACGCCGGCTTCTCCGCCGCCGAGCCCTGGCTGCCGGTGCCCGACGCCCATCTCGATCTCGCCGTTGACCGGCAGGAGCGGACCGCCGGCAGCCCGCTGGCGGTGTGGCGTGCGGCACTCTCCCTGCGCCGCGACCTGGAGGCGCTGCGCGCCGGCGCCGTCACCGCCGTGGAGGAGCATGGCGACCTGCTGTCCTTCGAACGGGTGTCAGGGGAGGACCGCCTGCTTGCCGTCTTCAACATGGCCGACCGGCCGGCCGAGTTCGCTCTGCGCGGTCGCGGCGAACTGGAGGATCTGCCTGTCCCGCGCGTTCCGGGCGCCCTGCCGCCGGAACTGACCGCCGATGGCCGGACGTTGGTGATGCCGCCGCTGTCGGTCTTCCTGGGACGGCTGCGCACCGCCTCCTGACCCCCCTCGAAAGGCAGGCATGCACATTTATGCGATGCAGGGCTCTGCATCGGATGCTTTGTTACACTCTCGCCTAAGTCGCTGTAATTCCCTGATTCATCGCGGGTCAGGGAAATCGTCAGCAATAGCAATAATCTTGCGGAGTAGCGGGAGTGGAAAGAAGAGCGTTTCTCACCAAGGCCGGCGTCGGTGCCGTTTCGACCGTTGCCGCCTCGACCCTCGCGGCCCCGGCCATCGCGCAGACCCAGCCGACCATCCAGTGGCGCCTGGCTTCGAGCTTCCCGAAGAGCACCGACATCCTCGTCGGCACGTCCGAGATGATCGCCAAGCGCGTGTCGGAGGCGACCGACGGCAAGTTCCAGATCCGCGTCCATGCCGCCGGTGAGATCGTCCCCGGCCTGCAGGTGCTGGACGCCGTGCAGAACGGCACTGTCCAGTGCGGCCACACTTGCGGCTACTATTATGTCGGCAAGGACCCGACCTTCGCCTTCGACACCGCGATTCCCTTCGGGCCCAATGCCCGGCAGCAGAATGCCTGGTACCAGTATGGCGGCGGCCAGGAGGTGATGCGCACCTTCTTCGCCAAGCACGGCATCGTCCAATTCCCGGCGGGCAACACCGGCGCCCAGATGGGCGGCTGGTACCGCAAGGAGATCAAGTCGCTGGCGGACTTCAACGGCCTGAAGATCCGCATCGCCGGCATCACCGGCCAGATCATGGCCAAGCTGGGCGCCGCCCCGACCCAGATCGCCGGCAGCGACATCTACCCGGCGCTGGAAAAGGGTACCATCGACGCGGTCGAGTTCGTCGGTCCCTATGACGACGAAAAGCTGGGCTTCGTCCAGGTCGCCAAATACTACTACTACCCGGGCTGGTGGGAAGGCGGGCCGCAGGTCTCGCTCTACATCAACCAGAAGGAATGGGATGCGCTGCCCAAATCCTATCAGGCGATCCTGACCGCCGCCTGCGCCGAGGCGAACAGCGCGATGACCGCCCGCTACGACGCGGAGAACGCCAAGGCGCTGAAGCGTCTGGTCGCCAAGGGCGCCCTGCTGCGCCCCTATCCGCGCGACCTGATGGAGGCCGCCCACAAGATCGCCTACGAGCTGTACGACGACATCGCGAAGACCAATCCGGACTTCAAGGCCGTCTACGACAGCTGGAAGCCCTTCCTGGACGAGGTGCAGCTGTGGTTCCGCGTGGCGGAGCTGCCCTACGACAACTTCATGCAGTCGGCCGGCCGCGCCAAGTGACGGCGTTCCGGTTCTGACGGGAAACAGGGGGGTGGCCGGTCCGGCCGCCCCCTTTTCTTTTCAGGCCAGCCCCCGTCAGGCCAAATAGTTCAGCAGCGACAGCTTCTGCGTCTGGCCGGCGACGGTATAGGTCGCCTGCTGGACGTTCATCGCGCTGCTCAGCCGGGCCGCGACCTCGGTCTGGTCGATGCCTTCGATCTTGGCGATGCGGTCGGTCACCGTGGCGATCGAGTCCGTGTGGGCGTTCTTGGTGGTTTCCAGCGTGGCGGCGTCGGACGCGACCTTGGCGTGGATCGAGCGGATCTGGTCGGTCGCCTGGGTCAGCATCTCGCGCGCCTGGGTGCTGTACTCCGTCCATTTGCCGGGATTGGCCGCCGCCGTCCGCACCAACTGCATCGCCTTCACCAGGGTCTGGAACGCCTTGTCGTCGGCGCTGACCCCGTAGGTCAGGTTCAGGTTGTCGTCGATGGTCACCTGCGACTTGCGGTACGCCTCGGCATTCTTGCCCTTGGTCAGATATTCGGCATCGTAGAAGGGCAGGTCGGGCGGCTCGGCATAGGGGACGTCGATCAGGCTGTCCTGCTCCGGCGGCAGGGTGCCGACCGAGATGGTGTTCTGCAGCGACCCGTTCGTCACCTTGGCGCTGGTCGAGAACAGCGAACTGCGGCCGGGATGGTTGGGATCGGCGTTGGCCGTGCTGGTCAGGGCGATGCCCGGGCCGTTGCCGACCGCATTGATGGTGACCGGCGGGGCCGGATTCAGGTTGGCGAAATTCTGGCGCAGCTTGTCGGCCACCTGGCTGACATTGTTGACGCCGGCGGCATAGTCGGTGTCGCTGACCGTGTAGCGCACCGTGTAGGTCTGGTAGGGCGGCAGGTCCCGCGGCTCGTTGGGGTTCTTGGTGTAGTAGTTCTGGTTGTACGGATCGTCGGGATCGCCGACCGCCACCGTGAACTCGAAGGTATCGCCGATGTCCACCGCCGCGCCGTTCAGGGTGAAGCTGTCGATCTGCGGCAGCGCGGTCGTCGGCGCCTGGCTGGTGGTCGGCGCGGTGACGGTGTTCTCCACCGTTGCGGAATTGATGACGCGGGCCGACAGGTCGAACTTCTGCCCCGGATCCTGGCCGACCAGCGTGATGATGCCGTTGGAAGTCGACACCGTCATCGGCAGCGGCGGGTTGGCGGCGTTGATCTGGTTGGTCAGGGTCTGGGCGACGAAGGTCAGCGTCTTCGGATCGGTCCCCTGGATCTGATAGCCGAAGGTTTTGCCGGAAACCGTCACCTCGAAATAATCGTCGGCGTTCACCACGGCGCCGTTCAGCGTGATCTTGCTGGTTTGCTTCGTCGCCATCAGGTCGGTGACCGGTTCCGTCCCGAACCGCGAGCCGGAGAACAGGTAGCGGTCGCCGAAGCGCTGGTTCATCAGCGCCTGGATGTCGCGCATGGCGCCCTCGGCGCGGTCCTTCACCTGATCGGCCTGCGGGAAGGTGACGGAGAAGCTGCTGCTCGCCGACGCCTTCAGCGTGTCGAAGCTGAGGTTCAGGATCGCGCCCTCGCCGGGGCCGCCGGAGATGTTGAAGTTGTAGCCCTTGCCGTCGTTGGGCGGGGTGGTGCCCAGGTTGATGGCGCGGGTGGTCTTGCCGCCCAGCCCGTCGGTCACGGTCACGTCGAAAGTGCCGTTGGGGCCCTGCTGCGACGGAACCGCGGTGACGGTGTATTTGGCGCCGACCGTCAGCTTCGACTTGGCGGCGTCGACCGACAGCTTCATCCCGTCGGGATTGGTGTTGATCGGCGTGGCGACGCTGGACGGACCCGGCTCGAACGGCATCGTGGTGCTGGAGGTCCAGCTCGACACGATCGATTCCAGCGAGGTCAGCACCTTGTCGGTCGCCTGTACGCGCGGCGCCGCCATGTTGATGTTCTGGACGTAGTTGTCCTTCTTCGCCATCTCCGACCGCAGGTCCAGAAGCTTCTGCACCTCCGGGCCGTAGGCGTTGAGATCGACCGACTTCTTGCCCGTGGTCAGCTGTTCGGACAGTCGGTTGATGTCGTTCTGGCCCCCGGACAGGTTCCGGACAAGGCTCAGATATTTCGAGTAGCTGCTGACTCCCGTTATCGAGCTCATCGGACCACCGCCTCCAGCGCATCGAACATTGCATTGGCCACTTGCATGACCCGTGCCGAAGCCTGGTAGGAGGTCTGGAGCTGCTGCAGCTGGGCGATTTCCTCGTCGATGTTCACGCCCGTCTGCGACTGGTAGCGCTCGCTGAGGAGCTGCATGGAGGCCTTGTTTGAATCAGCGGCGGTGTTGGCCGTCTTGGCCGCGGCCATCCAGGTTCCGGTGATGGCGCTGCCGATGGCGCTGTAGGTGGTGTCCTTCATCTGCAGCCCGTCGGCATTGAAGCTGCGGCCGGCGGAATTGACTGCCTGGACCATGCCGTCGATGGCGGACTGCTTGATTTTGCTGGTGTTGTCCAGGAGCTTGGGGTTGATCGCGATGGTGAAGCGGTCGGTGCCGGTGAAGAACTGGCTGGCCTGTTCGCCGTCGGCGGCCGGGCTGGCATCGTTGTAGGCGTCGGCGAAGCTGGTGGGCTCGCCCGCCTTGGTCGGGCCGGTGAAGGCCTTGGCGAACTCGTCCAGCTGCGAGCGCAGCTTGCGGATGACCTCGGTCGCCGGGTCGCCGCTGGCCGGCGTCGGCGGCTCGGTGGTCGAGCCGTCCTTGCGCATCTGGATCAGCGAACCCAGCTTGCCGGTGGTCAGGTGATTGTTGATCGAGGTGATCTGATTGCCGACCTGTAGGTTGATGTTGCCGCCGTCATAGGAAAGATTTGCCGGCTGGGCATCGACCAGCGCCAGCCCCGACGGGGTGAAGATCGCCAGCCGGCCGTCCGGCCGCTCCACAGTGCGGATGCCCATGTAGGTGCTCAGCTCGCGCACCAGCCCGTCGCGCTTGTCGGCGACGGCGTTGGCGGCGGACCCCTGGCCCTGCAGCGAAACCATGTCGTTGTTGATCGAGTTGATCTGCTTCAGCAGGTCGTTGACTGTGTCGACCGACTTGGTGATGTCGGTCGACATGTCGCGGTCGAGCTGCTCCACGCCTTCCGACACGCGGCGGATCTCGCGCGAGAAGCTTTCGGCCGCCTGGACCAGCTGGTACTGCGCCGTCTCGTCTTCCGGCGAGGTCGACAGCGTCTTGATCGCGGCCTGGAACTTGTCCGAATACTCGTTCAGCAGCGGCGTCCCGTTGGTGGTCCGCATCAGGTCGCCCAGCTGCTGCATGTAGGTCGAGGTCACCTGCGATCCGCCGTCGCGCGAGGTCAGATCCATCACCTGCGCCATCAGCGCCTTGTCGACTTCCCGGCGATAGGTCGTGCTGATGACCTGACCGCTGGCGTCCACCGACTGCTGGGCGGTGTGGCGGGTGCGGGTCGGGTCGTTGGCCTGCGCGATGTTGTCCGAAACCAGCTTGACGTTGGTCTGGACCGTGCGCAGCCCGGCCGTGGCACTGTTCAAGGCTGCGAAGAGGGACATGGCAGGAGACCTTTCACGGATCGGGATGGTCGGGGCGGTGCCGGGATGGCCGCCGCCCCCCATTCAGACGATCAGGGAACTGGCGATCAGGTAATCAGAAGGTCAGGGCCGCGCTTAGCGCTTCAGCCCCAGCACTTCCTGAAGCATTTCGTCGGACGTGGTGACGATCTTCGCGTTGGCGGAATAGCTCCGCTGGGTGACGATCATCTTGGTGAACTCGTCGGCGATATCGACGTTGGAGCTTTCCACGCTGTTCGCCACCACCGCACCGGCGCCGTTCGTCTCCGGATCATTGAAGTTCGGCTTGCCGGCCTCTTCGCTCTCGACGAACACGCCGCCGGACTCGCGCTGGAGGGCGTTGGGGTTGTTGAAGGTGATGATCGGAACCTTGGCGATCATCTTCGACCGTCCGTTGTCGTAATTGACCATGACGGTGCCGTTGTCGCCGAACACCACGTCCTTGAACTGCCCGCGTGGCGCGCCGTTCTGGACCAGCTGGGTGACGTTGATCTCCTCGCCGGCATACTGGGTCAGCCCGCCCGGCTTCTGGTACTTGCCGAGGTTCAGCGAGATCTGCTGCGGGCCGAAGCCGTAATCGACCGTGAAGGTGACGTTGGCGTCGGAGCCGGCCGACTGGTTGGCGGCGCTGACCGCCGTGCCGGTGCCGACCAGGGCGGTGGAGATGTTGGTCAGCGTGCCGACCGTCTCCGGCGTCTTGCCGAAGGTCAGGCCGATATGGGCCGGCGTCTGACCGGCGACGGCACTCTGGTCCAGGGTGAACTGATAAGCGGTCGCGTCGCTCACAGATGCCGCAGCATTGCCGGAAACGTCGCCGGTGGACAATACATTGCCGGTCACGCTGGCCGTGCCGCCAATCTGCGTAGCAAAGTACTGAAGAACTTTTTGGGGCGTGTTGTAAGTACTAATGTTCGCGTTATCGAGCGTCAGGGTATGAGTGACACCGTTGGCAGTCACCGAATAGACATCCCCGACGTCAACACTAGAACCAGTTATGGTTACATCGCCGGTCGTCGTATTCGCAGTCAGAGTATTGGCGTTGGCCGGCGTGGCCGCGGTCTTGGCGGTCACTGTGATGACGCCGCCCTGCGCGGTGGCGGTCACCGGCAGCGAGGTGTTGGAGTTGATCTTGTTCGCCAGCGCCGCGGTGATGTCCTCCATCGTCATCTCTTCGCCGGTGGTGCTGTAGGTCACCGCCGTGCCGTTGATGCTGAGGGTGTACTGCGTGCCGATGTCGCCCGGCGTTCCGGTCAGCGTCACCGTGCGGCTCTGGCGCACGCCGGCCACGCTGGAGACCGACGGCAGCGAGCTCATCGTGTTCACGGACGCGCTGGAGTTGGTCACCGTCGCGCTGGAGGTGACGTTGGTGTTCACCGCATTGGCCTGGATCGACAGGATGTTGCCGGCCGACGAGGCGGTGACGGTGGAGCCCAGCGCCTGGTTGATCTTGCCGGCCAGCTGGGACACGACGTCGCTCACCGTCGAATAGCTCTGATAGGTGGCGGCGGTCACCGTGTAGCTGATCGGCGTGCCGTTCACGTTGATGGTGAAGGAGTCGCCGACCTCGACCTGCGTCTGCGGGAACTGGAACTTGTCGATTTCACCGGCGCTCGCCGTCGCCGCCGTCGAGGTCTGGGAGACGATGGTGTTGGTGGTGTTGGTGCCGGACACCACGTCGGTGTTCAGCTTGAACGGCGTGCCGGGCTCGCGGGCGGTGACGCGGATCGTCTGGCCCGACGAGGTGGCGAGCACCGACGCCGCCGGCGAGGCGGAGTTGATCTGGTTGGCCAGCGCGCCGGCCAGACCCGAATAGGTCCGGATCGACCCGATGTTGTCCGCCGTGATCTTCAGGCTGTAGTTGGTGCCGTTGACCTTGACCGTATAGGTGTCGCCGATGCGCAGGTTGTCCTGGCCGTTGGTGTTGTTGCCGGCAAGGGTGATGACGTTGACCTGCGCGACCGCGGTCTGGCCGGCGATGTTCTGGCCGAAGGTCACGGTGGCCGGATTGCCGGAGAAGGTGCCGTCGACCGGCTTGGTGTTGGAACCCGGCGCGTCCAGGACCATCCGCCAACTGCTGTCCGCCTGCTGCCGCCACTTGAAATTGACGGTGCGCGGGTTGCCCTGGCTGTCGAAGATCTGGATGCTGCTGTCGGGAATCTTCTCGCCCGGCTTCGGCGTCGCCGGCAGGTTGGCGGCCAGGTCGATGGTGTTGGTCGCCACCGGCTTGTCGATCAGCGAGTTGACCTGGATCGGCGCCACCTGGTCCTTGTGCAGGACGCCCGTCACCGGATCGACCAGCCAGCCGTTCAGGGCATAGCCCGAGCTGTTGACCAGATAGCGGCTCTTGTCCAGTTCGAAGTCGCCGGCGCGGGTGTAGAAGGCGGCCGAGGAGTTGACCGTGCCCGTCTGCGTCTGCACCAGCGTGCTCGACCCCTGGGTCGCCACCTTGGTGACGCTGAAGAAGCCCTGGCCCTGGATGGCGATGTTGGTCGGGCTCTGCACCTGGGTCAGGCTGCCCTGGATGTTGTTCATGAAGACCGGTTGCGCCGTGACCCCGCCCGGCTCGTGCAGGCGCTGGCTGGACTGCAGGACCATCGTCTCGAACGCCGAATCGACACGCTTGTAGCCGATGGTCGAGCTGTTCGCGATGTTGTCCGAGATATGTCCGAGCGCCTTCGACTGGGCATTCAGGCCGAGAACGGCGGTTGTCATCGAACCGAAGATGCTCATGGCCGGGGTCTCCGAAAGAAAGGGCAAAGGTCTTCTGCGCCCTATCTAGCAAGCGGAGTGCCAACTGCCATGCGGTTGGCAACCCATTGTAATCGGCCGATTTTTTACGAGAGCGACACGGCGGGGCCGGAATTTCCCGGCAGGTAGGAAAGTTTCGCCTAGTGCCGGCAGGCCGGGCGGGCAGAAAGCTCCCGCCGAAGTTGCCGGCCTTAACCCAAGCGCCGGGCGGCGCGGGCGGCTTGCGCCTTCAGCACGGCGGCGGCGGTGCCGAGCGTGGTGGTCCAGTCACCGGGGCGCGGCTGGCGGAACAGCCGCAGCGACGGGTACCAGGGGCTGTCGGCGCGGTCGAGCATCCAGCGCCAGTCCGGCACATGGGGAAGCATCAGCCAGCACGGCACGCCCATCGCCCCGGCCAGATGGGCGATGGCGGTGTCGACCGTCACCAGCAGGTCGAGGTTGGCGAGGATCGCGGCGGTATCGGCGAAATCGCGCACCCGCTCCATCGCGTTCGGGATCGCCACGCCGGGCAGGCGGTTTAGGTCGGCTGCCGCGTCGCCGGTCTGCAGGCTGACGAACCGCACCCCCGGCACCGACAGCAGCGGCGCCAAGGCAGCCACCGGGATCGAGCGGTTGCGGTCGTTGCGGTGCTGCGGGTTGCCGGCCCAGACCAGCCCGACCCGCAGGCCGGCCCCATCCCCGTCCTCCCCGGCCAGCCGGCCGCGCCAGCGGTCGACGTCGCCGGGATCGGGGGCGAGATAGGGCACGCCGGCCGGGATGGTCTCCAGTTCGGTGCCGAAGGCCCGCGGCAGGCTCATCAGCGGACAATGGAGGTCGTGAGGCGGAGGGTCCTCTCCACGCACCAGAACCTGGATCGACGATCCCAGGCAGCGGTTGAACAGGCGGTAGAGCAGCAGATGCGTTTCCAGGACCACCCGGCCGCCGCCCTGCGCCGCGATCCGCGCCACCAGCGGGGCATAGCGCACGAACTGGATGGCGTCGCCGTATCCCTGGTCCATGTGCAGCAGGATGGTGGCGCCGCCCGGCGGCTGGCCGGCCCAGGGCGGGCTGGCGAAGCGGTGCCAGCGATGCTCGAACCCCTCCCAACCCGCGCGCAGGTCGCCGCGGACCAGCCGCCCCACCGCGCGCGCCAGATGGGCGTCGCCATTGGAGGGGCTCCGCGCCAGCACGGCGTCGAAGCAGGCCTCCGCCTCGTCGAAGCGGCGCTGGTCGCGCAGGACGGTTCCGAGATTCAGCAGGGTCGCCGCATGGCCGGGCCGCAACCGGGCCGCGCGGTCCAGCCAGCGCCGCGCCTCGGGGTAGCGCGCCAGCGCGTGCAGCGAGGCGCCCAACGCCTCCAGCGCGTCGCCATCGCCCGGGTCGAGCGCCAGGGCGCGCCGCAGCACCGGTTCTGCCCGCTCCGGCATCTCCGCCGCCCGCAGCGCCGCGCCCAGATGGCCCCAGGGGGCTGCCGCCGTCGGGCGGAGCCGAACGGCACGGTCGATCCACCGCACCGCCGCCGCCGCGTCGCCCGTCTGCGCCCGCAGCACGCCCGACAGGTGCAGCGCGTCCGGCTGCGCCGGTTCCGCCGTCAGGATGTGGCGATAGGCGTCGGCCGCCGCTTTGGCATGGCCGGCCATGTGGTGGTTGACGGCGGCGTTCAGAGCGTCCAGGAGTGTTGCCATACCTTCTTCTCTACACCGGCCGGCCGGGCAGGGCGAGAATCGAAAATCACCAAGAGCCCACGATCAGGAGCCTGTCACGGCAATGGACGACCGTCTTCCGACGCATCTCTGGGTTTCCGCCCATATCCGCGCAGCCGACGCCCAGGGCGTGGCGATGACCGTGGTCCGCAAGGGCGATCCCAGCCGCGGCACGGTGATCCTGAAGATCAACCGGCTCGACCGCACCTTCTCCGTACTGGTCCAGACCCGCGAGGCGGATGGCGAGCGGCTGTTCTGGGCGCGCGGCACCGGCACCGATCCGGTGCCGGAGGTCGATGCCGACGCCTACATCGCCCGTCAGCTCCGCTACGACCCCGACGTCTGGGTGGTCGAGGTGGAGGACCGCCAGGGCCGCCACTGGTTCGACGGACCGGTGCGCTGAGCGCGTCTCAGGCGGCCGTGACTCGGGGGAAACGCAGGGTGAAGCGGGTGCCTTCGCCGGGGCGGCTCTCCACCCCGATGGTGCCGTGCAGGCGGCCGGTCACCAGATTGTAGACGATATGCAGCCCCAGCCCGCTGCCGCCCGACCCGCGCCGCGTGGTGAAGAAGGGGTCGAAGACCTTGGGCAGGACCTCCGGCGCGATGCCGGCGCCATCGTCGCCGATCGACAGTTCCACCATGTCGCCGTCCATCACGCGGGCGGCGATGGCGATGCGGCCGGGCTGCTCCGGATCCAGCGCATGAACCAGCGCGTTCATGATCAGGTTGGTCAGGATCTGCGACAGCGCCCCCGGAAATCCGTCCAGTTCCAGATCCGCCGGGCAATCGATGTCGATGGTCAGCGCCGCCCGCGCCTTGTAGGTCGGATGTAGGCTGCGCAGCAGCTCGTCGATGTAATCCCGCAGCAGGAAGGCGCGGCGCTCGTCGCTGGACTGGTCGACGGCGACCATCTTGAAGCTCTGCACCAGATTGGCCGCACGGGTGCTGTTGGACAGGATCAGGTTGGCCATCTCCATCCCGTCGCCGAGAAAGCGCTGGAAGTCCGACTTCTTCAGCGCATTCGCCGTATGACGGTCAGACAGTTCGCCGATCAGCGCCTGCAACTGCGAGGCGCCGGTGATGGTGATGCCGATGGGGGTGTTCACCTCATGCGCCACGCCGGCGACCAGCTGGCCAAGCGAGGCCATCTTCTCCGCCTGGATCAGGCTGGCCTGCGTCGCCTTCAGTTCGCCGAGCGCCCGTTCGGCGGCGTCGCGCGACTGGCGCAGGGCGTTTTCGGCCTCGACCTCCCGCGTCACGTCGACCACCACCGCCTGGATCGCCGGGCCGTCCCGCCAGTCGACCCGGCGGCCGGTCAGCTCCACCCACAGTTCGGCGCCGTCGGGCCGGCAGGCGCGGATCCGGCGGCGCGGCGTGGACTGCCCGCCCTCCAGCAGCTGGTCGTAATTGTCGATCATCGACTGCCGCGCCTCCACCGCCACGACGGACAGCAGCGACGGCAGGGCCATCACCTCCGCCACCGTCAGCCCGAGCATGGCGGCGAAGCTGTCGTTGGCGTAGAGCGCGTGGAAATCGCGATGGATGATGATGCCCTGGATCGAGCCCTCGACCAGATCGCGGAATCGCCGCTCGTTGTCGGCCAGCGCCTGCTGGCGCCGGTCGATCTCGTCGATGAAATAGCGGATGGAGGCGCCGATGTCGGTGATCTCGTCGTCGCCGTCCACCGGGACCGGGACCGGGGCCGGGACCGAAACCGTCCCGGCCGCTCCGCCGCCGGTCTGCCGGTTTCCCGACAGCCGGGCCAGCACCGCCCGGTTCATCGCCACCAGCCGCGAGGACAGGAAGCGGCGGAAGATGAAATAGACGCCGACCGCCAGCAGGATCGACGCGCCGGCCAGCATCATGACCGTGCGGGTGCGTTCGGCGATCAGCTCGGCCAGCGCACCGGTGCGCTCGGCCGACTGGTCGCGGATGGAGTCGTAGAGCGCGCGGGTGGACCGTTCGACCGTCTCCACCAGCACCTGGGCCTGCCCGGTCAGCGCCTGGGCGCGGTTGCGCGCCTGCAGCCGGTCGATGGCGCTCTCGAACAGCCCGCCCGGCGCCACCAGCAGCGAGAACAGCTCCTCCTGCACGGTGGACATCATCTGGCCGGTGGCGTCCGGGGCACCGCCGGTCAGGCGGGCCAGCTCGGCCAGCGTCCGTTCGGCCGACCGCGCCTCCCCCTTCAGCCGGCTGAGATGGTCGAGCTGCGTCGCCCCCGCCGCCCGCGCCATCAGCGCACCGATGCGCGCGGCCCAGGCGCCGGTGTCGGGCATGCTTTCGATCGCCGCCGCCAGCCGGCTCAGCGCGCGGGCCGCTTCGGCCTGACGGTCGCCATACTCGATCTGGCGGGTGACCTCGGCGTTCAGGTCGGCGACGGTGGCGGCCAGGATCAGCAGGGTGGAGCGGGTCTGCTCCAGCAGGCGGACATTGCCGTCGCGCTCCTTCCCATCCCCGCCGTCCTCCTTCATCAGGCCGCGCATGCGGGCGACCAGAAGCTGCATCGAATCCAGCTCCGTCACCAACCCGTCGTAGATGGATCGGCGCTGCGGCGTCGAATTCGCGGCGGCGAGCTGCGGCAGCTGCGCCACCAGCTTCTGCAGCGATCCGTGCAGTTCGGCGCTGGTGATGACCTCCGGCAGCGTGTTGGTCGACAGGACCGTGACTTCTGCCCGGAACAGGCGGAAGGACGACATCGACACGCCGCCGATCAGCATCACCAGCAGCGCCATCACCGACAGCCCCAGCGTGATGCGCACCGCGATGCCGAAACGCCGCGTCCGGTTCGGCGGCGGCGTCTGCGGACTTGGCGTCGTGTCCGTCGCCGGCGCAGGCAGCGTGGCGACCCGCGGCGTGCTCCGCGCGATGGTGGAAGACAGGCTGGAGGGAAACTGGCCGTCCATCACCGCCTCACCGTCATGCGGCCGTCCAGCCGGGGCACGAACTCGCCGCTGCGGGCGATGTGGTCGATCATCTGGGTGGAGATGAACTCGGTGTTGCGGTCTTCGACCAGCCTCGGCACGCCCGCCAGCACGCCGTACCCGTCGCCGCCCGCCGCCAGGAAGCTGCTGGTCGCGAGCCGGTAGCGGGTGGACCGGCCGACCGGCTTGCCGCCGACCGACAGGCTGCGCAGCCGCTGGCCGGGCGGGCGGGTCAGGTCGATCTCCGCGCGGGCGTTGGACAGGTGGGGAAAGCGGCCCTGCAGCTGCTCCACCGCCGAAACGCCGCTTTCCACCGCCTCCCAAAGCTGCTGCCCGGTGACGTCCAGCACGACGCCGACATCGTGAAAGGGAAGGATCGTGTAAATGTCGCGCCGGGTCAGCAGGGCATCGGCCGGATATTGGCGATCGCCGCGGATGCCGCCGCCGTTCATCAGCGCCACATCGGCGTCCAGCGTCTTGCGCAGGGTGTCGACCACCGCGTTGGCGAAGGCGTTCTCGCCCGTCCGCAGCGCCTCCTTGCGGGTGTCGAGCGGAGCGGTGAGATGTCCCACCTCCATCCGCAGCATTGTGTCGAGCCGCGCCGCATAAGCCTTGGCCTGGATCAGCGTGGCGGGATCGGGCGGCACCGTCGCGCTGTCGATCAGGCGGGGCGCCGGGGTCCAGCTCACTTGCGGCTTGCCGTCCGGCCCGGTCCTGCGTTCCACCGTCAAATCCAAAGCCAGCACCCAAGCAGCCTGCGGCCCGACGGTGGCGGACAGGAAACGCCCGTCGTAATCGACGGCGAAGGGGTGGTTGCGGTCCTGGTACAGCACGATGTCGGCGGGGCGGGCGGCCAGCACGCTGCGGTGGGTGTCGCCGGCATAGCCGGTCATCGCCACCACCAGATCGACGCCGTCGGCCCTCAAAGCCGCGGCCTTGGCCGTCAGCGCCGGAACCGGGTCGCGGAACTCCGTCCGCTGGGCGCGGGTGGTCTCCCGCGTCAGCACCGGCGTCGCCGCCATCACGCCGATGCGCAAGGGGCCGGCGCTCAGCACCACCGCGTCCTCCAGCCCGTCCGGCGTGCGGCCGGTGGCGCGGTCCACCGTGTTGGTGGTGACGATGGGAAAGCCGGCCTCGAAGGCGCGGGCGCTCAACCGGTCGTCGCCATGGTGGAATTCACGGTTCAGCGCGGCCATCGCGTCGACGGTCATGCCGTTCAGCAGGTCGATGATGTGCGCGCCCTGGTCGTAGAAGGCGAGCACCGATGGCGCCAGAGTCTGGCCGCCATGCAGGACCAGCAGATTGGGATGGGCGGCCCGTTCCTGGCGGATCGTCCCGGCCAGCCGGGCCATGCCGCCGCGCCCGGCCGTCTCGTCCAGATCGGTGGTGCCCTGGGTGTAGAGGATCGTCAGTTGGACCGGTCCGGTATCCGCCGCGGCCTTTCCATCCCGGGCCACGACCGCGGCGTCAGGCTGCTGCGCCTGCGCCGGCAGGATCGCCGCAGGCAGGCCAAGACCAAGGCCGATCGCCAGCGATGCAGCCAGGGACGACAATGTCCTGCCGAACCGGGGCCGCATCCCGCCGGCAGCGCCGTTGAATATACCGATAGTGTCCATAGCCCGGCGTCACCTCTGCCCCCGCGCCGGATTATGCTCATTTCCACGTCACTGTTGAAGCAAAGCCGCGTTACGGGATTGTCATATTGGTGACACACGGCGTGGAAGAGCCCGTTTTACCCGTTCGTAGACACCGAGAATCCTCAGTATTTCGATCAACTTCATCCTCACCGGCGCCGGAACTGCGGCAAAACGCGGCGCCAGACCGGCCCGCCGGGTTTTCGCCAGCGCCGCCCGGCGGGCATAGGCGACGCGGTGCAGGGTGACCCGCCGGCTGGCGGTGTCGAAGCAGGCGAAGCTGGCACGGCTATCGACGCCGCGCGGTTCCCCCACCGTGCCGGGGTTCAGCAGATACAGCCCGTCGGCCCGCAACTGCACCCCGCCGTCGAGCGGCACCACCTGCACCGCCCCGTCCCGCCATTCCCACAGCCCCGCCCGGTGGGTGTGGCCAAAGGCGCAGACCCGCGCGCCGGAGGGATGCCCGAGAAGCGCCTGCAGGCTCAAGCGGCGTTTGCCGTCATCGTCCAGCCGCACCAGTTCCTTGCCCACCTCCGGATGCAGGGCGCCATGAACGGCGACCAGGGATCTGTCAACCACGGCCGTCAGCGGCAGGGCGGACAGGAAGGCACGGCTCTCCTCGTCCAGCCGCGCCTTCGTCCAGGCGACGGCGCGCGCCGCCGGTCCGCTGAACCCCTCGGTCCCAATGGCGCCGGTCACCGCCCGGTCGTGATTGCCGGCGATGCAGACGGCGCCGGCCTGCCGCAGCAGGGCGATGCAGGCGGCGGCATCGGTGTTGTAGCCGACGATGTCGCCCAGGCAGACGATGCGCTCCGCCCCCTCCGCCCGGATGACGTCGAGCGTCGCCTGCAAGGCTTCCAGATTGGCGTGGATGTCGGAGATGAGTGCGATCTTCATGGTTTTTGCGCTCAGGGCTTCGCCAGCCGTGCCGGGCCGGCGAAGCCGGGAATGCGCGCCAGCAGCCGGTCCAGCTTCGGCCGCAGGAAAGGCATCGGGTCGTCGGGCGTGATCGCCTTCGTCTCGCAGCGTGCCACCCAGGCCAGCCAGCGCGCCGTCGGCACCCCACTGTCGCGCGCCGCCAGCCGGTCCTTGCTGATGTGGCACCAGCAGGCGCCGGGCCGGGCCTTGGCAGAGCCCGGGCGGCGTTCTGGGCGGGGACGGCCGGTCAGGTCCGCCTGCACCATCGCCGGCAGGTTGACCCCGGCGACGGCGCCCAGATGGTGCCACAGGTTGAAGCGCGGATTGATCTCCAGCAGGTGCAGCCGGCCGTCGGGATCGCGCTTGAAATCGAACTTGGCGACGCCCTTTAGGCCGATGCGCGCCGCGATGTCCCGTCCCAGCGCCGCCACGTCGGCTCCCTCGCCGTCGATGTCGGTGATGGTCAGCGCGGTGCTGTGGCCGTAATCGACCGGATATGTGCGGATCTTGCGGCCGGTGAACTCGCCGGCCACGGCACCGCCCGCATCGATATAGACATGGTGGCTTTCGATCCGCGTCTCCGGTCCGGGGATCAGTTCCTGCGCCAAGAGGTCGATGCCGACCGGGATCAGCCGCGGCCACAGGGCGCGAAGTTCCTCCGGCCCGTTCAGGCGGATCGCCTTGCCCAGCCCCTCGATCTCGTCCCAGGGCGGGCGGCGGGTCAGCGGCTTGACGATGAGCGGATAGCGCAGGTCCAGATCCGGCGCCTCGCTGCCGGGCAGGGGGCTCAGGCGCCGGGTGCGGGGAACCGGCAGGTCCAATCGCTCCGCCAGCGCCTGGAACCGGCCCTTGTCGACCAGCGTCTCCACCAGATCGGCCTCGGCCAGGGTAAAGCGGAAGACGGCAGCCAGCCGGTCGCGGTGGCGCGACACCATCAGAAGCTGCGCGTCCTCCTCCATATAGAGCACCGGCTTTTCGGCCTGCGCGGCACCGAAACGCAGCAGCCGGTCGACCAGCACGTCGTCGTTGCCGCCCTCCCACGGGATCAGCCGCTCGGTGAAGCGGGAGTGGGCGGTCGCCCCGCCCGGCGGTCCGACCACGGCACAGCGGATGCCGGCCAGCCCCAGCGGGCGCACCAGATCCATGTCGCCCAACACGCAGGCCAGCGGCCCGGCTTTCGGTTCCGTTGCCATGGCGAGTGCTCTCCCTTCTCAGATGCCTTTTGCCGGCGCGATCCAGCCGCGCAACGAGCGTTTGACGGCGTCGATCGTCACCCCGCGCGCCCGGCGGCAATGCGCCTCCATCCGCCGGCTCAACCGGTCGGGGCCGAGCGTCAACCAGTTCATCGGCTGTTCGGCGTTGGAAAGCAGCGGCTTGTGCCCGGCCGGTGTCGACATGAAGTCGTAGCAATCCTCGCCGCGGGCCAGCGCATCCTCGATGGCCAGCACATGGCTCAGCAGTCCCGGCTTCAGCCGGTTGTCCGCCTCGAAGGCGAAACCGCCCTGATAATTCAGGACGCGGTTGCGATGGACGAAGTTGTAGAGATAACCGATAGGCCGCCCGCCGGCGCTGACCCGGCTCAGCCGCACCGCGCCGCGCGGCATCCCCTCGGCGATCAGCCTTTCGTGAAAGGGGCGGAAGGCCGGATTGGCGAAGGCGCCCGCCTGTCCGCGCGCCTGCCAGCCGGCCTGATGCAGGACCTCCATCCCGGCGAAATAGTCCATCGCCTCGTCCACCGACGCGGCGACGCGGTGTTCCAGCGCGCCGCGGGCGCGGTAAAGCCGCTCCGTCCGGTTCACCGCCGCCCGCGTGTTGCGGCCGAGACCGCCGCGGAAATCGCCGCCGCCGGCCCGAACCGTGCCGAAATCGACCCACTGCGCCGAATCCGCGATGCGCAATTGCAGCGTATGACCGGTTCGCGCCGCCACCCGCCGGGCGGCCCGCTCCGCCGCCAGGGTCAGCCCGCCCAGCACCAGCTCGTCGTTGGCGGCCAGCCGCTCGTCCAGCCAGTGCAGCATGGCGTCCGTCACCTCGTCGGCGACCCGGCGGTCGGCAAGGATGCCGTTATACTCCATGAACAGGCGATCATAGCTGCGGTCGCCGGTCTCGTGCAGCATCCAGCAGCGGCTGGGCAGCAGCCCGAACCGTCGCCGCACCCGCGGGCAGAGCACGGCCAGACCGACCGCTTCATCGCCCCGCAAGGCCACCAGCAAATGCGGCTCGATGCCATCCGGCATCTGCGCCAGCCAGGAGCCGATCCAGGTCCAGGAGAGAAAGAAGGAGGAGTCGGCGCGGCTTTCCAGCTCCGTCCATGCCTGCGCCAGTTGCGGCATGGAGGGCAGGGGGTACAGGGCGATCCGTATCTCGGTAGATGTGGCGGGACCGGTCGCCGTTTCGATGGCGGGACCGTCGGAGGTCGGGCGGGCGGAGTCGGGGCTGGGCCAGATGCTCATCGGCGCGGCGTCTCCGGAAGATATTCTCTACCGAAAACAACACGCTGGATCCGGGAACGGTCCCGTCTACGCCGGGGAGCCCCGAAAGTCTGCGCGACGCAAAAGGATGAGGCGAAGAAGTAGGGCGCTATACGAAGTTGCCGTGCGGGCTGGCTCAAATCACTCCCTCTCCCGTCCCGGGAGAGGGAAGGGGCCCAAGCGCAGCTTGGGAAGGGTGAGGGGGACGACAAGGATCATTGCGCTTATCCTTGGATCACCCCTCACCCTCCCCACCTTACGGTGGGTCCCCTCCCTCTCCCGGGGCTCTCAGCGGATCTTCGATCCGCCTGACGCCGTCAGCACAAACGAAGTTTGTGCGAGAGGCGGGAGAGGGCGATTAAGCTCAGCGCTTGACCGTGTCGGCGGACTGGCCGAACAGGATCTTCTTGCTTTCCTCGTTCACCGTGGGCGTGCGGTTGGGGTTGACGGCCTGCCCCTTCTCATAGGCGCGCACCACCGCCGGCCGCTCCTTGATCGCGTTGAACCAGCGCTTCAGGTTGGGGAAGTTGTCCAGATCCTGCTGCTGGCGTTCATGCGGGACGATCCAGGGATAGCTCGCCATATCGGCGATGGACAGCTCGGCCCCGCCCAGGAACTCGTTGTCCGCAAGGCGCTTGTCCATAACGCCGTAGAGGCGACCCGTCTCCTTGACGTAGCGTTCCATGGCGTAGGGGATGCGTTCCGGCGCGTACTGCACGAAATGGTGGTTCTGGCCCGCCATCGGGCCGAGGCCGCCGACCTGCCAGAACAGCCATTCGAGAACCGTCTTGCGGCCACGCACGTCGCTGGGCAGGAATTTGCCGGTCTTCTCGGCCAGATAGACCAGGATGGCGCCGGATTCGAAGACGCTGATCGGCTCGCCGCCATCGGCCGGGGCGTTGTCGATGATCGCCGGCATGCGGTTGTTCGGCGAGAAGGCGAGGAATTCCGGCTTGAACTGGTCGCCGGTGGAGATGTTCACCGGCTTGAACTGGTAGTCCAGCCCGGCCTCCTCGAGAAAGATCGTGATCTTGTGGCCGTTCGGCGTCGGCCAGAAATAGAGGTCGATCATCCCAAACCCTCCGGTCATTTGTCGGCCCGTGATGCCGGGCCGCTGATTTCCGAAAAGGTTAACCGCTTCGCTCCGGCTGGCAAGCCCGCACGCACGCGCGGCAGACCCTCGATCCGCCACGCTAATTCCGTATATCGGAATACAATTTCATTTTGTTGACAGCATCCTCCCCATCTGTCAGCGTGGCCAACGAACAGATGAGGCGGCGCCCCTCAATCCATGATTTTTCCCTGAAATCATTCTCCCCAGACGGAGAGCACGCATGGCCTTGGACAAGGACGTTTTGGATCAACTGCTGGACACGCTGGGGCGCTTCGTCCGCGAAAAGCTGGTCCCGCTGGAACATAAAGTGGCGGAGGACGACGCCATCCCGGCCGAGGTGATCGCCGCGATGCGCGAGATGGGCCTGTTCGGCCTGTCGATCCCGGAGGAATATGGCGGGCTCGGCCTGTCGATGTCGGACGAGGTGCAGGTCGCCTTCCAACTGGGCCAGACCTCGCCGGCCTTCCGCTCGCTGATCGGCACCAACAACGGCATCGGCTCGCAAGGCATCGTCATCGACGGGACGGAGGAGCAGAAGCAGACCTATCTGCCGCGTCTGGCCGCCGGCGAGATCGTCGGCGCCTTCGCCCTGACCGAACCGGAATCGGGGTCCGACGCCGGCTCGCTCCGTACCACCGCGCGGCGCGACGGCGACCATTTCGTCCTGAACGGCACCAAGCGCTACATCACCAACGCGCCGCAGGCCAGTCTCTTCACCGTCTTCGCCCGCACCGACCTGGACAGCCGCGACGCCCGCGGCGTGTCGGCCTTCCTGGTGGAAGCCGGGACGCCCGGCCTGTCGCTCGGCCCCATCGACAGGAAGATGGGGCAGAAGGGCGCCCACACCTGCGACGTCATCTTCGAGGACTGCCGCGTTCCGGCCAGCGCCATCCTGGGCGGCAAGGAAGGGCAGGGCTTCAAGACGGCGATGAAGGTTCTCGACCGCGGCCGCCTGCACATCGGCGCCGTCTGCGTCGGTCTGGCGGAGCGGCTGATCCGCGACAGCCTGTCCTACGCCATGGAGCGCAAGCAGTTCGGCCAGCCGCTCGCCGAATTCCAGCTGATCCAGGCGATGCTGGCCGACAGCCGGGCGGAAGCCTACGCCGCCCGCTGCATGGTGGTGGAGACCGCACGACGCCGCGACGCCGGGCAGAACGTCAACACCGACGCCGCCTGCTGCAAGATGTTCTCGACCGAGATGGTCGGCCGCGTCGCCGACCGCGCGGTTCAGATTCATGGCGGTGCCGGCTACATCGCCGATTACGGGATCGAGCGCTTCTATCGCGACGTCCGCCTGTTCCGCATCTATGAGGGCACCACCCAGATCCAGCAGCTCGTCATCGCCCGCAACATGATCCGGGAGGCGGCATGACTGTGGGGCGGCCGGTTCCCGATTTCGCCGCGATGGTGGCGGCGCTGCCGCCGCGCATCAGCCACGCCGCGCTCGCCTGGGCGGAACGGACGCCGGACGCCCCCGCCCTGTTCGACGGGACGCAGGAATGGAGCTACCGCCGCCTTGCCCAGGCGGTCGGCGGCGCCGCCGCGCATCTCCGGCGGCTGGGGGTGGTCGGCGGCGACCGGGTGATGATCGTCTGTGAGAACGGCCTCGCGGCGGTCACCCTGATCCTGGCGGCGAGCGAGTGCGACGCCTGGCCGGTCATCGTCAACGCCCGCCTGTCGGACCGCGAGATCGACACCATCCGCGACCACTGCCGGCCGCGCCGGATCTTCTATACCGATACGGTATCCCCCGACGCCGCCGCCCACGCCGCCCGCCATGGCGCGGAGCCGCTGGGCGACCCCGACCTGCCGCCGATGGTGGTCGGCTCGCTGCTGGATGCCGATCCGGAGCCGGTCCATGCCGGCAACCAGCGGCAGGTCGGCGCCTTGATCTACACCTCCGGCACCACCGGCAAGCCCAAGGGCGTGATGCTGTCCCACCGTGGCCTGCTGTTCGTCGCCTCGGTGTCGGGCTGGATGCGCGGGCTCGGTCCCAGCGACCGCACCTATGGCGTGCTGCCGGTCAGCCATGTCTTCGGCCTCGCCTCCACCTGCCTCGGCACGCTCTATGCCGGCGGCTGCCTGCACACGGTCCCCCGCTTCGCCCCCGCAGCCGTGTGGCAGGCGTTGGAACAGGATGGCGTGACCGTGTTCCAGGGTGTTCCAGCCATGTATGCCAAGCTGGTGGAGCACGCGACCGTCACCGGCCGGACTCTGTCGGCGCCCGCTTTGCGCTACCTGTCCTCGGGCGGCTCGGTGCTGGACCTCGACCTCAAGCTGGCGGTTGAGCGGGTCTTCGGCTTGCCGCTGCACAACGGCTACGGCCTGACCGAATGTTCGCCGACGGTGACGCAGACCCGGCTGGATGCGCCGCGCAGCGACACCTCCATCGGTCCGGCCCTGCCGCTGGTGGAGATGCGCTTCGTCGATCATGTCACCGGCCAGGACGTGGCCGACGGCGAACCGGGAGAACTGTGGGTCCGTGCCCCCAACGTGATGCTCGGCTATTACCGCGAGCCGGCGCTGACCTCCCAGGCCATCACCGATGACGGCTGGCTGAAGACCGGCGACGTCGCGCGGCTGGAGCCGGACGGCTGCGTCGCCGTGGTCGGCCGCATCCGCGAGATCGTCATCCGCTCCGGCTTCAACGTCTATCCGGAGGAGGTGGAGGGCGTGCTGACCAGCCACCCGGCGGTGACTCTGGCCGCCGTCGTCGGCCATGCCGTCGCCGGCAACGAGGAGGTGGTCGCCTTCGTCCAGTTCGTCCCCGGCCGCAGTGCCACGGAGGACGAGTTGAAGGCCTGGGCCGCTGAACGGCTCGCCCCCTACAAGCGCCCGTCGCGCATCGTCGCCATGGACGCCCTGCCGGCCAGCCCGACCGGCAAGCTGCTGAAAAGCGGCCTCCGGGCGCTCGCCGCCGAGGTGATGGCCGCCTGACACCGCCGACAAAGCCCCAAACAACAAAGTCCCTGGGAGGGAACGAAAACATGACCCGGACGATCGCCAATCTCCTAACCGTATCTGCACTGGCCCTGTCGGTGGCGCTGGGCGCCGGGGCGGCGCAGGCCAAGGAGTTCCTGCTGGGCTCCGAACTGCCGCTGACCGGCAGCCTCGCCCGCGTCGGCCAGGGCATGCATGAAGGCATTGCCGTCGCCATCGACATGGCCAACAAGAGCTATGCCGGCAAGCACAGCTTCAAGGTCGAGACCATCGACGACGAGACCTCCCCCGCCAAGGCGGTCGCGGCGGTGGAGAAGCTGGCGGGCGAAGGGGTGGTGGCGATCACCGGCGGCTACGGCTCCAACATCATCGGCCCGGCGTCGGAAGCGGCGCAGAAGGCCGGGCTGGTCTACATCACCTCCGGCGGCGTCTCGCCGGAACTGACCCAGCGCGGCTATCCCACCTTCTTCCGTATCAACAACACCGACGGCTATGCGCTGGCGATGATCGGCCTGATCCAGGAGATGGGCGCCAAGAAGGTCTCCATCGTCTATCTGAACAAAGACGCCACCAGCAGCCTCGCCAAGCAGGTGAACACGGCGCTGACCGCCAAGGGCGTGACGGTGGGCATGCACGAGTTCGACGGCTCGACCAGCGATTTCAAACCGCTGATGAACAAGGTGAAGCTGCAGGACCGCCCCGACGTCATCGCCATGGTCGGCTACGAGAACGACTATGTCGGCATCCTGCGGGCATCCAAGGTGCTGAAGCCGCAGGTCAAGGCGATGGTCGGCGTCTGGTCGCTCGCCACCGCGCAGATGGCCAAGGAATTCCCCGACCTGATGGAGAATGTCTACGGCACCTCCATGCTGCCTTACCCGGTGGAGTTCACCCAGCCTGAGGCGGTGGAATTCGCCGCCACCTACAAAAAGCTGTTCAACAAGGACCCGGACTATCTGGGCCAGTTCGGCTACGTCCAGACTCGCCTGCTGATCGACGCCGTCGTCCGCGCCGACGAGGCCGGAACGCTGGGCAAGGGCGGCCTGCCGGAAGAACTGCGCAAGACGGACGCCAACACCCTGATCGGCCGCGTCACCTTTGACAAGAACGGCGACAACCTGAACTTCACCCACCGCATGGGACAGCACCAGGGCGGCAAGGTGGTCCTGGTCTGGCCAAAGGACGCCGCCAACGGAAAGATGAACTTCCCGGCGGTGCCGTGGTGAGGGGATACCCCCTCTCCCCCCCGGGGAGAGGGTCGGGGTGGGGGGGTTGCACGGCGTGGATATCCCAAGAATCCCTGCTGCGCGACCCCCTCACCCTAACCCTCTCCCCGGGGGGGAGAGGGAATGAGGCCACCCCCAACAGGGCGCAACCTATGTTCGAACTGACGCTCCAGGCACTGTTCTCGGGCCTGCTCGCCGGCGGCTACTACGCGACCGTGGCGGTCGGTCTGGCTCTGGTGTTCGGCACCATGCGGGTCATCAACCTCGCCCATGGCGAGCTGGTGCTGCTGGCCGCCTATGTCGCCTATGCGGCGGAAACCAACTATGGCGTCAGCCCGGTGATGGCGATCCCGGTGGCGCTGGTGATCGTCGGGACGGCGTCGGCCATCGTCTATGCGCTGCTCAGCCGCATCCATCAGGACCGCGAGATCAACTCGCTGATCCTCACCTTCGGGCTGGGGATCATCCTGACCAATACCATCCTGTCGATCTGGGCGGCCGACATCCATTCGACCTCCGACCCCTGGTTCCAGGATTCGATGGTGATCGCCGACACGCTGTTCGCGATGAACGCGGAGGTCGCGGCCTTCGTCGGCGGGCTGGTGCTGATGGCGGGCGTCTGGTGGTGGCTGAACCATTCCTGGCAGGGCCGGGCGGTGCGGGCGCTGTCGTCGAACCGGGCGGCGGCGACCCTGATGGGCGTCAACCCGCGCAAGATCGAAATCCTGTCTTTCCTGATCGCCGCTCTGCTCGCCACTTTCGCCGGCTTCGCCATCTACACCGGCAAGACCGTCTTCCCGGCCTTGGGCCATGTGCTGACGGTCAAGGCCTTCATCATCACCGTGCTGGCCGGAATGGGATCGATCCCCGGCGTGCTGATCGGCGCCATCATGATCGGCGTCATCGAATCGCTGACGGTCACCTATCTGTCGGCCTCGCTGCAGGAGTTGGCGGGAATGATCCTGTTCCTGGTCGTGCTGTTCGTCTCGCCCTCGGGCCTGTTCGGCGGCGGGAGGGCACTGGCGCGATGAGGAATTCCCTGATGAACCGACTGTTCCTGATTGCGGCCCTTGCCGTCGCCTATGTCGGCGTGCCGCTGCTGTTCGGCGGCAACGCCTATGTGCTGGGGCTGATCGTCGCGGCGCTGACCATTGCCGGGGTGGCGGTGGCCTGGGCGCTGCTGGGCAATCTCGGCGGCATGGTCAGCTTCGGGCACGCCGCCTTCTTCGGAGTCGGCTCCTACACCTCCGCGGTGCTGGCGATGAAGCTGGGGGTGCCGGTCGTAGCATCCATGCTGCTGGGCGGGGTGGGGGCGGCGGTGTCCTCCATCGCCATGCTGCCGGCGCTGCGGCTGCGCGGTCCCTATTTCGCCCTCGCCATCCTCGCCTATGCCCATATCTTCCAGATCCTGGCGACCGAGATGACCACGGTCACCGGCGGGGCCGGCGGACTGCTGTCGATCCCGCGCTTTCCCAGCATTCTGGGCTTCGATTTCGGCGAGAAGCTGGGTGGTTACCTCATCATTCTGACCATCGTGGTGCTGGCGGTGCTCGCCTATGACGCCGTCCGGCGCAGCACCTGGGGCCTCGCGCTGAAGGCGATGCACGACACCGAGGTGGCGACCCGCGTCGTCGGCGTGCCCAGCACGCATCTGAAGGCGGCCATGCTGGTGCTGTCGGCCTTCATCACCGGTGTGGTCGGCGCCTTCAACGCCCATTTCATCAGCTTCCTCGATCCCGACTACGCCTTTTCCAGCGGCTGGACCGTCCTGCCCATCGCAGCAGCCATCTTCGGCGGCTACCGCACGGTGTGGGGCCCGGTGGTCGGGGCGCTGGCGATCTATCTGGTGGACCAGTTGCTGTTCAAGCCGATCCTGCCGCACGGCCACCAGATGATCCTGGGCGTGCTGCTCTGCGCCATGATCCTGTTCAGCCCCGGCGGTTTGATGCCGGCCTTGCGCCGCCGCACCGTGAAGGAGAGCCGCCATGCTCACGCTTGAAGGCGTCCAGGTCAATTTCGGCGGCGTCCAGGCGCTGAAGAGCGCCAGCTTCTCCGTCGCGGAGGGCGAAAGCATCGGTCTGGTCGGCCCGAACGGCGCCGGCAAGACCACGCTGTTCAACGTCATCTCCGGCGTGGTGCGGCCGACCGCCGGCCGGCTCGACTTCCGCGGCACCTCGCTGCTGAAGCTGCCGGAATGGAAGCGGGCGCGGCTCGGCATCGGCCGCAGCTTCCAGATCCCACGCCCCTTCGGCCACTGCACGGTGCGGGAGAACCTGCTGGTCGCCCAGCGCTTCGGCGCCGGGAAAAAGGATTTGAGGAGGATCGACGAGATCCTCGACATCCTGAACCTGCGCGACAAGGCCGACCGCGACGCCACCACCGAACTGGCGCTGACCGAGCACAAGGCGCTGGAGGTCGGCAAGGCGCTGGCCACCGAACCCAGCCTGCTCCTGCTCGACGAGGTGCTGGCCGGGCTGGAGACCAGCAGCAAGCGCGCCTTCATGGAACGGCTGGCGGCGGTGCGCGACCGCTACCGCCTCGCCATGGTCATCATCGAGCATGACATCGCCACCATCGCCGCGCTTTGCCCGCGGGTGCTGGTGCTGAATTTCGGCCAGATCATCGCCGACGGCTCCCCCGACGCGGTGTTCCGCGACCCGGAGGTGATCCGCAGCTACACCGGCGAAACCACACTTGCGGAGGCGTCATGACCAACGCGCTCGACATCCTGACGCTTCGCGCCGGCTATGGCGCGATCAACGTGCTGTGGGACGTCTCGCTGTCGGTAGAGACCGGCAAGACCACGGTGATCGTCGGCCCGAACGGCGCCGGCAAGACCACGCTGCTGCGCGCCATCATGGGGCTGGTTCCCGCGACATCTGGTGACATCCGCGTCGACGGGCAGAGCCGCAAGGCGGTGAAGACCTGGGACCGGGTGGCCGACGGGGTGGTGATGATCCCGGAAGGCCGGATGATCTTCCCCGACATGACGGTGGAGGACAACCTGATGATGGGCGCCTTCCCGCGCGGCTGCCGCAAGGACTGGAAGCGCAACAAGGCGATGGTCATGGACATGTTCCCGCGACTGGCGGAACGGCGCGGCCAGATCGCCGGCACCCTGTCGGGCGGGGAGGCGCAGATGCTCGCCATCGGCCGCGGCCTGATGGAGCAGCCGCGCGTCTGCCTGATCGACGAGCCGTCGCTCGGCCTCGCTCCCGTGGTGGTGGACGAGATCTTCCGCATCCTGGCCCGCCTGCGGGCGGAGGGGCTGACCATCCTGCTGGTGGAGCAGAACACCAGCCGCGCGCTGAAGATCGCCGACCACGTCTATCTGATGCAATCCGGCAAGGTGGTGCTGTCGGAGCGCGGAGACCGGGTGGACCTGGAGCGCCTGCACGCGCTTTACTTCGCACACGAAACAGCCGCGTGATGGGACAGGGTATGGACGATCTGCTGAACGGGGAGCCGGAATCCGGTTTCCAGCGCCTGCTGGGCTATGCCCTGAGTCGCTGGGAGGAGGGGGCGGCGGAACTCACCATGGCCATAGACGAGCGCCACCTGAACCGGGCCGGCGTCGTGCATGGCGGGGTCATGACGACGCTTCTGGACACGGTTTCCGGATTTTCGGCAACTTACTGTCCCTTCCCCAACCGGGTGCGGCGGGTGGTGACGCTGTCCTTGTCGACCAGCTTCCTGGGGCAGGCACGCACCGGTACGCTGGTCGCCACCGGCCGGCTGCGTGGCGGCGGGCGCAAGATCGTCGGGGTGGCTGCGGAACTCCGCCATGGCGACACCGGCGCCCTGATCGCCACGTCGGAAGGCATGTTCAAATACCGGCCGGGCAGCGAGAACCGGGAGGGAACCGAGCTATGAGCGGACAATTGACCGTCGCGCGCCAGGGCCGCGTGATGGTGCTGACGATGGACGACGCGGCCACCAGGAACGCGCTGGGGCCGGAGATGATGGCCGCCGCCCGCGACGCGCTGACCCAGGCCGCCGAGGATCCGGGGGTGGGCGCCATCGTCCTGACCGGGGCCAACGGCAGCTTCTGCTCCGGCGGCAATCTTGGCCGGCTGCTCGGCAACGCCAAGGCCGATCCGGAGGTGACCCGCGCCAGCCTTGAACGCTTCCATGGCTGGACCCGCGCCATGCGCGCCTGCCCAAAGCCGGTGATTGCCGCCGTTGAAGGGGCCGCCGCCGGAGCCGGCTTCTCGGTGGCGCTCGGCTGCGACCTGATCGTCGCGGCCGAGGATGCGGTGTTCACGCTTGCCTATGTGAAGGTCGGGCTGAATCCGGACGGCGGCGCGTCGGCCTTCCTCGCCCGTGCGGCAACGCCGCAGCTCGCCGCCGAGATCATGTTCGAGGGCGGCAAGATCGGCGCGGCGCGGCTGGCCCAGCTTGCCATCGTCAACCGGGTGGTGGCTCCGGGCACCGCGCTGGCCGAAGCGCTGGCCTGGGCGGAGCGGCTGGCCGAGGGGCCGACGCTCGCCATCGGCCGGGCCAAGCGGCTGATCGAAAGCGGCTTCGGGGCGCCCGACGATCAACTCGACCGCGAGGCCGCCTTCTTCGTTGAGGCCCTGCATGGGGCAGAGGCGGCGGAGGGCATCACCGCCTTCTTCGAGAAGCGTGCGCCACGCTACCCCCGAGGCTGAGCCTATCGTCAGGCCAGCAACGACAGGGTAGGATCGGGCGGGGTGGGTGCGGCGTTTTCCAGGGTGCGGGCGATGTCGGACGGCGCGCCCGGCAGCCGCAACGGCTCCGCCCGGCCGGCAAAATGGAGTTCGGTGCCGCCGTCCGCGGTCGCCCGCAGATATGCGACCGCGAATGGATTCACCAGAACGGAGTCCCCGGTCGTATCGGTCAATTCAACGAAAGTCATTGCATTTTTCCTCTCTCGCGTCCGGGTAAAACGCGCTGCAATGGTGTATGTTTCCAACCCGGACGTTCAGTGAGGCGGCATACCCGCAAGGGAGTACCCCTTAGACCTCTTGAACGGAGCGGAACCGCGACAAACATGGGCGGTTCAGTTGATCGAAGCCAAACCCGCTTCGAAAACCGGACGGGACGGGCTATAAGCCCGCACCGTCAATCAAGGGAGCATGCCGTCTTGAAGTTGCTTGTCGTCGAGGACGATCCGCTGATCGGTCCGGCCGTGAAGGCCGTTCTGGAGAATGCGGGCTACACCGTGGTTGGACCGCTGCGCGATGCCGTGAAGGCCGCGCGGGTCGGTGCCCGCGAATGTCCCGACCTGGCGCTGGTCGACGTCAATCTCGCCGGTGGGGAGAACGGTCTGGTGCTCGCCCGCCGGCTGTGGGAAGAAAACGGCGTTCCGTCGTTGCTGATGACCGGTTTCGACCACCACGCGGCCGAAGCCCGCGAATTCGCCATGGGCCTGCTGCGCAAGCCGGTGATGCCGGACGCGCTGGTGCAGGCCGTCGGCGCGGCGGGTGAAATCCTGGGTGGCATGCGGCCGTCTTCCACGCCGGCAGCGCTGGAAATCTTCCACGGCTCCGTCGCCACCACCGCCAGCCTGAGCGCCACCAACTTGCCCAAGGCACGCACGGCCTGACCGGCCCCCCTGGCGCATCGTCCCTTGAGAACGCCCGCCCTTCGGCGGGCGTTCTCTTTTTTGCGCCGCGCGCGATGCCGGCGGTCCGGTGTGGCATCGTCGGGGCATCGCAGGCCGCGGAAGATAACGGCGCAACCATTGCGGACCACCGCTGTTGGTGGGCTGGAAAGCGGGAACGGACCCGGCCCCGCGCAAGATTTCGATGCTCCCCGGACCACGGCAGCCCGGCCGCCGACAGACCGGTGTCGACGGGCATGCACAGCGAAAGGAATCGTCATGAAGAGCCTGATGATCGGCACCGCCGCCGCTCTCGCCCTGATGGCCGCCCCGGCCTTCGCCGACAGCAGCGGTTCCATCTCCGGCAGCCCCGCCGCGACCAGCGCCGGTCCGAGCACCAACGCCAACCAGACCAACCCGCCCTGCACCTCCAACAACCAGCTGGGTTGCGGCAGCATGGGCGGCGTCGACAGCAACAGCGGCGCGACCAGCGGGTCATCCACCAGCGGGTCATCCACAGGCAGCGGGTCGATGACCGGTTCGGGCTCATCCAACTCGACCAGCGGCACGGGCGGTAACAGCCTGGGCAACAGCGGCTCCATGGGCACCGGCTCTGACGGCCCGGTCGGCACGCAGCAGCCGTCAGGCTCGATGGGCGGCTCGACGGGCGGTTCCACCTCGGGCGCCGGCGGCACAACCCGCTGAGCCCAGCTCTTTGACATAAGCTAAGGGAATCCCCTCTCCCCCCGGGGAGAGGGAGAGTTTCCCTGGATAGTGCCTGAATTTGCGGAGAAGCCTCCCCGTCTTACCCTTCCTGTGACAGCAGGGCCACCGGCAGATCGGCGAACAGCGTCGCCGCCATCATGGCGTCGCCGCCTTCCACCTCCGCCCCGGTCAGCCGGTTGCGCCAGCGGGCGCCGCGCGGCAGCGGGATGGCGGTGTTTCCCCAGTCCGGGCTTTCGCCCAACTGCCCGACCAGCCGCGGCACCGCCACCAGAACCGTGTCGTCACCATTGCGCCGGGCATAGGCCACCACATGGTCGGCGCGGTCGCCGGTCGCCTCCAGCGGCAGATACTCGCCGGCACTGAAGACCTCCGGCATCTCCGCCCGGACCTGCAGGGCCTGCCGGGTCAGCGCCAGTTTCACCGCACCGTCCGTCCAGCGTTCCAGCAAACCGGGCACGGCGCCGCGCTCCACCGCCTCCTCGACCTCGTCCAGCAGCTTGCGGCGGGCATCGTAATCCACCGGCAGGCGATTGTCCGGATCGACGAGGCTGAGGTTCCACAGCTCGCAACCCTGATAGATGTCGGGCACGCCGGGGCTGGTCAGTTTCAGCAGCGTCTGGGACAGCCCATTCACCATGCCGATGCGCGCCAGCGCCGCCTGGAAGGGCAGGAAGGCCTCCAGGAAGGCGTTGCGGCGGGTCACGTCCAGCGCATCATGGATGAAGCTGACGACCGCCCCCTCATAGGCCTCGTTCGGAGCGGCCCAGGTCGAATGGACCTTGGCCTCGCGCATCGACTTGGTCATGGCGCCGACGATGCGCTCTGCGAAGGCGGTCATCGCAGGCTGGTCGATCTGCTCGACCGAGGCGCCGGTCAGTTCCGCCGGCCAGGCACCGAGAAGCAGTTGGTAGAACAGGTACTCGTCGTTGCGGTCGGGCGGGGCGGTGCCCTCCACATCGCCGCGCCGGGCGCGCAACAGACGGCTCCAGGTCTGGACCTGCCGTTCCCACTCCTCCGGCATCTCAGACAGGGCGTAGAGGCGGGCGCGGGTGTCTTCGCCGCGCTTGGTGTCATGGGTGGTGCTGGCCAGCATGTTGTTCGGCCAGTTGCGGGCGCGGTCCTGGTTGGCGCGGTGGAAGGCGGAAATGCTGACCCCGAAATGGTCGGGATGGCCGCCCACCTCATTCAGCGCCACCAGCCGGTTGTAGCGGTAGAAGGCGGTGTCCTCCAGCCCCTTGGCCATCACCGGTCCGCTGTACTGCTGGAACCGCATGGCGAAGCGCGTGACCTGCTGATGGCTGTAGCCGCTCTTGGGAGCCGCCACCAGATCGGTGGTCAGCAGCCGCTGCAGGAAATCATAGACCGAGCCGTCCGGCCCCTGTTCCACCCGCCGCGCCTGGGAGATCGCCCAGTCGATGTCGCGGCGGTCGAGGTCGCTCGGCACGCCGCCGTCGACATAGGTGCGATAGACGGGGAAGCGGGCGATGGTCTCCTTCAGCGCCTGATGCAGGATGTTGGCGGTGAAGTCGGCGGTGGCGGGGTTGGAGCGGGCGATGCGCGACGCCTTGCGCGACAGCACGTTCAACTCGCTCGCCATCTCGCTTTCCATGATGCGGATCTTGCACTGCCGCACCACGTCCTCGAAATCGTCGCGCCGGCCGATGAAGTCGGCGTAGAGGCGGGTGAAGACCTCCTCCGCCTTCGGATCGACGAACAGCCCGCCCATCAGGTTGGCGTATTCGTAGCCGGTGGTGCCGTCGATCGGCCAATCCTCGCGCAGCCGCTCATGCCGGGCGAGGATCTTCTCCACCACCAGATAGAAGGGCTTGGAGGAGGCCGCGACCAGCCGCTCGCAATAGCCCTTGGGGTCGATCAGCCCGTCGATGTGGTCGATGCGGATGCCGTCGAGCGTGCCGTCCGCCACCATCCCCAGCACCATGCGGTGGGCAACGTCGAACAGCTCCGGCTCGTCCATGCGCAGGCCGGCCAGCTCGTTGATGTTGAAGAAGCGGCGATAGTTGATATCGTCGGCCGCCACCTTGAAATAGGCGACGCGCCAGTTCTGGCCGGCGATCAGCTCATGCAGATGGCCCCAGGTGTCGATCTCCCCCTGGTATCCACGGAAGACCGCAAGCCGCTGGTTGATCGCGTCGGCCATGTCGGGCCGGGTGGCCACCAATCCCGCCAGTTCCGCCTTCAGGTCGGAGGCGCGGCGAAGCTGGTGCGGGCGGGCATCCATCAGATGGGTGAAGGCGTCGGCGATCCGCTCCAGATCCGGGTGGTCGCTGCTCAGGATGGTGCCGTAATCCTGCGGCCGCACCGGCAGCTTGTGGCTGCCATAGGCCCAGACGGCGAAGCTGCCGGTCTCCGGATCGAAGCGAAGCTCCAGCCCGCCCGACACCAGCACCGCGCCATACTGGTCGCCCAGGAACGGCACCAGGACCTTGCCCTGCAGATAGCGGTAGTCGGATTCCCATTCGATGTCGAAATACCCGGCATACGGGCTGTCCGGACCCCACTCCAGCACGTTCAACCACCATTCGTTGTCGCTGCCGCCGACACCCATGTGGTTGGGGACGAAATCCAGAATCTGGCCCAGGTTGTTGCGCTTCAGCGCCTCCACCAGATCGCGGAAGTCGTTCTGGTCGCCGACCTCCGGATTCAATTCGTTGTGATTGACGATGTCGTAGCCGTGGGTGCTGCCCGGCCGCGCCTTCATGTAGGGGGAGGCATAGAGATGACTGACGCCCAGACGGGCGATGTAATCGGCGATGGCGGCGGTGCGGTCGAAGCCGAACTCGCCATTCAGTTGGACCCGGTACGTCGCACGAGGGATGGGCTTGCCGGCGGCGGGGGCCATGGGTGTGTGCTCCTCGGAGTAGGGAAGGGCGTTTTTTAGTTAGCGGCGGACGGGGGAAGAGGACGGGCGGGCCGCGGCCAGGATGTCGGCGATCGCCGCCGGCTCCGACGCATCGGCCAGTTCCTCCAGCGTCATCGACAGCTTGCGGCGCCAGTTGGGGTATTGGTCGGTGGTGCCGGGCAGATTGACCTGATCGCGTTCGCGGGTCATGTCGTCCAGCTGCGCCACCGCCAGCGCCGCGTTGGTGCGGGCGAGGAAGGCATGCACCGCATGGTCCAGCACTTCGTCATAAGGACTGTCGGGTCCAAAGCCGGCGGGCAGGGCGATGTCGGCGGCGCGCAGGGCATCGACCAGGGCGTTGCGGTCGGCGGAGCGGCGGGCCTGCTGCTTCTCCGCCTCGTCCGCCGCCGGATAGAGACCCTTATCGGCCTTCAGCACGATGTCGTCGCCCTCCCACCAGCCGCGCAGCGTGGCGAGGTCGTGGCTGCCAACGGTGGCGAGCGCCAGTTCCGGATACTCGTCCGGCCCCTTGAAGGCGCCGTCCTCCGTCCATTCGAAGAAGACGACGCGGTAGCTCAGCACCCCGGCCTCGGTCATCCGCTCGCGGAAACCGTCGGGCACGGTGCCCAGATCCTCGCCCACGACGAGGCAGCGGTGCCTCTGGCTCTCCAGCGCCAGGATGCCCAGCAGATCCTCCATCGGATAGGCAACATAGGCGCCCTCACCCGGCGGGCGGCCGTCCGGGATCCAATAGACATGCTGCAACGCCATGGCGTGGTCGATGCGCAGCGCACCGGCATGGCGCATGTTGGCGCGCACCAGATCGATGAAGGGCTGATAGCCAGCCGCGCGCAACGCCTGTGGATGGAAGGGCGGCAGCCCCCAATCCTGGCCGGCCGGGTTGAACAGGTCGGGAGGGGCGCCGACATGGGCCGCGTCCACCACCGCCTGCGGCGTCATCCAGGTCTCCGCCCCGCTGGCGTCGGCACCGACCGCAAGGTCGCGGTAGAAGCCGATGGTCATGCCAAGCTCGGTCGCCCGCTCCGCCGCCGCGCGCAGCTGATCGTCGGCCAGCCATTGCAGCCAGGCGAAATAGGCGACGCGATCGGAATGCTCCTCGGCGAACCGCTCCACCGCCGACGCGGTGGCGTCGTGGTACTCCGCCGGCCATCGGTGCCAATCGGCCTTGCCCTCTTGCGCGAAGCGTTCCCGCAATGCCTGGAAGGTGGCGAACCGCTCCAGCCCGATGCCGCTGCCAGTCCAGAAGGCATCGAAGGCGGCGCGGCGTTCCGGCTTGGCCGATGTCTGGAAATCGGCGAAGAGCTTTTCCAGAATCGGCAACTTCAGCTTGGCGACCGCGGTGTAATCGACGTGGGAGGTGGACCGCGCCGCCTCCAACGCCTGCCGGAACTCCGGCGAAGCCGCTTTGCGGCGCATGTCGGCGTCGTCCAGGAATTCCGGTACGGCGGTGACGTCGATGTAGAGCGGGTTCAGGAACAGCCGGCTGGCCGGGGAATAGGGGCTGGCATGGTCAGGATTGTCGAGGAACATGGCATGCAGCGGGTTCAGCCCGATCACCGCCGCCCCGCGCGCCGCCGCGATTTCGGCCAGCGTCCGCAAATCGCCGAAATCGCCGATGCCCCAGTCATGGTCGCTGCGCAGGGTGTAAAGCTGCGCCGACAGCCCCCACAGCTTCTCCCCCACCAGCATCGGTGTCGGCAGATGGCAGCGGGCCGGCGCCAGGATCAGGCGGGTTTCCGCCACGCCATGTTCCGTCTCCACCCGCAGCGTGTGGTAGCCGGCCTTGTCCAGTTTGCCCAGCGGCAGGCGCCGCTCGGCATAGGTCACGTCGCCGGCGGTGATGCAGCGGCAACGCGGCAGGCTGCCGAAGCCGACCACGCCGCTCTGCGTCGCCCCACTTTCCAGCGTCAGGGTATAGCGCAGAGTCCGCGTGCCGTGGGGCAAGGTGACCGGCACGGTGACCGCCGCCCCGGCGCGGCGGACCACCGCCGGGGGCAGGGCGCGGCCATACTCCTCCTCGTCCAGCCGGTCGAGATGGGCCAGCGCGGCGGCCTCGTCCCCCGCCTCCACCCCCATCGCCGATAACAGGGCGCGGATGGTCTCCTCGCTGGCCGTCACCGTCTCTCCGGCGGCATTGTCGAAGGAGCGTTCCACCCTCATGCGGTCGGCCAGCCGGTCGAGCGCCGAGGCCTCCTCCAGCCACAGCACCACCGACCATGGGCCGAGCCTGTCGCCCGTCAGCCCGTCGCCTTCGGTCCACAGCACACGGCCCGACGCCTCCGGGAAGCCGGCGGCCGGCTTGTCGCCGAGATTGGCAAAAGCATGCAGGCGGCTGCCGTCGCCCAGCTTCCAGCAGACCGTCAAGCCGGTCTTGCCGACCGCCTTATGGCTCGACGCACCACCGGGAACCCCATCCAGCCGCGGCACGATCTCCGCCCGGCGCGTGGCGAGAGCCCGCCGATACCAGTCGAGCCAATCGGCATGCTCCGCCTGTCCGCGCGCCTCCCAATCCAGCTTGGCCGATTCCGCCGTCTCTGGGGCGGTGGGGTCGGGGATGCGGGCGCGGGCGTCAGGATTCTGGAATTCGGGGAATTTGGCGAACTCCTCTGCCCGGCCCTTGCGCACGGCTTCCGCCAGTTCCTCGCCGAAGTCGCAGAAGAAGGGGAAGGGCTTGGCCGATGCCCATTCCTCGCCCATGAACAGCATGGGGATGCCGGGACCCAGCAGATAGAGGATGGTGGCGGCGCGCACCGCCTCGGCCTTGGCGATGTGGGTGATGCGCTCGCCGAAAGCCCGGTTGCCGATCTGGTCGTGGTTCTGGATGAAGGTGACGAAGGCGGTCGGCGGCAGATGGGCCGACGGCTCCCCGCGCATCTCGCCGTCGCGATAGACCGACGGATCGCCCTGGAAGGCGAAACCCTCCGCCAGCGCGCGGCCCCATTTGGCCGGGTCGTGGGCGTAGTCGGCGTAATAGCCGCCATCCTCGCCGGTCGCCGCACTGTGCAGGCAGTGGTGCAGGTCGTCGTTCCACTGGGCGGTGTGCCAGCGCGGGTCGCCCTCACGGTGGCGGGCCAGGAAACGCGCCTGGTTGGCATCGTTCTCCAGCACCAGATGGACGTGGCGCTGGTTTTGGAAATGGCCGTGAACCCGCTCCGCCAGCTCCTCCAGCACATGACGGTCGCCGTCGTCGATGATGGCGTGGACCGCATCCAGCCGCAGGCCATCGAGGTGGTATTCCTCCAGCCAATAGAGCGCGTTGTGGACGAAGAAGTCGCGCACCGGCCCACTGCGCTCGCCATCGACGTTGATCGCTGCGCCCCAGGGGGTCTTGTGGCGGTCGGTGAAGAAGCTGTCGGCGAAGGCGTGGAGGTAATTCCCCTCCGGCCCGAAATGGTTGTAGACGACGTCGAGGAAGACCATCAGCCCGCGGGCATGCGCCTCCTGCACCAGCGTCTTCAGATCCTCCGGCCGGCCATAAGCGCTGTCGGGCGCGAAGGGCAGCACGCCGTCATAGCCCCAGTTGCGCGAGCCGGGGAAGTCGGCCACCGGCATCAGCTCGATCGCGGTGACGCCCAGCTCGACCAGATCGTCCAGCCGGTCGATGGCGGACAGGAAGGTGCCTTCCGGCGTGAAGGTGCCGACATGCAGCTCGTACAGCACCGTCTCGTGCCAGGGGCGGCCGGTCCAGGCGGCATCGGTCCAGACATGCACGCCGGGGTCGATCACCTCGGACGAGCCATGCACGTCGTCCGGCTGGAAGCGGGAGGCCGGATCCGGAATTGCCAGCCCGTCCGGCAGGACGAAGCGGTAACGGCTGCCGGCCTGCGCCCGCGCGGTGGTCAGGCCGAACCAGCCGTCTCCCTGGTCTTCCATCCCGACCGGCTGGCCGCCGTCCTCCAACGACAGCAGGACGGACGCCGCCGTCGGCGCCCACAGGGAGAAACGGACGGACCCGTCGGCCTGCACCTCCGCGCCGAAGGGCATGGAATGGCTGCGACGGCGCTCGTCCACCGGGGGGATGCGGTCACGGTCGCGGCTGGCGATCTCCGGCCCTGCATCGGCGCGGATGATGGCGGTGACGCCGGCCAGCGGGATCCCCACCCAGCCCGGCCGGTTGGCAAGCTCGTATCCGACCTCGTACAGCGCCTTTTCCAGCAGAAACAGCTTCAGCAGGGCAGGGGCCGCCTGCGGGTCGCGCGGGAAGCCGGGGCAGTCGCCGATGGAGCCGCGATAACCGTCGAGGAAGGCAGCCGACGCCGCCCCCTCCCACCAGGACAGCCAAGCGATGCGGGCATCGCGCGACGGAGCATCAAGGCCGGCCGGCATCGCGTCGCGCGCCATGGCGGCGGCATAGGCGATAGAGCGCAACATGCCGGCGACGTCGCGCAGGATGCAATGCTTGGCCCGCCGTTCAGCCAGCGGGCGCATCGGCTCGCCTTCGAAATCGACGATCTGCACGTCACCGCGCGAAACCAGCACCTGCCCCAGATGATAGTCGCCGTGCAGCCGCATGGCGCTGAGGTCGGCGTCTGCAGGGATCAGCGCGTCGATTTGCGCCATCATCGCCGCCTCGCTGGCGGCGAGGGCGTTGGCCTGTGCGGCAATCGCCGGGTCCAGCGTCTGCTTATCCCCTTGCCCGGCAGCGCGCAGACGCTCCAGCACGCGCTTCGCCAGGGTGCGCACGCCGCCGGCCCACTCCCTTAGCCGCTCCGCCGTCGCCGGCTCGGGCGTGAAGGCGTCGCCGCCGCCGGGAGTGGCGAGCGCCCGGTGAAGCTCCGCCGTCCGCTGACCCAGCAGGCGCAGAAAGGCTACGCTGTCGGCATCGGCGGCCTGCGCCGCCTCACTGTCCTCGAAGCGGGCGACGCGGTCGTTCAGATAGCCGGTGACATGGCCCCAGGCGTCCTTCGCCTCCGGCACCAACTCCTGCATCACGCACAGCGTGGTGGAACCGGAGCTGTTGGACCGCTCGACCCAGCCCAGGAGGGCCGGCGTGTTGGGGAACTGCGCCACCTCGGTCAGGAAGCGGCTGACCTCCAGTTCGGGGTGCATACCGGGTTCCAGCTTGCGCAGCCCCTTCAGGATGGCGGCGTCGCCGATGCAGATGGAGGTGTTGGACTGTTCGGCGGTCATCCGATGCAGCGGGGCATCGCTGTGCAACCGTTCCGCCAGCGCCTCGCAGGCACGGGTGTGGCCGGCGGTCAGGCCGGCGGACAGCGCCGTTTCGCTGGGTTCGGGATCACGTTTCAGAATGGCGCCCAGCAGCGCACGGACCACGCCGTCATCGGCATAGCCGTCGCGCAGGCGCCCCGGAACCGGCAGGTCCTTGGAACCTGCGATCACCGACGCATCCTCGCCGGTGCCGCGGTCGAGGATCAGGGGAAGCTGGTAGAGCTGCGGCTCCCGTCCCGGCGGCTCCACCCACAACAGGCAGAGCTGGGCCTGCGATCCGCCGGCGAGCGGCAGCGGCAGGGCGTCTATGATGCGCACGACCGGCCGGCCGGCGTCCTTCGCCGCATACCAGCGGCGGGTCAGGAGATGGTCCGGCAGCAGGTCGTCCTGAAGGCGGGAGAGAATCCCGCTTTCCAGCGGGTTGGCCAATACATTCGGCTGGGCATGTGGCTGCGGCGCGGTGGGCACGAGGGCTCCTCCCCTGTTGAGCGCTGGGTGGCACGTCGCTCAAACAGCACGGCGGGGAGAAATTCCCGCACCCGCGAAGCCGCTTCCACGAACGACCGCGCCCTTCTCCCGAAAGAGTGGTCAGACGGTCCGCGGGTGGTGCGGCAGATGGGCGAGACGGCCGATCCGCTCGGCCACCTGCAGGGCCTCGACCACGTCGTCCAGCCGACCATCGCGCATCAGATTGTGCGCGTGGGTGTTCAGCGCGGCGACGACGGCCCGTTCATCGGACACCCCGCGGGCCGGCTTCCCGTCGGGATCGAGCACGGTGGCGCCAAGCGCCGCCATGGCCTCCGCGGTCAGGTTCACGGCCTCGGACAGGGCCTCTTCGTCGTCTTCCGCTGCGGTCAGGATCGGTTCCAGAAGCTCCGCAAGGAGACGGGGGGTCATGGTGCTAATCCTCGGTGACATTCTAAGGCCGTCCCCTTCGACGTCGGTGCTGTGTGGTCTCCAGTACAACAGCCGAAACGAAGGAAAGGTCCGCCCGGCCGAGCTGTCCGAAGGCCGGTTTCCCGAATCATGGAAAGGGCGGCCGGACACCAGGAGCCACATGGGAACCGCGCGTGCGGCCGGCAAGCGGAACCGGATGTCAACTGCACGAATGGGGGAAGTGAAGGGTGGCGATCCACCGCATTGCCCGGAAAGTTGTGGAGCCTGCTCAGAAAATTCGTAAAAACACCATCGCATTACAAACATGCGGCGGATTGCGCGAGCAGCGTCCGCTGACGGTCCAGGACAAAGAAGCCGATGGCCCTTCCGAACAGAGCATCCGGCGTGGATGATCGCCAGTCGATCACACGGGACAGCGGACCCGCGCCCATTGACGGAAACGGCGGCGGGGGCCATCCTCCTGGTATGGACGACCTGACCCGACGCGTTGACCGGATGGAGGGGCTTCTCGACGAGATGAAGCCGCTGCTGGCGCGTCTCGATGAGCGGCTGAACCATCTCGCGACCAAGGCCGACCTGTCCGCGACAAAGGGTGAGTTGCTGGAGAAGCTGGCTGAAAAGCCGGGCAAAGGTTACCTGTAGACAGTCCTTGCAGTGATCGTCGGCGCCATCCTCGCGTCCGTGGCGGCTGGGGTCAGTCTGAAATAGTCACTCGATAAAATCCTCCCGGCTCAGCCCATAGCGTTTCAGCTTGTCGTAAAAGGTCTTGCGCGGGATGTTCAGCGCCTCGATGGCGGCCTTCACGCTGCCCCGTTGGCGGGCGAGTTCGGACTGGATCAGGCCCTTTTCGAACAGATCCACCTGCTCGGCCAGCGACAGCGTCGACGGTGCCGACACCGGCGCCGGGGCCACATCCTCCAGCCCCAGCACGAAGCGATCGGCGGCGTTGCGCAGTTCGCGGACGTTGCCGGGCCAGTCCTGGCTCATCAGCCGCTGCATCTGCTCGCGGGTGGGCGTCCGCGGCTCGCGGTTGTAACGGGAAGCGGCCTGGGCGACGAAATGCTGGAACAGCAGCGGGATGTCGTCGCGGCGTTCGCGCAGCGGCGGAATGGTCAGCACCACCACATTCAGCCGGTAATAGAGATCGGCACGGAATTTCCCCTCGTCCGCCGCCTGCCGCAGATCCGCCTTGGTGGCGGCGACCACCCGCAGATCGACCGGCACCTGCTCGTTCGATCCCAGCGGTTCGACCACCCGTTCCTGGATCACCCGCAGCAGCTTGACCTGCAGGGCCAGCGGCATGCTTTCGATCTCGTCCAGGAACAGGGTGCCGCCGCCTGCATGTTCGATCCGGCCGACCCGGCGCTTGGCGGCCCCGGTGAAGGCGCCGGCCTCGTGACCGAACAGCTCGCTCTCGAAGATCGTCTCCGGCATGGCGCCGCAATTCAGCGCGACGAAAGGGTTCTTGCGCCGGCGACTGGCGGCGTGCAGCGCGCGGGCGACCATCTCCTTGCCGGTGCCGGTCTCGCCGAACACCAGAACATCGGCGTCGGTGTCCGCGACCGTGGCGATGGTGGCGCGCAGCCGCTCGATGCCCGGCGTGCGGCCGACGATGGTCCCCGCCGGATCGGTTCCGCCGGCGATCTGCGCCCGCAGCCGGCGGTTCTCCAGCACCAGCCGCCGCTTCTCCACCGCGCGCCGGGCGATCTCGGTCAGCCGGTCGGACGGGAAAGGCTTTTCCAGGAAGTCGTAGGCGCCGTTGCGCATCGCCTCCACCGCCATCGGCACATCGCCATGGCCGGTGATGAGGATGACCGGCAGGTCGGGATCGATCTCCCGCACCCGCGCCAGCAGGGCCAGCCCGTCCATCTGCGGCATGCGCACGTCGGTGACGAGGCAGCCCGGCCAGTCGCGGCCGAGATGGCGCAAGGCCCGCTCCGCCCCGTCGCAGGCCGTCACCTCGAATCCTGCCAGTTCCAGCGCCTGCTGCCCGGCCAGCCGCACCGCGCGCTCGTCATCCACGAACAGCACGGCGCCGGCGGCCTCGGGAATGGACTGACTCATGTGGCCTGCTCCGTGGTGGTGAGCCGCAGGGTGAAGACGGCGCCGTGGCCCGGTTTGCCGTTGCGGTTGGCGGCGGTCAGGCTGCCTCCGAAATCCTCGACGATGCCGTGGCTGATCGACAGCCCCAGCCCCAGCCCCTCGCCGGCTTCCTTGGTGGTGAAGAAGGGGACGAACAGCCGGGGCAGGTCGGCCTCTGCGATGCCGCCGCCGGTATCGGCGACGCTCAGCAGCGCCTCGCCCTCCGCCGCGACCAGCCCGATGCGCAGGCGACGCACCGGACAGCCGCGCATGGCGTCGGCGGCGTTGCCGATCAGATTGACCAGCACCTGCTGCAATCGCACATCCTCCGCCACCACCCGGACCGGCTGGTCGGGCAGATCGACCTCGACCGTGATGTCCTCGCGCCGCAGCTTGGATTCCAGCAGGGCCAGCGCCTGGCTCACCGCGCCCTGCACCGACACCGGCCCCAGCGTGCCGGAAGCGCGGCGGGCAAAGCCCTTCAACTGGCGGGTGATCGCGGCCATGCGGTCGGTCAGTTCGGCGATCTCCGCCAGATTGCCGCGCACGGCGTCCATCCGCCCGCGCTCCAGAAGGACCACGGCATTGTCGGCGAAGCTGCGCATGGCGGCGAGCGGCTGGTTGATCTCGTGCGCGATGCCGGCCGACATCTGCCCCAGCGCCGCCAGCTTGGCCGCCTGGGTCAGCTCGTTCTCCGCGGCGCGCAGATCGGCGGTGGCGGCGGCGACCCGGCGCTCCAACTCCGCCCGCGATTCCTCCTGCAGCGCGATCCGCTCGACCAGAGCCACCCGGCGCAGCGCCACCGCATAGGCGGTGAGCGCGGCCATCGCCACCGCGGCGGCGGCCAGCAGCCCGGCGACCCAGGCGCGGGCGGTCACCGGATCGAGGCTGGTCAGGCTGTGCAGGGTCCAATCGCCGCCGGGCATGGCGACGGAGGTCAGCAGATAGCGGCGCTGCCCGTCCTTCTCCTCCAGCGCGATGCGGTCGGACGCTCCGCCAAAGGCCCAGGGCAGCACGTCCAGCCCCTCGCTGGTGCCCTCCGGCACGATGGGCAGGCTGATCGGCAGGCGGCGGGGCAGGGCGTGATAGCGCCAGGACGGCATGTTGGTGATGAACACCACCCCGTCGCGGTCGGTCACCAGCAGCTTTTCCTGCCCCGGCGTCCAGCCCCGCTCCAGCCGGTCGAACCCCAGCTTCAGCACCACCGCCCCCACTGTGCGGTTTTCCGCCACCACCCGGTTCGCCGTGTAATAGCCCGGCACCAGCGAGGTGGTGCCCAGCGCGAAATGGTGCCCCTCCCCCTGGTCCATCGCCATGCGGAAATAGGGACGGTAGGAGAAATTCTCGCCCACGAAGCTGGCGGCGCTGTTCCAGTTGCTGGCCGCCAGCGTCGTTCCCTTGGCGTCCATTACATAAAGCGCCAGCGCATCCAACGCCTGGGCGATGCCCTGCAGCTTGCGGTTCAGCCGGTCGACAGCGGCCGGCGTCGGGTTGACCAGTAGGGCGCGCACCTCCTCATCCTGCGCAAGTGCCAACGGAACGGCGGCATGACGCTCCAGCTCCGCCCGCAGGTTGGCGTTGTAGAGCGCCAGCTGCGCCCGCGCGCTGTCCTTCAGATCGTCCAGCGCCAGGGACGAGGCCCAGCCCGCCGCCAATGCCGCTGCCGCCGGGACGCCGAGCAGCAGCGCCACCATCAGCAGCCGGCGCGGCCGTTCCAGTGCCCGGGCGACCAGCTGCGTCGCCGGCGAGAGCGTCGCGGCGAGGGGGGGAGGGGCGGTCGAATCTGTCGCCGGATCGGTCGGATTGCTCAGCAACGTCTTCCCTGATCGTGCTGCGCCGCAACATTGATGCCGCAGCGCTGTGAAGTGTGCGGATTTTCGCACATCGCTGGCCCCCCTGTCGTGCGGATTCTCGCCCTCGGCCATTCGGCAAATGCTTGATGTTGCTGGATTCAGCAATTGGCCCACCGCTTGCTTTCAGGAGCAATCAGTTGGGGTCCGCCCGCCCAGCCGGTGCAAATGCCGGACGAAAGAACGGGCACCCCGCCAGGAACGCCGTTCTGAGGAACGCCACGAGGAGAGTAGCATGAGCGCAGACGCGACCGCCGCGCGCCCCACCGCCGCGACCCAGGGTGCGGTGAAGAAGCCCTTCTACACCAACCTGACCTTCCAGGTTCTGACCGCCATCAGCCTCGGCATCCTGCTGGGGCACTTCTACCCGGCCATCGCGGTGCAGATGAAGCCGCTGGGCGACCTGTTCATCAAGATGGTCAAGATGGTGATCGGCCCGATCGTCTTCCTGACGGTGGTGACCGGCATCTCCTCGATCGGCAACCTGAAGAAGGTCGGCAAGGTCGGCGGCAAGGCCCTGCTGTATTTCGAGGTGGTGACGACCTTCGCACTCGGCATCGGGCTGCTGATCGTCAACCTCGTCCGCCCCGGCGCCGGCATGAACATCCAGCCGGGCCAGCTGAAGGCCGACGCGGTTCAGAAATACGCCACCTCCGCCCACGAGCACGGCTTCATCGACTTCGTCGTCGGCATCGTGCCCGACAATGTGGTCGGCGCCTTCGTCCAGGGCGACATGCTGCAGATCCTGTTCTTCGCCGTGGTGTTCGGCGTCGCCCTGTCCGCCATGGGCCAGAAGGGCAAGCTGGTCGAGGACATCTTCGACAAGATCGGCCATGCCCTGTTCGGCGTGATCGGCATCCTGATGCGCGTCGCCCCGGTCGGTGCCTTCGGCGCCATGTCCTTCACCATCGGCAAGTACGGCATCTCGTCGCTGACGGCGCTGGGCCAGCTGATGGCGTCGGTCTACCTCACCATGGCGATCTTCATCTTCGTCGTGCTGGGTGGCATCGCCAAGGCCTACGGCTTCAGCATCTGGAACTTCATCCGCTACATCCGCCAGGAACTGCTGATCGTGCTCGGCACCTCCTCCTCGGAGTCGGTTCTGCCGCGCATGATGGAGAAGATGCAGAAGTTCGGCTGCTCCAAGCATGTCGTCGGTCTGGTGATCCCCACCGGCTATTCCTTCAACCTCGACGGCACCTCGATCTACCTGTCGATGGCGGCGATCTTCATCGCCCAGGCCTTCAACGTCGACCTGACGATCTGGCAGCAGCTCTACATCCTCATCATCCTGATGCTGACCTCAAAGGGTGCGGCGGCGGTCACCGGCGGCGGCTTCGTGACGCTGGCCGCCACCCTGTCGGCCACCGGCGTCCTGCCGATCGAAGGGCTGGCCCTGCTGCTGGGCGTCGACCGCTTCATGTCGGAAGCCCGCGCGCTGACCAACCTGATCGGCAACGGCGTCGCCACCGTCGTCGTCGCCAAGATGGAAGGCGAGTTCGACGAGAGCAAGGCGGTCGCCGAATACCAGCAGCACTTCAAGGAGCCGGCGCTCGCCCGGATCTGACGATCCGCAAAGAACGCGCGGCACACATGCAGGACCGGATTCGGAAATTCCAAAGATGATCCATCCGGCCTCCATGAGGATCCTGTAAGGTAAGGGGGACGCTTCGATTTGGTTCGAATCGTCCCCTTTCCGTTTCGCGGGGCGGTTGGCGCAGCAGCCCGAATGGGCTATAACCGCCAATCAGGTAAAGCGAACGCAAAGAATTAACTGAAATCACGTTAACCGGAGGAAGAGACCCGATGTCCGGCGATTTTGAGGCGATGGCGCTTGAGTATCACCGCAACCCGCGGCCCGGTAAGCTGGCAGTAGTCGCGACCAAGCCCATGGCCAACCAGCGCGATCTGGCGCTGGCATATTCGCCGGGCGTTGCCCATGCCTGCACCGCCATCGCCGAGGATCCGTCGAAGGCGGCGGAGCTGACGGCGCGGGCCAATCTGGTGGCGGTCGTCACCAACGGCACCGCCGTGCTGGGCTTGGGCAACATCGGTCCCTACGCCGCCAAGCCGGTGATGGAAGGCAAGGCCGTCCTCTTCAAGAAATTCGCCGGTATCGACTGCTTCGACATCGAGCTGAACGAGCATGACGTCGATGCGCTGGTCGACACCATCGTCCGGCTGGAACCGACCTTCGGCGCCATCAACCTGGAAGACATCGCCGCCCCCGCCTGCTTCGAGATCGAGCGCCGCTGCCGCGAGCGCATGAAGATCCCGGTGTTCCACGACGACCAGCACGGCACCGCCATCGTTGTGGGTGCCGCCGTGCTGAACGGTCTGGCGCTGGTCGGCAAGGACATCTCCAAGGTCAAGGTGGTCTCCACCGGCGGCGGCGCGGCCGGCATCGCCTGCCTCGACCTGATGCTGTCGCTGGGTGTCCGCCGCGAGAATGTCTGGCTGGTCGACCGCATCGGCGTGGTCCACAAGGGCCGCAACGAGGAGATGAACGAATACAAGGAGGCCTACGCGCACGACACCGAGGCGCGCACGCTGTCCGACGTCATCGACGGCGCCGACATCTTCCTCGGCCTTTCCGGCGCCAAGGTGCTGAAGCCGGAGCTGCTGGCCCGCATGGCCGACAAGCCGCTGATCCTGGCGCTCGCCAACCCGGAGCCGGAGATCATGCCGGATCTGGCCCGCGAGGCCCGTCCGGACGCCATCATCGCCACCGGCCGCTCCGACTTCCCCAATCAGGTCAACAACGTCCTGTGCTTCCCCTTCATCTTCCGCGGTGCGCTGGACGTCGGCGCCACCACGGTGAACGAGGAGATGAAGATCGCGGCGACCCACGCCATGGCCAACCTCGCCCGCGCCGAACCGTCGGACGTGGTGGCGGCGGCCTATGTCGGTGAATCGCTGCGCTTCGGCCCGGATTACATCCTGCCGAAGCCCTTCGATCCGCGCCTGATCGTCGAGGTGTCGTCGGCGGTCGCCAAGGCGGCCATGGACAGCGGCGTCGCCACCCGGCCGATCGCCGATTTCCGCGCCTATCAGGACCAGTTGAACCAGTACGTCATCCGCTCCGGCCTGTTCATGAAGCCGGTCATCACCAAGGCCAAGACCGCGCCCAAGCGCGTCGTCTATGCCGAGGGCGAGGACCCGCGCGTGATCCGCTGCGCCCAGGTGGTGGTCGATGACGGCATCGCCCATCCGGTGCTGATCGGCCGCCGCGAGGTGATCGAGCGGGTGATCGGCGAGATGGGCCTGCGCCTGAAGATCGGCCAGGACGTCGAGGTGATCGAGATCATCCGCGATCCGCGCTATCACAACTTCACCGAACATTACCGCAAGCTGATGGGACGCCGCGGCGTGTCGCCCAGCCATGCCGCCAACGTGGTTCGGACCCAGCCCACCGTCTTCGGCGCCCTGATGGTCCGCCGCGGCGAGGCCGACGCGCTGGTCTGTGGCACCACCGGCCGCTTCAACGAGCATTGGGCGCACATCTGCGGCCTGATCGGCCTGCGCGACGGCGTGAAGGTCGCCGCGACGATGAATGCGCTGATCTCGCAGAAGGGCGTCCACTTCATCACCGACACCTACGTCAACCCCGACCCGACCGCCGAGCAGGTGGCCGAGATCGCCCGGCTGGCGGCGGACGAGGTGAAGCGCTTCGGCATCGAACCGAAGGTGGCCCTGCTGTCGCACTCCAATTTCGGCAGCGCCGACACCCCGTCCGCCCGCAAGATGCGTGCGGCGGTGGAGCTGGCGTCCGAGCAGATGCCTGATGTCGAGATCGACGGCGAGATGCATGCCGACGCCGCTCTCGCCCCTGCCATTCGCAAGGAAGTGCTGCCCGACAGCCGCCTGAAGGGCGAGGCGAACCTGCTGGTGATGCCGACGCTGGACGCCGCCAACATCGCCTTCAACATGATGAAGATCCTGGGCGAGGCGCAGAATGTCGGTCCGATCCTGCTGGGCGTCCAGCGGCCGGTCCACATCGTCACCCCGTCGGTCACCACCCGCGGTCTGGTCAACATGACCGCCGTCGCCGTGGTCGATGCCCAGCTGGCCGACCCGGTCAACGCCGCCCCGACCCCGCCGGTGGGCGTGGCGTAAGGCAATCTCGCTCCCGTGCAACCACTTGCTCCCTCCCCCGCCCAGCGGGGGAGGGCCGGGGTGGGGGCACGGGTCTCCACCCCTTCCACCACACCCAATTCGTGCTATCCCTTACCCGTAGCCAACAGGAACGGCACGGGGCATGACCAACCAGCGCAAAACCGGCAACGCCGCTGCCGCCACCGCCGCGGCGCTGGTCGGGCAGGCCGTCCCGTTGCACCAAGCCGGCCGCCTGCCTGAAGCCGAGGCGCTCTATCGCCAGGCAATCGCCGTTCAGCCGCGCCAGCCGGACGCCCTGCATCTGCTGGGCATGATCGCTTGTCAGACCGGCCGCTTTGCCGAGGCCGCCGACCTGATCGGACAGGCGGTGGCGGCCAAGCGCGACGTTCCCGATTACCACGCCAACCTCGCCTACGCCCTCCAGGCGCTCGGCCGCTCCGCCGAGGCGGAACGCGCGGCCCGCAACGCCCTGCGCCTGCGCCGCCCGTTCCCCGAGGCCGCCAACACTCTGGGCAATGCCCTGAACGCCCAAGGCAAGGCCGCCGAGGCCGCCGATGCCTACCGTGCCGCCCTGCGCGCCCGCCCCGACTACGGGGAGGCGGAGGGCAACCTGGGCGCGGTGCTTCGCAGCCTTGGCCGCTCGGCGGAGGCGGAACCGCTCCTGCGCCACGCGCTTGCCTCCAATCCCTCCCTGACGGAAGCGCGCGCCGCCCTGGGCCTCGCCCTGCTCGACCTTGGGCGAGCCGATGAAGGGGAAGCGGAGTTGCGTGCCGTGCTTGCCCGCCGGCCGGACCATTCCGCGGCGGCCCTGGCATTGGCCGGATCGCGGCAACGCCGCTGCGGAGACGCAGAACCCGCATACCGCCGCTACCTGACGCTGGAACCGGCGGATGCCGAGGGCTGGAACGCTTACGGTCTCGCCCTGCAAGGTGCCGACCGCATCGCGCCCGCCGCCGACGCCTTCGCCCGCGCTCTGCGGCTCGACCCGAATATGGCGGAGGCGATGACCAACCTCGGCACGATCCGTCGTCAGCAGGGTCGGGCTACGGACTCCGCCGAGTTGCAACGCCACGCGCTGGACCTGCGCCCCGACTATGCCGCCGCCCATACGAATCTGGCGCTCGCCCTTCAGGATCTGGGCGACGAAGTCGGCGCGGAGCGGGAATTCACCAAGGCGCTGGCTGCCGATCCGGCGCAGGCGCTCGCCCGCTTCAACCGCGCCATCCTGCGCCTGCGCCAAGGCCGGTTGGCCGAGGGATGGGAAGATTACACCGTCCGCTTCGATTCCGGGCGGTTGCGGCCGAAGCGCCCCTTCAACATCCCGGAATGGGAGGGCGGCGAGCTTGCCGGGCGCCGCCTGCTGCTGTGGGCCGAACAGGGGTTGGGCGACGAGTTCATGTTCGGCGCCCTTCTACCGGAAGCCCTGTCGCGTTTCCCTGCCGCCATCGTCGAATGCGAACCGCGGCTGGTCGCGCTGTTCCAGCGCTCCTTTCCCCGCACCACGGTGCGCGCGCCGACGCGGCGGCCGACCGATGCCGACTGCCATCTCCCCTTCGGCTCGCTGCCGCGCCTGCTGTGGAAGACCGCACCGGTCCCACCGCCGCCCGCCGGCTGGCTGAAGCCGGATCCGGAGCGGGTGGCGGCATGGCGGTCCCGGTTGGATGCGCTCGGCCCCGGCCTGAGGGTCGGGATTGCCTGGACCAGCCGGCGCATCACCACCGAACGGCGCCAGTCCTATACCGACCTGGAGGAGTGGAACTCCCTGTTGTGCCTGCCCGGCATTCATGCCGTCAGCCTTCAATATGACGGACGCGAGGAAGAGATCGCTGCGGTCGAAGAGCGATTGAGGCTGCGCATCCACCGCTGGCCCGACCTCGACCAGATCGCCGATCTGGAGGGCACCGCCGCCCTGATGGCGAACCTCGATCTGGCGATCACCGTCGCGTCCTCCGCCGGGGAAATGGCGGCAGCGCTGGGCGTGCCGGTCTGGCGATTGGGACGGCGCGACTGGACGCAACTCGGCACAGCGGTGCGTCCCTGGTTCCCCACCATGCGCTGCATCCATCCCGATGGGTCGGCCGGCATCGGTGGCGCCATTCCCAAGGCAGCGCAGATGCTTAACAGACTTTCCGCAGGTGATCTGTGAGCATTTCAGATTGGTTCGCCGAGGCGCTTCGCCATCATCAGGCCGGCGCTCTGGACGCCGCCGAACCCCTGTACCGACGTGTCTTGGATGCCGAACCGCGTCACGCCGATGCCCTGCATCTGCTGGGCGTCCTGAACCACCAGCGCAACGACAACGTTCAAGCCATTCACTTAATTAGTAAAGCGGTCGAACTTGCGCCGGAGGTGGCGGATTACCACGCCAACAGGGGCATCGTTCTGCAACGGCTTGGCCGCCTGGAGGAAGCCGAAGCAGCGCAACGTCGTGCACTCCAATGCATCCCCACCCATGTCGGCGCCCATTTCAATCTGGGGCTGGTGCTGGCCGCGCTCGATCGGTTGGCGGAGGCCGCCGTCCATTATGCCGAAGCCGCCCGGCTGTCTCCCAATTTGGCCGACGCCCACCTGAACCTCGGCGCCGCCCTACAGGGGATCGGTCGGGCGGAAGAAGCATTGGCTGCCCATGCCCGCGCGGCGGAACTGCTTCCCGGCGACCCGCGCCCCTGGACGAACCGGGCGGTCAGCCTTCAGCAACTCGGCCGCAAGAGGGAGGCCGCCGACGCCTTGCAGATGGCGGCGACGCTAGGCGGTGGAACCTCCGACCCCACGGCCCTGTCCGCTCTCGCCGCCGCGCTCCATGCCGCCGGGCGGATGGAGGATGCGGCGGAGCGCTACGCCGACGCCTTGCGCCTTGCGCCACGCGATGCGTTTTCTCTCAACGGTCTAGGGCTCTGTCTTAAGGCTCTTGGTCAACTGGATGATGCGGCCACCTGCTTCGATGCGGCCACCGCCATCCAGCCAGACCATGCCGACGCGCTGGACAATCTCGGCAGCATCCGCAACGCCCAGGGCCGCCATGCCGAGGCGGAGGCCCTGCACCGGGAAGCGATCCGCCAGCGGCCCGACTTCGCCGGCGCCTGGAACAATCTCGGCAATGCCCGCCATGCCGCCGGCCGCACGTCCAACGCCTGGACGGCATGGCATGTTGCATTGACGCTCGATCCCACCCTGCCGGAAACCCACACCAACCTGGGCAACGCCCTGCGCAGCGCCGAGCGTTTCGCCGAGGCCGAGCGGTCGCAACGTCGCGCCATCCGGCTTGCGCCGCTGGAGGCGCCTGCCCGCAACAATCTGGGCCACCTGCGCCAAGGCCGGCACGACCATGCCGGCGCCGCCGACTGCTACCGCAGCGCCCTGGCGCTGGACCCCGCCTATGGCGAGGCCTGGAGCAACCTGGGGCTGGCCCGGCAACGGTTGAGCGACGGCACGGGGGCGGAGCGCTGCTATGACCGGGCGCTGACGCTGCGACCCGACATGTCGTTGTCGCACTTCAACAAGGGCCTGCTGCGGCTGGAGGCCGGCGATCTCGACCATGGCTGGCCCGGTTATGCCTGGCGTTTCGGCTCGGGGCAGGTCGGGCAGGGGCGCCAGCCGCGCGCCCAGCCATGGCGTGGAGAGGACCTGACCGGCCGCCGCCTGATGATCTGGGGCGAGCAGGGCGTGGGCGACACCATCCTGTTCTCCGCCCTCTGCCCCGAGTTGGCCGGACGCGCCGTTTCGACCACACTTGAGGTCGATCGCCGGCTGGTGCCCCTGTTCGCCCGCTCCTTCCCGGCCCTGCGGGTGCGGGCGGAGGCGCTGGACGCGCAGGGTCGGGAGGCGATGGCGATCCCCGACTATGACCGCCACGTGCCGATGGGCTCCTTGCCCCGCGTCCTGCGCCGCCGGCTGGCCGATTTTCCGCCGCGCCCCTCCTGGCTGGTGCCCGACGCAGGGTTGGTCGAGCGTTGGCGCGACCGGCTGGCGGCTCTCGGCTCCGGATTGCGCATCGGCATCGGCTGGCGCAGCCAGATGATGACCGTGGAGCGTAGCATCGCCTATCTGGCGCTCGACGTCTGGGCGCCGCTGTTCGCGCTGCCCGGCATCCAATGGGTGGTGCTGCAATATGGCGAGGTGGAGGAGGAGGTCCGGCAGGCCGAGCAGCGTTTCGGCATCCGCCTGCACCGCTGGGACGATCTCGACCGCAAGGACGATTTCGATGGCGTCGCCGCCCTGATTGCCGGGCTGGACCTCGTCATTTCGCCGGCGATGTCGGTTGGTGAGCTGGCAGGCGCGCTCGGCACCCCGGTCTGGCGCTTCGGCACCCGCGATTGGACGCAGTTGGGGGCCGGGGTCCGCCCCTGGTATCCGTCGATGCGCCTCTTCCAGCCCCGGCCGGGCGAGCCGCTGTCGGCGACGATGGCCGATATGGCCGGCGCATTGCGTTCGCTCTCCCGATTATCGGCCACGTCACGCCATGCGCCCCCCTCACCCAGCCCTCTCCCCGGGGCGGAGAGGGTACCCGCAGCGGGAGAGGCGTTGGCGGCGCAGGCGGTCGCTCTGCACCGGCAAGGCCGCTTGCTCGACGCGGAAACCCTTCACCGCAAGGCCGTGGCAACCGCTCCGACCCACCCGGCCGCCTGGACCAACGGTGGTCTCACGCTGCTCCGGCTTGGCCGCGTCGAGGCCGCAATTCTCTGGCACCGGCGCGCAGTGGCGCTGAACCCGGCCTTTCCAGAAGCGCTGGGTAACCTCGGTGTGGCACTCCAGGCCGGTGCGTCCGCGGCAGAGGCCGCGACGCTGCACCGCCGCGCCGTCCGGCTTCGCCCATTGCAGGCGGAAAGCTGGGGCAACCTCGCCGCCGCCCTGCTCGCCACCCGGCACTTCGCCGAGGCCGAGACCGCCTGCATCCGCGCGGCAGCCCTGGCACCGAGCCTAGCCGGGGTGCTGATCACGGCCGCCGCGGCGTTGAAGGGGCAGGGGCGTTTCGCCGAGGCCGCTCGCCAGTGCCGCCGTGCATTGCGCATCACGCCCACTTCGGCCAAGGGCTGGTCGAACCTGGGCATGGCGCTGGCGGGGCTCGGACGCTGGAGCGACGCCCTGTACGCTCACCGCCGCGCGACGGCACTCGCTCCCGATCTGCCGGACGTATTGGTCATCCATGGCCACGGGCTGCTGATGCGGGGAGAGCGTCACCCCACCCGCGACTGGACCGAACGGAGCCTGCGGCTGACGCCGGGCAGGGCCGACGCCCGGATGAACCGCGCCCTGCTGCGCTTGGCCGAGGGCGACCTGACCGGCGGCTGGGACGATTACGCTCACCGCTTCGCCACCGGCGAAGCCGTTTCACGCCGCCTCAATATCCCGGAATGGCAGGGCGAACCATTGGCCGGCCGCCGTATCCTGGTATGGGGCGAACAGGGGCTGGGCGACGAGATCATGTTCGGCACGGCGTTGCCCGACCTGCTCCGTCAAGCCGGCCGGCTGATCGTCGAATGCGACCCGCGCCTGACCGGCCTGTTCGCCCGCGCCCTGCCGGGTGCGGAGGTGCGGGCGCCCACCACGAATCCGCGCGATGCCGATTGCCATGCACCAATGGGGAACATCGCCGCGCGGCTGCGGCCTGCCCTGCGGCATTTCCCTTCAACCGCTCCACTCTTCATCGCCGATCCACGGCTGGCGGCGGACTGGCGCGGCCGGCTGGCGGACCTCGGTCCCGGCTTGCGGGTCGGCATCTGCTGGCGAAGCAGCCGCATGACGGCCGACCGGGCCGGCGCATACAGCCGGATCGACCAGTGGGGACCGATCCTCGCCGTGCCGGGCGTGACCTTCGTCAGCCTGCAATATGACGGGCACGAGGCGGAGCGGGAGGACGCCCTGCACCGCTTCGGCACGGTGCTGCACCACTGGCCCGATCTGGACCAGCGCCGGGATCTGGAGGGGGTGGCGGCGCTCATCTCCGGCCTTGACCTCGTGATCTCCGCCCCGACCGCCGTGGGGGAACTGGCCGCTGCCCTCGGGGTCCCGGTCTGGCGGATCGGGGGGGCCGGCGACTGGTCGGCCCTGGGGACGGCGGTGCGGCCCTGGTTCCCATCCATGGCGCTGGCCGGCCATGCCGGTGACCACGACGTGACCCTGGCGGCGGTCGCGCAACGCCTGCGGTGTCTCGCCAAAGGGGTCCCATGACCATCGGAGGAGGGAGGCCCACGCAATTCCGCATTGCGATTCCGGAGCGCCCCCTTTATCGACTATGGCCGCCGGGCGCCGCGCAGGGTGGATGACCCGGCGCCCGCGCCGTCGTAAGCTGCTTCCTGCCGGACGGCGACAGATGGGTTCAGGACAGGGTTTCGGGGCGCGGTTTTAGGGAAAGGACGGTCGGTGCGGTCTGAGGACGCTCTTGCCAACATAGACGTCGCGGTGCTTGCCGGCGGGCTGGGCACACGCATCCGGGGCGTTCTGGGTGACACGCCGAAGGTCCTGGCCCCCATCGCGGGCCGTGCCTTCCTCGGCCATCTCCTGGATTACCTGTCGACCTACGGATCGCGCCGGGTGGTGCTGTGCCTGGGCCATCTGGCCGATCGGGTGACCGCATGGCTCGCCCGCGGCGATTCCGCCGGCACCATCGACGTGGTCTGCCAGATCGAACCGCGCCCGCTCGGCACCGCAGGGGCGCTCGGCTATGTCCGCAAGGAACTGCGCAGCAGCACCATCCTGGTGGTGAACGGCGACACCTTCCTCGACGCCGACCTGCGCGCCTTCATCGCCTCGCACCGGCTGTCGGGGGCGGAGGCGTCGGTCCTGTGTGTGACGGTGGAGGATGCCTCCCGCTTCGTGCGGGTGGAGATCGGGCCGGACAGCCGCGTCCGCCGTTTCCTGGACAAGGTGCCGGGGGCGGGCACCATCAATGCCGGCGTCTATCTGTTCTCCGCCGCCTTCCTCGACCGCTTCATCGCGGCGGGCGCGGTGTCGCTGGAACGCGACGTGCTGGAAAAGCTGCCGTCGGGCACGCTGAACGCCCATGTCGCCAAGGCCCGCTTCCTCGACATCGGCACGCCGGAGAGCCTCGCCACCGCCGCCAGCGTCATCGCCGGCCGCGAGTCCTGACGGGGAGGTCCGTCGGGAGCCCCGGCGGCCGCAATTTACCTCCGCGCACGCGACCGTCTGCCACTGGACTCGCGCAATGTGCCGGGCCAAGATGCGCACCGACTCGACACCGTGCGCAGTGGGTGCTTGCGCCGGGGCCGGGCCACAACGCCGATTTCTCCGGACCAGTGCCATGGCCGTCATCCTCATCCGCGCCGACGCGTCGCCGACCATCGGCACCGGCCATGTCATGCGCTGCCTCGCCGTGGCGGAAGCCTTGCGCGACCAGGGGCACGAGGCGCTGTTCGCCGCCGTCGAATCCACCCCCGCCATCGACCGCCGGCTGTCGGCGGACGGCTTCCGCCATGTCTCCATCGCCGGTCCGGTGGGGCAGGCGGCGGATCTGGCCGCCACCCGCTCGCTCCTGCGGCGGGAGCATGGCACGGCGGTGATGCTCGACGGCTACCGCTTTGGCGAAGCCTACCGCGTCGGGCTGCAGGCCGCCGGTGCGCGGGTGCTGGCCTGGGACGATCTGGGCGACGGCACGCCGCTGCACGCCGACCTCGTCGTCAACGCCGCACCGCAAGCGGTGGCCCTTCCCTATGATGCGATGGCGCCCGGCGCCGTCCTGCTGCTCGGCCCCGGCTACGCCCCGTTGCGGCGGGAGGTTCGGCTGGCGGCTCAGGCGCCGCGGCGGACCATCGCCGACCGGCCGGTGCTGCTGGTGACCTTCGGCGGCTCCGACCCGCTCGGCCTGACGGGGCCGGTTCTGCAGGCGCTGGCGACGGAGCGGCCCGACGGCTGCCGGATCGTCGCCGTCGTCGGCGGCAGCAACCCGCGGGCAAACGAGGTGGCGGCCGAGGTGGCGGCGCTCGCTGCCGATGGCGTATCCGTGGAGATCGACTGCCCGCGCATGGGCGCGCTGATGGCCGACTGCGGTCTGGCGGTGTCGGCCGGCGGCGGCACCATGGGGGAACTTGCCGCGCTGGCGGTGCCGACCCTTCTGGTGGTCACCGCCGACAATCAGGCGATGGCGAGCGGCGACGCCGCCGATCTCGGCTGGTGCACGGCCCTGGACGCCCGTGGCTGCGATCCCGCCAAGGCGGCGGCGGTCATCGCCGGGCGGGCGCTCGCCCTGTGGGCCGACGCCGGGCAACGGCAGCGGATGCAGGATGCCGCCACGGCACTGCCGCTGGACGGCGACGGGGCGGTGCGCATCGCCAGCGCCCTCACCGGCCCGCCGCCGAAATCCGGCAGCGCCGCCCGGCGGCGGACGGCGCTTGCCTGACGGCAGTTCCGGTCAGCTGACCACGCGCCACGTGCCGTCCGGCTGCTGGCAGGCGGTGCCGAAGCCCTGCTGGGTGCGGCCCTGGACCACGATGGTGGTCTGATATTCACGGCAGAGCTGACCCTGCGGCCCGGTGCCCTCGCGCACAGGCGTGTAGCTGCCGTAATTGCCGGTGTCCGGATTGTTCCAGCGCACGGTGCTGCCGGTCGGCGCGCTGTAGGCGTTGACCGCCGCCTGCTGGGCATAGTTCTGGTCGGCACGGTCGAGCGAGGCGCCGGCGGCATTGCCCAGCGCCGCACCCAGCAGCGTGCCGACGCCCACCGCCACCAGCTTGCCGCTGCCGCCGCCGAAGCGCGAGCCGGCCAAGCCACCGACCACGCCGCCGAGAACGGTGCCGGCCGTTTGCTTGTTGGCGCTGACGCCGCCATAGGAGTCGCCGTAGCCGGGCTGTGCGCAGCCGGCAAGCGGGGCCGCGAGCAGGCTGGCGGACAGCGCGGCGGCGAGGAAGGGGCTGGCTTTCATGGTGGCTCTCGTCCTGTTGGGTCCTGTTTGGATCGGCACGAAACTGTTCGTTCCTGACGCCATCAACATGGCTGACCCGCATCTTATTCCCGATGCGTGACGCGGTGCCTCGCTTGCCCCTATGATCGTGCCAACGGTTCCACGAAGGAATCGACGACAAGCCCTTGGGAGGGAACGAACATGCTGCCCAACGCGGACAGCTATGAAGGGGTGTCCCGCGCCTTCGCCTGGCGCGTGCCCGACCGCTACAACATCGGCGTCGACGTCTGCGACCGCTGGGCGGAAACGGACCCCGGCCGCATCGCCCTGATCCACAAGCGGCGCGACGGCGGGACCGAGGAATACCGCTTCTCCGACATCCGCGCCCTGTCCAACCGCTTCGCCAATGCGCTGACGGCGCAAGGTATTGCGCGCGGCGACCGGGTCGGCATTCTGCTGCCCCAGGCGCCGGAAACCGCGATCAGCCATGTCTCGGTCTACAAGCTGGGCGGCATCGCCGTACCGCTGTTCTCGCTGTTCGGGGTGGAGGCGCTGGAATACCGGCTGGCCAACTGCGGCGCCCGCGCCGTGGTCACCGACGCCGCCGGGGCCGCCAAGATCGCCCAGATCCGCGACCGCCTGCCCGACCTGCGTGCTGTCTTCCGCGTCGACGGGTCCGGTCCCGGCTGCCTGGACTGGCATGGGCTGTGCGACGCGGCGTCCGACAGCTTCACCCCGGCCGACACTGGGCCGGACGATCCGGCGCTGATCATCTACACCTCCGGCACCACCGGCCAACCCAAGGGCGCGCTGCATGCGCACCGGGTGCTGCTGGGTCATCTGCCGGGCGTGGAGATGTCGCACGACCTGTTCCCGCAGCCAGCCGACCGCATCTGGACGCCGGCCGACTGGGCTTGGATCGGCGGGCTGCTCGACGTGCTGCTGCCGGCCTGGCACCATGGTGTGACGGTGGTCTCCCACCGCTTCGAGAAGTTCGATGCGGAGGCCGCCTTCGCCCTGCTGGCCGAATTCCAGGTGCGCAACGCCTTCCTGCCGCCGACGGCGCTGAAGATGATGCGGGCGGTGAAGAACCCTCGGGCGCGCCATCGCATCGACATGCGCTCCGTCGCCAGCGGCGGCGAGACGCTGGGTGCCGGGCTGCTCGATTGGGGGCGCGAGACCTTCGGCGTGACAATCAACGAGTTCTACGGCCAGACCGAATGCAACATGATCGTCTCCTCGGCCGCGACGCTGATGACGCCGAAGCCCGGCATCATGGGCCGTCCGGTCCCCGGCCATGACGTGGCGGTGATCGACGGGCAGGGCAACCGGCTGCCGCCGGGCAAGCTCGGCCTGATCGCCGTGCATCGGCCGGATCCGGTGATGTTCCTCGGTTATTGGAACAACCCCGACGCCACCGCGGCAAAATTCGTTGGGCCTGGGGGCGACTGGCTGGTCACCGGCGACCAGGGGGAGTTGGACGAGGACGGTTACATCCGCTTCGTCGGGCGTGATGACGACGTCATCACGTCTGCCGGCTACCGCATCGGCCCCGGCGAGATCGAGGATTGCCTGATCGGCCATCCCGCCGTCCGCATGGCGGCGGTGGTCGGCGTGCCCGACCCGCTGCGCACGGAGATCGTCAAGGCCTTCGTCGTGTTGCAGGAGGGGGTGACGCCGGACGACGCGCTGGTGGCCTCGATCCAGGAGCATGTGAAGACCCGGCTGGCCGCCCACGAATATCCGCGTTCGATCGAATTCATGGAAAGCCTTCCCATGACCACCACCGGCAAGATCATTCGCCGGGAGTTGAGGAACCGCTCGTAATATCATGATCGAATTGATTTTATTGGCCGCGGCCTTTCTGGCTGGAGCAATGAATGCCGTTGCCGGCGGGGGAAGCTTCCTCACCCTGCCGGCGTTGATCTACGCCGGGGTGCCGCCGGTCGCCGCCAACGCCACCGGCACGGTCGCCCTGCTCCCCGGCTATGCCAGCGGCGTCTACGGCTACCGTCAGGACCTGACGCCGGTCGGCACGCTCAGCCTGCCGCTGCTGTCGGCGGTCAGTCTGGTCGGCGGGCTGGTCGGGGCAGGGCTGCTGCTGGTGACGCCGGATTCGGTGTTCCGCGGCATCGTGCCCTGGCTCTTGCTGCTGGCGACCGGGCTGTTCGCCTTCGGCAACATGCTGGCGCAGCGGCTGCGCAGCCTGGGTCTGCACGGCAACGGGGCGATGCTGGGCACGCTGTTCGCCGTCTCCGTCTATGGCGGCTATTTCAACGGCGGGCTCGGCATCCTCCTGCTGGCGCAGTTGAGCCTGTTCGGCATGACCGACCTGAATGCCATGAACGGGCTGAAGAACCTGTTCTCCGCCGTGCTGACCGCCATCGCCGTGGTGGCCTATGCCGCTGGCGGGGCGGTGGAATGGCCGAAGGCGCTGCTGATGGTGGTGGCCGCGGTCGCCGGCGGTTATGTCGGCGCCCGGCTGGGGCGGAAGATCCCCAAGCCGATCCTGCGCACCGGCATCATCGCCGTCGGTCTGGTGATGAGTGCGGTGTTCTTCCTGAAATGATCGCGCTATAGAGGGCGCTCCCCGCCTTTTGGACCTGCCGCCATGCTGACCGTATCCGATCTCGACCTGTACTATGGCGACGCCCAGGCGCTCGACGGTGTCACGCTGCAGGTGGCGGCGGGGCAGACCACCGCCATCGTCGGCGCCAACGGGGCCGGCAAGACCTCGCTGATCCGCGCCATCTCCGGCATCCTGAAACCGGCGCGTGGCAGCATCCGCTTCAAGGACCGCGAGATCGCCGGACTGCCCAGCCATGTCGTCTGCGACCTCGGCATCGGGCAGGTGGCGGAAGGGCGGCAGATCTTCCCGACGCTGAGCGTGCGGGAGAATCTGGAGATGGGCGCCGTCATCCCACGCGCCCGGTCCAGCGCGCGCCAGACCTACGACCGGGTGCTGGACCTGTTCCCGCGCCTGCGCGAACGGCTGGACCAGGCGGCCGGCACCCTGTCCGGCGGCGAGCAGCAGATGCTGGCCATCGGCCGCTGCCTGATGGGCAAGCCGGACCTCATCATGTTCGACGAGCCGTCGCTCGGCCTGTCGCCCGCCCTGGTGCAGGAGCTGTTCCGCATCATCCGGACACTGGCGGCCGAGGGCATGACGATCATCCTGGTCGAACAGAATGTCGCCGCCTCCCTGCGCATCGCCCAGACGGCTTACGTGCTGGAGAACGGCCGGGTGGTGCTGTCGGGCACGGGGGAGGCGCTGCTGGCCGACCCGGCGGTGAAGCAGGCCTATCTGGGACTGTGATCCCGCCCCCTCCAAACCGGCCGCCGTCCAGCCGGCGCTACCCCCCTTATCCTCCTATCGTTGAATATACGAACCATCTACAGTCCCCCTAAGCTGGCAGTCCATTCAACACCGGGCGGGGACCATGGCGGCAGGCTGCACCAGACGGACGACATTGCTGGCGGCCGGCGCGCTGCTGGCGTCTGCAACGCTCCGGCACGCGGCTGCCGCCGACCGGACGGTTGTCCGCGCCGGGGTGCTGAAGTTCGGCACGGTCAGCTGGGAACTCGACACCGTCCGCGCCAACGGCTTCGACCGCCAAGCCGGCATCGACCTGCAACTGGTGGAGCTGGCGGGCAACCCCGCCACCCAGGTGGCGCTCCAGGCGGGCGGGGTCGAGGTCATCGTTTCCGACTGGCTGTGGGTGTCGCGGATGCGCAGCAAGGGGGAGGCACTGTGCTTCATCCCCTACTCGACCGCCGTCGGCGCGCTGGTGGTTCCGGCCAAGTCCGCCATCGCCGGGATCGGCGACCTGCGCGGCAAGCGCATTGGGGTCGCCGGCAGCCCGCTCGACAAGAGCTGGCTCCTGCTGAAGGCCCTGGCCGCCGACCGCCATGGACTGTCGCTAGACCGCGATGCGCAGCCCTTCTTCGCCGCACCGCCTCTGCTGAACAGCAAGATCGCCAGCGGCGACCTGGATGCGGTATTGACCTTCTGGCCCTTCGCCGCCCGGCTGGAGGCGAAGGGCATGCGCGTGACGATGACGGTGTCCGACATGCTGGAGGCGCTGGGCCAGCCGGCGACGGTGCCCTCCATCGGTTATGTCTTCCGCGAGGAATGGGCGCGCGCCAACCCGGCCGCCATCGCCGGATTCCAGGCGGCGACGAACAAGGCGAAAGCCCTGCTGGCACAGTCCGACGCCGCGTGGCAGCGGCTCGCCCCGCTGATGCAGGCGGAGGATGACGCCACCTTCCGCATCCTGCGCGACCGCTACCGCGACGGCATCCCGCGCCGCTGGACCGAGGAGGAGCGGGCAGGGGCCGCAAAGCTCTACGCGCTGCTGGCGCGGCTGGGTGGGCGGGAACTGGTCGGTGACGCGCCCACCATCGCCCCCGGCACCTTCTGGATCGGTGGGGCCTGACCGGTGCGCCGCGCCCTGATGCCTGTTGCGTCGATCCTGCTGCTGCTGGCCGTCTGGCAGGCGGCGGCGCTGACGGTCGGCGGGCGCCTGCTTCCGGGACCGGTGGTGGTGGCCGAGGCCTTGCTGCGCGAGGCGGAGAGCGGGGCGCTGTTCCATCACATGGGCGTCACGCTGCTGCGCGTGCTGGCGGCCTTCGCGCTCGCCATGTCCATCGGGGTCGGGCTGGGTCTGCCGATGGGGCGGTCGCCCTTCATCGACCGGCTGTTCGGCCCCTGGCTGGTCTTCTTCCTGAACCTGCCGGCGCTGGTGGTCATCGTGCTGGCCTATGTCTGGTTCGGATTGACCGAGGCGGCGGCCATCGGCGCGGTCGCCGTCAACAAGATTCCCAACACGGTGGTCCTGGTGCGGGCCGGTGCCCGCGCCATCGACGAGGGGCTGATCGACATGGCCCGCGTCTACCGCCTGTCGCCCGCGGACCGGCTTCGCCATGTGCTGCTGCCGCAACTCACCCCCACCATCGCCGCGGCTGCGCGGTCCGGCCTGGCGCTGATCTGGAAGATCGTGCTGGTGGTCGAACTGCTGGGCCGCAGCGATGGTGTCGGATTCCAGATCAACCTCCTATTTCAGACCTTCGATGTCGCAGGAATCCTGGCTTACACCATCGCGTTCGTGGCCGTGGTCCAGCTTCTGGAATACGGCATCCTGCAACCGGTCGAGCGCCACTGCCAGCGCTGGCGGCGGATGCCCGCTGAAGCTTGAGATCCGCTCCAAGCGCTTCGGCGCGGTGGAGGCGGTGCGCGGCCTGACCCTGTCCGCCGCGGCGGGGGAGGTCGTGGCGCTGGTCGGCCCCAGCGGCTGCGGCAAGACGACCGCGCTCGGCATCGTCGCCGGGCTGGACCGCGCCTTCGACGGCGTGGTGGAGGTCGGGGCGCGGCCGGACGGCGGGCCGGCCCGGCTCGGCTATGTCTTCCAGGAACCGCGCCTGCTGCCCTGGCGAACCGTGCGGCAGAATCTGGCGCTGGTCCTGCCGCGTGCGCAGCGCCGCGGCCCGGCGGTCGACGCCATGCTCGACGCGCTGGAGCTGTCGCCCTTCGCCGACCGCTTCCCGACCCAACTGTCGCTGGGCATGGCGCGGCGGGTTGCGCTGGCCCGTGCCTTCCTGGTGGAGCCGGACCTGCTGCTGATGGACGAACCCTTCGTCTCGCTGGACGAGCCGACGGCGCTTCGGCTGCGCACGCTGCTGTCGGAACTGCTGGACCGGCGGCCGGCCACCGTCCTGCTGGTCACCCACAACCTGCGCGAAGCCCTGGCGCTGGCCGACCGGCTGCTTCTGCTGGCGCCGTCGCCCGGCCGGGTGGTGGCGGAGGTGCCGGTGACCGTTCCCCGCGCCGCCCGCGACGACGCCACCATCGAGGCCTTGCGCCACGACCTGCTGTCCAGGCCGGAACCGGCCTTCCGCCTGCTGGCCTGACCCTTCTCGATTTGTGCGTTCATTTGCCGCTCGTCCGTTTACGAATGCTGCGGTATCCTGCTCCGCTGCCGGGTACGTCCGGCGATTGCAAAGGCGGCGGAACCGAATGCCCTTCGGTCGATCGACAGTGCGGCGGGTGCGGAGGCTCGGCCTGGTGGCCGGGATGGCCGCGCTGTTGCTGCAGGTCATTGCCTGGGGCTGGATGCCGATGGTTCCGGGGACCGCCCGGGCCGGAGAGACCGCCTCGCTGCCGATCTGTTCCTCCGGCGGCCTGACCACCCTCCAGGTCGATGCCGCCGTTTATGGAATCGGCGAGTTCGGGCTCGCCTCCGACGACGGCGACCCTGAAAAATCGCCGGATCACGCGCCGTCAAACACCGACCATTGCCCGCTCTGCCCGCTGGTGGCCGGGCTGGCCTTGCCGCCGCCGCCATTGACCGTCGGCCCGGCCCTTGCCATGGCCAGCGACTCCCGCCTGCTGCCGGGCGAACGGATCGCCGCCGGCTGGTTCCTGTCGACCCTCCAGGCCCGCGCTCCGCCGTCGCTCGCCTGATTTTCGCGGCTGCTCAGCCAAGGCCGCCACGCGCATCGCCACGCCCACTCTCCGTCCGGATCGGTGCGCTTGGCGGTCTATCCACACATTCCAACGTGCAACCTTCCAATTCACGTCCCGCGGCATAACCCGCCGCGGCGGCTCCCCCCTGCTGTTCACATCCGCATTCCAGGAGAAGAGTCCATGAAGCGCATTCTCGGCATCGCCGCCGCCCTGGCCCTGTTCGGTGCCGTCCCCGCTTTGGCCCACAGCTACAAGGCCGGCCCGATCGAGATCGGCCATCCCTGGGCGCGCGCCACCGCGCCGGCGGCCCCGAACGGCGGCGCCTATCTGTCGCTGACCAACACCGGCAGCACGGAGGACCGTCTGGTTTCCGCCTCTACCCCGGCCGCCGACAAGGCGGAGTTGCACACCCATCTGAACGAGAATGGCGTGATGAAGATGCGGGAGGTTCCGGCCATTCCGGTGGCGCCGGGCGAGGAGGTGAAGCTGGCGCCCGGCGGCCTGCACATCATGCTGCTGGGCCTCAAGAAGCCGCTGGAGAAGGGCGCCCACATCCCTATGACCCTGCACTTCGAAAAGGCAGGCACCGTCGAAGTCGAGATCTCCGTCGAGGCGGCCGGACAGAGCGCGCCCCAGGCCGAAGGGCATATGGGCGCCATGGGCGGCGCCGGCCACGGCCACAACGCCGAACCGGCCAAGAAGCAGTAATGCGGAAGGCCGCCGGCAGGGGAACCGCCGGCGGCCTCTTTTCACGGAAATACGCTCGTCCCGGTCACTCCGCCGGAGCGGCTCCCACCGGTTGGGGGGAGAGCTTGGCAGCTTCGGCGGCCTGATAGCGGGGCGACAGCACGCCGAAGCGACGCGCCCACCATGCCGTCAGCGGCGGCGTCAGCAGGGCCGTGACCACCACGCTGGTGGCGATCAGCGCCGTGGCCGACGGGGCGACCGGCGCGAAGGTCGGCTCGATCGAAGCGATGATCGGCGGGACCGTCACAGCCGCACCGGCGGTGGAGGCGGCACCGATGCCGGCCGTACCGTTGCCCTTCGCCAGAAGGACGTCGGCCAAAACCAGCATGAAACCGGTGACGACGATCACCGTCAGGCCCAGCACGATGCCCAGCAACCCGGTGTTGAGGATCGTCGAGAAGTTCAGGTTGTTGCCCAGCGCGAAGGCGAAGAACGGCACCATCACCGAGACGCCCTGGGTGAAGAAGGCCCGCAGGTCCTTGTCCAGATTGCCCAGCGCGAAGCCGATCAGGAAGGGCAGCAGGGCGCCGACCATCGTCTGCCAGGGGAAGGCCGCCAGCCCGGCGATGCCCAGCGTCACCATGGTCATGAAGGGTCCCGATTCCAGGCACATCAGGCAGAAGGCGCCGGCCTCCTCCTTGGTGCCGTACTGCTGCATCAGCGCCATGTACATGCCGCCGTTGGTGTCGTTCATCACCGCGATGATCGCCAGCACCGACAGGCCGGAGAAGAAGCCGGACGTGATGCCTTCCGCCGGGATGAACCACGAGGCGATGACGCCCGCCATGGCGGCGGTGAGGAGCTTGACCGACACCAGCACGCCGCTCTTGCGCAGGACCAGCGGCGTTGCCTTCAGGCTGATGCTGGCGCCGATGCAGAAGAACCACACCGACAGGATCGGCAGCGTGCCGGTGATCAGCCCGTTGGTGAAGGACCCGAAGAATTTGCCCGTGTTGGGAGCCAACGTGTTCAGGCAGGCGCCGAGGAACAGGGGGACGATCATCATCCCGCCGGGGATGCGGTCGATCCGGGACTTGATGTTCATGGAAGACACTCCTTCGAATTTCATCCCGTCGCCGCCGCGCCCCTTCGCCATCGGGCATAATTCAGCGGCCATCAATTTTGTCAGGACGGCAGCCATGCGCCGCTTTGTGTATACTAGTATACAAGTTGTCCGGCCATTGTCAAAGCGGCGGATTGTCCGACGCGACACGTTGTCGCGCCGAAGGGGAATGAAGACGGAGACAGCAGGATAGGGACGGAGCCGCAGAGGATTAGGGCTCGATTTATTACATTTTCAGCATAAAATGCTTCTATATCGAGGCTTTCGGCCATCGAGGGCAGGAGAGTGCACCTAGGGCGAGCCCATGCCAGCGTCACTTGATCCGATCAGCCGCAGCATCATGCGGAATCAGCCTCTCCGGGATCAGCTTTCGCGAATGGGGGTGTCCGGAGAGGCGCTGCTGGTACTGTGCGGTCCCGACGGCAGCAATCTGGCGCTCAGCGAAACGACGCGGCGGTATTTCGGACCGTTGGCAAGCAAGATGCTGGGATGCGGCTGGGTGTCGGCAGTCCATCCGGACCACCAGATGGCCGCGGCCGACGCCTGGCTGAAGGCGGTCTATGACGAGGCCGCTTATGACCTGCAATTGAGCTACCGGCGGCATGACGGCAGCTACCACCGCTTCGCGGTAACGGGCGTCCGCTATGTCGATGCGGATTCGCGCCAGACCCACTGGCTCGTCATATCGGAACCGCTCAGGGCATCCCTCCCTGTGTCCGGCCCGCGTGGTTTGACGCTCAGCGCGGGCGGTGGCGGGCCAGTGCGTCGGTGATGTCGAGGTCGCGGAACGGCTTTCCAATCACCGGCCGCTCACGGTGGGCATCGGGCAGCCCCTCCGCCCCATGACCGGTGGTGAAGATGAAGGGGATGCCGGCGGCGGCCAGACGGTCGGCCACCGCGTCGACCCGCTCGCCACGCAGGTTGACGTCCAGCAGCGCGATGTCGAAGCCGCCCGCCTCGATTATTTCCAAGGCCGCCGAAACCGAACCGGCCGGACCGATACAGGTGACGCCCTGGTCGAGCAGGGCATCCTCCAGGCTCATGGCGATCAACGGTTCGTCCTCGACGATCAGGACGGTCAGGTTCGACAGGTTCGCGTCGGTCACTGCGGGCTCACTCGCGACGACAATGGGATTACCAGCCGGCATCGCACGCCGGCGGGGTCGAAGGCAAGGGCAACATCGCCTTCCAACTCATGCGCCAGGCCGCGCTCGATCAGGCGGGAGCCGAAACCGCGACGGGTCGGCGGCACCACCGGCGGTCCGCCGCTCTCGCGCCAGCGCAGCACCAGCGCGCCCGCGGCAGCGCGGGAGGGATGCCCGGAGCCGGCATGGCTCGCCGCCCCGTCCCGTGCAGCCGGCCCGGCCGGCGGCGTGATCTCCCAATCCAGATCGATACGGCCGCTCTCCGCCGACAGGGCGCCGTATTTCGCGGCGTTGGTGGCGAGTTCGTGGAAGGCGAGGTGCAGCGACACCGCCACGCCGGTGGTCAGGTTGACCGGCGGGCCGCCGACCCGGACACGGCCGGCATCGACATGGGGCTCCAGCGTCAGGGCGGCGATCTCGGTCAGCGAGGCGCCCTGCCAATGGCGGCGGGTCAGCAGGTCGTGTGCCTGGGCCAGGGCGCGCAGCCGCGACTGGAAGGCATCGGGGAAGGCTTCCACCGACGGGGCGGCGCGCAGGGTCTGCTTGGCGATCGACTGCACCATTGCCAGCGTGTTCTTGACCCGGTGGTTCAGTTCCTCCAGCAGCAGAAGCTGCCGCTCCTCGGCCTTCTTGCGGTCGGTGATGTTGAGCGAGACGCCGGCCAGACCGGTCGGCGCGCCGTTCTTGTCGTAGATCGCGCGGCCACGCACCTGGACCCATTGGACGCTGCCGTCGGGCCAGATCGTGCGGTATTCCATATCCAGCGGCAAACCGCTGGTCACCGCCTGCCGGACCATCGCCTGCTGAGAGTCGCGGTCGTCGGGATGGACGCGCTCCAGCAGCCGGTCATAGGTCGCAATATCGGCCGGATCGGAAAGCCCCAGGTTGGCGGCGCAGATCGCCGAGACGCGCAGCCGGTTGGTCGCCAGATTGAGTTCCCAGGACCCCAGCCGCCCGGCCTCCAGCGCGAAGCGCAGACGTGCCTCGCTCTCGGCCAGGGCCGCCCGCTTGTCGGCCAGCTCGTTGCGGTCGCGCGCCTCCACCAGGGCGCGGCGGACCACGACCTGCAGGCGCTCCATGCGAAGCTTCACCACATAGTCGGTGGCGCCCTTCTTCAGCGCCTCGATGGCATTCTCCTCGCCCAGCATGCCGGAAACGAAGATGAAGGGGACGCGGGGCAGCCGGTCGCGCGCGATCGCCAGCGCCGACATGCCGTCGAAATCCGGCAGGTCGAAGTCCGACAGGATCAGGTCGTAGGGACCGCCGTCGGCGATGGCGTCGATGAAGGCCTGCCGCGTCTCGACCCGGTGAATGTCGAACGCGTGGTCGTCGATCATCATCAGATGTTCGCGCACCAGATCGGCGTCCATGCCGCTGTCCTCCAGCAGCAGGACACGGCACGGGATCGGCCGGCCCGGATCGGCCGGTCCACTGTCCGTGAAGGGGGAGCCGGCCAAGGGAGAACCGGCGGACTGGCCGGCGAAAGGTTCCATCACCTGCGCCATCAGCTGCCGCGCGGCCTGCGGGGATGACATCCGGGCGGCGGCTCGTTCAGGATCGCCCAGAAACTTCCGATGTCGCGGATCGCGTCGAAAAACTCCTTGAAGCCGACCGGCTTGACCACGAAGGCATTCACCCCCAGCCGGTAGCTGCGGACGAGGTCCTGCTCCTCCTTGGACGAGGTCAGCATGACGACGGGAATGGCGCGGGTGCTGTCGTTCGCTTTGATCCGCTGCAGCACTTCGATCCCGTCCACCTTCGGCAGCTTGATGTCGAGGATGATGACGGCCGGATATTTCGGGTCGGTCGGCTTCGACACCGCCTGCCCATCCTCGTGGAACAGGTAGGACAAAGCCTCCGCCCCGTCGCGGGCGACGACGATGTCGTTGGCGAGCTGGGCCTCGGCGAAGGCCTCCAGCGTCAGCTCCAGGTCCTTCGGGTTGTCCTCGACCAGCAGGATCGGTTTCAGCGTGGCCATGGGGCTACCTCGATTCGGCGGCTGATGACCGCGGCAGGGAGAAATGGAAGGTTGCACCGTGGTCCAGCCTGCCTTCCGCCCAGACCCGCCCGCCGTGACGCTCCACGATGCGGCGGACATTGGCGAGGCCGATGCCGATGCCCTCGAACTCCTCCTCGCGATGCAGGCGCTGGAAGACGCCGAAGAGCTTACCGGCATAGGCCATGTCAAATCCACGGCCATTATCGCGCACGTAGAACTCATGGGCGTCGGCGGTGGTGCGGCAGCCCACCTCGATCTCCGGCGCGGCGCGGTCGCGGGTGTATTTGATGGCGTTCGACAGTAGGTTCTGCACCACCAGCCGCAGCATGGTCGGATCGCCGTTGACGCCCGGCAGCGGATGCACGGTCCAGCGCACGTCGCGGCCCTGCAGGTCGGGTTCCAGCAGGTGGCGGACCTCATCCACCAGCCGGCCGACATCGACCTCCACCCGTGCCAGCGTCGTTCGCCCCAGCTGCGAGAAATGCAGAAGCCCGTCGACGAGCCGGCCGGCCGAACTCGCCGCCTCGATGATGCTGTCCAGATAGTGGCGCTCCCGCTCGTTCAGCTTGTCGGCGGCGCGGGAGCGCAGAAGCTCGGCATAGCTGGTGACGTGGCGGAAGGGCGCCCGCAGGTCGTGCGAGACCGAGTAGGAGAAAGCGGCCAGTTCGCCGTTGCTGCGGCGAAGCTCCTCGTTCAGGGCGGCCATCTCCTCGGCCTTGCGCAGCACGATGCTGACGATGGCGTTACGGAAATCGCCGGCCGCCTCGATCTCGCCATGACGCCAGGGCAGGGACTGGCCGCGCACCGTCTCCTTCCAGGCTTCGAAGGAGTTGCGGGGGGAAAGCCGGCCGCTGGCGTCCAGCGGCTTGTTGGGATCGCCGGCCCAGTCGATGGACTGCACGATCTCCGGCCGGAACCACAGCAGATAGCTGGGATGGAGCTGCGAGATGGAGATCGCCAGCAGGCCGCTGGCGGTCCGCTCCATTCCGGCGGCGGCCGGGATCTCAAGGGGAAGCTGGTGGCTGGCGAACAGATCCTTGATGCCCTGGCCGGCCAGTTCCGCGGCGATGGCCTCGACCACCTCCTGCGGCGGGGTGCGGCCGATCAGCCGGCAATCGCCGTCGAACAGAATCGCGGCGCCGTCGGCATTGACCAGGGCCAGCAGATCCTCGCGATCCTCGCTGAGGCCGTCGATGAAATGCTCCGCCGCCGCCATATGGGCGAGCAGCCGCGCCTGGGTGCTCTTGGAGCGGATTCGGTGGTCGGCATCCAGCGCCCGTTCCAGCGCGATCATCTGGCTGGACAGCACCTGCCCCAGCAGATCGCAGGCGGTGCGCACCGCAAAGGAGACCTGCCGCGGCTCGGCATTGTGGCAGGAGATCAAGCCCCACAGCCGGTCCCCGTCCATGACCGAGATCGACATGGAGGCCGGCGTGCCCATGTTGCGCATATATTCCAGATGAACCGGCGACACGCTGCGCAGCACGGAAAAGGTGAGATCCAGCGGCGGCGCATCCCGCCTGTCGGACAGAATCGGAACCGGTTGATAACGGGTGTCTGCGATCAGCCGCAGGCGGTTCAGCGCGTAGAGCCGCCGGGCCTGCTGCGGGATGTCGGAGGCCGGAAAGCGCAGGCCGCGGTAGGAGGGCAGGCGGCCGTTGCCGTTCTCCGCGATGACGGTGCCGTTCCATTGTTCGTCGAAACGGTAGATCAGCACACGGTCGAAGCCGGTCAGCGCCCGCACCTCCTCCGCCGTGCTGGCCAGCAGGGCATCGAAGTCATGGGCCGCCTGCATGCGGCGGATGCCTTCGCGCATCTGCGGATACAGCGCCTCCAGCGTACCGGCGCCGGTGGCGGGCAGTTCCTCCAGCTCCAGGATCACCAGATCCCCGGAGCGGTGGGCGATCGCCTGGAAATCCCCGCCGCCGCGCAGGTGCAGGATGTCCAGTTGCACCGGTTCGGCAGGGGCGGCACGCAGCCCGCGGAGCAGCGAAGCCAGGGAGCCGGCGTCGATCAGCTGGTCGACCGGCATGCCGAACGCATCGGCGGGCGGACGGTTCAACACCGCGCCCGCTTCCGCGCTGGCGCAGACGAGACGAAGGCTGTCCACGTCGATGGCCAGGAGATGGCCGTGCGGCTGGATGCTGCCGGGAATGTGAATCGGTTCGCGCGCGCAGGCGTCGAGATCAAGCGTGCCCGCCATGGACGGGGGCCACGGTTCAGGTCCGGTTGCAGGCGTCACGGTCGTCCTTTGCTCATCTCGGTCACGAGTCCGACGGGATCTTCCCGAAACGGACCCGTTTCAATCGGGTTCCACTGACATATGCCGATGGCTTCCAACGGTATTCAGCATAATCAGCGGTATAGAAACCCTGCGTCCGCCGCGCGCACCGCCTTGAGGTGAGCGAGGCGACAGCATGTCCCTTTAGACCCTATACTTTCATTATCATAGGTTAAGTTTTTTGCTTGTCCTCAGATTTTCCAATGCCTTGCTCTTTTATCATACGCCGAAGATCATATTCCGCAATCAAGCTTGGTTCCGCTTATAAGAAAACATGCCGTAGGGAATCCGCGACTGTCAGGGGCCAACAGAATGGGTAGGGAAGGGGACGCCATGAAAACCGAGGTGACGCGCCTGCTCGGCATCGATTACCCGATCGTACAGGGTGGGATGCAGTGGGTCGGGCTGGCCGAACTGGCGGCATCCGTGTCGAATGCCGGCGGGCTGGGAATCCTCACCGCGCTGACCCAGCCGACGCCCGAGGATCTGGCGCGCGAGATCGCGCGCTGCCGCGCGATGACCGACCGTCCCTTCGGCGTCAACCTGACCATGCTGCCCGCGGTGACACCGCCGCCCTACGAGCGCTATCTCGACGTCATCATCGACAGCGGCATCACCATCGTGGAGACCGCCGGCAACAGCCCGCGCGCCTTCGTCGAGCGGATGAAGGCGCACGACATCCGCATCCTGCACAAATGCACCAGCGTCCGCCACGCGCTGAGCGCGGAGAGGGCCGGCGTGGACATCATCAGCATCGACGGGTTCGAGTGCGCCGGGCATCCGGGCGAGGACGACATCCCCGGTCTGATCCTGATCCCGGCCGCGGTGCGGGCCTTGCGCATCCCGGTGATCGCCTCGGGCGGGATCGCCGACGGGCGCGGCATGGCCGCCGCTCTGGCCCTCGGCGCCCAGGGCGTCAACATGGGCACGCGCTTTCTCTGCACGCGGGAGGCGCCGGTGCATGACAGCATCAAGCAGGCACTGGTCGCCGCCGGCGAGCGCGACACCAACCTGATCCTTCGCAGCATGCGCAACACCGCCCGCGTGTTCAAGAACGCCGTGTCGGACGAGGTCGTCGCGCTGGAAAAACGTCCCGGCGGCGCGCAGTTCGAAGAGGTTCGGCCGCTCGTCGCCGGCCAGCGCGGCCGAACCGCGCTCCAGTCCGGCAATGTCCAGGATGGGGTGGTTTCGGCCGGCATGGTGATCGGCCTGATCGACGACATCCCGACCTGCGACGACCTGATCCGCCGCATGGTCGCCGACTGCCGCGCCCACCTGCGCCGCGCCCTGGCGATGGCGGAGGAATGACCGGGCAGGGCGGGGCAGGTCGGAAGTTCGGTCAGAAGATCAGCTTCAGGATTCCGGTGACGACCAGCAGGCCGATGATGAAGATGATCAGAATGGCCCAGCCGAAAATCTTGAGCATGGTGTCGGTCCCTTCAGTCGCTTCGTTCATGACGCCGCCGATCATCCGGCGTTGCCACGGTCATGCTTGGATCAACCGATCCGCGGCGAAGCGGTTCCCGCAGGACGGGCAAAGATGTTCATCGCGCACCGTCCCGATGGAACGCCCACCTCAGCGGGCCCAAAAAACACATAAGCATTCTTATGGAAATAAAATGGCGGGGAGGGCCGGGCATTGGGGAAATCCCTGATCGGAAAATCGCCGCTCGCTGCGCAGGACTTCCACCTCCGGCCGCGTATAAACCGCTGACAGAAACCGGGAGCGGGCGGAATACGGCGTGGAGCCTACCGAGGAAACGGTGACCGACGAGGCGTTGATGGCGGACGCTGCGGCCGGTGACCGGAAAGCATTTGGAACACTCACGCGCCGGCATCTGCGCCGCAGCATCGCCTTGGCCCAACGGGTTGTCGGGAACGCCGCCGACGCCGAAGAGGTTGCGCAGGACGCCTTCCTGCAGATTTGGGCCAATGCCGACCGTTGGCGCGGCGATGGAACCCGCTTCACCACCTGGCTGTACAGGATCGTGGTGAATCGCGCCATCGACTACAAGCGGCGGCGCAGCTTCGCCCCCCTGGACGATGCCGGCGAGATCGCCGATCCGGCCTGGAGCGCCGAGACGGTGATCGACGGCATGCGGATCGGTGCCGCGGTGGATGCCGCGATCGCCGCCTTGCCGGAACGGCAACGGGCGGCGCTCAGTCTCTGCTACCATGAGGAGATGACGTGCGCTGAGGCTTCGGAAATATTGCAGGTGTCTGTTTCGGCTATGGAAAGTCTGCTGGTCCGGGCGCGCCGCGTCGTGCGGGCCCGGCTTCAACCCCTGATCCGTCAGAAGGACGGTGCACGGTCATGACGCTCAAAGAGTTCAAACGCAATGCCGCCGCCTACGGCGCCGATCTGGACCGTTGGCCGCGCTCCGCCAGGGTGGATGCGCTGGCCCTGCTGGACGGCAGCGCCGAAGCCCGCGACCTGCTGGCCGACGCCGCCATCACCGACGCGCTGCTGGACGCCGCCTCGACCCCGCTGGTCTCCGCCCGGCGCGAGGCGCAGGTCTATGACCGCATCGCCGACTGTCTGGCACAGCGGATCGTGCCGGATTTCGTTCCCTGGTTCCTGTCGCGGCCGCCCTTCCGCCCTGCCCCGCTCGCCGGCTTCCTGGCCAGCATGGCGCTGGTCGGCTTCCTTAGCTACAGCCAGGGCCTGATTTCCTTCGAAAAGACGAGCACGCCCGCCCTGTCCGGCGTGATGATCGTCAGCTATCTGGGAGACGTGAGATGACGCCGGCCATTCGGCGCCGCTGGCCCTGGTTCCTTCTGGTCGGGTCCCTTGCGCTCAACATGCTGGCCGGCGGCTTCGTCGTCGCCCACGCTTTCCGCCCGCCACCTCCGCCGCCCGGCGGGCCCGAGCATCTGCTGGAGCGCTTCGTCGACGACGTGTCGGGGCACCTGTCGCCGGCCGACGCTGCGATCCTGCGCAAAGCGATTGACGATGCCCGTCCTCTGTTCGTCCGCATGCATGTCAGCCGCGAGGAATTCGCGCCGCGCCTGCGCATGGCCCTGATGGCCCAACCCTTCGATTCAGCCGGCCTCAAGGCCCTGTTCGACAGCGTCCACGCCAACGACGCGGCGTTGCGTAGCGAGATCGAGACGCGCGTCGTCGACACCCTGTCCCGCCTTTCCCCCGAAGGCCGCCTGCGTCTGGCCGAAAGCCGCCTTCCCTGATCCTTTCGGTATGGACCGGTGGCAGACACTTTTTGGGGTCCGGCCGGGATGGCATGTCCGTCCCGGCCCTTTTTCCTTGCCGAAAAAAGAAAGGGCGGCCTGACGGTATCACCGCCGGGCCGCCCCTAAGTCGGTTCGGGAGGAAACGCAACCAAGTTGCACGCAGAGGTATAGGGCCGATATGGTTAACGGCCGATGAATGGTGGGAAGAAAACACCCCCTACCACTTTTTTGTGAAAAACTGCCGCGAATGGTTGCGCTTCGGCTTGGGCTATCCGTCCCTCTGCCGAAAGGCCGGGGTGGCGTCCCCCCGCCCCGACGCGCTATGACAGACACCCTTTTGTTCGTCACAAGTCCGCAGGATCCCTGCCTCATGCTGTCCATCAGCCAGCGCATCGCCGACGAACTGTCGGTCCGCGAGTCCCAGGTCGCTTCCGCCATCGCCATGCTCGACGAAGGATCGACCGTTCCCTTCATCGCGCGTTACCGCAAGGAGGCGACCGGCGGCCTGGACGACACCCAGCTCCGCACCCTGGAGGAGCGTCTGGGTTACCTGCGGGAGCTGGAGGACCGTCGCGCCAGCATCCTGTCGACCATCCAGGAGCAGGGCAAGCTGACGCCCGAACTGGAACGCCAGATCAAACAGGCCGACACCAAGACCCGGCTTGAGGACCTCTACCTCCCCTACAAGCAGAAGCGCCGCACCAAGGCCCAGATCGCCCGCGAAGCCGGACTGGAGCCGCTGGCCGACGCGCTGCTGGCCGACCCGAAGAAGCAGCCGGACGCCGAGGCCGCCGCCTTCGTCGACGCCGACAAGGGTGTTGCTGACGTCAAGGCGGCGCTGGACGGCGCCCGCCATATCCTGGTGGAACGCTTCGGCGAGGATGCCGAACTGGTCGGCCGCCTGCGCACCGCTATGGCCGACAAGGGCGTCGTCACCTCCAAGGTGATCGAGGAGAAGAAGGCGGAGGGCGCCAAATTCTCCGACTATTTCGACTTCTCGGAGAACTGGTCGAAGCTGCCGTCGCACCGGGCACTGGCGCTGTTCCGTGGCCGGGCTCAGGGCGTGCTCGACATCCGCCTGGATCTGCCGGTCGAAGAGGGTCAGCCCCACCCGGCGGAGGGCACCATCGCCGTCCACACCGGCATCCGCGACCAGGGCCGCCCGGCCGACAAGTGGCTGTCCGACGTGGTGCGCTGGACCTGGAAGCTGAAGATCGGCCCGCATATCGAGACCGATCTGATGGGGAGCCTGCGTGAGCGGGCGGAGGACGAGGCGATCCGCGTCTTCGCCCGCAACCTGCACGACCTGCTGCTGGCCGCACCCGCCGGCCAGCGCGCCACCATCGGGCTCGATCCCGGCATCCGCACCGGCGTGAAGGTCGCCGTCGTCGATTCCACCGGCAAGCTGGTGGAGACGACGACCATCTACCCGCATCCGCCGCGCAACGACTGGGACGGCTCCATCGCCGTGCTGGCGGCGCTGGCGGCGCGGCACAAGGTGGAGCTGATCTCCATCGGCAACGGCACCGCGTCGCGCGAGACCGACAAGCTCGCCGCCGACCTGATGAAGCGCCATCCCAAGCTGTCCCTGACCAAGCTGGTGGTCAGCGAGGCCGGCGCGTCGGTTTATTCGGCGTCGGAAACAGCGGCGCACGAGTTCCCCAACCTGGACGTCAGCCTGCGCGGCGCGGTTTCCATCGCCCGTCGCCTACAGGACCCGCTGGCCGAGCTGGTGAAGATCGAGCCGAAGTCGATCGGCGTCGGCCAGTACCAGCATGACGTTGCCGGCGGCAAGCTGGCGCGCTCGCTGGATGCGGTGGTCGAGGATTGCGTGAACGCCGTCGGCGTCGACCTGAACACCGCGTCGATCCCGCTGCTGACCCGCGTGTCGGGACTGAACGAGACCATCGCCCGCAACATCGTCGAGCATCGCGACCGCAACGGCGCCTTCCGCTCGCGCAAGCAGTTGCTCGACGTGGCGCGGCTGGGGCCGAAGACCTTCGAGCAGGCCGCCGGCTTCCTGCGCATCCGCGACGGCGAAAATCCGCTCGACGGCTCCGCCGTCCATCCGGAAGCCTATCCGGTGGTCCAGCGCATCGTGAAGACCACCGGCCGCGACCTCGGCAGCGTCATCGGCGACGCCCGCTTCCTGCGCGGCCTGAATGCGGAGGAGTTCACCGACGAGCGCTTCGGCCTGCCCACCATCGAGGACATCATCAAGGAGCTGGAGAAGCCCGGCCGCGACCCCCGTCCGGAGTTCAAGACCGCCACCTTCAAGGAGGGGGTGGAGGAACTGAAGCACCTTCAGCCGGGGATGATGCTGGAGGGCGTCGTCACCAACGTCACCGCTTTCGGTGCCTTCGTCGACATCGGCGTCCATCAGGACGGGCTGGTGCATATTTCCCAGCTTGCCAACAGCTTCGTGAAGGACCCTCACACGGTGGTGAAGGCCGGCGACGTGGTGAAGGTGAAGGTGCTGGAGGTGGACATTCCCCGCAAGCGCATCGCCCTGACCATGCGCATGGGCGAGGAAGCGCCCCGCCCGGCCCGTCGGGAAGAGCGCCGCGAGGACCGGGGGCCTGCCCGTCCGCCGCAGCAGCAGGATCGCCGCCCGGCGGCGCCTGCGCCCAAGGCAGCACCAAAGCCGGCCAAGGCGCCGGAGCCGATCAACAGCGCCTTCGCCGAGGCGTTCGCCAGGGCGCAGTCGGGCAAGAAGAAGTGAGGTTTGGGTAGGGTGATGCCCCCTCCCTCCCACGGCTTCGCCGCGGGTTCCCCCCTCCCCGCTTTCAGCGGGAGAGGGAGGATTTGCATAGAGGCGGCAGTCCCCTCTCCCACCCAAGGTGGGGGAGGGTCAGGGAGGGGGTAGAGCGTCCGCCATCAGACGGCCGCCGAGCCCGCCAATGGCAGCGGCGGCAACCCGGTCGACCCAGCGCTTGGACCTGAGATAAGCGGCGCGTGGCCGGCCGGCGGAAAAAGCCGCGGCGACGATCGCGTACCAGCCCGCTTCGATGAAAAAGATCGCCGGCGGCAGGAAAACGAACAGCCAGAGCGGCGGGTCGGCCGGCATCAGCGCGGCAAAGATGCTGCCATAGACGAGCGCCGTCTTCGGGTTGCTCAATTGCGTCAGCAGCCCGAACAGCAGCGGCCGCATCAGCCCGGCGGGTGCCGTCTTCCCCTCCTCCACCACCACCAGAGCCTCCGCGGCTCCGCGCCAGATTCTGACCGCGAGGTAAAGCAGATAGGCGCCGCCCGCCAGTTTCAGAATCGCATAAAGCCAGCCGACCTGCGACAGCAGGGCATGCAGCCCCAACAGTGCGAGGGACGCAAAGAACACGCCGCCGATTCCCATGCCGAGCGCGGTGGCCAGACCGGCCCGGCGGGATACTGCGATGGAGGTGCGGGCGACCAGCACGAAGCTCGGTCCCGGACTGGCGGCGCCGACCGCGATGGCACCGGCGATGCTGACGAAGGCAAGTACGGGATCCATGATCGCTCCCCTTCCGCTTGAAGGCGGAGACGATATCACAACCGAGACGCTGCGCGAATGCTGCACAAAAAAGTCCCCTCGTCCGCGGGGGGAACGAGGGGACGAAGGCCGATGGCCTTGCCGTTACGGGGATGTCATTCGGCCGCCATCAGCACCGGAGCCTCGTCACGCACCCGGTTCACCGCGACATAGCGGTCCAGCGCGTCCAGGCATTCGGCCAGAGTTCCGGAACCGACCGCGCGGCAATCCTCAAAGGCGTGCGGCTCGGGGCGGAACCAATGGGTGATGTAGCATTCCTCGCGCCCATCCAGGCTGAGGGTGAGGGCGAAGCGGCCCTCACGCCCGATGCGGGCTTGAGCGGCGCGTAGACGCGCCTGGACCTCTTCTATCGTCATGAGATGATATCCTTCCCTTGATGCCGTCTGCGGTCAGGCGGCGTGGGCGAACGTCCTGTCTTCCAATTCCGAGTCTTCCAACCGGCGAGCCCAGTCGATGTCACGCGACAGGGACTCGACGAGGACGCGGGCAGCGCTTTCGGTTTCCGCCGGGGTGTCGGACCGCAGCAGTCCCGAAAGCCGCATCGCCAGCGTTTCGGCCTCCGCCTCCACCCAGCGGGCGTAGTGGCGGCGGCGTTGATCGCGATTCCAGTACCAGCGCGGAAGCTGGGCGTTGGCACGCTCGAACTCGCTTTCCCAGGCGCTCATGCGGAAAAGACCGCTGGGCGACCGGTCGCTGGTGCTGTGAGTCGCCCTAGGAGTCGTCCTTGTCATGGCGTTCCGTCAGGCGGCTTCCCGCCCGTCCTCTTCCTCGCGCTTCAGAATCTCGGCCTTCTTCTGGGCGAACAGGCCGGTGATGCGGTGCTGGGCGGCGCGGTCGATGGCGCCGATCTCGCGCAGGCGGGTGCCGACGCCGGACCGCCAGACCTCCTCCAGGTCGTCCAGATCCAGGCAGGCCCCCAGCCGGCGCTTGACCTCCGCCTCGAAAGACTCGACGGCGGCGGGCTGCAGGTCCGGGTTGGCCTTGGCGGCGTAGAAGGCCTCCGACTCCTCCCGGTACTTGCTGTCGTCGAACTGGCCCATATAGACGTCGGCGGCCAGCCCCAACTGCAGCAGGCATTTGCCGACCGCATCGGTCATCGACATCTTGAAGCACTCGTCGTCCGGCATCTCCATGCCGTTGCGACGGCGGACCATCTCGGTCCCGCCCCACTGCGGGCCAGTGAAGCACTTCTCCTTCGTCTCCGGATCGATGTACCAGACGCGGGCGCAGATGAAGATCATCCGTTCCGCGATGGTCCAGTCCACCTGCTCATAGCCCCAGCCCTTGCCGATCGGACCGAACACCTCCGTCATCATCTGGAAGCGCCAGGTCGGGTCGATCTGCGTGCCGCGGAAGCCGCCGGAGCGGGTGAAGGGCTTGGTCGCCTTCGGATCGGTGCGCTTCAGCCGGTTCCACAGGAACATGGTGTCGATCCGCTGCGGCTCCTCAGCCCGGCTGCCGCCGGCGGACCCCTTGGACCCGTGGGAGCCGCGGCTGCCGCCGGTCTTCGGCTCGGCCTGGGTGGTCTCCGTCACGTTGGACTCGGTTACGCTCGATTCGGGGGTTTCGGTGTCGGCAACGACGTGGTCGGTCTTGCTCATGCGTCCCATGATTTGGGTCCTTCTTGTCCAAACGTTTCGGCTCTCCCCTCACCCCAGCCGGCGGTCAGCACTGTTTCCAGGCTGAGTTCCACCGCGTTCGGGTCAGCGGAGGGTCCCCAGGATTGCGCCTCTGCCAGGGAACGGCGCGGCGGCGCGCCATAGCGCAGGCTGAGCCGGCCCTCGCGGTCGCGCGCGAGATAGAGGCCACCTGACCGGCCGTCAGCCTGATCGATGGCAACAAAAGCGATGCGGGCATCGTCCGGCATCAGCGCCTTCAGAGCGGCTTCGTCCTCCTTCACCGCCAGCGCCGCCGCCCGGTTGGCGACCAGCCGGTCGGCCAACGCACGGAAACGGTTGTGCCGCCCCATGTCGAAGACGCGGCCCTGCTCATAGGACGGCGCGTCCATCGGCAGCGGATCCGACGGCTCGACGTCGTTGACGACGTGCCACCAGAAGGCCTCCAGCGTCTCCACCAGCCGCTCGACGTCGTCCGGGCGCCGATCCACCGTCATCAGGCTGTGGCCGGTCGGGCGCAGGATCGACAGCAAAGCGCGATCCAGCCCGACCACAGCCAACTGATGCTGGACCTGCCAGTGGTAGCGGCGGGCAAGGTCGGCATCGGTCTGGAAGCCGCTGTTGAACTTCGCCTCCACGATGGTGTCGAGCGCCCCATCGGCCACGCTGCTGGTCAGGAAGTCGGGGTGGGCGACCATCCAGTCATGCTCGGCATGGCGATAGGTGTCGGGAGCCTCCACGCAAGCGCGGCCGGTGGCATGGGCGACGAAGCGCGGGTGCAGATGCTCGGTCGCGATGCCGATCTGCACCGCGGCGACGAGATCCAGAGTCTCGGGTTCGACCCGGCCGGTCTTCTCGCGCCACAGCGACAGCCAGTCGCCGGCCATCACGCGCGTTGCGTCCGATGACCCGATCCGCCCCGCCCGCAAGTCCCGCTGTGCCTGAGTGATCGCCATGCTTTTCCCGACTTTCCGAACCCCGAAGCGTGACCGTCGCTGCGACTTCGCAGCATGTTTTTCGGACGGCCTCACCGGACCCTGAATATGGGATGCGAACACGCAGCTTTCAAGAACAAAACGTGAACCTATGGCTTGGCCGTAGACCAGCTCAAAGTCCTGAAAACACGCTATATTTGGTGTCTTCTGACGAGAGTCATCACAAGACAAAACGGACGGAGTAGAGACGTCCGTTTTTGCGAGTCGCGGGGGATTGGAACGCGCGCCGCGACTCGTGCCGCAGCAGCCTTTTACATGCGAAGCGCTCGCACCACGTGGACGGCGACTCCGGCCACATGGGCGCGGTCGAAGGCAGTGGGGCGGCAGTCGGGATCGGTCGAAACCGGCATCAGGTGGGGCGGGAAGAAGCGGTAGCCGCAGATCGTGCCCTCGCCCACCGTCACCACCACGTCCCCGGTCTGCGGGGTCAGCACGTCCAGCGGCTCCAGCACCACGCAGTCGCGCGGCAGCACCCCGGCGGCGTCCAGGCTCTTGGACAGGATGCGCAGCGCGAAAGCTCGGCGGGAGGTGCGGCCATCCATGGCGACGGAGGCGGCGCCGTCCTTCAGCGCCCCGGCCAGGAACGCCTCCCCCGCCCGGCGGCCGAGGTCGAGGAAGATGTGCGCCTGCTCCAGCGTCAGCACCGGCACGCGGGAAACCGGCGCATAGGCGTGGTCGTCAAGGAAGCGCGGCTCCGACCCGGCGACGCGGGCCAGCCGGGCCAGCGTGTCGGCGCTGGGCACGCTGCCCATTACCGGATCGCGCAGGAAACGGGTCAGGTTGGTCGCGGTAACGTCGGCCAGCCGCGCCCAGCCGCCGGCGCTCCAGCCCTTCGCCTCCATGACGCCGGTCATCCAGCGCAGGATGGCTCGCCGCGTGTCGTCCATCGCTTTCCCCCTCGCCGTCCCCCACCCCTGTCCTACACGGTCCGGACGGGGTGGGGGAAGGCGCGAAGGACTAAAGGCCGCCGCGATTTCGCAGTGCCGCCTTGGACTCGGCAATGCAGGCCCCATCTGTGCGGCAGCGAAATCACCCGGGAGAAGCCTCCATGATCGTCACCAGCACCGATTCCGTCGAGGGCCGCCAGATCACCCAGTATCTCGGCATCGTCGCCGGCGAGGCGATCATGGGCGTCAACGTGTTCCGCGACCTGTTCTCCTCCGTGCGCGACATCGTCGGCGGCCGGGCCGGCGGCTATCAGGCGGCGCTGCGCGATGCCCGCGAGGCGGCCTTCGCCGACCTGGAGGAGTCGGCCCGCGCGTTGGGCGCCGACGCCGTGGTCGGCGTCGACGTCGATTACGAGGTGCTGGGCAAGGAGAACGGCATGCTGATGGTGTCGGTGAACGGCACCGCCGTCCGGCTGCGCTGACGCCCCGCCCCTCCCACCCGCCTGCCCGGGTTGCCTGACCGTAAGCGTCACCGATGGCGGCTGGACAGCCGCAACCTTATGGGTAGACTGCGCCACCGGAATAGAGTGTCAGGCGAACAATTCTGGAGGGGGATGCTTATGCGTGGGGTTGTCCGCGGTTCCATCTGGTCCGGCTGCCTCGGCGGCCTCGCCATGGCGGCCTGTCTGTTCGGCACCCTGCCGGCGCTGGCGTTGGACGGCATCGTCGAGAAGAAGGTCTTCGAGATGCCGTCCTACACCACCACCGGCGGCGGGACGATCAAGAACGTCCGCATCGGCTGGGAAAGCTACGGCAAGCTGAACGACGCCAAGGACAACGTCATCCTCGTCACCCACTTCTTCAGCGGCAGCAGCCACGCCGCGGGGAAATACAAGGCCGACGACGCCGCGCCCGGTTATTGGGACAGCATCATCGGCCCCGGCAAGCCGCTGGACACCGACAAATACTTCATCATCAGCTCCGACACGCTGGTGAACCTGTCGCCGAAGGACCCCAACGTCGTCACCACCGGCCCGGCCAGCATCAATCCGGACACCGGCAAGCCCTATGGCATGAGCTTCCCCGTCGTCACCATCCAGGATTTCGTCAATGTCCAGAAGGCGCTGATCGACAGCCTGGGCATCAAGACGCTGCAGGCGGTGATGGGCGGCTCGATGGGCTCGCTCCAGGCTTTCGAATGGGGGGCCGACCATCCGGAGATGGTCAAGCGCGTCATCGCCGCCATCGGCGGGCCGGAAACCGATCCGTTCCTGATCGGCTGGCTCAACCTGTGGGCCGCGCCGATCAAGCTCGACCCCAACTGGAACAACGGCGATTATTACGGCAAGGCGGAGCCGAAGGCCGGCCTGACCGAGGCGCTGAAGCTGGTCACCCTGCAGGCGCGGCACTGGAAATGGGCGGACGCCGCCTTCGGCCGCAAATGGGCGGAGGATGGCAAGGATCCGAAGGCGGCGATGGGCAACCAGTACGCCATCGAAGCCTGGCTGGACAAGGCCGCCGCCGGTCGCGCCGCGGTCAGCGACGCCAACCATTTCCTCTATCTGGTGAAGGCCAACCAGACCTTCGTCACCGGCAACGGGGCGTCTCTGGAGGATGGCCTGGCGAAGATCAAGGCGCCGGTGCTGCTGATCCCGTCGGCCGACGACCTCGTCTTCCCGCCCGACCGCAACATGCGCCCGCTGAAGGACCGGCTGGAGAAGCAAGGCAACACGGTGGAGTACACCGAGTCGATCACCTCGACCCTCGGCCATCTCGACGGCGTGGTGAACATCGGCAAGGCCGGCGAGACGATCGCGCAGTTTCTGGCGAAGTGAGTGGTGTGGGGGCGCTTTTGCGGATGCCCCCCTATTCCCCGCCCCCCTACTCTCCGATCGGCGCCCCGCGGAAGTTCAGCAGGCTCGGCGCCTTGTCGATGATCTCTTCCAGGATCAGCGAGGCGGTTTCTAGATCGCGGTCCAGGTCCGGTCCCAGCTTGCCGGCATAGTTGGGCCGCTTCAGCTTTTCCGCCGCGTCGTGCAGGCTGCGCAGCTCGGCCACGAAGATCTCGCGGGCGCCCATCGGCAGAATCGGATTCGCCGACAGCACGAAGAAGAAGCGCATGCTGGCGCGCACCAGAAGCGCCAGCATCACCATGTCCAGCTTCTCGAACTGGTCGCGCAGGTCGTCCGAACGGGCGTCGACCAGATTGCGCATGCGCTGCTCGATCAGGATGACCAGCGCCTGGAACTCGCCGACCTTGTCGCGGAAGTCGCGATAGGCGCCGAAGCTGTGTTTGCTCGCCTCATGCTCGGCCAGTTGGGCCAGCTTCGACGCTTCACGGCACTGGCGCTCCAGCGCGCCCAGCAGTTCCTTGACCTCGGCTCGGGTATATTGGCGCTTGCTCATGGGGCTCGGCAGGGGGGCTCGACGGGGGGCTCGGCAGGATTCGGACGTGCGTTCGGACGATCGGTCAAGCTATAGCACAACCCCAGGGCAGCAACCTATCACGCTTAGTGATCTGCCTTCACCGGCGCTCCCGGCCGGCGCACCAGCGGCATGAACAGCAGCGCACCGAAGAACACCGCCGACATCAGCAGCATGGCGTCGTTGAAGGTCAGGATCAGCGCCTCGCGCTGGACCAGCCCGACCAGCCGGGCCATCGCCGCGGCGGTGGGATCGGCCACCAGCCCGTCGAAGCGCTGGCTGAGGTTGTCGACCATCTGCTGCACCTCCGGCCGGGCGAGGTTGACGTTGTCGCCGAGTCGGTTCAGGTGCAGCGCGTTGCGGTCGGTCAGCACCGTGTTGATCGCGGCAAGGCCGATGGCGCCGCCCAGGTTGCGCATCAGGTTATACAGGCCCGACGCGTTCTTCAGCTTGTCCGGCGGCAGAGTGCCGAGCGCCACGCTGTTGATCGGGATGAAGCACAGCATCAGCGACATGCCGCGCACCGCCTGCGGCAGGAACAGCTCCCAGAAGCCGGTCTCGGCGGTGAAGTGGCTGTTCAGCCAGACGCCGGTGCCGAACAGGATCAGTCCAAGCGCCAGCATGGCGCGCAAATCCATCCGCTTCGACAGGGCGCCGGCAATGGGGGCCGACATGAACTGGAAGGCGCCGGTCACGAACATGATCTCGCCGATCTGCAGGCTGTTGAAGCCGCGCACGCGGGCCAGGAACAGCGGCTGCAGATAGACCGACCCGTAGAGGCCGATGCCCAGGATGAAGCTGTAGAGCGACCCGATGGCGAAGTTGCGGTCGGCGAAGGCGCGCAGTTCCACGATGGGGTTGCGGTAGGACAGCACCCGCCAGAAGAACCCGACGGCGGAGACGGCCGCCACCACCGCCAGCCCGAAGATCGCCTCGTCGTCGAACCAGTCGTTCCGCGGCCCCTCCTCCACCACATATTCCAGGCTGCCCAGGAAGGCGGCCATCAGCGCCAGCCCGACGAAATCGAAGCCTTTGCGCAGTTCCGGGTTCGGCCGGTCGACATCGACCAGGAACCAGACCAGCGAGGTCACCAGGATGCCGGGAATGACGTTGGCCAGGAACAGCCAGTGCCAGGACATGTGCTGGGTCAGATAGCCGCCCAGCGTCGGGCCGATGGTCGGCGCCATCGTGGCGACCAGCCCCATCATCACCGAAACGCCCGCCCGCTTTTCCGGCGGGAAGATCATGAAGCTGGTGGCGAACACCGTCGGGATCATGGCGCCGCCGATGAAGCCCTGCAGCGCGCGCCAGACGATCATCGATTCGATGCCGCCGGCAAAGGCGCAGGCGACGCTGGTCAGGGTGAAGCCGGCGGCGGCCACGGTGAACAGCACGCGGGTCGACAGGATGCGCGACAGGATGCCCGACAGCGGGATCATCACGACCTCCGCGATCAGGTAGGAGGTCTGCACCCAGGAAATCTCGTCGGCGCTGGCCGCCAGCCCCGCCTGGATTTCCGACAGCGAGCTGGAGACGATCTGGATGTCGAGGATCGCCATGAACATGCCGACGACCATCGCGAAGAAGCCGGCGATGTCGCGGGATGTGAGCGGGCGCATGCCCTGGGCCGGTGTCGCCATGGAACCGCTGCCTTCCGTCGCGGCCGAACGACTGCCGCCCCCAAAGGAGGGGGCGCGGCTCCGGCCTGAATGTCACTCTGATTGATGGCGGGAACGCCGCCCCCGAAGGGGGAGAAGGGGCGGCGGCCCCGCCGGAGCGTGACCGCCGCTTACTTGGCGGCCACCGCCTGCTTGTCGGACAGCGCGCCGAACACGCCGCCGCTCGCCACATGCGGCTGGGCAGTGGCGCCGCGGGTGTCGACCTCCGCCACCACCGACAGGCCGGGACGCAGCAGGCCGGCCAGCGCGTTGTCGCGCGGCAGGGCGATCCGCACCGGCACCCGCTGCACGATCTTGGTGAAGTTGCCGGTCGCGTTCTCCGGCGGCAGCAGCGAGAATTTGGACCCAGACGCCGGGGCGAAGCTTTCCACCGTGCCGGTCAGATGGCGGTCGGGGAAGGCATCGACGGAAATGCTGACCTGCTGGCCGGGGCGCATGTGCGCCAGCTGGGTCTCCTTGAAGTTGGCGACCACATAGACGTCGGGCAGCGGCACCAGCGACAGCAGCTGCACGCCCGGCCGGGCATATTGGCCGACCTGGACGCCGCGGTTGCCGATCACGCCGTCGACCGGCGCGCGGATCACGGTGTTGTCCAGATCGTTGCGCGCGGTCTGCAGCGTCGCCTGGGCCTGGGCCAGATGGGCCTCCGTCTCGGTCCGGGTGGCGTGCAGGACATTGACCTGCTCGTTCTCCGACGCCAGCGCCGCTCGCGCCTTCGCCACCTGGGCCACCGCCTTGCGCAGGTCGGCGTCGGCGGTCTCCAGCTTCTGCCGGCTGGTCCAGCTGTCGCTGGCCAGCGACCGGCTGCGCTCGAACTCCTGCTGGGCACGGCGCTGTTCGGCCTCGGCGCTCGCCAGCGTGGCGGCAGCCTGATCGATCACCGTGCGCTGTAGCTCCAGCTTGCTGTCCAGCGTGCCGAGCGCCGCCTTCTGCGCGGTGACGGCGGCTTCGGCCTCCGCCACCTTGGCGCGGAAATCCTGGTCGTCCAGCACCGCCAGCACGTCGCCCGTCCGCACCAGCTGGTTTTCCGCGACCTTCACGTCGCGGACATAGGCGGAAATCTTCGGGCTGACGACGGTGATGTCGCTCTGCACATAGGCATTGTCGGTCGACTCCAGGAACCGGCCCGTGGTCCACCAATGTTCGCCGGCGACGGCGCCACCTGCCAGCACAGCCAGCGCAACGCCCGACAGCACGATCTTCCGTACGCCATTCGCCATTGTCTCTATCCCCAATCCACTGCGGTCCGATCCGCATTTCCGCCGATGCGCTCTTTCCGGCGCCGTCACGGAAAAGGAACTGAACCGTTCAGTTTAGTCTTGTCGGAAGATGGCGGACGACCTATCTGTTGTCAAGACCGAACTGAACGGTTTAGTTTTTGGCAATTGGTGTCAGGAGGCTTGTCGGGCGATGCAGAACGCGGTAGGGGCCAGGAACATGGACCGAGGCAGCATGGACTCCGGCGAGACGCGCATGACCACATTGGTTGCCCCCACTCCCGAAGCAGGATCGAAGCAGGCCCAGATCATGGAGGCCGCAGGCACCCTGTTCCTGGAACATGGTTACAGCGCCGTCAGCATGGATGCCGTCGCCAAGAAGGCGAACGTGTCCAAGGCGACCCTGTACGCGCATTTCGGCAGCAAGGAGGAGCTGTTCCGGGCGATGGTCGCCTGCGAATGCGCGAACTCCGTCATGAGCAGCGTCTGGAGCGAGGCGATGGACCTGCCGGCGGCGGACGGCCTGCGCCTGATCGGCCGCACCTTCGTCCGCTTCATCGCTTCGCCGAAGGCGCTGGGCGTCTATCGGATGGTGCTGGGCGAGGTGCTGCGCCAGCCCCAGCTCGCCCAGGCCTTCTATGAAAGCGGCCCGGCCGAGACCTTCCAGCGCGCCCGCCAGTTCATGACCCATATGGCGGACAAGGGCGAACTGGCGATCACCGACTGCGATCTCGCCACCCACCAGTTCTTCGGGCTGCTGAAGGCGAACATGCACATGAAGCTGCTGCTGTGCCTGAGCGAGCGGCCGAGCGACGACGAGTTGGAGCGCTACGTCGACGCCGCCGTCGACCTGTTCGCCAAGGGCTATGCCCCGAACAAGGGCTGACCCAAGCGTTCACAACCCGAAATTGGCGCCAGAAGCAATCTTGCTGCAATAATCAGGAAACCCGGCGCAGAGTTGACCCCCGCGGCTTGTCACCGGCAAAGGCTTCGTATAGCGTGCCCAGACATACCGGCGTAACGGTGCGTAACGGGCTTGCCGATGGATTTCGAGACCACCTTCATCGCGCAGGTCATCACTGTCATAGGCTTTGCGGTCGGGCTGTCCATCGTTGTGGCCTCCGGCCGCTACCCCCGTCACATCCGCGGATCCCTGCGGGCCTATTCTTACGGAAAATTCCTGCTGGGCTCCGCCTTCCTCATCGCCGGGTTTCGCGGGGGCCAGGCGCCGGAACTTCTGATTCCGCTCGCCAACGGAATTGGGCTCGCCGGATTGTCGATGAACTACACCAGTGTACGCCATCTTCAGAACCGACCGGTCTGGCCCTTCGTGCCGGCGGCGGTGGGGGCGGCAGTGGGCCTGTCCTGCCTCCTGTTGCTGTTCGCCGGCGGCGGCATCGCCTGGGTGCGCGCCCTGGTCAGCTTCGCGACGTCGGCAGTGCTGCTGGTGATCGCCTTCGAGGTGCTGGTCCGTTACCAGGGGCGCGGCATCCCCCACTACGTCACCGGACTGCTGTGCGCCTCCCTCGCCGTCGTCTATCTGGTCCGCATGTCCGCCGGTATGGCGCAGGAAGACGCCCCGACCACCTATATGCTGGATGACCGCGTCGAACGGGCGACCTTCCTGCTGTCGCTGCTGGGGACCGTCATCGGGGCGATCAATTACGTCCTGATGGCCAGCGACGAGTTCAACCGCGAGCTGGCCAAGCTCGCCCACACCGACGGGCTGACCGGCGCCCTGAACCGCCGCCGCCTGTTCGAAATGGGCGAGGTCGAATTCCGTCGGGCCCGCCGATATGGGCGCGAGCTGACCGTGCTGGTGCTCGACATCGACCGATTCAAATCGATCAACGACCACGCCGGCCATCCCTTCGGCGACCGGGTGATCCGGGCGGTGGCCGACTGCTGCACCGGGCAGATCCGGCACGAGGATGCCCTGGGCAGGATCGGCGGGGAGGAATTCGCCATCCTGCTGCCCGAAACCGGGGCGGAGGCCGGCCGGATGCTGGCCGAACGGCTGCGCGGCGCCATCGAACGGCAGCTGGCCCAGCTCGGCGCGGAAGCCGGGGTGACGGTGACCTGCAGCATCGGCGGCGTCAGCCTGACCAGGGAGCACAGCGAGTTTTCCGATCTGATGGCCCAATCGGACACCGCCCTCTACGACGCCAAGCACGCCGGGCGCAATCAGGTCCGCTTCTTCCCCGAAGCGGCCCATCCGGTGCCCCTGCCCGCCTGATATCCGCCTGCGATCCGGCAAGCGGAGCCGGTTAGAAAAAGCGGCCGGCGCACGGCCGCCTTTACCCGCGGGACCGCTTGCCGCATTATCCGCGCCGGTCCCCCTCCGGACGGTTTGCCCCGTCCGATCTTTCGGGGTCCGAGCCGCCGGGCCCGATCCGGCTCCGTCCCTTCCGGCAACATCGGCGTAAGGTCGTGGTTCTTTCCAATCTCGGCTCCGGCGGCCTGGAGCCGCAGCGGTCGCAGCTGACGCTCGGCACGAAATTCAGGCTCATCAACTGGGGGCTGGTCCTGCTGGTCTGCACGATCACCGGGGTCGGCGTCGGGCTGCTCTATTCCGCCGCCGGCGGCCATTGGAAGCCCTGGGCCCAGCCGCAGCTGGTGCGCGCCATTCCCGGCCTGGTCCTGATGCTGGGCATCGCGCTGATCGACATCCGCCACCTGATGAAATCGGCCTACGTCATCTTCTTCGTCGTTCTCTGCCTGCTGATCGCGGTGGAGCTGATGGGCCGCATCGGCATGGGCGCCCAGCGCTGGATCGACCTCGGCTTCTTCCAGCTGCAGCCGTCGGAGCTGATGAAGCCGGCGCTGACGCTGGCGCTCGCCCGCTATTTCCATGGGGTGACGCTGGACCAGATCGGCCGGCCGCTTCTGCTGATCCCGCCCCTGCTGCTCGTCTTCACGCCGGTTGCCTTCGTGCTGATGCAGCCGAACCTCGGCACCTCGCTTCTGCTCATCATGGGCAGCGGCGCCATCTTCTTCGCCGCCGGTGTCCGGGTGTGGAAGTTCCTGCTGGTGATCGGCGGCGGCCTCAGCGCCATCCCCATAGCCTGGGAGTTCCTGCACGATTACCAGAAGCAGCGCGTCTACACCTTCCTCGATCCGGAGACCGATCCGCTCGGCGCCGGCTACAACATCCTGCAGTCGAAGATCGCGCTGGGATCCGGCGGGCTGTTCGGCAAGGGCTTCATGTCCGGCTCGCAAAGCCAGCTGATGTTCCTGCCGGAAAAGCACACCGACTTCATCTTCGTCGTCCTGGCGGAGGAGTTCGGCATGGTCGGGGCCGCCACGCTGCTGGCGCTCTACGTCCTGCTGTTCATTTATGGCTGGGTCATCGCGCTGAACAGCCGCAGCCAGTTCGGCCGGCTGGTCGCGGTCGGCATGACCGCGCAGTTCTTCCTCTACGTCTTCGTCAACGTGGCGATGGTGATGGGGCTGATCCCGGTCGTCGGCATCCCGCTGCCGCTGGTGTCCTACGGTGGCTCGGCGATGATGACGCTGATGATCGGCGTCGGCCTGCTGCTGAGCATGTCGGTCCACCGCGACGTGCGCATCCCCAAAAGCGGCGTCACCGACGTCTGACGGTCCGATGTTCATCCCCTGAGGTACGCCGGCTGGCGGGAGGGCGCACCCCGCCCGCGCGGTTGCCCCCCTGCCCCGCGCTTGCGATATCGGGGTGCAGGCCGACCGAAATTTCGGGTTGGCCCGGCAGCAGCGGGAGGAACGGCCATGCGGAGAATTGCCACGGGACACGGCGGGCGGAGGAGTGGGCGGGTGACGGCCCTGATCGGCGCCGGCCTCACGGCCTTGCTGGCCAGCTCTCTTTTCTCCGGCGGTGGGCCGGCGCTGGCGGACTCGCTGTTCAGCCACATCGGCGGCAGTTTCAGCGAAACATCAGGGTCCTTCGATCCCTCGCGCTGGCAGCGGTCGGACGGCTGGAAGGCGGGCGGGCATATGAACTGCACCTGGAGCCGCGCCAACGTCACCGCCAGCAAGGGTCACCTCGCCCTGACGGTGGACGACCGCATCACCGGCTACGACCGCTATTCCTGCGGTGAATATTCGACGCACCGCTTCTACGGCTATGGCACCTACACGGTGGCGTTGAAGGCGGTGAAAGCCGACGGGGTGATGACCTCGGTCTCCCACTATACCGGCCCGCCCTTCGGCGATCCCTGGGACGAGATCACGCTGGGCATCGCCGGCAAGGACACCACAAAGCTGGAGATCAGCTACGTCGTCAACGGCGTCGGGCACCGCAATGCGGTGGTCGATCTGGGGTTCGACGCCGCCAAGGGTTTCCACAGCTACGGCTTCGACTGGAAGCCCGACGGCATCGTCTGGACCGTCGACGGCAAGCCGGTTCATCAGGTCTCCGGCCGGCCGGAGCAACTGCCGCGCATGCCGGGCCGGCTGATGCTGCGTTTCTGGAGCGCGTCCGGCGACACCCAGTGGCTGCGCCGCTTCACCTATCCCGGCCATCCCCTGACCGCCGAGGTCGCCTCCGTCACCTACCGCGAGGATCCGGCGAACCTCAGCAACTGAGCGGGGGCCGGATCAGTCCAGGGCTTCGGCGCCCAGGTAGGATTCGACGACGCGGGGGTCGGCGACGACCTCCGCCGGGACGCCGTCGGCGATCTTCTCGCCATGGTCCAGCACCACCACGCGGTCGGACAGCGCCATCACCGCGCGCATGACATGCTCGATCATCAGGATGGTCAGCCCCTCGCGCCGGTTCAGGTCGCGCAGGACCTCGACCATCCGGTCGACCTCGGTGGGACGCAGTCCCGCCAGCACCTCGTCCAGCAGAAGCAGGGTCGGACGGGTGGCCAGCGCGCGGGCGACCTCCAGCCGCTTGCGGTCGGGCAGCGTCAGGCTGCGGGCCGGGCGGTTGGCCTGATCGGCCAGTTCCAGCCGCTCCAGCACCGCGCGGGCCTGGATGCGCGCCGTCTCCACCGACTTCTCGCGGGCCAGCGCGCCCACCACGACATTCTCCTCCACCGTCAGCTGGCCGAACGGCTTGACGATCTGGAAGGTGCGGCCGATCCCGGCGGCGCAGACCTGATTGGGCTTCAGCCCGGTCAGATTGCGGCCCTTCAGCGTCACCCGCCCCTCGTCGGGCGGGAAGACGCCGGCGATCAGATTGAAGGTGGTGGTCTTGCCGGCGCCGTTCGGGCCGATGAGGGCGAGGATGCGCTCCTCCGGCACGGTGAAGCTGACCTCCGACACCGCCTTCAACCCGCGGAAGCGCTTCGACAGTCCCTCGACCTCGAGCAAAGCGGTCATCTCAGGCGCCCTCCCCCGGCTGGCGGACAAGGCGCAGGCGGCGGGCCAGCCAGGGCCAGACGCCCTCCGGCCGGAACACCACGATCGCCACCAGCGCCGCGCCATAGAACAATTGCTTCAGGCCGGGCAAATCCAGCCCGCCGGCCTCGATCAGGAAGGTCAGCGCCTCGCCCAGCGGGGTCAGGATGAAGGCGCCCAGGATCGGGCCGACCAGCGTGCCGATGCCGCCGACGATGGCCGGCAGGATGATCTCGATGGAGCGGCCCATGGAGAAGACCTGCTCCGGGAACAGGTTGTTAAAATAGAAGGCCTGGAACACCCCGCCCAGCGCCGTCAGGGCGGACGACACGGCCACCGCGGTCATGCGGGCGCGGAACAGATCGACGCCCGACGCCTCTGCCGCGTCCGGTTCCTCGCGCACCGCCAGCCACTGGTAGCCCAGGCGGCTGTGCAGCAGCACCCGCGACAGCAGCAGCGCTCCCACCACCAGCGCCAGCGCGACGTAATAGAACAGCACAGGCGAGCCGCGCAGGTTCAGCGGATCGCTCGCCCCCGCCTCCACCGGAAGGAAGAAGCCGCCGGACCCGCCGACCCAGGTGATGTGGTCGAAGCCGATGCGCGCCACCTCGGCGAAGGCGATGGTCAGCAGGGCGAAATGCACGCCTTTCACCCCGAACCGGAAGCCCAGGAAGCCGATGATGCAGCCGGCCACCACCGCCACCAGCATCGCCAGAACCATGCCGGCCCACGGTCCGATGCCGAAATGAACGAACAGCGCGGCGCTGACATAGGCGCCCAGGCCGACATACAGCGCGTGGCCGAGCGACAGCAGGCCGGAAAAGCCCATCATCACGTTCCAGGCCTGCCCGACATAGGCGAACCACAGCACGGTGGTCAGCACCGACACCAGATAGCGGTCGGCGACGAAGGGCGCCACCGCCAGACCCAGCGCCGCCAGCACCAGCAGCACCATCCCTCGTCCGGTCACTCCTGAAAGCCCATTCATGACCGTTTCCCCAACAACCCTTGCGGGCGCAGCAGCAGCACCACGATCAGCACCCCGTAGCTGAACAGGGATTTCAGGGACGGCGTCAGCAGGAAGCCGGCCAGCGCCTCCGACATGCCGATCAGCACGCCGCCCAGCAGCGCGCCGGGCAGGCTGCCCAGCCCGCCGACGATGACGATGATGAAGCTGAGCAGCGTGTATTCCGGCGCCAGCTGCGGCCGGGCATCGACCAGCAGGGTCATCAGCGCGCCGGCCACCCCGACCACCGCAGCGCCGATGCCGAAGGTCAGTGCATAGAGCCCGTCGATGTTCAGCCCGACCACGCGGGCGCCCAGCGGATTGTCGGCGCAGGCACGGATCGCCTTGCCGGTCCGGCTGAAGCGGAAGAAGGCGAACAGCGCCGCCGCCACCACGATGGCCGCCGCCCCGGCGCGCAGCCGCACGGCGTCCAGCAGCATCGGCCCGATCTCCACCGTGTCGAAGCTGTAGGGCACCTGGACATTGCGGGCGTCGGGGCCGAACAGCATCAGCATGGCGTTGACCAGGATGGTGGCGACACCCAGCAGCAGGATGAACTGCATGTGCTCCGGCCGCTCGACGAACTTGTTCACCAGCCCGCGCTGCAGAAGCCAGCCGCAGACGAACAGCAGCGCCGCCATGATGGGCGCGGACAGCAGCGGGTCCAGCCCGAGCCAGCCGCCCAGCAGCACGGCGCCGTACATGCCCGCCACCATCATCTCGCCATGGGCGAAGTTGACGACGCGCACCACGCCGAAGATGACCGACAGGCCGAGCGCCGCCAGCCCATAAACCAGGCCGGTCAGCAGGCCGGAGGCCGCGATGTTCAAATAATAGTCGATCGGCATGGGCGGCGGATTGTCCGAACGGTTAGGTCCTGCGGGTTAGCAGTCCGCAGGCATGCAGGCAAGCCAGAATGACCGCGGACGGTGCTATTCGGCCTTTCCGGCTATGGCTCTCCGGCCAGCCGCATCCCGCGCCGCAGGCCGGCGATCCGTTCCGCCACATCGGTCAGCCGGCGCCCGAGAGCCGTGGTCAGGCAGGATTGCGCCGCCGCGGCCACCGCCGGGTCGCCCTCGGTCCCGGCGCGGACCCAGCACAATGCGGCAATCCGCTCGTGGAAGCGGCGCTCGTCCTGGATCAGGTCGTAGGACGCCGCGGCGCGGGCCGCAGGATCGGCGATGCCGGCCAGGAACCGCTCCTGCGCCCCACGGACGCGGCCGTCGAGCAGGGCGAGTGCGGGGACGTCGCAGATCATCCGCCGCAACGGCGCCGTCACCGTGGCACAGCGCGGATCGGCAACCGGCACGGGTGGAGGCTCCGCCACCGGCGCAGCGGGCATAGAGGAAGCGGGCATGCTGAAAGCGGCCACGGCGGCCACCGGCTGCGGGCGCACTGCGGCCGGCGGGGCCGTCTTGACCGCGGCCGGCAGCGTCCTCGCCGGCAAGGGCGTAGGCGGGGGCGCCGGCCGTTCCGGCACGCTCCCGCCCAGCGGGTCCCGCACCACCCGCACCGGCGTGCCGACCTCGGTCGCCGCGAAGACCGTTTCGATGTCCGCGGGCAGCATGCGGAAACAGCCGCCGCTGGCCCGTCTGCCCACCGAGTCCGGCTCGTTGGTGCCGTGGATGGCGATGGCCGGCCACCCGAGGTCGAGCGCAAACTTGCCCAGCGGGTTGTTCGGCCCCGGCGGCACCGCCCGCGGCAGGGACGGCCTGTCGCGCCGCTGGTGCGCGGTCGGCCGCCATGTCGGGTTGCGGCGCTTGCGCTGGATGGTGCTGTCGCCGACGGGGATCGGCACGCCGGGACGGCCGATGGCGACCGGGAAGCTGCGGACATTGCCGTCGGAACCGGTCAGGTACAGCCGGCGGTCGGCAAGGCTGATCGCGATCGACGGCCCGCCGGAGGCCTCCCCGACCGTACCCTCCATCGGCGGGGACGCAGCGGCTCCCATGGCGGCCCCCATGGCGCCCGATATGGCGCCCGCAATGGCGAGCAGGCCCCAGAAAAGACACCGTGCCAGGATGCCCGCAATGGCTGTTGTCGGTCGGGGGATGACGCCGCGGTTGCAGCCTCCCCGAATGGTCGTAGGTCTACGCATGCGGAAAGTTGATCGCGTGTCCCCTAAAACAGAGTAAACAGCATGGGACGACGGTCTCCGGGGGATGGGGGCCGCCCCGACAGCAAGGACGTGCATCATGGACCAGATCGAGCAGACGTTGGCCGTCGCGACGGAACACCACCGCGCCGGCCGCACCGCGGAGGCCGAGCGGCTGTACCGCGATGTGCTGGACGCTTCGCCCGGCCATCCGGACGCCCTCCATCTGCTTGGGGTCATCGCCCTGCAATCCGGCCGGGCGGAGGAGGCGGTCGACCGAATCGCCCAGGCGGTGGCCGGCGACGACAGCTCTCCCCTCTTTCACGCCAATCTGGGCCACGCCCTGCACGCCTCCGGCCGACAGCGCGAGGCGGCGCTCAGCTTCGCCCGCGCCCTGAGCCTGCTGACCAACGAAGGCGAGGGCTGGGGCAATGTCGGCGCGCTTGCGAATCTGATCCGCCGCTATGACGACGACATCCGCGACGCCGCCGCGGCGGAGGTCGATGCCCGCTATACGATGGGCGACGTGATGCGGCGCCAGTCCCTGCTGTTCCTGCTGAGCGGTGACATCGCCTATTACCGCAATCTGGTGAACACGGCGCTGGAAGACCCCCTGCGCTTCTCCGTGCCCTCCATGCATTACGCCTATTGGGGAATCGCCCTGCGTCTGTTCCAGGGCGATGCCCGCAAGGGCGACGTCGGCGCCTTCACCAATGGCGAGTTCCGCCGTTTCTACCGGCTGCTGGTGGAGGAGACCGCGCGCCGCTACGACCTGGACGCCCGCCTGCGCCGGACGTCTCCGCGCACGGCGGTCAAGCGGGTGGCGCTGATCACCAACCAGATGCTGGGCGAGGGCCACCAACCCACGGCCGATGCCTTCGATTATGCCCGCCGGCTGCAGGACGACCATGGCTGCGAGGTGCTGATCGTCAACCCCAACGCCATGGCGGTGGAGGGGGAGAACGGCTTCGTCCCCGAATACAGCTACAACGTCACCGAGGATTATGACGGCGAGCAGACCATCTCCGCCCAGGGCGCGAACGTCCGCATGCTGTCCTTCCCGCAGCCGCGCTTCGACGAGGAGAAGCTGACCGCCATCGTCGACGCGGTGGATCGGTTCGACCCCGACGTGATCGTCGCCTTCGGCGGGTCCAACACCGTGGCCGACCTGTTCGCCGGCAGCCGCCCGGTGGTCTTCCTGCCGACCTCCAGCGGCCTGTCGCCCTCGCTCGCCACCATTCTGCTGGGCTATGCGCCGGAGGACGATGCCGCCGGCTGGCCGGAGGAGGCACGGGCACGCTTCCGTCCCTTCTCCTTCGGCTGGACGCTGCCCGCCGCCGGCCCCGAACGCAGCCGCGCAGAGTTCGGCCTGCCCGCTGACGGGCCGCTTTACGTCGTGGTCGGCAACCGCCTGGACCAGGAGGTCGGGCCGGAGTTCCTGGAGACGCTCGACCGCCTTCTCGACCGCGTGCCGGATGGGCAGGTCGCCTTCGCCGGCGCGGTGTCGGAGTTGCCCGGCCGGATCGCCGCCGCCCGCAACGCGGCGCGGATGCATGCGCTGGGTCATGTCGAAGGCATTCGCGGGCTGTACGGCGTGGCGACCGCCTACCTCAACCCGCCGCGCCAGGGCGGCGGCGGCAGTGCCGCATTCGCGTTGGCGGACGGCCTGCCGGTGGTGACCTACGCCCGGGGCGACGTCGCCGGCGTCGTCGGACCGGCCATGACCGTCGCCGACGAGACGGCCTTCCTGGAGCGCGCCGTGGCGCTTGGGCAGGACTCCGCCGCACGGTCGCAGGCGGCGGAGGCTGCGCGGACGCGCTTTGCCGAAACGGCTGACCGCGCGCGGTCGGTGGAAAAGCTGCTGGACTACGCGCGCGAGGCGCAGGGGCTTTTCTAAGGCGACGCCCCGCCGGCGTCCCGAAACAGTTCCGCCCGGCTCTCCCACGAAGCACTGTTTCGTGGGAGAGCCGGGCGGCCAAGTTTCAGAAGAACAGGTCTCAGGGCATCGACCGGGGACGGCGCGTCAGGCGGCTACTGACGCGCGCTCACTGGTCATAGGTCCCCGCCCCGACGATGTAACCGCCGTCGCGGGTGATGTAGGAATGCTTGTGCTCGACCTTGTTGGTCTGGCGGTTCAGCCAGACATAGTCGATGACGGCGTTCGGCTTTTCCTTGGTTTCCGAGATCATCGCCTGGACGATGGGCTTGCCTTCGGCGTCCTTCAGATTGGCGGCGTCGGTCCCGGCCAGCTTCGGGTTGGCGCCGGAGGCCACGTAACGGCCGTCGGTGTCGAAGACGAAGACATACAGCTCACCACGGCGGAAGCTGCCCTTGGGGTCCTGGAAGGCCTTGGTCGCCTCATCCGGCCCTTTGGCCTTCAGGTAGGCGACGGCGTCGGCGACCAGCGACTTCGCCTGTTCCGGCGTGGCGTGATCGGCCGCGAAGACGGGAGCGGCCAGCAGGGCGGCCGCGACGGCGACCAGGGATGCGGTTCTGCGAATCATGGATGACCACCTTGGATGTGAAGCGTGGAAGAGAAGAGCCAATGATCCGGCAGGGGTCATTCCTCGTGCACGGTTTCCAGCCAGGAACGGATCGACCACAGAGCCTCCTGGCCCAGCGCCTCGCCGAACTTCGGCATATAGGTCACGCCGTTGCGGATCGAGCCGTTGGTGACGCGCTCCTTGAACCACTCGTCCCCGGCGTCGCCCTTTTCCAGATAGCGCAGGTCGGGAGCGATGCCGCCGGACACCGCACCCAGCCCGTGGCAGCGTGCGCAGTTCTGGTTGAAGGCCGACGAGCCGATCTCGATGGCGCGCTCGTTGCCGCGGTAGGGATTGCTGTCCCGCCAGGTCTCGCCCAGCTTCTCCAGACCCGTGGTGTCGACCGGCTGGGGAACGACATCGCCATGGGCATAGACCAGACCGGGGAGAGCGACGGCGCCGATCAGACCAACGGCGGCGGCAAGCCGAATAATCCGTGCATTCATGAGAAAGACGTTCCCTCTGTTTCTAGCCGTCCTGCGGCTTTTGCTTCGCATGAGCAGACGTTATCAGCAGTGGGACGCGCGAATAATTGGACTATGGTAGGACATCGGTGAAAAGATAACGAAATCATCTAAATAGGGGCAGGCACGGGAATGGGCGGGCCGGATCGCTCCGGCCCGCCCCATCCCGCTTGGCCGCTCTTGCGGTCAGGCCTTCGGCAGCTTGAAGACCCAGAGCGAACCGCCCTGGTTGATGTCCTTCACCAGCTTGGCGACGTCGCCGCCCCACAGCGGCACCGCACCGCCCCAGCCGGAGACCACGGCGACATACTGCTCGCCGTCCATCTTCCAGGTGACCGGGCTGCCGACCACGCCGGAGCCGGTCTGGAACTTCCAGACTTCCTTGCCGGACTTGGCGTCGAAGGCCTTCAGATAGCCTTCCGGCGTGCCGGTGAAGACGAGATTGCCGGCAGTGGTCAGGACGCCGCCCCACAGCGGGGCCGGGTTCTTGTATTCCCAGACGATCTTGCCGGTCTTCGGATCGACGGCGCGCAGCGCGCCGATGTAATCGTCATACAGCGGCTTGATGGTGAAGCCGGCGCCGAGATAGGCGGCACCCTTCTTGTAGGTGATCGGCTCGTTCCAGATGTCCATGCCCCACTCGTTGGCCGGGACATAGAACAGCTCGGTCTGCGGGTTGTAGGCCATCGGCATCCAGTTCTTGGCACCCAGGAAGGCGGGAGCCGCGAAGACCGATTTGCCCTTGGCGTCGTGCGCATCGCCGGTGGCCGGGGCGCCGGGCCGGTTGTCGTCGTTGTAGATCGGACGGCCGGTCTCGATGTCGATGCCCTTGGCCCAGGTGATCTTGGTGACGAAGGGCGAGGCGTTGATCAGCTTACCGTTGGTGCGGTCGATGACGTAGAAGAAGCCGTTGCGGTCGGCCTTGCCGCCGGCCTTGATGACCTTGCCGTCCTTCTTCAGGTCGAAGGACACGAACTCGTTCACGCCGTCGAAGTCCCAGCCGTCATGCGGCGTGGTCTGGTAGTGCCACTTGATCTCGCCATTGTCCGGATTGATGGCCAGCGTGGATGAGGTATAGAGGTTGTCGCCTGGGCGCAGGTGCGAGTTCCAGGGCGCCGGGTTGCCGGTGCCGAAGAACAGCGTCTTGGTCTCCGGATCGTAGGTGCCGCCCAGCCAGGTGGCGCCGCCGCCGGTCTTGTACATGTCGCCCGGCCAGCTGGCATTGGTCTTGCCGGTGACGGTCGACTCCTTGCCGTTCAGCGTGCCCATGTTGCCTTCGATGGTCGGGCGCTGCCAGACCAGCTCGCCCGTTTCGGCATCGCGGGCCTCGACCATGCCGATGACGCCGAACTCGCCACCGGAATTGCCGGTGATGATCTTGCCGTCGATGATCAGCGGGGCGGCGGTGTTGGAATAGCCTTCCTTGTAGTCCTGCAGCTTCTTGTTCCACACGACCTTGCCGGTCTCGCGGTTCAGCGCGACGAGGCGGGCGTCCAGCGTGGCGAAATAGATCTTGTCCTTGTAGATCGCCGCGCCGCGGTTCACGACGTCGCAGCAGGGCATGATGCCGTCGGGCAGGCGGTGGTTGTATTCCCACTTCTTGTGGCCGGTGCGGGCATCGACCGCATAGAGGCGGGAGTAGGAACCGGTGACGTAGATGGTGCCGTCATAAATGATGGGCTGGGCTTCCTGCCCGCGCTGCTTCTCGCCGCCGAAGGAGAAGGACCAGACCGGGACCAGCTTCTTCACGGTGTCGGCGTTGAGGTCGGTCAGCGGGCTGAAGCGCTGGGCCTGGGGCCCCATGCCATAGGTCAGGACCGCTTCGGTGTTGGTGGCGCTCTTCAGCAGATCGTCGCTGGACGGGCCGGCCGGGGCGTCGGCGGCCAGGACGCCGGTGGCGCTGAACGCGGTCAGCGAGGCTGCCAGGGCGAGACTTGTAACCAGGCGCTTCATATGCGGTTGCCTCCCAAAACTGATGATGACGGCACCGCCCGGGGCATGACCCGTCCGTTGCCGCCGGACGGGCGGGTCCGGCGGGCGATAGCGGGATCGGGGCGGCTTTTTAAGCTTTTGGCGGCCGAAGGGACCGCGTCGCTTTACGATATCGGCAGTGTAGACGGATGATCGGTTGGGTAAATTGTCGGATAGTAGCAGGCGTAAACGTCAGCCGGCCGCGCTTCACCCCCGCACTTCACCCCCGCACTTCAATTGACCCGCGGCAGAGCAGCCTGTTCGATCTTCGGCCAGAGATGGGCGACGGAGCGGCGATACTCTTCGCGCAGCACGTCCAGCACTTCGAATCGCTCAGGTATCGGCAATTCCAACGCTTCCGCCATGTCGAGTCCGGAATCCACCGCATGGCGCAGCGTGCCGTCCAGCCAGGTCAGCCAGTCGCGCGTCTGGGCGACGCAGGCCTTGTCGGACCGGATGTGCCCGTGGTTGGGCACCAGCAGCCGGATGTCCAGGCCATCGACCGCGTCCAGTTCCTTCAGCCAGTCGGCGATTGTGGCGTGCGGGGTCGTCGGGGTGCGGTCGCAGAAGACCACGCCGCCGGTGAACAGCACGCCCGTCGACTCGTCCAGGATCATCAGGTCGGCGGCTGTGTGGCCGTTCAATGGGATCAGCCGCAGGCGGTGGTCGCCGAACTTCACGGTCGAGCCATAGACCGGCTCGGTCGGCACCGTCACCTCGGTGCCGCGCATCCAGTCGCCGACCAGCCGGTACATGTTGTCGGCGATGCCGCTCCCCTCCTCCTGGATGCCGGCGATGGTGCCGGGCAGGGCCGCGATGGGAACGTCGGCGAAGGCCTGGGAGCCCAGCCAGTAATCGGGATGCAGGTTGCTGATGAAGACCTTGCGGATCGGCTTTTCCGTGACCTTGCGGATGGCCGCGCGCATCTCCTCGCCGTAGCGGCGCGACGGGCCGGTCTGGATGACGATCACCCCGTCGGCGGTGACGATGAAGCCGGCATTCAGGATGTTGCCGCCGTTGGCGCGGGTGAAATGCTTGGTCGAGCCTTCGAACACATAGGTGTCGGGGGCGATGCGCGTCGGCTTCAGATCATAGGTCAGCGGCCCGGCGGCCCGCGCCGTTCCTGTCGCCGCACCGACCATCAGGGCGGCGGCAACGGCGGTGGTCAGCGCCAGCCGGCGCAGAAGCGGCATGCTCATTGCCCGACACTCCAGGGCTGATTGTCGGGCTTCAAGGACATCGCCGGCCTCATCGCCGGCAGGGCGCCGGGCGGCGGCATCGGAATCGTCGCGCGGATTTCGCCGCCCTGGTTGTCCCGGCCGCGCAGCACCAGCGCCGTGGCGTCCGGCGGCGGACGGACGTCCAGCGAATACACCGGATTCTCCGACACCGGCTCCAGACTGTCGATCTTCGCCAGTTCCGCCGACCCGCCGGGGGTCTGCGCCTCGACCTGCAGGGTTTCGATGAAATAGGCGGGGATGCCGTCGACGAGGCCGGTGTCGTTGGGATGGCGGATGCGCAGCCGCAGCCGCGCCACCCCATCGGTGTCCGCCGGCCACAGCCGGACCTGCACCTCGCCGACATGGTCGGCCCAATCCTTCTGGGCATAGGAGGCCGGCGGCGCGCTGCAGCCGCCACCCGCCGCATCCACCATCACGCCGGAGACATGCCACACCCCGTCGGCGGTCCGCGCGGCACCACGCACCGCGGTGGCCTGCTGGATCTTGATGCGGGTGGCGATGTAGGGCGCGGCGGTGCCGGGATGGTAGCGCAGCACCAGCGGAAAGGGATTGAGGTCGGCGATCGCCACCATCTCCACCACCTGGCTCAACGCCGTGGCGTCGACCGAGACCGGCACCGCGCGCGTGTCCTCCGCTGCAGCCGGCGCGCTGACCCTGACCGCATTGTCGAACACCACCGGCGAACCGGCGAAATACTGGTCGCGCAACGCCTCCCACATCACCGAGTTCAGCGGATCAGGAGTTAGGGGGTCGGACGGAGAGCTTGCGGCGAACGCCGTGCCCGCGACGACGATCATCGCGCCGGCCAATCCTGCTTGGTAAAGGGCGTGTCCCATCCATCTCCTCCCGACCGGCCGAGTTCTTTCCCTCCCGCTCACTCCACCAGCGGCGGCGGCATGTGGGTGACGCCATAGGCGGCGAAGATCCGGCCCATGGTCCCATCCTCGGTCAGCGCCGTCACCGCGTCGCCGATGCTGTAGGCGAGGTCGCGGGAGTTCTCCTTGGTCGCCATGCCGATGTTCCAGTTGGAGGTCATCATGCCCGGCAGGGTCACGGTGGTGACCGGGAACTGCTCGGCCCGCGCACCCAGCGCCGCCTGCACCTGGCTCAGCGGCGCCAGCACCGCCGCAGCCTCGCCGGAGGTCAGCTTCTCGATGGCGGCCTCGGGCGTCGGGCAATGGATGACGCGGCTGCGCAGCCGGCCGCCCTGCAAGCCCAGCAGGAAGAAGTCGGGAACGCTGTCGATCTCCACCGCGATCGGCTCGTCCGGCAGGGTCGCCAGCACGGCGGAGCGCACCCGCTGCGGGTCGCGGGCGAGCGCGAATACCTCGTGATGATAGGGGCCGAACAGCACGGCTTCCGGATTCATCAGCCCGAATTGCTTGTCATAGGGGATGTGCATCATGATGTCGGCCAGCTCCCCGCCGAACAGGCTGCCGCGCCAGACCGCCACCCGCAGATCGTCCGACACCGTCTCGCCGGGGATCTGCTCGTAGATGTCAGCCTTGACGCCCAGCTTCTCCGCGATCGCCTTGGCCAGATCGACATCGATGCCCACCAGCTTGCCATCGCGCTGGAAGGAGAAGGGCGGGAAGTCGCGATAGACCGCCACACGCAGCCGGCCGCGCTCCATCACCTCGTCCAGCGGCCGGGCGGCGGCACTCCGCGGAACGCCGAGTGCGGACGCGATTCCGACAGACACGCAGCTTGCGGCCAGTCCGGACAGGAATCGGCGGCGGGTCACATACGCCATGGCAAGTCCCGGCAGTGGTGGTTTCATCATGGAACGGGCAGCCAGGATACCCATCGCTCCGTCACGCCAATAATTGGACTTTCGTACAAGACGGGGTCCCGCCCCTGCCGTTGCCTGTCCATCCTTCCATAGTCGCATTCCGCCGTACGGGTTCGCCCGATAGGCTGCACACCAAACAGTTAGCGTTCCGACGGATATGATGACCAAGTCCCGCCTTTCCGGCCTTCTCCGCAGCGCATCGCTGGCCGCCCTCGCCGTCGTCCTGCTCGCCGGGACGCCGGGCGCCGGTGCCACAGCCCAGACTGTCGGCGAGATCCGCATCGGCCTGCTGTCGCAGACGCCGGAACCGCCACCCTCCGTCTCCAACCCCGACGAGCCGGCGGCCGACGACGGGCTTGCCGGCGCGAATCTCGCCATCGCCGACAACAACACGACCGGCAAGTTCCTCAAGCAGACCTTCCTGCTCGACAGCGTGGAGGTGCCGCCGGACGGCGATGCCGCCGCGGCCCTGCGCGAGCTGGCCGGCCGCGGCGACCGCTTCGTCATCGTCGACGCCCCCGGCGCCACGGTGGAAGCCCTGTCGAAGCTGCCGGAGGCCCGCAACCTGCTGCTGCTGAACGCCAATGCGCCCGACGACGCCCTGCGCGGCAGCGCCTGCGCCGCGAACCTCGTCCATGTGGCTCCCAGCCGGGCGATGCTGGCCGACGCTCTCGGCCAATATCTGGTGAAGAAGCGCTGGCCGCGCTGGTTCCTGGTCACCGGCCGCCGGCCGGAGGACAAGCTGTACGCCGACGCGATCCGCCGCACCGCCAAGCGCTTCGGCGCCCAGATCGTGGCGGAGAAGGAATGGACCGCCGAAAGCGACGTCAACCGCACCGCCGAATCCGAAATCCCGGTCTTCACCCAGACCAAGGCCTACGACGTGCTGGTCGTCGCCGACGAGGTCGGGGAGTTCGGCGACTATCTGTCCTACCGCACCGCCGATCCGCGCCCGGTCGCTGGCACCCAGGGGCTGGTCCCCACCGTCTGGCACCGCACCCACGAACAATGGGGGGCGGCACAGCTGCAATCCCGCTTCAAGGCGGCTGCCAAGCGCCCGATGACCGCGCGCGACCACAATGACTGGACCGCCGTCCGCGTGGTGGGCGAGGCCGCCGCCCGTACCCGCTCGGCCGATCCCGACCGCCTGATCGCCTTCATCCAGTCGCCCGACTTCACCATGTCGGCCTTCCGCGGCGCACCGCTCAGCCTGCGGCCCTGGGATGGGCAGTTGCGCCAGCCGGTGCTGCTGGCGGCCGACCGCTCCGTGGTGTCGGTGTCGCCGCAGGAGGGTTTCCTGCACCCGCGCACCGAACTGGACAGCCTGGGCTACGACCAACCGGAAACGCTTTGCAAGTCGCGAGGAAAGACCACGCCATGACCGCCGCCCGCTTCACCGGCATATCCTTAGCCGCCCTGGTCGCTGCCACCTTGGCGACCGCCGCCTCGGCCCAGATCATCTATGTGTCGAACGAGAAGGACAACACCCTCTCGGTGATCGACGGCAAGACGATGGCGGTCACCGACACGATCAAGGTCGGCAAGCGCCCGCGCGGCATCACCCTGTCGAAGGACGGCACCCAGCTGTTCATCTGCGCCAGCGACGACCACGCGGTGCAGGTCCTCGACCTCGCCAGCAAGAAGATCGTCAACAACCTGCCCTCCGGCGAGGACCCCGAACAGTTCGCCCTCAGCCCTGACGGCAAGAGCCTGATCATCGCCAACGAGGACAGCAACATCGTCACCGTGGTCGACGTGCCGACACGCAAGGTCGCCTTCCAGGTCGATGTCGGGGTGGAGCCGGAGGGGATGGACGTCAGCCCCGACGGCCGCTGGGGCGTCAACACCTCCGAGACGACCAGCATGGTCCACTGGATCGACATGGAAAAGCGCGAGGTGGTCGACAACACGCTGGTCGGCCCCCGCCCGCGCTACGCCCAGTTCACCAAGGACGGGTCGCAGCTGTGGGTTTCGTCGGAGATCGGCGGCACCGTCAGCGTCATCGACACCGGCACCCGCAAGGTCACGAAGGTCGTCGATTTCCACATCAAGGGCGTCGCCAAGGACCGCATCCAGCCGGTGGGCGTCAAGCTGACCGACGACGGCCGCTATGCCTTCGTGGCGCTCGGGCCCGCCAACCATGTCGCGGTGGTGGACGCCAAGACCTTCGAGGTGAAGGATTACCTGCTGGTCGGCCGCCGCGTCTGGCAGCTGGCGCTGACGCCGGACCAGAAGACGCTCTACACCACCAATGGGGTCAGCGGCGACGTGTCGGTGATCGATGTCGACGGCCTGAAGGTGACGAAGACGGTCAAGGTCGGCCGCTATCCCTGGGGCGTGGCGGTCAAGGGTTGACCCTGAAGGGCTGAGGCAGAGAGGAACGGTGGAATGACGGTGCCGGCACTGGAGGTCGAAGGACTGCGCCACAGCTATGGCGGAAACCGCCTCGCGCTGGAGGATGTCGGCTTCCGCGTGATGCCCGGCGCCTTCACCTGCCTGCTCGGCCCCAACGGCGCAGGCAAGAGCACGCTGTTCGCACTCGCCACCGGCCTGCTGCGGCCGACCGCCGGACGGGTGCGCATCCACGGCCACGACATCGCGCAGGCACCGGGCGACGCACTGGCCCATCTGGGTGTGGTGTTCCAGCAGCCGACCCTCGACCTCGACCTGACGGTGGTGCAGAATCTCCGCTATTTCGCGGCCCTGCACGGCATCGGCCGGCGCGAGGCCGACCGCCGGATCGAAGCGGAACTCACGCGCCTGTCCCTGTTCGAACGGCGGACGGAAAAGGTCCGCGCGCTGAACGGCGGCCATCGGCGGCGGGTGGAGATCGCCCGTGCCCTGCTGCACCGCCCCACCCTGCTGCTGCTGGACGAGCCGACCGTCGGACTGGACATCCCCGCCCGCCGCACCCTGATCCGTCACATCCACGCCCTGTGCGCGGAGGATGGCATCGCCGTGCTGTGGGCCACCCACCTGATCGACGAGATCGACCCCGCCACCGACCATGTGGTGGTCCTGCATCGCGGCCGGGTTCGCGCCAACGGGCCGGTCGCCGCGGTGAATGAAGAGACCGGCTGCGCCACCGTGGCGGAGAGTTTCGACCGCCTGACCGCCGCCCGGCCCACCGCCGAGGTGGAGGCCGCAGCATGACCGGCCGGGGGTTCGGAGGATGGTGGATCGCCTTCCGGGGCATCGTCGCGCGCGAGGTGCTGCGCTTCGTGCATCAACGCGAGCGCTTCCTCGGCGCGCTGGTCCGGCCGCTGGTGTGGCTGTTCGTCTTCGCGGCGGGGTTTCGCGCCGCGCTCGGCATCGCCATCATCCCGCCTTACGAGACCTACATCCCCTACGAGGTCTACATCGTGCCGGGGCTGATCGGCATGATCCAGCTGTTCAACGGCATGCAGGGCTCGCTGTCGATGGTCTATGACCGCGAGATGGGCAGCATGCGCATCCTGCTGACCAGCCCGCTGCCCCGCGCCTTCCTTCTGCTGGCCCGGCTGCTGGGCGGGGTGGTGGTGTCGGTTCTCCAGGTGGCAGCCTTCCTGCTGATCGTCCGGCTCTACGGCATCGACCTGCCGGTCTGGGCACCGCTGACCGTGCTGCCGGCCCTGCTGCTGAACGGGCTGATGCTGGGGGCGCTCGGCATGGTGCTGGCCTCCACCATCCGCCAGCTGGAGAATTTCGCCGGGGTGATGAACTTCGTGGTCTTCCCCCTCTTCTTCCTGTCCTCCGCCCTCTATCCGCTCTACCGCATGGAGGAGGCCGGCCCGCTGCTGTGGTGGCTGTGCAGCCTCAATCCCTTCACCCATGGGGTGGAGCTGATCCGCTTCGCGCTCTACGGCCGCATCGACGGGCTGGCGCTGGCGGTCGTCACCGGCGCCACCCTGCTGTTCGCGGCGCTGGCGGTGCGCGGCTACTCGCCTGCGCGCGGCATGGGATCGCGAGCGCCGTCGGCGGCGGGGTGATGCGTCACGCCGCGTCGTGGAAGATGATGCCCAACGTATGGCGCGCGCCCGACCGCACCGGGCTGACGCCATGGCGGTGCCGAACGCGGTAAGTGCCGCGCGTGCCCTGCACCGGGCGCTGGTCCACCGCGAAGATCACCGCCTCCCCCAGGCCCAGCGGCACGACGGTGGCGCGCGACTGCATGCGCGGACGCTGCTCGGTCAGGACGAATTCGCCGCCGGTGAACTCCGATCCCGGGGCCGACAGCAGGATGGCGACCTGCAACGGGAATACCGTCTCGCCATACAGATCCTGATGCAGACAGTTGTAGTCGCCGGGACCGTATTTCAGCAGCAGCGGCGTGGGCCGGGTCTGTCCGGCCGCGTGGCAGCGCTCCAGGAACTCCGCATGGTCAGCCGGATAGCGGGTGTCGAGCCCCATCGCGACCGCCCAGCTGTTGGCGATAGGCGCCAACCGGTGGTAGAGCGGCCCGCGCAGCGCAGCAATCGGCTCGGGCAGCGGGTGGGTGAAGTATTTGTATTCCCCTTTGCCGAAGCCGTGCCGCTCCATCACCACCCGGCTGCGGAACGGGGTGTCCTGCTCATAGAGCCCCGCCAACGTCCTGCAGGTCTCGCCATCCAGCAGCGGCCCCACGACCGCATGGCCGACCGACTCCAGCTCCGCTTCGATGCGCGTCCAGTCCAGCGTCTCCAGCCTCCTCACTGCGTCGCCTCCTTGCGCTCGCGGTCCAGCAGGTCGCGTTTGCGCTCCACACCCCAGCGATAGCCGGACAAGCCGCCATCGGACCGCACCACCCGATGGCAGGGAATCGCCACGGCAATCGGGTTGGCACCGCAAGCCCGCGCCACCGCCCGCACCGCCGCCGGCTCGCCAATGGCGTCGGCGACCTCGGCATAGCTGGCGGTCCGACCGGCCGG
>NZ_JBGLZA010000006.1:380000-769765 GCF_047302835.1 Azospirillum sp. CT11-132
CAGGTGATGCTGGCCGAGTTCGCGAGCGGCCAGTTGGTGGACCATGAGGCCCTGCGCGTGCCACGCCATGTGCCGATCCACCGCATCAGCGAGCCCAGCCCGGACGCGGCATTGGACAAGCTGAAGCGGCTGGAACTGGACAATGCCCTGCCGCGCGATGCCTGGCCCTTCCTGGAGGTGACGGTCACCCTGCCGGAGCCGCGCCCCGCCCTGCGCGACGAGGTCGAAGCTGTGCTGGCCGGCCGGCCGGTGCGTCTGCTGAAGCTGGGGGTGCGGCTGACCGGCAGCGGCCAGACGTTGGCAGACAGCGCGCCGCCGGTCGATCTGGCCTCGCTTGAGCCGGAGGAGGTGTTCCGGCGCCTCTACCGCCGAAGCCACGAAGGCGACCCCGAACCGGACCTGATGGCGGCCTTCCACGAGTTGCTGACCGGCGTGCAGGAGACGATGTGATGCGCATTCTCGCAGTACGCGGCGCCAACCTGACCAGCCTGGACGGCACCTTCTCCATCGATTTCGACCGCGAGCCGCTGCAGCGGGCCGGGCTGTTCGCCATCACCGGACCGACCGGCGCCGGCAAGAGCACGATTCTCGACGCCCTGTGTCTTGCCCTGTTCGACCGCATGCCGCGGCTGCCGGAAGGACGCGGCGAGATGCTGGGGCTGGAGGGCGATCCCAACAGCATCCGCACCACCGACGTGCGCACGGTCTTGCGGCGGGGAGCCGGATTCGGCTGGGCCGAGGTGGATTTCGTCGGGATCGACGGCGAGGCTTATCGCGCGCGCTGGGAAGTGCGGCGGGCCCGGCAGAAGGCGCAGGGGGCCTTGCAGCAGCAGAGCATGTCGCTGAGCAGCCTGGATGGCGAACAGCGGTTCGGCGACGGCAAGAAGAGCGTGCAGGAGGAGATCGAACGACGGCTCGGCCTGAGCTTCGAGCAATTCCGCCGTGCCGTGCTGCTGGCGCAGGGTGATTTCGCCACCTTTCTGAAGGCGCCGGCGCGGGACCGCTCCGAATTGCTGGAACTGCTGACCGGAACCGAGATCTATTCTCGCCTGTCGTTTGCGGCCCATGAACGAGCGAAAGCGGAGACGCAGCGGCTCGACACGCTACTGGCGGAAGGCGGCGGCATTGGCGTGCTGAGCGACGACGACCGCGCGGCCTTGCAGACGGAAGCCGAAGAGGCGGCGAAGGCGGTGCGGTGCGGCGAGCAGGCACTGGCGCTCGCCCAGGCGGCATTGGCCTGGCATGAGCGCGACGGGCAGCTCGCGGCGGCCGAGAGCAAGGCGGTCGAGGCGGCGGACACGGCGGAGCGGGCCTGGGTCGAGGCTGAGGAGCGGCGCGAGGCGGCGGCCCGGCTGCGCGGCCTGCAACCGCTTCGGCCGCTGTTGGCCGATGCCGACCGGGCGAACGGCGACGCGGCGGAGGCCGCAGCGGCGGTCGACCGGGCGGCGGCGACCTTGGAACAGGCGCGGCTTGCGGTGGAGGAAGCCACCACCCGCCATGGCGAGGCACGCCGGCGGTTCGAGGACGCCCGCACGGCCGAGATGAAGGCCGAGCCCGATCTTGAGCGCGCGGCCGATCTGGATGGACGGATCGCGATGCTGTCCGGCGAGCAGGAAACTGCCGAGGCCGCGGCGAAGGTGGCGACGCAGCGCGTCGGGGCGGCAGGGAAGGCGGTACGCGACATCGAAACCATGCTGTCGGCGGCACGGAACGACGTGGCGCGGCTGGAGGTCTGGCTGCGGGAACAGGCCGGCATCGCCGCGGTGGCCGCGCAGTGGGAGCGGTGGGACCGGCTGCTGGCTCGCGCCATCACCGACACCCGCACCGGCGAGACGGCGGCGCGGGAGCGCGGGCGGCTGGAGCGGGAGCTTGCGGCGTCCGCCGCCACCGCCGAGGCGGCGGACGCCCGGCTGGCGGAGGCGCGCGCGCGCTGTCAGGCGGCGGAGCGGGCGCTGGAAAGCCTTCGGGGTGAAGCGGTTCCGTCGCTGGAGGAGGCGCGGCAGGCGCGGACAACGGCGGGGCTGCGGCGGGACGGGCTGTTGGCGCTGCTCGCCACCGGCGAAGCTCGGCAGCGGCTGGCCGTCGAGCGCGAAGTGGCGGAGGGTGAGCGGCTGCGGCTGCTGGCTGAGGCGGAGCGCGACGGGACGGCGGCGCGGGAGCTTGCCGACCATCAAACCGGGCAGCAGGCGGCGGTCGAGGAGGCTGAGCACACGCTACAGCGGCTGATGCTGGCCCAGCGCGAGGATGTGGAAAGCCTGCGCGGGCGGCTGTTGGAGGGAGAGCCCTGCCCGGTCTGCGGATCGGCGGAGCATCCCTGGGCGGAGGCCGGGGCGACGCCGCTCGGCCGGGTGACGCGGGATCAGGAAAAGCGCCTTGCCGAATTGCGCGAGGCGCTTGCCGCGACAGTCGCCCGCCATGCTGCGCTGGAGGCGGCGGAAGGGGCTGCGCGCAAGGGCGCCGAGGGACTGACGGCCCGGCTGGCCGCCATGGTGCGGGAAGCCGAGGGGCTGGAACTGCGCTGGGCGGAACAGGCGACGGCTGCCGGTTGGGAGGCAGAGGGCGGAACGCTGGCCGACATCCGCAACGCGGTCGAGGAGGCCGACCGGCGGCTGGCGGCCATTGCAGCCGAGGAGGAACGGGCGCTCGACCACCGCAGGCGGGTGGATGCCGCTCAACAGGACCATCGGCGGCTCGAGACCGCGGCGGCTGGGCTGGCGGCGGAGTGCGAGGCGAACCGGCATCGGCTGGCCGACGGACGGCAGGCTTTGGCGCTGGCGGTGGCGGCGCTGGATTGGGCAAAGGCAGATCGGGATGCCGCCCTGGCGGAGTTGGACGAAGGCCTGGCGGGGGAAGCCGACTGGCGGGCACGGCTGGAACGGGAAGCGGACGGGTATCGGGTCGGATTGGCGTCGCGGGTTGCCGAGTGCCGCGAAAAGACCGGCGCGCTGGCCCGCGCCACACGCGAGGTGGAACGGTCCACCGGCGAACTCGCGGTGCAGACGGCAGAGTTGGACGCGGCGCTGCGGGCCGAGGAGGAGGCGCGCAAGCGGGCTAACGATCTCACCGGCCGGCTGGCGGAGGCGCGGGCAACGCGAAGTGCTCTTCTGGGTGGCCGGCCGGTGGCGGTGGTGCGACGGGCATTGGCCGGGGAGCGGCACGAGGCCGAAGCCCTGGTGGAAAAAGCCACGTTCGCACGGCAGGACGCCGTCGCACGGCTGTCGGCGGCGGAGCGTGAGCGCGAGACCCGGGGCGAGGCGGCGCGGCAGTGTGCCGACAAGGCACGGGCGGCCGGCGAGCGGCTGGAGCGCGCGGCGGCGGAGCGTGGCGCCGGGTTGGACGAGGTTCGCCGATTGCTGGCGGCGGCCGAAAGCGAGCTGGAGGCGGAAGAGCTGACATTGGCGGTGCTGGAGCGGGCGCGCGGCGACGCGGCGCTGGTGGTGGCCGAGCGCCGGCGGCAGCGCGCCGATCACCATGCCGCGGGCGGGCCGGCGCTGAGCGCCGAAGACGCTGCCGCCGTGGCCGAGAGCACCCGCGCGGTTCTGGAACAGGACCGCGACCGGCTGGGCTCGGCGCGTGGACGGCTGGAGGCCGATGATGGCAACCGGCAACGGCTGGCAGGGCTGCGGGTGGCGATCGAGGCGCAGCAGGCGCGCTGTGCGCTGTGGGGCAAGATGGCACAGCTGATCGGCTCGGCGAACGGTCAGAAGATGCGCAACTTCGCCCAGAGCTTGAGCCTGGACCTGCTGCTGACCCACGCAAATCGGCATCTGGAGGATCTCGCCCGCCGCTATCGGCTGGAGCGGGTGGCGGGGGCCGATCTGGAAATCCAGGTGGTCGACCGCGAGATGGGCGACGAGCGGCGCGGCGTGCACAGCCTGTCCGGCGGCGAACTGTTCCTGGTGTCGCTGGCCCTGGCGCTCGGCCTGTCGGCAATGGCGGCGGGGACCTCCGGCGGGATCGGCACGCTGTTCATCGACGAGGGGTTCGGCACGCTCGACCCCGACAGCCTGGACGTAGCGCTGTCCTGCCTGGAGGCTCTGCAGGCCGGCGGCCGTCAGGTCGGCGTCATCAGCCACGTTCCGGCGATGGTCGAACGCGTCGGCACGCAGATCCGCGTGATGCCGCTGGGCGGCGGGCGCAGCCGGGTGACGGTGCAGTCGGTGGCGGGGACGGCGCTGGGCGTGGCGATGGAGGAAGTCGAGGGGGTTTGAAGGGGCCAAAGTTAGACCCCCACCTAACCTCCCCCGCTCTCAGCGGACCTGCGGTCCGCCTGCCGCGTCAGCACAAAGCGAAGCTTTGTGCGAGAGCTGGGCGGGGGAGGGACTGCCGTTGAACGCCGACAAGGGTCCAATCCCCTCCCCCGCCCAGCGGGGGAGGGTTAGGGTGGGGGCAAGTGCTGCCCACCCCTCACCGCCCCCGCTTCGCCAGGAACGCCAGCCGTTCCAGCGTGTGGACGTCCTGCTCGTTCTTCAGCAGCGCGCCGCACAGCGGCGGGATCAGCGTACGGGCATCCTTGGCGCGCAGGGTCTCGGGATCGACGTCCTCGACCATCAGCAACTTGATCCAGTCCAACAGCTCGGAGGTCGAGGGCTTCTTCTTCAGCCCCGGAACCTCGCGCAGGTCGTAGAACAGGTTCAGCGCCTCGCGCAGCAGCGCGGATTTCAGGCCGGGGTAATGGACCTCGACGATGCGCTCCATCGTCTCGCGCTCGGGAAAGCGGATGTAGTGGAAGAAGCAGCGGCGCAGGAAGGCGTCCGGCAGTTCCTTCTCGTTGTTCGACGTGATGATGACGATGGGGCGCTTGCCCGCCTTGATCGTCTGGCGGGTTTCGTAAACGTGGAACTCCATACGGTCGAGTTCCAGCAGCAGGTCGTTGGGGAACTCGATGTCGGCCTTGTCGATCTCGTCGATCAGCAGGACCGGAGACTCCGGCGCCTCGAAGGCCTCCCACAGCTTGCCGCGGACGATGTAGTTGGCGATGTCGTGGACCTTCGCCTCGCCCAACTGGCTGTCGCGCAGGCGGCTGACCGCGTCGTATTCGTAGAGGCCCTGCTGCGCCTCGGTGGTCGACTTCACATGCCAGGACAGCAGCGGCTTGTTCAACGCGCGGGCAATCTCCACCGCCAGCACGGTCTTGCCGGTGCCGGGTTCCCCCTTCACCAGAAGCGGCCGCTCCAGCGTGATGGCGGCGTTGACCGCCACCATCAGGTCGTCGGTGGCGACATAGCGGTCGGTTCCGGTGAAGCGCATGGGTGGGCTCCCTCAAGCGAGAAGGTTTCAGTCCACGATAAACAGGGTGGCACCGGTTTCGGTCGAGGACCGATGCGGTTCGTCGCCGAAATCCGACACCTGATAGCTCATGCCGGCGGTCAGGACGAAACGACGGCCGTCCTTCAACTCGGTGATCAGCTCGCCGCTGACCACGAACAGCACATGGCCGCGGTCGCACCAATGGTCGGCCAGATAGCCCGGCGTGTATTCGACCAGCCGCACCCGCAGTTCCCCGGCATGGAAGCTGCGCCACAGCGCCTTGCCGGCTTCGCCCGGATGTTCGGTGGCAGGGACAGCGGCCCAGTCGGTCACGGTGAAGGGAAGAGTGGGCAGTTCCATCGCCGGACCTTTGAAGACGGCACGAACAGAAAAACGGCCCCCGGAGGGATCCGAGGGCCGGGTTTCAGTGCGATCAGGAGGCCTTCTTGGCCGCGATCGCCTTTTCAATGGCCTCGATCGCAGCATGGGCCAGCGAGGCGTCGGGACCGCCGGCCTGGGCCATGTCCGGCCGGCCGCCGCCGCCCTTGCCGCCCAGCGCCTCGGCGCCGACGCGGACCAGATCGACGGCGCTGAGGGTGCCGGTCAGGTCGTCGGTCACGCCGATGACGATGGAGGCCTTGCCCTCGTTCGAGGCGATCAGCACCACGACGCCGGAGCCGACCTGCTTCTTCAACTCGTCGGCCATCGGCTTCAGGTCCTTGGCCGGCAGGCCTTCGACCACGCGCGCGGCGAACTTCACGCCGGCAACGTCCTTGGCCTCATTGCCGCCGTCGGCCTTGGCACCGCCGCCCATGGCGACCTGACGGCGCAGATCGGCCAGTTCGCGCTCCATCTTGCGGCGTTCCTCGACCAGGACCGCCACACGGGACGGAACCTCGTCGGGCTTCACCTTCAGAACGCTCGCCGCCTCGGTCAGCAGATGGTCGCGCTCGGACAGCCACGCCTTGGCGCCGGTGCCGGTCAGCGCCTCGATGCGGCGGACGCCGGCGGCGACGGCGCCCTCGGAGACGATCTTGAACACGCCGATGTCGCCGGTGCGGCGGACATGGGTGCCGCCGCACAGCTCGATGGAGTAATCGCGGTCGATCTCGCCGTGCGGGCCGCCCATGGAAACGACGCGGACCTCGTCGCCGTACTTCTCACCGAACAGGGCCATGGCGCCCTGGGCGCGGGCCTCGTCCGGGGACATCAGGCGGGTGATGACCTCGCTGTTGGCGAGGACGCGGCGGTTCACCTCGTCCTCGATGGCGGCGATGTCGGCGGCGGACAGGCCGGTCGGCTGGCTGATGTCGAAGCGCAGACGCTCCGGCGCCACCAGCGAGCCCTTCTGGGTGACATGGTCGCCCAGGCGATGGCGCAGCGCCTCGTGCAGCAGGTGGGTGGCGGAGTGGTTGGCGCGGATGGCGGCGCGGCGCTCGGTGTCCACGCGCAGCTCGACCACGTCGCCGACCTTGAGCGTGCCCTTGGTCACCGTCCCGACATGGGCCCACACGGCGCCCAGCTTCTTCAGCGTGTCGGACACCGCGACCTCGGCCCCACCGGCGGAGAAGATCACGCCGGCATCGCCGACCTGACCGCCCGATTCACCGTAGAAGGGCGTCTGGTTGACGACGACCAGCACCTGATCGCCGATGGCGGCGGCCTCGACGCGGGCGTCGCCCTTGACGATGGCCGTCACCTTGCCCTCGGCCACTTCGGTGTCGTAACCGAAGAACTCGGTGGCGCCCAACTCGTCCTTGATCTCGTACCACAGCTTCTCGGTGCCGACCTCGCCCGAGCCGGCCCAGGATTCGCGGGCCTTGCGGCGCTGCTCGTCCATCGCCGCCTTGAAGCCGGCCTCGTCGACGCCGCGGCCCTGGCCGCGCAGCACGTCCTGGGTCAGGTCGAGCGGGAAGCCGTAGGTGTCGTACAGCTTGAAGGCGACGTCGCCGGCCAGCGGCTGGCCTTCGCCCAGATGGCCGACCTCGTCCTCCAGCAGGCGCAGGCCGCGCTCCAGCGTCTGCTTGAAGCGGGTTTCCTCCAGCTTCAGCGTCTCGACGATCAGGGCGCGGGCGCGGTTCAGCTCCGGATAGGCATCGCCCATCTGCTGGATCAGCGCCGGGACCAGACGGTGCATCAGCGGCTCGCGCGCGCCGATCATGTGGGCGTGGCGCATGGCGCGGCGCATGATGCGGCGCAGCACATAGCCGCGGCCCTCGTTCGACGGCAGCACGCCATCGGCGATCAGGAAGGAGGTGGAGCGCAGATGGTCGGCGATGACGCGGTGCGACACGGCATGCGCGCCGTCCGGCGAGGTCTTGGTCGCCTCGGCCGACGCCATGATCAGCGCCCGCATCAGGTCGATGTCGTAGTTGTCGTGCTTGCCCTGCAGGACAGCGGCCAGACGCTCCAGCCCCATGCCGGTGTCGATCGACGGCTTGGGCAGCGGCACCAGATTGTCCGGACCCAGCTGTTCATACTGCATGAACACGAGGTTCCAGATCTCGATGAAGCGGTCGCCATCCTCATCCGGGCTGCCCGGCGGGCCGCCGGCGATCGACGGGCCGTGATCGAAGAAAATCTCGGAGCACGGGCCGCAGGGGCCGGTGTCGCCCATGCGCCAGAAATTGTCGTCGGTCGGGATGCGGATGATGCGGTCGTCCGACAGGCCGGCGACCTTGCGCCAGATCGCCGCGGCATCCTCGTCGGAGGTGTGGACCGTCACCAGCAGCTTGTCGGCCGGCAGACCATATTCCTTGGTGATCAGGTTCCAGGCGAACGCGATGGCGTCGTCCTTGAAATAATCGCCGAAGGAGAAGTTCCCCAGCATCTCGAAGAAGGTGTGGTGCCGCGCGGTATAGCCGACATTGTCCAGGTCGTTGTGCTTGCCGCCGGCGCGCACGCATTTCTGCGAGGTGACGGCGCGCTTGTACGGCCGCGTCTCGGCACCGGTGAAGACGTTCTTGAACTGGACCATGCCGGCGTTGGTGAACATCAGCGTCGGGTCGTTGCGCGGCACGAGCGGCGACGAATCGACTTTCTGATGGCCCTGCTTGGCGAAGAAATCCAGGAACGTGCGACGGATGTCGTTGGCGGTCTGCATACGGTCAAGGCTCCGGGTGCGCGGCTGCGGCCTTCCATTGGCCGAACCGTGCTTTTAGCGCGAGAATGGCGGCATGTCCACGACGGACGGATTATTACCCTGCGTCACGGCAGACAAAAAGCCTGTCTGACTATTGAGCTTCCGTCTCGGCCCGCGCCTTTTCGATCCGGCGGCCGATGATGATCGCGATTTCGTAGAGCGCGATCAGCGGCAACGCCAGACTGACCTGGCTGATGACGTCCGGCGGGGTCAGCACCGCGGCGGCAATGAAGGCGCCGACGATGGCATAGCGCCGCTTCGACGCCAGCGCATCGGTGCTAATGATGCCGACGCGGACCAGCAGGGTCAGCAGGACCGGCAACTGGAAGGCGATGCCGAAGGCGAAGATCAGCGACATCACCAGATGCAGGTATTCGCCGACACGCGCCTCGAACTCGATGGGCAGGGCGTTGCCGTCGCCGCCGGGATGGAACTCGAATCCCAGGAAGAAGCGCCAGGCCATCGGGAAGATGAAGTAATAGACGATGCCGGCGCCGGTCAGGAACATCACCGGCGTCGCCACCAGGAAGGGCAGGAAGGCCTTGCGCTCGTGCTTGTACAGCCCCGGCGCAACGAACATCCAGATCTGGCTGGCGATGATCGGGAAGGAGATGAAGCAGCCGGCCCAGAACGCCACCTTCACATAGGTGAAGAAGGCTTCGGTCAGGCCGGTGTAGATCATCCGCCGCCCCTGCCCCGCCAGCAGGTCGGCCAGCGGCTGCACCAGGAAGTTATAGATCTTGTCCGACACCGCATAACACAGCAGGAAGGCGATCAGGATCGCACCGATCGACCACATCAGCCGGTTCCGCAGCTCGATCAGGTGATCGATCAGCGGCATCTTGCTGTCTTCGAGTTCGTCCTGCTGCGTTTCGCCGGTCATGGCCCGTCTTTATCTTCAGGTCTGCTTGTCGGTCGGCTGGGCGGAGGCCACGGCATCCGGCCGCGGGGCCGGAGCGGGCTGCGGCGCGGGGGCCGGAACCGGTTGCGGCGGTTCGGTGGTGCTAGGCGTAACGGTGATCGGAGAGGGGGCCGCCGACGGCGCCACGCTGTCGGTGACCGCCGGAGCGGAGGGCGGCGGCGCCTGGGGCAGGTCCGGCTCCGGGGTACTGCCCTGATGGCCGTTCAGCCCGACATCGAAGCTCTTGGGATCGAAGGCCTTGCCCATCTCCCCCTTCGGGTCGATGGTGTCTTCCATCATCTTCTTGATGTTCAGATCGCGGGTCTTCAGCGCTTCCTTGCGAAGCTCGTCCAACTCGGTTTCCCGCATCATGTCGTCGATGTGGGTCTGGAATTCGCGCGCGACGCCTCTGGCCTTACGCACCCATTTGCCGAGCGTGAAGATCGCCTTCGGCAGATCCTTGGGTCCGATGACCACAAGGGCGATCACGGCGATCACCATCAGTTCGGACCAAGCGATGTCGAACATGTTCTTCCGGCTTCACGAATGCGGTGGGCAGGGTCGGCGCGCGGCGTTCCGAAAGGGCGCCCGCGCGCCCGCCGGTCAGCTGCGGACCGCCTCGTCCTTCTTGGCCGCGGTTTCGGCCGTGTTGGCCGGCTGGTTCGGGATGGTCTTGGCGTTGCTGCCCGGGGCTGCATCGTCGCTGTCGTCCTGCAGGCCAGCCTTGAAGGACTTCACGCCCTTGGCGAGGTCGCCCATCACCTTCGGCAGCTTGCCGGCGCCGAACAGCAGAAGAACGATCAGAAGAACGATGATCCAGTGCCAGATGCTGAAAGAACCCATGGCGCGCCTATCACGTTTGAACGGCCTTAGCGGCGGGGCGGCACTATGGCAGAAAGGCCGTAGGGCCGCAACGTTCGCCCCACCATCCTTAAACGGTTGTCATTGAGCTTTCACGGGAATTCGCGCGAGCGCCCCTAAAAACGCGGTCCCGCGCGGAAGTCACGCATCGTCGTCGGTCCCCAACGCGCTGTCGTCGCCGGTGGTCCCCAGTCCAAGCAGCACCGGGCGACTGTCCAGCAGGCCGGCGGCGCGCAGATCATCGACGTTGGGCAGGTCGCGCAGGCTTTCCAGCCCGAAATGATCGAGGAAATGGTCGGTGGTGATCCAGGTCAACGGCCGGCCCGGCGTCTCCCGCCGCTTGCCCGGCCGGATCCAGCCATGTTCCATCAGCAGATCCAGCGTGCCCTTGCTGGTGGCGACGCCGCGGATCGATTCGATCTCGGCCCTGGTCACCGGCTGGTGATAGGCGATGATCGCCAGCGTTTCGATGGCGGCGCGCGAGAGCTTGCGCGACACTTCCTCCTCGCGCCGCAGCTCGGGTGCCAGATCGACCGCGGTGCGGAAGGCCCAGCCGCCGCCTGTGCGCACCAGATTGACGCCGCGCGGGGCGTAATGGGCGCGCAACTCCTCCAGCAGCGGGCCGATCTCCGTCCCGATCCGTCCGGCCAGCGTCTCCTCGTCCAGCGGCTCGGCCGAGGCAAACAGCAGCGCCTCCAGCAGGCGCAGCCTGCCGATGCGGGCCTCCGCCTCGTGGGCGTCGGTGACTTCCTTAATCATGGGACTGTGCTTCTTCCGAATTGTCGCCGCCCTGGGAATCGCCGGAGCGCCCGCGGACATAAAGCGGGGCGAAGGCGCCCTCCTGGCGCAGTTCCACCCGGCCGGCCTTCGCCAGTTCCAGAGTCGCCGCGAAATGGGCGGCCAGGGCGGAGCGGGTCAGCAACCCGCCGCCCTCCCCGCCCGGCAGGAAGCTCGCCAGCGTCGCCCAGTCCGGCATGCGGCCCAGCAGCGACGACAGGCGCTGCACCGCCTCCTCCATCGAATAGAGGCGGACCGGGGCGATGTGCAGGACCGAGGAGTCCTTGCGGGCGCGCTGCTGGCCATAGGCGCGCAGCAGGTCGAACAGCGTGACCTCGTAAACCGACTTGCGCTGCAGGTCCAAGTCCTCCGGCGCGCCGCGCGGGTGAACGTCGATGCCCAGGCGCGGACGGGCGAACAGCTTTTCGGCCACGCCCTTCATCGCCTCCAGCCGCTGGAGCTGGAAGGCGAGCGCCGCCGCCATATCCTCGCCGGACGGCTCCTCCCCCTCCGGTTCGGGCAGCAGCAGGCGCGACTTCAAATAGGCCAGCCACGCCGCCATCACCAGATAGTCGGCAGCCAGCTCCAGCCGCACCTTCCGCGCCTCCGCCACGAAGGCGAGATACTGGTCGGCCAGTTCCAGGATGGAGATGCGCGTCAGGTCGACCTTCTGGTCACGCCCCAACGCCAGCAGCATGTCGAGCGGTCCTTCGAAGCCGTCCAGCACCAGCAAAAGCTGCTCGGACGGCGACGCCTCCGCGGCAGCGGGGGCGTCGCCCAGACGCTCGGCCACCAGATCAGCCATATGATCGCATTCAGTCGTTGCCGGTCAGGATGCGGATGAAGTCGATCACCGCGTCCACGGGCGGACCCAGCACCCAATGCATGACGCTGAGGTCCATGCCGATCTGCCGCCCCAGCATCGGCAGCAGGAAGAAGGCCGCCATCAGGATCAGCAGCCCGAAGCGCTCCAGCTTCGCCAGCGGAACCGCCAGAAAATCCGGCAGGATGCCGACCGCGACCCGTCCGCCGTCCAGCGGCGGCAGCGGGATCAGGTTGAACACCATCAGGATGACGTTGACGAGCACCGAAACCTCGGCGGCGGAGCGGATCCACAGTTCGATATAGCTGTTTTCCGGATTGACCAGCCGCCAGAGCACCGCCGACGCCACCGCCAGCAGGAAGTTGGTCCCCGGACCGGCCAGCGCCACCCAGACCATGTCGCGGCGCGGATGGTCCAGCCGGGCGAAATTGACCGGCACCGGCTTGGCCCAGCCGAAGACGAAACCGGTGGTGAAATACATCAGCGCCGGCAGCAGCACCGTCCCGAACGGGTCGATGTGGCGGATCGGGTTGAAGGTGACGCGCCCCAGCCGATAGGCGGTGTCGTCACCCAGCCTCCAGGCGACGAAGCCGTGCGCCGCCTCGTGCATGGTGATGGCGAGGATGGCCGGCAGGGCCACGGCCGTCACCTGGAAGATCCATTCCTCCATCGTCCGCTCCCGTCCGTCAGGCTTGGGCCGTGCCGAGAAGCTCGGCCAGCCGGGTCGTCAATGCCGCGATGTCCGCCGGTTCCGGCGCGTGGCGCATCGCCTCCGCCCGCGCCCAGCGCTCGGCCGCCGCGCCGCTCAGCACCGGAACGGCGTCGACCAGAGACCGCATCTCGGCCAAGTCGCCGTTGCAGTGGAGCACGACATCCATGCCGGCCGCCAGCACCGCTTCCGCCCGTGCCCTCGGGTCGCCCTGCAGCGCGTTCATCGACAGATCGTCGCTGAACAGCAGCCCGCCGAAGCCGATGGACGGCCCCCGCACCACCTCGCGCACCACGATGGCGGAGGTGCTGGCCGGGGCGGTCGGGTCGATGGCCTTCAGCACCACATGGGCCACCATCGCCAGCGGCAGGTCGGCCAGTGCGCGGAAGGGGGCGAAGTCGGTGGCTTCCAGCGTCGCGCGATCGGCCTCCACCACCGGCAGCTCGGCATGGCTGTCGGCGAAGGCGCGTCCGTGGCCGGGGATGTGCTTGACCACCGGCAGCACGCCACCGGCCAGCAGCCCGTCGGCGGTGGCGCGGGCCAGCGCGATCACCAGGGCGGGGTCGCGCGAGAAGGCGCGGTCGCCGATGATGTCGTGCGCGCCCTCCACCGGCACGTCGCAGACCGGCGCGCAATCCACCGTGATGCCGACCTCCGCCAGCATGTGGGCGAGCAGCCGGCCGTTGATCCAGGCAGCCTCTTGGGCGGCCTCGCGCCCGGCTTCGGCGTCGCGCGCGGCGAGCGCGCCGAACACGCCCATCGGCGGGTGGGCCGGCCAATGCGGCGGGCGCATGCGCGCGACCCGGCCGCCCTCCTGGTCGATCAGCACCGGGGCGTCGGGCCGGCCGACGCTGGCGCGCAGATCGTCCACCAGCCGGCGCATCTGGTCGCGGCTGTCGCAGTTGCGGCGGAACAGGATGAAGCCGAGCGGATCGGCCTCGTGGAAGAAGGCGGCCTCGTCGGGCGTCACCTCCAACCCGGCGCAGCCGAAGACGACCGCGCGCGGACGGGCAACCGGGGTGGCGGGGTCCACTAGGTTACGACCCACCGAATCAGGGACGGACAACCACACACCCCACATTCTGTGCGCGCAGCTGGGCGCAGACGGACTTGGCCCGCGCCTCGTCGGCACCGGCGCCCTGCACCCGATAGAAGACGCCCTTCGGACCGAGATCGACCTTCGCGACATGCATGGACAGGCCGCCCAGCGCATCGGAATGGCGCCCGGCCAGACGGCGCCATTCGGCGGCAGCCTCTCCTTCGCTACGCACCGACGCCAGTTGGACCCGCCAGCCGCCGCTGCCGCCGACAACAGCGGGCGTGGGGGCGGGCATGGCGGCGGGCGCGGCCTTCGCCGGCTGAGGCGCCGCCTTGGCCGGGGCGGCGGGCAGCGAGGCGGCCTCCAGCTTGGCGATCAGCTGTCCCATCGACGGAGCGGCATTCTGCTGGACCGGCGGCGGAGCAGGCGGCTTCGCCGTGGAGGCCTGCTGCTGGACAACCGGCTTGGCCGGAGCGGGGGGCGGCTGCTGCGGCTTGGCGGCCACGCTGGGCGGCGCCTGGGTGGCTTGCGTCTGAACCGGCGGCGCGGCGGCCGGATCCGCGGCGGACAGGCCGGGTGCCGGCTCCGGAGCGGCCAGCGGAGCCGCCGCAGCGACCGCCGCGGCGACGCTGTCGCGCAGCACGGTGGCGGTGGAGCCCGGCGGCAGCTGGGCAACCGACGGGACCGACGGCAGCGGCACCACGGCCGGCATCTGCGGCGTCACCACCGGGCGCGGCAGCGGCACCTCCGGCGGCGGCAGCAGCCGTTCCACCTGATTGCCGCGCCCGCCGTCATGGTCGCGCAGCCGCTCATAGGCCAGGATGTCCTGGTGCGGCACCTCCATCCCGCCCGGCTGGTCGGGACGCGACTTGGGCGGGGTGGGGTCGGCGGCCAGCAGCGGCGGACCGTCGCCGGACAGCCGGTCATGCCCGCGAAGCCCGACGACCGCCGCACCGGCGAAGGCAACGACGCCGACCACCGCGAAGCCGAGCGCCAGCAGCCCGCGCTTGTTCGCGGACTGTCGGGGCGGCATCCCATAGGGATTGGCCGCGTAGTTGACGTCGCCGTCGTACCTCATGAACGCAGTTCCTCCACAGGTTCGACACCCATCACCTTGAGACCCGACGCGATGACCGTCGCGACCGCGGCGATCAGCGCCAGACGGGCCGTCGTCAGCTCCGCATCGCCCTCGATCAGGAAGCGCAGCGAGGCATCGTCGCGGCCCCGGTTCCACAGAGCGTGGAAGTCGCTGGCAAGATCATAGAGGAAGAAGGCGATGCGGTGCGGCTCATGCGCCTCCGCCGCCGCCTCGACCACGCGCGGCCAGGTGGCCATGCGCTTGGCCAGCGCCATCTCCTCCTCGGCATCGAGCCGGGCGAGGTTCGCCGAAGCCGCCAGAGCCGCCGGCGTCTGGTCAAGCTGCGGCAGCGCCGTCGCGGCATGGCGCAGGACAGAGCGGCAGCGGGCGTGGGCGTACTGCACGTAGAAGACCGGGTTGTCCTTCGACTGCTCCGTCACCTTGGCGAAGTCGAAATCCAGCGTCTGGTCGTTGCGGCGGGTCAGCATGATGAAGCGGACCACGTCCTTGCCGACCTGATCGATGACGTCGCGCAGCGTCACGAAGGTGCCGGCGCGCTTGGACATCTTCACCGGCTGGCCGTTCTGCATCAGATGGACCAGCTGGCAGAGCTTCACGTCCAGCGAGGCCTTGCCCTCGGTCACCGCGGTGGTCGCCGACTGCATCCGCTTGACGTAGCCGCCATGGTCGGCGCCCCACACGTCGATCAGGCTGCCGAAGCCGCGCTTGTACTTGTCGAAGTGATAGGCGATGTCGTTCGAGAAATAGGTGAAGGACCCGTCCGACTTCTTCAGCGGCCGGTCGACGTCGTCGCCGAAATCGGTGGACTTGAACAGGGTCTGCGGGCGCGGCTCCCAATCGTCGGGCTTCTTGCCCTTCGGCGGCTCCAGCACGCCGGTGTAGATCAGGCCGCGTTCCTCCAGCGCCGTCAGCGCCTTGTCGACGGCCCCGGCCGTCACCAGCGCGCGCTCGCTGCTGTAGACGTCCATGGTGACGCCCAGCACGCCGAGATCCTCCTTGATCCAGCCCATGATCATGGAAATCGCGAAGTCGCGGCAGGCCGGCAGCCATTCGGACTCGTCGGTGCCGACCCAGCGGTTGCCGTCACGCTCCGCCAGCGCCTGACCGACCTCCTTCAGATACTCGCCGGGATAGAGGCCGGCCGGGATCTCGCCCACCTCCTCGCCCAGCGCCTCGCGGTAGCGGATGAAGGTGGACCGCCCCAGCACGTCGACCTGGGCGCCGGCATCGTTGATGTAATATTCCCGGCTGACGGCGTAGCCGGCCTTTTCCAGCAGCGAGGCCAGCGCGTCGCCGAACACGGCGCCGCGGCCATGGGCGGCATGCAGCGGGCCTGTCGGGTTGGCCGACACATACTCCACATTGACCGGCGTCTTCCCACCCAGGTCGCTGTCGCCATAGGCGGTGCCGGCGGTCAGCACGTCGCGGATGCGGTCGCGCCAGACGTCCGGCGTCAGGCGCAGGTTGACGAAGCCCGGACCGGCGATCTCCACCGACTCCACGTCGGCGCGGCTCTTCAGCTTGGCGACCAGCAGCTCCGCCAGGGCACGCGGCGCCATCTTCGCCGGCTTCGCCAGGATCATGGCGGCGTTGGTGGACAGGTCGCCATGCGAGGCCTCGCGCGGCGGCTCGACCGTCAGACGGCTGCTGTCCAGCCCGGCGGGGATGGCACCCTCCGCGGCAAGTTCCTCCAGCAGCTTGCGAATATCGGTCTCGAAGGCCTTGAAAATATTCATCGTCTCAGGTCGTCTTTTCAGGAGGTCACAGGAGCCTCGCGGCTCAGGTCTTCACGTCAGGTCTTCACATGCAGATCAAACAGCCGGTCATGTTCGGCCAGCGCGTAGCGGTCGGTCATGCCGGCGATATAGTCGGCCACATGGCGGGCACGCACCGCAAGGTCGGCGTCGCCGCCTGCCTTGGCGATGTCGCGCTGCCATTCGGTCGGCAGGGTGTTGGGCTCGTCCATGAACAGCTCGAACAGGGCGCGCACCACGCGCTTGCACTTGCTCATCTCGCGGTTCACGCGATAGTGCCGGTACATGCGCTGGCGCAGGAAGGCGCGCAACGGCCGCTGCGCCTCCAGCATCCCGTCGGAGAAGCTGACCATCGCCAGCGGCAGGGCGCGCAGCTCGGCGGCGCTTCCCGGCTTGTGCTCCGCCAGCCGCCGCCGCGTCTCCGTCACCAGATCGACCACCATGGCGTTGATCATCCGCCGCACCGTCTCGTGGATCAGGCGCGAGCGTTCCAGCCCCGGATAGCGGTCGCACACTTCGCGAATAATCGGGCCGACCAGCGGCAGTTCCGCCACCTCCTCGACCGTGAACAGGCCGGCGCGCAGGCCGTCGTCGATGTCGTGGTTGTTGTAGGCGATGTCGTCGGCCAGCGCCGCCACCTGCGCCTCGGCCCCCGGGTTGGTATGCAGCTCCAGATCCCACTCGCCCTGAAAGGCGGCGATCGTCGTCGGCAGCCGCTGTCCGGGCAGCAGCGGCAGCAGCGGGCCGTTGTGCTTGACCACACCCTCCACCGCTTCCCAGGTCAGGTTCAGCCCGTCGAACTCGGCATAGCGCCGTTCCAGCCGCGTCAGGATGCGCAAGGTCTGGTCGTTGTGGGCAAAGCCGCCGAACGGCTCCATGCAGGCGTTCAGCGCGTCTTCGCCGGCATGGCCGAAGGGGGTGTGGCCAAGGTCGTGGGCCAGCGCCACCGCCTCCGCCAGATCCTCGTTCAGGCCGAGCGTGCGGCTGATGGAGCGGGCGATCTGCGCCACCTCCAGACTGTGGGTCAGCCGGGTGCGGTAATAGTCGCCCTCGTGATAGACGAAGACCTGCGTCTTGTGCTTCAGCCGGCGGAAGGCCCCGGAATGCACGATGCGGTCGCGGTCGCGCTGAAAGCACGAGCGCGTCGGGCTTTCAGGCTCCGCCGTCAGCCGCCCGCGCGTGTCCGCCGGGTTGCAGGCAAAAGGAGCCAGCCGATCGTGGGAACAGTCCGCCGTCATGGGGCGGACACTACCGGCGGGAAAACGCAGGCGCAACGGCGAAGGCGTGCTATGCCCCGCCCCCCGGCGCTGCCGGCGGACAAGCGTGCCAGAAGCGCAACGGTTTGGCGCAAGGGTGCCCATACTTTGACGAAGCCCCCGATCCCCCTTACATTTGTCGCAACTCCCGCACCGCACCAGAGGGGCCATCCCATGCCCGACACCGCACTTCCCACCGAAACCCGCGTTCTTGGCGTCAGCGAAAGCGCCGCCAAGCGCGTCGCCTTCCTGATCGAGCAGGAGGGCAATCCCAACCTGATGCTGCGCCTGACCGTCTCCGGCGGCGGCTGCTCCGGCTTCCAGTACGGCTTCACCTTCGACGAGACCGCGACCGACGAGGACCATGTCTTCGAGAAGGACGGCACCAAGGTGGTCACCGACGACGCCTCGCTCGACCTGCTGGCCGGCGCGACGCTGGATTATGTCGAAGACCTGATGGGCGCCGCCTTCCAGATCAAGAACCCGAACGCCACGGCGTCCTGCGGCTGCGGCAACTCGTTCGCGGTCTAAGGCCGCGGTCTGAAGCCGGATAACGAAAAGAAAAGGCAGGCCTGTTTCGTGAAGATCGCCACTTGGAACGTCAACTCGGCGAAGGCCCGCCTTCCGCTGATCACCGACTGGCTGCGCACGGTGTCCCCGGACGTCGTGCTCTTCCAGGAAATCAAATGCGAGACCGCCGCCTTCCCGGCCTCGGCCTTCGAGGATCTCGGCTATCACGTCAATGCCGTCGGGCAGAAAGCCTACAACGGCGTGGCATTGCTGTCGAAGGCCCCGGCGGAAGACCTGCTGACCCGCCTGCCGGGAGAGCCGGAGGACGAACAGGCCCGCTATGTCGAGGCCACTGTGTCGGGCGTGCGCATCGCCTCGCTCTACCTGCCCAACGGCAACCCGGTGCCGGGCGAGAAATTCGCCTACAAGCTGCGCTGGATGGACCGGCTGTACGACCATGCCCGGACCCTCCTGGCGCAGGAAATCCCGGTGGTTCTGGGCGGCGACTACAACATCATTCCCGAGGCGCGCGACGTCTTCTCGCCGCAGGCCTTCGCCGGCGACGCGCTGTTCCGCCCGGAATCGCGCGCCAAGTTCCGCGCCCTGCTGAATCTCGGCCTGACCGAGGCGTACCGCGCCCTGCATGACGACGACCGCGCCTATACCTTCTGGGATTATCAGGCCGGCAGCTGGCCGCGCGACAACGGCCTGCGTATCGACCATTTCCTGCTGTCACCGCAGGCCGCCGACCGTCTGGCCGGCTGCACCATCGACCGCGGCCCGCGCGGCCTGGAAAAGGCGTCCGACCACACCCCCGTCATCCTGGATCTGCGCGACGCCTGACCGCGGCCGTGGAATCAGCGTGACAAACAGCATTTTGTTAAAACCTCCGCTTTTAGGATGACCGCGCGACCCGGACGCCAGCCGGGCCGGCGCGGTCATCGGGAAGCGAAGGGCTTGGCATGGCGTGGAGGCGCGACAACGGCCGGGAACGGGTGAAGGCGTTGCTGGCGGCATTGGAACGTCAGGCGACCGAAGCCTCCCAGCTTGCCGAGCGCGCCCAGCGCGACATGGGCGACGACCGCTTCGCCTCCTTCCTCGACTTCCGCCGCAAGGTGGAGGAGATCCGCGCCCTCTTCGCCCTGACCGAAGGGCATCTGCAGGGCGTCGACGAGTCGCGTCTCAGCGACCTGCGCGCCGAGTTCGAGCGGATGGACCTTCTTCTGACCCGCATGCTGGTGCGGGCGATGCGCAATTACTTCTCCGGCATGCGCGAGGATCAGGTCCTACCCATCGGCGCCCGCGAACTGTTCGAGCCGGAACTGCGCAGCATCGACCAGACCCGCACCCGCCTGCTGAGTCCCCGTTATGCCGACCGCGTGGCGCCGGAGATTCTGGACGATCTGGACGCCACGGCGGAGTTGATCCGCAAGACGATAGCCCGCGCCCCCAGCCTGCCCGACTTCTCCGACAGCCCCAGCCCACCCAAACCAACCCGCCGCCTGCGCACCCTGGGCCGCCCGATCCGGAATTGAGGGGCAAATTGCTGCAGCCTTCGCGCGACACTTGACCCACCGCGACCTATTCGCTACTCCCGTGGGCCGAAGGATGGGTGGCCGAGTGGTTTAAGGCAGCGGTCTTGAAAACCGCCGTAGGTGTGAGCCTACCGTGGGTTCGAATCCCACCCCATCCGCCAAGATTGCGATGCTCCAATTCCGCCGCAGTCGGAAGCGCACCCCAAAAAGGGATGCGCTCCACGCACTCACATCTGACCTATAATTTCACGCGACCGGTCGCGATATTCCGCTTCCGTGATAAGCTTCTGCTTTTTAAGCGAGGCCAAATCCTTCAATTTGGCCTCCGCATCTTCCTTGCTCAGGCGAGGCGCTACCGCCGGGCTCATGACCAGCGGACCGCCTTGCGAAGCGCCGCCGGTTGGGACGTTCCCGGCGTAAGGCGCCAAAACCACTGATACGCTGGACGGATACACATAAGCAGCACCGGAGCCCATATCGACAGCTGCGCCGATGATGCCTCCGGCAATGATGTTGCCAAAAGCAGCCCCTGCAGTGCTCGACGTGACCGAGGTGGAGCCCTTCGATCCATCGACATGTTCGCAGGCCACGGTCAAATCACCATAGGCCTTCGTAACGGTCGTCGCCCCCGGAGTCTTTGGAATTGTCCAACTGCCCTTCTCGTTCGATAGTTTGCATTCGGCCCCATCCTTGGACGGCGTATTCACCGCCACGGATTGCGTCGTCCCCGCAGTGATAGACGCACAGCCGGTGACAGCCAAAGCCCCACATAATGCCGCAAAAACCGTATTTCTCACAAATACCCCCAATCAATGCGCAATGACTCCGTCCCTTACCGGAGTTTGAACGCCTATCGTTCAGTGCAACCGTTCGATAATGAGGCCGCAATATGAGGCTGTCTATCGAAAGGCGCTGCAAGGTGCCAAACAGCTCAATCTGGTGGACCATCAATCTTGGAACATGCAATCTTCCCGCGACAAGCGAGGCGCGAACCCGACGGGGCGATGAGCTTGATAGAAGCCTTAAAGGAAATTCTCGAACGACGCGGTGGGGTGGATCTGCTTCTCTATGCCCCCAAGTCACCACTCCCGCCGCAATGTACACATTAAAACATGCGGGAGCGGCGCAGAGACTGTGGCGCGGTGGTCCGGGGCGACACAGTCAATACTCCGGCGTCGCGTTGGCCGGACTGAAGTTTGGGAAAAGCGTGGCGGATCGTTTGGACTCCAATTCTCTCAGCTCTCCCGCTCCCACCCCAAACCGCATACCATCATATGACCCCCACCCTTTTGCGCCTCCCCGATTGCTCTGCTAGCGTCCAATCCGGGTTACGGAAGGGGCGCGGACCATGGGACTCATCAGCTTTCTGAAAAAGACCGCCGCCGGTCATACCGACCGGCAGAAGCAGGCGCGGTACGACCGTGCGAATGCACGGGCCAACGAGTACATGGAGGTGGCGCAGTGGTATGCCGAGGAAGGCGACGGCAACCCGCGCATCCTGCAGAATTATCAGGAACTTGCGGCTCTGCCCTTCCGTCAGGGGCATGCGGCGACGCTGGTCGGCTACCGCAACGACATCACGCGCAAACTGGGCCACGCCGCCCACATCGGCACCCGGCAGAATCCGTGGATCGCCGCCTTCCTGCGGCCGGACGACGGCACCGTCTATTGCGCCTATGTGCTGCTGCGCGACGACAACCAGCAGTTCGCGCTGATGAAGGCCTACTGGTTCCTGTCCGGCAACGAGACGGAGGCCGGATACAAGCGCCCCGTCTTCGGCGTCCTCTGATCCATTCCGCAGGAAAGTCGCGCACATGCCGAACATCGCCGATCTGGTCGCGAACCCGGAAAGCTTCCTCAAGAACAACCTGATCTGGATCCAGTATCAATCCTACCAGCCCAACTACCGCGTCGGCGGCGTCAAGAGCTTCAGCCTCAGCGACGACGGCATGACCTGCACCCGCAAGGGCACCGGCATCGTCTCGCAATTCTCGACCAAGAACGTCGATGTCTGGTCGGTGCGCTACGACCAGGGCAACCGGCCGGGCAGCTGGAACGCCTACTGGTTGCCCTACGATCAGGATTTCAAGCATCTCGTCGTGCTGGAGGATGAGGCCGACGTGATGTTCACGCCGACGATGGACGGCTGCTCCTTCGGTTTCAGCGATCATGGCGGCGGCACCTACTCCGCCTCCCACGGCAATCTCCAAACCGCCCAGGGACGGATCGATGAGGCCGGGCTGCGCCAGGGCATGCGCATGCATGGCACCACCCTGCACAAGTCGCAATACATGAACGTGCCGGGCACCGACGCGGTCAAGGTCACGCTGGTGGGCGTGCGCAACGGCAAGAAATGGCGCTTCTTCTATCAGCAATACATCGACCAGATGGGCGCCTTCACCCTGCTGAAGGTCGCCCAGGTCAAGAGGTAGGGCATTCCCGGGCGCGCGCCGCGCCCCTCCCCCATTCCCACTCAAGACAGTCCGTTCCCGCCTTGCTACAGTCCTTGTCCCTCGGACCTGTCCCGACCGGCTTGATCCGCAAGACAGACACAGACCAGAGACAAGGCACATGGACAAAGGCACGCCGAAGGCCATCCGGCTTCAGGACTATCGCCCGCCGGCGCATCTGATCGACACGGTCGACCTGTTCGTCGATTTGGGCGAGGATGTCACCACCGTCCGCGCGGTGCTGGCGATCCGCCGCAACCCGGCCCGCCCCGATGCCGCGACGGAGCCGCTGTCGCTCGACGGGCAGAGGCTGGATCTGGTGTCGGTGGCGCTGGACGGACGGACGCTGGGGCCGGACGAATTCACCGTCACCCCCGATCACCTGATCGTGCTGGAGGTACCGGACAGCTTCACCCTGGAAACCATCGTCCGCATCAAGCCGCAGGAGAACACGGCGCTGGAAGGGCTCTACAAGTCCTCCGGCAACTTCTGCACCCAGTGCGAGGCGGAAGGATTCCGCAAGATCACGTACTTCATGGACCGGCCGGACGTGATGGCGCGCTACAGCACCACCATCACCGCCGACAAGGCGCGCTATCCGGTGCTGCTTTCCAACGGCAACCTCGCCGCGTCGGGGGAGCTTGAGGGCGGGCGCCACTGGGCGCGCTGGGAGGACCCCTTCCCCAAGCCCTGCTACCTGTTCGCGCTGGTCGCCGGCAAGCTCGTCCATGGCGAGGACCATTTCCGCACGGCCTCCGGCCGTGACGTCACCCTGCGCATCTATGTGGAGCCGGGGAACGAGGACAAGATCGACCACGCCATGCGCTCGCTGATCAAGTCGATGCGCTGGGATGAGGAGGTCTATGGTCTGGAATACGACCTCGACATCTTCAACATCGTCGCGGTCGGCGATTTCAACATGGGGGCGATGGAAAACAAGTCGCTCAACGTCTTCAACACCAAATACATCCTGGCCAAGCCGGAAACCGCGACAGACACCGATTTCCTCAACATCGAGGCGGTGGTCGCGCACGAGTATTTCCACAACTGGACCGGCAACCGCGTCACCTGCCGCGACTGGTTCCAGCTGTCGCTGAAGGAAGGACTGACCGTCTTCCGCGACCAGGAATTCTCGTCCGACATGCATTCCCGCGCGGTGAAGCGCATCGCCGACGTCCAGGGGCTGCGCACCGTGCAGTTCCAGGAGGATGCCGGCGCCATGGCCCATCCGGTGCGTCCGGACAGCTATGTCGAGATCAACAACTTCTACACCCCCACCGTCTACAACAAGGGTGCGGAAGTCATCCGCATGATCCACACCCTGCTGGGGCCGGAGAAGTACCGCAAGGGCACCGATCTCTACTTCCAGCGTCATGACGGACAGGCGGTGACCTGCGACGATTTCGTCGCCGCCATGGCCGATGCCAGCGGCGTCGACCTGACCCATTTCCAGCTGTGGTACCGCCAGTCCGGCACGCCGGAACTGGACATTGCCGGCAACTACGATTCGGCCGCCAAAACCTTCACCCTGACGGTGAAGCAGACGGTGCCGCCGACGCCGGGCCAGCCGACCAAGCAGCCGATGCACATCCCGCTGGTGGTCGGCCTGCTCGGTCCCGACGGGCAGGACCTGCCGCTGCGCCTGGACGGTGAGGACAAGGGCGAAGTGACGGGCGCCGGCACCAGCCGCATCCTGCATGTGACGGCGGAAAACCAGAGCTTCACCTTCCGCGACATCCCGGCCCGGCCGGTGCCGTCGCTGCTGCGCGGCTTCTCGGCCCCGGTGAAGCTGAAGACCGACCTGACCGACGCCGACCTCACATTCCTGATGGCGCATGACAGCGACGCCTTCAACCGGTGGGAGGCCGGGCAGATTCTCGGCACCCGCATCCTGCTGAACCTCGTCGCCGACCAGCAGGCCGGGCGCGATCTGGTGCTGCCGGAGGGCTATGCCGACGCCTTCGCCAAGATCCTGGACGATGCGCAGCGCGACCCCGCCTTCGCCGCCCAGGCGCTGGTGCTGCCGACGGAGGCCTATCTCGGCACCCAGATGCCGGTGGTCGATCCCGACGCCATCCACGCGGTGCGGGAATTCGCCCGCAAGACGCTGGCCGGGCGCCTGCGGGCCAAGTTCCTCGACCTCTACCGCCGCAACAGCAGCCAGGAGCCCTTCTCCGTCGATGCCGAGGCCATCGGCAAGCGGGCGCTGAAGAACCTGTGCCTTGCCTATCTGATGGCGCTGGAGGACGCGGAGGCGCTGGACCTTTGCCTGACCCAGTATCGCACCGCCCAGGGCATGACCGACGAGATCGCGGCGCTGCAGTTCCTGTCCAACGCCGCCTCGCCGGAAGGGGAGAAGGCGCTGGCCGACTTCTACGAGCGCTCGAAGGGCGAGGCGCTGGTGGTCGACAAGTGGTTCAGCGTGCAGGCGATGTCGCACCGCGCCGACACGCTGGCCCACGTCACCGCCCTGCTCGGCCATCCGGCCTTCGAGATCCGGAACCCGAACAAGGTATATGCGCTGATCGGCGGCTTCGCCAATGGCAACCCGGTCCGCTTCCATGACGCCAGCGGCGCCGGCTATCGCTTCCTGGCCGATCAGGTCCTGCGTCTGGACCCGATGAACCCACAGGTTGCAGCCCGGCTGATGGGACCCTTCTCCCGTCTGCGGCGGTATGACGCGGCCCGTCAGGGGCTGATGAAGGCCGAATTGCAGCGGATCGTCGCCACGCCGGGCCTGTCGCCCGACGTTTACGAGGTCGCCAGCAAGAGCCTGGAGGCTGCCGGCTGAGACTCGGGACCAAAGGACTAGGCCCAAAAGCAGAGAGGCCTAAAAACGAAGGGCCGGTGGCATCGCCACCGGCCCTTTCGCCGTCCGTGATCCCCCGGCCATGATGCCCTCGGGCGCCCGACCGGGGGAAAGCGGTCTTACTTCTGTTCGGACAGGAAGGCGATCAGGTCGGCGCGCTTGGCGTCGTCCTTCAGGCCGGCGAAGGCCATCGTGCCGCCCGGGACGATTTCCTTCGGCGCCTTGATGTAGGCGTCCAGGTTCTCCGGGGTCCAGACCAGACCGCCGGCGCCCTTTTCCTTCATCGGGGCCGAGTACTTGAAGCCCTCGATCGAACCGGCCGGACGGCCGACGACGCCGAACAGCGACGGACCGACCTTGTTCTTGCCCTGCTCGGCGGTGTGGCAGGCCATGCAGACCTTGAAGACTTCCTTGCCGGCGGCGGCGTCGGCCGCCTGGGCGGCACCGGCACCCATCACGACCGCGGCGATGGCGGCAACGCCCATCAACAGCTTCTTCATTCTTCGGCTTCCCTTCCGATGGATCCACCGGCCGACGGCGCCGGCCGGAATCGCGCGGCAGCATACACATTCCGTAAGGGGCTCAAACCCCCTTTGATGCCGCCGTACGACCAATGAACAATTTGCCGCGCTAATTCATCCAGGCAAGCGCCGCGAACAGAACCACAACCACAAGGAGCGCCGCCCACGGCACGTAGAAATTGCCCGTTCCGCCCCCCTTGCCACGGCCGACCGGCAGCGGCAGCGGGATCTCCGGCGGCGGTTCCGCCATGCGGGTGGCGGGCTTGGAGGCCGCGGCCGTCGCCGGTTCGGAATAGACGGCGGGACGGACGGCAGGCTGGGGGGCGGTGGCCGCTTCGGTTGCCCCCACCGGTTCAGCCACGGGCGCCGCCTCGGCCGGGGCGGGACCGACGATCTGGGTGAAGCGGGCGAAGAACTCCTCCGCCATCTTGCGGGCGGTGGCGTCGACCAGCCGGGAGCCGATCTGCGCCAGCTTGCCGCCGACCTGGGCCTTGGCGGTGTAGGTCAGCAGCGTGGCGCCGCCATCGTCGGCCAGCGTCACGGTGGCGCCGCCCTTGCCGAAGCCGGCGGCACCGCCCGACCCTTCGCCGGTGATGGTGTAGCCGTTGGGCGGGTCCAGGTCAGACAGGGTGACCTTGCCAGCGAATTTGGCGCTGACCGGGCCGACCTTGGCGACGACCTTGGCCGTCATCTCGGTGTCGGACTGCCGGACGACCTCCTCGCAGCCGGGGATGCACTGCCGCAGGATCTCCGGATCGTTCAGCGCCGCCCACACCGCGTCGCGGCTGGCCTCGATCCGGTGGCTTCCGCTCATATCCATGGTTCGTGGTTCCTCCAACCCAATTGCCAACCCTGATGCGGCCCTTTGCGGGCGTCTCTCGCCCCGGCTGCGGCCGGGGTTACGGTCGAGAATATGGCATTACCGGGCGCTGCGACAGCCCCGGCCGCCTCATCTCAAAGTCTTACGCGTGAACGTCCTCACCCGCGCGGCGCCATGCAGTTGCTGACGATCGGCGTGCAGGCCGACAGCGTGGCCCCGGCCGGGTAGCTGACCTGCTCCACCGTGCCGCGCGGGCCGATCACCACCGTCGCCTCGCAGCCGGTGGAGGTGCTGCCGCCGACCGGCACCCCGAAGCCGAGGCCGAGCCCAACCCCGCCGCTGCCGCCGAAGCTGCCGGCGCCGATGCCGATGCTGCTGCCGGGGCTGTAGGCCACCGCCGGGCGGGCGACGTAGGTGTAGTATTCGCGCCCCGCCGCCGTCGCCTGACGGTCCGGAACGCCGGCGCAGGCCAGCAGGTCGGCCTTGGGCATGCCGACCATAGCGGTCTGGGCGCGGCGCGCAATCTCCGGATCGGGACCGGTGGCGCAGCCGGCAAGGAGGACGGCCGTGCCGCCGAGAAGGATCATCGCAGCGCCCACGGTCCTTGCCTTACCCATGGCCTTACCCATCCCTTGGCCCATGTCTCGTCCTCCACCAGAATATCGTGTCATCGCCGGGTTCTTCTCAACCGGTTGATACAGTGCTGAAACCCCGCCGCCGCCCGTCCGTTCCCGGAAGGGTCTTTGCGGCCCGGAAGTGACGGACGGGCCCGGATTTGCTAGGAGTTCCGTCCCCTGTCCATACCAGCATATCGGAACCGCCGACGCCATGGCCGAGCTTACGCCCTCCCCTTCTCCCTCCGCCTCCGCCGTGACTGTGTATCTCGCGCTCGGCGGCAACATGGGCGACCGCGCCGCCAACCTCGCCGAGGCGATCCGGCGGCTGGGCGAGGCGGTGGAGATCGACGCCCAGTCGGCCCTGTACGAGACGGCGCCGATGTATGTGACCGACCAGCCGGCCTTCCTGAACATGGCGGTGCGCGGCACCACCCGCCTCGGCCCGGCGGAGCTGCTGCGCTTCATGAAGGAGATCGAGGCGACGCTGGGCCGCGATCTCGGCGGCCTGCGCTTCGGTCCGCGCCCCATCGACATCGACATCCTGCTCTACGCCGACCGCGTGGTGGCGGAGCCTGATCTGGAAATCCCCCACCCCCGCATGGCGGAGCGCGCCTTCGTGCTCTGCCCGCTGGCCGATATCGCCGCCGACATCGTCCACCCGGTGCTGAACCGGCGGATCGACGCCCTGCGCGACGAGGTTCCCGGCCGCGAGACCGTCGTCCGCATCGCCGACAAGCTTTGACGAACGCCTCGCCGAGTGCGGCGGCCCAAGTGCGGTGGCATGCGGCGGCCGCACCGCTTATAGTGCCGGCCTGAACGCAACGCCGGCGCCCGCCCGCCGGCCGGGAGAGTGTGTTGTCGGACGATAGCGTGAAACGGACCATGCTGGTCCAGCCGGGCGGCGCGCCGCTCACCTACACCATTCTGGTGCGCGGCTTCTCCGCCGCCGTGGCGCTTGCCGGCCGCACCGACCGGCCGGACGTCCGCTTCGACCTGACGCTGACCGTCACCCATCCCGGCCCCGGTTTTCCCGACGACATCGCCGCGGTGATGTCTTACGAGGACATCGTCGAAGACTTGCGCCGTCTTTGTGCCGAATCCAACGTATCGGGTGCCGAATACTTGGCCGATCGCGCCGCGGACCTCTGCCTGTCCCATGCCAAAGTGCGCCTGGTCCAGGTCGACGTCACCATTCCCGCGGCCGACTCGGGCGATTCGGCGGCCGGCACCAGCCTGACGCGCGGCCGGCCGGTACGGCCGTAACCGTGCCCGCCACCGCCGCGCGGCTGATCATTACTGCATGGAACAAAGATATAGCAGCTGTTGACAAAAGGACGGGTGACATTACCACCCCATCTGAGTTATGGTCGCCATATTGTATTTTAGACCCACAATCCGGGCCGGACGGGGTATATCCCCGGCGGCGATCCGGATACCGAAAGCCGAGACGAGCGCGCAGCAGGGATTAGGCCAATCGCCATTGCCGGCTTCGACCGTCCGCCGATCCCCCTTCCGGGACGGCAACGGCCCCCGGAAGCCGGACTCTAAGGGAGGGACGCATGGACCGCAGCACGACGCCGACCCTTTCCGAACTGCTCGAAGATCCGATCGTGATCGCCGTGATGGCGCGCGATGGGATCAGCCCCGACAGCGTCCAGCAGCTCTTCGAACGCCTCCGCCGGAGCCGACGAGTACAGGAAGAACGGCTCGCCGCCTGACCTGCGGGCACCCTGACCCGAGCGTCTGAGACGCTCCCGGATAGACTCCGGATAGGCATTGAATAAGGCCCGGTCAGGCAATCGGCTGGAACACCTCAAAACGAAGCGCCGCCTCCCACCGGAGGGCGGCGCTTAGCGCTTCGGGGAAAGGTGCCTCACCCCTCCAGAACCTCGCCCACGACCGCCATCACCTCGGCCGGGGTGAAGGGCTTGCGCAGGGTGCGGTGCGCGCCCAGCGCCTCCGCCACCGGCAGCACGTCCAGCGAGGCGCGGGCGCCGCCGCCGGAAATCGCGATGATCTTCAGCGCCGGCGCGCCGCGCCGCAGCTCCATGATCGTCGCCAGCCCCTCCTGGTTCGGCATGAAGATGTCGGTGATGACCAGATCGACGGGATGGCCGGCCGGGCGGTCGCGGAACCGCAACATCCCCTCCACCCCGTCGCGGGCGCCGACCGCCTCATGGCCGGCCATCGTCAACGTGCGCAGCAGCACCGCGCGGGCCACGTCGTCGTCGTCGACGATCAGCACGCTGGCCATGGCGCCGGTCCCCTCCTCACTCTGCCGGATGGGGCACGCCGTGGGCGGCGCCCCCATCGGCGCCCTGCTCCGCAGCCTCGTCCCGCATCGGCTTCTTGCGGGCGAGATAGCTGTAGACCGTCGGCACGACGAACAGCGTCAGCAGCGTGCCAAGCGTCATGCCGCCGACGATGACGGCGCCGATGGCCTGCCGGCTTTCGGCACCCGCCCCCTTGGCGTAGGCCAGCGGCACCGCGCCCAGCACCATGGCGCCGGTGGTCATCAGGATCGGACGCAGGCGCAGCACGGCCGCCTCCTCCACCGCCTTGCGGATGTCGGTCCCGGCGCGCTGGAGCTGGTTGGCGAACTCCACGATCAGGATGCCGTGCTTGGTGATGAGGCCGACCAGGGTGACGAGACCGATCTGGCTGTAGACGTTCATCGTCCCGCCGCTCATCTGCAAGGCGGCCAGCGCGCCGGTCATCGACAGCGGCACCGTCAGCATGATGACGAAGGGATCGATGAAGCTCTCGAACTGCGCCGCCAGCACCAGATAGATGAAGGCCAGCGCCAGCACGAAGACGAAATAGAGCCCGGTCGCCGATTCGCGGAATTCGCGGCTCTGCCCGGCATAGTCGGTCTGGGCGGTCGCCGGCAGCACCTTGTTCGCCGCCGCCTGCATCACCGCCAGCGCTTCGCCCAGCGAGGTTCCCGGCGCCAGCGTCGCGGTGATGGTGGCGGAGCGCAGCTTGTTGAAGTGGTTCAACTCCTTCGGCGCCACCCGCTCCTCGACCTTCACCAGATTGGCGAGCGAGATCATCTGCCCTGCACCGCCCGTCGCGCTGGTGCCGCCGCGCACATAGATGCCGGCGATGTCGTCCGGATTCCGGCGGTCGACATTGGCGACCTGGACGATCACGTCATACTGCTTGCCGTCCTTCTTGAAGCGCGTGACCTGCCGTCCGCCCAACAGCGTTTCCAGGGTGCGGCCGACAGTGTCGACATCCACCCCCAGATCGGCCGACTTGTCGCGATCCAGCGACACCCGCAATTCCGGCTTGTTCAGCTTCAGGTCGGTGTCGATGTTGGTCAGGCCGGGGAAGTTGCGCGCCTCCGCCATCATGGCGTTGACCATCGTCTGCAGTTCCTCGAAGGGCAGCGAAGTCTGGATAACGAAATTGACCGGCTTGTCGATCGGGCTCTGCCCCAGCGACGGCGGGTTGGTGACGAAGCCCAGGATGCCGGGGATGCCGAACATCTTGGGGAACAGCTGGGCGGTGATCGCCTGCTGCTTCACGTCGCGCTGGTCCCAGTCGATCAGGCGGACGAAGGCGATGCCCTGGTTCACCACGGGGAAGCCGACGACGACGAAGAACTTCTCCAGCACCGGGATCTGGCGGAACAGCGCCTCCATCCGCTGGGCGTAACCCATGGTGTAGTCGAGCGTTGAGCCTTCCGGCGCGATGGCGATGCCGACGATGGTGCCGCGGTCCTCGACTGGTGCCAGTTCCGATTTCAGCCCGGTGAACAGCACATAGCTGGCCGCCGCGACGCCCAGCCCGATCAGCAGCACCAGCGGCCGGGCCCGCAGGGACAGGCGCAGCAGCCCTCGGTAGCCGTTGGTCATCCCCTCCAGGAACCGCTCGATGGCGCGGTAGAGCAGACCGTGCTTCGTCTCATGCTTCAGCAGCTTGGAGCACATCATCGGCGACAGCGTCAGCGCCACGAAGCCCGACACGATCACCGCGCCGGCCAGCGTCAGCGCGAATTCGGTGAACAGCCGCCCGGTGCGCCCCGTCATGAAACCGATGGGCGCGTACACCGCCGCCAGCGTGATGGTCATGGCGATGACGGCAAAACCGATCTCGCGCGATCCCTTCAGCGCCGCCTGGAACGGGTTCATCCCCTCTTCCACATAGCGGAAGATGTTCTCCAGCATGACGATGGCGTCGTCGACGACGAGGCCGATGGCCAGCACCATCGACAGCAGGGTCAGCGTGTTGATGGAGAAGCCGAAGGCGTACATCAGGGCGAAGCCGCCGATCAGCGACACCGGGATGGTCACCAGCGGCACCAGCGTCGCCCGCAGCGAGCGCAGGAAGAAGAAGATCACCAGCACGACCAGGATGATCGCTTCGAAGATCGTGTGGAACACCGCATCGATCGACTTGGCGATGAAGACCGAGCTGTCATAGGCGACATCCACCCCCATGCCCTCCGGCAGGGCGGCGGTGATCTTCGGCAGCGCCTCGTTGACCGCCTTCGACACGTCCAGCGGGTTGGCGGTGGATTGCTTCACCACGCCGATGGCGACGGCGCCGCGGCCGTTGAAGCGGGCGCTGACCCGCTCGTCCAGCGCGCCCAGCTCCGCCCGGCCGATGTCGCGCAGCCGGACCAGATAGCCCGCATCGTCGCGCAGGATGATGTTCTCGAACTCGGCCGGACTGCGCAGGTCGGTTTCCGAGACCACGGTGAACTCGCGCGCCACGCTTTCGACGCGCCCCGCCGGGATCTCGACATTCTGCCGGCGCAGCGCGTTCTCGACATCCTGCGGCGTCACCCGGTAGGCGGCCATCCGCTGTGGGTCGAGCCAAAGCCGCATGGCGAAGCGGCGCTCGCCGAAAATGCGCACCTGCGCCACGCCGGGCAGGTTCTGCAGCCGGTCCTTGACGTAGCGGTCGGCGAAGTCCGTCACCTCCAGCGGCGAATGCCTGTCGGAGGAAAAGGCGAGATAGATGATCGGCTGGGCGTCGGCCTCCACCTTGGCGATGACCGGCTCGTCGATTTCCGACGGCAGGGCGGCGCGGACGCGGCCCACCCGGTCGCGCACATCGCTGGCGGCGACATCGACGTTGCGGTCCAGACGGAATCGCAGGGTGATCTGCGACTTCTCCGCCCTGCTGATCGAGGACATCACGTCGATGCCCTCGATGCCGGCGAGGCTGTCCTCCAGCGTCTGGGTCACCTGGCTTTCGATGATCTGGGCGGAAGCGCCCTTATAGGTCGTCTCCACCGTGACGACCGGCTCGTCGATCTTGGGATATTCGCGCACCGACAGACGCTGGTACGACACGATGCCGATCAGCATCAGGGCGAGACTCATCACCGTCGCCAGGACGGGACGGCGGACCGAAATCTCGGACAGGACCATGGATTCAGCTCCCGGCCGGCTTGTTCGGAACCACCGCCACCGGCGCGCCGTCGCGGATCTTCAGCTGGCCGGCGGTGACCACCATGTCGCCGGGGGCGAGACCCTTGGAAATCTCCACCTCCGCATTGCGGCGTTCGCCCAGCGTGACGCGGGTCTGCGCCACCTTGCCGTCCACCACCTTGAAGACATACTGGTCCTTGCCGAAGGCGACGATGGCCTGTTCCGGCACCAGCACCGCGTCGGGCACCGTAGTCAGCGTCAACGACACGCGCGCGAACAGGCCGGGGCGCAGCGAACCGTCCGGGTTGGGCACGCGGGCGCGGATCGCCAGCGCGCGGCCGTTCACGTCCACCAGCGGGTCGATGGCATAGACGGTGCCGTCGAAGCTGCGTCCGCCGAAGGCATCCACCGCCACCTTCACCGTCTGCCCGACCTTCACCGCCGGCAGGAACATCTCCGGCACGCGAAAGTCCAGCTTCAGCGTGTCGATGTCCTCCAGGTTGACGATGTCCTTGCCGGCCTGGACGAAATCGCCGACCGACACCTTGCGCAGGCCCAGCACGCCGTCGAAGGGCGCGGTGATGACCTGCTTGTCGAGCTGCGCCTTAGCCAGCTGCACCGCCGCCTCGTCGGCCAGCAGCTTGGCGGAGGCCTGTTCGCGGTTGCGCAGGGGACCGGAGTTCTGGCGCACCAGCTGGTCGGCGCGCGACAGCTCGGCGCGGGAAAAGGCGATGCTCGCCTGCGCCTGGGCCAGCGTGGCGCGGGCGATGGCGTCGTCCAGCCGGACCAGCACGGTGCCCTTGGCGACGCGCTGCCCCTCCTTGAAGGCGACCTCGCTGATGCGGCCGGCGATCTCCGGCCGGATCACCACCGATTCGTTGGACAGCAGCGACCCGACAGCGGTCACCGTCCGCTCCACCACCCCGACGCGGACCGGAACGGCCTCCACCGGCATCGGCGGCGCGCCGCCCGGCGGCTTGGCGCCACCCGAGGCTCCCCCCGAGGCGCCTCCGGGAGCGGGCGCACCGCCGGACACGGCACCCGTCACCATCGCGGTCAGCCCGGCGACGGTCCCGCCCTGCTTCACGAAATACCAGTAAGCCCCGCCGGCGAGAGCCGCCAGGACGAGAAGTGCAGCGATGCGAAGCGTGTGGCGCATGGAACCGGAATCCGGACGGGTTTCACCTTGCCGCAGCGCAACCGAAAAGGGCGCCGGGCAAACTGAACTATATCGTTCAGTTCACATCCGGAGTCGAGAAGGTTCAGCAATCAGAACCGTCCGCCGGTCCGTTTGTGACGGCCACGTCCTGAGGCCCACCGCTCTCCAGCCGGCCGGCCCGCATCGGCACCGTCCGGCCGCCGCACAGCGTCACCCACAGATCGGCGGGATCGCCGGCCGTTACCGGTTGGTCGCCGTCCATCCGGCGGACTTCTCCGCCCTCCAGATCGAGCCCCGGCGCGCAGCAGGGCGACTCGCCGGCCGCCACCAGCGCGCGGACGCGGCCATTCTCGATCCGGATGTCACGAAATCCGTCATGGACCCGCGCGTTCTTCAGCCAGAACTTCCCATTGGCGGGAATGCGGGCGAGGCAGCAGGTCGGGGCGTTCATGGAATTTACCCGTGTCCGGTCCGGCTATGTGCGACGCACCAAAGCTGACACAAAATGGTAAAGCAAAGCCAGCGGGAGCTTGGCCTTTACGGGTTTACCCCTCCCCCAGCGCCAGGAACTCCTGGAAATTGGCGCAGCGGCCGGCCTTGAAGGCGGCCTCATAGGCGGCGTTGCGGGCGCGCTTGGCGGCGATGGCCTGCGCGAACCGATGCCGAAGTCCGTCGTCGCGGATGCCCAGCCCGTCGCCGGCCAGCCGGTCCAGCACATGGCGGTAACAGCGCTCCGCCCGCTCGCCGCTGTCGGCGGAGAAGGTGATGGAGCCGGCGCGCTGGCGATATTCATAGAAGGGCGTCGCCACCAGCGGCACCGGGCCGGTGGCGTCGAGCACCCGGACATTGAAGACCACGTCGTCGCAGAAATTCACGTCCTCGTCCCAGCCCGGCACCAGATCGCGCCGCACCACTGGAAACATCGGCACGGAGGTCGCCACGAATCCCTCGCCGTCCAGCAGCGCCGGGGCCTGCCGCTCCTCATACAGGTGCAGCAGCGGCGAATCGTCCTCGTCGCGCACCACGGCGACATTGTCGAAGGCCGCACCATGGGCCAGAGCCAGCGGAGCCAGCGCGGACAGCCGGCCGGGGCGGAAGCGGTCGTCGGCGTCCAGCGGCGCCACCAGCGCCAGCCGCGCAGCATCCAGCCCGGCATTGCGCGCGGCGGGTGCCCCGGCCCCCACCCTGCCGGTGCTGGCGAAGACCAGCCGCGGGTCGTCGATTCCGGCGGCCTGCAGCGTCGGGCGGTAATCGGTGCCGTCGTCGCTGACGATCACCGCTTCCCAATCCGTCCAATCCTGGTCCAACAAGCTTTGCACCGCCCGGACGATGGTGCCGTGGGCGCGGTGGGCTGCGATGATGACCGATACGCCCGCCGACCTATCGTCGCAGGCACCCTGCCCCATTCCGGTCCCGGCCATTCCGTCGCATCCCAGTTCAATTGGCGGGCGGAGTTTGGCCGCGTCGGGCGAACGGCGTCAATGCCGCGCCACCGGTTTTCCGCCGCCCCTTACCCGTGCCGCCGCCTCGTGGTAGGAAAGACCATCGTGCCGCGCCAACCGGGCCGCGCCAACTGGAAGGACACCCGCGTGTTCGGTGAATGGAACAGTGGAACATCCCCGGAAAACTGTTTCACGCTGTTCCAAACGTTCCATTCGGCCCCACCCCCACCCATGGCCCTACCCATCGATTTTGGCCGGCCGGACGTTGAACATGAAGGCCGGACGGGCTATGTGGTGAAGCAGGCAAGGCGCATGCGGCAGCGGGACGGCAGCCGGGGGATTTCTCCGGCGGCGCATCCCGGTCCCGATACCCCGCTTCCGATACCAGGGAGAAGAACATCAATGGCGCAGGTCGGATACACCCGGTTCGACGACGAACCTGAAAAGGAACCGGACGAGAAGTCGAAGGAAAGCGCCCAGCCGCAGTTCGCCGCCGTGCAGCAGAGCCTGTTCAAGGCGCGTACGGTCCTGATCTTCGGCCAGATCGACATGAAGCTGGCGCAGGTCGTGTCGGCCCAGCTGCTGGCGCTCGCGCATGAGAACGACGACGACATCACCGTCGTGGTCAACTCGCCGGGCGGCCATGTCGAGGCGGGCGACACCATCCACGACATGATCCGCTTCATCAAGCCGCGGGTGAAGATGCTGGGCACGGGCTGGGTCGCCAGCGCCGGCTGCCACATCTATCTGGCGGCGAAGAAGGAAGACCGTTTCTGCCTGCCCAACACCCGCTTCCTGATCCACCAGCCGCTGGGCGGAACGGGCGGCCGGGCGACGGACATCGCCATCGAGGCGAAGGAAATCATCCGCATGCGCGAGCGTCTGAATCAGATCATCGCGCGTGAGACCGGGCAGCCGTACGAAAAGGTCGCCAAGGACACCGACCGCAACTACTGGATGCTCGCCGAAGAGGCGAAGGACTACGGCATCGTCAGCCACGTCATCAACACGATGGACGAGCTGAAGTAACGGTTCCACGGTAGACCAAAGAAATTGGGCCTTTCTCCAAATGGGAGGAAGGCCCAATTTCTTTTGGGAAACAGGAAACCCATCGGCCGGCAGGGGTGTTGATCCGCCACAACATCCCAATAAGATGGAGCCAACCGATGAAACGCTATCTTGTCCTGGGCTGCACTGCCGCGCTTCTCGCCGCCACGCCGGCCATGGCCGCGTCTTCGGACAACAGCGTGACCAAGTCCAACAATCCCACCGTCGCAGCGGTCGACGACAGCGCCGACCCGGCGCTGATGAAGATGCATGTCGACCAACTGAAGGGTAAGGACATCTATGGCGCCAAGGGCGAGAACATGGCGGAGATCGAAGACGTCGTCCGCTACAACAACAAGCTCTATGCCGTGATCGACGTCGACCACACCGTCGACGTCAGCGACAAGGACGTCGTTCTGCCGCTGAACAAGCTGCACATGAAGGGCGACAAGATCACCCTCGACATGACCGAGCAGCAGCTCCAGGGCCTGGAGAAGTGGCAGAAGGGCCGCTATGAGACCGTGAAGGGCAAGGGTCCGCTGAGCGAGCTGTCCCACTAAGACCGCGTACGGAAAAAAGGCGGCGGAGGGAAAGCCCTCCGCCGCCTTTTCCATGGGCGGTGCGATGTTTTCCTAGACCGACACGTCCAGCAGCGACCCGCGCTGGCGGTATCCCTGGGCATTCACCCGGGCGGCAAGCGCGCCGGCATTGGTGTCGACGGCCTGATTGCCCTCGGTGCCGCTGCGGGTATCGCGGGACTGGTCGGACTTCCCGATGGCCGGGGGCGCGGCCACCGTCTGGGTACGCACCGGCGGCGCCACCTGCTGCGCCGCCTGGACCGCCGGGGACATGGCGATCTGCGCCGCGGGCGTCAGCTGCGGCGTTGGCTTCAGCGTCTGGTAGGACGGTATGGCCGGGTTGAATTGCATTCTCAAAATATGCGCCTACCCGGCGCAGGATTCAAGAAGCCCAGCCCTGGCTTGCCACCCTTTCACGGAGTCTCCGGCACGGCCGCCTGCGGCACCGCCGACTTGGCCGGCTGCCGGCGGGTCCGCCGCCGCTCCAGCACCATCGCCATCGCCAGCAGCACGGCGATCCCCGCCAGATTGACCGCCAGCACCGTCACGGAGTTCCGCCCGGCCAGCAGAACGGCGGTGCCGGCGATGGACAGCACGACGCCGACGCAGAAGACCGGCAGCGAATGCCGGCCGCAGGCGACCAGCAGCCGGGCGGGGGCGGAGCGCAGCCACCCCGCATCGCGCGGCACCAGCAGCGCCGCCGCACAGGCCAGCGCCAGGAAATGCAGAAGCCGCATCGGCCCCAGCGTGTCCTTGTCGGCCCAGGGGATGGTCTGCTCCGGCAGCCAGCTCTGCAGTGCCGCAGGCGTCAGCGCATGGCCGATGTCGGAGGCCGCGAACTTCCACAGCGCCATGCCGACCAGCAGAGCCAGCGACCCGGCCAGCAGCCAGCGGGACCGCGGCATCCTGACCCGGCCGCTGCGCACCACCAGCGCCAGACTGGTGCCGAGAAAGAACACGCATTGCCAGGCCAGCGGGCTGAAGTTCCAGTCCTCGTCCCACAGGTTGGGCGGAATCAGTCCGGGCGCCGCCTGGGCGACCAGATAGAGCACGAGCGACAACGCCACCGCCGCATAGCCGAAGCGGGCATAGGTCCACAGGAACAGCGGCGCCACCGCCACCAGCAGGATGTAAAGCGCCAGGATGTCGAAGGCGAAGGGCAGATACATCAGCACCAGATGCCACGCGATGGCGGTCACCGGGGTCTCGAACAGCGGCTCGAAGCTCTCCAGCCGGTTCGACGCCTCCATGGGCAGATCGCCGACATGGACGGCGAGCGCGACGACCAGCGCGCTGACCAGCATGGTCACGATGTTGGCCGTCCACAGCTGCCGGCAGCGGCCGAGCGCCTTGCGCTGGCAGGCGGCGAACCCGTGCTCCGCCAGCACCGGACCATAGGCCAGCGCGATGGCGTAGCCGGAGATGAAGACGAAGATCTCGGCCGAATCGGAGGGGCCGAAACGGGCGGGCATCAGCTTTGCCAGCGGGTTCCCGCCGACATGGTTGACGAAGATGATCAGAAGGGCCACGCCCTTGAAGAGATCGAGACGTGCGTCGCGTGCCTGACGTTGCTGCATACAGCCGTGCCTCTCCTGCTGTGGCGGGCTCCCCGGCGGGGGCGGATGCCGCCCTGAGGGGGGTCAGCAGACGAATCGCGGTGGCGCCGGACCACCGAAGGTTCGGCACCGCCACGGCGGATGTAGCCCACCATGGACATTTTCGCCGGCCGGGTGTCCAACGCGATGGGGGAACCCTTCCAACGCGGCGCCGGAGGGGAAAAGCGTTAAGCCCTTCTCATAGGGGCTGTGGCAACCAGCCCGTTATCGCGCGTCCGCAAGGGCGGGCGCCGCAGCCGGACGGTCCTGCGTCAAGCACGCTTCCCCTCCGCCTGGACGGCGCGCGGACGGCCGCGCAGCCGTTCGGTCAGGCGCTGGAAGGCGACGAATAGGACCGGGACGAAGACGATGCCGATCACCGTCGCCGCGACCATGCCGCTGAACACGGTGGTGCCGATCGACCGGCGGCTCGCCGCGCCGGCTCCGGTGGAGATCAGCAGCGGCACCGTGCCCAGGATGAAGGCCAGCGCGGTCATCAGCACGGCGCGGAAGCGCTGGCGGGCGCCCGCCACCGCGGCATCGACGATCGACCGGCCGTCGGCCCGCTGCTCCCGCGCGAACTCGACGATCAGAATGGCGTTCTTCGCGGCCAGACCCACCAGCAGCACCAGACCGATCTGCGCATAGATGTCGTTGGGAATCCCGGCGACCCACAGCCCGACGCCGGCCCCCAGCACGGCGACGGCCACCGACAGCAGCACCGCCAGGGGCACCAGCCAGTCCTCATACTGCGCCACCAGGAACAGATAGCCGAACAGCAGGGCGAGGCCGAACACCATCAGCCCCTGATTGCCGACTTGGCTTTCCTGATAGGACAGGCCGCTCCACTCGGTGGCATAGCCCTGCGGAAGGGTGTTCCGCGCCACGTCCTGCATGGCGGTCAGCGCCTGGCCGGAGCTGACGCCGGCCGCCGCCTGCCCGTTGACGGACGCCGACATGAACTGGTTGTAGCGGGTGATGCTGTCGGGGGCGAGCGTGGTGCGCACCGACACGAGGCTGCGCAGCGGCACCATGTCGCCCGACCGGCTGCGGACATAGAGTTGGTCGATCTCCTTCACCTGATCGCGGAAGCCGGCGGCGTCCTGCACCTTCACCTGGAAGACGCGGCCATACAGGTTGAAGTCGTTGACGTAGCTGGCGCCCAGATGCGCCTGCAGCGTGGTGAAGATGTCGGCCGGCGACACCCCCAGCAGGGAGGCGCGGGTGCGGTCGACATCCAGATACAGGTGCGGCACGTCGGCGCTGTAGGTGCTGAACACCGCCTGCAGGTTCGCATCCTGGTTGGCGGCGACCAGCAGGCCGCGCAGCACCGATCCCAACTCCTGCGGGCTTTGGCCGCCAGTGGCGAGCACCCGCATGTCGAAGCCGCCGGTGGCGCCCAGACCGGGGATGGAGGGCGGGTTGAAGGCGGTGACCGTCGCCTGCGGCATCGCGCCGAAGCGTGGGCGCAGGCTGCCCAGGATGGCGTCCACCGTCTGGTCGCTCCCCCGCTCCGCCCAGGGCTTCAGCGCGGCGATGACGAGCCCGACGTTGGAGCCCTGGCCGCTGAGGATGCTGAAGCCGGAAATGGCGATGACGTCGGCGACGCCCGGCTCCTCCTTAATGGTTTCGCTCACCCGGTCCATCACGGCCTGGGTTCGGGTGACCGACGCGGCGCTGGGAAGCTGGACGTTGACGAAGAAATAGCCCTGGTCCTCGGCCGGCAGGAAGGCGGTGGGAAGACTGCGCAGCAGGGCGAAGGCGCCGGCGGTGATCGCGACGAACAGCAGCAGCCCGACGATCAGCCGCCGTCCCAACCCATGCACCAGCCGTCCGTAGCCGTCGCGCACCCGGTCGAGCCCGCGGTTGAAGGCCGCCAGCGGGCGCCACGGCTCCCCCGGCTTGCGCAGCAGCAAGCCGCACAGCGCCGGGCTGAGCGTCAGGGAATTGATGCCGGAGATGATGAAGGAAGTCGCGATCGTCACCGCGAACTGCCGGTAGAGCTGCCCGGTGATGCCCGGCAGGAAGGCCACCGGCACGAACACCGCCGCCAGCACCAGGGTGGAGGCGACGATGGCGCCGCTGACCTGCCCCATCGCCCGGGCCGCCGCCTCGGTCGAGGACAGGTCGGGATGCTCCTCCATCACGCGCCGGACATTCTCCACCACGACGATGGCGTCGTCGACGACGAGGCCGATGGCGAGGATCAGCGCGAACAGCGTGATGGTGTTGGCGCTGTAGCCGAGAACCAGCAGCACGGCGAAGACGCCGATGATCGACACCGGGATCGCCAGCGTCGGAATCAGCGTCGCCCGCCAGTCCTGCAGGAAGACGTAGATGACCGCCACCACCAGCAGGAAGGTGATGCCCAGCGTCAGCACGATCTCTTCGATGGTGGCGGTGACGAAATTGGTGGTGTTGAAGACGACCGCGTATTTCAGCCCCTCGGGAAAGCGCTGCGACAGCCGCTCCAGCTCGCCGCGCACGGAATTGGCGACGTCCAGCGCGTTGGCGCCCGGCGACTGGTAGACGACCAGCGTCGCCGCCGGCGCCCCGTTCAGCTTGGAGGAGGAGGTGTAGGACTGGGCCCCCAGCTCCACCCGCGCCACGTCGCTGAGGCGGACGATGCCGCCATTCTCGTTGCTGCGGATGATGATGTTGGCGAATTCCTGCGGATCGTTCAGCCGGCCGCGGGCGATGATGGTCAACTGCTGCTGCTGGTCGCCGCCGATGGGCGGGGCGCCGATCTGGCCGGCGGGGGCCTGGACATTCTGCTTCTGAATGGCGCCGATCACATCCGAAGCGGTGATGCCCAGCGCCGTCATGCGATCCGGGTTCATCCAGATGCGCATGCTGTAGTCGAGCGCACCCAGCACCTGCGCATCGCCGACGCCGGGGACGCGGGCGATGGAATCGCGCAGGTTCAGGCTGGCGTAGTTGGAGATGAAGATCGGGTCGAACTTGCCGTCGGGGGCATAGACGTTCACCGCCATCAGCATGTTGGACGATTGCCGGCGCACCGTGACGCCCTGGCGCGTCACCTCCGACGGCAGGCTGGCGGTGGCGAGCGACATGCGGTTCTGCACATTGACCGCGGCAATGTCGGGATCAGTGCCCGGGGCGAAGGTGATGGTCAGCGAATAGCTGCCGGTGTCGGTGCTGGTGGACGACATGTAGAGCATGCCTTCCACGCCGTTCACCTGGGCTTCGATCGGGGCGGCGACGCTGTCGGCCACCACCTGGGCGTTGGCGCCGGGATAGGTTGCCGAAACCTGGACGGTCGGCGGGGTGATCGACGGATATTGCGCAACCGGGATGGCGTTCAGCGCCAGAAAGCCGGCGATCAGCGTGACGACGGCGATGACGATCGCCAGGTTCGGCCGGCGGATGAAGAGTGCGGAGAACATCGCCTCACTCCTTCGCCGTACCGGAGGCGCCACCGGACGCAGACGCACCACCGGACGAACCGGCGCCGGCCCCTGCTGCGGTTCCTTCGGCCACCTCGTCGGCCGGGGTGGGCTGCACGACCATGCCCGGCCGCACCTTCTGCACGCCGCCGACCACCACCGTCTCCCCGGCTGTCAGCCCCTTTTCCACCACCAGCGACTGGTCGACCTGCGCGCCGGTCTCGACCGGACGGCGCTGCACCCGGTTCTGGTCGTCCAGCACCAGCACGTAATGCCCCTGCTGGTCCTGCTGGACCGAGGCGACGGGCACCACCGGGCGTTGTTCCGGCTGGTCGCGCCGGACCCGCACGGTCACATACTGGCCGGGCAGAAGCAGGCGCTGCGGGTTGGCGAAGGTGGCGCGGATGCTGACCGTGCCGGTCTGTGGATCGACGCGGTTGTTTGCGAACTCGATCCGGCCCTCCTCGGCATAGTCGCTGCCGTCGGGCAGGACCAGGGTCGGCACGAACTTCTCCGCCGCCTGCGACGGCTGGCGGACGTCGAACTTGCGCTGGAAGGCCAGCAGGTCGCGGTCGGCGACCGAGAAGACGGCGCGGATGGGGTCGAGTTGCACCACCGTCGCCAGCACGCCGGTCGACGGATTGACGAGGTTCCCCTGAGTCACCGCCGTGGCGCCGATACGACCGTCCACCGGGCTGGTGATGCGGGTGTAGCCGAGATTGATCTCTGCCGTGCGGACCTGGGCCTGGTTCATCATCACCGCCGCCTGGGCGGCGTCGCGGTCGGCCAGCGCCTGATCCAGCTGCGCCTGTGAGACGTTGCCGCGCTGGCGCAGCTCCTCGGCGCGGTTGTAGGCACGCTCCGCCTCCCGCAGCTTGGCTTCGGCGCTGGCGAGCTGGGCCTTGGCGCTGTCGAGCGCGGCCTGATAGGGCGCCGGCTCGATCACATAGAGCAGATCGCCCTCGTGGACGTCCTGCCCCTCCTGGAAGGCGACCTGCTCGACGGTGCCTTCGATCCGGGGACGCGCCTCGAAGGAGCGGATGGCCTCGATCCTGCCGATGAACTCCGACGCGGGGGCGACGTCGCGGCTCTGCACCGGTACGGTGGTCACGGCCGGAGGAGGCGCCTTCTGGTCTTGCGCCTGCGCCTGCGCCGGCGCGGCGGCGAGCAGCCCCGACAGCACGGCCGCGCGGACGGCGGAAAGGGCGCGGGTGCGGCGGGGCGAGGCGGCGAACATGGCGGTCTCCGGCTGCGTTTCCGATTGGCCTTGCGCGCATCAACATCCCGGCGACCGATCTGCTCCCTGCCCATCGGGTCATTTGCCGCCGGAAACGTCGCCTTGTCAGGGAACATCCCGCCACGCCGGTTATTGGACAGCATGCAGAGTCCCCGGAACCCGCGAGGCCGCGCCATGGCGACAGACAGCTTTCCCTTCGTTCCCTACTGCGGTGTTCCGCCGGTGCCGGGTGAGCTGTCAACCGCATGGAACGGCGATCCGGTGCTGCTGGCCGCCTTCGCTCTGGCCGCGATCGGCTTGACGGTGGTGGCGCGCCGTCCGGCCGGCCGCGGCGGACATGCCGGCCATCGGTCCATGTGCTTGGCCGCCGGCTGGCTGGTGTTGGGCGTCGCCTTCATCTCCCCGCTGTGCAGCCTGACCTCCGCCCTGTTTTCCGCCCGCGTGGCCCAGCATCTGCTGACCATCCAGGTCGCAGCGCCGCTGTTCGTGCTCGGCTTGCCGAGCGGTGCGGTGCGGTGGCCGAACCCGCTGCGCAGGATGGCAAGGCCGCTCGGCAAGCCGGAACTGGCCTGGGGTCTGTTCGGCATCACGCTGTGGATCTGGCATTTGCCCGGCCCCTACATGGCGGCGCTGGCGAACGACGCCGTGCTGTGGCTGATGCACGGCACGCTGTTCGCCGGGGCGGTGGCGGCATGGCGGACGGTCCTGGCCCCAACCGACCATGCGATGCGGCTGCGCGGCCTTCTGGCGGCCTTCGGCACCTCGGTCCATCTGGCGATGCTGGCGGCGCTGCTGATCTTCGCCGGGACACCGCTGTTTCCCTACCATCTGACAACCACCGCGCCGTGGGGCCTGTCGCCGCTGGCCGACCAGCAGCTGGGTGGCCTCATCATGGGGGTCGTCGGGTCGCTGGCCTATGTGGTGCTGGTTCTGGCCGGCACCGCCCGCTGGCTGCGCCAAGGGGACATTGGTCAGGGAGAAGACGGTCAGCTCTCCGGCGGAAAGGCTGGTTGAGCGCATGTGGCGGACCCTGAAGACACTCGCCATCGCAGGCGTGGCAGCCGGGATCGGTGGGCTCCTGTTCGCGTGGTCGGGCCTGTACAGCGTGGCGGCGAGCAAGGCGCATTGGACGCCGGTCGAGATGTTCTTCGAAATGGCGATGCGCCGTTCGGTGGAGACGCATGCCGCTTCCGTCGGCGAGCCGCCTGATCTGGACGACCCGGCGTTGATCCGCCGCGGTGCCGGCCATTACGAGGATGGCTGCGCTCCCTGCCACGGCGCCCCCGACACGCCGCGCAACCCGATCTCCCGCCACATGATGCCGGAGCCGCCCTATCTGCCCGACAAGGTGGCCGACTGGAAGCCGCGGGAGCTGTATTGGATCACCCTGCACGGCATCAAGTACGCCGGCATGCCGGCTTGGCCGGCCCAGCAGCGCAAGGACGAACCTTGGGCGGTTACCGCCTTTCTCCTGCAACTCAAAGGGATGAGCGCGGAAGAATATCACGGCCTCGCTTTCGGGCGGGCGCGGGCCGACGACCATGCGCGGGTGGCCGAGCTGACCGGCCCCGCCAGCGGTCCGACGGGCAGAGGTTTGGGAGAGACCCTGCAGGATTGCGCCCGCTGCCATGGCTTTGACGGGAACGGCGACGGCATCGGCGCCTTCCCGCGGATCGCCGGACAGTCGGCGGATTATCTGCGCGAGACGCTGCAGGCCTACGCCGACGGCAACCGCTTCAGCGGCATCATGCAGCCGGTGGCGGCCGGGTTGGACGAAGAGACGATCCGCGGATTGGCCGAGCATTACGCGGCGCAAAAGCCTGCAACGGCAACGGTTAAGACCGCCGATCCGGCACCGGAGCAGCTCGATCTGGGCCGGCGGATCGCGGAGTCCGGTGCCCCGGACGATGGCGTCGCCGCCTGTTCCGGCTGTCATGGAGGAACCGGGGCCGACACCCGGCATGCGCGCGATCCCCGGTACCCGACCCTGGACGGCCAACATGCGTCCTACATCGCCGCCCAGTTGCGGCTGTGGCGTGACGGGGCGCGCGGCAACACGGCGCTGTCCCGCATCATGGAGGCCGCCGTCCGCCGCATGACCGACGAACAGATCGACGCCGTGGCCGAGTATTACTCCCGCCGCGCCCCCGAACGCGCCACGGCGAAGGGCGATGATGGAAAATCCTGAAGGGACGTCAGGGAACAAGAAGGCCCGCTGCTGATTGTTCATTACATGACCCAGCTGTCGCTTGCCGTGCGGCAGGACAGTACAGGCCGCACCGGGCGGCGGGTCGCCAACATCGAATCGTAATCGAGAAGGATGGCAACCATGCGTGGGATTTCGAAGATCGTCATGACCGCCACCGCGGCCGGCGCCCTGTTCGCGCTGAGTGCCTGCGGCAGCACGGAAACCTCGCGGACCGCGACCGGCGCCGGCACGGGTGCCGTGGCCGGCGCCGTCGTCGGCGGTCCGGTCGGCGCGGTTGTGGGTGGCGTCGGCGGTGCCGTGGCCGGCAACAGCATGGACGAAAGCCTGAGCAAGAAGACCGACCGCGCGACCGACCGCGCCACCCGCGAAGTCCGCGAGGAGGTGTCGGACGATTCGTCCTCCAAGCGCTCGTCCTCCCGCCACGGCATGGCCTCCACCACCAGCATGAGCCATGAGCAGGTGCGCGAGATCCAGCAGGCGCTGAACGATCGCAACGACGGCCGCGACATCACCGTCGACGGCGTCTGGGGTGCCAACACCCGCAGCGCCCTGATGAAGTTCCAGCGCGACAACGGTCTGCGCGCCACCGGCCGCGCCGACCAGCAGACGATGGCCGCGCTGAACCTGAGCGGCAACACCACGGGCACGTCCGGCAGCACCAGCGGGACCAGCAACACCAACAACATGGGCAATACCGGCACCCCGCGGGGCAACGCGATGCCCAGCGACACCCCGCAGAACCAGACCACCCCGCAGGGCTCGATGGGCCAGAACGGCACCAAATAACCCCGGCTTAACAGCCAACCGAATGCCGGTCCTCTACGCCGGTTCCGGGGCATCGCGACGGCACCTCAGGCCGTCGCGGCGTCCGGGAACCGGCGAAGTTCTTTTGGGGCGACCGCTCAGCCGCAGGCGGGGACGATCAGGGCGGGCATGCCCACCCACAGGATCGCGACCAGGGCGCTGCCCGATCCGGCGACGACGAACCAGCGGGCGAAGCGGCGCGGATCGACGGCGCCGACATGCCCGGCCGGCCCGGCGCCACGCAGCGCCTTCACCAGCAGGATCGCCACCCAGCCGATGGCGAGAAGAGTCGCAATGCCGACCAGCGCCATCGACAGCGGCAGGCCGAACAGCATCTCCCCCTCCGGCTTTCGGGCGCAGACCATCCCGTTGATGCCGTAAACCACGCCGAAATGCGCCGCCCAGATCAGGAAGGGCGCCAGCATTCCGACGAAGGTGGCGGGAAAGCTGCGGCTCGCCATGGCGGTCCTCATATCGCAAGACGCGGGAACAGGTGCAGAAGCAGCAGGGCGGTTCCACCCTGCGCCGCGCTGTACCAGCCCATCAGCATGGTGTTGTCGAAGGTCACCCGCCGCTCCGAATGCAGCAGCCCGGCGGCAGAGCGCGCCAGCGTGTAACCCAGCATCAGCGTCATCACCGCGACGTGGAAGCCCTGCCACGCCACCAACATGTAGGCGATGGCGCCATAGGCGCTGTCCGCGCCGACGAGGCCGGTCTGCATCTGCGCAGTGGCGTCCAGCAGGATGCCGCCGACCATCGCCACCCAGGCCACGATCAGCCCGAGACGGACCCGGCCGTGCCGGTTGCGGTCCACGGCGGAGCGCGCCCAGCCGATGGCCAGCGCCGCCAGCCCCCACAGCGCCAGCCCGCCGGCCAGCCAGGGCAGGCCCGGCAGCCCGTCTCCATCCGTCGGCCAGACATCCGGGCTGACCGTCCACAGGAACAGATAGGTGAAGACCAGACAGGCGAAGGCGGTGCCGTCCACCAGCAGAAGCACCACCATGCCCCACCAGCTATGGTTCTTCGGCCCCTGCAGATAGACCGGCACGCGCCATCCGCCGCCGACATCCTGCGGCGGGTGGTCCGCCCCCTTGTCGAGACCCCACAGCCACCAGATCACCAGCCCGACCGCCAGCACCGCGGGGACCATGGAGAAATAATAGAACTTCAGCGTCAGGCAGATGAAATGGGCGGCGGTGAACAGCCCGGCCAGGAAGGGCGCCCAATGCGGCCCGGGCAGCGGCATGAGATATTGCGGCTTCGCCTCGATCGGGCTGGTGACGATGGTCTCCCGCCTGTCGGTCGGCGCGCCGGGCAGGAAATGGGCACCCTCGCGCACCTCGCGCGGCAAATCGGGATTGTCCCACAGGGGATAAAGGCTGGTGACATGCGGGATGCTGCGGACGGCGTACAGCTCGTTCGGCAGCCATTCCAGAGTCCCGGCATTCCACGGGTTGTCGGACGCCTTCTCCCCCCATCCCAGCGCGCTGCGCGCCATGTCGACCAGAACCAGCAGCACGCCCAGCGCCAGCACGAAGGCGCCCACCGTCGACACCATGTTCAGCAGGTTCCAGCCGAGATCGCCGGGATAGGTGTAGACCCGCCGCGGCATGCCCAGCAGACCGCTGATGTGCATGGGGAAGAAGGCGACGTTGAAACCGATGAACATCAGCCAGAAGGCCCAGTTTCCCAAGCGCTCCGACAGCAGCCGGCCGTTCAGCGTCGGCCACCAGTGGTAAAGCCCGGCGAAGACCGGGAACACCATGCCGCCGATCAGCACGTAATGCAGGTGCGCGACGATGAAGTAGCTGTCATGGGCCTGCCAGTCGAAGGGCACCACCGCCACCATCACGCCGGTCAGCCCGCCCAGGACGAAGATGAACAGGAAGCCGAACAGGAAGCGCGTCGCCACCGTCCATTGCACCCGCCCTGCCCCCAGCGTGGCGATCCAGGCGAAGACCTGGATGCCGCTCGGCACCGCGACCGCCATGCTGGCGGCGGAGAAGAAGCTGAGCGACAGCGATGGAATGCCGGTGGCGAACATGTGGTGGACCCACAGCCCGAAACTGAAGAATCCCGTTCCGACCAGCGCGAGCACCACGAAATCGTGGCCGATCAGCGGACGGCGGGCCAGGGTCGGCACCATCATCGAAACCAGCCCGGCGGCCGGCAGGAAGATGATGTAGACCTCCGGATGGCCGAAGAACCAGAACAGGTGCTGCCACAGCAGCGGGTCGCCGCCCTTGTCCGCAATGAAGAAGGGCCAATGGAAGGCGCGCTCGATCTCCAGCAAGGCGGTGGCGACGATCACGGCGGGAAAGGCGAAGATGATCATCCCCGCCATCACCAGCATCGACCAGGCATAGACCGGCAGCTTGTCCAGCGTCATGCCGGGCGGGCGGGTGCGCAGGATGCCGACGACGATCTCGATGGCGCCGGCGATGGCCGAGATCTCGATGAAGCCGATGCCGAGCAGCCAGAAATCGGCGTTGATGCCCGGCGAATGCTCGTAGCTGGTCAGCGGCGGATACATGAACCAGCCGCCGTCGGGCGCCGCACCGAAGATCAGCGAGCAGAAAAAGGCGATGCCGCCGAAGAAATAGGCCCAGAAGGCAAAGGCCGACAGCCGGGGAAAGGGCAGGTCGCGCGCCGCCAGGAAGGACGGCAGCAGATAGACGCCGATGGCCTCCACGATCGGCACGGCGAACAGGAACATCATCCCGGTGCCGTGGACGGTGAAGAACTGGTTGTAGGTGTTGTGGTCGAGCAGGTCGTTGTCCGGCACCGCCAGCTGCAGGCGCATCACCAGCGCCAGCAGCCCGGCGATCAGGAAGAACAGCAGCGCCGTGCCGATGTACCAGACGCCGACCTTGGTGTTGTTCACCGCGGTCAGCAGCGCGATCCCCCGCGGCAGCCGCCAGAGGCGGCGCAGCCTCTCCTCCTCCCCCTCCGGGCGGGGGACGGGGCTGGGAGTTGGCCTGCCGCCGGAGAACTCGTCGCGGGACTCGTCGGTGCGCAGCGTCATTTCAGGCTCTCCAGCCAGGCGGCCATGGCGTCCAGGGTCTCGCCGTCCATCACGTCGAAGGACGGCATGCGGTTCTCGGGCTTGATGTGCTGGGCGCCCTGGATCCAGGCGGCGATGGTCTCCACCCGCGTCGGCATCGTCCCGGCGGCGAGCGACGGCCGGGCGCCGACACGGCTGAGATCGGGGCCGACCAGCCCCGCCGCCTCCGTCCCGCGCACGGCGTGGCAGGACTGGCAGCCGAAGGCGAAGAAGGCGTCCCGGCCGCGCACGAGCTGCGGCGTCTCCGGTTCGGCGGGCGGGCGCCGCTGCGCCGTCATCCAGGCGTCGAACTCGTCCGCCGGCAGGACCCGGATGTCGAAGGCCATCAGGGCATGCTGCGCGCCGCAATATTCGGCGCACTGGCCACGATAGAGCCCAGGCCGCTGCGCCACGATCGGCAGCCGGTTCACATGGCCGGGAATCATGTCGATCTTGCCGGCGAGGCTCGGCGCCCAGAAGCTGTGGATGACGTCGGCGCTGGCGACCCGCAGCTCCACCTGGCGCCCGGCCGGCAGCACCAGTTCGTTGGCGCCGCGAAGCGGCTCCTGTCCCTCCACATGATAGCGGACGTCCCACCACCACATGTAGCCGGTGACCTCGACCACCAGCTCCGGTTCAGGCGTCAGGGTCGCCAGCCGGCGGGCAAGGGCGAATTCATGGAGCTGGAGTGCGGTCAGGGTGACGAGCGGGAACAGGATGCCGCCGCCGATCACCCAGGCGCGGCGGCCGGGAAACCGCTCCGGCCGGACCAGCGCGGCGTAGAGCGCCAGCGCCATCACCGCCAGGAAGATCACCCCGGCGCCGATGAACAGGATCCAGCTGGTGGCCAGGATTTCCTGTGCACTGACCCCGGCGGCATCCAGCGCCGACTGCCGCCCCCCACCACCGGGAAGGGCGCATCCTGAAAGGGCGAGCACCGCAATGGGCAAGCCGGGCCGCAGAGAGGCTCGCGCAGACCGCCGGCTCACCCTGTTCATGTCGATCGCCTCCCCTTCGCCGGGCCACGCCCATCTTCCCCCTCGGGGTCAACACAGCCGAGGCTCGACGGTTTCGTGGGCAATCCGAAGTTCCCATGCGAAATCGCGAAACCTGTGCGTGGCCGTATGCGTTGAAGGTGGAAGTACGGCTCCGACAATCGCGGCGGGGTTGGAAAAGGTGCTTGGGGAGACGATGCATGACCGCCGACACAGGCCGGACGGAGGCGGCGTTGCCGGGGAGGCCCGCTTATGAAGACAACCGCTCCTTCCTCATCGGACTGGCGCGGGCCTTTGCCGGGGCGCTGATCTTCTCGCTGCCGATGCTGATGACGATGGAGATGTGGTGGATCGGCTTCACCATGGACTCCTGGCGGCTGGTCCTGCTGCTGGTGCTGCTGATCCCACTGCTGGTCGGGCTGTCGGTCGTCAGCGGCTTCAAATCCACCGCCAGCCTGCGCGACGACATTGCCGACGCCTTCGTCGCCATCGCCGTGGCGGTGATGATGTCGGTCGTCATCCTCGGCGTCTTCAAGGTGCTGTCCGTCGACATGCCGGCGCGCGAGGTGATCGGCAAGATCGCGCTGCAGAGCTTCCCCGCCGCCATCGGCGCCATGCTGGCCCGCGATCAGCTGGGCGAGAAGAGCAGTGAGAGCATGCAGCGCCAGACCGCGATGACCTATCCGCAGGAGCTGTTCCTGATGGGGGTGGGGGCGCTGTTCCTCGGCCTCAACGTCGCCCCGACGGAGGAGATGGTGCTGCTGTCCTACATGATGGATCCGTGGCGGGAGATCGCGTTGCTGCTGCTGTCGCTGGTGCTGATGCACGCCTTCGTCTACGCCGTGGAGTTCCCCGGCGGGTCGAAGCCGCCGGGCGGCGTCGGGTTCTGGAGCCTGTTCCTGCGCTTCACCGTCGTCGGCTATGTGATCGTGCTGGCGATCTGCCTCTACCTGCTGTGGACCTTCGGCCGAACCGACGGCACCGGGCTGGCCGAGATCATCAGCGCCACCGTGGTCCTGGGCTTTCCCTGCGCCATCGGCGCGGCGGCGGCCCGACTCATCCTGTGACCCTGATCCTGCGAAGGGGGAGAAAGCCCGATGGCGACGACCGACGACGATTCACGGGTGAACGACGGGTCACGGGCGGGCGACGGAGCGGAGCATGCACCGCCGACCTCCCCCCTCGAATGGGTGGTGGCGGGGCTCGGCGCGCTGCTGATCGCCGCGATGATCGTCTACATGGTGCAATACGCTCTCAAGGAGCACAGTTCGGTCCCCGGCGAGATGGAGGTGACCGTGATGGAAACGCGGACCGGCGGCTTGGGCCACACCGTGCGGTTCCAGATCCGCAACCGGACCGCCGCGACCGCCGCAACGCTGATCGTGCGCGGTGAACTGCGGTCCGGCGACCGGGTGGTGGAGACGGCGGAGGCGCAGTTCGACTATCTGCCGCCCTATTCCGAACGCTTCGGCGGCCTGATCTTCCAGCACGACCCGGCCCAATACGAGCTTCGCATCGCCCCCACCGGCTACAGCGAGCCTTGAGGGTCCGTCAGTCGCGCCCCCAAAGCCCCCGCTCGCCCAGATCCTCGCCGCGCTGCCGTTCCAGCGCCTGGGAATAGCGGCGGAGCGCGAAGGACTCCGTCACATAGCCGATGATCCGCCGGTCGGTGGGAGAGGACAGCACCGGCAAGGCCTCCACCTCCTCGCTGCCGAAGCGGTTCAGCACGGTGCGGGCGTCGTCCCCCGGCATCAGGACCGCGTCGGCCTTGCAGGCCAGCGATCCGACCCGCGTCTCGGTCGCAGCCGCGTCCTGGTCCGGGTCGTGGATCATCGACATGTCGACAATTCCGGCATAGCGCCCCATTTCGTCCACCGCGAAGACCGCCTTGGTCGACCCCAGCGGGTAGAGGCGGCGTAGCGCCTCCACCGTCAGGGTGGCGGGCACCGTCTTGGCATCGCGGCGCATCAGCCGGAAGGCCGTCAGTTCCGACAGCCAGCCGATGTCGTAGGCGCCGCGGATCGGCACGCCGCGCAGGTGGAAGCGCCAGGTGGCGAAGGAATAGCCGAAGGCCTGACGCACCACCGTGGTCGACAGCACCACCCCGATCAGCACGCCCGAGGCCGCCCACAGATCCTGCGTCGTCTCCAGCACCAGCAGCACCATGGTAACCGGAGCGCCGACGATGCCGGCGGCGACCGATCCCATGCCGACCAGCAGCAGCAGGCCGCTGTCGATCCCCAGCCCCGGCAGGAAGGCGGCGGTCGTCTGCCCCAGCAGGCCGCCGAACAGCCCACCGATGAACAGCGAGGCGCTGAACAGGCCACCACGGAACCCCGAACCCAGCGACAATGCCGATGCCAAAATCTTCACCACCAACGTCACCCCCAGCGCCAGCACGCCGCCCGCCAGTTCGGGCGGAACGGCGCCGGGGCCACTGCCCATCACCGCCGGCACGGCGAGCGCCAACGCGCCCACCGTCAGCCCGCCGATGGCCGGCCGCGTCCAGCGGGGGACCGGCAGGCGGTTGAATCCGCGCTCCGCCACCGTCACCGCCTGCATGGCGAGGATGCTGAGCCAGCCGGCCAGGAAGCCGACGACGCCGCAGGCGGCGTAATCCCAGCCGGCGATCTCGACCGGCCGGCCGAGCGCCAGCGATGCCTCGCCGCCGGTCAGCAGGGCCGACACCGCCACCGCCATCGCCGCAGCCGCCCCGACCGGGGCCAGCACTGCCAGCGTATAGCCGCCGAGCACCAGTTCGAAGGCATAGAAGGCGCCGGCCAGCGGCGCATGGTAGGCCGCGGCGATGGCCGCCGCCGCCCCGCAGCCGACCATGGTGCGCAGATCGGCCCGGCGCAGCCGCAACCGCTGGCCCAGCGAGGAGGCCATCCCGGCGCCGGCCTGGGTATAGGCCGCCTCCATGCCGACCGACGCGCCGGAGATGTTGGACAGGGCGGTCGTCACCGTCAGACGCAGGCTGTCGATCAGCGACATCTTGCCGCCGTAGAGCGCGTTCGCCTCCACCGCATCGACGATGGCGTTGGGGCGCCAACGCCGCACCAGCGTCGACAGGATGCCCAGCAACAGCCCGCCCGCCACCGGCACACCCAGCGTCCGCAGCAGGTCGGGCACGCCCTGCCCCAGCCGTTCGCCTTCCGGCAGGTCGAAGGCCAGCGCCTGCGCCAGCAACACCGCTTCGTGCAGAAGCCCGACCGCCAGCCCGACCACCCCGCCGACCAGCGCGGCAAGCACCACCACCGCCAGCGCGCTGTTGCGTACGCTCCAGCGGTCGGACACGGTTGTGGCCGCGGACGCATCGAGCGTCGCATAGGGATCGTTGCCGGCGCGGGCGTTTTCGCCCACGCCGTCGAGGGAGGCCGAGTTGTCAGGCATGATCACGCGAACATTGAAATCGATCCAACTGGAATACGTCCGCCAACGTCGTCAGGTTCCCATCGCTTCGAACGCGGGGAAGCTGTTGGTGGTAAGCACTCGCTCCGAACGAAGCCGCGCGCTTGATGCCGGATCGCTGACGCAAAACGGCGGGGAGGTGCATCCTACACGACCGCCGCCCAAAACAGCTTGGAGAAAACGGTGTGTTCCTACCGGGCGTAGCTTGTCGCCCGATGCAGATGGACGGCTGTATCGAAGATTAATGCCAGCGTTTCCTGATTGAAATGGCGGCGCGCGATCAGAAAAAGCAGTTCATGCAGAAGCCAAGGCTTGGTCGCACCGCCTGGACCCGGCTGAACGAATGGCGCCTTTTCCAGATCGATATCCAGAATAGCCTCCGACACCAATCTCAGAACCACCAGTTCCTGGACACGGCCGAAATATCTGTCGGTAATCCGTGGGCCGGTATGTCCGATGTGTATAATCCGGTGACGCAGCAGGCGGAAGGCGATCATGCCGGCAATCTTGCCCTCGGCAATACCTTTGGTCCGAACGTCCTCCGCCCGGAAGCCGCGGCGCAGCATCAAAAACCGGAGATCGTTCTCAGCCTCCCGAAAGGCAGATTCCAATTCGGGTTCCGATATCCATATGCGATCGAAATGGAGGTCCGTCGTCCGACCGGATTTGGCCGAAAACGCCTGTATCTGGCGGACGACGAGCTTCACCGTCTTATAAAATTGCTTCGTGAGTTCCTTGAGCATTTCCTCAGTCAGGAAACTCGGCAAATCTTTTTCAGCAGACACAATGAAATCTCCACCGAGAGAGCGGAAACTCCCCGGTTATGATCCGCAAAATTTCTGAGTTGGACTGCTAAAGCCCCAGGTCATCCACTGCTTGTACCAAGCTGTGTGTGAGATCCCCGGATATATCGGCCTCTTCAGCAACGCGCGGAATCGTCGACGAGCGAATGCGCTGAAGCAATCGATCCGGAGTGACTCCACTATTGGTCACCGGCGCAAATTCGATGTTCAGGGCACGATGCGCGACGTTGGATGCAATTTCCCCCAATGCGTCGTCCGATCCAACGAGGTCCAAAAAGGACATACCCAGTAGCCCCATGAGCATCCATTCCAATGACGCATTTTTAGGATCGATAAGAATGAGAGTCAACATCCCTGCCAAAGAATTCGCCACTAGCCGCATATGCCGCAGGACTTGATAAAGGCTACCGGCAAAAGGCGGGACCAATCCATATCAAAAGTTACAATCGCATGGAATCTCCAACCTTCGAGAAGGACAGTTTCGCTGCCTGTGATCAATGAAATCCGCAAAGTGCTCCACACGGCCGATGCGCCCAAGACTCGAACATAACTCGTCTTGAAGCCATGCGCAGGTTATGACGGAGTTTCGGAAGCCCATTCCAAAGAAATGTCGAAGTGTAGCTGCCGAAGCACCGTCAGCATGATCAGCAAGCAGGGAATCCGTCAGGGCTTGGCTTGCTGCGGTTTTGATTGCGGCTTCACTGTCGCCGGCGCGGGCGCCGACGGAGCGGATGGGGCCGGTGCGGGGGATGCTGAGGGCGATGCTGCCGGGGCCTGCGCCGCAGGTGCCAGCTGAACGGGCGAAGGCTGAACCGGAGCCGCGTCGGTGGTGGTGGGCGACGGCGCGGTTCCGGCGCGGCGCAGCACCTGGGCGAGGTTGTCGCGCACCTTGTCGGCCAGCGCGACGTCGGGTTCGCCGGCCTCGTGGAAGATCACGGTGAACAGCCGGCGCTGCGACAGCAGGAAATTCAGCGTGACGTGCAGCTTGCCCTGCGGCATCGCGCAATCGACCGATCCCGTGCGCAGCCAGACGGCACCGGCCTGTTCGGACGGGTTCAGGCTGACCGTCGGCGTGCCTTCGCAGCGCTGCTTCATGGCGTCGGCGAAGCTGTCCGACAGTTCGTCGATCTTCGCCCCCTCGCCCACCGCGCGCTCGCGGATGCCGCCGACGATGGGCCCGAAGCGCCAGGCGACATCGGCCGGGCGGCGCTCCTGCGGGACCTTGTCCATCGGCACCAGTTCGGCGTCATGCACCCCGGCCGCCGTCAGCAGGCTGTCCAGCCCTTCCGGCAGGCGGTTCTTCTTCTCCGCCGGGCGGCCGGCGGCGACCTTGATCGGCGGGACGTTGCCGCCCTTGTCGACGCAGGTCTTCAGGTCGCCCAGCACCTTCTTCGTGCCGTCCAGCTTGAAGGCGATGCGGTCCGAGGCCGACGAAACCACCAGTTCGTTCCCGCCCATCAGGGCGTTGACCAGCTCCTCGTCCTTGCCGTTGGAGACCACCAGCATGTCCGGCTGGGAAGCGATGGCGACCCGTTCCCGCTTCAGCTTCTTGTCGACCTCGATGGTCACCGGCCATTCGCCGCCCTTGGGCAGGTCGGCACCGGGAATGCCGATGCCGATGTTGGTCTCCCCCTTCGGGCTGCGGGCGAACATCAGCACATGGCCGGAGGTGAATTCCCCCTCCGCCACGCAATAGGCGAAGCTGCCGTCCTTCTTCTTGGCGGCGCCGCCGTCCCAGCTCTCGATCAGTTCGCCCGGCCCCTCCGGCTTCGGCGAAGCGGCGGCCTTGTCGCTGCCAGGGGTGCCGGCGGCGGACGGATTGGCCGGCTTGGCGCCCTGCTGCGGCGCGGCAGGAGTCAGGATTTCCTCTTCCGGCTCGGGCAGCCCGTAATAGGCGGCCGGCGGCATGTTCGGTTCGACCGGCACCAGATCCGCCACCGCCGGAGTCGACGCCACCCCCAGCAGGAGGAGCGCGGACAGCGAAGCGGCAAGGCGGGCGGTCATCACGAGGTAATCCATAGATGGTTGTGGCGGCGAAGCTATCCGCGACCGCCCCCATCCGCAAGCCCAACCGCCCTTCCTGTTGCGGGAGGCTGACACCTGTTGCACGGGACACGCAGGGGGATGCTCCTACCCCCCGAAGAACGCCCCCCGCAGCGCCTCGTCGGACAGCGACGCGACCGGCCCATCGCCGACCACGCGGCCCAGCCGCAGCAGGACGGCGCGCGGCGCGACCGCCAGCGCGCGTGCCGCGCTCTGCTCGGCCAGCAGCACCGCGGTGCCCGCGGCGGCGATGCGGCCGACGGCGGAAAAGACCTCGTCGGCCAGCTTGGGCGACAGGCCGAGCGACGGCTCATCAAGCAGCAGCAGGCGCGGCCGGCCCATCAGCGCGCGGCCCAGGCTCAGCATCTGTTGCTGACCACCGGACAATCGCCAGGCGCTCTCGCCGCTCTTGACGGCGAGGTCGGGGAACAGGGTGAAGACGCGCTCGACATCTTGCGCGCGGTCGCGGGCGGCGGGCAGGCCGGCGACCTCCAGATTGTCGCGCACGCTCATGCCGGGGAAGACCCGCCGCCCCTCCGGCACATAGCCGATGCCGCGCCTCACCCGCGCCTCGGTCGCCAGCGGGAGGAGATCGGCGCCGTCGAACCGCAGTTCCCCCCGTGCCGGCACGAGGCCGAGCAACGCCTTCAGCAGCGTCGACTTCCCCGCCCCGTTGGCGCCGAGCAGCGCCACCGTCTCCCCGCCCGCGACGGTCAGCGACACGCCGTCGAGCGCAGTGGCGCCGCCATAGCCGGCGGTCAGGTTGCGGATGGACAGCAGCGGGCTCATGCCGATCCCGCCCGGCCCAAGTATGCGGTTGCGACCGCCGGGTCCCGGCGCACGCCACCGGCCGGGCCGTCATAGATCACCCGCCCACGGTCGAGGCACAGCACCCGGCCGGCCAGCGGCAGCAGGAATCCCATGTCATGCTCCACCAGCAGGATCGCCATCCCTTCCCCAGCCAGATCGCGCAGCAAAACCGCCAGTTCGGCCTTTTCGCCGTCGGTCAGTCCGGCGGCGGGTTCGTCCAGCAGCAGGATCGCCGGCCGGCGGACCAGGGCGCGGGCCAGTTCCACCCGCCGCCGCAGCGCCGCCGGCAACCCGTCGCAGGACTGCCCGGCAAGTTCGCCGACGCCCAGCCGGTCGAGCGCCCAGCAGGCATGCGCCTCCGCCGTCGCGGCGTCCGGATCGAAGGCGAGGCGGGCGGCAGCCACCGCCTCCAGCACGCCGGCCCCGGCGGGCAGAGCCGCCGCCTGGAAACTGCGGGCCAGTCCGGCACGGGCCAGTCGGTCGGAACGGGCGCCGGTGACGTCCTGTCCGCCGAGCCGCACCCGCCCGGCATCCGGCCGCTCCAGCCCCGACAGCAGGTTGATGACCGTTGACTTGCCCGACCCGTTCGGCCCGATCAGCCCGGTGATGCTGCCCGGCCGCAGCTCCAGCGACACGCGGTCCACCGCCCGCACGCCGCCGAAGGATTTCCGCAAGCCCTCGACCACCAGCCCATCCGGCCGGGCGGGCGGCGGCGGCGGCTCCCTCGCCTCCACCGGCGAACAGGGCTTGCCGCCGTACAGGCGGGCCGTGAGGCGGTGGAGGAGCCCGGTCAGCCCGTCCGGCGCCAGCACGACGGTCAGCAGCAGGGCGGCGCCGTAGATGACCAGATAGCCACGCTCCAGGAAGCGGAACCATTCCGGCAGATGCAGCAGCAGCACGGCACCCAGCACCGCCCCGGCCATCCGCCCCCGACCGCCGACGATGGCGATGGTGAGGATGGAGACCATGACCGGGAATTCCAGCACCTCCGGCGAGACGACGCGCTGGGTATGGACGGCCAGCGCTCCGGCCGCCCCGGCGAAAACCGCGCTGATGCCGAAGGCCACCAGCCGCAGCCGGCCGACATCCAGCCCCAGCGTCCCCGCCGCCAGCGGATCGTCGCGCAGCATGGTCAGCGACCGGCCAAGCCGTCCGCGCGCCAGCCGCCAGCCGATCAACCCGCCGAGAGCGACAAGCCCCCAGACCAACCCGGCCATCGGCAGCCCGCGCGGCACCGCCCAGCCGAACAGCACCACCGCCGGCACCCCGGCGAGCCCATTGGAACCGCCGGTCAGTTCCGGCAGATTCACCGCCAGCAGATGGAGCACCTGCGCGATCCCCAGCGTCGCCAGGGCGAAGTAATGCGATTCCAGCCGCAGCACCGCCAGCCCGACCGGCAGCGCCAGCAGCAGCGGAACCAGCATCGACAGCGGAAAGGTCACCTCGAAGCCGAGGCCGTAGCGGCTGCCGAGGATGCCGGTCACATAGGCGCCGACGCCGAAGAAGGCGCCTTGCGCCAGCGACAGCGCACCACCCAGGCCGAAGACGATCTGGAAGCCGAAGGTCGCCAGCGCATACACACCTGCGACGGTCAGAACGCGCAGGCCATAGGGCGAGGCAAAGGCCAGCGCGTAAACCAGCAGGGCGAGGGCGCCGGCGGTGAGAATGACGGCCGACCGACGCTCAACCACGGCGGCGCACCGCTTCGCCGAACAGCCCTTGTGGCCGCAGCACCAGAATCGCCAGCAGCGTCAGGTACAAAGCCCCCAGCGCCACCGGGTAGGACAGCACCGACGACACCCCCACCTCGAACAGCGCGATCAGCAGCGCCCCCACCACCGCGCCCGGCACGGACCCCCAACCGCCCACCGTCACCGCGATGTAGGCCTTCAGGATCAGGTCCCCGCCCGATGTCGGCGTGACGAAATAGCGGTTGGCCAGCAGCAGTCCGGCCGCCCCAGCGCAGGCGGCGCCGATGGCGAAGGTCACCAGGATCATGGCGGTGACCGGCACGCCACAGGCACGCGCCATCTCCGGATCCTGCGCCGTCGCACGCAGCCGGCGGCCCAACTGCGTGCGTGCGAAAACCCATTGCTGCGCCCCGATCAGCAGGGCCGCCACCACGACGATGGCGAGCGACTGCTCCGGCACCGCCAGCCCGGCGATGTGCAGCGTTTCGTCGCCGAACAGCGGCGGCGCGGCGCGCGGCTCCGGCCCGAAGAGGATGGCGGCCCCGTTCTGCAGGATGATGCCGACCGCGATGGTGCTGATGAAGACCGAAACCGGCGGCCGGCGGCGCAGCGGCAGATAGGCGGCCAGGGCCAGCAGCAGACCCAGTGCCGCCATCAGCACCAGCACCACCGGCAGCAGGACGATGCCCGGCAACGGGATCAGCGGCGCCAGCGCCACCGCCAGCAGCCCGCCGGCCATCACGAGGTCGCCCTGGGCGAAATTCACCGCCGAGGTGGCGTTCAGCACCAGCACGAAGCCAAGCGCCACCAGGGCGTAAGCCGCCCCCAGCGCCACCCCATTGACCAGCAGTTGAAACGCCGCCATCCGCTCACTTCGCCGCGAGCGTCGGGTCGTCGTACCGCTTCACCAGCTTCGGCACGCGGCTGGTCCCATCATAGCAGACGATGACGGCGGAATGGGCCATGTTGCCCTTGCCGTCGGACTTGTAGGTCATGGCGAGTCCCTTGAAGGTCCCCGACGACAGCTCCTTGCGGATCGCGTCCGGCGTCCGGGCGCCGGCCTTCACCGCCTCCAGCACCATCGTCATGCCGTCATACTGGCCGAGCGCGAAGGCGTCCGGGTCCTTGCCGAAGGCGGCGCGGTAGGCCTCGGTGAAGGCCTTGACCTCCGGCGTGTCGCCGGAAATCGGCGAGGCCGCGGTCTCGGCACAGACGCCCTTCAGTTCCGCCGGTTCCAGCAGGGCCGCGGTGCTCGGCTGATGCATGGCGGAACCGGCGACGATCGGCAGGGTCACCCCACTGGACGCCGCCTGCCGCAGCAGCAGCGCGGTCGGACCGGAATGCAGGTGCAGCACCAGCACGTCCGGCTTGGCGGCCAACGCCTTGGTCAGCACCGGCAGCAGGTCCTTGGCCGCCGGGTCCACCCCCTCCTCGAACACCGGGGTCACGCCCAGCGCCTTGAAGGCGGCGTCGAGATGGGTCTTGCCGCTCTGCCCATAGGCGGTGGTCTGATAGATGATCGCCGGCTGCCGCTTGCCCAATTCCTCCACCACATAGCGGGCGTGGGCGGACTTGGTCACGGCGTCGCCGGGGAAGAAGCGGAAGACCCAGGGGTTGCCCTGCTCGGTGATCGATGCGGTGCCCGACACGGTGACCAGCGGCAGCTTCAACTCCTGCGCCAGCGGCAGCATCGCCAGCATCTGGGTGCCGAGCATGCTGGCGGCGACCGCCCCGACGGTTCCGCTGCCGGCCGCCCGCTCCAGCGCCGTCACCGCCGCCTCGGGCGACGTACCCGTGTCGACGACCTCCGACGCGATGGCGACGCCGGCCGGCGTCTGCTTCAGCGCCAGGACAGCGCCGTTCCGCTGGCTGGTGCCCTCCAGCGACAGGAATCCGGTCAGCGGAACCAGCACCGGAAAGGACAGCGTGTCGTCGGCCCGCGCCGCCGGGGACAGGCAGGACGTGGCCGCCAGCAGGCCGATCAGAAGGGGAAGCGCGCGCCGCATGACCGAAAACTCCTCAACTCGCGCCGGCAACCGGAGCGACGCGGAGGGGACGGGGCGTTTGTGGCTGATCCGTCGGGTTCCGGTCGGCTCCCTTCGCCGGCATGACCCGGATCAGGTTCGATGGGTGTGGTCTCAGCCCCCGCATCCGCCGATCCGGCGAAAGGCAGGGGCACCCCAGCCGTGAACAGGCGGCGAGAGTGTCGCCGCCGGCCCCATCCTGTCAAGAACCCAGCCGGCGACGCGCCACCAGCGTTTCACGATGCAGGATGTAGAGTCCGCTGCCGATGATGACCATGGCGCCGGCGATCACCGGCGCGGTCGGCAAATCGCCAAACACCAGCCAGCCGAACAGGCTGGCCCAGACCATGCCGGTATATTCGAAGGGCGCCACCACCGCCGGCGGCGCGCGGCGGAAGGCCTGGGTCAGCAGCACCTGCGCGCCGGCGCCGATCGCGCCGACCAGCGCCATCAGCCCCAGCGCGAAACCGGTCGGCGCCGTCCACACCGGCACCGCCAGCGCCCCACTGACCACCGTCGTCGTCAGCAGCAGATAGAGCACGATGGACGCGCTGGTCTCCGTCCGCGACAGGCCGCGCACGGCCAGCGCCGCCAGCGCATAGAACAGGGCAGCGCACAGCCCGACCAGCACCGGCACCAGCGGCGCCCCCGCCGAGGGCTGCGCCATCACCACCACGCCGCCGAATCCAACCACCACCGCCGCCCAGCGCCGCCAGCCCACGGGTTCCCCCAACAGCGGTGCGGACAGCGCGGTGATGAACAGCGGCCCGGCGAAGCTCAGCACATAGACGTCGGCCAGCGGCAGTTCGCGGAACGCATAGAAGAAGCATCCCATCGAGATCAGCCCGGCGAAGGCCCGCCAGACATGCCCCCAGGGCCGCCGCGTCCGCATCGCCGCGATTCCGCCGCCGCGCCAAAGCGTGTAGCCGCCCACCAGCAGGAAGGCGACCAGCGAGCGCACGAACATCAGCTGCGGCACCGGGTAATCGGCGGTCAGGAACTTGATGAGCGTGTCCATCGCCGCGAACAGCAGGATCGCACCCAGGAAGCAGCCGACGGCATAGGGGACCGAATCGGCCTCGGCTGGCAGCAGGTCGGCGGTCTCGGCGTCGGTCATGGAGTTGGTTCGGAAGGGCAATGGCGGAGGTTGCCCACATTATGGGCAAACGCTTCTGCGTCCCAATGCCGCAACCGCAGGTCTGATAGGCGTGGGGTTTTGGAAGTGATGGCTGGCGATGCCTCACCTTGTCAGCACCATCACCAGCCGCTCCACCGGTGCATCGCTCACCAGATGCGACTCGACGATCTCGTCGATGTCCTCCGCCGTTTCCGGCCGGTACCAGATGCCTTCGGGATAGACCACCATCAGCGGCCCGGCCGAGCAGAAGCCGAGGCAGCCCGTCATCGCCATACCGACGTCGGCCAGACCCTTCGCCTGGATTTTCTGGTCGAGCCGCTGCCACAGCGGGTGGGCGCCCTTGGCGGCACAGCTACCGCGCGGATGGCCGGACGGGCGCTGCTGGGCGCAGCAAAAGACGTGGTGGCGAAAGGTCTGAGGAATGTCGAGCGGCATCGGGCATGCTCCATAACCATAAAATTTCTATGGTTTAGAAGCATGCCAGATTGCTGCGCTGCGGCAAGAGTTTTTGAAATCCTTCTAACCCACGGCAGCCGCAGTGATTCCGGCGCGATGAAATGCTTGGTCGGCAGAGCATTGGCGGTTAAGAATCCGCGGCAGGGGGCAATCCAGGAGACGCCGGTGCTGCTGAGCGGATCGGGGAAGGGCCAGCCGGGCGCCGTGCCGGGCTGGGTCGGGTATGCGCTGCTTCCGGTTCTCAACCTCGTCGCGGCCTTCGTGCTGTCGGGGCTGGTGATCCTGGTGATCGGCGAGAATCCGGTCGACGTGCTGTCGCTGCTGCTGTCGGAGGCTCTGGGCTACCCGGAGGCCATCGGCTACACCCTTTATTACACCACGGACTACATCTTCACCGGGCTGGCGGTCGCCATCGCCTTCCATTGCGGGCTGTTCAACATCGGCGGCGAGGGGCAGGCCTATCTCGGCGGGCTCGGCGCCGGGCTGGTGGCGCTGGCGCTGACCGGCTGGCCCTGGCCGGTGGTGGCGCTGCTGGCGGTATTGGCGTCCGCCCTGTTCGGCGCCGCCTGGGCCTTCATCCCAGCCTGGCTGCAGGCCAAGCGCGGCAGCCACATCGTCATCACGACGATCATGTTCAACTTCATCGCCGCGTCGATCATGACCTGGCTGCTGGTGGACGTGCTGATCCGTCCCGGCAGCCAGTCGCCGGAAACCCGCGAGTTCGATCCCGGCGTCTGGCTGCCGTCGATGGACCGGGCGCTCGGCTGGTTCGGCATCGCCATCCCGGCCTCGCCGCTGAACCTGTCCTTCCTGTGGGCGCTGGCCTGCTGCCTGCTGTTCCACATCTTCCTGCGCCGGACCCGCTGGGGCTACGAGCTGCGCACGGTGGGCCGCAACGAGCGGGCGGCGGTCTATGCCGGCATCTCGCCGGCGCGGAACATCATCATCGCCATGCTGATCTCCGGCGCTCTGGCCGGCTTCGTCGGCGTGAACGAGATCCTGGGCGTGCAGCACCGGGTGATCCTGAACTTCACCGGCGGCGTCGGCTTCGTCGGCATCGCCGTGGCGCTGATGGGACGCAACCATCCGGTCGGGATCATTCTGGCCGCCTTGCTGTTCGGGGTTCTGGCGCAGGGCGGCGGCCAGCTGTCCTTCGACTATCCCACGATCAACCGCGAGCTGGTGATGGTCATCCAGGGCTTGGTCATCCTGTTCGCCGGCGCAATGGAGAACCTGTTCAAGCCGCAGGTGGAGGCGCTGTTCCGCCGCCGCGGCACCGCCGCGGCAGATACGGGAAGGGGCTGAGCGATGGAGGACGCGCTTCTTCTGGCGCTGCAGCTGCTGGGCGCCACCATCCGGGTGGCGACGCCACTGGTGCTGGCCGCCTTCGCCGGCATGTACTGCGAGCGGTCGGGGGTGGTCGACATCGGGCTTGAAGGCAAGATGCTGGCCGGCGCCTTTTTCTCCGCCGCCGTCGCGTCGACGACGCTCAATCCCTGGCTCGGACTGCTGGCCGGCATCGCCGCCGGGGTGGCGCTGGCGCTGGTCCACGGCTTCGCCTGCATCACCCACAACGGCAATCAGGTGGTATCGGGCATGGCGATCAACATCCTGGTCGCCGGGCTGGCGCCGACGCTGGCCTATGCCTGGTTCCAGCAGGGCGGCCAGACCCCGCTTCTGCCCAACCAGGCGCGCATTCCCGCGGTGGAGTTGCCGGGGGTCGACGCGCTGGCCGGCGTGCCGGTTCTGGGGCCGGTCTACCGCGAATTGCTGAACGGCAACAACGTGCTGATCTGGGTGACGCTGGTCCTGGTGATCGCCACCCAATGGGTGCTTTACCGCTCACGCTTCGGGCTGCGGCTGCGGGCGGTGGGCGAGAATCCGGCGGCGGTCGACACCGCCGGCCTGTCGGTGACGAAGCTGCGCTATCAGGCGCTGCTGGTGACCGGAGCGCTGACGGGGATGGCCGGCTCGTATCTCTCCACCGGCCATGGCGCCGGCTTCGTCCGCGACATGACCGCCGGCAAGGGCTATCTGGCGCTGGCGGCGCTGATCTTCGGCAAATGGCGGCCGGGACCGACCCTGTTCGCCTGCCTGCTCTTCGCCTTCACCGATGCGGTGCAGGTGCGCCTGCAGGGGGTGGAACTGCCGGGCATCGGCGTGATCCCGGTGCAGTTCATCCAGATGCTGCCCTATGTGCTGACCGTCCTGCTGCTGGCCGGCTTCGTCGGCAAGGCCATCGCCCCGAAGGCGAGCGGCATCCCCTATGTCAAGGAGCGCTGACGCCATGACCGACCCGGCGGAGCTGTCCCGGATGATCGAAGCGGCCCGTGCCGCGCGCGAGAACGCCCACGCCCCCTATTCCAAATTCAAGGTCGGCGCCGCCATCCTCGGCGAATCGGGGCGCATCTTCGCCGGCTGCAATGTGGAGAATGCCGCCTACCCGCAAGGCCAGTGCGCCGAATCGAGCGCCATCGGCGCCATGATCACCGCCGGCGACCGCCGCATCCGCGCCATCGTCGTCATGGGCGGCGAGGCGGGGGCGGAGGAAATCTGCACACCCTGCGGCGGCTGCCGCCAGCGCATCCGCGAATTCGCCACGCCGGAAACCCCGATCCACATCTGCGACCCGGCCGGTCTGCGGCGGACCTTTTCGCTGGAGATCCTGTTGCCCGAATCGTTCGGCCCCACCAATTTAGCCTTCTGAGCGGAGTTTCCCGACATGACGGCAGCCCGCGCCGCCGCGGACATCCTTCACCGTGCCTCCGGCCACCGGCCGCGGGTCGGCATCGTGCTGGGTTCCGGCCTGGGCGGCATCGCCGACCGCATCGCCGACGCGGTCGTCATCCCCTACACCGACATTGCCGGCTTCCCCATCCCCAGCGTGTCCGGCCATGCCGGACGGCTGGTCGTTGGGCAGCTCGGCGGGGTCGAGGTCGCCTGCATGCAGGGCCGCGTCCATGCCTATGAAGGCAACGGCTTCGATGCGCTGAAGACCGCCGTGCGGGCGCTGAAGCTGGCCGGCTGCGACACGCTGGTGCTGACCGCCGCCGTCGGCTCGCTCCGGCTGGAGGTCGGGCCGGGCCGGCTGATGGCGATCAGCGACCATCTGAACCTGCTGGGCGCCAACCCGCTGACCGGCCCGAACGACGAGGCCTTCGGCGAGCGCTTCCCCAGCATGACCGACGCCTGGGATCCGGCTCTGCGCAGCCTCCTGAAGGAGGTGGCGGCCGGCTTGTCCATCGATCTGGCGGAGGGCGTCTATGCCGCCTATCCCGGCCCATCCTTCGAGACGCCGGCCGAGGTCCGGATGATGAAGCTGCTGGGTGCCGACGCGGTCGGCATGTCCACCGTTCCGGAATGCATCATCGCCCGCCATTGCGGCCTGCGGGTCGTCGGCTGCGCCGTCGTCACCAACCTGGGGGTCGGGCTCGGCGACGGGCCGGTCGACCACCACCAGACCCTGACCGCCGCGTCGGCGGCAGCCGCCGACCTGGAGCGCCTGCTGGTCGGTTTTCTCGAACGCCTGCATGAAAAGGACGGGTCCCGGTCATGAAACTGTCTGCCGACCTGCAAAGCGCGCTCGATGCCAGCGCCAACGCCCCGTCCGACGCCGATCTGGCGCGCCGTGCCGTGGGCATGCTCGACCTCACCAGCCTGAACGGCGACGACAGCGACCGGGTGGTGCAGGATCTCTGCACCCGCGCCGTCACGCCCGTCGGGCCGGTCGCCGCCGTCTGCGTCTGGGCGCGCTTCGTCCCCACCGCCCGCAAGGCGCTGGAGGGAACGGCGGTAAAGGTCGCCACCGTGGTGAATTTCCCGACCGGCGAGGCGGACGCCTCCTCGGTGGCGGCGGAAACCCGGCGCGCCATTGCTGACGGCGCCGACGAGATCGACGTCGTGCTGCCCTACAAGGCCTTCATCGACGGCGCCCGCACCCAGCCGATGAATGTCGTGAAGGCCTGCCGCGAGGCCTGCGGCGACAAGGCCCTGATGAAGGTGATCCTGGAATCAGGCGCCTTCCCCGACGCCGACCTGCTCGCCTGGGCAGCCCGCGACGCCATCGCCGCCGGGGCCGATTTCCTGAAGACCTCCACCGGCAAGACCCAGCCGGCCGCCACCCTGCCGGCGGCGGCGGTGATGCTGGACTGCATCTATGAGTCGGGCAAGCAGGTCGGCTTCAAGGCGTCCGGCGGCATCCGCGACGCGGCGGAGGCAGCGCGCTATTTGGCGCTCGCCGACCATATCCTGGGGGAAGGCTGGGCGACGCCGCAGACCTTCCGCTTCGGCGCCTCCAGCCTGCTCGACTCGCTGCTGGTGGCGGCCGGACATGGAGAACGGGAAGGCGAACGCGAGCCGGCCCCGGCGGGAGGGTACTGAAGCATGCTTCCGCAGGAGATCGTCCGCGCCAAGCGCGATGGCCAGCTGCTCGACGCCGCCACCATCCAGGATTTCGTGCGCGGCATCACCGACGGCAGCGTGTCGGAGGCCCAGGCGGCGGCCTTTGCCATGGCCGTCTTCTTCCGCGGCATGAGCCTGGACGAACGGGTGGCGCTGACCCGCGCCATGCGCGATTCGGGCACGGTGATGGAATGGCGGTCGCTGAACCTGCCCGGCCCGGTGATCGACAAGCATTCGACCGGCGGTGTCGGCGACAAGGTCAGCCTGATCCTGGCGCCGATGCTGGCGGCCTGCGGCGGCTTCGTGCCGATGGTGTCGGGGCGCGGGTTGGGCCACACCGGCGGTACGCTCGACAAGTTCGAGAGCATCCCCGGCTATCGCGCCAAGCCCGACAATGACCTGCTGCGCCGGGTGGTGAAGCAGGTCGGCTGCGCGGTGATCGGCGCCACCGACGACATCGCCCCGGCCGACAAGCGGCTCTATTCCATTCGCGACGTGACGGCGACGGTCGAATCGCTCGACCTCATCACCGCGTCGATCCTGTCGAAGAAGCTCGCCGCCGGGCTGGACGCGTTGGTGATGGACGTGAAGTTCGGCAGCGGCGCCTTCATGCAGCGCCTCCAGGATGCCGAGGCGCTGGCCGAGAGCATCGTCACCGTCTCCAAGGGCGCGGGCCTGCCGGCGGTGGCCCTGCTGACCGACATGAACGAGGTGCTGGGCCGCAGCGCCGGCAATGCGCTGGAGATGCGGGAATGCCTCGCCATCCTGCGCGGCGAACCGGCCGAACCGCGACTCTACGAGGTGACGGCGGCGCTGGCGGCGGAACTGCTGGCGTTGAGCGGGCTGGTGCCGGACGCGGCGGCCGGGCGCGCCATGGCCGACCGCTCCATCGCCAGCGGCGCGGCGGCGGAGCGTTTCGCCCGCATGGTCGAAGCGCTCGGGGGGCCGGCCGACCTGCTGGAGCAGCCGGACCGCCATCTGGAACGCGCGCCCATCGTCCGCCCGGTGTTCGCCGAGCGGGCCGGATTCGTTGGCGCGATCGACACCCGCGGCGTCGGCATGGCGGTGGTGGCGCTGGGCGGCGGCCGAACCAGGACGACCGACGCCATCGACTTCGCCGTCGGCTTCGACGAGGTGGCCGGGTTGGGCGACGCGGTGGGTCCGACGGAACGTCCGCTGGCGATCCTGCACGCCCGCACGGAGGCGCAGGCCGACGAAGCCGAACGCCGCCTGCGCGCGTCGGTCACGGTGAGGGATGCGGCACCGGAGCGTGGCCCGCTGATCGCGAAACGCTTGGGGTGAGAAGCGCTTAACCCCTTCTCCCCACTCCTTCTCCCCCCTGGGGAGAAGGTTGGGATGAGCAACTGTCTTGTTCATGTGTTGGTGGGAATGGCTGCCAGTGCGTCACGGACCCGAGCGTTGAGAATTGTCAGCATTTTGTGGATGACAGCGACGACGGCGACCTTTCCCGGCTTTCCGGCGGCTCTGAGGCGCTCGGAGAAGGCTTTGAGGGTTGGATCATATCGCATGGCGGTTAGTGCGGCCATGTAGAGTGCGTTGCGCAGTCCAAGGCGCCCACCGCGGATCATGCGCTTGGCGTCGCTCTTGCCGCTTTGGCGGGTGTAAGGGCACACCCCAACCAATGCGGCGATCTTTCGCCGGTCGAGCCTGCCCAGTTCAGGCAACTCGGCCAGCAGGGTGGCGACCGTGACCGGGCCGACTCCCTTGATCGAGTGGATCGGCTTGGTCACGGCGGTCCAGGCCGGATTGGCCTGGATCTGCTTGGCGATCTCGTCGCTGATCCGCTCGATCAGCGTTTCGAGCCGGGTCAGCAGGCCGCGCGTGGCACGGCGCAGGGAGGTGCTGGTCAAGCCACGCAGTTGATTGTCCAGCGCGGTCTTCTGCTCGATCAGCTGGCGGCGCCAGCGCACAGTCTCAGCCAGCCGCTCGGTGGCTTGGTCGAAGACCGCCGGGGTGGTGGTGAAGGTCTGGGCGAAGCGGGCGATGACGCGGGCGTCGATGGCGTCGGTCTTGGCGAACTGACCGGCGGCCTCGGCGAAGCGGCGCACGCGTACTGGATCGAGGATGGAGACGGTATAGCCCGCCTCGGCGAACTTGCGGGCGCAGCCCTTCTCGAAGCCACCGCTGGCCTCCAGGGCGATGGTGATCTGGGCCGGCTCGCCGTGGCGTTCCAGCCACGCCATCAGTTGTTTCCAGCCCTGCTCGGTGTTGTCCACGCGCCAGGAAGCGTTGCCGGGCAGGAGATGGACATCGAGAGCGTCTTTGCTTACATCAATGCCGACAAATATGAGAAGAAGTGCCATTCTTCGGATCCCTTCCTTGCCTGTTCGGCGGTCGTGCCAGGCAACTGTTCGGGCGTGGAAGACGGCGGAGCGGTCCCAAGCTCATCCGCGGCCGGCCAGGGCCAAGGGTTTAGCGGGTGCCGCTCCACCCTGGGGGGTGGGGCATGCCCCACCCCCCAGGGCTTCTTCTCTAGCAAAATTCAAAGACACAAGGGGGTTCGGCGGAGCCGAAGAGAGCCACGAAGCGGATCCCCCTCACCCTAACCCTCTCCCGGGGGGGAGAGGGGATCCCGGGCGTTAGCCGGAGGTTACCGCCGAAACAGGAACTCGCGGCCGACCTTCACACGGCGTTCGCCGTCATACTCGATGATGTCGGCGGTCGCGTAGGTCTCGGTCCAGCGTTCGGGCAGGTAGCTGCCGGTGCCGATCACGTCCACCGGGGCATTGGCCTCCGCCATCAGCCGGCACTTGGCCGGGCCGAAGCCGCTGCTGGCGACGATCTTCACCGCCGGGAAGCCGGCCTCGTCCAGCCGTTCGCGCACATAGTGGATCGCGGCGGCAGAGACACCGGTGCCGATCAGGTAACGCAGTTGCGTCTCGTCGCGATAACCGCGGATGGCATGCGGCGCATGGCGCTCCAGCACGGCGTAGGAGCCGGGCGGGTCCAGCCCCTCGACGAAACGGCCGCCGGGGGTGTCGAGCCGCAGCGACAGCTTGCCTTGGGCGGCCAGCTGCGGGAAGCGGCGGCAGACCTCCAGCCCGTCGGTGATCTCGCGGCCGAAATAATCGACCAGGACGGTCAGCGGCAGGTCGGGGAAGGTCTCGTGGAACATCTCCGCCGCGCGCACGGTCGATCCGGCATAGCCGATCAGGGCGTGCGGCATGGTGCCCATGCCCCGTTCCTGCCCGAAGTAGAAGGCGGTGGCGTCGGTGGCGTTGCCGACGAAGCCCTTGGCGCCGACCTTGCGCTTGGCCCGGTCGGAGCCGACGGAGGCCGCATAGGCCATCATCTCCGCCATTTCCGTCCCGGCGCAGTGGCGGGCGTCCATGGCGAGGAAGGCGACCTTCGGCAGGTCGGCGCACATGGTGAAGGCGTTGTAGGCGGCGACGCTGGCCGGGCCCAGCTTCTGCAGCAGGATCGTCTCGCAATCGACCAGATGGTAGAAGGATCCGGTGATGTACATGATCGGCTCGCCGGCGCCGACCCACTTGCCCTCGGGGTAGTTCAGTTCGATCTGGAAGCTGGTGTTGCGTTCCCGCGCCACCGACTCCAGCCATTCCACCGCAAGGCGCGGGGCGCAGACCACCGGACGCCGCATGAAGATCGCATAGGTGACGGTCTTGTCGCCGAACTTGCCGACCGCCTCCTTGGTGCGGCGGAAATAGGTGTCCGTCCAGTCGGGCACCGCCGCGGAGGACGGATGGAGGGCCGTCGGCCGTCCATCGACTGACCGGCTGCCAACTGATCGGTTATCGGTGTCGCTCATACCCGTCACCCTCGCCTTCCGCCCCTGTCTATGCCCGTGTCCGCGCATGGCTTTGCAGTGCTTCGTTATGGATGGTCCGGCCACCGGACAGGGCAGCCGGCCGGTTGTGTTGGAATCCCAGCATTATACGCCCCGGTCGGTCGGGGGAAGAGGCTTCCCACCCTATCAACCCGCGGCGGATGGCTGCGTTGCGTTTTTCGGCGGGGATTCAGCGGCCGGTCTCTGGGAAAAATCTCAAATGCTTTTGAAAGCTACTCTGCAATCCCACAGTCAATCACCGTCCATCTGCCGGCAATCAAAGAAAAACCAGATAAAATACCTTCATTTGACCTACCATTTCCGCGCTTCTAGAGTTTTCGAACCGGTTCGGCGGCAGCAACTCAGCAGGGCGGAATGACCAAGACATCAGTCTCTGCCGAAGCCGGCCAAGGCAGCCTGCCCTCCTTCGATGGAACCGGAAACAGGATCGTCCTGGCATTGCTGGGGCTGATGCTGGCCTTCGCCGGTGCCGGGATCGGCAGTGCGCTGCTTCTGCGCCCGGCCCCCGCCCAGGGCGCCTATTCCCCTGCCCGCGTCGAGGCGGCACCGGCTGTCTATGCCGCCCTGCCCACGCTGACGGTCACGCTCAACGACGGTCGCCGGCTGCAGGAACTGCGGCTGCGCGCCGTCTTGGAATTCGACCCGTCGACCCCGATGGAGACGGTCACGCCGCATCTGCCGCGCATCGCGGACGCCATCGAACGGCGCCTGCTGGAGGTCGACCCGGCCGAACTGCGTGGGGCGGAGGGGCAGGTCTATGTCAAGGACGCGCTGCGCTACGTCGCCAACAAGACCATGCGTCCGCTGAAGCTTCGGCAAGTGCTGATCCAGGACATGCTGCTGCGCTGAGGGCGCGCTTCCCAACGCCTGCCCCGACCCCATATCCTGCCCGACGACATTCGTTCGTGGGTTAAAGGTCCAGTTGCGGAAGGAGACGGCCGTGGCCGAGTTCGATTTCGACCTCTTCACCATCGGGGCGGGGTCCGGGGGCGTCGCCGCCAGCCGGCGCGCGGCGTCCTACGGCGCCAAGGTGGCGATCTGCGAGGGCAGCCGCGTCGGCGGCACCTGCGTGATCCGCGGCTGCGTGCCGAAAAAGCTGCTGGTCTACGCCGCCCAGTTCCGCGACGGCTTCGAGGATTCCTGCGGCTATGGCTGGAACTCGCACACGCCGACCTTCGACTGGGAAACGCTGATCGCGCGCAAGGACCGCGAGATCGACCGGCTGAACGGCATCTACATCACCATGCTGAAGAACTCCGGCGTCACCCTGTATGAAGGGTTCGGCCGGATCATCGACCCCCACACGGTCGAGGTGGACGGCAAGCGCTACACCGCCCGCAACATCCTGATCGCCACCGGCGGCTGGCCGACCCTGCCGCAGGTGGAAGGGATGGAGCATGCTGCGACCTCCAACGAGGCGCTGCATCTGGAAACGCTTCCCCACTCCGTCCTGATCATCGGCGGCGGCTACATCGCCGTGGAGTTCGCCAGCATTTTCCGCGGGCTGGGCGCCGAAGTGACGCTGATGATCCGCGGCGACGACCTGCTGAACGGCTTCGACGACGACATCCGCATCGCTCTGGCGCAGGAGATGCGCAAGCGCGGCATCAACATCATCTCGCGCTGCAAGCCGGCGAAGCTGGAAAAGGGTCCCGGCGGCTATACCCTGACCGACCATATGGGCCGCGAGCATTCCGCCGGTCTGGTGATGGCCGCCACCGGTCGTCGCCCGAACACCAAGAATCTCGGCCTGGAAGAGGTCGGCATCACCCTGAACGAGGCCGGCGCGATCCCGGTGGACGAGTGGTCGCGGACCTCGGTCGACAGCATCTATGCCATCGGCGACGTCACCGACCGCATGGCGCTGACCCCGATCGCCATCGCCGAGGGCCGGGCGCTGGCCGAAACGCTGTACAACGACAACCCGATGCACATCGGCTACGACAACGTGCCGACCGCGGTGTTCTCGCTGCCGCCGCTGGGCACCGTCGGCCTGACCGAGATGCAGGCCCGTGCCAAATACCCGCAGGTCGACATCTACAAGGCCGGCTTCCGCCCGATGAAGCACACCCTGTCCGGCCGCGATGAGCGGGTGCTGATGAAGCTGGTGGTGGACGGCGAAAGCCAGCGCGTGCTGGGCTGCCACATGATGGGCATGGATGCGCCGGAGATGATGCAGCCGATGGCAATCGCCATGAACTGCGGCGCCACCAAGCGCGACTTCGACCGCACCATCGCGCTGCACCCCTCCACGTCGGAGGAATTCGTGCTGATGCGCGAGAAGGCGGAGCCGGAAAAGAAGATCTGAGCGGTCAACCGTACCGAAACGCAGTGGCGGGCTATCCGCAACGGGCCATGATCGGACTCCTCCGCTCATGGCCCCGTTACATTCCAGTGTAAGGACAGGAAATCCCTGGACCTACCCCGATTGTAGTACCTACCATGGTGGTACGAACAATTTTCCCAGGGAATGACTGTGAACATGCGCGGAATTTTTGCAGCGGCTGCCTGCGTTGCGGCATTCGCCTCGATCGGTACTGCACACGCTCAGACCAAGATCGGCGTGTGGGACGTCAAGATCGACAAGGACTGCGCCATTAGCCAGGAATGGAAGACCGATTCCAAGGATACCGCCACCATCGCCCTGGCCTACACGAACAAGGGTCAGGCGATGGTGCTGATCTTCGGTGATTCCGCCTGGAGGCTGAAGGAGAAGGAAGATCTCACCGTCTCCCTGTCGGTCGATAAGAAGTGGAGCGACAAGGTTCCGGGCGCTGCCATCGACAAGACGATGGCCGTCGTCGGTATTCCGGCAACCTCCAAGGCGATCGAGGCCCTGATGAACGGCCGCGAGCTTTACATGGAGATCGACGGCAAGAGCGACGATTACGCCTACACCTATTACCTCGACGATACCCGCAAGGCGATCTCCGCTCTGGAAGCCTGCCGCGCCCAGGCGCAGTAAGCCTCTGCGGCACTCATCGGCAAGTGCGCCCACCCGGACGTGAAAACCAGGGTGGGCACCCTGCACCACAGCCATCTTCTGTACGGAAGACAGTCCTTCCTGCCGCCGTTGGAATCCATCCGGCATAGCACTCCGAAACAGGCATTCTTCCTGGAACGCTTCTAAAGATCCTCGGTTGAGGACAGGGAGCGATCCGGTCCGGACCCGGTCGCGCCGATCCGCGGCCCCTGCTTAGCGGGCCATCAGACGCAGGAGGAGTCCCTCGCATGTTCATGCATAACAAAAAGCTCATGTACACGGTTCGCGTGTCGGAGCCGAACCCGGTGCTCGCTAGCCTCATGCTTGAGCAGTTCGGCGGCCCGCAGGGCGAGCTTGCCGCGGCCATGCGCTACTTCACCCAGGGTCTGGCCGACGAGGATCCGGGCCGCAAGGACATGCTGATCGACATCGCGACCGAGGAGTTGAGCCACCTGGAGGTCATCGGCTCCATCGTCGCCATGCTGACCAAGGGCGCCAAGGGCAAGCTGGCCGAAGGTGCGGAGGCGACCACCGACCTCTATGCCAACATCACCCAGGGCAACGGCAGCCACACCCTGTCGCTGCTGTATGGCGGCGGGCCGGCCCTGGTGAATTCGGCCGGGCAGCTGTGGACCGGCGGCTACATCGACAGCATCGGCGAGCCGACGGCCGACCTGCGCTCCAACGTCGCCGCGGAAGCGCGCGCGAAGATCATCTACGAGCGGCTGATCAACGTCACCGACGATCCGGGCGTGAAGGATGCGCTGGGCTTCCTGATGACCCGCGAGATCGCCCACCAGAAGAGCTTCGAGAAGGCGCTTTACGCGATCGACAACAACTTCCCGCCGGGCAAGCTGCCGGGCAAGCCGGAATACACCGACAAGTACTACAACATGAGCCAGGGCGAAGGCGACATGCGCGGCCCGTGGAACCAGGGCGCCCAGTGGGAGTTCGTCGACGTCAAGCCGACCGACGCCCCGGTCAGCGGCGGCGACGGCAACCCGACGGTCAAGCTCGCCGCGTCGGAACTGGCGGCGGTCAACGCCGTGGCCGCCCGCACCATGTCGAAGCCGGATTCCGATCCGACCACCGGCGCCGACCTGGGCGCGGGCCCGGGCGCCGGCAAGACCAAGACGACCACCGGCAGCCGCTAAGCGGCTCCGGCATCGCCGTCCCCGTCACTGGGCGGGGACGGCCGCCTCTTCTTCGCGGCGGTGCAGGCCCATCAGCCAGATCAGCAGGCACAGGGCCGGAATGGCGCCGGCCATCGACAGCAGGAAGAAGCTGACCCAGTCCATCCGCTCCGCCAGCCAGCCGGAGGACGCGCCGAACAGGTCGCCGCCCAGCTTGTAAAGGCTGGACAGCAGCGCGTACTGGGTCGCGGTGTAGGCGACGTTGCACAAGCTGGACAGATAGGCGACGAAGGCCGCCGTCGCGATGCCGGCACAGACATTCTCCACCGCCACCGTCATCGCCAGGGTCGACACGTCGTTGCCGTTCCAGGCCAGCACGACATAGCCCAGGTTCGACACCATCTGCAGGATGCCGCCGATCATCAGGCCGCGCAGAACCCCGACCTTGCCCACCAGCAACCCGCCCAGCAACCCGCCGGCGATGGTCGCCCACAGCCCGAACAGCTTGCTGACGTTGGCGATCTCCACCTTGGTGAAGCCCAGGCTGATGTAGAAGGTCGAGGACATCTGCCCGGCCAGCACCTCCCCCAGCTTGTAGCTGGCGATGAAGGCCAGGATCACCACCCAGCCGCGCCGTTCCATGAATTGGGCGAAGGGCGCCACCACCGCTCCGTAAATCCAGGCGAGCACGACGGCGCTGCGGCCCGACAGATGCGGCCGGTGACCCAGCCACTCCGCGATCAGCCTTTCGCGGGCGCTGGGCGGCGGCTCCTTCGGCTCGCGGCACAGCAGGATGGTGGCCATGCCGACCAGAACCAGCGCCGCCATCACCTCGTAGGCCGTGCGCCAGCCATAGTACTGCGCGATGTAGAGCGCGCCCGCCCCCGCCGCCATCATGCCGAAGCGATAGCCCAGCACCAGCACCGCAGCACCGGCGGCCTGCTGATGCTCCTCCAGCACCTCGACCCGATAGGCATCGACGACGATGTCCTGGCTGGCCGAGCAGAAGGCGACCAGCACGGCGCACATCGCCGTCCACCACAGGTCCTGCCCCGGATCGGTGGTGCCCAGCCCCAGCAGCGCCGCGATCAGCGCCGCCTGCGCCGTCAGCGCCCAGCCGCGCCGCCGCCCGAACAGCCGCGTCATCACCGGCAAGCGCAACCGGTCGATCAGCGGAGCCCACAGGAACTTCAGCGCATAGGGCATGGTGACCAGCGCGAAAAGCCCGATGTTGGTGCGGCTGACGCCCTGTTCGGTCAGCCAGACATTCAGCGTGGCGCCGGTCAGCGCCAACGGAAGCCCTTCGGAGAAGCCCAGGAACAGGATCGCCAGCACGCGCGGGTCGCGGTAGACGGACAGGGCCTGCCCCCAGGAGGACAGGCGCTTTGCCCGCCAGGATGTCGCTTTCACCGGGGAGGCTCCTCTCGGGCGTGGTCGGTTGCCCCCGATGTATACTGGCCGCGGCCACGCGCCGCCAGCGGCCCTTGATATATCGGATGTCGGGACGAAGGCGGGGCGAAGTTCCTTTCATCTGAAATTACCAGCGGTGGCAGGCGACCTGTCCCGATGGCACAGCATTGCCGGCAGGCGGGCCGAAACTGTGGAAAAGTTACCGCGAGTCGCGCTATAGAGTACCCCCCACGGGTTTCGCCGCCGGTCGTTCGCCGCCCGCCCGGCCCCCGTTCCGCAATCGTCAAGGAAGAGCAGGCGCGTCATGGTCGAGCGTTGGACACCCGCCAGTTGGAGGACGAAACCGGCGAAGCAGTTGCCGACTTATCCCGACCAGTCGAAGGTCGAGGCGGTCGAGCAGCGCCTGTCCTCCTATCCGCCGCTCGTCTTCGCCGGCGAGGCCCGCCGGCTGAAGTCCAAGCTGGCCGAGGCCGCCGCCGGTCAGGCTTTCCTGCTGCAGGGAGGCGACTGCGCCGAGAGCTTCGCCGAGTTCCACCCCAACAACATCCGCGACACCTTCCGCGTCCTGCTGCAGATGGCCGTGGTGCTGACCTTCGGCGCCTCGATCCCGGTCATCAAGGTGGGCCGCATGGCCGGCCAGTTCGCCAAGCCGCGCTCGGCCGACATGGAAGAGATTAACGGGGTCGAATTGCCGTCCTACCGCGGCGACATCATCAACGGCTTCGACTTCACCAGCGACGCCCGCGTTCCCGATCCGGAGCGCATGATGCAGGCCTACACCCAGGCCGCGGCAACGCTGAACCTGCTGCGCGCCTTCGCCCAGGGCGGCTACGCCGACCTGCACAAGGTCCATCAGTGGACGCTGAGCTTCGTCGAGAAGTCGCCGGCCGGCGAGCATTTCCAGGAGCTGGCCAACCGCCTGGACGAGACGCTGGCCTTCATGGCCGCCTGCGGCATCACCGCGGAGACGACGCCGCAGCTGCGCGAGACCGACTTCTTCACCAGCCACGAGGCGCTGCTGCTGCCCTTCGAGCAGGCGCTGACCCGCGTCGACAGCACCACCGGCGACTGGTACGACGTGTCGGCCCACATGCTGTGGATCGGCGACCGCACCCGCCAGCCCGACGGCGCCCATGTCGAGTTCCTGCGCGGCGTGAAGAACCCGATCGGCCTGAAGTGCGGCCCGACCACCGACCCGGACGAGCTGATCCGCCTGATCGACATCCTGAACCCGACCAACGAGGCCGGGCGCCTGACGCTGATCGTGCGCATGGGCTCCGACAAGGTGGCGGAGAAGTTCCCGCCGCTGCTGCGCAAGGTCCAGCGCGAAGGCCGCACCGTGGTGTGGTCCTGCGACCCGATGCACGGCAACACGATCAAGTCGACCACCGGCTACAAGACCCGCCCCGTCGAGCGGGTGCTGGCCGAGGCGCGCGGCTTCTTCGAGGTGCATCAGGCCGAAGGCACCCATGCCGGCGGCGTGCATTTCGAGCTGACCGGCCAGGATGTGACGGAGTGCACGGGCGGCGCCCAGGCCATCACCGACCACAATCTGGCGCTGCGCTACCACACCGCCTGCGATCCGCGCCTGAACGCCAGCCAGTCGCTGGAACTGGCCTTCCTGCTGTCGGAAAAGCTGAAGGAAGGCCGCCAGATCCGCGAGGCCCAGCGCCGCGCCGCGATGGCTGCCGAATAACCAGCTGCGGAATACAAATCGGGGGGCGCTTTCGGCGCCCCCCTTTTTCATGCCCTGATTACCGTTCGATTTCCTTGTTCCAGCGCTGGTTCCAGTCGGGGCGCTTCTCGTTGATGACGTCCCAGTCCACCGTGACGGCGTTCTTCATGTAGCCCTGGAACTTGTTCATCTCGTCGGCTACGTCGGCCGGCGCCGTGACCTTGGTGTTCGACGGAATCTGCGCGCCGTACTGCAGGGCGGCGAGCTGCGCCTCCGGCCCCAGCAGATAGGCGGCGAGCTTCTGCGCGGCCTCGTTGTCCGGGTTCTTGGCGACGACACATTCGCCGACCATCAGCACGACCGAGCCTTCCTTCGGCTGGGCATATTCGACCGGAATGCCCTTGGCCTTCAGGCTGCCGACGCCGGTCGGGGTCAGCGGGAAGATCGCCGCCTCATTGGTCTGCACCATCTCGGCGATCTTGGCGGAGCTGGGGATGTATTCCAGCACGTTGGGGCCGATGGTCTTGCGCCAGGTGGTGAAGCCCGGATCGACGTTCGCCTCGGTGCCGCCCTTGATGCGGTTGTACATCAGGAAGGCATGCAGGCCGAAGGAACTGCTGGCGGCCGACTGGACGACGACCTTGCCCTTGTACTTGGGATCGGCCAGATCCATCCAGCTGGTCGGCGGCGCCCAGCCCTTCTCGTCGAACATCGCCTTGTTATAGGCGAGGCCGGTCATGCCCATGTTCACGCCGACGGCCATGTCGCCCTTCATGCGCGCCGACGGATAGACGTCGTTCAGCACCGGCGAGCTGTCCATCTTCTGGCACAGGCCCATGCCGATCGCGCGGTACATCAGCCCGTCGTCCAGGAAGACGACGTGCATCTGCGGATTGTCCTTCTGCGCCTGCAACTTGGCCAGGATGTCGGACGAGGTGCCGGGAACCACCACCACCTTGATGCCGGTCGCCTTCTCGAAGGCGGGGAAGACATGCTCGGTGTAGGTCTTCTCCATCGTGCCGCCGTTCATGCCGATATAGACCGTCTTGGTCTGGGCGGCGGCGGGGGTGGAGAGCGCGGCGGCCGCCGTGATGGCAACCGTGGCGAGACCGGTGAGCGACAGGGTACGCAAGCTGGGCATGCATGTCCTCCAATGGGCCAAGGGGTGAAGTCTCGGGTGAAGTCTTAAGCGGTCGGTGAAAAGCGGTCGATGCGGAAAGCCTCCAGCGGCATCGGCGTCTCGCCGCTGGTGACCAGTTCGGCCAGCGTCTGGCCGACGCCGGGTCCGATCTGGAAACCGGCGCCGGAGAAGCCGAAGGCGTGGAACAGGCCGGGCGTGGTGCGGCTGGGGCCGATGATCGGGTTGCGGTCGGGCGTATAGCCCTCCACCCCGGTCCAGCAGCGGATGACGTGGGCGTGGCGCAGCTGCGGGAACAACTCCGCCGCGTCGCGCATCAGGGTCAGCACGGCGTCGCGCTGCGGCCGGGCGCGGTCGGCGTCCAGCGCAAAGCCGCGCCCGCCGCCGACCACCATGTTGCCGCGCGGCACCTGCCGGCCATAGACGCCGCCGCCCTCCACCCCGATGTTGACGTCGAGGAAGCGGGGCAGCGGCTCCGTCACCGCCATGTTGGGGTGGAGCGATTCCAGCGGCACCGGCTCGCCGAACGCCTCCGCCACCCGCCAGGACCAGGCGCCGGCGGTGTTCAGCAGGAAGCGGGCGCGGACTTCCAGGGCATCGCCGCTCAGCAGCACGAAGCGGTCGCCGTCCCTCTCCACCCGGTCGACCGGCGTCTGTTCGCGCACCACGGCCCCCAGCGCCGCAGCGGCGCGGGCGAAGGCGGGGGAGACGAGGCGGGGGTTGGCGTGGCCATCCTCCGGACAGAGCGACCCGCCGATGGCGCGGTCGCCCAGCGCCGGCCAGCGGCGGCGGAACTCCTCGCCGACGATGATCTCCAGCCCCAGGCCGAAGCCCTGGCTGCGCTCGCGATAGGCGATCAGCGACTCAAGGTCGGGCTCGCTACGGGCCAGCTTCAGATGGCCGGAGCGGATGTATTCGGCATCGGTGCCCAGCAGCTCCGGCAGGCGGCCCCAGATGGCGTGGGCGCGCTGGGACAGCGGCAGCTGCTCCAGCGGGCGGCCCTGTCGGCGCACACCGCCGAAATTGACGCCGCTCGCCTTGGCGCCGCACCAATCGCGCTCCAGCAAGGTCACCGACAGGCCGGCCTGCCGCAGGAACAGCGCCGCCGACCCGCCGACGATCCCGCCGCCGACAATGGCGACATCGCACTCGATCCGTTCCCGCATCACGCGACCTCCCGTCCAGACAAGCCCTCTCCCCCCCGGGGAGAGGGTTGGGTGAGGGGGACGCGTGGCGGAGCGTCTTTGGCGGTTTGGGGCGCTGCAGATATCCGACCGGCGCCTCGCGATGCATCCCCCTCACCCTGACCCTCTCCCCGCTTTCGGCGGACCTCTGGTCCGCCTGTCGCGTCAGCGCAAACTTCGTTTGCGCGTGAGCGGGGGGGAGAGGGGATGATCGTCGCGATGGGGAGAGGCTTGATCGGGGGCTGCGCCCGCAGGCGCCCCACCCCGTCAGGACCGGTGCCGAGCGTGCGGGACAGCAGTTCCGCCGTGGTGGCGCTGCACATGCGACCCTGGCAACGGCCCATGCCGGCACGGGTCAGCGCCTTGGCGCGGTTCATCTCGCGGGCCTGTCCGCTGCGGGCGACCTCGCGCACGGCGCCGGCGGTGATACCTTCGCAGCGGCAGATCATCGTGTCGTCGGCGATGGCGTCGGCCCAATCCGCCGGGAAGGGGAAGGCCGCCGACAGGCTGCGGCGGAAGGCGGCGATGCGGAAGAGCCGAACGTCCAACTCCTTCACCCGTTTACCGTCCACCGGGCGGCCGAGATCCTCCAGCAGGGCCAGCGCCGCTCGCTCTCCCGCCAGTTCCGCCGCATCGGCACCGGAAATGCCGCTGCCGTCACCGGCCAGATAGACGCCGGGAACCGAGCTGCGCCCCGCCCCGTCCCGCTCCGGCAGCCACGCGCGGTCGGCTTCATCAAAACGGAACCGGCAGCCGGCAAGGTCTGCCAGCTGGGTCTCCGACCGCAGTCCAAGGCCAAAGGCGACGGCGTCGCAGGGCGTGCGCCGCTCCTGCCCCTGTGCATCGCGCCAGACCAGCGCATTGACCCGTTCGGCTCCCTCCGCACGCACCGGGCGGACGCCGTTGTGGATCGGCACGCCATGGGCGCGCAGCCAGCCGACATACAGCAGCCCCTTCGCCAGCGTGGCCGCATCGCGCAGCATGCCGGCGGTGGCGCGGGCCTGGACGGCGAAGGGCGTGGTGTCGAACACCCCCGCCACCTCGACCCCGGCCTTCAGATACTGGTAGGCGACCAGATAGAGCAGCGGCCCGGTGCCGAGGAAGGCGACCCGCCGGCCGACGGCGCAGCCCTGGAACTTCAACGCCACCTGCGAGCCGCCCAGCGTGAAGACGCCGGGCAGCGTCCAGCCGGGGAAGGGCAGCACGCGGTCGGTGGCGCCCGTCGCCAGGATCAGGTGACTGAAGGGCAAGGCCTCGCTCGCCCCGTCGCACAGCAGGTCGAGCGCACCCGCCTCGCAGTTCCAAACCAGCGTGCGCGGGCGGTAGTCGACGCGGTCACGGATGGCCGCCATGGCGCGGTGGACCGCGTCGGCCTTGCCCGCTTCGAAGCCGTACAGAGCCTTCTTCGGCCGGGTGAAGCCGCCATCCGGTGGCTGGCGATAGATCTGGCCGCCCCAGCGCGCCGCCTCGTCGACCACCACCGGACGCAGTCCGGCGGCGACCAGCCGCTCCGCGGCGCGGATGCCGGCCGGGCCGGCGCCGACGATGACGGGAGGGAGAGTTTCGCTCACGACGTCCACTCCCCGCCGCTCACAAGGCGCATGCCGTCGGCGATGAAGGTGCCGCAGGCGCGCAGGCGCTCGCCCTCCTCCGTCCGCACCCAGCAATCCTGGCAGGCGCCCATCATGCAGAAGCCGGCACGCGGGCTGTCGGCAAACTCCGTCCGGCGCAGCCGCTCGCCATTGGTGAGCATGGCGGTCATGACGGTGTCGCCCTCCAGCGCCTCAACCGGGCGCCCGTCGAGGGTAAATCGGACCACGCGCCGGCCCTGTTCGGCCACACGCTGCAGCAAAGCCATGATGACTGGTCTCCGAAGAGAGGACGGCCGGAGCGGATGCTCAGTGCTGGCCGACCAGGATGCGGTCCAACCCATAGACGCGGTCGAGCAGAAGCACGGCGACCGCGGTGATGCCGATGATCAGCGCCGAAACCGCCGCCATCATCGGGTCGATGGATTCGGTGGCGTACATGTACATCCGCACCGGCAGCGTCACCGTGGACGGCGAGGTGATGAAGATGGACATGGTCAGCTCGTCGAAGCTGTTGATGAAGGCGATCAGCCAGCCGCCGGTGACGCCGGGCAGGATCATCGGCAGGGTGACGCGGCGGAACACGGTGGCCTCGCTGGCCCCCAGCGAGAAGGCGGCCTGCTCCACGCTGCGGTCGAAGCCGGAAATCGCGGCGATCAGCAGGCGCATGACATAGGGCGTGACGATCACGATGTGCGCCGCCACCAGCCAGCCGAAGCTGCCCGTGGCGCCGACGATGGCGAACAGCCGCAGCATGGCGACGCCCAGCACCAGATGCGGGATGATCAGCGGCGACAGGAACAGCGCATTGAGGAAGCCGCGGCCGGGAAACTCCCAGCGCGTGATGGCGAGGGAGGCCGGAACCGCCAGCACCACCGCCAGCGTCGCCGACAGCACGGCCAGCCACAGGCTGTTCCAGAACGACTGGACGAAGTCCGGGTGATGGAACACCGCGTCGAACCAGCGCAGCGAGAAGCCGTTGGTCGGCAGCGACAGCGTATTCTCGGGCGTGAAGGCGACGAGGCAGACGATCGCCAGCGGCGCCAGCATGAAGATGACGACCAGAGTGTGGAAGATCAGGGCGACGGGTCCGTTGCGGGTCATGGCATCCTCACCCCAGCCGGCGGCGGTAATGGCCTTCCACCAGACGGTGGTAGGTCAGCATGACGATCAGGTTGGCGATCAGCAGCAATGCGGCGACCGCGGCCCCCATCGGCCAGTTCAGGTCGCTGAGATACTGGTCGTAGACCACCGTCGCGACCATCTTCAGCCGCCGCCCGCCGAGCAGGCCGGGAATGGCGAAGGCGCTGGCGCTGAGGCCGAAGACGATCAGGCTTCCCGACAGGATGCCGGGCAGGATCTGCGGCGCCACCACCCGGACGATGGCCGTGCCGCGCGAGGCGCCGAAGGACAGCGCCGCCTGCTCCACCGCCGGATCCAGCTTCTGCAGCGAGGTCCAGACCGGGATGACCATGAAGGGCAGCATGACGTGGACCAGGGCCACGATCACCGTGCCTTCGGTGTAGAGCAACCGCATGCGGCCGATGCCGAACGCCATCAGCGCGGCGTTCACCGGCCCTTCCGGCCCCAGCAGCATGCTCCAGCCGAAGGCGCGCACCACGACGGAGACCAGCAGCGGCGCCAGGATCACCAGCAGGAAGATCGAGCGCCAGGGGTTGGTCATCCGGCTGAGGATGTAGGCCTCCGGCACGCCGATCACCACGCAGATGGCGGTCGCCAGCGCCGATATCCGGAAGGTGCGCAGGAAGATTTCCAGGTAATACTCGTCGGTCAGGACCGACAGGTAATGCTCCAGCGTGAAGCCGCCGGTGCGCCCGGTCGCATAGTCGAACTGGTTGAAGGACAGCAAAGCCGTCAGGAACAGCGGAATCAGCACCAGTGCCGAGAACAGCAGGACAGCCGGCGCCGACAGGAACAGCGGCGCGGTGGGGAAACTGCGTTCAGGCGTCTCCTCGCCCGGCGAGGCCGGGGCGGCATCGGGAAGGGTTGCGCTCATCCCGTCACCTCGAGCGCCACGTCGGGCGCCTCCGCCATGGCGCCACGATGGACGCGCACGACCGACGGCGACCAGTCCAGCCCAACGCTCGCGCCCGGCTCCGCCGGGGTGGAGCCGTCATTCGGCGTCACCACCATCAGCGTGCCGAGCGGCCCGTCGATGTGATAGAGCCACTGGCTGCCCAGGAAGAAGCGGTCGGCGACACGGCCGGTCAGCAGCCCGTTCGCCGGGGCGGTCAGGTGCAGCTTCTCCGGCCGGATGCACAGCGTCACCGTCTCGCCCACCGACAGGCCGGCGGCTTCGACCGGCACGGCGATGCCGGCCAAAGACACCGTGGCGCCGGCGCCGGTCGCGGTGACGACCTTGCCCGGCAGCAGGTTGGTCTTGCCGACGAAGCGGGAGATGAACTCCGTCTCCGGATGCTCGTAGATGCGATAGGGCTGGTCGATCTGGGTGATGCGCCCGGCCTCCATCACGACGACACGGTCGCTGATCGAGAAGGCTTCGGCCTGATCGTGGGTGACCATGACCGTGGTGGTGCCGACCTTGCGCTGAATCTCGCGCAGTTCGAACTGCATCGCCTCGCGCAGCTTGGCGTCCAGGTTCGACAGCGGCTCGTCCAGCAGCAGGACCGGCGGGCGGATGACCAGGGCGCGGGCCAGCGCCACGCGCTGGCGCTGGCCGCCCGACAGTTCGCGCGGATAGCGCTTGGCATAGGGGGACAGGTGGACCAGCGACAGCGCCTCTTCGACGCGGGGCTTGCGCTCGCCCTTGGGCACGCGCTGCATCTCCAGGCCGAAGCTGACATTGTCGAACACGGTCATATGCGGGAACAGCGCGTAGCTCTGGAACACGATGCCCAGCCCGCGGCTGTTCGCCTTGGCCCGCGTGATGTCGCGTCCGTCCAGCCGGATGGTGCCGGCCGACGGTTCCACGAAACCGGCGATCATCTGCAGGGTCGTGGTCTTGCCGCAGCCCGAGGGGCCGAGCAGAGAGACGAACTCCCCCTTTTCCACCGACAGCGAGACATCGCCGACCGCGGTCAGCGGGCCGTAACGCTTGGTGATGTTTTTCAATTCGAGGAACGACACGGGGGGAATTCTCCCTCTTGCGACAATTGGCCTCGGTCTCCGGGCCTCACCTGTTGCCCGATGGTTCCGCCGCACCCCCGGTCGCGTCAATCCGCTTTTTCCATTGGCAGAAAAGATTTTGCAAAAGCTTCCGATATGCGGAATAGATGGACCAACAAACATTCTTCGATTTTCAGGAAGAGGCTGGAAATGAGCGCCGACACCCGCAGCAAGACCGACAAGAGCACCGGTGGCGAGGGCACCGGCAATGAGGAGGCGGGCGGCAAATCCAGCCTGCAGCGCGGGTTGGCGATCCTGCGCCTGCTGGCCTCCTCCAACGAGACGGGGGCTCGGCTGACCGACATCGCGCGCGCCCTCGACCTCACCCCGCCGACCGTCCACCGACTGCTGAAGATCCTGGTGGAAGAAGGCATGGCGGAGGCGGACAAGGCGACCAAGCGCTACCGGCTGGGCATCGACCTGTTCGGTTTGGCGGCGCAGGCCGGAAACCCGAACAACCTTCGCGACATCTGCCGGCCGATCCTGCTGCGCCTGTCGGCGACCCTGCGCGACACCATCTTCCTGCTGGTGCGTAGCGGCTTCGACGCGGTGTGCCTGGACCGCAGCGAGGGGCCCTTCCCCATCCGCTCCTTCACCGGCGACATCGGCGGCCGGGTGACGCTGGGCGTCGGCCAGGGCAGCCTTGCCATCATGGCCTTCCTGCATGCGGAGGAGCGGGAGGAAGTCATCCGCTTCAACCTGCCGCGCATGCAGGGTGTCGGCATCATCGACGAGGTCTATCTGCGCACGGAGATCGCGCGGGTGCGGGAGGTGGGCTATGCCAGCCGCTCCACCGGCCTGCTGCCGGGAATGTCCGGCGTGGCGGTTCCGGTGCTGGACCGCGACGGCCATGCGGTGGCGGCACTCAGCGTCGGCACGATCAGCGAGCGGCTGAACGAGGAGCGGCTGCCGGTGGTGGTCGACATCCTGAAACGCGAATCCGCTGCGATCAGCCGCCAGTTGAACCCCTTCGACCCCGTCCTGCGCCGTCCCGCCGCAATTCTGGGAGGGGGCCCGGCATGAGGGGCGTAAAGAAGGCCGACCTGCCGACCAAGACCTGCCCGGTCTGCAACCGTCCCTTCACTTGGCGCAAGAAGTGGGAGCGGGTGTGGGACGAGGTGAAATACTGCTCCGACCGCTGCCGGAGCGACGCCCGCAGGCGCGGTGAGCGGCCGGAGAGCGACACGTCGCGATCCTGACCGGATCGCCAAGAAGAGTTGCCCCTTTTTCAATCACATGCCAGCATTCTGACCGGCCGGATTGCAGCGTCCGCAAGGCGGGCGGCGGTAGCGGCCGATGGCATTTCCGTTGCATTTGCATGCACGGCTCGCGAGGGGCGATGGATTTACGGGAGGAGCATTCCCGGGTATTCATGCCACATGCGGGCCGGAGACCTGCTGCCAGCAAAATGCAGCCAACGATACTCAGCGACAAAGGGGGCTCACGATGTCGGTTCGGGGGATGGGGGATCGGGCGATGACAGTTTTGGGAATGACGCGCCGTGCGGTGCTGTGCGGCGTCGCCGCGGTGGCCTTCGCGGCGGTGGCCGGCAGCTCCCTGCCGGCATTCGCGGAAGGCAAGCTGAAGGTCGCCGGCATCTACACCGTGCCGATCGAGCAGCAGTGGGTCAGCCGCATCCATGTCGCGCTGAAGGCCGCCGCCGACCGCGGCGACATCGAGTATGTCTGGGCCGAGTCGGTCGCCAACACCGACTATGAGCGCGTGATGCGCCAGTATGCCGAGGCCGGCCAGCAGTTGGTCTTCGGCGAGGTGTTTGGCGTGGAGCGCGCCGCCCGCGCCGTCGCCAAGGACTATCCGAAGACCGCCTTCGTCATGGGCTCCAGCTTCAAGCCGCAGGAGCCCAACTTCTCGGTCTTCGACAACTACATCCAGGAGCCGGCCTACCTGTCCGGCATGGTCGCCGGCGGCATGACCAAGTCGAACGTGATCGGCATGGTCGGCGGCTATCCGATCCCCGAGGTCAACCGCCTGATGAACGCCTTCATGGAAGGCGCCAAGGAGGTCAACCCGCAGGTCAAGTTCTCGGTCAGCTTCATCGGCTCCTGGTTCGACCCGCCCAAGGCCAAGGAAGCCGCCTTCGCCATGATCGACCGCGGCGCCGACGTGATGTACGCCGAGCGCTTCGGCGTGTCCGACGCGGCCAAGGAGCGCAAGGTGCTCGCCATCGGCAACGTCATCGACACCCAGCCGCAGTATCCGGACACCGTCGTCGCCAGCGCCCTGTGGCACATGGAACCGTCGGTGGAGCGCGCCATCGCCGCGGTGAAGGCCGGCAGCTACAAGGCCGAGGATTACGGCCCCTACAGCATGATGGCGCACAAGGGCTCCAGCCTTGCGCCGCTCGGCACCTTCGAGTCGAAGGTCCCCGACGCCATCAAGGCGAAGGTCAAGGAGCGCGAGCAGCAGATCCGCGACGGCAAGTTCACCGTCAAGGTCAACGACGCCGAGCCGAAGTCGACGATGTGACGCCCGGCGTATCTGCAATGTCATCACCCGTGAAAGGCGGGCCGGAGGTCGTCCTCCGGCTCGCCGGCATTTCGAAGCGGTTCGGTCCGCTGCTCGCCAACGACGACATCTCGCTGACGCTGCGCGCCGGCGAGGTGCTGGCGCTGCTGGGCGAGAACGGGGCCGGCAAGACCACCCTGATGAACATCCTCTTCGGCCATTACGTGGCCGACGAGGGAACCATCGAGGCGTTCGGCCGTCCCTTGCCGCCGGGTTCGCCCCGCGCCGCGCTGGAGGCCGGCATCGGCATGGTCCACCAGCATTTCACGCTGGCGGACAATCTGTCGGTGCTGGACAACATCGCCGTCGGCACCGAATCGCTGTGGCGCTGGCGCTCCGACCGGGGCGCCGCCCGCCGCCGCCTGCTCGACCTGTCGCAACGCTTCGGGCTGGAGGTTCGGCCGGACGCGCTGGTTGGCGACCTGTCGGTCGGCGAGCGCCAGCGCGTCGAGATCCTCAAGGCGCTCTACCGCGACGCCCGCATCCTGATCCTGGACGAGCCGACCGCGGTGCTGACGCCGCAGGAATCGGCGGGGCTGTTCGAAACGCTGCGCCGGCTGACCGCCGATGGGCTCGCCGTCGTCTTCATCAGCCACAAGATGAACGAGGTCTTCGCCGCCAGCGACACCGTCGCCGTTCTGCGCGCGGGAAAGCTGGTCGCCACCCACGCCACCGCCTCCACCGACCGCGCCAAGCTGGCCGAGCTGATGGTCGGCCGCAGCGTCAAGCCGCCGGCCCCCGCCCCTCTCAGCCCCGGAGAGCCGGTGCTGGAGCTGTCGGGCGTCACGGTCGCCTCCGGCCATGGCCGCCCGCTGCTGGACGGGGTGGATCTGACGGTGCGGCGCCATCAGGTGGTCGGCATCGCCGGCGTGTCCGGCAACGGCCAGACGGCGCTGGCCGAGCTGGTCAGCGGCCTGATCCGTCCGGATTCGGGCCGGCTGTCCTTGAAGGGCAGCGTGGTCGAGCATGGCGACCCCGCCGACATGGTCCGGCGCGGCGTCGCCCGCATCCCGGAAGATCGGCACAGCGCCGGTCTGGTCGGCGCCATGGCGGTGTGGGAGAACCTGATCGCCGAGCGCTATCACGATTCCGCCTTCTCCCGTTTCGGCGTGCTGCGGCGCGGGGCCGCAAGGGCCTACGCCCGCAAGGTGATCGAGGAGTTCGACGTCCGCTGCCCAGGTCCCGATGCCCGGACACAGCTGCTGTCGGGTGGCAACATGCAGAAGCTGATCCTGGGCCGCACGCTGGCCCACGGGCCGGACCTGATCCTGGCGAGCCAGCCGACGCGCGGTCTCGACATCGGTGCTGTGTCCTACGTCCACAGCCGGCTGCTCGACGCCCGCGCCGCCGGGGCCGGCGTTCTGCTGATCTCCGAGGATCTGGACGAGATCCTGGCGCTGGCCGATTGCGTTACCGTCGCCTATCACGGGCGCCTCACCCCGCTTCTGCCGCATGACCGGGTGTCGGTCAGCCAGCTCGGCCTGCTGATGGCCGGGCATTGGGACATCCTGCGCGACATCCTGCCGGAGACCGTTCATGCGGCTTGAACCGCGCACCGATACCCCGCTCGCCCTGCGGCTGCTGGCCCCGGTGGGCGCCGTGGTCGCGGCGCTGGCGCTCTGCGCCCTGCTGGTCGCCTGGACCGGCGCGCCGGTGCTGCGCGCCTACGGCCTGCTGTTCGAGGGGGCGGTCGGTTCCCGCTTCGCCCTGACCGAGACGCTGACCCGCGCCACCCCGCTGATCCTGACCGGCCTCGCCGCCGCCGTCGCCTTTCGCGCCAAGCTGTGGAACATCGGAGCGGAGGGCCAGCTCTATATGGGCGCCCTGGCCGCCGTGGTGGTCGGCGGCGGCATGCTCGACCTGCCGGCCTGGGCGCTGATCCCCCTGGTGATGATCGCCGGCATGGCGGCAGGCGGCGTCACGCTGCTCGGCCCCGCAGTCCTCAAGGTCCGCTTCGGCGTCGACGAGGTGGTGACCACCCTGCTGCTGAATTTCGTCGTGCTTCTGCTGGTGTCGATGCTGCTGGAAGGGGCCTTGAAGGACCCGATGGGCATGGGCTGGCCGCAGTCGGCGCCGGTCGTGGAAGCGGCGGAGCTGCCCAAGCTGGTGGCGCGCACCCGGCTGCATGCCGGGTTCGCCATCGCGCTCGGCCTGTCGGTCCTGCTGTGGCTGGTCGATACCCGGACCATCTGGGGTTACGAGAACCGGGCGGTCGGCGCCAACCCGCGCGCCGCCGCCTTCGCCGGCATGCCGGTGACCCGGGTGATGCTGCGCACCGCCTTGCTGTCGGGTGGCCTCGCCGGGCTGGCCGGCGCCGCGGAGGTCTGCGGCCTGAAGGGCTACCTGACGCTCGACCTGTCGCCGGGCTTCGGCTACAGCGGCATCGTCGTCGCCATGCTGGCGCAGTTGCACCCCATCGGCGTGGTCGGGGCCGCGCTGTTCATCGCCGGCATCTTCGTCGGTGCCGACGCCATGAGCCGGGCCATGCCGGTTCCCAACTACATCGCCGACGTCCTGGTCGCCGCCAGCCTGCTGTGCATGCTGGTCGCCGGGCTGCTGGCGCGCTACCGGCTGCGGCGGGGGTAAGGGGTTATGGATTTCCTGTCGACCATCCTCGACATCCTGCTGTCCGCCGCCTTCTGGACCGCGGTGCTGCGCATCGCCACCCCCTATGTGCTGGGCACGCTGGGCGAACTCGTGTGCGAGCGGGCCGGCGTGCTGAATCTCGGCATCGAAGGCATCATGACGCTGGGCGCCATGGCCGGCTGGATGGCGGTCTACCAGGGAGCCGATCTGTGGACCGGCGTGCTGGCTGCTGCCGCCTGCGGCGCGCTGCTCGGCCTGCTGCATGCGGCGCTGGCCGTGCCGCTCGGGCTGTCGCAACATGTGACGGGCATCGGCGTGACCCTGCTCGGCACCAGCCTGTCCTATTTCGTCTACCGCCTCGTCCTGCCGCAGGCCAGCACCCCGCCGACCATCGAGCCGTTCCAGCCACTGGCCCTGCCCGGCGCCCTGGCCCAGACGCCGCTGACCTACCTCGCCTTTCTGCTCGTCGCGGTCGTCGCCTATGTCCTCTACCGCACGCCGGTCGGGCTGGCGGTGCGGATGGTCGGCGAGAATCCGGCCGCCGCCGAGGCGCAGGGGCTGAACGTCACCGCCATCCGCATCGGCGCGGTGGTGGCGGGCAGTGCGCTGATGGCGCTGGCCGGCGCCTTCCTGACCCTGTCGGCCTTCAACGCCTTCTTTTTCAACATGGTCAACGGCCGCGGCTGGATCTGCATCGCGCTGGTGGTCTTCGCCTCCTGGCGGCCGGGCAAGGCTCTGCTGGGCGCCATGCTGTTCGCGGTGTTCGATGCGCTGCAACTGCGGTTGCAGCAGGCGAGCGGCGGCGTCCTCCCCTACCAGCTGTTCCTGATGATGCCCTATCTGCTGAGCATCCTGGCGCTGGTTCTGGTGGCCCGCCGGGCCTCCTACCCGCGCGCCCTGATGATCCCGTACCGCAAAGGAGAACGCTGATGTTCGACCTGATCCTGCGCCGCGCCACCCTTCCGGATGGCCGCAGCGGCATCGACATCGGCATCCGGGGTGGCCGCATCGCCGCTGTGGAAGCCAATCTGGCTGGCGAGGCCGCCTCCGAAATCGACGCCACCGGCCGGCTGGTCACGCCGCCCTTCGTCGATTCCCATTTCCACATGGACAGCACGCTCAGCTACGGCCTGCCGCGCGTGAACCAGAGCGGCACCCTGCTGGAGGGCATCGCGCTGTGGGGCGAGCTGAAGCCGCAGCTGGTGCAGGACGCCATCGTCGAGCGGGCGCTCGCCTACTGCGACTGGGCGGTCGGGCGCGGGTTACTGGCGGTGCGCAGCCATGTCGACGTCTGCGATCCGCGCCTCCTGGCGGTCGAAGCGCTGCTGGACGTCAAGAAGCGCGTCTCCCCCTATCTCGACCTGCAGTTGGTCGCCTTCCCGCAGGACGGCGTCCTGCGCTCAGCCGGCACCGAGGAACTGCTGCGCCGCGCGCTGGACATGGGCGTCGACGTGGTCGGCGGCATCCCGCATTTCGAGCGCACCATGGCCGACGGCGCCGCGTCGGTCCGCCTGCTCTGCGAGATCGCGGCGGAGCGCGGGCTGCTGGTCGACATGCATTGCGACGAGAGCGACGACCCGCTGTCCCGCCATGTCGAGACGCTGGCCTACGAGACTCAGCGGCTGGGGCTGCACGGCCGGGTGACGGGGTCGCACCTGACTTCCATGCATTCCATGGATAATTACTATGTCTCCAAGCTGATCCCGCTGATGGCGGAGGCTCGGCTGGGAGTGATCGCCAACCCGTTGATCAACATCGTCCTCCAGGGTCGCCACGACACCTATCCCAAGCGCCGCGGCATGACCCGCGTGCCGGAGCTGATGGCCGCCGGGCTGACGGTCGCCTTCGGCCATGATTGCGTGATGGACCCCTGGTATCCGCTGGGCTCAGGCGACATGCTGGAGGTGGCGCATATGGGCCTGCATGTCGGGCAGATGACCGGCCAGGACGGCATCAAGGCCGCCTTCGACGCGGTGACGGTCAACCCGGCCCGCCTGCTGCATCTGGACGGCTACGGGTTGGAACCCGGCTGCAACGCCGATCTCGTGGTGCTCCAGGCTGGCAGTGCCGTGGAGGCGATCCGCACCCGCGCCGCCCGCCTGTTCGTCCTGCGCCGTGGCCGGATCGTCAGCCGCTGCGAGCCGGTGCAGGCGAAGCTCGACCTGCCGGGCCGGCCGCAAACGGTCGATTTCCTGCTGAACCGGGGGTGAGGCGTAGAAATAGGCCCTCTCCCGTCCCGGGAGAGGGAGGGGACCCGCGCCGAAGGCGTGGGGAGGGTGAGGGGTGATCCAAGAATCCTGAAGCGCTTGGCCCCGAAGCGCATGGCTTCGTGCCCAATCCCTCACCCTTCCCAAGCTTCGCTTGGGCCCCTTCCCTCTCCCGGGGCGGGAGAGGGAGATTTACGCCGCACTCTGTTACGCCTTCAAAAAGTCTCGCAGCGCGTCGGCCACCGTGCGCATTTCCTGTTCGGTGCCGATGGTGACGCGCAGGCAGCTCGGCAGGCCGTAGGACGGCATCTGGCGGACCAGGATGCCGCGGGCCTTCAGGAACTGGCGCGCGGCCTCGGCGTCGTCCTTGCCGGCGGGCTGGCCCTTGAAATCGACCAGGACGAAGTTGGTGACGCTGGGATGCACCGTCAGGCCCAACTCCCGCACGGTGGCGGAAAACCACTCGCGCCACTGCTCATTGTGGCGGCGGGAGCGGTCGAGGAACTCGGCGTCCTCCACCGCGGCGATGCCGGCGACATGGGCGGCGGTCGACACGTTGAAGGGACCGCGCACGCGGTTCAGCACGTCGACGATCCCGGCCGGGCCATAGCACCAGCCGATGCGCAGCGAGCCCAGCGCGAAGATCTTCGAGAAGGTGCGGGTCATCACCACGTTCGGGAACTTCTCCACCAATTCCTCCCCGGCGGTGTAGTCGTCCTTGTTCATGTATTCGGCATAAGCCGCGTCGATGACCAGGATGACGTCGGAGGGCAGGCCGGCATGCAGCCGCGCCACCTCCGATGCGGGCAGATAGGTACCGGTCGGGTTGTTCGGGTTGGCGAGGAAGACCAGACGGGTGCGCGGGGTGACGCGGGCAAGCAGGTTGTCGACGCTGGCGGTCAGCCCGTCCTCGGGCGCGGTCACCGGGGTGGCGCCCACCGACTTGGCGCCGATCGGGTACATCAGGAAGCCGTACTGCGAATACAGCACCTCGTCGCCCGGCCCGGCATAGGAGCGGATCAGCAGGCTGATGATCTCGTCGGACCCGGCGCCGCAAACGATGCGGTCGGCATCCAGGTTGAAGCGCTTGGCGATGGCGCCGCGCAGGGCCGCCGAGGCGCCGTCCGGATAGCGATGCAGGGTGGACGCCGCCGCCGTATAGGCCTCCATCGCCTTCGGGCTCGGTCCCAGCGCCCCTTCGTTGGAGGCGAGACGGATATGACCCTGATGCTCGCCGCCGACATAGGCGGCGATGTCGAGAATCCCCGGACGCGGCTGCGGGCCGTTCGGCTGGGTCATGGTCTGCTTACCTTCCGACAGAGTGGGATGGGTTGGAACAGGATGGAACAGAACCAGCGCTGGTGTTCCATCGCAGGAAATGGGGAGGCAGGATAAGGCAGGAGCCGCCCCGGCGGCTCGCCCCAAAAGCGCGCATCAGCCCAGATGCAGCGGCACGGCATAGCCGCCGACGACGTTGACCCGCACCGGGATGTCGCCCGACCGTTCCAGCAGCTTGGCGAGGCGGGGGTCGGCCTGCCCGACGAAGTCGGCGATCTCGACCAGATGGACCGACGGGCCGCCGCCGCTCATCCCGGTGGCATGGCCGGCCGGGTGCCAGGTGCAGAAACCGACCGGCGGCAGGCCGCAGGCCTCCAGCAGATCCTTCAGCCGGCCGCGGCTGAGGTCGCCGCCGATCTCGATGCTCAGCAGCGTGCGGTCGTCGCCGGTCGGCTCGTGCGGGACGGCGGCGATGGCCAGCGCGTCGCGATTCTCGCCGCGGGCATTGCCGCGCCCGCCGAAGGGCAGGCGCGCCACCACCTGCGGCCGGCCGGCGTCGGCCGACACCAGGAAGCGCCACCAGGGATCCGAATCGTCCTCGGCCGGATAGGGCACCACGGCGACGGTCGCGGTCCCTTCCGACACGGCGCGGAGCGCAGCGGCGGGGGTGTTGACGGCGGTCATCGGCACGAATCCGCCGAAATGGTCACGGGCGACGTCCCAGAAGCCGCGGCGGTCCTCCGGCGCATAGACGGCGACGGCGAAGGGTCCCTGCATGCGGGTGAAGGCGGTGATCATCTCCCGCCAGATGCGCACGACGACCTGGGCGGGGAAGGAGCCGGCATGGCGGGCCATCAGGCGGCGCAGGATCGTCGCCTCCCGCGCCGGGCGCAGAATGATCGGCTGCGTGCCGTTTTCGGCCGCGCCATTGCCCTTCGCCGCCCCGATGCGTTCCACCACGGCGGCGCGGCGCATCAGCAGGTCATGGATCGCGTCGTCGATCTGGTCGATCTCGCGGCGCAAATCGTCGAGCGGGGTCCGGGCGGCGGCCATGGGTCAGAAAACCATCGAATGCAAAGCCGGTTAGTAGTAGTCCGCATGCGCCCTGAAATCAAAGAAAACATTGACACTCTTGAGGCCGGCTTCGTAGCTATACCCTCCCGTTCCGCCACAGCTCTCTGACGGTCTCCGCCAAGGCGCCGCGAGGCTGGAAATCCCGAAGGCCAGAACCGCTTTCAAGGCACGAAACGACATGTCCGCGCCCACCTCCGCGCCGCAATCTCCCCTGGTCACCCCGGCCGCCGACAGTGCGGCCCCCAATGACCAAGTCATGCCGGGCAAGCGCGTGCGTCTGGCGGTGGACCAGCCGATGCGGCTGGACAGCGGGGTGGAGATCGGCGGCTTCCAGATCGCCTACCAGACCTACGGCACGCTGAACGCCGACAAATCCAACGCCATCATGATCTGCCACGCCCTGACCGGCGACCATTTCGTGGTGGAGAAGCATCCCGTCACCGGCAAGCCCGGCTGGTGGGAAATGCTGGTCGGCCCCGGCAAGCCGGTGGACACCGACCGCTATTTCGTCATCTGCTCCAACGTGCTGGGCGGCTGCCTGGGCAGCACCGGGCCGAAGGACATCGACCCGGCCACCGGCCAGCCCTATGGCCTGTCCTTCCCGGTGGTGACCATCGGCGACATGGTGCGGGCGCAGAAGCTGCTGGTCGAGCATCTCGGCATCGACAAGCTGTTCTGCGTCGTCGGCGGCTCGATGGGCGGGATGCAGGTTCTGCAATGGGCGGTGGCCTATCCCGAATCGGTGTTCGCCGCGGTGCCCATCGCCACCGCCGCCCGCCATTCGGCGCAGAACATCGCCTTCCACGAGGTCGGGCGCCAAGCGATCATGGCCGATCCGAACTGGCGTGGCGGCAACTATCTGCTGGAAGGCACCAAGCCGGAGGCCGGTCTGGCCGTCGCCCGCATGGCCGCCCACATCACCTACCTGTCGGAAGCGGCGTTGCACCGCAAGTTCGGCCGCAACCTGCAGGACCGCAAGGCGGTCACCTACGGCTTCGACGCCGATTTCCAGGTGGAAAGCTATCTGCGCTACCAGGGGGCGGCCTTCGTCGAGCGGTTCGACGCCAACTCCTACCTCTACATCACGCGGGCGATGGATTATTTCGACCTCGCCGCCGATGCCGGGGGTACGCTGGCCAACGCCTTCCGGCCGGGGGGCAAGACGACGCCGGTGCGCTTCTGCCTTGCCAGCTTCTCCAGCGACTGGCTGTTCCCGACCTCGGAATCGCGGGCCATCGTGCATGCGCTGAACGCCGTCGCCGCCAATGTCAGCTTCGTGGAGATCGAGACCGACAAGGGCCACGACGCCTTCCTGCTGGACGAGCCGGAGTTCCATCAGGTCATCCACGGCTTCCTGGAGGGCTGCGCCGAGCATCGCGGCCTGTCCGCCCGCCGCCGCGCGCGCTGATTGGCATTGGGATTGGGACTGGACGACCGACCATGGTGGACATTCGCGACGACCTGAAGCTGATCGCTGAGATGGTGGAGCCGAACAGCCGCGTGCTGGACGTCGGCTGCGGCGACGGTGCCCTGCTGGACTATCTGACCCATGCCAAGAACGTCGACGGGCGCGGCATCGAACTCAGCATGGACGGCGTGCGGCAATGCGTGGCGCACGGCCTGTCGGTGATCCAGGGCGATGCCGAGACCGACCTGAAGGACTATCCCGCCGGCGCCTTCGACTACGTCATCCTGGGCCAGACCCTGCAGGCGATGCGGCAGCCGCGCGACGTGCTGCAGATGATGTGCCGCATCGGCCGCCGCGCCATCGTGTCGGTCCCCAATTTCGGCTATTGGCGGGTGCGGTTGCAGTTGATGCTGACCGGCCGCATGCCGGTGACGGAAAAGCTGGGCTACCAGTGGTGGGAAACGCCCAACATCCATTTTTGCACGCTGCGCGACTTCGTCGTGCTGACGGAAGAGATGGGCATCACCATCGAGCAGACCCGCATAATCGACCGCGCCGGCCGGGTGACCAGCCATGCCCATTCCGGCCTCGCCAACCTGCTGGGCGAACAGGGCGTCTTCCTGCTGCGCGGCAACGGCGGGTGACGGTTTTCCGGTGAGGGCGGGAACTTCCCGCCTCCTAGCCTGTTCTTGATACGTTCCTTTTTATGAGGCACGGATCATGACCAGCAAGCACACCGACGACCGCCGGAGCCATTCCGAGCACGAGAACCCGAAGACCGGCGAGGACCACTCCAACCGCGACAAGAACCCCGACGACTGGACCACCGGCGACGAGCCGATGACCGGCGCCCAGGCCTCCTACCTGAAGACGCTGAGCGAGGAAGCCGGCGAGTCCTTCGACGACGGGCTGTCCAAGGCGGAAGCGTCGAAGCGGATCGACGCGCTGCAGGACAAGACCGGACGCGGGAAGTAAGGGGGTAGGGATATGCGCCCTCTCCCGCCCCGGGAGAGGGAGGGGACCCGCGAAGCGGGGAGGGTGAGGGGTGATCCAAGAATCCTGAAGCGCATGGTTCCTTGTATAACCCCTCACCCTTCCCACCGCTTTGCGGTGGGCCCCTTCCCTCTCCCGGGACGGGAGAGGGAGTTTTCCGCGAAGCACCGCCGGCAACCCCTGGGCATGTTCCGCTGTTAATCAGGGCGATACCGAATCCGAACGGAAGGGTCGCCCTTATGCTCCGCCCCCTGTTGCTCCTGCCGGCCGCGGCGCTGCTGCTGACCGGCACCGCCATTGCCCAGACCACACCGGCACCAGGCGCCACCGCCTCGCCGCCGCTGATGACCGCGCCGCGGCCGGACGACCAGCCGGCGACCGGAGCGATCACCTCCCCGCCGGGGGTCAGCGGCGAGGCTCCCTCTCACGAGGTGCAGAACCCCGCGCCACCGGTAACCGGTGGACAGGGCTCGTCGCCGCCGGTGGCGGCCCTGCCGCCGGCCGCGCTCAACCCCGATCAGGCGCGGGCGATGGTGGGGAATGAGTTGCGCACCAATGACGGCCAGCCGGCCGGCCGCATCCTCGACTTCACCATGGACCAGACCGGCGACCGGGTGGATCGCATCGTCGTGGCACCCAACGAGGTGCTGGGGCTGGGCGAGAAGCTGGTGGCGCTTCCGGCCGACATGCTGGGCAATGGTCCGAGCGGGCCGGTGCTGAACATCGGACAGGCGGATTTCGCCAAGGCGCCGACCTTCGCCTACGGCGACGAGCCGACGCTGACCCGGCCCGAAAGCCAGCAGCCCGACAAGCAATAGACCGGTCAGGCAACAAGCCGGTCAGGCGGCGGCCGGGCGGCGGCGGAAGATGCCGGTCAGGCAGGCGACGAGGCACAGCCCGGCACCCAGCCACAGCACGACGACGCTGCCGTCCGCCTTGCCGATGGCGGTGAAGACCAGACCGACCGTGGCGGCACCCAGCGTCTGGCCCAGCAGGCGGCCGGTCGCCTGGATGCCGCTGGCGCCGCCGCTGCGCTCCTTCGGCGCGCTGCTGACCAGAACCTTGTTGTTGGGGGTCTGGAACAGGCCGAAGCCGAAGCCGGCCAGCGCCATCCGCCAGACCATATCCAGCGTCGACGGGTCGGGCGGCAGCAGCGCCATCAGGGCAAGGCCGGTGGCGAACAGCGCCAGCCCGACCGCCGCCAGCCGCGTCGGCTCGTAGCGATCGGCCAACCGGCCGGAGATCGGGGCGACCAGCGCCACCATCAGCGGCCAGGGCGTCATCAGCAGTCCGGATTCGGTCAGCGACCGGTGCAGCACGTCCTCGAAAAAGAAGGGCATGGCGACGAAGACGATGTTCTGCGACGCAAAGGAGCAGACCGAGGTCACCACCGACAGGGCGAAGACCGGCCGGCGCAGCAGATCCACCGGCAGCAAGGGGGCGGCCTGCGCCAGTTCGCGCCGCACCAGCGTCGCGCCGAGCGCCAGGGCCGCCGCCAGTTCCACCCCGACCTGCCAAGTGGGCTGGCTGCCGTCCACCCCCTTGAAGCCGACGATCAGCAGGCCGAGCGTGGCGGCGTTCAGCGCCGCGCTCAGCCAGTCGAAGCGGTGCCCGGCCGGGTTGGACACCGGCATCGACCGCGCCGCCACCGCCAGCGCCGCCAGCCCCAGCGGCACATTGACCGCGAACAGCCAGGGCCAGGAGGCCACCGACAGGATCAGCGCCGCAAGGCTCGGTCCCGCCGCCGAGGACACCGCGACGATCATCGCGTTGTAGCCGACGCCGCGTCCCAGATGGGTGGAGGGGTAGATGTGGCGGACCAGCGCCAGATTGACGCTCATGATCCCGGCGCCGCCGATGCCCTGCAACACGCGGGCGGCGGTGAGAACCGGCAGGTTCGGCGACAGCGCGCAGGCGAGCGAGGCCGCGGTGAAGACCGCCAGACCAAACCAGTAGACCTTGCGGTAGCCGATGATGTCGCCCAGCGAGGCCAGCGGGAACAGCGCGACGGTGACCGCCAGCTGATAGGCGTTGACCACCCAGATGGCACCGGCGGCATCGACCGCGAACTCGCGCTGGATCGTCGGCAGGGCGATGTTTGCGACCACCCCGTCCAGCACCGCCATGATTAGCGCGACGGTCATCGCCGCCATCGCCCAATAGCGCTGCGGGGTCGGCAGCCCGTCCGACGCCGCGACGGGCGGCTGGCGAACGGCGGATGCTGCGGAGGCGAGAGACTGGACGGGAAGATCTGGCATGGGGATCAGCATAGAGTCCGATCCACTCTGTGCGGTCGCAGCAATTTCGCATGAAAGCATTGCGACAGCCGAGCGCAGGGCTGGGTCTCTATCCAACCGGAACCCCTCCCCCGCCCTCCTGTTGGAAGAAAACGCGAGCCAACAGCAAGGAGCGCCACCATGACCAAGCACATCCCGCCCGTCCCGCCCGAGGGCCGCAGCGACAAGGGTCCCGGCGAACCGGCGACCAGCGCGACCCCCGACGACGGCGTCAGCAACCGCGGCGCCCCGAACACCAAGGAACAGGGCCAGCAGGGCAACACCCGGCAGAACACCACCCACCAGGGCTATCAGCAGGATCGGTGAGGCATGAGCAAGCATAGTGACGCGACCGACCGCCACCATGGCGGCCCCGGCAGCAGCCAGCAGAACGCCGACAAGCCGGCGGCCAGTCCGGAAAAGCACCCGCATCCGGGCGAACCCACCAACACCCGCCACTCCGGCAGCTCCAGCGGCGGCGGCGAACGCGACCTCCACCACACGCACGACCCGAAGACGAAGCGGTAGGGGCGTTGTAGCGCCCTCTCCCGTCCCTCCCTTCCAACCCCGGGATCTCCCCCTCCCCCCGGGGAGAGGGTCGGGGTGAGGGGGATGCATGGGGTGGAGTCACTCGGAGACGGAAGTGCGCGGCTTTTGAAAATCCTCGCCGCGCTCCCCCTCACCCTAACCCTCTCCCCGGGGGGGAGAGGGGACAACGTGCGTGGGAGAGTTCACTTCACGACGCCAAATCCTTCAAGATCGGGCAGTCCGGGCGGTGGTCGCCGTGGCAGGCGTCGGCAAGCTCGTGCAGGGTGTCGCGCATCGCCTGCAACTCGGAGATCTTCGCCTCCAGCTCGTCGATGTGCTGCATGGCGATCCGCTTCACCTCCGAACTGCAGCGGGAGCGGTCCTGCCACAGCCCGACCAGCTTCTGGATCCGTTCGATCCCGAAGCCCAGCGTCCGCGCCCGCTTGACGAAGCGCAGCACATTCACGTCGCGGTCGCTGTAGACGCGATAGCCCGACGCCGTCCGCCCGGCCTCCGGAATCAAACCGATGGATTCGTAATAGCGGATCAGCTTGGCGTTGACGCCCGACGCCTTGGCGGCGTCGCCGATGGTCATGCCGTCCTTCATCATGCGTCTCCGTTCTTCGGCGGAGCCCAGCCGCGCAGGGTCAGGGCGTTCACCACCACGCTGACCGAACTGAGCGCCATCGCCGCTCCCGCCAGCACCGGGCTGAGATTGCCCGACGCCGCCAGCGGAATGCCGACCACGTTGTAGGCGAAGGCCCAGAACAGCCCCTGCCGGATCTTCGAATAGGTCCGGCGCGACACGTCGATGGACCCGGCGACCAGACGCGGATCGCCGCGCATCAGGGTGACGCCGGCGCTGTGCATCGCCACGTCGGTGCCGGTCGCCATGGCGATGCCGACATCGGCGGCGGCCAGCGCCGGTGCGTCGTTGATGCCGTCGCCGACCATGCCGACGACCTTGCCCTCCCCCTTCAGCGTCGCGACGACGGCAGCCTTGTCGCCGGGCAGCACCTCGGCGAACACCCGCTCGATGCCCAGCGCTGCGGCGACGGAGCGGGCGGCGCCCTGGCCGTCACCGGTCACCATCACCGGCTCCACCCCCTGCGCCTTCAACGAGGCGACGGCGGTGATCGCGCTGTCCTTCACCGTATCGCCGAAGGCGACGAGTCCGAGCAGATGCGGCGTCTCCCCGAGTTCGATCAGCCAGGACAGGGTGCGGCCGGTCGCCGCCAGCGCCTCGGCCGGTTCGGCCAGCGGACCCGGCTGCAGGCCGGCCTCTTCCACCGCACGGGCGTTGCCGAGTTGCAGGCGGCGCCCCGCCACCGTGCCGGAAACGCCACGGCCGGCCAGAGCACGGAAGTCCGTGACCGCCTCCGCCGCCATGCCCGCCGCCTTGGCGCGGTCGCGCAGCGCATGGGCGAGCGGATGCTCGCTGCCGGCCTGGAGCGCGGCGGCGAGGCGGAGCAGGGTCTCGCCATCGGTATCCTCGGCGGGGATCAGGTCGGTGACGCGGGGCTTGCCCTCCGTCAGCGTGCCGGTCTTGTCGAAGGCGACGGCGGTCAGGGCATGGGCGCGCTCCAGCGCCTCGGCGTCCTTGATGAGGATGCCGTGGCGGGCGGCGACGCCGGTGCCGACCATGATGGCGGTCGGCGTCGCCAGACCCAACGCACAGGGGCAGGCGATGACCAGAACCGAAACGGCGGCGACGATGGCCACCTCCAGGTCGCCGCCGACGATCCACCAGCCGATGAGCGTCAGCGCCGCCACCGCCAGCACCGCCGGGACGAAGACCGCGCTGACCCGGTCGACCAGCCGCTGGATCGGCGCCTTCGACGCCTGGGCGCCCTCCACCATGCGGACGATCTGCGCCAGCATGGTTTCGGTGCCGACTGCCGTGGTCTCCACCACCAGCAGGCCGTCGCCGTTGATCGAACCGCCGGTGACGCGGGCGCCCGGCTCCTTGTCCACCGGCAGGCTCTCGCCGGTCAGCATCGATTCGTCGACGCCGCCGCTGCCCTCGACCACCCGGCCGTCGACCGGCACCCGCTCGCCGGGGCGGACCACCACATGGTCGCCGACATGGACACGCTCCACCGGCACCTCGGTCTCCACCCCGTCGCGGCGCAGGCGGGCGGTGGCCGGGCGCAAATCCATCAGCGCGCGGATCGCCGCCGCGGTCTGGCCCTTGGCCCGCGCCTCCAGCCATTTGCCGAACAGCACGAAGGTGATGAGGACCGAGGAGGCTTCGAAATAGAGGTGCGGCTCGTGCCCGTCATGCGCGGTCAGCATCAGGTAGAGGCTGAGCCCCCAGGCCGCCGAGGTGCCGAGCGCCACCAGCAAATCCATGTTGCCGGCCCCTGCCCGCACCGCGTTCCAGCCGGCGCGGTAGAAGCGGGCGCCGAGCCAGAACTGCACGATGCTGGCGAGGATCAGCTGGACCCAGCCCGGCAGCATCCAGTCCGCCCCGAACAGGTCGCCGACCATGCCGGCCAGCAGCGGCAGCGACAGAGCCGCGGCGATCAATACATGGTGCAGCTCGCGCCGGCTGCGGTCGGCCCGCGCCTCCTCCTCCGCCTGTTCGCCGCCCTGGCCGACGGGAGCGGCGCCATAGCCGACCTTCTCCACCGCCGCGATCAGATCGGCAGTGTCGACGCTGCCGGCGAAGGCGACGACATGGGCGCGCTCGGTCGCCAGATTGACCGAAGCCGACTCCACGCCCGGAAGCCGGCTCAGCGCCTTCTCCACCCGGCCGGAACAGGAGGCGCAGGTCATGCCGGTGACCGACAGGTCGAACTCCCGCTTCTCGGCATGGTAGCCGGCGGCCTCGACCGCGTCCGCCGCGGCCTTGACGTCCAGCGGACCGGCGAAGGTCAGCCGCGCCCGCTCCGTCGCCAGATTGACCGAGACGGCGGTGACGCCCGGCACCCGGCCCAGCGCCTTCTCCACCCGGCGGACGCAGGAGGCGCAGGTCATGCCCGATACGCCGAGGTCGAGTTCGGCCGGGGCACCGACGGGCGCCGTCGTTGGGCTGATGCTGTGCTGAGTCGTGGTCATGCCGGTTCTCCTTCGATTCCGCTCGGCATGGAGTGATATGGGGCTTCCAATCATTGGAAGGTCAAGGGGCCAATCGACGCATAGTCGTGACCCATGAACAAAACAGCGGACGGGGCGTTCGTGTCCTGACCGTCAGCCACCAGCAGAAAGGGACCGCCCCCTTGACCCGCCTGACCATCGCCGAGGCGCAGAGCCGCGTTTCACACCTGCTGACCCATGACGTGGTCGAGGATCTGCGTGCCGTGGAGTATGAGACGCCGCCCCTGGCCGACGCCCCGTCCGCCACGCCGCTGGCCGAGCTGCGGCGGGCGGAGGTCAGCTTCAGCCACGCCCCCGGCTCGCCGGACTGCCTCTATCGCATCGGCGCCTTCGGCGATTCGCTGCTGATGCGGCTTCAGCTGAATGTCTGGCGGTTCGTCGCCATCTATCAGGTGCCGGTGAAGGACCCGATCGACAGCAACACCATCGCCCCGCATTTCGAACGCTGGGCCATCGGCGCCGGCCATGCCGGCTGGACCATCGGCTGGCGCGACGGCGTCGATCCCTGGGACCATGACCTGCGGGTGGTGGAGACCTATTGCTACGCCATGCTGCCGGAAGGCTTCCTGGACGAACCGCTGACCCAGCTCTATTGGCGCACCGACCTGCTGCAGATGACCCGTGCCTTCATGCTGGAAGCGCGCCGGATGAGCATCCGGCTGTCGGCGCCCGACACGGTGTAGCGGAGGTTTCGCTTGGCGCGGTGGGGGCGGCTGTGCTCAATCGGTAGGCAGACGTTCTCAGCAGAGCCCGACCATGCCGCCGCTTCCCATTCCGATGCCGACCGACCTGTCCACCCTACTGACGGTGATGGATTTCATCGGCGTGTTCGTCTTCGGGCTCAGCGGCGGCACGCTGGCGGTGCGCAAGCGGCTGGACCTGTTCGGGGTGATGGTGCTGTCGCTGGCCGCGGCGCTGGCCGGCGGCGTGGTCCGCGATGTGCTGATCGGCGCGCTGCCGCCGGCCAGCCTGCAGGACGACCGCTATCTGATGGTGGCGCTCGCCGCCGGGATGGCCGCCTTCCTGTTCCACGGCCCGATCAACCGGCTGGGCAAGCCGGTGATGGTGCTGGATGCCGCCGGGCTCGGGCTGTTCACCGTCGCCGGCTGCGGCAAGGCGCTGGCCTATGGCCTCAGCCCGCTGCCGGCCGCCCTTTTGGGCGTGATGACCGCCTGCGGCGGCGGGGCGGTGCGCGACCTGCTGGTCGCCGAGGTGCCCCGGGTGCTGCGCGAGGAGATCTATGCCATGGCCTCGCTGCTGGGGGCCGTGGTGGTGATCGCCGGCAATCGTCTGGATCTGCCGCCGGTGCCGGTCGCGGTGGCCGGCGCGCTCGCCGTGTTCGTGCTGCGCGTCGTCAGCGTTCTGCGCAACTGGAGCGCGCCGCGGGCGCCGGGGAGTTGAGGGGGGCTCTTAAATCGCCCTCTCCCGCCCCGGGAGAGGGAGGGGACCCGCCGCAAAGCGGTGGGGAGGGTGAGGGGCAAAGCAAGAATCCCCGTGCCGCATGGTTCCTTGGAATACCCCTCACCCTTCCCATGCTGCGCATGGGCCCCTTCCCTCTCCCGGGACGGGAGAGGGAGGTTCACAGGATCGCCTCGTTACGCCCGCTTGCCCCAGCCCGGCATCGGGAAGACCGGGTCGGCTTCGGCCGACGCCTTCGGCAGGACCACGGTCGGGCGCAGCTTGTGGTTCTGGATGCAGGCGGAGATCAGGTTGGTGTTCTGGCCCTTCTCGTCGAAGGTGATCGCCGGGCCGACCATCAGCTTGTCCGTCAGGTTGGTCTGGCGCAGAGCCGCCAGCATCGCCGAGGCCTCCGCCGTGCCGGCGCGCTTGAAGGCGTCGGCGGCGATCAGGATCGCCTCGAAGGTGAAGGCGACGTTGAAGGCGTAGCCCTCAAACCGGTCGTTCGGAAACTGCTTCTTGAAGGCCGCCTCGACCCGCTTGGTCATCGCCGCCTTGGGGTCGTACCAGGGCAGGTTGGTGATGGCGTAGTCGGCGTATTTGCCCAGCACCTTGTAGAACTGTTCGTCATACAGGCCGGGCGAACCGGGGGAGACGATGCCCTTCGGCTCCCACCGCTGCTTGACCATCTCGCGCACCATCATGATGGCGTCGTTGGCGCGGGTGGTGACGATGGCAAGCTCGGCGCCGGTGGCCTTGGCCTTCGCCACCTCGACCGCCAGATCCTGCGCCCGCGGGTCGTAGGAGATCGATTCGACGATCTGGAACGGCATGTCCAGCTTGGGGAACAGCGCGTCGATGGCGGCCTTGTTCGCCATGCCGAAGGTGTCGTTGGCGTGCAGGAAGACGGCGGTCTTCGGCGTGGTGCCGGTGGCGGCGAACAGGTCCTTCATCAGCGACATCCCGTTCGACACCAGCATGGTGGAGGTCGGGAAGTTGCGGAAGACGGTCTTGTACCCCTGCTCCGTCAGCTTGTCGGCGGCGGCGATGTTCATCACCAACGGCACGCCGCGCTGCTCGCACACCTGGGCGGCGGCGGCGGTCTGGCCGCTGTCGAAGGCGCCGACGATGACATGGGCGCCGTCGTTGATCAGCTTTTCCGTGCGCGAGCGGGCGACGTCGGCGTTCGATTCGGTGTCGGCCGACATCACCTCGACCTTGTAGCCAAGGTCGGAAAGCACCGCCGGCGCGATGTCGGCGCCGCGCTGGCAGGCCTGACCCGCCTGGGCCAGCAGGCCGGAGCGCGGCAGCAGAACGCCGACCTTCAGCGTGGTGTCCTGCGCGAAGACCGGGGCGCGGCCGAAGCCGGCCAGCACGCCGCCGGCGATGGCGGCCTGCCCCAGCGTGCGGCGGGAAAGGGCGAGTCCTCCGGTGGAACGGTTCTTATGATCGTTGGTCATGGTCCTGCGGATGCCTTTTGGCTGGTCGCAAAGCGGTTTGGTTCGACCGAAGAGTCCACCGCCGGCCCCCTCCGTGTCAAAGTGGAATCGCCGAAGTCCTTCAATACGCAACGGAATGACCTTCATGCCCAACGGCAGCCGGACCGTCACCCTCGACGAGGCGCTCGCCATCGCGCTCGACCACCTGAAATCCGGGCGCCTGGACGAGGGGGAGGACCTCTATGCCCGAATCCTCGACGCCGATCCCGGCAATGCCGAGGCGCTGCACCGGATGGGCTTCATCGCCGGCCGCCGGGGCGACATGGACCGGGCGCTGGACCTGCTGACCCGCTCGGTGGAGCGGGCGCCCGATGCCGATGCGCTGTTCAACCTGGGAACCCTGCACCACCGCGCCCTGCGGACGGAGGAGGCCATCGTCGCCTACCGCCGCGCCCTGGCGCTGCGCCCCGACTTCCCCGATGCCGAATATCACCTGAGCGAGGCCCTGCAGGGCGCCGGCCGCCTGGACGAGGCGCTGGCGGCGCTGGACACGTTGCTGGGGCGCCACCCGCATTATCCCGCCGGCTGGCGCCAGCATGGCGACATCGAAGCGGATTTGGGCCGGCCCGGCGCGGCGGTGCATTTCTATGAGATGGCGCTGGCGCTGAATCCCGCCGACGACCTGTCGCGGGAGCGGCTGACGGCGCAGGAGGAGGCCTTCCGCACCCGCAGCGCGGCGATGGCGGCACGGCTGCCGGACGGACGGCACGACCTGCGCGACACCACCATCCTGATTCCGTTCCGCGCCGACAGCGACGACCGCAGGCGCAACCTGCGCTGGATCGTCGGCTTCCTGCTGAAGCATGTCGACGCCACCCTGCTGATCGGCGAGGACAAGGACGGGCCGAGCGACGTGCCGGACGCGCTCGGCCCCGAACTGGCCGCCCGCTGCCGCCACCTGCATCTGCGCGGCAACGACACGCCCTTCACCCACAAGGCCCACCTCATCAACCGCATGGCCGAGGCGGCCGACACGCCCATCGTCGCCCTGCACGACACCGACATCGTGGTGGACCCGGTGCAGTATGTGCTGGCGCGCGACGCCGTCCGGCGGGGCGGCGGGCTGGTCTTCCCCTACAACGGGCTGTTCTTCTGGATCATGGGCCGGGAGGTCCTGCGCTTCGGCTACACCCTGTCGGCGGCCCCGCTGAACGCCGTCTGCCCACGCTTTCCGCTGATGCACCGCAATTCCCCCGGCGGCGGCGCCTTCTTCGACCGGGAGCGGCTGCTCGCCAACGGCGGCTACAACGAGGCCTTCCTGTCCTGGGGCTTCGAGGATGACGAGATCGTCGAGCGCTTCCGTCGGCTGGGGCTCGGCGTCGAGCGGGTGCCGGGACCGCTCTACCATCTGGAGCATGCCCGGCCGGCGAACTCGTCGGAGCAGAATCCCTTCTTCGAGGCCAACCGGGCGGAGCTGGAGCGCGTGCGCAACGCGGACGGAGACACGTTGCGCGCCGACATCGCCGCCGGGCGGCTGCGCCGGCCGCTGCTGTCGTCGCGCGATCTTCCGTCACCGGTCGCATCGCCGTTCGACTGAAAGCGGCGCAAATGCGGTGCAACGCCGGGAACCCCTTGAAGGGCCAACGGCCCGGACACAGGTGAGGGGGCGGGATGTGACGAATTCGAGAACGATCTCGTGTTGAGCTTGGCACGCAGACTGTGGGCGGAGGCCATTTCGGGCGCTCCCTCGGCCGGTCCTTTTGGCGGCCGGGCGGGACCGGCATCGGTGCCGCGCGGCATGCGCGTCTATGCGGTCGGCGACATCCATGGCCGGCTCGACCTGCTCGAGCAGATGCTGGGCCAGATCGCCCGCGATGCCGAACAGGCGCCGAACCTGCTGAAATACCTCGTCTTCCTCGGCGATTATGTCGACCGCGGCCCGGATTCGCGGCTGGTGATCGAACGGCTCGCCTGCGGGCTGCCGCCGGCCTTCGGCGCGGTATTCCTGCGCGGCAACCACGAGGACACCATGCTGGGCTTCCTGTCGGACCTGCGCGTCGCCCCCGGCTGGCTGACCTATGGCGGCGATGCGACGCTGGAGAGCTACGGCATCCCCGCCCCCGATCCTGATGCGCCGACGGAGCATCTGCAGCAGGCGCAGATGATGCTGAACAGCCTGCTGCCGGCCCATCACCGCGCCTTCTTGACCGGCCTGCGCTGCCACCTGACCATCGGCGACTATCATTTCGTCCATGCCGGCGTCCGCCCCGGCGTCCCGCTCGACCGGCAGGAGGACCAGGACCGGCTGTGGATCCGCGAGGTCTTCCTCGCGTCACGCGCCGATCATGGCAAGGTGGTCGTCCATGGCCACACCATCGCGCCGGAGCCTGAACTGCTGGCCAACCGCATCGGCATCGACACCGGCGCCTACGCCACCAACCGCCTGACCGCCCTGGTGCTGGAGGGGACGGACCGGCGGTTCCTGTGCACGGTGTGAGGGGGGCTCTGGCCGAAATTGGGGGAATTGGCGCCGGAGCAAGGTCTAAAAAGCACATCTGCCGCAATGGAAAGGTCCAGCCGACGTTTCACGGCGCATAATGGCCGCCTTCGACGCGAGCGTGCCCGCGCAACTTGCGGCATGCCCACGCCTCACCTCAGGGAGGGGCACATGGATCGCCAAGCGGATCGCCAAGCCGTATACCAGGAGATCACCGACATCTTCGGGCTGGTTCCATCCTTCTTCAAGGAACTGCCCGACACCACCATCGAAGCCGAATGGCGCCTGTTCAAGGCCGTGCAGGTCGATGACGGGCCGATCCCACAGAAGTACCGCGAACTGATCGGTCTGGGGATTGCCGCCGTCATGAAGTGCCGGTATTGCGCCTTCTATCATACGGCGCTCGCCAAACTGTTCGGCGCAACGCAGGATGAGATCGAGGCCGCCGTTCATTACGCGAAGTCCAGCGCGGGCTGGAGCGCCTACCTGAATGGCATGCAGGTGGACTATGACACCTTCACACGGGAGGTCGATCAGGCCTGCGACCATGTGCGGAGCCAGATGTCGCAACAGCAGCGCGCCGCCTGATCGGCACCGGTCCGGAACGACAAAGGGCTTCCGGATCACTCCGGAAGCCCTTGTCTTGTTGGTCGGAGAGAGAGGATTCGAACCTCCGGCCCCTGCCTCCCGAAAGCAGTGCTCTACCAGGCTGAGCTACTCTCCGATCATGGCACCGGCGGCCTGTCACTCTGGAGTGCGCCGTCCGCCGGTGGAGCGGGTGTATAAACGGTTCCGGCCGGCTGCGCAATGCAAAGTCACAGCCTGACCACTGCATTTTTGCCATGCTGTTTTGCCATGCCCGGCGGAACCCCGAAACGACGAAGGGCTCCCGGATTTCTCCGGAAGCCCTTGTCTTTGTGGTCGGAGAGAGAGGATTCGAACCTCCGGCCCCTGCCTCCCGAAAGCAGTGCTCTACCAGGCTGAGCTACTCTCCGATCATGGCACCGGCGGGCGGTGTCGTCCGCCGGTGGAGGGGGTGTATAAACGCTCACGCTCCGGCGCGCAACGCAAAAAATGCGTCATCGGCCAAAAAGATCCGGCCCCCTCCCGGCCCGGCGGAAATGCCGTCAGAAATCGCGATCGATCACGAAATCAATGACTTCCAGCAGGGCCTGCTTGATCGGCCCGTCGGCGAACAGACCCAGGCTGTCGCGGGCGATGGAGCCGTAATGGCGCGCCCGTTCCACCGTGTCCTTCAGGGCGTTGTGGCGGGCCATCAGCGCCTGGGCACGCTCCAGGTCGCCGTCCTTCTGGTCCAGCTCCTCCATCACCCGGCGCCAGAAGGCGCGTTCCTCGTCGTTGCCGCGGCGGAAGGCCAGCACGACCGGCAGGGTGATCTTGCCCTCGCGGAAATCGTCGCCGACCGTCTTGCCCAGCTTCGCCTGCAAGGCCGAGTAATCCAGCACGTCGTCGACCAGCTGGAAGGCGATGCCGAGATTCATGCCGTAATCGTAGAGCGCCAACTCCTCCGCCTGCGGGCGGTTGGCGACGACGGCGCCGACGCGGCAGGCGGCGGCGAACAGCTCGGCCGTCTTGCCCTTGATGACCTCGAGATAGGCCTGCTCGCTGGTCTCGGTGTCATTGGTGGTGCGCAGCTGCAGCACCTCGCCCTCGGCGATGATGGCCGAGGCGCCGGACAGGATGCGCAGCACGTCGAGCGACTGCACCTCCACCATCATCTCGAAGGCGCGGGAGAACAGGAAATCGCCGACCAGCACGCTGGCCTTGTTGCCGAACACCGCGTTGGCCGAGGCCATGCCGCGGCGCAGGTCGCTTTCGTCGACCACGTCGTCGTGCAGCAGGGTCGCGCTGTGGATGAACTCCACCACCGCGGCCAGCAGCCGGTGATGCTCCCCCTGATAGCCGCACATGTTGGCGGCGGCGAGCGTCAGCACCGGGCGCAGGCGCTTGCCGCCGGCCGCGATCAGATAGCCGGCCAGCTGCGGAATCATCTCGACCGACGACTGCATACGGTCGAGGATGATCTGGTTGACGGCGCTGAGGTCCTCGGCCACCAAAGCGGTCAGGTCGTCGAGCGGGGTAGACTTGCGCCGTTTCGGCTCGAAGTTGGTCACGACCGCCAAGGTCGACTCCACGGGTGATTGACGCCAGAATTTGCGCTAGGGAGCATAACGGCCTAGCCTGTTCGGTCAAGTCCGCAGGGGACCGTTCTTTCGAGACGCCCGTTCTTCCGAGATGCCATGACCGAACTGCTGCGCACCACCGACCCCGTCCGCCTGTCCTGGCTGGTTGCCCTTCTGGCCGACGCGGGCATCGAGGCCATCGTGCTGGACAGCTACACCAGCATCCTGGAGGGCTCCATCGGCGCCATTCCCCGGCGGCTGATGGTCGGCACGGAGGACGCCGCACAGGCCCTCCGCATCCTGCGCGAGGCCGGCGAAGCGTGAGCGGCCATATCGTTCCGTCTCCAGAACGACGCCTGGAAACACCCGTGGATTTCCTGCTGAACGGCCGGGTCAGGCTGCACCAGCCGGACGGCGGCTATCGCGCCGCCATCGATCCGGTCTTCCTCGCCGCCATCACCGCCGCCGCCGCCGGCGAGCGGGTGCTGGATGTCGGCACCGGCACCGGAGCTGCGGCACTGTGCCTCGCCGTCCGGGTGCCGGGCGTGGCGGTGGTCGGGCTGGAACAGCGGGCCGACGCCTGCGGCTTCGCCCGCCGCAATGCCGCGCTCAGCGGCGTCGCGGAGCGGGTGACGGTGGTCCAGGGCGACCTGATGGCCCCACCCGAAGCTCTCGGGACCTTCGGATTCGATCGTGTAATGATGAATCCGCCCTACCTGAAGGCCGGTGCCGCCAGCGTCCCGCCCGACGACTGGAAGGCCGCGGCGAATGTGGAAGGCGCGGCAGGGCTGGGCGACTGGGTGCGCTTCGCCGACCGCATGCTGAAGCCGCGCGGCACGCTGACGATGGTCCACCGCGCCGACCGGATCGACGACATCCTGCACGCGTTGCGCGGCCGGTTCGGCAGCCTCGTCCTGGTGCCGCTGTGGCCCAAGCCGGGGGTGGAGGCCAAGCGGCTACTGCTGATCGCCCGCAAGGGCGGCAAGGCGCCGGCCCGGCTGACCGCCGGCCTGACCGTGCACAAGGCCGAAGGCGGCTACAGCCCGGCGGCGGAGCGGATCCTGAGGGACGCCGAAGCACTCACGATTTAGCGGGGGCGATTTAGCGGGACCAATTTGGCGGGAACGGAGCCTTTCAATCGGGAGACTTCAATCCCATCTCTGCCGGCATGAGCCTGCATTCCCTCCTCGCCAAACTCCCCTTCGGCCCCTGGCGCAAGGCCGGGCCGCTGGTGTCCGTCGTCCGCCTGTCCGGCGTCATCGGCCAGGCCGGCCCCTTCCGCTCCGGCCTGTCGCTGGACGGCGTCGCCCCGCTGCTGGAACGCGCCTTCGCGCCGAAGAACCAGAAGGCGGTGGCGCTGATCATCAACTCGCCGGGCGGGTCGCCGGTGCAGTCGGCGCTGATCGCCAAGCGCATCCGCGATCTGGCGGAGGAGAAGAAGGTGCCGGTCTTCGCCTTCTGCGAGGACGCGGCGGCGTCGGGCGGCTATTGGCTGGCCTGCGCGGCGGACGAGATCTGGGCGGACGAAAGCTCCATCGTCGGCTCCATCGGCGTGGTGTCGTCGGGCTTCGGCCTGCATGCGCTGATCGAGCGCCACGGGATCGAGCGGCGGCTCTACACCGCCGGCGACAAGAAGGTGCTGCTCGACCCATTCTCGCCCGAGCGCGAGGACGGCGTCGCCCATCTGAAGGCGCTGCAGGCCGACGTGCACGAGGCGTTCAAGGCGATGGTGCGCACGCGGCGGGGCGCGCGGCTGACCGGGCCGGAGGAGGAGCTGTTCTCCGGCGCCTTCTGGGCCGGGCGCAAGGCGCTGGCTCTCGGGCTGGTCGACGGGCTGGGCGATCTGCGCTCGGTGATGCGCGGGCGTTTCGGCGAGAAGGTGCGGCTGCGCGTGGTGCAGCAGGAGCGCGGCATGCTGCGGAGGCTGGGGCTGCGGACCGGAACCGGCAACGCCCCGGCACTGCAGGCCGGGGCGCATGAGGCCTTCGCCGATGCCCTGGTGGCGGCCGCCCGCAAGTCGCTGGACGATTGGGCGGCCTGGGCGAAGTTGGGGCTTTGACGGACGCCTGCCGTCAGCGGTCGGCAGTCGCTTGGGCGGTGACGGCGGCCGACTGCAAACCGTAATCGTCGGCCTGGATGAAGCTGGCCCGCAGCGGCTTCAGGACGAACATCGCCAGGATCGCCGCCACCAGATTGAAGCTGGCGGCGATGTAGAACACGGCCTGCCAGCCGAAATGGCCGGCGATGATGCTGCTGAGCGGGACCAGCAGCGCCGCCGTGCCCTTGGCGGTGTAGAGCATGCCGGCATTGGTCGTCGCGAACTTCGAACCGAAGGTGTCGCCGGCAGTGGCCGGGAACAGGCTGTAGATCTCGCCGAACACGCAGAAGAACATCGCGGTGAAGATCACGAAGGCCACCGGGTTGCGGCCCAGCTGCGTCACCAGGACGATGGCGACGGCGGCGGTGCCGAAGGCGATGAACATGGTGTTCTCGCGGCCGATGCGGTCGGACACCCAGCCGAAGAAGGGCCGTCCGGCGCCGTCCAGCACGCGGTCCAGCGAAATCGCCAGGGTCAGGGCCGGCAGGATGAAGCCGAACATGTTGATCGGCGAATCGGCGACATGGAAGTCATGGGCGATCGGCGCGATCTGGGCCGCCGCCATCAGGCCGCCGGACGCCACCATCACGAACATCACATAGAGCAGCCAGAAGACCGGCGTGCGGATGACGCGGGCCGGCGGATGGTCGATCTTGGTCTGGGCCGGGCCGCTCTTGCGCATCGCCGCGTTCGACTTCGGCGCCTTGCGTAGGAAGAAGGACAGCACGAAGATCACCACGCCCTGCCCGATGCCGAAGACCAGGAAGGCATGCTCGTAGCCCTGGTTGGCGATCATGTTGGCGATCGGAATGACCGTGGCACCGGCACCGGCGCCGAAGCCGGCCGCGGTGATGCCGGCGGCCAGCCCGCGCTGCTGCGGGAACCACTTCAGCGCATTGCCGACGCAGGTGCCATAGACGCAGCCGGCGCCGATGCCGGAGATCACCGCCGCGGTGTAGAGCATCGGCAGCGAAGAGGCTTGGCTGTCGATCACCCAGGAGCCGCCGACCAGCAGACTGCCCACCATCACCACCGCCTGCGGGCCGTAGCGGTCGACGAACCAGCCTTCGATCGGGACCAGCCAAGTTTCGGTGAAGACGAAGATGGAGAAGGCGATCTGGATGGCTGCACGTCCCCAGCCATGCTTGGCGTCGATGGGATCGACGAACAGCGTCCAGCCATATTGCAGGTTGGCGATCATCGCCATGCACAGCAGGCCGACGCTGAGCTGGAACCATTTGTTTGTCAGAAGACCGCGGTCTTCGGTCGTCTCTGTGGTCATGCCCCAAAGTCCCGTTGAGCGTGGGAGCGCAGGATTTCCGGAGTGCGGCGGTCCATCCGTATCGCACCGCATCATGCGCCGTTCGGAGATGACAGTGCGCCTCAACAATCCGTATTCCAAATACCGGATACTGAATGAGTTATTCTTTTCCACATTGTGGAATGCGTTGAAAAGGCTCGCTTTTTCACGATTGCTGTCATGCACACATTGCTTGTCTGGCGAACTAAACTGTCAAGGCCGAGCCATGCGGCGCACACATATTTGAAATACGGTATCTGGTATACAGAATATCTTGCTGCGGTGCAGGGCCGGGCGCATGATCCGCTCATGGTCGACGGCGCCGACGGACGGTGCCGCAGCAAGGGGAAATCACATGATGTCGAGCATTCTGAGCCGCCTGTTCGCCGGTCCCGCCGCCCTGGCGCCCGTCGGCATCGCTCCCGCCGGCTTCACCTTTGGCGAGGCGCTGCCGCACATCGCGATGGCGGACCTGTTCGCCGGCTTCCGCGCCCGTCACGGCGGCGGCAAGCGCAAGCCGGACTCCGCCGACGTCCCGCAGTCCTGGGCCGAGTTCGGCCGGGGGTTCTGAGCGGTCTGCTTAAAGCACTACGCCGCGGAGTTCTGCGTCAGCAGGGTGGTCAGCCAGCGGAAGTTCGTTCCGTCGCCGGCCTGGATGGCGCTTTCCACCACCTGCATCGCGGTCGTCGGGTCCTGCGGGTCGGGCACCGCTGCGGTGGGGTCCATGGCGGCGTCGCCCTGCCCCTCTTCCTGGGCGAACAGCGTGACGGCGCCGACACCGAGACGAACGGAAGGCTGGGCGTTCGGCACCACCCCGGTGCAGTCGGCGCCGGAGGTTCCACCCTCTCCCACCCCGTTCAGGGTTTCCAGCATCGCCGCGAACTGGCCGGCCAGGGCACCCGCCTGCCGGGACGCAGACGTCCCTTTGCGCTCCAGGACGTCTTCCGCCCTGATGCGCATGGCTTGCGTGGCCTCGCTGTTGGCCATCATCGACATGGGACGATTCCCTGCGGTTAGTGGCGAACCGCAGGGACACACGCAAAAATCACGCCATCAACACAACCGGCGCATCGCAAGGGCTGCGCTCACCCCTGCGACGATTTGACCGGCAAAAATTACCCAGCCACCCGGCAGAAGTTTCCCAGCGGCCGGCAAGCCTTGCCGGTCCGCAGGGCCATCAATCGCGAAAATTCTGGTACTGCAGCGGCTGCTCGATGCCCAACCGCTTGACCAGGGCGATGGCCTCCTGGAGGTCGTCGCGCTTCTTGCCCGTCACCCGCAGTTCGTCACCCTGGATCGAGACCTGGACCTTCATCTTGCTGTCCTTGATCCCTTTGACGATGGTCTTCGCCAGATCCTGCGCGATTCCCTGCTTGATCGTCACGGTGTGGCGCAGCGCATCGCCCGCGGCGCGCTGCGGCTGGGCGGTGAAGTCGAGCGCCGCTGCGTCGAGCTTGCGCCGGGTCACGTAGACGCGCAGCAGTTCCTGCATCTGCGCCAGCTTCGGCGCGTCGTCGGCCAGCAGGACGATCTCGTTCTCGGTCCGCTCGACGGTGCATTTCGAGCCCTTGAAGTCGAACCGGGTTTCGATCTCGCGGCGGACGCCGGCGAGAGCATTGTCGATCTCGTGGACGTCCGTCTCGGACACGATGTCGAACGACGGCATGGCGGCACTCTCCCTGATAGGACGGCTGAGGAACGAATCGGGCCCACCGTAAAGAAGACGGCCGCCGCACTCAACAGCCGCCTTCCGAACAGTCGCCTTCCAAACAGCCGAGGGGCCGGTCAGTTCATCTCTTCGGCGTAATGGCAGGCCACCAGCCGCTCGTCGACGGTGCGTAGCGGCGGAACCTCCGCAGCGCAGCGATCGGTGGCGAAGGGGCAGCGCTTGTGGAACGCGCAGCCCGGCGGCGGGTTCAGCGGCGACGGCAGCTCGCCCTTCGGCACCACCCGGTCCATGCGCAGGTCCGGGTTCACCCGCGGCGTCGCCGCCAGCAGGATGCGGGTATAGGGGTGCCGCGGCCGGGTGAAGACCACGTCCTTGGCACCATGCTCCACCGGCTTGCCCAGATACATCACCATCAGCGAATCGGCGATGTGCCGCACAACGCTGAGGTCGTGGGAGATGAACAGGTAGGCGAGGTTCAGCTCCTCCTGCAGATCCATCATCAGGTTCAGCACCTGCGCCTGGATCGACACGTCGAGCGCCGACACCGGCTCGTCCGCCACGACGACGCGCGGGTTCAGCATCAGGGCGCGGGCGATGGCGATGCGCTGGCGCTGGCCGCCGGAGAACATGTGCGGGTAGCGGTCGACCTGATCGGGACGCAGGCCCACCTTGCCCATCATGGCCACCGCGCGGTCGCGCCGCTCGTGCTTGTCCATGTCGGTGTTGATGACCAGCGGCTCAGTCAGGATGGAGCCGACCGTCTTGCGCGGGTTCAGCGAGCCGTAGGGGTTCTGGAAGACCATCTGCACCGTGCGGCGCAGTTCCTTCATCTCCGCTGCACTGCGCCCGACGACCTCGCGGCCGTCATAGAGCAGCTCGCCCGAACTCGGCGGCTCGATCATGGTGACGGAGCGGGCCAGCGTCGACTTGCCGCAGCCGGACTCGCCGACCACCGCCAGCGTCTTGCCGGCCTGCAGGCGGAAGGACACGCCGTCCAGCGCCTTCACCGTCGCCAACGGCTTGAAGGCGCCGCGCTTGACCGCATAATGCTTGCGCAGATCGCGCGCCTCCAGCACGACCGAATTGCCGGCCGTCGCCTCGAAGATGTGGGGTTCAGTCTCGATGCTCATCACAGCGCCTCCCCGGCGGCGAGATGGCCGTCCGGCAGCGGGTAGAAACAGCGCGCGCGCCCGTCGTCCACGTCGAACAGGGCCGGGCGCTCGGCACGGCAGCGGGCGTCGGCGAAGCGGCAGCGCGGGCTGAACAGGCAGCCGGCCGGCCGGTCGGCGATGCCCGGCACCATGCCGGGAATCGTCGGCAGCCGGCGCTTGCCCAGCGCCCGCTCCGGCAGGGCGTCGAGCAGGGCGCCGGTGTAGGGGTGGCGCGGCCGCTCGAACAGGGAACCGACGGGCCGCGTCTCCGCCACCTGACCGGCATACATGACGACGACGCGCTGCGCCGTCTCCGCCACCACGCCCATGTCGTGGGTGATGAGGATCAGCGCCATGCCGCGCTCGCGCTGCAGCTGGACCAGCAGGTCGAGGATCTGCTTCTGGATGGTGACGTCCAGCGCGGTCGTCGGCTCGTCCGCCACCAGCAGGCGCGGGTTGCAGGCGATGGCGATGGCGATCATCACGCGCTGGCTCATGCCGCCCGACAGCTGGTGCGGGAAGGCGGACAGGCGCGATTCCGGCGCCGGAATGCCGACCTGCTCCAGCAGGGCGATGGCGCGGTTGCGCAGCGCCTTGCCGGACAGCCCCTCATGCACCCGCAGGGTTTCCATGATCTGGAAGCCGACGGTGAAGCAGGGGTTCAGGCTGGTCATCGGCTCCTGGAAGACCATGGCGACGTCCTTGCCGGTGATCTTCCGGCGCTGGGCGGGGGGCATGGTCAGCAGGTCGCGGCCACCGAACGTCATCCGGTCGGCGACCACCCGGCCGTTGGAGCCGAGAAGCCCCATCACGGCCAGCGAGGTCACGGATTTGCCGGAGCCGGATTCGCCGACGATGCCGACGACCTCGCCTTCGTCCACGGTCAGGTCGATGCCATCCACCGCGCGGAAGGTGCCGGCGCGGGTGGTGAACTCGACCGACAGGTTCTTGATGTCGAGAAGAGGCATGAGGTCAACGTTTCAGCTTGGGGTCGAGCGCGTCGCGAAGACCGTCGCCCAACAGATTGAAGGCCAGCACGGTCACCAGGATGGCGATGCCGGGCCAGGTCACGACCCAGGGCGCACGCTGGAGGAACTGCAGCGAGGAGGCCAGCATGGTGCCCCATTCCGGCGTCGGCGGCTGGGCGCCGAGACCGAGGAAGCCGAGCGCGGCCGCGTCCAGGATGGCGGTGGAGAAGCCCAGCGTCGCCTGCACGATCAGCGGCGCCAGACAGTTCGGCAGCACCACGATCAGCATCAGGCGCATCGGCCCGGCACCGGCGACGCGCGACGCGATGACATAATCCTTGTTCACCTCCGCCATCACCGCGGCGCGGGTCAGGCGGGCATAGTGCGGGATCACCACCACCGACACCGCCAGCATGGCGTTCACCAGCCCCGGCCCGAGGATGGCGGCCACCACGACGGCCAGCAGCAGCGAGGGCAGAGCCAGCAGGATGTCCATGCCGCGCATGATCAGCACGTCGGCCATCCCGCCGAAGAAGCCGGCGATCAGCCCCAGCCCCAGCCCGACGGCCAGCGACAGGGTGACGACGATCAGGCCGATCATCATCGACAGCCGCGCGCCGTACATCAGGCGGGACAGCATGTCGCGGCCAATGTCGTCGGTGCCGAGGAGGTAGGTCCAGGTGCCGCCATCCTGCCAGACCGGCGGGGTCAGGATCGCATCGCGGTACTGGATGTCGGGATCGTGCGGGGCGATGACGCCGGCGAAGATGGCGATCAGCGCGATCAGCAGGATCACCACCAGACCGCCCAGCGCGCCCTTGTTCTGGCGGAAGTGATACCAGAACTCGGTCAGCGGGTGCGGCGGGCGCGACACGGCGACCGGTTCGGGGGTGGCGGGTTCTGCGTTGGTCGAAAATTCAGCGGACATGGATTGGCCTCACCGCGCGTGACGGATGCGGGGGTTGAGGACGCCGTAAAGCACGTCCACCAGCAGGTTGACCAGGATCACCGAGGTGGCGATCAGCAGGACACCGCCCTGCAGGGCCGGATAGTCGCGGCGGTTGATCGATTCGATCAGCCATTTGCCGACCCCCGGCCAGGAAAAGATGGTCTCGGTCAGGATGGCGCCGCCCAGCAGCGTGCCGACTTGAAGGCCGATGACGGTCACCACCGGGATCAGCGCGTTGCGCAGCGCATGCATGCCGATGACCCGGCCGTCGGCCAGACCCTTGGCGCGGGCGGTGCGGATGTAATCCTCGCCCAGCACCTCCAGCATGGCCGACCGCGTCATGCGCGCCACCACCGCCAGCGGCACGGTGCCCAGCACGATGGTCGGCAGGATCAGGTGGGACAGCGCGGAGCGGAACGCGTCGTAATCGCCGGCCATCAACGTGTCGATCAGCATGAAGCCGGTCGCCGGCTCCACGTAATAGACCAGATCCAGGCGGCCGGACACCGGGGTCCAGCCCAGCGCGACCGAGAAGAACAGGATCAGCAGCAGGCCCCACCAGAAGATCGGCATCGAATAGCCGGTCAGGCTGGCGCCCATCACGCCGTGGTCGAACAGCGATCCGCGCTTCACCGCCGCCAGGATGCCGGCGGGCAGGCCGATCAGCGTCGCGAACAGCATGGCGCACAGCGCCAGTTCGAGCGTCGCCGGAAACAGCGTCAGGAACTCGCTCAGCACCGAATTGTGGGTGACCAGCGACAGGCCGAAATCACCCGACAGCACGTGGCCGACATAATCGAGGAACTGTTGCCAGAGCGGCTGGTCGAGACCCAGTTCATGACGGAATGCGGCCAGCCGCTCGGGTGCGATACCCCGTTCGCCGACTCGCACCTCGATGGGGTCGCCGGGAACCAGCCGGATCAGGATGAAGGTCAGAAAGGTGATGCCGAGAAATGTCGGAATCACCAAGCTCACCCGCGTCAGGATGAAGCGAAGCATCGACGGGTACTCGTTTTTTAAAACTATGGTGAAAACTGGAACGGAGCGCTGACTTGGCAACGCCCCGTTCCATCAGGGGCACCTGCCCCCACTCCGGCCCTCCCCCACTTGCGCAGGGTCGGGAATGCCACTCTGTTCAAAGGGTTGGAGGCGCGGAAACCCACGCCTCCAACCCTATACACCCGGCGCCGCACCCCCTTTTTGCGGAGGTGCGCCACGCATCACTTCAGATCGACGCCTTCGAAGCGATGGACGCCGAACGGATCCATCTTGTAGCCGACGACGTTCTTGGCGAGGCCCATGTAAACCACCGAATGGGCGATGGTGTACCAGGGGGCCTCTTCCTTGAAGATGACCTGCGCCTGCTCGTACAGCTTGGTGCGGGCAGCGATGTCGTTGGTGCGCTTGGCCTGGACGACGAGGTCGTCGAATTCCTTGTTGCACCACTTCGACAGGTTGTTGCCGCCCGGACGCGCCGCCTCGCAACCCAGCAGGGTGTAGAGGAAGTTGTCGGGGTCGCCGTTGTCGCCGGTCCAGCCGAGCATGCCCATCTGGTGCTCGCCCTGCTGCATCCGCTTGCGGTATTCGCCCCACTCGTACTGAACGATCTTCGCCTTGACGCCGACCTTGGCCAGATCGGCCTGCATCATCTCGGCGATGCGCTTGGCGTTCGGGTTATACGGACGCTGCACCGGCATCGCCCACAGGTCGGTCTCGAAGCCGTTGGGATAGCCGGCATCGGCCAGCAGCTTCTTCGCCCGCTCGACGTCGTACGGATAGTCCTCGATCGAGTCGTTGTACGACCACATGGTCGGCGGAATCGGGTTCTTGGCCGGGACGCCGGCGGCCTGATAAACCGCGGCGACCATCGCCTTCTTGTCCATCGCCATGCTGACGGCGCGGCGGACGCGGACGTCGTCGAACGGCTTCTTGGTCACGTTGAAGGAGACGTAACCGACGTTCAGGCCTTCCTGCTCCTGAACGACGATCGAGCCGTCCTTCTTCATCGCCTCGATGTCGGCCGGATTCGGGTACGGCATCACCTGGCATTCGCCGGCCTTCAGCTTGGCCAGCCGGACCGCCGCGTCGGGCGTGATCGCGAAGACGAGGTTGTCGAGCGGCTGCTTGCCGCCCCAATACTGCTCGAACGCCTTGTAGCGGATGACGGCGTCCTTCTGGTAGGCGACGAACTGGAAGGGACCGGTGCCGATGGGAACCTGATCCAGCTTCTCCGGCGTGCCCTTCTTCAGCAGCATCGCGGCGTATTCGGCCGACATGATCGGCGCGAACGGCATGGCGAGGTTGGCCAGGAACGGCGCCTCGACCGCGTTCAGCGTGAACTTGACCGTCAGGTCGTCAACCTTTTCGATCGACTTCAACAACTTCGGCATCGCCATGTCGTTGAAGTAGTCGTAGGCGCCGCCCGACACCTTGTGGAAGGGATTGTCGGCCTTCCACTGGCGCTCGAACGAGAAGATCACGTCATCGGCGTTGGCGTCGCGCGTCGGCTTGAAATCGTTGTTGCTGTGCCACTTGGCGCCGGCGCGCAGCTTGAAGGTGTAGACCAGACCATCGTCGGAGATGGTCCAGGACTCGGCGAGGCCGGGAACGACCTTGGTGCCGCCATGCTCGAACTGGACGAGGTTGTTGTAGACCGGGAGAGCAACGTCGAAACTGGTGCCGGTCGTGTTCAACATGGGGTTGAAGTTTTCGGGGCTACCCTCGGAGCAATAAACAAGGGTCTTCGCCGCCTGGGCCGGCGTCGACAGCGCCAGCGCCGCGGCCATACCAAGCCCGGCACCCAGCAGGATGCGCTTCATTCGTCTTGCCTCCCGATTCCGGTTGGAGCGTACGGAAATTTGCCAGAACGCTTTTGGAAATAGCGTCGCCATTTGGCGCGTGGCAAAGGCGCCTGTCAACGCCAACATGCATACGTGGCTATACCGTGGCGCAGAGCATATTTTTGGGCACCAATACGTCCGTATGGACACATTTTCGCCCCTGAAAACGAAACAGTTGCAAAGCCAACCATCCGGTTGACCGAATCGATAGTTTCCTTCCCCTGCGAATCAGGTTATCCGGGTGGACCATTCCGGCAATGCCCGCAGCCGACGGGAGTCGGACGGCTGCCATGCACAGCTGCCGTGAAGGGCGGCCGCGGCTGCCATGCTAGGCTGGGTTGCACCCGTCATGGAACCCCCTTTTCGGGAACCCCCTTTTCGGATACCGATCCGGCGATGTCGCTTCCGCTCCTGCCGTCCTTCCTGCGAACCGGTCCGCTGGCCGGCCCGTTGGCCGCCTATGGCCTCTACATCGTCGGTTCCGCCCTGCTGGCTTCAAACCCGGTGGTCGGGCGGGCGGTGGCGCATGTGGTGCCGCCGATCGGGCTGGCCTTCTGGCGCTGGCTGATCGCCTTCCTGATCGTGCTGCCCTTCGCCTTGCCGGGGCTGCTGACCCACCGTGTTCAATTGAAGCGGCAGTGGCGGCGCTATCTGCTGCTGGGCGTGCTGGGCCAGGGGATTTCGGGCGCCATCGTCTATTACGGGCTGGAGCGGACCAGCGCCACCAACGCCAGCCTGATCTATGCGACCAGCCCGGCGATGATCCTGGCGCTGGCCGCCGTCTGGCTGGGCGACGCGATCCGGCCGCGGCAGGTGCTGGGCATCCTGCTGGCGATGGCGGGCGTGCTGGTGATCCTCACCCGCGGCGATCTCGACGCCTTGCGCCACCTGTCCTTCAATTCCGGCGACCTGCTGGTGTTGACCGGGGCAGTATCCTGGTCGGTCTACACCATCCTGCTGCGGCAATCGGGCACACCCCTGCCGGTGGTCACCGCCTTCGCGGCGAACGCCTTCGCCGGGGTGCTGGTGCTGGCTCCCTTCTATGCGTGGGAGACGGTGGCGGTGCGGCCGGTGCCCTTTTCCGTCTCCACCATCCTGTCGATCGTCGCGGTCGCGCTGTTCGCGTCGGTCCTGGCTCTGCTGGCTTATCAGAAGACCATCGCGATGATGGGCGCCGCGCGCGCCTCCACCGCGCTGTACGTCTCGCCTCTGTGGGCGGCGCTCGCCTCCTGGGTCCTGCTGTCCGAGCCGCTGCAGGGCTTTCACCTGATGGGGGTGGCGCTGGTCCTGCCCGGCGTGATGCTGGCCACCCTGCAAGTCCGCAAGCCGGCGGCGGAGCCGGCGACCGAAGCGGCCTGAATGCTATTGCCTGATCGGGGCGGCCCGCCCATCTTGGCCGGAACTCCGCATCCTGCTTCCGTCCGGTCATGCCCGATACCGCGCCCACCCCGCTCCTGCTCTGTGCCGACGATTATGGTCTGGCGCCCGGCGTCAACGCCGCCATCCGCGACCTGATCGCCCAAGGTCGCCTGACCGCCACCTCCGTCATGAGCCTCTGCCCGCATTGGCGTGAGGGCGCCGCGGCCCTGCGCGAGCTGAAGGACAAGGCGGATGTCGGGCTGCATTTCACCCTGACCGACCAGCCGCCGCTGGGGGCCATGCCGACGCTGGCGCCGGATGGGCGGTTGCCGCCGCTGGGGCGGCTGATGGGCTGGGCCTATCGCGGGAAATTGAGCACGCCGGCGGCGCGGGTGGAGATCCGTGACGAACTGTCGCGCCAGATCGCCGCCTTCACCGACGCCTGGGGGGCGCCGCCCGACTATATCGACGGCCACCAGCACATCCACCAGTTGCCCGGCGTGCGCGACGCGGTGGTGGAGGCGCTGGCCACCCTGCCCGGCGCCTATGTCCGCCTGTGCGGCGAGCCGGTGGCCTCGGTGCTGCGCCGAGGCGTCGCGGTGCCGAAGACGCTGCTGATCGGCGGGCTGGGCGGCGGGCTGAGGCGCATGGTGCGGGCACGCGGCATCCCGGCCAACGACCGCTTCGCCGGAGTCTACGACTTCGCCGGCAACCGGCCCTTCGCCGAGCTGATGTCCCGCTTCCTCGATGGCATCGGCGGCCGGACCCTGGTGATGGTCCATCCCGGCCTGCCCGACGAGGAGCTGCGCCGCGTCGACACTCTGGTCGAGCCGCGGCGCACCGAGTACGACTATCTGCGCGGGCCGGAGTTCGCCGCGCTCTTGAAAGCGCACAACATCCGCCTGACCCGCTTCGCCGGCTTTCCCCGGTAAAGCGACGCCCTACTCCTCGTCGTCCGGCTGCCAGGCCCGGCGGCGCAGCTTGAAGCGCTGGACCTTGCCGGTCTCCGTCCGCGGCAGCGCGTCGAGGAATTCCACCGCGCGGGGGTACTTGTAGGGCGCAATGTGCTCCTTGACGAAGCTCTGCAGCTCCTCCGCCAGACGCTCGTCGGGGCGGACATCGTCGCGCAGAACGACGAAGGCCTTGGGGATGGTGCCGCGCACCGGATCCGGGGCGGCGATCACCGCGCATTCCTGCACCGCCTCGTGGCTCAGCAGGATGTTCTCGACCTCCAGACCGGAGATCTTGTAGCCGGCCGAGACGATCAGGTCGTCGGTGCGGGCGTGATACCAGAAGAAGCCGTCCTCATCGACGTGGAAGGCGTCGCCGGTCAGGTTCCAGCCCTGCTGGACATAGCTTTCCTGGCGCGGATCGTCGAGATAGAGGCAGCCGGTCGCCCCGCGCACCGCCAGCCGGCCGACCTGTCCGGGGGGAAGCCGGCGGAACTGGTCGTCGACCACCATCGCCTCGTATCCCGGCACGGGCTTGCCGGTGGAGCCCGGCCGGACATCGCCGGGGACGGCGTGCAGCACGGCGTTCAGCAGCTCGGTGGTGCCCAGGCTGTCGAGGATCTGCAGCCCGGTGGCGTCGCGCCAGCCCTCGAAGGTCTGCTGCGGCAGCGGTTCCCCAGCCGAAACGCAGAGGCGCAGAGAGGACAGACCGTTGGCCAAAGCCGGATCGGCGGCCATGCGGCCGATCATGCCGCGGTAGACCGTGGGCACGGTGAACATCACCGTCGCCCGGTGGCGGGTGGCGGCCTCCAGCAGCCGGTCGGCGGTCCCGCGCTCCAGCAGGATGACCGACGCGCCGATGCGCAGCGGGAACAGCAGCAGCCCGCCCAGCCCATAGGCGAAGGCCAGCGTCGGCGAGCCGCAGAACACGTCCTCGGCCGTCGTCCCCAGCACCGAGCGCGGCGACAGGTCGGAGATCGCCAGCAGATGGCGGTGGAAATGGGCGGCCGCCTTCGGCGTTCCGGTGGTGCCGGAGGTGAAGGCGATCAGCGCCACGTCGTCCTGCGCCGTGTCGGCGGCCTCGAACCCGGCCGGCTTGGTGGCGATGCGGTGTTCCAGCTCGCCATCGCGGAAGCCGACGATGCGCAGCGACGGCAGCGCCGCCTCTTCCAGATCGTCGAGGTAATGGGTGTCGCACAGCGCCATGTCGATGGCGGCGCGCTTCAGCACGTCGGCCAGTTCCGGCGCGCGCAGCAGCGGCATCGTCGGCACCAGAACGCCGCCGGCCTTGATGACCGCCAGCCAGCAGGCGGCCAGCATCGGCGTGTTGGGGCCGCGCAGCAGGACGCGGTTGCCGGTGACCAGCCCGTAATCCTCGGTCAGGACGCGGGCGATGCGGTCGACGGTGTCGCGCATCCGGCCATAGCTCCACACCTCGCCGTCACCGCCGATCAGGCAGGGACGCCCGTCCCAGCCGCGCTCGCGCCAGCCGTCGATCAGGACGGAGGCGGCGTTCAGGCGCTGCGGGTATTGGAGTTCGGGGCGTTCGAGAATCAGGTCGGGGCGTTGCGCCGGCGCCGGCAGCCGGTCACGGGTGAAGCTGTCCAGATGTCCGGATGGCGTCATGCGCGGTGCTGCCTCCCCCCATTGGCTAACGGGGAGGATGGGGCCGGCGTGATCGGTGGGCGGAACCTGCCGCCACACGCGCGGTTCAGACACGGCCATGCCATCGGCCGGCGCGAATGCGCATCCCTTCATGGGCAATGCTCCATCTCCCCCCGCAGAGGACGCATGAACACGCCTCCGTCTTATCTTTTATGCTCCGACTATAGTGCCGGGGGGAGCAAGTGAGCCATGCAACGAACGAATGGTGGGTGCACCATCAATCGCCATTCCTGCCGGGACAAGTGACTGAAAAGGCCTGTTTTTCGTTGGTAAGACGCACGATTCGGACCGAAAGTACGGGTCGGCGTACCAACCGTCAGCCGTTCTGCAGATAGATGTCGATCTCGCCCTGTTCCATCACATGGGCGGTGCCGTGGATGATCCCGTTGGCGACCTGGATGATGCGGTGGATCATCGCGACGGAGGCCTGGCAGTCCATCCGCAGCTTGTCGGGATCGCCGCTGTCGATGTCGGTGCCGATCCGCTCCAGCGTGTGGGCGATCACCTGATGGGCCTGGGCGATGGTGTCCTCGAAGGGGCGGAGGAACTTCGACGGCACATGGCCGTAGGCCTCGATCGCCAGTTCCTTGTCGGAAAAGCCGCTGTCGCGGAAATGCTCGGCATAGCTCTTGGGTTGCCAGATGCGGCATTCCTCCAGCATGTCCGGCATGTCCGGGATCATCTCGATCAGCATCACGATTTCGTTGAAGTGATTGAGATAGTCGGTCGCCAGCAGCGTCTTTTCCGAGATGTTCGTGCCGCGCACGCGTTCCCGCCATTGGACGAAGTCGGCCAACTCATCCGGCGGAATGCCATCCATCAGGGACCGATCCAACTCTTGGTCTTCCATGCACAAACCCGGACCCGATGACACCCAACCCCAACCGTGGGCCGATGTCCTTAACGTTGGATTAAACGGGTTGCAAGCGTCGGGTTGTGAAAGTCACCAATTGACGAAATGAATGCGGTGACAGGGCCGTTATCCATCCAGATAAAAATTCGCCGCCGGCGCCCATCCGCATGATCTCGCGGCGGCGCCAGGCGGCGGAAGGACTGGCGGTTCAGGGAGGAATCACACCATTGGCGGTTCCAACACGGCTGCTGCCGGTTGGTTCCCGGGCGGAGTGCTTGGTTTTTTCAATTGCCGGACCGCGCGACCCGAAAGTCACGATACGCAGAAAGAAAAACGCGCCGGCCAGGGGGTGGCCGGCGCGTTCGAGGATCGGGAACACTCGCCTCGCCCTCACACGGCAGATGCGCAGCAAATGCCGGAGGGCAAAGTCAGAGTAGGCTGGTAAGTCTTTCGGAACGGTTAAATCCCGGCCTCCGCAACCCCCTATGCGGCGGGGGTCATAGACCGCCGGCCGGCCTCGCCGGCCCCTGTCATGCCCTGTTGCATACCATGCATACTGAGTAATCCTTTGCAGGTATCTCGAATAAATCTTTCGGGTTCACTCCCGTTAGGCCGTGGACTGCGCCATATGAATTTGACCGTTGCAGGTCGCAATGCGTCAGTCTGCTGTGAAGGCAGCGTCGATGGCGTCGCGACCTCCGGCGGGAACCGACCTCCGGAATTCGTCGCCGGTTTTCGCCGCCGAACACTTCAAGCCCGGAAGGATCGGGTTGCACCGGCCGCATCCGGGTATCCGGAGCGGCATGTCGGGTGGATGCCAGGAACACGCGCCGCAGAAAGGCACGGGGAGAGAGATGGAGCAGTACACCGGTCACTTCATGCAGCATTTGCCCTACCTGCGCCGCTATGCCCGCGCGCTGACCGGGACGAACGGGCGGGGGGACGCCTTGGTGACCCGCACTCTGGAATGGTATCTGGAGGCGGACGAGGCTGAAACCGGCCGGGGCGGCGACCTGTCGCGCGGCACGCTCTATCGCCATCTGAACGAGTTGCAGGACGAGGAAGGCGCGCCCCCGGCGGTGGCGCCCTATCATCCGGTCGAATCGGCGCTGATGACGCTGGAGGAGACCGACCGCCGGCTCTACCTTCTGGTCAATCTGGAGGATCTGCCGGTCGGCGACGCCGCGGCCGTCCTGGGCATCGCCCCGGAGGACGCGATGGAGCGGCTGAACCACGCCCGCGAGCGTGTCCGCGCCCGGCTGACCGCCACCATCCTGATCGTCGAGGATGATGCCATCATCGCCTTCGATCTGGCGGAAACGGTGCGCGGCATGGGTCACATCGTCTGCGGCAACGCCGCGACGATGGACGAGGCGCTGTCGCTGGCGGCGGAACACCGGCCGACGCTGGCCCTGATGGACATCCGGCTGGCCGACGGCGACAACGGGCTGGAGGTGGCGCGCGAATTGCGGGCCCGCCGGTTCCTGCCGGTGATCTTCGTCACCGCCTTCCCCGACGATCTGGCCAAGCACGGGTTGGAGCATCTGGGTCCGGTGATCCCGAAGCCCTTCACCCGCGACCAGATCGAACAGGCGATCACCCGCGCGGTGTTCATGCCCCAGCCGGAAGACGCCCGCGAGACGGCGCAGCCCCACTGAGGGGCAGCGCCGCCTTATCCGGCTTTAGCGGAAGACCACCGTCTTGTTGCCGTTCAGCAGCACGCGGTGCTCCACGTGATAGCGGACGGCGCGGGCCAGCACGATGTTCTCGATGTCACGCCCGATGGCCACCAGGTCGTCGGGCGTCATCGTGTGGTCGACGCGCTCGGCCTCCTGCTCGATGATCGGGCCTTCGTCGAGGTTGGAGGTGACATAGTGCGCGGTGGCGCCGATCAGCTTCACGCCTCTCGCATGGGCCTGATGATAGGGCTTGGCCCCCTTGAAGCTGGGCAGGAAGCTGTGGTGGATGTTGATGACCCGGCCGGCCATCCGCTCGCACAAGGCCCCCGACAGCACCTGCATGTAGCGGGCGAGCACGACGAGGTCGATTTTCTCCTCGTCCACGATCTCCAGCAGGCGGGCTTCCTGATGCGCCTTGTTGTCGGGGCCGACCGGCAGATGGTGGAACGGGATGTTGTGCCACGCCGCCAGCTGGTAGAAGTCGCGGTGGTTGGAGACGATGGCCGGAATTTCGATCGGCAGGTAGCCGGTGCGATAGCGGTACAGCAGGTCGTTCAGGCAATGGCCGAACTTCGACACCATGATCAGCACGCGCGGACGGCGGCGGGCATCGTGGATCTTCCAGGTCATGCCGAAGCGTTCCGCCACCTGGGCGGCGAATTCGGCCTCCAGCTGCGCCTTCGCCGGCCCGGCCGGGTTGCCGTTGAAGCTGACGCGCATGAAGAACAGGCCGGAGATGCGGTCGCCGAACTGCGCGCTGTCGATGATGTTGCAGCTCCGCTCCGCCAGGAAGCCGGACACCGCGAAGACGATGCCGACGGTGTCGGGGCAGGAAACGGTGAGGATATAGTCGGAGCCGGTCTCAGACATCGCGCGTCCACCATGGCGTACAGCAAGAAATAGGGGGAAGCTTCCCTAGCACGAACGCCGCGATGTTGCACCCGCTTCATGTGCGGATGCGCACATGGCTGCACCGTCAGGCGGGCCACACTGTCGAGCGGGAATGCCCCCGAACCCGCGCGCCCCACGCGGCTCTGGCGCAGATGCGCCGGCGGTGCGACAATCGGCGGCGGCCGGACTGGCCGGCATCGGGAAGGCGGGGTCACCCATGGCAACCGGCGGCAAGATCATCGGTGAATACACCAAGGGCAAGGTCGACAAGCTGATGACGGCGGATGCCGCCGACAGCAGCCGCAGCCAGCGCATCCGCCATTTCCTGGAAAACATGGATGCGGCGATCCTGGAGGCCAACTGCGAGGTCATCGGGCGCGAACTGCCGAACCTGGACCGCGACAGCTTCCTGCGCATGGCGGTGCGGGTGGCGGAACTGCGCGCCGACTATATCCGCGCCGGCCTGAAGATGTCCGAATCCCGGCATCCTGATTCCTCCACCGTCACCGACCTCGCCCGCCTGCGCGCCGCCTACGAGGAGATGCTGGCCGTCTATGAGGCCGCCGAACGGGTGATCGAGCGCGGATACGCCAAGCTGGGGTGAGGCCTCCTTCGGCCATCATTCCCGCGAAGGCGGGAATCCAGCCATTTCAGCAGTTTCCCAGAGAGGGTTTCCTGGTTCCCCGCCTTCGCGGGGAAGACGGCCGAGAGTGGCCCCGGCAGGGAGCTGAAAACAAAAATCCCCTCCCCCGCGATCCTGCGGAGAAGGGGCGCGACCGATCGGTCACATATTCAGTGGCGACTTTCCATAGCGACGCCCGGTGGCCGGATGATGGCCGGTATCAGGGCTTACACGTCGTGGAAATGTTCCAATTCACGACGCAGGCTGGTCGCCTCTTGCCGCAGGCCGACGATCCGGCGGACGTCAGGACTGGGCTGCTGTTCCTCGCGTTCGAGCTTGTCCTCGATATCGCGCTGCTCTTGCCGGATGATGTTGAACAGGGCTTTCCTCAACATCGACACCTCCCGAGCTGATCGCTAAAATTTTAGCGCTTTTTCAATCGGTCATCAAGCAACCAATCACGTCTGTCGAATTCTCAGCCTTTCAAGTGTGCCCGCATGACCGGAGGCTCACAAATATTCAGAAACGGTAACCTACCCGGTCTTGACAATACTTTTTTGCAGCCGCATTGGTTAATGAATCAGGCTAGACCAACGGTTGGCACAACGGGTCGGGCGACCTGACGCCGCGGTCTCCCCACCTTTGCAGCATGGTATTTCTGGCGATGGATCGACGACAGCTGCTTGGGCTCGGGCTGAGCAAACTTTGGTTAACCGCTTTCGGCACCGCAGCACTGGCCCTGGCCGATCCGCCGGGCACGGCTTTGGCTGCGGAGCGGCGGCCCGGCCGCAAGCCGGCCGGCGGCGGATCGTCGCGGCCCCGGCTGGTGATGCTCGATCCCGGCCATGGCGGCAACGATCCCGGCGCGATCGGCACCCGCGGCACCTTCGAAAAGGAGGTGACGCTCGACATCGCCCACGAGGTCGCACGCATCCTGGCCGACCGAACCAACGTCGCGGTGAAGCTGACGCGGCGCGACGACCGCTTCCTGGCGCTGGACGAGCGGGTGGCGCTGACGCGCGAGGCCGGGGCCGAGCTGTTCGTGTCGATCCATGCCGACAGCGCCCCCAATGCCGATGCCCGCGGGCTGTCGGCCTACATCCTGTCGGAAAAGGCGTCGGACTCCTTCGCCTCGCGCCTCGCCCAGCAGGAGAATCAGGCCGACCGCTTCGGAAAGTCGGGATCGTTGGGCGGCGGCCGGATCGTCAAGGACATCCTGCTGGACCTGACGGCGCGCCACACCCGCCATGCCTCGCTGGCCGCCCGCCAGCTTCTGGTGGAGGGCGCGGGCAAGGAGCTGCGCCTGCTGGAAAACCCGATGCGCTCGGCCAATTTCGCGGTGCTGAAGGCGCCGGACGTGCCGTCGGTGCTGGTGGAGACCGGCTTCCTGTCCAATCCCAGGGACGAGGAAATCCTGCGTGACGCCACGGCGCGGCGGGTCGTTTCGCGCGTCCTGGCCCGCGAGATCGCACGCGTGCTCTCCAGCCCAGCTTTCGCCTGATTTTGCCCCGAGACTGCATGAGGCTCTGCGGCGAAACTTCCGCCGCGGCCGCTCCTTCGCAGTCGCAGCGACTGCAACATCCGTGCATCACCTCGGGACAAAGTGACGATGACTGGTGAAAGCCTCGAATTTCCCCATTGCAAAGACCGTTCCGCCGTGACTTTTTCCGGCCGCGCGCCGCATTTTCCCGGCGCTCGACACGCAGGCGAAGGGAGGCACGCTGTGACGGGTTTGAGCCGCCTTTGGATGATGGTCGCACTTGCCTGCGCAGCAGGGACTTCGCTGGCCGGTTGCGGGCCGCTGGTGCTGGGCACCGCGGGCGGCGCCGCCGTCGTGGCCTCGCAGGAGCGCGGTTTCAGCGGCTTCGTCAGCGACACCGAAATCCGCGCCCGCATCAATTCGCTGTGGCTGCAGCATTCGATCGACATGACCAACCGGATCGGCCTGACCGTCGACCAGGGCCGCGTGCTGCTGACCGGCCGCGCCGCCGACGCGCAGATGCGGCTCGACGCGGTGCGTCTCGCCTGGCAGGCCGACGGCGTCAAGGAAGTCATCAACGAAATCCAGATCGACAACGGGTCCAGCATCGTGGACACCGCGCGCGACACCTGGATTTCAACCCAGATTCGCAGCCGGATCACGTTCGATGCGAATATTCATAGCCAAAATTACAGCATCGATACCGTCGATGGTGTTGTCTATCTGATGGGTGTCGCCAGTTCACAGGAAGAGCTGAACAACGTGCTCCAGCACGCCCGTTCGGTGCCCAACGTTCAACGCGTCGTCAGCTACGTGCGTCTGCTCTCAAACCAAAACCTCCAGGGTTGAAACCCGACCGCCATGGCCTCCGCCCTATCCCGCGTCCTCGCCGTTCTCCGCACCGCCGCCGTCGCCGCAGCCCTGATCCTGCCGGCGGCGGTCGCGACCGGTCCCGTTCTGGCGCAGGATGCGGCGACGCAGGGCGCAGCGCAGGGCATACCGGGGGCCCCGGACGTGGTGGCGCAAGATGTGGTGGCCCAGGATCAGGATGGCGGCGGGGCGGACTCCCCCGCCGCCGGCACGCCGGGTCCGGCCAACCGCCTGTTCGTCCAGGCGCTGCAGCTGATCCGGCAGGCCGACAACACTTATGACGTCGCCGAGGAGTCGCGCCTTCTGAAGGAGGCCGACAAGCTGTTCAACGAGATCGTGACGAAATACCCCGACAGCCCGCTGGCGGTGCAGCTCGTCACCAACCAGTTCGTGGGCGACTTCGACTTCTATGAATTCCGCTCGCGCATACGGGCGCTCGTCTGCAACGACGCGCTGAACAGCCTGTGCTTCCTCCACCGCATCGGCGAGATGCTGCCGCCGGTGGAAACGCCGATCACCGCCGCCCGCTGGGACTGGCTGTCGCTGGCGGTCGCCTACCAGCAGCTGGGCGATCCCGGCCGCGCCAAGGAGATCATGGCGCCCTTCGTCAGCGCGGTGCGCCGCGGCGGCGTCGCCGACAGCTCCGGCCAGGATCTGTTCGTCGCCCGCGCCCTGTCCCTGATGGGGCAGACGTCGCTGGCGCTCGACATCACGCGGCAGATCAACGACTGCTCGACCCGCATCTACAACCTCGCCGACATTGCCAAGGCGGCATCCTGGCGCGGTGACGCGGCATTGACCAACGCGCTGGCCGACGAGGCCAAGGGCTACGCCTCCAGCCACAATTGCTCGTGGGAGCTGGGGCTGGTCGCCCAGACGCTGCTGCGCGCAGGCAAGGAGGCGCAGGCCCGCACCCTGTTCCTGAACACGGTCGAGACGCAGTTCTCCAAGTTCAAGGAAACTCGCGGCGACTGCTGCCCGCCGGAGCTGGCGGTGGCGGCGGCCGACATCGGCGAGCCGAAGCTGGCGCTTGGCCTGCTCAGCACCGTGCAGGACGAGAACCCGTGGACGATCCCGGCGGTGCTGGGGCGGCTGGCCAAGCGGGGCGAGACGGCGATGGCCGTCGCCTATGCGGAACAGGTCGCCGACATCGACACCCGTGGCGAGGCTTATGCCGAGCTGATCGACGCGGCGATGAAGCGTGGCGAGCCGGCCGTCGCCAACGACCTGATGAACCGCCTGAACAAGCTGGCGGACGACTCCGCCGGCCGCCGACCCGGCCTGCTGGCACAGCGGGCCAAGGCGGAAAAGGCCTTCTACAACGACGACCGCTGGCGCCGCACCTTCCAGCAGGCGATCAACGCGGCGGAAAAGGCCAGCAACTTCGTCCGCCGCGACATCGGCGCCCCGCTGCTGGCCGCACTGGTCAGGATCGAGACCGGCCTGCCGATGTTGGATTGAAGACGATCATTACCCCACCGCCAGCACCAGCTTGCCGACATGCTGGTTGCTCTCCATCAGCCGGTGGGCGTCGGCGGCCTGGTCGAGCGGGAAGACCTCGTGGACGACGGGCTTGACCTTGCCCTGCTCGATCAGCGGCCAGACCCGTGCCTTCAGCTGCTCCGCCACCGCCTGCTTGTAGGCAACGGGACGCGCCCGCAGGGTGGAGCCGGTCAGCACCAGCCGCTTGGTCATCACCGGGAAAAAGTTCACGTTGGCCGTCGCCCCACGGACGAAGCCGATGCAGACATAGCGGCCCTCGACCGCCAGCGCGTCGATGCTGCGGGCGACGTAGTCGCCGCCGACGATGTCCAGCACCACATTGACGCCGGCGCCGCCGGTCGCCTCCTTGACCACCGCAACGAAATCCTCCTCGGCGTAGTCGATGGCACGTTCGGCGCCCAGCCGGACGCAGGCGCCGCATTTCTCGGGTCCGCGGGCGGTGGCGAAGACGCGCGCGCCGAAGGCCGCACCCAGCTGGATCGCCGTGGTGCCGATGCCGGACGTGCCTCCATGGACCAGCAACGCCTCGCCGGGCTGGAGCGCACCGCGCTCGAACACGTTCGACCAGACGGTGAAGAAGGTCTCCGGCAGGGCCGCCGCCTCGGCCATCGACAGGCCGGCGGGAATAGGCAGGCATTGCGCCGCCGGCACCACGCAGAACTCGGCATAGCCACCGCCGGCCAACAGGGCGCAGACGGGATCGCCGACCCGCCAGCTCTCAACCCCCTCGCCCAGCGCATCGACGGTCCCGGCGACCTCCAGGCCGGGGATGTCGGTGATGCCGGGCGGCGGATTGTACTTGCCGAGCCGTTGCAGCACGTCGGGCCGGTTGACGCCGGCAGCCTGGACGGCGATGCGGATCTCGCCCGGCGCCGGATCGGGAACCGGACGGCGCGCCGCGACCAGCACCTCCGGTTTGCCGGGCTGGCTCACCTTGATGGCCGTCATGCTTCTGGTGTCTGTCATTCGGATCGTTCCCCTGCCCTGTCGTCGTGATGGGTTTGGGGGCACTGTGTCGTCACGGCGGACGGCCAGTCCACGCGGCGATGGATCCGATTTCGCCCTGCGGAAAAGTCAAAAAAATGGCCGTGCTGCACACAGCACGGCCAGTCTCCGAGAGAAGCGCGAACATGCAAAACAACACATCCGCCCGATGAGAAAGGAACGCCTTTCCCGAGACAGACAATCGCACCGATCCGATCGATTTGCCCGAGAAAAAAGCCGCTTTTCCATTCCGTGGAAACGATTCTTTTCTCAAGAAAAAAGGCCGCGTCCCGTGAGGAACGCGGCCCTGAGTGCGCCAGGGAGGAATGCCAACGTGCACCACCTGCCGTCAGCTCTTGGCGTTACTGTTCCGTGTAAGGGTCAGTTGGGAACCGGCACGCGGCCGCCCAGTTCCTGCGTCACCGCGGCGGCGGCGCGCTTGACCATCTCGCCCAGGGCGCGCAACCGCGCGTCCTCGATGCGCCGGCTGGAGCCGGACAGCGACAGGGCGCCCATCACACGGGAATTCTCGTCGAAGATCGGGGCGGCGACACAGCGCAGGCCGGACACCCGCTCCTCCTGGTCCAGGGCATAGCCGCGGGTGCGGACCAGCGTCAGGTCGCGGTAGAGCGCCGGCAGCGACGACAGGGTGCTGCGGGTGAACTGGCGCATGCCGCGCTGGGTGACGATGGTCTGGATCTTGGTCTCCGGCATGCCGGCCAGCAGAGCCTTGCCGACGGCGGAGCAGTGCAGCAGCGTGCGGTCGGTCTGCGGCACCGCGACCTGGGCGGCGCGGGGACCGCCGACGCGGGCCAGATAGAGCGCCTCGCCATTCTCCTCGACGGCGAGGTTCACGATCTCGCTGCTCTCCTCCATCAGGCGGCGCATGCGGGGACGGGCGACATCGACCAGATTGCGGGTCTTCAGGAAATTGGCGCCGGTCATATAGGCCTGGACGCCGACCACCCAGCCGCGCGCGCTCTGGTCGAAGCGGACGTAGCGCTCGTACTGCAGGGTCGTCAGCAGGCGATGGGTGGTGGAGGGCGACAGGGTCGCGGCCTCAGACAACTCGGTCAGGGTCATCGGCCCGTCGTTGGAGCCGAGGATCGTCAGGATGTTCAGCGCGCGGCACAGCGACTGGACGACTTGGCCCCGATCGGCTTTGGCATCGGCCTTGGCGTCCTTGCCGTTGTCGTTCTTCACCCGCGGCGTTTCGATGATGGCGGTCTTGATGATCGCGGCGGCGCCCTCGCTGGGGTCATCGTGGATGATGCGGCGGGCAGTGCTCGTGTGGGCTTGCGCTTTCATGTCCCATCTCCCTCGGGGTCCGGCGCGTTGATTGCGCCTGTCTGTTGCGGCTGATGGCGTGAGTGACAGAAGCTTTGTGTGAAGCGCGGGACCGTCGCGGACGGCGGTCCCGCGGGGTACCGGTCAACCTTTGAAAATGGACTGCATGGTGGAGCCCAGGCTGGCGGGGCTGTCGGCGACGGCGATGCCGACCGACTTCATGAAGTCGATCTTGAAGTCGGCGGTGTCGTTGCCGCCGGAGATCACCGCGCCGGCATGGCCCATGCGGCGGCCCGGAGGAGCCGTGCGGCCGGCGATGAAGCCGACGACCGGCTTCTTCGTGCCCGAGGCCTTGATGAACTCGGCGCCGCGGACTTCGGCGTCGCCGCCGATCTCGCCGATCATGATGATGCCCTCGGTCTCCGGGTCCTTCACGAACAGCTCCAGGCTGTCGACGAAGTTGGTGCCGTTGACCGGATCGCCGCCGATGCCGATGCAGGTGGTCTGGCCGAGGCCGGCCGCCGTGGTCTGCGCCACCGCTTCATAGGTCAGCGTGCCGGAGCGCGAGACGATGCCGATCTTGCCACGCTTGTGGATGTGGCCCGGCATGATGCCGATCTTGCACTCGTCCGGCGTGATGATGCCGGGGCAGTTCGGGCCGATCAGGCGGGTCCCAACTCCATTTTTACGGGAGCCGTCCAGGGCGCGCTTGACGCGGACCATGTCCAGCACCGGGATGCCTTCGGTGATGCAGACCACCAGCGGGATCTCGGCATCGATGGCTTCCAGGATCGCGTCCGCGGCGAAGGGCGGCGGCACGTAGATCACGGAGGCGTTCGCACCGGTCTTCTCCACCGCTTCCGACACGGTGTCGAAGATCGGCAGGTCGAGGTGCTTGGCGCCGCCCTTACCCGGGGTCACGCCGCCGACCATCTTGGTGCCGTAGGCGATGGCCTGCTCGGAGTGGAAGGTGCCCTGGGCTCCGGTGAAGCCCTGGCAGATCACCTTCGTGTTCTTATCGACGAGAACAGCCATCTCACGCGGCCTCCTTCTTGACGGCGGCGACGATCTTCTTGGCTGCGTCGTCCAGATTGTCGGCGGACAGGATCGGCAGGCCGGAGTCTGCGAGGATCTTCTTGCCCAGCGCCACGTTGGTGCCTTCCAGCCGCACCACCAGCGGGACATGCAGCTTCACGTCGCGGGCCGCGGCGACCACGCCCTCGGCGATCACGTCGCAGCGCATGATGCCGCCGAAGATGTTGACCAGGATGCCCTCGACCGCGCTGTCGGACAGGATCAGCTTGAAGGCCGCGGTGACGCGCTCCTTCGTGGCGCCGCCGCCGACGTCGAGGAAGTTGGCCGGCTCGGCACCATAGAGCTTGATGATGTCCATGGTGGCCATCGCCAGACCGGCGCCGTTGACCATGCAGCCGATGTTGCCGTCGAGCTTGACGTAGTTCAGCTCGTGCTTGGCGGCTTCGATCTCGGCCGGGTCTTCCTCGGCCTCGTCACGCAGCGCGGCGACCTCCTTGTGGCGGAACAGCGCGTTGTCGTCGAAGCTCATCTTGGCGTCGAGCGCCAGGATGTCGCCCGAACCGGTGACGATCAGCGGGTTGATCTCGACGATGGCGCAGTCCAGATCCACGAACGCCTTGTAGGCGGCCTGGATGAACTTGGCGGCGGCGCCAATCTGCTTGCCTTCCAGGCCGAGCGCGAAGGCGACCTTGCGGGTGTGGTAGCCCTGGATGCCGGTGGCCGGGTCGATGGCGACCTTGACGATCTTCTCCGGCGTGTTGTGAGCGACCTCTTCGATCTCCATGCCGCCTTCGGTCGAGGCGATGATGGTGACGCGGCCGGTGGCGCGGTCGATCAGCAGGCCGAGATACAGCTCGCGCTTGATGTCGGCGCCTTCCTCGACATAGAGGCGCTTGACCTCCTTGCCCGCCGGGCCGGTCTGCTTGGTCACGAGAACGTGGTTCAGCATCTCGGCGGCGTTGGAGGCGACCTCCTCGATCGACTTGACGACACGGACGCCGCCCTTGCCGTTCGGATTGTCCTGGAACCGACCGGCGCCGCGGCCACCGGCATGGATCTGCGACTTCACCACCCAGACCGGACCGCCCAGCTCGCGGGCGACCGATTCAGCCTCTTCCGGGGTGAAGGCCACACCGCCGCGCGGAACGGCGACGCCATACCCCCGCAGCAGATCCTTGGCCTGATATTCGTGAATGTTCATGATTTGCGTCTCAACCCTGTCGGGAATGGTCTTTTGGATGCCGCGGGGAGTCGGAAATTTGTCGACTGACAGGCGGCGGATTTTTAAAAGTCCGGGCTTCGGCTCTCAGGCGACCGGGAAGGGGACGGTCGGGGGAGAGGGAGGCGCGGTCCAGTATTTTAAAGGCACTATTGCTGGTGGAGTTAGACCCCCACCTAACCTCCCCCGCTGGGCGGGGGAGGGACTAAGTTTGCGTGGCGTGTGCGTTACTCCGCCGCTAACCGCTGCACGACGCCGATGGCGCCGCTGTCGCGGATTTCGACGATCTCACGCTCGCCGAAACCCAGCACGTCACGCAGGATTTCGTCGGTGTGCTCGCCCAGCAGGGGGGAGCGGGTGACCTCCGTCGGGCTGTCGGACAGCTTGATCGGGTTGCCGACCGTCAGGTAGCTGCCGCGGGTCGGATGCTCCACCTCGACCAGCGTGCCGGTCTCGTAGAGCGACTTGTCTTCGGCGATCTCTTTCATCGACAGGATGGGACCGCAGGGGATGTCGTACTTGTTGAGGATGTCCATGACCTCGAACTTGCTCAGGGTCTTGGTCCACTCCTCGACGGTGCCGAAGATCTGCATCAGGCGCGGCAGGCGGGCCACCGGGGTGGCGTAGTCGGGATCGGTGATCCACTCCTCCTTGCCGATGACCTTGCAGATCGACTTCCACACCGGCGCCTGGGCGATGAAGTAGATGTAGGCGTTGGGATCCGTCTCCCAGCCCTTGCACTTCAGGATCCAGCCCGGCTGACCGCCGCCCGAGGCGTTGCCGGCCCGCGGCACGGTGTCGCCGAACTCGCCGTTCGGATATTGCGGGTATTCCTTCATCGGCCCGTGGGCAAGGCGCTGCTGGTCGCGCAGCTTGACGCGGCACAGGTTCAGAACCGCGTCCTGCATGGCGGCCAGCACCTTCTGGCCCCGGCCGGTTTCCTTGCGCTGGTAGAGCGCGGTGACGATGCCCAGCGCCAGATGCAGGCCGGTGCCGCTGTCGCCGATCTGGGCACCGGTGACCATGGGCGGGCCGTCGTCGAAGCCGGTGGTCGAGGCGGCGCCGCCCGCGCATTGGGCGACGTTCTCGTACACCTTGCAGTTCTCGAACGGCCCGGGGCCGAAGCCCTTGACCGACGCGACGATCATCGCGGGGTTCAGTTCCTGGATGCGTTCCCAGGTGAACCCCATGCGATCGAGCACGCCGGGGGCGAAGTTTTCGACCATCACGTCGCAGGTCTTGATCAGCGCCTCCAGCACCTCCTTGCCCTTGGGGGTCTTGGTGTCGAGGGTGATGGACCGCTTGTTGTGGTTCAGCATGGTGAAATACAGGCTGTCGGCGTCCGGCAGATCGCGCAGCTGGCTGCGGGTGATGTCACCCTCGCCCGGCCGTTCGACCTTGATGACGTCGGCGCCGAACCAGGCGAGCAACTGGGTGCAGGTCGGCCCCGACTGCACATGCGTGAAGTCGAGAATCCGCACGCCCTGAAGTGCCTTGCCCATGTATCTCTCCCCCTGCTTTTTTAAAGTCGTGTGGCCGCTTGGCTTCCTGAGGCCGTCTCTTAGGACGGCATCTTACGGACCGAACTGGTCGGGTTCAGGCTGCCGATGTTGCCGCTTTCGGTGCCCGCCGCCGGATCGATGACGGCGTTGATCAGGGTCGGACGGCCGCTGTCCATCGCCTCGTTGACCGCGCGGTACAGCTCGTCCGGGTTGGTGACATGGACACCGACGCCACCGAAGGCTTCCATCATCTTGTCGTAACGGGAACCCGGGACGAAGACCATCGGCGACGGGTCGGCCCCGCCGGTCGGGTTGGTGTCGGTCCCGCGATAGATGCCGTTGTTGTTGAAGATGACGATGCAGACCGGCAGGTTGTAGCGGCAGATCGTCTCCACCTCCATGCCGGAGAAGCCGAAGGCGCTGTCGCCTTCCACCGCCAGCACCGGCTTGCCGCTCTCCACCGCCGCGGCGACGGCATAGCCCATGCCGACGCCCATGACGCCCCAGGTGCCGACATCCAGACGCTTGCGCGGCTCGTACATGTCGATGATGCCGCGGGCGAGGTCGAGGGTGTTGGCGCCCTCATTGACCAGCATGGCGTCCGGACGCTCCTTGATGACGCGGCGCAGAGCGCCGAGCGCACCATGGAAGTTCATCGGCGACGCGTTGCTCATCAGCTTCGGCGCCATCTTGGCGACGTTCTGCTCACGCTTGGCCGCGACGGTGGCCATCCACTCGGTCGGCGGGGTCAGGCCGCCCTCGATGCCCTTCAGCATCACTTCCATGACCGAGGCGATGTCGCCGACCAGCGGAGCATGGATTTCGACGTTGCTGTCCATCTCCCGCGGCTCGATGTCGACCTGGATGAACTTCTTGGAGCCCGGCTTGCCCCAGGTCTTGCCCTTGCCGTGCGACAGCAGCCAGTTCAGGCGCGCGCCGACCAGCATGACCACGTCGGCTTCCTGCAGCACCAGCGAACGGGCGGCGCCGGCCGACTGCGGATGGGTGTCGGGCAGCAGGCCCTTGGCCATGCTCATCTGCAGGAACGGGATGCCGCTCTTCTCGACGAAGGCGCGGATCGTCTCGTCGGCCTGGGCGTAAGCGGCACCCTTGCCGAAGATGACCAGCGGACGCTTGGCGCCCTTCAGCAGGTCGAGCGCGCGGTTGACCGCGTCGGCCGACGGATACTGCGCCGGGGTCGGATCGACCACCTTGACCAGCGACTTGGCGCCTTCCACGGCGTCCATCACCTGCGAGAACAGCTTCGCCGGCAGGTCGAGATAGACGCCGCCCGGACGGCCCGACACGGCGGCGCGGATGGCACGCGCCACGCCGATGCCGATGTCCTGGGCGTGCAGGATGCGGAAGGCGGCCTTGCAGAGCGGCTTGGCGATGGCGAGCTGGTCCATCTCCTCATAGTCGCCCTGCTGCAGGTCGACGATCTCGCGCTCCGACGAGCCGCTGATGAGGATCATCGGGAAGCAGTTGGTGGTGGCGTTCGCCAGAGCGGTCAGGCCGTTCAGGAAGCCCGGCGCCGACACCGTCATGCAGACGCCCGGCTTCTTCGTCATGAAACCGGCGATCGCGGCGGCGTTGCCGGCATTCTGTTCGTGGCGGAACGAAACGACGCGCATGCCCTCGGCCTGCGCCATGCGCAGCAGGTCGGAGATCGGAATACCGGGGACGACATACAGGTTGTTGATGTCGTTGAGCTTGAGCGCGTCGATGACGAGCTGGAAGCCGTCGGTCAGCGCCGGCGCGTCTTCGACAACAGATGCTTCCGTGGCCTGGTTCTTAGTGATCGTTGCAGCCGCAGTAGACATATGGGTGACTCCTCCCCGAGGCTCCAAAAAGGTTCAAGATCGGTTAGTCGAGGAAGGCGCAATGCCGTTCCACGTACTGTGCGAGACCGAGCGTGTGTTCCCGGACGCGGCGTTCCGCGAGATCGGCATCGCGGGCGGCAAGCGCCTCGATGATTTCCCGATGCTCGTGGACGGACTGGTCGGCACGGTCGCCGAGGCCCATCGTCGCGCGGCGGATCGCACGCATATGGATGAAGAAGCGGTCGGTCAGGTCCGAGATCAGGGTGGAGCCCGAAGCCTGGACGATGCTTTGATGGAAGACGATGTTGGCGTCCGAATACTCGGCGACATGCTCCGCCAACTCGGCTTTCGTATATTTGTCGAACGCGGCGTGCAGGAGTTCCAGCTTGTCCGTGGTGGCGTTTTCGACGAACAGGCGTGCCGCCATGCCTTCCAGGGCGGCACACACCGTGATCATCTCCACCAGTTCGGCCTTCGTCTTGCGCACCACGAAGATCCCGCGCCGCGGTTGGGAGCGGATGAACCCCTCCTGTTCCAGCAGCGCCATCGCCTCACGCACCGGGGTGCGGCTGACACCCAACGCTTCGCACAGACGGCGTTCGTCCAACCTGATCTCGTTGCTCTGGCCGTAGATGTTCATCTGCGTGATGGCCTGTCGCAGCGATTGGTAGGCCTTGGCCTTGAAGCTCATCCCCTGTTCGAGGGGTTCAACACTGAATCTTTCGCGGTTCATCACGTTTCCGACCCTTTGCGCGCCGACGCCATCGGCGCCGCTTGTTGTCGTGAGCGTTCCTGTGCGAGCGTCCGGGTGATCGCCCTGTGGCGCGTCGTTTTGAATTATCGATACGGTATACCAGATGCCAGACACCCGCAACATCAATTGCGGGCACCTCGAACTATTTCTGCCGCCGACGGAGTTGCGGACGGTTTTGTTCGATTTTTCTGGCTATTGCGCGGTAATCGCCCTAATTTGGCCGTCCTAGGACCGCTCTTCGGGGAAGGAGCCATCGCATGGCCGACACTCAGCATCTGGCCAAGGCCGCGGACGAGCCGTCATCCGGCGCGGCGGAGGAAGCGTCCGACCCGAACTTCATGACCTCTCTGGCCCGTGGCCTGTCGGTGATTCGCGCTTTCACCGAACGCGAGCCGAACCTGACCATCGCCGACATCGCCAAGATCACCGGCCTGCCGCGGGCGGCGGCACGGCGCTGCCTGCTGACGCTGATGCAACTGGGCTATGCCGGATCGGACGGCCGGACCTTCCATCTGCGGCCGAAGATCCTGGCGCTGGGCTATTCCTTCCTGTCGTCGGCCCCGCTGGCGACGATCCTCGACCCGCTGATCGAGCAGGTCAGCGGGGCGGTGCAGGAATCCTGTTCCGCCGCCGTGCTGGACGAGGACGACGTGGTCTATATCGCCCGCGCGGCGACCAAGCGGATCATGTCGGTCGGGCTGAATGTCGGCAGCCGCCTGCCCGCCTATTGCACCTCGATGGGCCGCGTCCTGCTGGCGGCGCTGCCGGAGGCGGAGCTGGACGCCTATCTGGCGCGGGTGCCGCTGAAGCCCTACACCGAGCGGACTATCACGGCGGCCGACGCACTGAAACGCGAACTGGAGCGGGTGCGGGAGCGCGGCTTCTCATTGGTGGACCAGGAGCTGGAGCTGGGGCTGCGCTCCATCGCCGTGCCGATCCGCACCGCGTCGGGCGGCGTAGTCGCGGCGATGAACATCAGCGCCCAGGCCGCCCGCGTCACCTGCCCGGAGATGGAGGTGCAGTTCCTGCCCCACCTGACCCGCGCGGCGGAAGAGGCGCGGGTGCTGCTGGTGCGCTCACGGGGGGTGTGAGGTGGAGGTCCGCCCTTCCGCGGACGGCGATCCACTCTCGGACATCCTGACGCTGGCGGGCAGCCGCTGCGCCGTGTCCGGCCGGCTGGCGGCCGGCGGGAACTGGGCGATGCGCTTCCCACCGCCGGGGATGATCAAATTCATCGCCATCATGACGGGCGACGTCTGGCTGGCGGTGGACGGCATCGATGAGCCGCGGCACCTCGCCACCGGCGACGTGATCATGCTGGCCGCGGAGCAGCCATTTCGGCTCGGCAGCGACCTTGCCCTGCCCGCGGAGGACGGCGCCGGCGCTTTCGCCGCCGCGGCCGGCGATCCGACGAAGGGTGACCGGGTGACGGTCGGCAACGGCGCGGAGTTCCTGGCGGTCGGCGGGCATGTCACGCTCGATCCAATCCGTGGCCACCTGCTCCGGGACGTGTTGCCGCCGCTGATCCATGTTCGGTCGGGAGCGGCGGAGGCGCCCGCCATGCGCTGGCTGCTCGACCAGCTCGGAAGCGAATTGGCCGAAGGACGGCCGGGCACCATGCTGGTGTCGGGTCAGTTGGCGCAGATGCTGTTCGTCCAGATCATCCGCGCCCATCTCGCCACATCCGGTCCGCTCGGTCCCGGTTGGGCCGGCGCGTTGCGCGACCCGCGCCTCGTTCCCGCCCTGCGGCTGATGCACGGCGATCCCGGCCGCGCCTGGCAACTCGGGGAACTGGCGCGGGCGTCGGGCATGTCGCGGACGGCCTTCGCCGTACGCTTCAAGGCGGCGGCCGGGGTCGGGCCGCTCACCTATCTGCTGAACTGGCGCATGCGGCTGGCCGAGCGGGAGCTGTGCTGCGAGACGACGTCGGTGTCGGCCATCGCCCTGTCGCTCGGCTACCAGTCGGAAAGCGCGTTCAGCAACGCCTTCAAGCGGACCTTCGGTATGGCGCCGAGCCTCTACCGCAACAAGCATGCGGCAGCCGGGCTGGTGGCGGCGCGGTCAGGCCTGCGCGGTGGGGCGGACGATGATCTCGTTGATGTCGACGTCGGCAGGCTGGTCGATGGCGAAAGCGATGGCACGGGCGACGGCGTCCGGCGGGATCCCAAGCGCGTCGCGTGATGCGGCAACCCGCGCCCGCACCTCCGCACTGGTGATGCCGTCGATAAAGTCCGTGCGAACGAAACCCGGCGACACGACCGTCACCCGAAGGGTCTCGCCGGCCTCCTGCCGCAGCCCTTCGCAGATGGTGCGGACGGCGACCTTCGTTCCGGCATAGACGGCCATGGTGGGCACCGTGCGGTGCGCGGCGGTCGATGCCGTGGTGACGAAATGGCCGCTTCCCTGGGCGCGGAAGACCGGCAGCGCCGCAGCGATGCCGTAGAGCACGCCCTTGATGTTGACGTCCACCATGTCTTCCCAATCCTCGACCCGCAACTCGTCGAGCGGCGAGATCGGACCGATCCCGGCATTGTTGATGAGGACATCAAGCCGTCCGAACCGCTCGCACGCCAGCCCGACCAGAGCGGTCAGGTCGCCGCGCCGGCGGACATCGGTCGGCAGAAAGACCGCTTCGCCGCCGGCCTGCGCGATGCGTCGAGCCAGCGCGTCCAGCCGATCCGCCCGGCGGGCGCCGAGGACGAGCTTCGCGCCGGACGCGGCCAGACGCAGGGCCGTCGCCTCGCCGATGCCGCTGCTGGCACCGGTGATCGCCACGACCTTCGAGGTGGGTGCTGAGCTGTTCATGAGTCGTCTCCGTTGTGGGGAACGGCAACGATAGACGCCGGGCGCCGAACGCTGAATGCGCGGGCGTTCGCAAGATCTGCGCGATCGTTCAGGAAATGTCGGCGCTGACTGCCCTACAGGATTGTATCCGGCGAGATCGCCGTCAGCGCCGCCTTGATCTTCGGCACCATATGGTCGGCGAAGGCCCGCACCTTGGCCGGCACCAGCGCGCGATGGGGATAAAGCACGGCCAGCGTCACGGGCTCCGGCGGGAAGTCCGGCAGAACCGGCACCAGCGCGCCGCTGGCGAGATGGTCCGCCACCTCCCACAGCGGCTTCATGGCGATGCCGCGGCCGTCCAGCGCCCAGCCGGTCAGCACGTCGCCGTCGTCGGCGTCGAAGCGGCCCGACACCGGCAGCTTCACCGGCTCGCCATTCTCCAGCACGCTCCATTGATATTGCTGGGTGCCGGGAAAACGCAGAAGCAGGCAGTTGTGGCCGGACAGGTCCGCCGGCATTGAAGGCATCCCACGCTCCGACAGGTAGGAGGGGGCGGCCACCAGCACCCGCCGCACATCGGCGATCTTGCGGACAACGAAGCTGGAATCCTTCAGCACCGCCATCCGCACCGCGACATCCACCGCCTCGCGCAGCAGATCCAGCAGATGATCGGACAGGCGCAGCCGCACCTCCACCAGCGGGTGGGTGGCGCAGAAGTCCGGGACCAGCGGCGCCAGGATGCGGCGGCCGAAGCCCAGCGGCGCCGTCACCCGCACGCTGCCCGACGGCACGCCGGACCCGGCGGCGATGCTGCTGTGCGCACGCTCGACCGCCTCCAGCACCTCCAGGCAGCTCTGGTAGAAGTCCATGCCGGTCTCGGTCGCCTGCAACTGCCGCGTCGTGCGGTTCAGCAGCCGGACGCCGAGATGGGTTTCCAGCTGCTGGATGCGGTGGCTGACCATGGCGGGCGACATGCGCAGGTTCCGCCCGGCGGCCGACAGGCTGCCCAGTTCGACGACGCGGACGAAGATGCGCATGTTCTCAAGCAACGCCATGCTCGCGCGGACTCCCTTCCCGACTGCGGATCGGCATCGACGCTAGCACGCGCAGTGCGGCGAGGGAATTTGCGCAATGCAGCAAATCCGTCAAAAAGAAAGCCGCCGGAGCGCATCGGCGCCCCGGCGGCTTTCGTCAGACGGACAGGATCGTCAGACCAGAACCGTCTCGCTCTCGTCCACCGGCAGGTCCAGCGTCTCCTCGAACTCGGTGACGTTGTCGATGTCGGTGCCCATGGAGATATTGGTCACCCGCTCCAGCACCAGTTCGACGACGACCGGCACCTGATACTCGTCCATCCAGGCCTGGGCCTGGGCGAAGGCGTCCTGGATGCGGTCGGGCTCGGTGACGCGGATGGCCTTGCAGCCCAGCCCCTCGGCCACCGCGACGTGGTCGACGCCATAGACGCCGATCTCCGGCGCGTTGATGTTCTCGAAGGACAGCTGCACCTGGAAGTCCATCTGGAAGGCGCGCTGCGCCTGCCGGATCAGGCCGAGATAGGCGTTGTTCACCAGCACATGGATGTAGGGCAGCTTGTGCTGGGCGCCGACCGCAAGCTCCTCGATCATGAACTGGAAGTCGTAGTCGCCGGACAGGGCGACGATGCGCCGCTTCGGATCGGCCACCCGGACGCCCAGCGCCGCCGGCAGGGTCCAGCCCAGCGGGCCGGCCTGGCCGCAGTTGATCCAGTGGCGCGGCTTGTAGACGTGCAGGAATTGCGCGCCGGCGATCTGCGACAGGCCGATGGTGGTGACGTAGGTGGTGTCCTGGCCGAAGGCGCTGTTCATCTCCTGATAGACGCGCTGCGGCTTCATCGGCACCTGATCGAAGTCGCTGCGGCGGTGCATCGACCGCTTGCGGCCCTGGCAGTCCTTGACCCAGGCGCCAAGGTCCTTGAACTTGCCGGCGGCCTTCCACTCCTTCGCCACCGCGATGAACATGTCCAGCGCCGCACCGGCGTCAGAGACGATGCCGAGGTCGGGCATGAAGACGCGGCCGATCTGGGTCGGTTCGATGTCGACATGCACGAACTTGCGGCCCTTGGTGTAGACCTCGACCGAGCCGGTGTGGCGGTTGGCCCAGCGGTTGCCGATGCCCAGCACGAAGTCGGACTTCAGCATCGTCGCGTTGCCGTAACGGTGGGCGGTCTGCAGCCCGACCATGCCGGCCATCAGCGGATGGTCGTCGGGGATGGTGCCCCAGCCCATCAGCGTCGGGATCACCGGCACGCCCAGCAACTCGGCGAACTCGACCAGCTTGTCGGAGGCATCGGCGTTGATGATGCCGCCGCCGGCCACCACCAGCGGACGCTCCGCCGCCGCGAACATCGCCAGCGCCTTTTCGACCTGTTGGCGGGTGGCCGCCGGCTTGTAAGCGGGCAGCGGCTCATAGGCCTCGTCGTCGAACTCGATCTCCGCCATCTGGACGTCGATCGGCAGGTCGATCAGCACCGGGCCGGGCCGGCCGGAGCGCATCAGGTGGAAGGCCTGCTGGAAGACGTAGGGCACCTGCGCCGGCTCCAGCACCGTCACCGCCCATTTGGCGACAGGCTTGGCAATGTCGGCGATGTTGATCGCCTGGAAATCCTCCTTGTGCAGGCGGGCGCGCGGCGCCTGTCCGGTGATGCACAGGATCGGGATCGAGTCCGCGATCGCCGAATAGAGGCCGGTGATCATATCGGTGCCGGCCGGGCCGGAGGTGCCGATGCACACGCCGATGTTGCCGGCATTGGCCCGCGTGTAGCCTTCGGCCATGTGCGAGGCACCCTCCACATGGCGGGCCAGCACATGGCGCATCGTGCCGCGCCGCTGCATCGCCGCGTAGAAGGGGTTGATCGCGGCGCCGGGGACGCCGAAGCAGACGTCGATGCCCTCCCGCTCCAGCACCCGCACCGCCGCTTCCGCCGCCGTCATTCTCGCCATCGCTCGACTCCTCACCAAACGCGATTGTTCCTGAGGACAGCTAAGCGCGCGGATGGTGGGTGCGGCAAATCAATGGGTTGCCTTTTCCACAGGCTGGAAAGCGGCGCGAACGGGGCAGAGCGCGTCAGCTGCCGCGATAGGTGGAATAAGCCCAGGGCGAAACCAGCAGCGGCACATGGTAATGCTGGGCGGCGTCCCTGATGCCGAAGCGCAGAGGCACCTCGTCGATGAAGTCCGGGCCATCGCCGGAGATGGCGCCGGTGCGGCGGAAATAGTCGCCGGCCATGAACAGCAGTTCATAGCGTCCGGGCTTGAACTCGTCGCCCTGGAGCGCCGGGGCGTCGAGCCGGCCGTCGGCGTTCGTTGTGAACTCGCCAAGGATGGTGCCGGTATCCAGCGCCGTCAGGCGGATGCGCATGCCCGGCGCCGGACGGCCGGCGGCAATGTCGAGGACGTGGGTGGTCAGGCGGCCCATGGGGGTGGTCTCCATTCTGCGCGTTGCCGGCGTTAGACCCCCCACCCTAACCCTCCCCCGCTGGGCGGGGGAGGGGATTGGCGCTTGTTCGGGAAAGTGGCGGCAGTCCCTCCCCCGCCCAGCGGGGGAGGATAGGTGGGGGTCTAACGGCGACGATAGATCACCCCCCACCCCCGCCCACCCTCCAAAATCCGGAAACTGTCTTCAGCCCCGCGCCCAATCCGCCGATTGAACCCCCTGCCGCCAATGGCTTAGCGTAGTCCCCGCTTCGACCGCAGCGAGCGAGACGACGATGACCGAGACCGCCCAACCCCAGGGCTACCCCCGTGACATGATCGGCTATGGCGCCACCCCGCCGCAGGCCAACTGGCCGGGCGGCGCCCGGGTGGCGGTGCAGTTCGTCATCAATTACGAGGAGGGCGGCGAGAATTGCGTCCTCCACGGCGATGCCGCGTCGGAGGCCTTTCTGTCGGAAATCGTCGGCGCCCAACCGATCCCCGGCGCCCGCCACATGAACATGGAGTCGATCTACGAATACGGCTCCCGCGCCGGCTTCTGGCGGCTGCACCGCCTGTTCACCGAGCGTAACCTGCCGGTCACCGTCTATGGCGTCGCCATGGCGCTGGAGCGCAATCCGGAGGTGGTCGCCGCGATGAAGGCCGCCGGCTGGGAGATCGCGACCCATGGCTGGCGCTGGATCGACTATCAGCATCTGCCGCCCGAGGTGGAGCGCGACCATATGCTGCGCGCCATCGAAGTCCACACCCGCGTCACCGGTGAGCGGCCGCTCGGCTGGTATCTTGGGCGGTGCAGCCCCAACACCTGGCGGCTGGTCGCCGAGGAGGGCGGCTTCGTCTACAACGCCGACTCGTACGCCGACGACCTGCCCTATTGGGACGACAGCCATGGCCGGCCGCAGTTGATCGTGCCCTACACGCTCGACGCCAACGACATGCGCTTCGCCACCAACCAGGGCTTCAACAGCGGCGACCAGTTCTTCGCCTACCTGAAGGACAGCTTCGACACGCTCTATGCGGAGGGGGAGACGGCGCCGAAGATGATGTCGGTCGGCCTGCATTGCCGTCTGGTCGGCCGGCCCGGCCGTGCGGCCTCGCTGGCGCGCTTCCTCGACTATGTGCGTGGCCATGACAAGGCGTGGGTGGCGACGCGGCTCGACATCGCCCGCCACTGGATCGCCGAACATCCCTACACCGCGAAGTGAGAGCGCAGATGCCCTACAACCTGGACGATCTGAACCGGATGGACCGCGCCGCCTTCGTCGCGGCGCTGGGTGCGGTGTTCGAGGAAAGCCCCTGGGTGGCCGAGGCCGCCTGGGACGAGCGGCCCTTCGCCGATGCCGCAGCCTTGCGCGCGGTGATGACCGGCATCGTCCGCAACGCCGGGACGGAGCGGCAGCGTGCGCTGATCCTCGCCCACCCCGACCTCGCCGACCGTGCGACCCGCGCCGCCAACCTGACCGCCTTTTCCCAGACCGAGCAGGCGAAGGCCGGGCTGAACGAGTTGACGGAAGCCGAAGCGCAGGAACAGCGCGACCTGAACCGCGCCTATCGCGAGCGGTTCGGCTTCCCCTTCATCATGGCGGTGCGCTTCAGCAGCAAGCAGGAGATCCTGGCGGCGATGCGCGAGCGCGTGGCCAACGAGCCGGAAGTGGAATTCGGCCGGGCGCTGGAGGAGATCTACAAGATCGCGGGGTTCAGGTTGGACGATCTGGTGGTGGAATAGTGTCGGCTCCGATTGCCCCCACCTAGCCTCCCCCGCTGGGCGGGGGAGGGACTGCCGCCGAACGCCGACAAAGGTCCAATTCCCTCCCCTGCCCAGCGGGGGAGGGTTAGGGTGGGGGCACTCGAAGCCGATACTTCAACAAAAGAGAAAATGCGCCGCCCCATCCGGAGCGGCGCGCTTTTCCGTAAGAACCCCCGTTACGCTTCCATCGCCTTCACCACTTCTTCAGTCACCTTCTTGGCGTCGCCGAACAGCATCATCGTATTCGGCCGGAAGAACAGCTCGTTTTCGACACCGGCATACCCCGCCGCCATGCCGCGCTTGATGAAGAACACCGTCTTGGCCTTTTCCACGTCCAGGATCGGCATGCCGTAGATCGCGCTCGACGGGTCGGTCTTGGCGGCCGGATTGGTGACGTCGTTGGCGCCGATGACGAAGGCCACATCCGCCGTACCAAAGTCGCGGTTGATGTCCTCCAGTTCGAACACCTCGTCATAGGGCACGTTGGCTTCCGCCAACAGCACGTTCATGTGACCGGGCATGCGGCCCGCCACCGGGTGGATGGCGTACTTCACGTCGACGCCCTCGTGCTTCAGCGCATCGGACATCTCGCGCAGGGCATGCTGCGCCTGGGCCACCGCCATGCCATAGCCCGGCACTACGATCACCGACTGGGCATTCTTCATGATGTAGGCGGCATCCTCGGCCGAGCCGGCCTTGACGCTGCCCTGCGGACCCTTGGCCTCACCGCCGGCCGCGGCAACTTCACCGCCGAAGCCGCCGAGGATGACGTTGAAGATCGAGCGGTTCATGCCCTTGCACATGATGTAGGACAGGATCGCGCCCGAGGAGCCGACCAGCGCACCGGTGATGATCAGCAGATTGTTCTGCAGGGTGAAGCCGATGCCGCAAGCCGCCCAGCCGGAGTAGCTGTTCAGCATCGAGATGACCACTGGCATGTCGGCACCGCCGATCGGCAGGATCAGCAGGAAGCCGAGAGCGAGCGAAACCGCCACGATCAGCCAGAGCGCCGCATCGGCATTCGACTGCACCAGCCAGCCGATCAGGATGACGGTCAGCACGCCCAGCGCCGCGTTCAGCGGGTGCTGCATCGGGAAGACCAGCGGCTTGCCGGTGACCAGACCCTGCAGCTTGGCGAAGGCGACCAGCGAGCCGGTGAAGGTGATCGCACCGATGGCGGTGCCCAGCGCCATCTCGACCAGCGAGCCCTTGGCGATGGCGCCGCGCAGGCCGATGCCGTAGGCCTCCGGCGAGTAGAAGGCGGCGAGCGCCACGAAGACGGCGGCCAGACCGACCAGCGAGTGAAAGGCGGCGACCAACTGCGGCAGCGCCGTCATCTCGATTTTCTTGGCGACGACATAGCCGATGGCGCCGCCGATGGCGATGCCCAGCACGATCATCCAATAGGACTGGACGATGGGCGAGGCCAGCGTGGTCAGGATGGCGATGGTCATGCCGACCATGCCGTAGATGTTGCCCTGGCGCGAGGTCTCCGGGCTGGAGAGCCCGCGCAGCGCCATGATGAAGCAGATGGAGGCGACGAGATAGAGAAGGGCCGACAAGGTTTCCATGGTCTTACTTGCCCTTCTTCTTGAACATGGAGAGCATGCGCTGGGTCACGAGGAAGCCGCCGAAGATGTTGACGGACGCCAGGATGACGGCGAGGAAGCCCAGGACCTTGGAGAAGTCCAAGCCGGCCGGGCCGGCGGCGATCAGCGCGCCGACGATGATGACCGACGACACGGCGTTGGTGACCGCCATCAGCGGCGAGTGCAGGGCCGGGGTGACGCGCCAGACGACGTAGTAGCCGACGAAGCAGGCCAGAACGAGCACCGTCAGGCCGGTGACGAAGAAGCTGCCGTGACCGCCGGCGGCCTCGGTGACCGGCTGCGTGCTGTGCGCGACCTGGGCGGCCAGCATATCGACCTGATTGCTCAGGTTCGCCAGGATTTCACGGAAAGCGGCGATGTTGCTTGCGGGATCCGGGTGTTCCATGGGATCCGCCTCCTCACGCGGGTTGCGCTTCGCGGGCGTCCGCGAAGGCAGGATGCACGATGGCGCCGTCGCGGGTCAGCGCGATGGCCTTGACGATCTCGTCGTCCCAGTTGACGGCCACGCCGGTGTCTTTCCCGTGCAGCGACGTCAGCAGCGCCAGCAGGTTCTTGGCGTAGAGCAGCGAGGCGCTTTCGGCGATGCGGCTGGCGTAGTTGGCATGGCCGACGATCTTCACGCCGTTGGCCGTGGTCACCACCTCGCCCAGCTTGGCGCCCTCGACGTTGCCGCCCTGCTCCACCGCCAGATCGATGATGACCGACCCCGGCTTCATCGACGCCACATGCTCCGCCGTCACCAGGATCGGCGCCTTGCGGCCGGGGATCAGCGCCGTGGTGATGACGATGTCCTGCTTCTTGATGTGCTCGGCGACCAAGGCGGCCTGCTGGCGCTTGTAGTCGTCCGACATCTCCTTGGCATAGCCGCCGGCGGTCTCCGCTTGGCGGAACTCGTCATTCTCGACGGCGACGAAGCTGCCGCCCAGCGACTGCACCTGCTCCTTCACCGCCGGGCGCACGTCGGTGGCCGAGACGATGGCGCCAAGCCGCTTGGCGGTGGCGATCGCCTGCAGGCCAGCGACGCCGACGCCCATGATGAAGGCGCGCGCCGGCGGAACGGTGCCGGCGGCGGTCATCATCATCGGGAAGGCGCGGCCATACTCGCTGGCGGCATCGACGACGGCCTTGTAGCCGGCGAGGTTGGCCTGGGAGGACAGCACGTCCATGACCTGGGCGCGGGTGATGCGCGGCATGAACTCCATGGCGAAGGCGTTCACGCCGGCATCGGCGTAGGCCTTCACATGGTCGCGGCTGTTGTGGGGGTTGAGGATGGCGAACAGCAGCGCGCCCTTGCGGATCAGCGCCAGTTCGTCCACATCGCCCTCACCGGCGATCAGCGGCCGCTGCACCTTCAGCACGATGTCGGCATCGGCCAGCGCCGACGCCTCGTCGGCGGCGATGGCGGCCCCCGCCGCCTCATAGGCCGCGTCGGTGATGCTGGAACCGAGACCGGCCCCGCTCTCAACGACGACATCCAATCCGAGAGTTTTGAATTTCTTGATGGTTTCGGGAGACGCGGCGACGCGGCGCTCGCCCGGGCGGCGCTCCCTGGGTATCGCGATCTTCATGTCGTTTGCTTTCGAAGGCCGGCCATGGCGGCGGGCAAAATCCACCCGCGTCCAGATCAGGGCGGGCTAGCGCCGAAGCGGCAAAGGCAGGGGAGCCGGCAACCGATTTGCGCCGGCCCCACCGGCACCGGTCACTGGTTGGCGACGACCGGGAAGTCCCAGCTTTCGGCGGCCGAGGCCGCGATGGGCAGTTCTCCAGCCGGCAGATTGTCCACCGGCAGTTCTTCAAGCTGGCGGCGGATCAGGTCGCGGACGCTGACGACGCCGACCAGCGTCGCGCCCTCCAGCACCGGGACATGGCGGATGCCGTGCTCGTCCATCAGGCTCAGCACATGGCGCACCGTATCCGACGGGCTGCAGCAATAGGGATCGCGCGTCATCAGCGCCGATACCGCCTGCTCCAGGATGCCGGGCCCGCGGTCGACCAGCGCGCGGACCACGTCGCGTTCGGAAATGACGCCGACCACCGTGTTGCCTTCGGTGCGGCAGACGTCCTTGACCACCAGCGCGCCGGTGTTCTCCGCCTTCATCAGGCGCAGCGCGGTGGCGACAGTCTCGTTGATGCGCACCATGCCGATGCGCGTGCCCTTCTTGCGGAGAATGTCCTCGACCTTCATGACGCTCCTCCCCCTGTTCGATGCGGCCGGCCCCATGGTCCCTTCGGGCTCGGCGCCGGCCGCGCCACCTACTTTGCTTACTGGGCCGCGACCGCTTCCGGTGCGGCAGCGGGAGCCGCGGGCTGCGGCCGGCTGTAGCAGCCGGCGTTCTCGCCCCGCTGCTTCACCAGGGCGAGCACCACGTCGATGGTCGGCGTCGGCACGCCGACCATGCGGCCCATCTCCTGCACCACCGACAGCAGCGGATCGATCTCCATCGGACGGCCGCGCTCCAGGTCCTGCAGCATGGAGGTCTTGTGCGCCCCCACCGCAGCGGCGCCGTTGATGCGGCGTTCGACGTCGACGCGGAAATGGACGCCCAGCTTGTCGCCGATGTCCTTGGCCTCCAGCATCATCGCCTTGGCGACGGCGCGGGTGTCCGGGTCGCCGCAGATGCCTTCCAGCGTGCCGTGGGTCAGCGCGCTGATCGGGTTGAAGCACAGGTTGCCCCACAGCTTCAGCCAGATCTCGTCGCGGATGCGGTCGAGCACGGGCGCGCGCAGGCCGCCGGCCTCCATCGCCTTGGACAGGGCGACGACGCGCTCCGACTTCGACCCGTCCGGCTCGCCCAACGAGAACTTGTCGCCATAGACATGCTGGATGACGCCGGGCTCCACCACTTCGGTCGCCGGATAGACGACGCAGCCGATGGCGCGCTGCGGACCGAGACCGTTCCACTGGACCGCGCCCGGATCGACCGTCTCCAGGGTGCGGCCGTCGAAGGCGCCGCCGGTGCCGTGGAAATACCAATAGGGAATGCCGTTGACCGCGGTGACGACGGCGGTGTCGTCACCCAGCAGCAGTTGCATCGCGGGCACGACACCGGGGACGGAGTGGGCCTTCAACGCGACGATGACATAGTCTTGCGGGCCGAGTTCGGCCGGGTTGTCGGTGCAACGGGGGTGGACGACGGTCTTCTCCTCCCCCATCAGCAAGGTGACGCCGTTCTCGCGCATCGCCGCCAGATGCGCACCGCGCGCCACCAGACTGACTTCGGCACCCGCCTGGTGCAGGCGCACGCCGAGATAGCCGCCAATGGCCCCGGATCCGTAGATGCAGATCTTCATGCCGGATTCCCCTCTCCCCCGATTTCACTTTTTGAATGCTGTGGGGCTGGACGACGCCAGCCTGCCCACACCGGCCGCATCCATCGGCTGACCGGTTGCTTTGCAGCGGCATCCAACAGTCTGTCGCGCAAACTGTGTTTGGAGTTTGGTATACCACATACCGTATGTCAATGCGGAATGTGGGGGTGGGGTTGAAGATTGCGGAATCGGGCGCTTCCCCGATCGAATCAGGCTCCCTTCGCAAAGAAGTAGAGGGTCAACGCCGTTCCGATGATGACCACCAGTGTTTTCAGCAGCTTCGGATCGACCCGCTTGGCCCCCATGGCGCCGGCATAGCCGCCGGCCATCGCCGCAATCGCCATCGCCAGCGTTTCCGGCCAGGACACCGCCCCGGCGACGATGAAGGTGCCGACCGCCGCGGCGTTCATCAGCATCGCCAGCAGAAGCCGCAGCCCGTTCATGGCGTGAATGTCGCGCAGCCCGAACAGGGTCAGCGCCGCCAGCATCAGAAAGCCGATGCCGCCGCCGAAATAGCCGCCATAGATCGAGATCAGGAACTGCACCACCAGCACGCTGCGCCCGCCCAGCCGCAGCCTGGACACGATGCCGGGCGCATAGGCGCCGATGGCGAAGACGGCTGTCGCGAACAGCAGCAGCCACGGCACGAAGCGCGCGAACACCGCATTCGGCGTCAGCAGAAGAAGCAGCGCGCCGGCCAGCCCGCCGACGAGGCTGAGCGCCGCAAAGACCGGAACATTCACCTGCCCGCCCGCCGCGATCTCCCGCCGGTAGGCCCAGCTGCTGGCCGCCTGCCCCGGAAACAGCGCCACTGTGCTGGAGGCGTTGGCGGCCACCGGTGACACCCCGGCGAACAACAGGGCCGGAAAGGTGATGAACGCGCCGCCGCCGGCGACCGCATTCAGCGCGCCCGAGGAGAAAGCCGCCAGCATCAGAACGACGATAGCCAGCATAATCGATCCACCCCTTTCGATCGGTGTTGACGATGCAACTCGTATTCTGTATACAGAATATCAGCCTTTGAAGCGGGCTCTGCCGGGACGCATGGTTTGTGACCCTCACCCTCCGATGCGGTTCACGATTCTGCCTCCCAAAACGCGACAAACCGACACCGGGACCAATGCGGTGGTCCCGATGCCGGCTTGTCGTGTCGTTTGGCGGTGAACTGTACCGCCTTTAACTGGAGTCCCGGCCGGCCCCCCGGTCAGCGGGAACTCCCTTTCCCTTTCAGTCGGCGCCTTCGGTCGCCAGCTTGCCGCTGACCGGCTGGACGGTGTCCTCGGCGATCTGACGGGCACGCATCGGCTTCAGGACGAACAGGGCCATGAAGGCGGCGATGGCATTGACCGCGGCGGCGAAGAAGAACACCGTCTGCCAGGACCCGCTGGAGGCCACTATGATGTTGGCGAAGGGAACGACCAGAGAGGCAGTGCCCTTGGCGGTGTAGAGCAGGCCGGCGTTGGTGGTGGCGAACTTGGACCCGAAGCTGTCGGCGCAGCAGGACGGGAACAGGCTGTAGATTTCACCCCAGGCGAAGAACACCAGACCGGTCAGGATGACGAAGGCGACCGGGTTGTGGCCCCACTGGTTCAGCGCCAGGATGCCGACCGCTTCGATGGCGAAAGCGACGAACATCGTGTTCTCACGGCCGATGTGATCCGACACCCAGCCGAAGAAGGGACGGGTCACGCCGTTCAGCACGCGGTCGATGGTCAGCGCGAAGGTCAGCGCCGGCAGGGTCAGGCCCATGATGCTGACGGGGGCGCCGTCGAGGTGGAAGTCCTTGGCGATCGGGCCGAGCTGCGCGGTGGCCATCAGACCGCCGGCGGCGACCATGACGAACATCAGGTACATCACCCAGAAGACCGGCGACTTCAGCGTCTCCTGCGGGGTGTAGTTGCGGCGGCTCTGGTTGACGGTGGACTTGCCCTTCGGCAGCAGGGCCGGGTTGGCTTCCTTCAGGAACCAGGCCAGCGCGAAGACGATCAGGCCCTGGCCGAGACCGAACACCAGGAAGGTCTGCTGGAAGCCGGAGGTCTGGATCATGTTGGCGATCGGCACGACCGTCACGGCGGAACCGGCGCCGAAACCGGCAGCCGTCAGGCCGGCGGCCAGACCGCGGCGATCCGGGAACCACTTCAGCGCGTTGCCGACGCAGGTGCCGTACACGGCGCCGGCACCGACGCCGCCCACCGCCGCGCCGATATAGAGCAGCGCCAGAGAGTCGGCGAACGAGTTGATGACCCAGGCCAGCGCACACAGGATGCCGCCGACCACGACGACGATGCGGGGACCGAACTTATCGACGAACCAGCCTTCGATCGGCACCAGCCAGGTTTCGGTCACGACGAAAATGGTGAAGGCGACCTGAATGGCGGCACGGCCCCAATGGTACTTTTCATCGATGGGGTTGACGAACAGCGTCCAGCCATATTGCAGGTTCGCGATCATCGACATACAGATCACGCCGATGACCAACTGCATCCAGCGGCCGCCGAGCGGTGCTCCCTGCGCCTCCGAATTCGTATGCTGCATCTTCTATCTCCTCCTAGGAAGCGGTTCTCTGCCGGTTCGGGCGTCGCTTCTGTTTTGATGCTTAGGCTTTTACTTTTGGCGTCTTCTTAGATGCTTTAAGAGGTTTGACGCTGTTGTTCGCTTTTGCTTGGCAGCGCGGCGAGGATGCGGCCTCGGGGCGCTGCACTGCTTGGGTGACGGGTTTTCGCCTCCCGCCAGACCGGTGCAGTCCTGATCCGATCTGGAATTATCAATATGGTATACCAGATGCCGGACACCTGACAAGCGATTAGTGGGTTGGGCGAACTGTTTCCGCAGGCTGCATTCGCCCAGGCACCGGGGGCGAGAGTCGCGTTTCGATTTTACGGCACGCGGAAAGCGGGGCGGCGCAGCTTTTGGCCGGACAATCTATTGGCATATGGTATGCCAGCTCCGACGGCACAGTTCGGCCCGGCAACCGCCGGCCGGCATGGTCTCCGCCGCCGGCGCTGACGCCCTTCCCGGCAGAACCCATATAGATAAGGAGTCGACCGCCATGGACCAGCAGCAGAACATCGAGATCGTCGTGGCGCGTGACGATGCCGATATCGCCGCCAGCTATCCGATCATGAAGGAGCTGCGGACCCACATGACCGACCCCGAGGCCTACCGCGCGCAGATTCGCCGCCAGATGGACGACGGCTACAACCTCGCCCTTCTGCGGCTGGACGGCGAGATCGCCGGCTGCGGCGGCTTCCGCGTCCACGAGACGCTGTCGCGCGGTCGCTACATGTATGTGGAGGATCTGGTCACCAGCTCCGCCAAGCGGTCCTACGGGCTGGGCGACAAGCTGTTCGACTGGCTGGCGGGCGAGGCGCGGGAGCGCGGCTGCGCCCAGATGGAGATCATCTCCGGCATCCAGCGCGGCGAGGCCCACCGCTTCTATCACCGCAAGCGGATGACCATCAAAAGCTTCCAGCTGGTGTTGCCGCTCGCCTGAGCGGACCGCATGCCGGACTGGAGTCGAAACGAAAAAGACGGCCTGGAAGGGCCGTCTTTCTCACGATCTGTTTGGTGGGGAACCGCAGCTCAGAAGGCGCGGGGGAAGCTTGCCCAGGCCGGACCCGGCGGCAGCTCGTCTTCCGGCTCCTTGAGATCGGCTTCGGTCGGGTTGGCGAGGCGAAGCGGCGCGGAGGAGAAATCGCGCTGCGACTTGCCCGCGGCGGCGATCTGCATCGACAGGATGTAGTGGACCGTGCCGCCGAAGACGGACAGCACAAGCGCCAGAACCAGCATTTCCAACATGTTCATCGCTCCAGTGTCTCGGTGAGGTGCTTTTTTTGTTTGGTCGGCTTCGGCGTGACCATTCTGTTATGACGCGTCGCAGCAATTGGTTCAAGTTGTTTGGTATACAAGGTACACGATGCCGGACATGCGCATGCCGCATACCTCCATCAATTTGCACGCATATCAAACATACCGCATGTCGAACATTTCGCCTCTTATGCTTTGGCATTACGGCTCCAACAGAGCGATTTCGATTGCGCTGCACCATCGCATAGGCCGACGTCGAAATTGTTTGCGTGGCGTACTGTATCTGGCATACCATATTCACAGCACGACGCCCGGCCGGGCGCCTTGCCGCCCCGAGGGGAGCCGCCCGACAGACGGTCTTCCTGCCAGCCGCCAGCCGATCAGGAGTCACGCCATGAAGGTCGAACATATCCTGCGCACCAAGGAATCCCGCGTCGTCGCCGTGCGGACCAGCGCAACAGTCGCCGAGGCCGTCAAGCTGATGAAGGCGGAGAACATCAGCGCCCTGGTCGTCAAGGATGTCTGCCGCACCGAAGGCAACACGCTGGCCGGCGTGCTTTCGGAACGCGACGTCGTCCACGCCCTGCTGGAGCGCGGCGGTTCGCTGCTGTCCATGCCGGTGTCGCAGCTGATGACGCGCCAACCGGTGACCTGCACCCCGTCGGACAGCGTCCATCAGGCGCTGCAGCTGATGGACAAGCACCATATCCGCCATCTTCCGGTGCTGGAGGACGGCCATCTGGTCGGCGTCGTCAGTGCGCGCGACTTCACCCGCCTGCATCTGCAGGAGCTTGAAGGCACCGTCGCCTCGGTCGCGGAGCCGCCGCCGGCCACCACCAGCTACGCCCACTGAACCATTCCCCGAACATGGCGCCGCCGGCACATCCTGTCCGGCGGCGCCTTTCCTATGGGAGAGGCCGCCTGTGACCACCCTGATCTTCACCCATCACGACTGCTTCGCGCATGACACCGGCCCCGGCCATCCGGAGGCGCCGGAACGGCTGGCCGTGGTGTGGCAAGTGCTGGACCGGCCGGAGTTCCGCGACCTGGAGCGCCGGTCCGCCCCCGAGGCCGATGTCGAGCAGCTGTCGCGCGTCCATGAACGCAGCTATGTCGATGCCGTGCTCGCCGCGGTCCCGGCCGACGGGTATCAGCGGCTGGACGGCGACACGCTGCTGTCGCCGGGGTCGCGCGGCGCCATCCTGCGCGCCGCCGGATCGGTCTGCGCCGCGGTGGACGCGGTTCTGGCCGGCGAGGCGACCAACGCCTTCTGCGCGGTGCGCCCCTGCGGCCACCATGCCGAACCGGCCCGCGCCATGGGCTTCTGCGTCTTCAACAACATCGCCGTCGGGGCCGAGCATGCCCGCAAGGTGCACGGCCTGACCCGCGTCGCGGTGGTCGATTTCGACGTGCATCACGGCAACGGCACCCAGGCGATGTTCGCCGACGACCCTAACCTGTTCTTCGCCTCCACCCATCAGTCGCCGCTTTATCCCGGCACCGGCAATTCGTGGGAGCGCGGCGTCGACGGCAACATCCTGAACCTGCCGCTGGAGCCCTACAGCGGCTCCGTCGAGTTCCGCCAGGCAGTGGAGCGCGCCATTCTGCCGGCGCTGGAGGCGTTCCAGCCGGAATTGCTGCTGATCTCCGCCGGTTTCGACGCCCACAAGCGCGACCCGCTGGCCCAGCTCGGCTTCACCGCCGAGGATTTCGAATGGGTGACGCGCAAGCTGGTCGAGCTTGCCGACCGGGTGTGCGGTGGCCGGGTGGTGTCGGCGCTGGAAGGCGGCTATGACGCGACCGGGTTGGCGGAAGGCTGCGCGGCGCATTTAAAGGCGTTGATGCGGGGGTGAGTGGGGCGTCGGCTTCGAATGCCCCCACCCTAACCCTCCCCCGCTGGGCGGGGAGGGGACAAGCGCTTGTTCTGAAAGGCGGCGGCAGCCCCCCCCCCGCCCAGCTCTCGCACAAAGCTCCGCTTTGTGCTGACGCGACAGGCGGACCGAAGGTCCGCTGAGAGCGGGGGAGGTTAGGTGGGGGTCTAGCTCAGCAACCCTAAACCTCAATCCGCCGCCAGCCCCACCCCGCACTCCCGCGCCCAGTCCAGCAGCCGGGCGGTCGCACCGTCCGGCGCCGGCCGCTGCAGGGCGGCGGTCCCGAGCACCACGGCGCCGTTGCTGCCGTCGATGGTCAGCAGGTCGCCGGTGCGGACCGTCACCTCGTCAACCCGCATCACCCCTTCTTCCGGGTCGATGCGCAGCCCACGGGCACCGCAGACGCAAGGGCGGCCCATGCCGCGGGCGACGGTGGCGGCGTGGCTGGTGAAGCCGCCGCGGGCGGTGACGATGCCGACGGCGGCCTGCATGCCGTGGATGTCCTCCGGCGAGGTTTCCGGCCGGCACAGGATCACCGGCGCACCGCCGCGCGCCAGCCGCAGCGCATCCTCGGTCGTGAAGGCGGCGCGGCCGGTCGCCGCCCCGGGCGAGGCGGGAAGACCGGTCGCGATGGCGGCGGCCAGCGCCTCCGGCGTCAGGGTCGGGCGCAGCAGCTCGTCCAATGCCTGCGGGTCGACGCGGCCCACCGCCTCATCGCGGGTGATGATCCCCTCCTCCGCCATGTCGACGGCGATGCGGACGGCCGCTTCGGAAGAGCGCTTGCCGCTGCGCGACTGCAGGATGAACAGGCGCCCGCCATCCACGGTGAACTCGATGTCCTGCATGTCGCCGAAGGCCTGTTCCAGCCGCTCGGCCACCCGGCAAAGCTCGGCATAAACCGCCGGCATGCGGCGCTCCATCGAGCGGTCGGGGTTCGGCTGGCTGGCACTCAGCGGGTCGGGATCGCAGGTGCCGGACACGACGTCCTCGCCCTGGGCATCAGCCAGGAACTCGCCGCACAGGCCGGGCGCGCCGGTGGAGGGATCGCGGGTGAACAGAACGCCGGTGCCGGACTCCGGCCCACGGTTGCCGAACACCATCGCCTGCACCGTCACCGCCGTTCCCAGATCCTCCGGAACATCGTGCAAGGCGCGGAAGGCGACCGCCCGCGGGTTCATCCAGGAGCGGAAGACCGCCGCCACCGCCAGACGCAGCTGCTCCGCCGGATCCTGCGGGAAGGGACGGCCGCAGCGCGTCTCCACCAGCCGAAGGAAGCGCGGCATCAGGCTGCGCCAGTCCTCCGCCGTCAGATCACCGTCGCGCTGAAGCCCGCGCTCCTCCTTGTATTCGTCCAGCAGCGCCTCGAACCGGTGGCCGGGCACGCCCATCACCACGCAGCCGAAGGACTGGACCAGCCGGCGATAGCAGTCGTAGGCGAAGCGCGCATCGCCCGACGCCGCCGCCAGCCCCTGCACGGTGCGGTCGTTGAGGCCGAGATTCAGAATGCTGTCCATCATGCCGGGCATCGACACCGCCGCGCCCGAGCGGACGGACAGCAGCAGCGGCCCGCCATCACCATCACCGGTGCCGCCGAAACGCCCGCCCGCCTGCCGCTCCAGCGCCAGGACGGCCTCATCGATCCGCTTCAGCAGGCCAGCCGGCAGCGCGTCCTCCGCGCCCAACCCGCGCCCGGCCTCCGCGGCGATGACGAAGCCCGGCGGCACCGGAATGCCGAGCGCCGCCATCTCCACCAAGCGCCCGCCCTTGTTGCCCAGCCGCGCCACATCGGCCCGCCCGGCGACCAGACCGGCGGCAAGCCCGGCGCCGAAAGGGACGATCATGTCCGGTCCGGCCGCGAAGAGGCTGGAGGCCGGGCGGCGCATCGGGGCGATGTCGGGAGCGGTGGAGGTGTTCATGATGTGCCCAACCTGGATTCAGCCGGCCCGTCGAAGGCCATCAGACGCAGCAGCCGGTGCAGTCCATCCGGATCGTCGCTTTTCCTGTCCGCCATCCTCATGTCCGACGTGCGGACCAGACGCGCCCGCTGCCCCGAACCGGGGCCGCCGGCACGGACGACGCCATCGCTAAACAGCCGCAGCAGCGGTTCGGCCCGCGCACAGGCCACGTCGCTGCCGCCGAGGTCGATGACAGGATCGATGACCGGAGCGTTTCCTGCCGGCGCATCGGCCAACAGGGCACCCAGATCGGCGAGCCGCGCGGCGTTGGCCGAAGCCTCCGCCGGCGGCAGGACCGACAGGTCGATCACCAGCGCGCCCGGCGGCAAGGCGGCGGCAAAGCCGTCCTCGGCGAACAGGGCGGCCTCGATCGCGGGCGCATCGGGCAACAGCATCATCACCACGTCGCACCTGCCGGCCCGGTGGCGGAAGTCGCCGCGGCCATGGGGGTGGCGGTGCAGCCGGTGCCCGGCGTCGCGCAGCCTGTCCATGATCGCCTCGGCCATCTTCCCGTCCCCGATGAACCCGACATCCATTCCGCGATCCTCCCGCCTCGGCCCGGAACGCCGTCATCCGGCGCCGAGCATCAGCATGGAGATTGATTGCGCATGTCGCATCGCACAATAGCACGTCTGCGCAATTTTCACATCGCGGAAACCGGCCTGAACTTGCCTAATCTTACCCAAGCCTAACAGTTTGGGCGGAGGTCTCCAGTGGCAAAAAGCCGCAGCCGGCCGGAATCCGGAACACCGGACCGGCCGCTGTTTCCACCAGCCGCGGCAGGATCGGCGCCGGCAAGCCCTGGCCGGGCACCGCTGCACAGGCCAACGCCGCCGCCATGTCGGCACATCCCGCCAGCCGCAACAGGGTCATCCGGGTGGCGAAGACCAGCCGGCGGCGCCCGGACTCCTCCTCCGCCAGCAAACGGCGCGGAGTGGCCCACAGCACGCCGACCGCTTCCCCGCCGTCGCAGACCGGCTCCTGCCCGCGCGGCGCCATGACTAGAAAGAACAAGGTGTCGAACCGGCGCGGCAGCATCTCCGGCGTGATCCAGCGGGCCAGCACCGTCATGCGGTCGAGCGCTGGCGCGACTCCGACCCGCGCCAGCGCCGCGGCGAAGCCCTCCCCCGCCGCCAGTCCGCGGCGCAGATCCGCCAGCACCGCGGAGGAAAGCGGGGCGCAGGTCGGCAACAGGCCGCACTCCTCCACGCACTCCCGCAGGGCCGCAACCCGGTGCGCGAGGTCGGCGGGCGGCTCCCCCTCCGGCCAGTGGGCACGCCACAGCGGATGATGGTCCGCCGCCTCCAGCCGGCCGCCGGGAAAGACGGTGGCGCCGGGGGCGAAGCGCAGGCCGGCATGGCGTTCCATCACCAGCACTTCCAACCCATCCGGGCCGTCGCGCAGCAGGATCAGCGTGGCGGCCGGATGGGGGAAAACAGGGTTCTGAGGGGTGGTCTCGGACATGCCCAAGTGTCGCCGACGGGCGGTCCGGCTGTCCATGTGCGGCGGGAAGAACCACTCTCACGATGCGGAATAAGGGGCGGGTGCCGTTTGACCGTCCGGCCTAGGACTTCCAGCATCCGGGCAACACCGAACCTCGCTCATCATCATTCGCCAGTCCCGCCCCTTTCGCAAAGGGCCGGGCGGAGGAAGGCTGTCGTCATGCCGTTTCACCGCAGCACAAAGATCGTCGCCACGCTGGGCCCCGCCAGTTCTTCGGAAAGCCAGATCACGGCCCTGGCCCGTGCGGGCGTGAATGTCTTCCGCCTGAACGCCAGCCACGGCACCCAGGCCGAACATGCGGAGCGTTACGCCCGCATTCGCGCCACCGAAAAGACGCTGGGCCGGCCGATCGGCATCCTGCTCGACCTCCAGGGGCCGAAGCTGCGGGTCGGGACCTTCGGATCCGGGCCGGTGGACCTCGCCATCGGCGACCGCTTCCGCCTGGACCTCGACCGCGCGGCGGGCGACCGCCGCCGCGTCTGCCTGCCCCATGGGGAAGTGTTCGCCAGCCTGGAACCGGGCCTCGACCTGCTGCTGAACGACGGTCGCATCCGGCTGCGCGTGCTGGACTGCGGCCCCGACTTCGCCGAGACGGAGGTGGTCGCCGGCGGCACCCTGTCGGACCGCAAGGGCGTCAATGTGCCGGGCGCGGCGCTGGCGCTGAGCGCGCTCTCGGAGAAGGACCGCAGCGACCTCGCCTTCGGGCTGGAACTCGGCGTCGACTGGATCGGGCTCAGCTTCGTCCAGCGGCCGGAAGACATCCTGGAGGCGCGCGAGCTGATCGGCAACCGTGCCCATGTGATGACCAAGATCGAGAAGCCGGCCGCCCTGCCGACGCTGGACCGGATCATCGAGCTGTCCGACGCGGTGATGGTCGCGCGCGGCGACCTGGGCGTGGAACTGCCGCCGGAAGACGTGCCGGCCCTGCAGAAGAAGATGATCCGGCTCAGCCGCGCCATGGGTAAGCCGGTGATCGTCGCCACCCAGATGCTGGAATCCATGGTGTCGGAGCCGACCCCGACCCGCGCCGAGGCCTCCGACGTCGCCAACGCCGTCTATGACGGGGCCGACGCGGTGATGCTGAGCGCCGAATCCGCTTCCGGCCGCTATCCGGTCGAGGCGGTGGCGATGATGGAGCGCATCGTCCGCCGGGTGGAGGGCGACCCGCTCTATCGCCGCATCATGGACGCCGACCATCCCAGCCCGGAGGCGACCGCCCCCGACGCGCTGACCGCCGCGGCGCGACAGGTGGCGGAAACCATCAGCGCCGCCGCCATCGTCACCTACACCACCACCGGATCGACCACGCTGCGCGCCTCGCGCGAGCGGCCGGGCGTGCCGATCCTCGGCCTCAGCGCCAACCATGCGACGGCGCGGCGGCTGTCGCTGGCCTGGGGTGTCCATGCCGTGCTGACCGACGACGTGGCGAATTTCTCGGAAATGGTCGGGCGGGCGCTGACCGCAGCGGCGGAAACCGGCATCGGCAGTTCCGGCCAGTCGCTGGTGGTCACCGCGGGCGTGCCGTTCGGGACGCCGGGCAAGACGAATTCCCTGCGGGTGGTGACCATCGACGGCGACGACGCACCGAAGGTGGAGACCGCGCAGAGGGAGGCGGCGACGGTTTGAGAATTGTGGCGTTAGACCCCCACCCTAACCCTCCCCCGCTGGGCGGAGGAGGGGACAAGTGCTTGTTCAGATAAGTAGCGGCAGTCCCTCCCCCGCCCAGCGGGGGAGGATAGGTGGGGGTTTAACTCCGCCTCACTCCAGAAAATCGCAATGCTTCTCCACATGCGCAGCCAGACCCATGGTGTGCTCGCGCACCAGCCGTTCGGCGAGGTCGGCGTTGCGCTCTTCCAGGGCCTTGATGATGGCGCGGTGGTCGTGGATGGAGCGTTCGGCCCGGTCCTCCTGGCCGATGGTCAGCTTGCGGATCGCCCGCATGTGGATGAACAGGTTGTCGGTGACGTCCTGGATCAGCTTCGACCCGCTCAGCTGGATGATGCTCTTGTGGAAAGCGATGTTGGCGTCGGAATATTCGCTGACATGGTCCTTCGGGCTGCGCTGCTCGAAGCTGCCGAACAGGTCCCACAGCTTGTGGATCTCAGCCGCCGGGGCATGTTCGGCGGCCATGCGGGCGGCCATGCTTTCCAGCGCCGCCCAGACCTGGATCATCTCGACGATCTCGGTCTTGGTTTTGCGGACGACGAAGATGCCGCGGCGCGGCTGCAGGCGGATGAAGCCCTCCTGCTCCAGCAGGGTCAGCGCCTCGCGGATCGGGGTGCGGCTGACGCCGAGCTTGTCGCTGAGCTGCCGTTCGTCCAGCCGGATTTCACGGTCATGGTCGTAGATGTCCATCTCCGTGATCGCCTGCTTCAGCGCATGGTAGACCTGACTGCGGAAGGTGGTTCCGGTGTCGAGGGGCTGGACGTTGAGAGCGGGAAAGGTCATGGAGTGGATGTCCTCATGTCTCGCCGGCGGTCGCGGCGCACCCGGTCGGCCCCTTGCACGGAGCCACCGTGCCTTTTTTCGTATCCTACATACCAGATGCATGCAAGCCGTTGAAATGTCCAGGGGGACCGGCGTGAAACGCGCCTGAGCTTAACCGCAGGACAGCCCGGCTGTTTTGGCCGGCACCAGCGCGGCCAGCAGCGGCGCCAGCGCTTGCGGGTCGCGCATCGCCAGCCCCATCACCGCCACGCCCGCCGCCCCGGCCGCCCGGCATTCGGCCACCGCGCCGGCGTGGTCGATGCCGCCCAGCCCGATCACCGGCACGCCCCGGCTCACCCACCTCCGCAGCCCCGCCTCACCCAGGCAGGGGCCGTAGCCCGGCTTGCTGGCGGACGGGAAGATCGGCGACAGGGTCACGTAATCAAACTGCCCCCCGCACTGCTCCATCGCCTCGGCGCCGTCCGAGTCGTGGCGTGACAGCCCGATCAGTGCCCCCGGCCCCAGCAACGCACGCGCCGCCGCCGGATCGCCGCCGGAGGGCAGATGCACCCCATCCACCCCGGCCGCCGCCGCCAGCGCCGGGTCGCCATGCAAGGTGACGTAGGCCCCCCACCGACGGGCACGCACCATCAGCGCGCGAGCCAGCTCCACCCGTTCGGCATCGGGCAGGTCCTTGTCACGCAACGACAGCCAGCGCACGCCGCACGCGAACAGGCGCTCCGCCACCTGCGGCAACGGATGCTCGGCCAGACGGCGGTCGGTGATGACCAGCAGCGCCGGATCAGGCAACGGCATAGGACGGATTCCTCCTGTTCGGCCGAGCATTACCGCAACGGCGTAGCGCTTTCGACCAGCCGCGAGACCCCGCTTTTTCCGAATCGTGGAATTGCAACGGATTCACATGGACAATTCGCATGCATGTCACTGCGTCGGCAAATGGTTCGTATTGACATAGTCAGTCAAACTGATGATCGTGAAGGCGGGCATGGGGCATTTGGCATGCCAGCAACCGCAAGTTGGTGGTGGAAGGTTCCATCCCACAGCCGTTTTCCCGGACCGGACACCAGAAACCAAGAACAGGGTCGAAAATACAGGTCCGGACATCCGAACAGAAGATGCCGAACAAGAGACGCCGAACAGAACATGTCGGGTGCATTGGGGAGGAAGGACATGGTGCGTGAGACGCACGGCAAAACGGCCCAGGTCGCACCCTGGGGCGGGCGCTGGATGCAGCTTGCTATCGGCATCGTCTGCATGTCGATGATCGCCAATCTGCAATATGGCTGGACCCTGTTCGTCGAGCCGATCGACGACAAGCATGGCTGGGGTCGCACCGCGATCCAGGTGGCCTTCACCATCTTCATCGTCACCGAAACCTGGCTGGTGCCGGTGGAGGGCTGGTTCGTCGACAAATTCGGTCCGCGCATCGTCGTGCTGGTGGGCGGTGCGTTGTGCGCCCTGTCCTGGGCGCTGAACGCGGTGGCGGATTCGCTGGCGCTTCTCTATCTGGCAGCGGTGATCGGCGGCATCGGCGCCGGCGGCGTCTATGGCACCTGCGTCGGCAACGCGCTGAAATGGTTTCCCGACCGCCGCGGGCTGGCGGCCGGCCTGACCGCCGCCGGCTTCGGCGCCGGCTCCGCCCTGACGGTCGTGCCGATCGCCACCATGATCGAGTCCTCCGGCTTCGAGACCACCTTCATGACCTTCGGGCTGGGCCAGGGGCTGGTGATCCTGGTGCTGGCCTGCTTCATGACCGACCCGCCGAAGATGGGATATGGCCAGAGCCGCGGCACGGCCGCCCCGCAGCGCCGCCACTATGCCCCGCAGGAGATGCTGCGCACCCCCGTCTTCTGGATCATGTACGGCATGTTCACCATGGTCGCCGCCGGCGGCCTGATGGTGACGGCCCAGCTCGGCCCCATCGCCGCCGACATGGGTCTGGTCGACGCGCCGGTCAGCATCCTGGGATTGACCCTGCCGGCGCTGACCTTCGCCCTGTCGATCGACCGGGTGATGAACGGCATCACGCGGCCCTTCTTCGGCTGGGTCTCCGACCATATCGGCCGCGAGAACACCATGTTCATCGCCTTCACCATCGAAGCGGTCGGGGTGATGGCGCTCAGCGCCTATGGTGCCGATCCGGTGGCCTTCGTCATCCTGACCGGCTTGGTGTTCTTCGCCTGGGGCGAGATCTTCAGCCTGTTCCCGGCCTGCTGCGCCGACACCTTCGGCTCGCGTTTCGCCGCGACCAACGCCGGCATGCTCTACACCGCCAAGGGCGTGGCCGCCCTGATGGTCCCTGTCGGCAACCTGATGGTGGAGGCGACCGGAAGCTGGCAGACCGTCTTCTACAGCGTCGCCATCGTCAACGCGCTGGCCGCCTTCCTCGCCCTGTTCGTCTTGAAGCCGCTGCGCGCCCGCTATGTCGCCGCGGCCAGCAGCGCCACCCCGCGCCTGACCACCCGGCTGGCCGACTGACTTTTCAATGGGGCCGGCGGCGTCTCCGGCCCTACCTGACCACCATGCGGTCCAGCAGGATCTCCTTCACCCGCACGCCGCGCAGTTCGCGGTCGAGCACGCCGGCAATGGTGCTCTTCATCAGCTTCGCCCCGTCGGCGCCGGTCAGCTGCTGGGGGTCGATCTGGCGCATCCGGTCGGACAGGCGGTCGGTGATGCGGGGGACATAGGGGTCGGCGACTTTGCCGTCCACCGACGGATCGATCTCCAGCAGGACCTTCACGTCCACCATCCGGGCATCGCCGCCGCCAAGGCTGAAGGTCATCATCGGCAGGGCGGCGTATTTCTTGTCGGGACCTGTCTGCGCCTGCGGAGCCGGAGCCCGGTTGCGGCCGGCGATCATGGCGCCGCCCGCACCCAGCGCCGCCAGCGTCAGCAGGAGGCCGGTCAGAACGAGCGGCATCAGGGAAACCGTTTCCCCCTGCCGGTTGCGACGAACGAGCCGCAAGATCGCCTTTCCGCCCCCAACACGGGGGTCCATTTCCCATCGGGACCATGCCCGAGGAAATTCATGTTAGACGCGCAACAAATTCCGGTCAAATGCCATTGGATGCCCCATTGGGCCGGCCGTCCTCATTCCCCGGTATGTCAACCGGCAGGAATCACCGGCACATTGTCGATCAGGCGGGCCTTCCCCATCCAGGCGGCGGCCAGCAGGCGGGCCGGACGGGTGACGGCGGTCACCGGCTCCAGCGTTTCGGCGTCGCGCAGTTCGACATAGTCGATCGTGCCGAACCCCGCCTCGGCGATGCGGCCGCGGATGCCGGTCAGGGCGCCGTCGGGCTCCGCCCCCCGCGCCAGCGCTTCGGCCGCCGCGGTCAGCGCCCGGTACAGCTCCGGCGCGCGGGCGCGCTCGTCGGCGCTGAGATAGGCGTTGCGCGACGACATGGCGAGCCCATCGGCCTCGCGCACCGTCGGCAGCCCTTCGACCCGCACGGGAATGTCGAGGTCGCGGGTGAAGCGGCGGATCACCATCAGCTGCTGGTAATCCTTCTCGCCGAACACCGCGACGTCGGGCAGCGCCTGCAGGAACAGCTTGGTCACCACCAGCGCCACGCCGCCGAACATCTGCGGCCGGAAGGCGCCGCACAGCCCCTCCGCCGGACCGCCGACCGAAATGGCGGTGGCGAAGCCCTCCGGATACATGGCGCGCACGGTCGGCGCATAGAGCGCGTGGCAGCCGACCGAGGCCAGCTTGGCGGAGTCGCCGCTCTCGTCGCGCGGGTAGCGGTCGAAATCCTCGTGCGGGGCGAACTGGGTCGGGTTGACGAAGACGCTGGCGACCACCCGGTCGGCCAGTTCGCGACCGCGCCGCACCAAGCCCAGATGCCCGTCATGCAGCGCCCCCATGGTCGGCACCAGCGCGACGGTCAGCCCCTCCCGCCGCCAAGCCGCGACCTGGGCTCTCAGGTCCTCCACCGTCCTCAGGATCGGCAGCGGACTGGAGGTCTGGGCAGTGGTCGGCGTCATGGCGTCGGTCCTTGGCACAGCAAGATCGGGGGCACAGCGATATCGGGAGCGCAGCGAAACCGGGCGCTGGATAACCCGACGGACCGTTCCTGTCCAGAAAAGCTTTCCGCAGGACAGACTGTTGCCGGACCCTGAAGGTTCGGCATCCGCGGCGGGGAAGGTTGCGCCCCGCCGCGGAATGGATCAGCGCTTAATCGTGATGCCGACCAGATAGGCCAGGTTCGCCCAGGCCAGCAGCGTGGCCAGCAGGGCGGTGAAGGACGGAACGAAGACAACCGAACCGATGATGACGGCGAGCACAGCGACCAGCAGGCCGAGGGAGAGCAAAGCGATACGGGTGTCGTCCATCTGATTGGCTTTCCGAAGCGGGTGACAGGGATGGCCCCCCTAATACCGCATTGCAGCGCGAAGAGGGCTGATCTGCGTCAATCGACCGCGGATTCGCCAATCATATAAGCAATGCATAATGCATGTTTCGCGCGGCCCACAGCCGCCGGTGCGGAAAACAAAAAGGCTCCGGACTTTCGTCCGAAGCCTTTTTATGATGGTGGGCGCGACAGGGATTGAACCTGTGACCCTTCGCGTGTGAAGCGAATGCTCTCCCGCTGAGCTACGCGCCCGAACCGTGAAACTCTTACCGAACTCTTTTGCGTCGCGGCCGTTTTTCGTCGGCCCCGCCGCTGCGGTGGGCGGGTTTCTACGGCCTTCCCCACCGGGTGTCAAGCACCAGATTCATCCCCATCTTAAAAAAGATCAGCCGACCGCAGGAGCCCCGGACCGTGCCCCAGCCCAGCCCCCGCCGCCTTCCCAATCCTGTCCGGGCAGCCCTGATGGCGGCCGGCCTGTCCCTTCCCCTGCTTCCCCTCGCCGCCGCCACGGCAACGGCGGAGCCGATAAAGGCGACCTACCGTGTCTTCGTCGGCGGCATCACCGCGCTAGACGTCGAAGCAATGCTGGAGGTGACCGGCGACCGCTACCGGATCGAGGTGTCGGCGGTGACCGGCGGCACCATCGGCCGGCTGTTCAGCTGGCGCACGGATTCGCTGACCGACGGCTATGTCCGCGGCGACGACCTGCGGCCGGCCAGCCACCGTCAGACCAGCCAGCTTCGCGGCGAGCCGCGCAACGTCACCCTGACCTATGGGCCGCAGGGCGATGTTGCCGCCAGTGTCTCGCCGCCGCCGGAGAAGGACGACCGCGAACCGGTGCCGCCGGCGCTGCAGCGCGGCACTCTGGACCCGCTGAGCGCCGTGCTGGACCTGCTGTTCGCGGTGGGGGCGCGCGAAAGCTGCGACCGGTCGCTGCCGGTGTTCGACGGCCGCCGCCGCTATGACATGCTGTTCAGCGAGGTGGGTCGGCGCATCGTCGACCCGTCGCGCTACTCGGTCTTCGCCGGCGTGGCCCAGCAATGCCGGGTGACCTACAAGCCGGTGGCCGGCTATGCCCGGTCATCACCGGCCGGCCGATTCTGGCAGCGCAACGATCCGGCGGACCGGCCCCCGGTCGATCTGTGGCTGGCCCCGGTCGCCGCCGGCTATCCGCCCCTTCCGGTGCGGCTGGAGACGGACAGTGATTTCGGCAGCGTGGTGGTCCACCTGACCGGCGTCACGCCGCCAGCGGCAGACCGCCGGGCCGGTGCGATGCCGCAGCCGGCGCGCTGACCGCGGCGGCCGGCCGGACACCGGCGGGAGACCGGGTGTCCAGGATCATGTCGGACGGCGTGATGCCGGCCCGCCGCAGGGCCTCCGTCAGCGCCGGAACCGACGGCCAAAGGATGCGGCTGTCGAGTTCCAGCAGCGTGCCGTCCAGCAGCGCCGCATAGCCGCCCAGTTTGCCCATATGAACGATCCGAGCCATGCGAGAAACCATGGTGGAGTTCCTTCCCATCGGCCACCGCCGTGACGCCGGCCGGGCGGCGGCATGTCGCGCCGCCGCCCGACCCGCAACCGGCAGGTTCTTGATTGCTTGTTGTGCCTGCCGGTTGCGGCCAGCGTCAGCAGCAGGATGGTGGCGATGAAGGTCAGCGGACCGACCATCAGGGCATCATCCTGCATCATGGCGCGTCCTCCCCCGGATCGACGTCCTGTCGCCCGGCGGAACCGGATCGACCCTAACAGCTTAGGGGCTTTACCGAGCCGGCACGCGGGTCCTGAGGGATACCGCTGCTGTCCAAAGGGATAGTATCAGTGTATGCGACCGTCCGTACCGCGTCCGGTGCCGGCCCCTGCCCGATCGGTGGCGCTCAATCGGCGGCGCTCAATCGGCGGAGGCCAGCCGGAGCAGCCCGTCCGGCAGATCGGCGAAGCGGTCCAGAATCAGGTCGGCGCCCAGTTCCTCCACCGGCATGCGGGGATAGCCGTAGCTCATGGCGACCACCGGCACGCCGGCCGACCGCGCCGCCTTCACGTCGTTGGCGTTGTCGCCGACCATCGCCGCCCGCGCAGGCGCCGTCCCCGCAGGCATCAACACGTCCAGCCGCTCCAGCACCCAGGTCAGATGGCGTCCGTCCGGCTTCTTCACCGCCAGCGTGTCCCCGCCGGCCACGGCGCCGAACAGCCCCTCCATCCCCAGCACACCCAGCAGTTTCCGGGTGATCCGCTCCGGCTTGTTGGTGCACAGCCCCAGCCGCACACCCCGCCCGGCCAGCGCCGCCAGCGTTTCAATGACGTCGTCATAGAGCACCGGCGGCTCAGCGTCGTCGTAATAGGTATCGAGATAATGGCGCAGCACCGGCTGCACCGCCTCGTCCCCGAGCGGCGCACCCGTCGCGGCGAAAGCCTGGCGCACCAGCATCGCCGACCCGTCGCCGACCATCGTCCGCACCTGCGCCTCGGTCAGGGCCGGGCGGCCGAACTCGGCCAGGGTGCGGTTCAGCACGCGCGTCATGTCGGGCGCGCTGTCGATCAGCGTTCCGTCGAGATCGAAGACGAGCGCCCGGAAAGGAAACGGCATTGAAAGCCCCGCGATCTGCCATCGGTTTGACGATGCCCCGTGGATACCACGATCCGACGGCAGCCAACCACCCGGATGGGAACAACCCAGGGCCGACGACAGCCGGCGATTGCCAATGTTTCGGACAGAGCGCCTATTCCCGGCGTCCGGCGCAGCAGCCAGCGGGCGGCGGCGTGGATCTTCAGCCGGAACTGAATTGCGGGCTCTCAAAATATGGGAAAATTACGCGCTGGCTTGACCGGAGCGCCAAACAACAAACTTCCATCGGCGCACCAATGGACCATGCCCCACCGGGCATTTCAAACGCTTCAACTATTTGGGAAATTCAAAGGCTTGGCGCCTGCCAAGCAAGATGGCGGAGGGGATGGGATTCGAACCCACGATAGGGCTTTAAACCCTATGACGGTTTAGCAAACCGTTGCCTTCAGCCACTCGGCCACCCCTCCAGCCAGTGCGGTTGCCCGTGGGGCATCGCTGGCGTGGGGAGGGTTCTAGCGGCCGGCCGTAGCCTTGTCAACGCTTACGGAGGCACAAATCCGCTTTTCCCGAAAATCGACAGAGAAGGACAAATCTGTATAAAATTTTAGGTGCTTTTTAACGGAAGGAGGATATGATGCCACCATGAGCAATAAAAAGCCTGGGTGACGCACAACTCGGTCGCGCGGGGGTTTCGCGAAGGCCCGCCCCGCCGGACAGTGACGCCGCACCCCGTCGCCGTGGAGGATGCTATGACCCTGTCACGCCGTTGCGCCGAAACGCTGATCGACCTCGTCGAGATCAAGCTGAGCTGCCTGGAGATCACCGACCGCGAGGACCAGCGCGAAAAGGAACTGCTGCAGCGCTGCGTGCAGGAACTGAACGCCGAACTGCGCGGAGAAAACGGTGCGCTCGCCAATTTCGCGGCGCCCAAGCGCCGCGGCCGGCGGCCCAAGCATCTGCAGTTCCACGAACTGCACGTCGCCTGAATTGCCGTCCGCCGCCTGATCGGCCGCGATTCCGCCTCACCCCAATGCCGGTTCCTCCGCCAGGGCCGGCTGCATGGCCGGCGCCTCGCGCGGCAGCAGGATGGTGAAGCGGGTGCCCTGCCCCGGCCAGGACTGCACCGACACGGTGCCGCCCAGCGGGCCGGTGACGGTATTGAACACGATGTGCAGCCCGAGGCCGGAGCCGCCCTGCCCGCGCTTGGTGGTGAAGAAGGGGTCGAAGACCTTCGACAGATGTTCCGGCGCGATGCCGACGCCGTCGTCGATGAAGTCGATCCGCACCTTGTCGGACCCGTCCGGCTGGGCGGTGATCCTGATCGTGCCGGGCGGCTTCTCCGACAGGCGCTCGCCGTCGCCATAGGCGTGGACGACGGCGTTGATGACCAGATTGGTCAGCACCTGCCCCAGCGCGCCGGGAAAGCTGTCCATCGTCAACTCGTCGTCGCACTCCACCGCCACCTTCAGGTTGGTGCGCTTCAGGCGGGGCCGCAGCGAGAACAGCAGTTCCTGGATATAGCTGCCCAGTTCGAACACCCGCCGGTCGCCGGAGGATTGGTCGACCGCCACCTGCTTGAAGCTCTGCACCAGCGACGCCGCGCGGTCCATGTTGGCCATCAGCAGACGGCTGCTTTCGCTCAAGCCATCCAGGAACTCCAGGAAATCCGAGCGCCGCAGCGTGTTGCCGGCGAAGCGGTCGCGCAGGGCCTGCGCCTGTTCGCCGATGTGGCTGGCGGCGGTCAGGCCGATGCCGATCGGCGTGTTGATCTCGTGCGCCACCCCGGCCACCAGCTGGCCCAACGACGCCATGGTCTCCGCCTGGATCAGGCTTTCCTGTGCCTCGCGCAGGTCGGCCAGCGCCTGTTCGGCCTCTTCCCTGGCCTGGATCATCGCCGACTCGGCGGCCTTGCGGTCGGTGATGTCGTAGAGCCAGGTCAGCAGCGCCGATTCGCCGTCCAGTTCGATGCTGTTCCACGAGGACAGCACCCAGACGATGCTGCCATCCGGCCGGCGGAAGCGGAGTTCGGCATTGCGGAAGGCGCCCTCGCGGTCGAATCGGGCGATCAGCGCCTCGCGGTCGGCGGGGTCGGCATAGAGGTCCGCCACCGGCGAGCGCATCAGCTCCGCCCGGTCGCGCCCCATCAGCCGCACGGACTGGGCGTTGCAGAACAGCCAGCGGCCGTCGCGGGTGGTGACGTTCACCGCGATCGGCGCCGCCTCCATGATCTTCAGCAGCCGTTCCTCGCTGGCGCGCAGCCGCTCTTCCTGCCGGCGCGCCTCGGTGATGTCGGTCATGATGCCGGCATAGCGCACCGCCCGGCCGGTCTTGTCGCGAAAGGCGCGGCCCTTCGCGGCGATCCACACCCAGCCGCCGGCCTCGTGGCGCAGGCGGTAGGAATAGGCGTAGGCCGACGTCTCCCCCGCCAGATGCGAGGCGATGTGGGCCAGCACCCGGTCGCGGTCTTCCGCGTGCAGCCGCCGTTCCCAGAAGTCGGGCGGCATGGGCGGCCGGCTGCGATAGCCCAGTATCCGCGGAAAGGTGTCCGACCACCAGCAGGTGCCGGCCACCAGATCGGCGTCCCACACCGCGGCCCCGGTCGCCTCCAGCGCCATTTCCAGCCGCTCGCCGATCTCCGGTTCGTGGAGGGGCGCCGCCGCGACCCTGCCGGGCCCGGTACCGGAACCAGTGCCCGACATGACCGGCGAACGGCCGTCCATCCGGCGCCCGGCATACCGGCCCAGCAGCACCCCGAGCAGACCGCCGACCGCACCAGCCGCCAGCGCCACCATCACCGGCTCCGCCGCCATGGTTCCTCCACCGTTTCCAGCACTGTGGCGATGGAAACCGGGAAAATTCAACTGCGGCTTTGCCGTACAGACGGACAGTACCCAAGAAAAAAGCCCCTCCGCCGGGCGGAGAGGCTTTCTTTCGGACAGGGCGGGGATTTCGCCCCGCCAACAGGCTGTGGCCGCTTAGCCTTTCAGCTTCTTGGTCAGGATTTCGTTGACCATGGCCGGGTTGGCCTTGCCCTGGGTCGCCTTCATCACCTGACCGACGAAGAAGCCGAACAGCTTGTCCTTGCCGCTGCGGAACTCCGCCACCTTGTCGGGGTTGGCGGCCAGAACGGCGTCGATCGAGCCTTCGATGGCGCTGGTGTCGGTGACCTGGCGCAGCCCCTTCTTCTCGACGATGTCGGCGGCCTTCTCGCCGGTCTCGAACATCGTCTCGAACACTTCCTTGGCGATGCGGCCGGAGATCGTGTTGTCGGCGATCAGGTCGATCAGGCCGCCGAGATTCTCGGCCGACACCGGGCTCTCCTCGATCTCCTTGCCGGCCTTGTTCAGATAGCCGAACAGCTCGCCGGTGACCCAGTTGGAGGCCAGCTTCGGATCGCGGCCCTTGGCCACCGCCTCGAAATAGTCGGCCTTCGACTTCTCCGAAACCAGCACGCCGGCGTCATAGACCGACAGCTTGTAGTCCTCGATGAAGCGGGCTTTCTTGTCGTCCGGCAGTTCGGGCAGGGTCTTCTTGATGTCCTCCACCCACGCCGCGTCGAGTTCCAGCGGCAGCAGGTCGGGGTCGGGGAAATAGCGGTAGTCGTGCGCCTCTTCCTTCGACCGCATGGAGCGGGTCACGAACTTCGTCGTGTCCCACAGCCGGGTCTCCTGGTCGATCTTGCCGCCTTCCTCGATGATCTCGATCTGGCGACGGGCCTCATACTCGATCGCCTGCATGACGAATCGGATCGAGTTGACGTTCTTGATCTCGCAGCGGGTGCCGAAGGGATCGCCCGGCTTGCGCACCGACACGTTGACGTCGCAGCGCATGGAGCCTTCCTCCATGTTGCCGTCGCAGGTGCCGAGATAGCGCAGGATGGAGCGCAGCTTGCGCACGTAGGCGCCGGCCTCCTCCGAGGACCGCATATCCGGCTCCGACACGATCTCCATCAGCGCCACGCCCGACCGGTTCAGGTCGATGTAGGTCTTGGACGGGTGCTGGTCGTGCAGCGACTTGCCGGCGTCCTGCTCCAGGTGCAGGCGGGTGACGCCGACGGTGCGGCTGGTGCCGTCCGGCAGGTCCAGCACGATCTCGCCCTTGCCGACGATCGGCTGCAGGAACTGGCTGATCTGATAACCCTGCGGCAGATCGGCGTAGAAGTAGTTCTTGCGGTCGAAGACCGAGTTCAGGTTGATCTGCGCCTTCAGGCCCAGACCGGTGCGCACCGCCTGCTCGACGCAATATTCGTTGATGACGGGCAGCATGCCGGGGAACGCGGCGTCGACGAAGCTGACCTGGCTGTTCGGCGCGGCCCCGAATTCGGTGGCGGAGCCGGAAAACAGCTTCGCGTTCGAAATCACCTGGGCATGGACCTCAAGCCCGATCACGACTTCCCAATCGCCCGTTTCACCCTGGATATACGACATCGTTCCGCTCTTCGACGTTCACGGCACGGGACCGGACGGGCGCCGCCCTGGAAAAGGGCGCCCCGGCCATACCCTTGGAATCCTGTTTCTTCTAACGCCCTTTGCGCCCGCGCGCACGCTTTATCGCGCCGCCGCTTTCCTACCACCGCCCTACCACCATTGTGCGGCCGGCCACAGACGCGCCGTTAACCCTCAGGCAAGCTTTGCCCGCCACGCTGAACCGGACGAGCGCAGGAGAGTCTGATGTCGGTGCGAAAGCTGGTGCGGAAGGTCGGGTTCGGTGTCGGTCTGGGCGCCCTGCTGATGGCGGGCGCCGCCCTCGGCCATGCCGCCACCCAGCCGGACGGCCTGTCGCTCAGCCCCGTCGGCAGCCCGGCCGGTCCGGTCACCGTCAACCCGGCACCCGCCGCGCCCTCCTCGTCCGACTATCCCGATGCCGCCATGTCCCGCGACGACCAGGGCGACATCACCATCCTGCGCCTGGACGGCATCATCACACCGGGCGCGGAGCGCAACTTCGTCGATGCCCTGCGCGCCCTGCCGGCCCGCCGGCCGCTGGTGATCGAATTGTCGAGCCCGGGCGGTTTCACCGCCGCCGGCTACCGGATGATCGACGCCGTGCTGGCCGAACGCCAGGGGGGACGGCCGGTCGCCACGCGGGTGCGCGACGGCGATTCCTGCGAAAGCATGTGCGTCGGCCTCTATCTGGCCGGCTATCCGCGCTATGCCGCCCCGCGGGCGGAGTTCATGGTGCATGCGCCGCGCATGGCGGAGAATGGCCGGATGACGCTCCGCTCCATCCAGATGATGGTGGACCGTCTGGTATCCCTGGGTGCCTCGCCGGCCTGGATCCAGCGGGTGACGGCGGAGGGCGGTTTTTCCGGCGCCCGCGATTACCGCGAGACCGCCGACCGGCTGAGCGCCGACGGCGCCAACATCGTCACCGACCTGCTGCGCTGACCAGCCCCTCGGCGACCGCCTCCGGCGTGCGGCCGACGATCCGCTCGTAAACCTCCGGGTCGGTCGCCCCCTCGGTCCCGAACACCAGCACGCGGGCGTCGGGAACGAGGCCCAGCGCCAGCCGGGTCTCCTCATGGGCCGCGGCACAAAGCAGCCCGGCCAGCCCGGCGACGCCGGATTCGCCGGCCACCACCGGACGGCCGCCATGCTTGCCTTCCGCCAGCTTGCGCATGGCGGCAATCGCCCCTTCGTCGGGAATGGTCAGGAAATCGTCGGCGCCGCGTTCCAGGATCGCCCAGGCCAGCAGAGAGACCTCGCCGCAGGCAAGGCCGGCCATCACCGTGTCCAGATCGCCCTCCGACCGCATCGGCCGCCCGGCCAGCGCGCTCTGGTACAGGCAGTCGGCGCTGTGCGGTTCCACCACCACGAAGCGCGGGCGCTGCCGGCCCCAGCTTTCCCACAGATGGCCGCAGACCGCGGCGGGCAGCCCGCCGACGCCGCCCTGTACGAAGACATGGGTCGGCCGCTCGCTGGCCGGAAGCTGGGAGATCGCCTCCTCCACCATCATGGTGTAGCCCTGCATCACGTCGCGCGGCACATCCATATAGCCGGTGTAGGAGGTGTCGGAGACGACGAACCAGCCCTGCTCCGCCGCGTCGGCGGCGGCGCGGCGCACCGCGTCGTCGTATGGCCCGTCGACGACCACCACCCGCGCCCCGTACGCCCCGATGGCGTCGCGGCGGCCGGGCGTACAGGCGGCGGGCACGTACACCACGCAATTGCAGCCGAACACCTGCGCGCCCCAGGCGACCGACCTTCCATGGTTGCCGTCGGTGGCGGTGGTGACCGTCAGCGTCCGCGTCACCTTGGCATAGCGGCCGACGACGAGGTCAAGTGCCGTCACCGGCACGCCGGGCACCCGCGCCGTCACCTCCCGCGCCAGCAGCCGGAGCACGGCGTACGCCCCGCCCAGCGCCTTGAAGCTGCCGAGAGCGAAGCGGGCGCTTTCGTCCTTGTACCAGAGGCGGTCGATCCCCGCCTCCCGCGCCAGTCCCGGCAGCGAGCGCAGCGGGGTGGGCGCATAACCGGGCCAGGCGCCGATCTCCGCCATCGCCTCCTCGAAGGCGGCACGGCTGAGGATCGCGCGTTCCGACGGGCCATAGACCCGGTCATGGTCGGCATGCGGATTGGAGAAATGGCGCGGCAGGCAGGAGGATGGGGAGATGGCGTGGTGGGGCATGGCTTCGCTCTCCGGGCCGGCCGGTGAGCGGTGCCGTCGGCGACGGCCCATCCCACGACCACGCACAACGAGACCAAAAGCCACCGCCCGCCGTCAAGACGCCAGCGGGAGCGCGGCTGCTACCGAATGAAGCATTCCGGAAGGCGGGCCCAATGGCGGGAGGGCGCGATCAGCGCTTCCATTCGCGGCTGGACTTGATGAAGTCGGTCAGGGTGACGCCGATCTTGTCGTCGATGATCGCCACCTCGCCACGGGCGACCAGCACGCCTTCGACATAGACGTCGGTCGGATCCTTCAGATGACGGTCGAGTTCCACGACGGCGCCGCGGCCCAGCTTCAACAGGTCGCGGACGCGGAGCATGGCGGTGCCGATGACGACCTTGATCTCCACCGGCGCGTCGCCGATGGCGAAGGACGAGGCGTCGCCGTCGTTGGGATCGGCCGCGCCGAGCAGGTCGTCGATGTTGGCCATGGCTGTCCAAGCTCCCGCGCCGGAATGGGCGCCTTCTTACACGAACGGGACATCCTACACCCCGGACGGGTTAGCCGGCAACGCCACCGACCGATGGGGATTGCGACAAGATTGGGCTTTTCCCATACCGGCACTTCGCCCACACTGTCGGCCCGCCCACCTGCCGACCTTTCCGTTGCCGATGCGCAACAATCCAGGCACGACAGGGCATTGACCAACCGGAACCGGGTTCATCCTGATGACCGACAGCAGCATTTCCCCGCTTGTGGACGCTTCCTGGCTGAAAAGCCGGCTCGACAGCCCCGGCATCGTCGTCCTCGACGTGCGGACCCCGCCCGCCGGCGGCTTCGTTTCGGGATCGGTTCATTCCGACTACGCAACGGCCGGCTGGCGGACTGTGGTCGGCGGCGGGGCCGGGATGCTGCCGGAACCGGATGTGCTGGCGGGGCTGATCGGCGGGCTGGGGATCGGCAACGGCGACCATGTCGTTCTGGTGGCGGCCGGCGCAAATGCGTCCGACATGGGCAACGCCACCCGCGTCTATTGGACCTTCAAGATGCTGGGCCACGACGCCGTGTCGGTGCTGGACGGCGGTTTCGCCGCCTGGACCGCGGACCGCGGCCCGGTGACGCCGCAGCCGGCGGTTCGCAAGCCGACCGGCTTCACCGTCCGTCCCCGCACCGACCTGCGCGCCACCCTGGAGCAGGTCGAGGCGGCGGTGCAGGCCGGCGGCACGCCGCTGCACGACGCCCGCTCGCCCGAGCAGTTCGCCGGCAAGGCCAAGAGCCCGCAGGCCCGCGCGGCCGGCACCATCCCCGGCGCCGTCAATCTCGACATCGCCGCCCTCTTTTCCCCAGCGGAGCACCGCTTCGCCTCGCCCGAGGCGGTGAAGGCAATGGCCGATCAAGCCGGACTGCCGCTGCAGGACCAGCCCATCACCTTCTGCAACACCGGCCACCTCGCCTCGGTGTCCTGGTTCGCGCTGAGCGAAATCGCCGGCGTGCCGGGCGTGCGGCTCTATGACGGCTCCATGTCGGAATGGAGCGCCGATCCGCAGCGGCCTTTGCAGACGGAAGGGTGAGGCAGAAGGATACTTGGAAAGGAGCAGGAGTGTTCGGCAAGATCGACACGGATGTCACGGATTGGAACACGGATGTCACGGATGGCTTCACTGCAGCGCGCAGGCCAGCCGCGAGCTGACCCCAAGGCGAGCCTAAAAAAATCCGTGTAATCCGTGTATAAATTCGTGACATCCGTGTAAATCTTGCCCGACAAAGCGGCACGGCGCCAAAGCTCCTAGCACCGGTTTCACGCCTTCGCCCGGCGGCGGCGCAGACGGCTGAGGTCGCTGCGCCGCACCAGCCCCAGCAGGACGGCGGCGACGGCATAAACCGCCAGCCCGACCACCGCCAGCACCAGCAGCCCGCCCAGCCGCTCCACCACGCCCATGGCGCCCAGCCAGGGAGCCAGCCGCTCCGTCGCCAGCCACAGGGCGCCGGCCATGGCAGCGGCGGCAATCGCCATGCGCGGCAGGTTGCGGGTCAGCCGCGCATCGGCCCGGAACAGGCCGCGCCGGTGCAGCAGCAGCGCCAGCAGCCCGGCATTCACCCAGGCGCCGACGGAGGTGGCGACCGCCAGCCCGACTTGGGCCAGCGGCCCCATCAGTGCCAGCTTCAGCGCCACATTGATGCCGACCGCCGCCAGCGCCACCCGCACCGGCGTCGCGGTGTCTTGGCGGGCGTAGAAGCCGTTAACCAGGCTGCGGATCACAACGAAGGCCGGCAGCCCCAACGCATAAGCCTGCAGGGTGAGCGCCGAAGCGGCGGCGTCCGACGGGCCGAAGGCGCCGCGCTGGAACAGCACCGACAGGATCGGCGTGCCCGCCACCAGGAAGGCAACGGCGGCCGGCAGGGTCAGCACCAGCGACAGCTCGATGGCGCGGTTCTGGCTGTCCACTGCGCCGGCCTCGTCACCGCTCTTGATCCGCTTGGACATTTCCGGAAGCAGAACGGTCCCGACGGCGATGCCGATCACCCCCAGCGGCAGCTGGTTCAGCCGGTCGGCGTAATAGAGGTAGGACACCGCGCCCGTCGGCAGGGCCGAGGCGATCAGCGTGTCGGCGAACAGGCTGATCTGGGTCAGCCCCGACCCCAGCGCCGCCGGCCCCAGCACTTTCAGGAAGCGCTTCACGTCGGCCGACAGGCGCGGCATCACCGGCCGCAGGGTCATGTCGGCCCGCCGGGCATCCCAGGCCAGATAGAGATACTGCGCGACGCCCGACGCCAGAACGCCCCAGGACAGCGCGTGGCCGGCCGTCGGCATCAGCGGCGTCCCGACCACCAGCGCCGCGATCAGGCAGAGATTCATCAGGATCGGCGCCGCCGCCGCCGCGCCGAAACGGCTCATGCTGTTCAGCACGCCGCCATAGAGCGAGACCAGCGAGATCAGCAGCAGATAGGGGAAGGTGATGCTGGTGAACAGCACCGCCAGCCGGAACTTCTCCGGGTCGTCGGCGAAGCCGGGGGCGAAGACCGTCATGAATTGCGGCATGAAGGCCAGCACCGCCAGCAGCAGCACCATCTGCACGATGACCAGCAGCGTCATCACCTCGTCGGCGAAGCGGCGGGCGGCGGCGGCACCGTCCTGCACCAGCTTGCCCGAGAACAGCGGCACGAAGGCGGAGTTGAAGGCCCCTTCGGCGAACAGGGCGCGGAAATGGTTCGGCAGCCGGAAGGCGACGAAGAAGGCGTCGGCCACCGGACCGGCGCCGAGCAGCGCCGCGGTCAGCACGTCGCGCAGGAAACCGAGCACCCGGCTGGCCAGGGTCAGGCCGCCGACGGACAGGATATGACGGAACACGATGGCAGGGTCGCTCTTGTGGTGCGGAATTAGCCCGGCGGCATCCTAGCGGCACGGCCGCGTTCGTCATAGGATCGCCGCCCGCATTCGTCCAGAACGCATCTTCCGACATCACAGGCCGAAAGCACCGACATGCCGCAGCAGCAAGCCCTCCCCCTGACCTATCTGGAAGCCGGCGAAGCCAACGGCGGAACGCCGATGCTTGTCCTGCACGGGCTGTTCGGCTCGGCCCGCAACTGGCAGACGCTGGCCCGCCGCTTCGGCGAGCAGCACCGGGTCTATGCGCTGGACCTGCGCAACCATGGCGGCGCGCCCTGGGCGGAGAGCATGAGCTATCCGGACATGGCGGCCGATGTGCTGCGCTTCCTCGACGACCGCGGCTTCGCCCGCGCCACCGTCGTCGGCCACTCGATGGGCGGCAAGACCGCCATGGCGCTGGCGCTGGCCCATCCCGACCGGGTGGAACGGCTGGTGGTCGCCGACATCGCCCCCGTTGCCTACACCCACACCCACACCCCCTATGTCGCCGCGATGAAGGCGGCGAAGCTGGAAGGCGTCACCCGCCGGCCGGAAGTGGAGGCCCAGCTGGCCGACGCCGTGCCGGAGGCGCCGCTGCGCTCCTTCCTAATGCAGAATCTGGTGCTGGAGAACGGCGTCTTCTCCTGGCGAATCAACCTCGACTCCATCGGGGCGAACATGGCGGGGCTGATCGGCTTCCCCGATTTCGCCGGCGCCCGCTATGACGGCCCGACGCTGTTCATCGGCGGCGGCGCGTCGGACTACATCCGGCCGGAGCATCACGACGCCATCCGCCGTCATTTCCCCAAGGCGGAAATCCGCATGATCGAGGGGGTCGGGCATTGGCTGCACGCCGAACGTCCGGCCGAATTTGCGGCGCTGGTCGAGGGTTTCCTCTGATTTCCGCGGCAAAACCCCGCATTTTCGCGTGGTTGTAAGCCGAAGCAGATATTGCATCGCCCGGACGTCGGGGCTATCAAGCCTGCGCGCCTTAAAACGCGGCCTGCGAGACAACGCGGCTGCCATTCCTCGAAGGATCGACCGACCATGAGCGTCATCACCGAGATTCACGCCCGCGAAATCCTGGACAGCCGCGGCAACCCCACCGTGGAAGTCGACGTTGCGCTGGACAGCGGCGCCTTCGGCCGCGCCGCGGTGCCGTCGGGCGCCTCCACCGGCGCCCATGAGGCGGTCGAGCTGCGCGACGGCGACAAGGCCCGCTTCGGCGGCAAGGGCGTGCTGAAGGCGGTCGAATCGGTCAATGGCGAGATCTACGACGCGCTCGCCGGCCTGGACGCCGACGACCAGCGCGCCATCGACCTCGCCATGATCGACCTGGACGGCACCGAGAACAAGAGCCGGCTCGGCGCCAACGCCATCCTGGGCGTGTCGCTGGCGGTCGCCCGCGCCGCCGCCGAGGATGCCGGCCTGCCGCTCTACCGCTATGTCGGCGGCGCCTTCGCCTCGCTGCTGCCGGTGCCGATGATGAACATCATCAACGGCGGCGCCCATGCCGACAACCCGATCGACATCCAGGAATTCATGATCATGCCGGTGGGTGCCGAGACCGGCGCCGACGCCATCCGCATGGGTTCCGAGATCTTCCAGTCCCTCAAGAAGAAGCTGAAGGACGCCGGCCACAACACCAACGTCGGCGACGAGGGCGGCTTCGCCCCCAACATCGGCTCCACCGACGAGGCGCTCGGCTTCGTCATGAAGGCGATCGAGGCCGCCGGCTACAAGCCGGGCGACGACGTCATGCTGGCGCTCGACGCCGCCTCGACCGAGTTCTTCAAGAACGGCAAGTACGAGCTGGCCGGCGAAGGCAAGTCGCTGTCGCCGGAGCAGATGGTCTCCTACTGGTCCGATCTGGTCGGCCGCTTCCCGATCATCTCGATCGAGGACGGCATGGCCGAAGACGATTGGGAAGGCTGGAAGGCGCTGACCGATGCCATCGGCAACAAGGTGCAGCTGGTCGGCGACGACCTGTTCGTCACCAACCCCAAGCGTCTGGCCCAGGGCATCCGCCAAGGCGTGGCCAACTCGATCCTGGTCAAGGTCAACCAGATCGGCACGCTGTCGGAGACGCTGGAGGCGGTCGATATGGCGCACAAGGCCGGCTACACCGCCGTCCTGTCGCACCGCTCCGGCGAGACCGAGGACAGCACCATCGCCGATCTGGCGGTCGCCACCAACTGCGGCCAGATCAAGACCGGCTCGCTGAGCCGTTCGGATCGTCTGGCCAAGTACAACCAGCTGATCCGCATCGAGGAGCAGCTGGGCGTCGCCGCCCGCTTCGCCGGCCGCGGCATCCTGAAGGCCTGATCGCGCTGATTTGAAAAAGCCCCTCTCCGGGTCGCCGGAGAGGGGCTTTTTTGTTGGTGGGGTGGGGGCAAGAGGCCGAACCTTACTCCCCAGCCAGCGCCCCAATCATCTTGCGGACGGCGGTCATCTGGAAGCCGCCCTTGCGGGCGAAGTCGTAGCCGGTGTAGCCGAACCAGTCCCAGCAGGCCTTGGGGTTGGAGGACAGCTTGGCGTCGCCGTCGATCTGCGGGTACAGCACGACGATGTTGTTGACGTCGGCCCAGCGGTTGTAGCCGGCGTTCACGGCGAAATGGTCGCCGATCAGGTTCGACGCCATCTTGCAGCCGTGGAAGGCGACATGGATGCGGCAGGTCTGCTTGCCGCCCTCGCAGGCTTCCGGAACATAGATGTAGCCGGTCTTGGCCATGCCGCTGCGGCTGGTGTCGCCGATGAAGGGCGCCTGGTTGAACAGCTGCGGCTGGTGGGCCGCGGTAGGGGCGTTCGGGGTTCTGGCGTCGGCGTAGAAGAAGCGGACGATGGCGCCGGCCTGATCGTACTGGCAGTTGTTGATGTATTCGCTCTTTTCATCCTCTTTCGGGATGAAGTCGCAGGCGGCGCCATAGCCGTCGGTGATGTAGGCGTGCGCCGCCTTCGGCAGCTTCACATAGGAGAGGTTCGCCTCCGGCACGCCCAGCGCCTTGTAGAACTGCTCCGTGGCGTCGGCGACCGGGCGCTTCACCGTCAAGTCGTTGTCGCCGTTGAACAGGTAGATCTTCGACTGCGCCATGTTGGACAGCGGATCGATGTCCTTGGCCTTCTCGCGCGCCTTGGCGTTGGCGACCAGCGCGTCGACGTTGGGAGCGCCCATCGCCACGTCCATGCAGCGCTTCAGCGCCACCACCGCCGGGGCGATGCCGCCCTCCGACACCTCGGCGCAATCATAGGGGCCGCCGGCGACGAGGGCCGCCGCCTTGACCAGCCCCGAATAGGCGACCTGGAACTGCCCGGCCATATAGGCGCCGGAGGAGATGCCCGACACCGTGGTCTGCGCCGGGTCGATCTTCAGCTTCAAATCCGACAGCTTGACTTGCGCCGCTGCGGGAAGCGGTGCCAGGACGACGAGCGCCGCCAGCGCGGTTTTCACAATGACTTGCTTGGAAATGCTCATGGGAGGGTCACCTTTGCCCTGCTAAGGGTGTCAACGTCGCATGGACAGCGGCGGTCTGCGCCCCGCCCCTTCGTCGCGTCATCCGTCCCCGCCGTGCCGATCCTGTCCCGGCAAGCCGGGCGGCGCACGATCAGATTGTTGCCGGCCGCCCCGCGGGCTGGAACCGTGGTGGAAGCTGGCGCAGAAGGTAGCAATGCAATAATGATTTTCTAATAAAAAGAATATTTACCACCGTTATGCACGCATTCATACGCAATGCTGCACCCTGCCCCCGCCGGCGGCGAGGCGTGGGGTGGTCATGGAAAAGGCCGGCGGAGCCTTCGCCCCGCCGGCCTTTCACCCTGCACCCTGTGGACCGTCCCGCCCTGCGGCACCCGGTCGGCGCCGAATCGGGTGTCTCAGCTCCGCAAGTAAGCCAGCACGGTCTCCGGCGAGGATTCGCCGTAGGGGTCGCCGTTCTCGCCTTCGTCGTTGATGCCCGGCTCCTCGAACCACTTCTCGACGACGCCGTCCTTCACGACCATGGCATAGCGCCAGGACCGGAAGCCGAAGCCGACATGGTCCTTGTCGATCAGCATGCCCATGCGGCGGGTGAAATGGCCCGACCCGTCGGGGATCAGCTTCACCTTCTTCAGGTTCAGGCTCTTGCCCCACTGGTACATGACGAAGGCGTCGTTGACGCTGAGGCAATAGACCTCGTCGATGCCCAAATCCTTGAAATCGTCATAGAGCCGCTCAAAGGCGGGGCACTGCTCGTTGGAGCAGGTCGGCGTGAAGGCGCCGGGCAGCGAGAAAAGAACCACCCGCTTGCCCTGGAACAGCTCGTCGCTCCGCACATCCTGCCAACGGAACGGGTTGGGTCCGCCGACGCTCTCGTCGCGCACGCGGGTCTTGAACACCACCGAGGGGACCTTGCGCCCTTCCATCATCTTCTCCGGCTGTGGTTGGGGTGGACCGGCGGAATCGCCGCTGCGGGCCACGATACCGGCAATGCCCGGCCCCTCCAACCGGCCATAGGTCATGCGTCCCTGCCGGCCAGCGGGGCAAATCACCCCGAATGAACAAACAATACCGGAGTAGTCTTGCGCAAAAGTGGTGGCATCCGGTGGCAATCCTGTGACGTCCCCGAATGTTAAGGTCCCATTTACCAAGATGGCGTTCTCTGACCTCGCCTGCATCCAGTGGGCACTGCGCTGACCGGTGACAATTGGAGGGCTGTTCATGCCTGTTACTACCAAGTTCAACTCTTTGCGACAGCCCGGCAATGATAAGCCGGAAGCCGCTTTCAATCGCGGTTATTTCACCAGGATACTCGTTAGTACATTTATCTTCAGCGCCACCATCAACGCCCTGATGCTGGCCATGCCGCTTTATTCGCTTCAGGTGTTCAGCCGCGCCATTCCGTCCGGCAATTACGACACCCTGATCATGCTGACGCTGATCGTCGTGCTCGCGCTGACGCTGAGCGGCTTGCTGGAGATGGTGCGCTCCCGCCTGCTGGCCCGCGCCGGCAACGCGCTGGAGGTGCGCTGGCGCCGCCGGCTGACCGCCGACGCGCTGGACGCCGCCGGCCGCGGCCGTCCGGACAACGGTCCGCTCGCCGACCTGATGGAGCTGAAGGGCGCCTTCTCGCGTCCGTCGCTGCCGGCGCTGATGGATCTGCCCTGGGCTCCGCTCTACGTCATCGGCATCTACGTCATCCATCCGATGCTGGCGCTGGTGCTGGTGGTGTCGATGGCGATCATGGCGGTGATGGGCTGGATCGGCTACATGGCCGTCAAGGACATCAACGACGAGAGCAAGCTGCCGGCCAGCCGCGCCCAGAAGCTGTTCGAGGCGCTGGCCTCCCGCTCCGACACCGTGCGCGGCCTGCGCATGGGCAACGCCTCGCTGGATGCCGTCAACCGCGACTTCCTGACCGCCAGCGCCATGCAGGGCCAGGGCTATGAGCGCAGCGCCGCCATCGGCGCCGCCACCAAGTGGGTCCGCATGGTCCTGCAGATCGCTGTGACGGGCATCGGCGCCTGGCTGGTGATCGAGCAGCACCTGTCCTTCGGCGGCATGATCGCCACCTCGATGCTGGTTGGCCGCGGCCTCGCCCCGATCGAGCAGACCGCCGGCGCCTGGGGCGGGCTGGTCCGCTCCGCCCAGGCCGTCCGCCGCCTGCTGCCGCTGCTGAAGCGCCTGTCGCGTGAGCCGGAGCGTCCCTCCGTGCCCGTCGAGAGCGAGCGCCTGACCGTCGAGAACCTGCTGTTCGTCTCCCCCCGCGACCAGAAGCCGATCCTGCGCAGCGTCACCCTGTCGGTCGAGCCCGGCGAGACCGTCTGCATCGCCGGCCCCAACCGCTCGGGCAAGTCGGTTCTGGCCCGCCTGCTGGCCGGTGTCGCCCTGCCGTCGGCCGGTACGGTGCGGCTGGGCGGCCTGTCCGTCGCCACCCTGACCCCCGACAGCCCCGAACAGGGCATCGGCTACCTGCCGCAGCAGGTCGATCTCCTGCCCGGCAGCATCGCCGACAACATCGCCCGCTTCACCACCGCCACCCGTGAACAGGTGGAAGAGGCCGCCAAGGCCGTCGGCCTCCACGAGTGGATCGAAAGCCTGCCCATGGGCTACGAGACCGAGGTCAACGATCCGCTGTCCCCGATCACCGGCGCCAGCGCCCGCCTGATCGGCCTTGCCCGCGCCGCCTTCGGCCAGCCGCCGCTGCTGGTGCTGGACGAGCCGACCGCCGGCCTGGACGAGTTGGGCATCAAGGCGGTCCGCGCCTTCGTCGCGGCCTGCAAGGAGCGCGGGGCGACCACCATCGTCATGACCCACGCCCCGATCTTCGTCGACATGTCCGACCACACCTATGTCCTGAAGAACGGCATGGCGATGGAGCTGCCGCGTCCGGACCAGCAGCAGGCCCAGCCCGGCGCCGTCAACCTCGCCCGCCTTCGCAATCTCGGCCCTCAGGGTCCGTCCGCCGCCACGGCAGGGGCCGCCGGCTGACCGCCGGCACCGCCTCCAAGACCGACCATCCGGCTGAAGACGCCCGACCCGACAGAGCCAAGGAAGCCCCATGACCACGATGACCACGACGTTCCCCACCCCGCTGTCCGGTGACAACGGTTCCGAAACCCCCGCCGGCAAGCCGTCGCGCAAGACGGCGACCATCACCTCGATCCATGCGCTGCGGGCGACGATGCCGGAAACCAGCGTGCGCGGCCTGCTGTTGGGCGGCTTCCTGGTCCTGGCGGTCGGCTTCGGCGGCATGACCGGCTGGGCGGCGGTGGCCCCGCTGCACAGCGCGATCAGCGCGTCGGGCTCGCTGGCGCCGGAAACCGGCCGCAAGGTGGTGAAGAACACCGAAGGCGGCGTCATCAGCGCCATCCTGGTCCATGAGGGCGACCGGGTCGACGCCGGTCAGGTCCTGATGCGGCTGGACAACACCGAGGCGCAGACCCGCCTGGACATGCTGAACGCCGCGCTGTTCGACACGCTGGCCTCCGAAGCGCGCCTGTCGGCCGAGCTGTTCGAGAAGCCCGCCATCGAATGGCCGGCCGAGCTGGCCGCCCGCCGCGGCAAGGAGCCGGCGGTCGACAACGCCATGCAGAACCAGGAGAAGCTGTTCCAGGTCCGCCGCAACCAGCTGGAGACCGAGGCGAAGCTGACGCAGGACCGCATCGCCACGCTGGGCGACGAGGTGAAGAGCCTGGAGCAGCAGCGCGCCTTCCTGAACCGCGAGATCAAGCTGTCGGACGAGGACATCCAGATCACCCAGGGCCTGCTGGACCGCGGCAACTCCACCCGCACCAAGCTGGTGGCGGCGCAGAAGGAGAACGCGCAGCTCCACGCCCAGGACCACGAGCTGGAAGCCCGCATGTCGCAGTCGCGCCAGCAGGCGGTCGACGCCCAGGGCGATCTGGTCCGCCGCCGCAGCGACTTCCGCGAGAAGGTGCTGGTCGAGCTGGACAAGGCGCGCGGCGACGCCCAGAAGCTGGCCGAGCAGATCCGCGACGCCAAGAACCGCCTGGACAACCGCACCATCAAGGCGCCAGACGCCGGCAACGTCGTGATGTACGGCCACCCGGCCGTCGGCGGCACCATCACCGCCAACGAGCCGGTGCTGGACATCGTCCCCGACGACAAGGCCCTGCTGGCCGAGGTCCGCATCCAGCCGAAGGACATCAAGTCGATGGCCGTCGACCTGCCGGTGAAGGTGCAGCTGACCGCCTATGACAGCCGCGTCGTCGGCACCATCGACGGCACCGTCTCCTACGTCTCGGCCGACCGCCTGACCGACAACGCCACCCGCCAGGAATATTATCTGGCCCGCATCCGCCTGAAGGACGCGGATAGCCACGAGGTCCGCAACCTGAAGATCAAGGCCGGCATGCCGGTGGAAGCCCGCATCGTGCTCTCCGCCCGCACCCCGCTGGACTACCTGATCCAGCCGCTGCGCCAGTCCTACGTGAAGGCGTTCATCCAGGAGTGATGGGGGATGGGGGATGGGGGTGCGAGGTTAGACCCCCACCTATCCTCCCCCGCTCTCAGCGGACCTACGGTCCGCCTGCCGCGTCAGCACAAAGCAAAGCTTTGTGCGAGAGCTGGGCGGGGGAGGGACTGCCGCCACTCTCCCGCACAAGCACTTGCTCCCTCCCCTGCCCAGCGGGGGAGGGTTGGGGTGGGGGCATCGTCAGCCATCCCCTTCCCCACACACGAAAAAGCCCCCGGCCATCCGGCCGCGGGCTTTTTCTTTACCCAAAACCCTCAGCTCTTGCCCGGCTGCAGGTTGGGCTTCGGCGGTATGGGCAGCGGCTCCGGCATCTGGATCGCTTCCGTCTGCTCCCGCGTGCGGCGCGATGCCGCACGGTCCTCGGCGAGGCGGTCCATCGCCTGCTGGCGCTGCGCCTCGGTGGTCAGATCGGTCGGACGCGGCGGGACCGTCCCCAGGTTGGGGTAGTCGGTGCGCTCCCCGGTCATGTTGCGGATGGGCGACGAATTGTCGCTGACCGGCGAGGGCTCGCCGGTGACGGCCCCCAGAAGGCCGGTGTCCAGCGCCCGGTCGCTGCAGGCCGACAGCCCGAAAACCATTGGCATCGCTACGATTAGCGCGCCGACCGCCCGTCCGGCCGCCACGATGCCCCGAACGCCTTCCTGACTGCCCGTCACCATCATCCTTCCCCGTGTCTGGCCGCCACGCCACACTTGTGCGACGATCCGCGAAATGAAATGTTCACATCAGCGGTGTATGAGAGGTCCCGGATTTCTCCCGCACCGCACCAGAAGGTCGGACCGCCGCACGCCACCCACAGCGACATGGTGCAGAACACCCCCGGAGACCGCCACCGAAGACCATCGCCCGCAAGCCTGTATAGCCGCCCGTCCGCAAGGCCCAAAGCCCAATCTGGCGCAAGCCGGGCCATGAGGACCATGGTGGTCGACACGATGTGACCGAGACGACGCGACACCCGCCCAAAGAAGAAGGACCGTGCTCATGGCCGAGACCAAGGCCCCCCCCCAGGCTTCCACCCCGGCTTCCCCCAGGTGCCCGACGTCAAGCTTCCCGATCCGGTCGAGATGTCGCGGGCGATGACCCGCATCGCCGAACAGAGCCAGCGGCTGGTCTCCGAGTTCCTCGCGCGCCAGGCCTCCGACGGCGCCGGCCCGAAGAGCCCGGATCCGATGGGCGTCGGCCATGCCTTCCTGGAGATGACCACCCGCATGATGGCCGATCCGGCCAAGCTGATGCAGGCGCAGATGTCGCTGTGGCAGGACTACCTGACCCTGTGGCAGCGCACCACCCAGCGCTTCTTCGGGCAGGAGACGCAGCCGGTCATCGCGCCGGCCAAGGACGACCGCCGCTTCAAGGATGCCGCCTGGGACGAGAACACGCTGTTCGACTTCATCAAGCAGTCCTACCTGCTGAGCGCCCGGTGGATGCAGTCGACCGTCAATCAGGTCGACGGGCTGGACGACCACACCGCCAAGAAGGTCGATTTCTACACCCGCCAGTTCGTCGACGCGATGGCGCCCTCCAACTTCGTCATGACGAACCCGGAGGTGCTGCGCGCGACGATCGAGAGCGGCGGCGAGAATCTGGTCAAGGGGCTGGAGCATCTGCTGAAGGATCTGGAGCGCGGCAAGGGCGAGCTGCGCATCTCCATGACCGACTACGACGCCTTCCAGCTGGGCAAGAACATCGCGGTCACGCCGGGCAAGGTCGTCTTCCAGACCAGCCTGATGCAGCTGATCCAGTACACGCCGACCACGCCGGACGTGAACAAGCGCCCGCTGATGATCGTGCCGCCCTGGATCAACAAGTTCTACATCCTCGACCTGCGCGAGAAGAACAGCTTCATCAAATGGGCGGTCGACCAGGGCCACACCGTCTTCGTCCTGTCCTGGGTCAACCCTGACGAGACGCTGGCGGCCAAGGGCTTCGAGGACTACATGGTCGAAGGCCCGCTGGCCGCGCTCGACGCCATCGAGAAGGCGACCGGCGAGAAGGACGTGAACGCCATCGGCTATTGCCTGGGCGGCACGCTGCTGGCCTCGACGCTGGCCTACATGGCGGCCAAGAAGGACGACCGCATCAAGTCGGCCACCTTCTTCACCACCATGCTGGACTTCACCGAGGCCGGAGAGCTGTCGGTCTTCATCGACGAGGAGCAGCTGACCTTCATCGAAGGGCAGATGGCCGAGCAGGGCTATCTCGACGGCTCCAAGATGGCGACCACCTTCAACATGCTGCGCGCCAACGACCTGATCTGGTCGTTCGTCGTCAACAACTACCTGCTGGGCAAGGACCCGTTCCCGTTCGACCTGCTGTACTGGAACGGCGACAGCACCCGCATGCCGGCGGCGATGCACAGCTTCTATCTGCGCAACATGTACCAGAAGAACATGCTGGCGCAGCCGGGGGCGGTGACGCTGAAGGGCGTGCCGATCGACCTGGGCAAGGTCAAGGTCCCGACGCTGTTCCTGTCGGCCCGCGAGGACCACATCGCGCCGTGGAAGAGCACCTACAGCGGCGCCCAGCTGTTCAGCGGCCCGGTGAAGTTCGTGCTCGGCGCCTCCGGCCACATCGCCGGCGTCGTCAACCCGCCGGCGGCCAACAAGTACTGCTACTGGACCAGCGACAAGCTGGCCAAGACCTCCGACGAGTGGCTGGAGAAGGCGACCCAGACCCCCGGCTCCTGGTGGCCGGAATGGAACAAGTGGGTCGGCCAGTACGCCAACGGCAAGGTTCCCGCCCGCCAGCCCGGCGACGGCGCCCTGCCCGCCCTGGAAGACGCGCCGGGGTCCTACGTGAAGGTCAAGAACGGGTAACCGTTCCGTCGAGATATCCCCTCTTCCACTGTGGGCGAGGGGGACTGCTCAAGGGGTCGCTGAAAGGCGGCCCCTGCCTTTTTGGACCGTTCGGTTGTGCCGGCAAGATTTACACGGATGTCACGGATTTAGACACGGATTACACGGATTTTTTTAGCCTTGGCGACACCCCGCTTTTTCCGGGAGCCGCCGCCTCGGAACGCCGCATCCGTGAAATCCGTGTTTTAATCCGTGACATCCGTGTTGATCTTGCCCGCCGCTCCCGTACCCGACAAAGCTCCGACACCGCGGCGGGGGTTTTCCTTTCCGGTCCAATCCGATAGTGTTACGCACGCGCACGTTAAGGGTTTGTTTGCCCTTTTCACGCCACCTAAGGCTTGCGCACTTTCGCACGCCCCGGGGATCCGCCGTCCATGCCATCCGACGCCCAAACCGCCACGATGGGAGCCGCCACGGGGGCGATGGCGAACGCCGAAACGGTCAAGCTCGCCGAACGCTACGAGATCCAGCCGGGCGCGCCGATCCCGCTGCTGAACGCCGTCGGCGGCAACGCCTTCACCGCCAAGGCTCTGCGCGAAAAGCGGATCGAGCCCTTCGCCGTCATCTGTCACGCCTCGATCCTGCCGCGGATGGACATCTGCTCCACCGTCGGCAGCCTCGACAACGCCACCCACATGCGGCTGCTCGACTGGGGGCTGGTGGACTGGCCGCAGGACCGCGGGCGGCGCTATTGCCTGGTGTTCGAACGGCCGGGCGGCAAGCGGCTGATGGGGTCGCTGACCGACACGCTGGACCCGATGCCGGAAGACCAGCTGACCCGGCAGATCATCCACCCGCTGGTCTCGGCGCTGAAAGAGCTGTCGAGCCGCGGCGTCGTCCATGGCGCGATCCGCCCGACCAACCTGTTCTACCGCGATCTGGCCGGCGGCGGGCTGATGCTGGGCGATTGCGTGTCGGCGCAGCCCGGCTACGGCCAGCCGGTCCTGCTGGAGACGATCGAGCGCGGCATGGCCAACCCGGCCGGGCGCGGCACCGGCACCATGGCCGACGACCTCTATTCGCTGGGCGTCACCCTGCTGATCCTGGCGCTCGGCCGAAACCCGCTGTCCGGCCTGGACGACGAGGCGGTGCTGCAGGCGAAGCTGGAGCGCGGCTCCTATCCGGCGCTGGTCCAGCAGCACCGTCTGCCTCTGGCGATCAACGAGGTGGTGCGCGGCCTGCTGGTGGACGATCCGAAGCAGCGCTGGACCCTGAACGACCTCGATCTGTGGGTGGCCGGCCGCCGGCTCAGCCCGAAACAACCGCAGATTTCCCGCCGCGCCGCCCGGCCGCTGGAATTCCAGGGGTCGGAATACTGGCATTGCCGCACGCTGGCCCGCGCCTTCGCCCGCCATGCCCCCGCCGCCGCCTCCGTCATCGAAAGCGGCGAGCTGGACAAGTGGCTGCGCCGGTCGATGGGCGACGACGTGCGGGCGGAGGCGGTCAACAACGCGATCCAGACCGCCTCCAGCGGCAAGGGCGGCACCCAGGGCGACCGGCTGGTCGCCCGCGTCTGCATCGCGCTCGACCCCGCCGCCCCCATCCGCTACCGCGGCCGGGCGATGATGCCGGACGGCATCGCCACCATGCTGGCCGACGCCTTCATGCGCGGCGAATCCCCCCAGGCGGTGGCGGAGGTGATCGCCAACCAGCTGCCGATGTTCTGGGTCAACGTCCAGACCGACTTCAAGCCGGAATTCGTGCCGCTGGTGCAGAGTTTCGACCAGCTGCGCGGCTTCCTCGACCGCTCCAGCCACGGGCTGGGGGTGGAGCGCGTGCTGTACGAGATGAACCCGACCATGCCCTGCATGAGCGGTCTGGTCGCCAAGCAGCTGCCGACCTCGCCGGCCGAGTTGCTGCGGGCGCTGGACTGGATCGCCGCCGGGGGCGAGCGGCACAAGGACCCAATCGACCGCCAGATCGCCGCCTTCCTGGGCGCCCGGCACAAGCGCGGTGACGAGCTGCTCTACACCCAGCTCGGCAGCGGGGTGGAGCCGATGCGGCGCGTCATCGCCATGCTGACCATCCTGTCCGACATCCAGGCCCGCACCGGGGTCGATGGGCTGACCCATCTGGCCAGCTGGGTGGTGGCTCTGCTCGACCCCGCCTTCCGCCGCTTCCACAACCGGCCGCAGCAGCAGGAGGTGCGCAAGATGGCAGACGCCGCCGCGCACAACGGACGGCTGACCGAACTGCTGAAGGTGGTGGACGATCCCGAATCGCTGCGCCGCGACCGGCTGGAATTCGAGGCGGCGCAGATCGCCTACCGCGAGGCCGATGCGGAGATGGACAAGATCCGCCACACCATCGCCGACCGCAATTCCATCATCGAAACGTCGGGCCGGCAGGTCGCCGCCATCGCGTCCAGCCTGCTGTCGACCGTACTGGTCGCCGGCATCATCCTGTTCTTCGCCTTCTGACCGGAAAACGGGGGGATCGCCATGGCGCGCAAGAAGAAGAAAAAGGGCGGCGGCCTCACGCTGATCCTGCTGATCATCCCGGCGGCGCTGATCGTGCTGCCGACCACCATCCTGTTCGGCATCGGCATGATCCCGACCATCGTCGCCTATGTCGTCGACCGCGACCCAGACAAATCGGCGCCGATCACCGTCGGCGGGCTGAATTTCTGCGGCTGCATGCCCTTCGCCATCGATCTGTGGAAGCACCAGCACACCATCGGCGCCGCAGCGAAGGTGTTCGCCGACCCGCTGGCCTGGCTGGTGATGTACAGCGCCGCCGCTGTCGGCTGGGGCCTCTATTACGGCATCCCGCCGCTGGTCGCCGGGATGGAGGTCACCCGCGCCGAAAAGCGGGTGGAGGTGCTGAAGCAGAAGAAGGTGGCGCTGGTCCAGGAATGGGGGCCGGACGTCGCCGGCGATTATTTCGACGAGTCCGGCGGCATGGAGCCCGACGCCGAGATGGAAGGCGCCTGAGCCTCAATCGGTGGAATCGACCGCCGGATAATCGGTGTAGCCCGTCGCCCCGCCGCCGAACAGGCTGTCGGCGCGGAATTCCGCCAGCAGGATCGCCGATGGAGCCGGTGGCTTCGCCCCGCCATCGAACATCGGATGCGACACCCGCCCGGTATGCCAGAGCTGCGCGACGTTACACCCGCCGCGCTGGGGCCGACTTGGGTCGCCTCGGTCACGATCAGCCCGGCGCCGGCGCGTCACGCATTTTAGGGATCTCAGTGGCATTGGAACAGAAAGTCCGTTTCAAGTCTCTGGTGTTGCAAAAATGGCAAAAGCATGCGGCTTCCGCAAGTTAAGTGGCGCTAAATGTTGCTACACCCTTTATGGTTGCTTAGACTGTTGCTAAGCTCCTTGCCCGCTTCGCCGATCGGCAAAATTTGGGTGGAACGACACAGGAGGCTAGAGGTTTTTAATGCAGAAAAACGATACAGAAGTTCTGGATTACATATCCTCCGGAGCGAAGGATTTTTATTCCGCAGGTACGTCCTTCTCGACAGTTGGGTGTGCAGCTGTTGTTGCATTTGTCTGGGGAGCGATGAGCGAGGTCTACCCTCCATCCACACATAAAGTATATGGTCTGATAATCTCCTTCATTATTGTTTTTGCATATGCTCTAATTATTCCAGAGCCGAAAGGATATCCAAACGCTGGAAAGCTTCGAATTACCATATCTGAACTTATGTTTGGTTTCATAAATAGCTTCGTTGTTTTCAGTACAGCCATTGCGCTGAAGGCATTAACGTAGAGGTGTGGCAATATTGAATCAATTGTATATCTACCACCCCGCTGGAAATCACCTGTTTGCCGACATGGGATAACGTTGAATCGCCCGACTGTTCCAATACCTCAGATTCGCAGACGGAAAACCCTGTCGGATTGATCGGCTGTACGGAAACCAGCGCAGAGAAGTTTTCCGTACAGCCATCCCTGCTCTATCGGACTTTCTGTTCCGTTGCTGACACTGTTGGCGAAATCCGGGGCCTCAGCACGGCCTGGTAACGGCGGCTGTTGAGGAGACATCCTCAATAAAGGGGGCCGATCATGTCGCTCAAGCCGCAGCCCATTCCGCCGGTGCCCGAGACGACCGCGACCGTCGCGCGGGCCGCCTTTCCCAAGGGCACGACCGTTCTCCGCCTCCGCGACGAGCTGGGGACGATCTACCAGGACGAACTGTTCGCCACCTTGTACCCCGAGCGGGGCCAACCGGCGGCGGCGCCGTGGCGGTTGGCGCTGGTCTCGGTGCTGCAGTTTCTGGAAGACCTGCCCGACCGGCAGGCGGCTGATGCCGTGCGCGGGCGGATCGACTGGAAGTACGCTCTCAGCTTGGATCTCACCGATCCGGGCTTCGACTTTTCCGTACTGAGCGAGTTCCGTGACCGACTGGTCGCCGGAGAGCAAGAGATGCTGTTGCTGGAGACTCTGCTGGTTCGGCTCAAGGAGGCCGGATTGGTCAAGCCCGGTGGCCGGCAGCGCTCCGATTCCACTCACGTCCTGGCCGCCATCCGTGGGCTCAACCGGCTGGAAACGGTCGGCGAGACATTGCGGGCCGCGTTGAACAGCCTGGCCGAGGTGGCACCGGCCTGGTTGACCGAGTGGATCGCTCCCGACTGGTTCGAGCGCTATGGCCGCCGGGTCGAGGAGTATCGGCTGCCCAAGGGCGAGACGGCACGGACCGCCTTGGCCGAGCGGATCGGCCGGGACGGCCATCAGATCCTGGCGGCGGTCTACGCTCCGGGCGCTCCGACCGGCCTGCACGCCCTGCCGGCGGTCCAGGCGTTGCGCCGGACCTGGGTTCACCAGTTCTACGTCGAGGATGAGCAGGTCCGCTGGCGGACCGCGGCCGAGTTGCCGCCGGCTGGCCAACGCCATGACTCGCCCTATGACGTGGAGGCGCGCTACGCCAACAAACGCAGCGTGACCTGGGTCGGGTATAAGGTCCATCTGACCGAGACCTGCGATGCCGGAGCGCCCCACCTGATCACACACGTCGAGACCACGCCGGCGCCGGTCAGCGACATCGATCGTACCGCCCCCATTCACGAAGCTCTGGTGGCGCGAGATCTGGCACCTGCGGTGCATTTTCTCGATGCCGGTTACGTCGATGCCCCGTTGCTGCTGGCCAGTCAGGCCGAGCACGGGATCGAGATAGTGGGGCCAGTCCGTCCCGACGCCAGTTGGCAGGGCAAGACGCGCCAAGCCTACGACCTGGGCACCTTCATCATCGGCTGGAACACCCGAACCGTGACCTGTCCGCAGGGTCAGACCGCCACATCCTGGGTGCCGAAGACGGACCATTGGGGTAACGCGGTCATCCACGTCAAATTTCCCGTCCGGGCGTGCACCGCTTGCCCAGCACGGACGCTCTGCACCCAGGCCAAGACCAGCCCACGGAATCTCACCTTCCGACCACGCGCCGAACATGAAGCGCTTCAGGACGCGCGCCGTCAGCAAGAAACGGAGGAATGGCGCCGTCGCTACGCGACCCGTGCCGGGGTCGAGAGCACGCTGGCCCAAGCCCTGCAACTCTTCGATCTGCGGCACTGCCGGTACATCGGGCTGGCCAAGACGCGGTTGCAGCACGTCCTGACCGCCGTCGCCCTCAACATCGTCCGCCTGGAAGCTTGGTGGACTGACCGACCCCTGGCCAAAACCCGTATCTCCCGTTTCGCCGCTCTCCAGCTATCCACGGCATAGGCCCCAATTTCGCCAACAGTGTCCGTTGCTACTCGAACGCATAATAGGCCGGGGCGAGATCCGACGGCACCTCGTCCTCGCCGGCGCGGGCACGGGTCATCGGCGCCATGACGATGCGATTGGGCAGCTCCAGCCCGCCCAGCCGGTAGGGGGAAAACAAGGACCCGCTCACAGCAAGCCTCCGCCATCGACGTCGATCACCGATCCGGTGACGAAAGCCGTGGTCACCGCGAACAGGAAGGCCGCAGCCACCTCCTCCGCGCGGCCGACACGGCCGACCGGCAGCCCGCCCCCGACCTTCGCAAAGAAGGCGTCGCGCCCGTCCGCCGGGATGGCCCGCCAGTTCTCCGTCGCCGTCACGCCCGGCGACACCACATTGACCCGCAGCGGCGCCAGCTCCTTCGCCAGCGACTTGCCCAACGCCTCGACGGCGGCGTTCATCACCGTCTTGGCCAGAGACCCGACACTCGCCTTGCGCGACAGCAGGCCGGAGGTCAGCGTCACCGACCCGTCCGGCGCCAGATGCGGCAGCGCCGCCTGGACCGCGTCGGCCGCACCCCACAGCTTCACCTCGAAAGCCCGCCGGGCGGCGGCGAGGTCGAGCTGCGCGAAGGCGGGGGACCCGATCTGCGGCCCGGCGGTCACCACCAGATGGTCGAGGCTGCCGACGCTGCGGAACAGGGCGTCCAGGCTGCGGCGGTCTCCCAGGTCGGCGACCAGCCCCTCGACCCCCAAGGCCTCGGCGGCGATGCGGGTCCTCACCGCGTCATGGCCGGCGATGACCACCCGCGCCCCTTGCCCGCGCGCCGCCGCGGCCACCGCCCGGCCGATGCCGGACCCGCCGCCGATGACGACCACGCTGCGATCCGCCAGCGATGCGGCACCGGCCGCTGTTTCGATTGTCATGGGAAAATCTCCTGAGGCCGGGCGGCGGCGCCGTCCCTCTTGCCTTGAACCTGATTGTCTCCCTCGGCGCCTTGGCGGATAATCCCGGGAGTTTTTGAGATATTGCCAAACGAGATTTGACAATGATCGCGCTCGACGACCTTCGCCTGCTGCTTGCCGTCGCGGAGCATGGCAACCTGTCGGCGGCGGCGCGGCAGCTCGGCCTGCTGCCGGCGACGGCGAGCGCCGCGTTGAAACGGATTGAGCAGGCGCTGGGCGCCCGCCTGTTCGAACGGTCGACGCGCAGCGTCCGCCCGACCGATGCCGGCGCCGCCTATCTCGCCAGTTGCCGGCAGGCTCTGGAACAGCTGGATGCGGCGGCCGAACGGCTGGCCGGCGACCGCAGCCGCTTCGCCGGGCCGGTGCGGCTGGCGGCGCCATCGGACTTCGGCCGGACGATCCTGCGCCCGTGGCTCGACGAGTTCCACGACCGGCATCCGGCCATCCGCATCACCCTGCTGCTGGGCGATCATCTGGCCGACCTGCTGCGCGACGATCTCGACTGCGCGCTGCGCTATGGCGCCCTGCCGGACTCCGCCTTCGTCCGGCGGCGGATGGCACCGTCACGCCGGGTGCCGGTGGCCTCGCCCGCCTATCTGGAGGCGCACGGCACCCCCACCATGCCGGAGGATCTGCGCGGCCATCGCTGCCTTGTCCTGCTGCGCGGCCGGGAGCCGCTGAACCGCTGGCGCTTCGCCGGGCCGGCGGGCGAGCGCAGCATCGTCGTGGAGGCCGACCGCGCCACCGACGACGGCGCGGTGCTGCGCGACTGGGCGCTGGCCGGCTGCGGCATCGCCCACAAATCCTGGCTTGATGTCGCCGCCGACGTCACCGCCGGACGCCTGCGTCCGCTGCTGACGGACTGGAGCGACGAGGATTCCCCGCTCCAGCTGCTGTTCGCCTCCGGCCGTCGCCGCCCCTTGCGGGTCGACGCGCTGGCCGACCATCTCGCCGGCCGGATCGCCGCCTATGCCGCCGCCCATCCTTTCCCGGCCCGTCAGCAAGGATCGGCCGTCGGTGATCTTGCAACCGACACCATCGCCGGTGCATGATCGGCGGCGAAGGTCGCAAGGTCGGCCATGAGGGTCGGATGTTCAGCGTCAGCCAGGATGAAGCCGCCGCAATCCAGAAGGCGTTTCACGAAAGCGGCGAGTGGGCGGCGGTCGCCGAGTTGCGGCGGCATTTTCACATTCAGGACAATGTGAACGCCCTGAACGCCGTGCGGTCCATCGTGCGATGGGCCCAGCCGCCGCAACCGACGCCGGCATCTCCCGCCTGACCCTACTCGCTTGAAGGGCCTCAGCCGATCAGGCCGGCAACCGCCCGCGCCACCTCGGCATGGATGGAGTCCTGCTGCTTGAAGCCCTCCGCCGTCTGGGTCAGGTAGCAGGCGACCAGCAGCGGCGCACGGCCCTCCGGCCAGACGATGGCGATGTCGTTGGCGGTGCCGTTGGTGCCGGTCCCCGTCTTGTCCCCCACCCGCCAGCCGGCCGGCAGCCCGGCGCGCAGGCGCTTGTCGCCGGTCTTGTTGGCGACCATCCAGTCGATCAGTTGCCGGCGGGAGTCCGGCCGCAGCACGTCGCCGACCAGGATGCGTTCCATGCTGCGCACCATGGCGGCCGGCGTGGTGGTGTCGCGCGGATCGCCGGGGATGGCAGTGTTCAGCGTCGGTTCGTTGCGGTCCAGCCGGGTGGTCTTGTCGCCGATGCCCCGCATGAAGGCGGTCAGGCCGGCCGGATTGCCGATCCCCGGCAGCAGCAGGTTGGCCGCGACATTGTCGCTGAGCGTCATCGCCGCCTCGCACAGTTCGGCCACCGTCGGCGGCGCGCCGTTCAGCCGGGTTTCGGCGAAGGGGGCATAGGGCACCAGATCGGCCTTGGTCACCGGGATCCGCCGGTCCAGCCGGTCCTTGCCCTGGTCCACAGCCTTCAGCACGGCGGCAGCCAATAGAAATTTGAAGGTGCTGCACATCGGGAACCGCTCGTCCCCGCGCCAGCCATGCAGCTTGCCGTTTGCGGTATCGAGCACCGCGACGCCAAGCCGGCCGCCGCTGCGCGCTTCCAGCTCCGTCATCTTTCCGGCCAGCGCGTCGCTGCCGGACGCGTTGCCAGCCTTGCTCTTCTTGCCTTCCGCAGCCTGCGCCCCAGCCACCGCCCCTGCCGCCGACAGCAGCAGGACCCCGCCCGTCGCCGCCAGGAATCCCCGTCTTCCGATCATCTCCAACCCCGTTTTCCGCTGTTTCGATGGCCGGACGATAAAAAGCCGGGGGTGCGCGAACAAACGAGCTTTCCTCGCGGAAGCCCCAAATTAAACTTATGCCTTGCTTTGGCGGCGCCATGGCAGGCTATGGACCGCTGCGGATGTGGGAGGGAGCAGGTCGATGCCTTTGCGTCAGGAGATGGAAACGGACCGCTTCGAGGCGACGGCCGAGGACGGCAGCACCCATGCCGTGGTCGAGACGACCAGTTTCATCCAGATGGTGACCTTCCGCGGCCCGGCCGGCTGGGTTCCGGAGAGCAAGAGCTATCGCCTCGACGGCGGCGAGCCGGTCGAGCCGACGCCGGATGGCAGCTTCCGCATCGCCGCGTCGGGCCTGTCGCTGCGGCGGATCGGCTGAGCCGCCATGCGGCCGACAAATCCCTTGAACCCACTCTGCCAGGGGTTATATTAGTTTACCCTAATTTGCAGACTTCCGACGGCAGGATGGTCCAGGCGATGACCTCAACGCTGGGCGATACAGCACTCAATACCCCCGATTTCGAGGCTGCCGATTTCGAAGCGCGCGCCGCGGAGGCGGAAGGCTTCCTGCGCTCCATCGCCAGTCGCCATCGGCTGATGATCCTGTGCAGCCTTCTGGAGGGCGAGATGCAGGTGGGCGAACTGGTGCGCCGCCTCGGCCTGTCGCAATCCAACCTGTCCCAGCATCTCGCCAAGCTGCGCGAGGAGGGTTTGGTCGCCACCCGCCGGCAGGGCACCGCGATCCATTACCGCATCGGCTCCGACCGGGTGCGGCCGATCCTGGGCGACCTCTACCACCTGTTCTGCGCGTCCGAAATCCCCCTCTCCCCCCCGCTCACGCGCAAACGAAGTTTGCGCTGACGCGACAGGCGGACCTCCGGTCCGCCGAAAGCGGGGAGAGGGTCGGGGTGAGGGGGATGCACGGCGGGACCCTTGTGAAAATCCTGCAACGCACCCCCCTCACCCTAACCCTCTCCCCGGGGGGGAGAGGGGACTCCCTCACGTCCCCACCAGTTCCCTCGCCGCCACGGCCTTTTCCTGCGGCGTCTCTGCCGTCTCCCCCCGCTGCGGCGGCGGGGTGGGCGCGTCGCCGCGCAGCACGACGTAGATCGCCGGGATCACCAGCACGGTCAGCAGCGTCGAACTGAGCAGCCCGAACAGCAGCGAGATCGCCAGCCCCTGGAAGATCGGGTCGGTCAGGATGAAGGCGGCGCCGATCATCGCGGCGACCGCCGTCAGCAGGATCGGCTTGAAGCGGATCGCCCCCGCCTCCAGCACCGCCTCGCGCACGCTCATCCCGCGCTCCCGCAGGTGGCGGATGAAGTCCACCAGCAGGATGGAGTTGCGGACGATGATACCGGCCAGCGCGATGAAGCCGATCATCGAGGTCGCGGTGAAGGCCGCCCCGAACAGCCAGTGGCCGAGCACGATGCCGATCAGCGTCAGAGGCACCGGCACCAGGATCACCAGCGGAAGCTTGAAGCTGCCGAACTGGCCGACCACCAGCAGATAGATGCCGAGGATCGCCACGCCGAAGGCCGCCCCCATGTCGCGGAAGGTGACATAGGTGATCTCCCACTCGCCCTCCCACAGCAGCGCCGGCTTGCTCTGGTCCTCGGGCTGGCCGTGCAGCAGGATCTCCGGTTCCGCGCCCAGACCGGCAGCCTTCCAATCGACCTGCTTCAAGCGGTCCTGCACCGCCAGCATGCCGTAGATCGGCGCCTCGAACCGGCCGGCGAGGTCGGCCATCACCATCTCGGCATAGCGGCCGTTGCGGCGGAACAGCGGGTAGGAGGCCGGCTCCCGCGTCATCGTGACGAGATCGCCCAGTTCCACCGTGCCGCGCGTGCCCGGCACCGGGGTGGCGAGGATGCGTTCGGACAGGAACAGGCCGGATTTCGGCAGCTGCACCGCGATCTCGATCGGATTGCGCCCGGCGCCGCGATGGGAATAGCCGACCGGCACGCCGCCGACCAGCGCCTGCAGCGTGTCGTAGACCGCCTGTTCCTCGACGCCATGGAACTCCAGGCTTTCATGGTCGAGCGCGAAGCGCAGCCGCTCGCCGGGCGGCCGGACCGTGTTGTCGACGTCGACGATGAAGTCCACGCTGCGGAAGGCGTCCTCGACGATGTGCGCCGCCTTCTGCCGTGTCGCCGCATCGGGGCCATAGACCTCGACCAGCAGGGTGGAGAGCACCGGCGGGCCGGGCGGCACCTCGACCACCTTGACCGTCGTGCCGTCCGGCACCGCAACGGATTTCAGCCGGGCGCGGACGTCGAGCGCGATCTCGTGGCTGTTGCGGCTGCGCTCGCCCTTCGGCGCGAGGTTCACCTGCAGGTCGCCCTGCTCCGGCTGGTCGCGCAGGTAGTAATGCCGGACAAGGCCGTTGAAGTTGAAGGGAGAGGCGGTACCGCTGTAGGCCTGGACGCTCTCCAGCTCCGGCAGGTCGCCAATCGCCCGCGCCGCGGTCAGCAGCACGCGCTCGGTCTCCTCCGGCGAGGCGCCGCGCGGCAGATCGACGACGACCTGCAGTTCCGACTTGTTGTCGAAGGGCAGCAGCTTCACCGCCACGTCCTTGGTATAGAACAGCGTGGTCGAGGCCAGGGTCGCGACGCCGACCACCAGCAGGAAGGTCCAGGCCCGACGCTTGCTGCGGATCAGCGGCCGTGCCACCGCCAGATACATCCGTCCCAGCGCGCCGCCGCCCTCGTGGCCGCCACCATGTCCTGACTCATGTCCGGCAGCCGGCGTCTCGCCGGGCCGCAGCTTCACCATCAGCCAGGGCGTCAGCACCATGGCGACGAAGAAGCTGAACACCATCGCCGCCGACGCGTTGGCGGGGATCGGGCTCATGTACGGCCCCATCAGGCCGGACACGAACATCATCGGCAGCAGCGCGGCGATGACGGTCAGGGTGGCGACGATGGTGGGGTTGCCGACCTCGGCCACCGCCTCGATGGCGGCCTGCACCTTGGACCGGCCGTCCTTCATTGCCCAATGACGATCGATGTTCTCGACCACGACGATGGCGTCGTCCACCAGGATGCCGATGGAGAAGATCAGGGCGAACAAACTGACCCGGTTGATGGTGTAGCCCATCAGCCAGGACGCGAACATGGTCAGCAGGATGGTCGTCGGAATGACGATCAGCGTCACGATGCCCTCGCGCCAGCCGATGGCCAGCACGATCAGCGCGACGATGGTGACGGTGGCGAGCGCCAGATGGAACAGCAGCTCGTTCACCTTTTCGTTGGCGGTCTCGCCGTAATTGCGGGTGACGGTCAGCGTCAGGCCCTTCGGCAGCGACTCACTCTCGATGGCGTGGACGCGCTCCAGCACGCGCTCGGCGATGGTGACGGCGTTGGCGCCGGCCCGCTTGGCGATGGCCAGCGTGACGGCCGGGGTGCGGACCAGCCCGCCCTTGCCGTCCGGCGTCATCGTCCAGGCCATGCTGTCGTCGGGCCGCGAGCCGACGACGATGTCGGCCACGTCCTTGACATAGACCGGGCGTCCGTCGCGGGTGGTCACCAGCAGCAGGCCGATGTCGGCGGTGCCCTGCAGGGTCTGTCCCGCCACCACCGGCAGGCTGCCGCCCTGTGCCCGCACCGATCCGACGATGAAGGACCGGTTGGCGTTCTTCACCTTGTCGACCAACTGGTTCAGCGTCACCCCGAACAGCGCCAGCTTTTCCGGATCGGGCTCCACCCGGATCTGGTCGGGCCGGCCGCCGACGATGTAGCTCTTGCCGACATCCTCGACCTGGACCAGTTGGGCCAGCAGTTCGTCGGCGACGCCGTGCAGCGCGGTATCGGTCCAGCGCCCCGCCTCGTCCGGCTTGGGCGCCAGCGTCAGGGTCAGGATCGCCACGTCGTTGATGCCGCGCCCGACGATCAATGGTTCCGGAATGCCGAGCGGGATGCGGTTCATGTTGGCGCGCACCTTCTCGTGCACGCGCAGGATGGCGTCGTCGGAAGAGGTGCCGACCAGGAAGCGGGCGGTCACCACCACCCGGTCGTCCATGGTCTGGCTGTAGGTGTGCTCGACCCCGTCGATGCCTTTGACGATCTCCTCCAGCGGCTTGGTCACCAGCTCGACCGCATCGTCGGCCTTCAGCCCGTCGGCGCGGACCAGGATGTCCACCATCGGCACGCTGATCTGCGGTTCCTCCTCGCGCGGCAGCGACATCAGCGCGACGGCGCCGACCACCAGCGAGGCCAGCAGCAGCAGGGGGGTCAGGGGCGAGCGGATGAAGGTCCGCGTCAACACCCCGGAAATGCCGAGCTTCATCACACGCCCTCCGGCCGGACGATCACGTCGCCCGGCTTCAATCCCGACAGCACCTCGATCCCGCCGGGCTGGCCGTCCAGCGCCGGGATCGGTCCGCCGACCTGCACCGGCGTTTCGCTTCCGTCGGCCAGCCGCAGGAAATCGGTGCCGAAGCGGCGGACGATCCAGTCCGGCGGCACCACGATGGCTTGCCGTGTGCCGGTCGCCACATAGACGCGCACCCGCTCGCCGACGAAGAAGTCGCCCAGCCCGGTGACGGTGGCGTCGGCGACCACCTGCCCGCCCGACAGTTCCGGATACACCTGCCGCACGGTGCCGCGCTTCAACGCGGTTTCACCAACCGGAGCGGCAGCCTGCGGAGTGGCAGCCTGTGGCGTGGCCGGCGCCAGCCCGCGGTTGCCGACCAGCACCGGGTCGCCCTCATGCATGAAGCGGGCATGGCGCTCCGGCAGATGCAGGCGCAGCACATAGGTTTCCGTGGCGATGCTCGCCACCGTCTCGCCGGGGACCACCACCGCGCCGTCGATCACCTTGACCTGCAGGATGCGGCCGTTGGCCGGGGCCAGCACCTCGCCCTCGCGCAGCTGCTGCTCGACCACCGCCCGCTCCGCCTTCATGGCGGCGATCTGGGCGCGGGCGACGTCCACCGCCGACTGCGCGTCGTCCAGCCGCTGCTGCGTGCCCGTGCCGCTGGCGCGCAGGCGCTGCGCCCGGTCCAGCTCCAGTTCGGCCTGATGCTGCTGCGCCTGCAAAGCCTGGATGCGCGCGTCCAGCGAGACGATCTGCAACGGCAGCTTTGGGTCGCGGACGGTGGCGAGCAGCTGGCCGGTGGTGACCTTGTCCCCTTCCTTCACCTTCAGCTCGGCGATGGTGCCGCCGATGCGGGTGCGGGCCAGCGTCTCGTGGACGCTTTCCACCGTGGCGTAGACGGCCTTCAGATCCTCCACCGGGCGGGGCTGGATGGTGATGCTGGCAGGTAGCTCCGACTTCACCGTCGCCTTCACCTCCGCCTGCGGGGCCGTCTGCTGGGCGCGCGCGCCCGGCGGGAAGCCGGCGACGCACAGCAGGGCCAGGGCGAGGGCGAGGGGGGCGGCCAGAATGGCTGGAGAGGATCGACGGGACATTGGGCCACCTCGAACGGCAGGAACGGACGGATAGGTGCGGCGGACGCCTGTTGACCTTTAATTTAGAATACTCTAATTTAGTGTCAATGAATGATTCGGATGGCCGCCATATCCGCTCCGCGGCGCGCCTGCTGAAGGCGATCGCCAACGAACGGCGCCTTTCCATCCTCTGCCATCTGGCGCACGGGGAGATGTGCGTCGGCGCGCTCGTGGCCGCCATCGGACTCAGCCAATCGGCCCTGTCGCAGCATCTGGCCCGGCTGCGCGCCGACGGCCTCGTCCGCACCCGGCGCGTTGGGCATTCGATCGTCTATGCGCTGGCCAGCACCGAGGCCGCCGCGGTGATCGAGGTGCTGCAGGGCCTCTACTGCGACGGACCGCCGCCGGACCATTCGTCGGCACTCCCCTCTTCCCCACCGGAGACACGGACATGAGCATCGATCGAATCGTGATGGCCTTCGCCGGGACCATGATCCTGGTCAGTCTGGCGCTGTCGCAACTGCACAGCCCGCAGTGGCTCTGGCTGACCGCCTTCGTCGGCGCCAACCTGCTGCAGGCCTCCTTCACCGGCTTCTGCCCGCTGGCGATGATCCTGAAGCGGCTGGGCGCGCGTTCCGGCGTCGCCTTCTCCTGAGGGAGCGGCGGCGCACATCTTCCACAAACGCAAGGCCCGCCGGTCAATCCGTCGAGATGACCGAGAAGAAGGCCTGCCTTAGGAGAGGAAACAGCAATGGCGCATATCGTCGTCCTGGGGGCGGGCATCGGGGGCATCCCGATGGCCTACGAAATGAAGGAACTGGCACGGCCGGAGGATCGGATCACCGTCGTGTCGAACAGCAACAGCTTCCAGTTCGTGCCGTCCAACCCCTGGGTGGCCGTGGGCTGGCGCAAGCGGGAGGACATCACCGTCCCGCTTGCCGAACCTTTCGCCCGCAAGGGCATCGCCTTCACGCCGGTCGGCTGCCGTCGGGTGCGACCGGAGGAGAACAGGCTGGAGCTGAATGACGGCACCAGCCTCGACTACGACCAGCTGGTGATCGCCACCGGCCCCGAACTGGCCTTCGACGAGATCGAAGGCTTCGGTCCGCAGGCCAACACCATCTCCATCTGCCATGTCGACCATGCGGTGGAGGCGGCGGAGCGCTGGGAGGCCTTCTGCCGCGACCCCGGCCCGCTGGTGATCGGCGCGGTGCAGGGCGCCTCCTGCTTCGGCCCGGCCTATGAGTTCGCGATGATCGCCGACGCCGACTTGCGGCGCCGGAAGATCCGCCACAAGGTCCCCATCACCTTCATTTCGTCGGAACCCTATGTCGGCCATCTCGGGCTGGGCGGCGTCGGCGACACCAAGGGGCTGCTGGAATCGGCGCTGCGCGAGCGTCACATCAAGTGGATCGTCAACGCCCGCACCGACCGCTTCACCCCCGACGCCGTGCATGTCACGGAGATGGACGAGAACGGCCGGGAGAAGACGGCGCATGTGGTCGAAAGCCGCCTGACCATGATGCTGCCGGCCTTCCGCGGCATCGCCGCCCTGCGCGGTGCGGAGGGGCTGGTCAACCCGCGCGGCTTCGTCCTGGCCGACAGGCACCAGCGCAATCCGACCCACCGCAACGTCTTCGGCGTCGGCGTCTGCATCGCCATCCCGCCGGTGGAAAAGACGCCGGTGCCGGTCGGCGTGCCGAAGACCGGCTATATGATCGAGACGATGGTCACCGCCGCCGCCCGCAACATCCGCTCCCTGCTCGACGGCAAGGAGCCGGTGGAGGAAGCGACCTGGAGCGCGCTGTGCCTCGCCGATTTCGGCGACAGCGGCGTCGCCTTCGTCGCCATGCCGCAAATTCCGCCGCGCAACGTCAACTGGTCGTCGCACGGACGCTGGGTCCATTTCGCCAAGATCGGGTTCGAGCGCTATTTCCTGCGCAAGGTCCGCAAGGGCATCAGCGAACCGGTGTACGAGCGCTATGTGCTGAAGCTGCTCGGCGTGAAGCGGGTGCAGGAGCCGGCGACCAGCGACGTGTGAGGCGGAGGGGAGGTGGGCGCGGTTTCCGCTGGCGCGGCCGGGCCGGTTGAGGCCATGCTCCCTGAAATGCCGGACACTGGTCGATCCGGTGTCCGCAAATCAGGGAGACAGAGCAACGTGACCGCGCCTTTCATCCTCTACGGCAACATGAATTCCCAGCCCGCGACCCGCATCGCGCTGTTCTTCCGGCTGGGCGGCATTCCCTTCCAGTACCGCCATGTCGACCTGCGCAACGGTCAGCAGAAGTCGCCCGAATATCAGGCGATCAACCGCTTCGGCCGGGTGCCGACGCTGGTGCATGGCGACCGGTCGGTTTCCGAGTCCAGCGTGATCCTGACCTATCTGGCCGAACAGACCGGCCAGTTCGGCGGCCGCGACGATGTCGAAAAGATCCGCCTCGCCGAATGGCTGAGCTGGCTGGCCGACGTGCTGCTGCCGGTCCAGCGCGCCCGCGCGGTGCGCAAGTTCAACGGCGACGCCAACGCCCTGCCCTGGATCGACGCCTCGGCGGCCAGCGGCCTGAAGCTGTTCGACCAGCATCTGGCCGGCCGCAGCTTCATCGAGTGCGACCGGCTGACCATCGCCGACATCTTCGCCTTCCCCTGGATCGACCTGCTGACCGAATCCGGGATCGACGCCAAGGACTATCCCAACGTCCAGGCCTGGGCCGACCGCGTCCGCGCCCAGCCGGGCTACAAGCCGCAGTACGAGCTGATGCCGCAGGCGGACGCGGAGTGCTGAGGGCGGTATTCTTGCGAAGTTAGACCCCCACCCTAACCCTCCCCCGCTGGGCGGGGGAGGGGACTAAGTGCTTGCTCAGGAAGGCGGCGGTAGTCCCTCCCCCGCCCAGCTCTCGCACAAAGCTTCGCTTTGTGCTGACGCGGCAGGCGGACCGCAGGTCCGCTGAGAGCGGGGGAGGTCAGGTGGGGGTCTAACTTCACCACCCACTCACCCCCGCGTATCGTCGATCACCTTGCCGTCGTTCGGCAAACTCCCCGGCGCCACGAACTCCACCGCCCCCTTCAGCTTGGTCACCGACGCCAGCGTCTCGCGGATGGCGGCGGCCAAGCCCTCCCCGCTCTCCTCCGCTTCGCAACGCAACGTCATCGTGTCGCTGGCATCCTGCCGCCCCACCACCAGACGCGCGCGGGCGACCTGGGGATGGCGGCGCAGCACCTCAGCCACCTGGCTCGGATGGACGAACATGCCCTTGACCTTGGTGGTCTGGTCGGCGCGGCCCATCCAGCCTTTCAGCCGCATGTTGGTCCGGCCGCAGGGGCTGGTCCCCGGCAGCACCGCCGACAGGTCGCCGGTGCCGAAGCGGATCAGCGGATAGGCCGGGTTGAAGATGGTCACCACCACCTCGCCGACCTCGCCGTCGGGAACCGGGTCGCCGGTGCCGGGACGGACGATCTCGACGATGCACCCCTCGTTCACCACCAGCCCGGAGCGCGCCTCCGTCTCATAGGCGACGATGCCGAGATCCGCGGTGCCGTAGCATTGGTAGACCTCCAGCCCGCGCGCCTCGTAGAAGGCGCGGGCGTCGGGCAGATAGGGGCCGCCCGACACGCTGGCGATGCGGATCGACGACACGTCCAGCCCCAGCGCGTCGCCCTTCTCCAGGATGATCTTCAGGAAGTCGGGCGTACCGATATAGCCGCGCGGCTTCAGGCTGGCGACGACCTGGGCCTGCATTTCGGTGTTGCCGGTGCCGGCGGGGATGACGGCGCAGCCGATGGCGTGCGCCCCCGTCTCGAACATCGAGCCGGCGGGGGTCAGGTGATAGGCGAAGCAGTTGTGGGCGAGGTCGCCGGCACGGAAGCCGGCGGCGAACAGCGGGCGGGCGCTGCGCCAGGGATCGGTGCCATGCGGCTCCGGATCATGGATCGGGCCGGGGGAGGCGAAGACGCGGGCCAGCCGCCCGACCTCCACCGCCGCCAGGCCGCCGAAGGGCGGATCCGCCTGCTGCAACGCGATCAGGTCGGACTTCCGCGTCACCGGCAGCGTGGCCAGCGCGTTGCGGTCGTGGATCGACGCCGGGTCGATGTCGGCCAGCAGCCGGCCGAAATAGGGTGCCGCGTCCTTGGCGTGGTGCAGATGGACGGGCAGCGCCGCGAACTGCTCGGCCTCGCGCCGGTCGGAGGAACGGGTTTCGAGGTCGTCGTAGTAATCGGTCATGGTCGTTCGTCCGTTCAGGGGTCGGCCGAGGTGACGCGGGTCTTGCCCCCACCCCTACCCTCCCCCGCTGGGCGGGGGAGGGAGCAAGTGCTGATGCGGGAGAGCGGCGGCAGTTCCCTCCTCCGTCCAGCGGGGGAGGGTTAGGGTGGGGGCATCGTCAGCCGGCAGCTCCGAGAGGCTCAAATCCAGCGCTTGCGCCGCTTGAAGCTCTTCAAATTCTTGAAGCTCTTGCGCTCTTCATTGCCGCCGCCGAGGTAGAATTCCTTCACGTCCTCGTTGTTGCGCAGCTCGTCGGCGGTGCCGTCCAGCACGACCTTGCCGTTCTCCATGATGTAGCCGCGGGTGGCTGCCTGCAGCGCCATGCGGGCGTTCTGCTCCACCAGCAGGATGGTGACGCCAAGGTCCTTGTTGATCTGCTGGACGATGCTGAACACCTCCTTAACCATCAGCGGCGACAGGCCCATGCTGGGCTCGTCCATCAGGATCAGCTTCGGTCTCGCCATCATCGCGCGGCCGATGGCCAGCATCTGCTGCTCGCCGCCGGACAGGTAGCCGGCAAGGCCGGTGCGCTCCTTCAGCCGGGGGAAATAGCTGAAGACCATGTCCAGGTCGTCCTTCACCCCGTTGTCGCGGCGGGTGTAAGCGCCGAGCCGCAGGTTTTCCAGACAGGTCATGTCGGCGATGATGCGCCGGCCCTCCATCACCTGGAAGATGCCCTTGCGGACGATCTGGTCGGGGTCGATGCCGTTGATGCGCTCGCCGTTGAAGGTGATGTCGCCGCGGGTGACCTCGCCGTCCTCGGTCTTCAGCAGGCCGGAGATCGCCTTCAGCGTCGTCGACTTGCCGGCACCGTTGGCGCCCAGCAGGGCCACGATCTCACCCTCCGGCACCTCCAGGCTGAGGCCGCGGAGCACGAGGATCACGTCGTTGTAGACGACCTCGATGTTGTTGACGGACAGCATCATCCGCTTCGCAGCCGTGACGGGCGGCATTCCGGCTTGGGCGGGAGCGTTGGTCGAAGCGGCCGTGGCGGTGGTCAGCATGCGGCACCTGAACTGTTCGTAAGAAGGGGGGCGCCCCCGCCGGAAACGGGGCGGAGGCGCCGCTTGCTCAAGGACTTACCAGCCCAGCCATTCCGCCTTGCGCGGAACGTCGACGGTGGTCAGCTTGTCCAGCTTGATGGTGCCGGCCTTGACCAGATCGTCCACGCTGGCGCCGGTCTCACCCGACACCTTGGCGCGGTAGATGTTGACCGCCGTCATGCCGCGGTGGTCGGTGTCGGTCCAGGTCGACGGAACGCAGACGCCCTCGAGCCCGGCCGGCACCCAATCCTTCTTCTGGTACATCGCCTTGCGGATGTTCGGGCCGGTGACGCCGCCGTTCTTCGACGCCCAGTCCATCGCCTCCTTCATGTAGTAGGCGGTGCAGACGCCGGCCATGTAATGCACCGGGCGATAGGCGTTGCCCGACGGGTCGGAGATCTTGGAGATGTCCTTCAGCGTCTTCATGCCCGGCACCTCGGCGTTCCAGGTCACCGCCGTGCGCATCGGGAATACCACGCCGTCGGCGGCCGAACCGGCGGCCTTGGCGGCGTTCTCGTCCATGCCCCAGACATTGCCCATGAACTGCACCTTGGCGCCGACCGTCTGGCAGGCCTTCAGCACCGAGATGTTGGAGCCGGCGGTGTTGCCGAGATAGGCGTAGTTGACGCCCGACTGCTTCAGGGTCAGGCACTGGGCGGTGTAGTCGCCGGGGGTCAGGGCGAACTGCACGGCCGGCAGCACCTCGAAGCCCAGCTCCTTGGCCAGCTGCTCGCCGGCTTCCTTCGGCGCGTTGGGATAGGGGTGGTTGGCGCCCATGTGGACGTATTTCGGCTTGCCCTGGCCGCCCTGCTTCTTCCAGTCCTCAGCCGCCCACATCAGCATGCCGCGCAGCGCGTCGGAATAGGACGGGCCGTAGAAGAAGTTGTAGGGCGCCGGCTTGGAGCCGTGCGGGCCCTTGCCGGTCGGGTCGGTCAGGTGGCCGGAGTAGGAGCCGGAATAGGCCGGAATCTCGTCCTTGCCGACGAAGCCGGTCAGCGCCTCGGTGTCGGCGGTGCCCCAGCCCTGGAGAGCGGCGATCTTGTCGCTGCCCGACGACCACTTCTTGTACTGGCTGATGGCGCGCGGCGCCTGATAGCCGTAGTCGACGGTGTCGACCGCCAGCTTGGTGCCGTTGATGCCGCCATGGGCGTTGATGTAGGCCAGCGCGTCCGACACGCCCTGCGCATAGGGCACGCCGACGTCGGAGGTGGCGCCGGACTGGTCCGCCAGATGGCCGACCGGGATGTCCGCATAAGCGGTGGCGGAGGTCGCCAGCAGAAGCGCAGAGGTCGCGAAGAGCGCGGTCTTGATCGACATGGTGCGTTTACTCCCCATTCTGTTCTGTTTGTTGATCGGCAAAAGCTTAGGCATCAGTGCGAGAAGGGATAGAGCTTCCAGTAGGCCTTGATCTGCTTCCAGCGGTGGGCCAGCCCGTCGGGCTCGAACACCAGGAACAGGATGATGACGAGGCCGATCGACATCTCGCGCAGGAAGGCGATGTTGTCCTTCAGGTTCAGCGCGGTATCCAGCGCGGTGCCGCTGACCAGCTTGGTCAGGGCCTGCATCGCCTCGGGCAGGAAGACCATGAAGGCGGTGCCCATCAGCGTGCCCATGATCGAGCCCAGCCCGCCGATGATGATCATGCCCAGGAACTGGATCGAGAAGAGGATGGTGAAGCCCTCGACCGACACGAACTGCAGGTAATGGGCGTACAGCGCGCCGCCGATGCCGGCGTAGAAGGCGGAGATGCCGAAGGACATCGTCCGGTACTTCGTCAGGTTGATGCCCATGATCTCGGCGGAGAGATAATGGTCGCGCACCGCCACCAGGGCGCGGCCGTCGCGGGTCCGCATCAGGTTGGTGGCGAGGATGTACATCACCACCAGCGCCACCAGGGCGACGTAGAAGTACCGCTCGTCGGTGTCGAAGGCGAAGCCGAAGATGGTCAGCGGCTCGGCGATGGTGCCGGCGGTGCCGCCGGTGAACCAGTCGGCGCGGGCGAAGAAGTCCTGCAGGATGTACTGCGCCGCCAGCGTGGCGATGGCGAGGTACAGGCCCTTCAGCCGCGCCGCCGGCATGCCGAACAGCAGCCCGACCAGCGTGGTGACGACGCCCGCCAGCGGAATGGCCAGCGCCACCGGGACGCCCAGGCTGTTGCTGAGCCAGGCCGAGGCGAAGGCGCCGAAGCCGAAGAAGGCGGAATGGCCGATGGAGATCTGGCCGGTGAAGCCGACCAGAATGTTTAGGCCGAGCGCCGCGATGCCGAGATACCCGATCTGGATCAGCAGGCTGAGCCAGTAGCGGTCCATGAAGGCCGGGCAGGCCAGCAGGAGGACCACGCCCAGGATCGCGAAGTTGCGGCTGGTCCTGGTCGGGAAGATGGTGGTGTCGGACCCGTAGGACGTCTTGTAATCGCCGCTCGGGATGATGCTGACGGATGCCATGGGGGCCTCACACGCGCTCGATGTCTTTGGTGCCGAACAGGCCGTAGGGCTTGATCATCAGGATGGCGATCAGGACGTAGAAGGGCGCGATCTCGTACATGTTGCCCCAGTTCAGCCACTGGCTGTCCAGGTAGTGCGCCATGTTCTCCAGCACGCCGACGATCAGGCCGCCGACCACCGCGCCGATGACGCTGTCGAGGCCGCCCAGGATCACCGCCGGGAACACCTTGATGCCGAAGAAGGACAGCGCCGACGACACGCCGTTGACCACGCCCACCGTGACGCCGGCCACCGCCGACACCATGGCGGAGATCGCCCAGCTCATCGCGAACATGTGGCGGACCGAGATGCCCAGCGACTGCGCCACCTGCTGGTCGAAGGCGGTGGCCCGCATGGCGAGACCGGTCCGCGAGTATTTGAAGAACCAGCCGAAGCCCGCCATGATCAGGATCGAGATGACCAGCGACATGACGTAGACGGTCTGCACCTCCAGCCCGAACAGGTTCATGGTGGGGCTGGCGAAGATCGGCGGGAAGGGCTTGGCGAAGACGCCGAACATCCACTTCATCGCCGCCTGGAAGACGATCGACAGGCCGATCGTCACCATGATGACGGAGATAATCGGCTCGCCGATCATCGGCCTCAAGACGACGATCTGCAGGATGACGCCGAAGGCCAGCATGAAGACCAGCGTGATCGGGAAGCCGATCCAGAAGGGCAACTGCCAGCTGGTCAGCAGCCACCAGCAGGTCCAGGCGCCGATCAGCAGGAATTCGCCCTGCGCGAAGTTGACGATGCGGCTGGCCTTGTAGATCAGCACGAAGGACATGGCGACCACGCCATACAGCGCGCCGACGATCAGGCCGTTGACGAGAAGCTGAAACAGAAGGGTCATGGCGTGGCCTCGCCCGTGAGGATCGGGTTATTCCCTCTCCCCCCCGGGGAGAGGGTTAGGGTGAGGGGGTTGCGTGGCGAGGAGCGTCCGGCAAGCGGATCCCCCTCACCCATCCTCTCCCCGGGGGGGAGAGGGGTCTTTCCTGTTTGCATCGGCGTTACGCCGCAACCGGCTGCGGCTTCTTCACCGCGGCGGTCGGAGCCAGGTCGATGACGGTCAGCGTCGTGCGGATGCGCTGCTTGGTGCCGTCCTGGAAGGCGATCGTGGTGTCCACGTCGATCTTCGGCTGGCCGGCATAGATGCTGTCGATGATGGTGCCGTACTTCTCGCCGATGACGCCGCGGCGCACCTTGCGGGTGCGGGTCAGCTCGCCATCGTCGGCGTCCAGCTCCTTGTAGAGCAGCAGGAACTTGGAGATGCGCTGATACTCCGGCAGCGTCTGGTTCACCCGCTCCACCTCGGCCCGCAGCAGGTCGTAGACCTCCTGCTTCGACGACAGGTCGGAGTAGGTCGTGAAGGCGATGCGGTTCTTCTCCGCCCATTTCGACACGATGGGGAAGCGGATGCAGATGATCGCCGACAGATAGTCGCGCTTGTCGCCCAGGATCACCGCCTCCGCCACATACGGCGAGAACTTCAGCTTGTTCTCGATGTATTGCGGGCTGAAGCGGTCGCCCTGGGCGGTGGTGGCGATGTCCTTGATGCGGTCGATGATGACCAGATGGCCCTTCTTGTCGAAGAACCCGGCATCGCCGGTGTGCATCCAGCCGTCGCGCATGTCGGCGACGGTCGCATTCTCGTTCCGGTAATAGCCGGCGAACATGTTGGGGTGGCGGGTGACGATCTCGCCGACGCCGTTGTGGTCGGCGTCGATCACCTTCACCTCGATGCCGCCGTCGAACGGCACGCCGACCGTGTCGAAATCCACGTCGTTGCCGCGGTGGACGGTGTAGGCGCCCATCGTCTCGGTCTGGCCGTAGATCTGGCGAAGCGGCACGCCCAGCGCCTGGAAGAACTTGAAGGTGTCCGGCCCCAAGGCCGCACCGCCGGTCGCCGCCGATTTCAGGTTGGTGAAGCCCAGCCGGTCGCGCAGAGCCTTGAACAGGATCGCGTCGGCCATCGCCGACCGCTGCCCCTTCGCCAGCGCCTCCAGACCCAGCTTCATGCCGAGGTCGAACATCTTCTGCTTGAAGGGCGAGGCGTCCATCATGCGGGCGCGCACGTCGGCGGCGATCTGCTCCCACAGGCGCGGGGCGAACAGCACGAAGGTCGGCCCGATCTCGCGGAAGTCGTGCATCATCGTCTCGGCTTCCTCGACGAAGTTCACGCGCATCCGCGACACCATGCCCATGCCGACGGCATAGACCTGTTCCATGATCCAGGACAGCGGCAGGACCGAGACATACTCGTCCTCCGGCCCCTTCGGATCGGCGGACAGGTAGCTGGCGACATGGCGGATCAGCCGGCCGGCCGGCAGCATCGCCATCTTCGGGTTCGACGTGGTGCCCGAGGTGGTGCAGAGGACGGCGACCTCCTCACCCTTCGTCGCGGCCACCATGCGGTCGTACAGGTCAGGCTGCTGAGCATGCAGCTCCTCGCCCATCCGGACCAGATCGGTGACCGGCATCAGGCGGGGGTCGTGGTATTTGCGCATGCCGCGCGGATCGGAATATATGATGTGCTGCAGCGTCGGCAGACGGTCGGCGAGGTTCAGCAGCTTGTCGACCTGCTCCTCGTCCTCGGCGAACACCACCTTCACGTCGGCATAGGTGATGAGGTACGCGACCTCTTCATCCAGCGCGTCACGGTAGATGCCCAGGCTGTAGCCGCGCACCGCATGGGTCGCGATCTCGCCCATCACCCAGTCGGGACGGTTGTCGCCGAGAAGCCCGACGACCTCGCCCGGCACGACGCCGAGCTTGGTCATGCCCAGCGCGAAGGCGCGGACGCGGGCATGGACCTGGCTCCAGGTGAAGGTGCGCCAGATGCCGAAATCCTTCTCGCGCATGGCGATGTCGCCGCCATGCTCGCGGGCATGCAGGGACAGCAGCTTCGGCAGGGTGTCGTTGGCGACAAGATCGGGCAGATTGAGGCTCGACATCACGCGACCTCCTTCCGGGCCGGAGGAACTGCGGCGGCGGGCGCCTCTTCCTCGTCGTCCTCGCCCAGATAGGCGCGGCGGACGCGGGGATCGGCCAGAACCTCCTCCGGCTTGCCTTCGGCGATCTTCTTGCCGAATTCCAGCACCATCACCCGGTGCGAGATGTCCATGACCACGCCCATGTCGTGTTCGATCATGACCACGGTCATGCCGAACTCCTCGTTCAGGTCGACGATGTAGCGGGCCATGTCCTCCTTCTCTTCCAGGTTCATGCCGGCCATCGGCTCGTCCAGCAGGATCAGGTCCGGCTTCAGCGCGATGGCGCGGGCCAGCTCCACCCGCTTGCGCAGGCCGTAGGACAGCGTGCCGGCGGTGGCCTTGCGCACATGCTGGATTTCGAGGAAGTCGATGATCTCCTCCACCTCGCGGCGGTGGGACAGCTCCTCCTTCCTGGCGCCGGTCAGCCAATAGAGCGACCCTGTCAGGAAGTTGTTCTTCAGCAGGTGGTGGCGGCCGACCATGATGTTGTCGAGCACGGTCATGTGCCCGAACAGCGCCAGATTCTGGAAGGTACGGCCGATGCCGAGCGAGGCGCGATGGTTCGGGGTCATCCCCGTCACGTCGCGGCCCTTGAAGAAGACCTTGCCGTCGGTCGGCCGGTAGCGGCCGGAGATGCAGTTGACCATGGAGGTCTTGCCGGCCCCGTTGGGACCGATGATCGAGAACAGCTCGCCCCTGCGGATGCCGAAGCTGACGTCGGTCAGCGCATGGACGCCCCCGAAGCGCAGGTTGACGCCCCGAGCCTCGAAAATGGTCTCCGCCTGGGTGGTGGGCGAATTTTGGCCAGGGGAATTCTGGCCAGGGCCGGGGTGTGGTGCGACGGGCGCGCCGGACATTTCCTCCTCCGTTGCTAGTTGGTACCGCTTCTCGGGGTCACGATCCGGCTCTTGGTGGCCGGCGAGGTCCATATTGTGGACCGTTTCATGAGCAACTTCCCGACTATATACCGAGCCTCCGTCTGTTTTCAACACTGACATTCCGCCAGTGCATGTTTTTTGTTGTGATAAGGCGCCGCACGGTCCATATGATGGACCTCATGAACAGTCACGCCGACATCGCCGCCTCTCCGGCCGCTCCGAATGCGGCGGGCGGCACCCAGAGCCTGGAACGCGCCATCGCCCTGCTGCGCGCGGTCGCCGACGCCGAAACCGGCGGCGCGCGGCTGGCCGACCTGATGACCGGGGTCGGGCTGTCGAAGGCGACCGCCCACCGGCTGCTGATGGCGCTGGCGCGCGACGGGCTGGTGGAGCAGGACGCCCGCAGCAAGCGCTATCACCTGGGTCCCGATCTGATGGCGCTGGGCGATCTGGCGGCGCTACGCCACCGCCCTCCTGCCGACCCGCTTCCCACCCCTGCTCCGCCCCAGCCGCCGGAAATCGCGTCCTCCCCGCCGGCGCCACCCCCGCCACCCGCCCTGATGGTGCGGCCCTCGGCCTTCCTGCGTGCGGAATACCGCGGCGAGTCCATCGCGCTGGCGACGCTGCTGTGCGACCGCCATGTCCGCGCCGCCGACGGCGCGCGTGCGGCGCTTCTGCATGAAAGCGTGGCCGGCCAGACGACGGAGCTGAGCTTCGCCCGGCTGGCCCGCGATTCGGCGCGCTTCGCCACCGTGCTGGCCGGCATGGGGGTTGGACCGGGCGACCGGGTGGCGGTGCTGCTGCCCAAGGGGCCGGAGCTGCTGATCACCGCGCTGGCGATCTGGCGGCTGGGTGGCGTCTATATGCCGCTGTTCACCACCTACACCGCATCGGCCGTCGCCTACCGGCTGGCCGACAGCGACGCGCGCGCCATCGTCACCAACGGTTTCCTGCGCCGCAAGGTGCCGCGCGACAACACCCGCCCGGTGGTGACGGTGGAGGGTGACGAGGCCTTCGGTCCCGACGCCGTGCCCTTCTGGTCGTCACTGCACGAGGCCGCCCCGCTGGCCGAGGTGGCGCGCTACCGCGAAGGCGACGCCTTCGCCCTGATCTACACGTCGGAATCCGAACCGACGCCGCTGGGCGTGTCCCTGCCGGTCAAGGCGCTGTCGGGGATCGAGCAGTACATGCGCATCGGCCTCGATCTGCGCGACGACGACATCTATTGGAACATGGCCGATCCCGGCTGGGCCTATGGCGCCTATTACGGTCTGGTCGGGCCGCTGCTGCTGGGGCGGACGACGATCTTCTGCGACGGTCCCTACGACGTCCGGCAGGGCTACCGTATGCTGACCAAGTTCGGCGTCACCAACCTGACCGCCGCGCCGTCGCAGATCCGCGCCTGGCACGGCGCCGATCCCGGCGTGTCGCACCAGTTCGCCTTGCGCATCCTGTCGGTGGTGGGCGAGCCGCTGCCGCCCGACCTGATCGCCTGGGCCAACCGGACGGTGAAGGTCCCGCTGCTCGACCAGTATGGCCAGCGCGAGACCGGCATCTTCATCGTCAACAGGTACGACCCCGACGGAATCGGCCGCTACGACTCCGACGCGCCGGAGGACGGCGATGCGGTCCAGCCGCCCAGCGGCTCGCTCGGCCGGCCGATGCCGGGCTTCCGCGTCGTCATCCTCGATCCCGACGGGCGCGAGGCACCGGTGGGCGGCGCCGGGGAGATCGCCATCGACGTCGACCATTCCCCGCTGTTCTGGTTCGAATCCTACGCCAACAACCCGGAGCGCACCGCCCAACGCTTCCGCCACGGCCGGCGCTATTACCTGACCGGCGACCGCGCCTTCCTCGACGCCGACGGCAACATCCACTATCGCGGCCGGGCGTCCGACGCGATCCAGATGCAGCAGGGCGAATAGTCAGCGGCCCTCCTTTTCGGGTATAGATCGCCACCGGAGTTGTGGAAGCGGGCCAGGGCGGCGGAAAGCGCGAAGGACGGGTATGGAATCCAAGACGAAGAACCGCGAATCCTGGCTGGCCGCCGCCTTCGCGGCACTGGCCGAAGGCGGCGTCGACAAGGTGCGGGTGGAGTTGCTGGCCAAGGCCCTGAAGGTGACCAAGGGCAGCTTCTATTGGCATTTCCGCGACCGCACCGACCTGATGAACGCCCTGCTCGACAGCTGGAAGACGGGCCGCATCGCCGCCATCAAGGAACAGACCCGGCTGGACGGCCGCGAGCCGGCACAGCAGCTGCGCGACCTGCTGGCGCTCTACGGCGGCAGCAAGCCGCGCGGCATGGCGATAGAACTGGCGGTGCGCGACTGGGCCCGCCGCGCGCCGGAGGCGGAAAGCGTGATCGCCGAGGTCGACCGCGAGCGCCTGCACAGCGTCGCCGGCCTGTTCGTGGCGCTGGGCCTGCCCCCCGACCAGGCCTTCGCCCGCGCCTACCTGTTCTACGCCTTCGCCTTCGGCCAGGGCCTGCTCGCCCCCGGCGCCGCGGCCGACCGCGCCGAGGTGGTGCGGGCGATCTGCGCCGACGTGCTGGTGCCGGCGGGGTAAAGGACCGCCTGCCCCGGCCGGCTCACTGCTTGCGGGTCAGCGTCCCGTCGAAGGCGCAGGACGCGCCGTGGAAGCCCATGCAATGTTCCTCCGACACGGTGACCGTGCGTCCCGACTTGCGCACGGTCAGCACGCAGTCGGGCATGTCCGCCACCTCTTTCAGGCGCAGGATCAGGCTGTTGCCGTGGACTGTCGCATGGCCGCGAATGCTGCCGGCGCAGTTGCGGGACCCCATGCCCATGCTGACGAAATAGCCGCCGTTGCCCTTCTCACGCAGGAACAGGCTGCCGTCGGCGCCGTCGGTCATCCCCTCATAGACCTCGCCCTTCACCGCGGGATCGCCCTGCAGCGGCACGCCGTTCGCCACGCCGTCGGCCGCCGCATGGGCGCCCGGGAAGGTGAATTTTCCCGCCTTCGGCCGCAGTTCGGCGGGAAGCGCCGCCGTGACGCGGGCGACCATGCCGGCAAGCACGGCTGGACGGTCGGCGCCTACGACACCGAGCGTGTCGAGCTGGTCCTTCAACCGCTCTTCGTAGGATGAGCGTATCAGCAGGCCGGGAATTCCCTTGCGGCCATCGGTCTGCGGGATCGCGACGATGGCCGACGCGATCTCCGCGGCGAAACAGGCCCGCACCCGCGGCAGCGACGGGGTGTCGGCCGTCGCCTCCCGGCTGCAGGCGGTAACCTCGCGCTCCAGCCCCTTCAGGCCCCCGGTCTTGTAGAGGCGGGCGATCCTCGCCGCCTGATCCGCGATGGTGGCGTCGTCCACCAGCGCACGGTCCCCGGCAGGCGCCGGGACCGGGACGGTTTGCGGGATGGCGGACGGGCCGGCGGGCGGGCGGGCGACCACTTGCGGAACCGCCGCGGCCGGCCACTGGACCCGCTCGCCGGTGGCGCGGGCGCGCAGGGCGATCGAATCGATGCGGTCGAGGAAGGGACCGGCGCCGACCTGCCCGGTCAGCTGGCCGTCGCATTTCAGCGGCTCGCTGTCGCTGCGGATGGTGCAGTTGTTCAGCAGGAAGGCGCGGATGTTGCGGTCGTTGCTGGAGAACTGGATCCCCTGCCCCGACCGCTCGTCCTGCATCTGGAAGATGTTGGCGAAGGCGGCGACCGCGCCGCTCACCTCGACCGACCTGCCGCGCAGCCCCGCGGGGTCGATCAGCAGGTCGGCGGCGGAAACCCTGGCCGACGGACCTTCCGCCGCCGCGGCCCCCGCCGTCACCGGGGCGGCCAGCGACGCGGCCACCATGCCCAGCGCCGCCGCCTTGAGGAAATGCCCGATCATCATGAGGTCACCCGTGGATGCAGGCCGGCGGTTGCCGGTCAGTTGCTGATCGTCGCCTTGGTCACGGCCAGGAAGCCTTCGGGGGAATCGAAGATCGGCTCGATCGGCGAGAAGGGGCCGCCGCGCTTGAACATCGGCACGGGCCGCGGCAGCCCGGTCGCCACCCGCAGCTTGCCGCCGTCCTTCACCCAGTTGCCCATGGCGACGGCCGACATCCTCGCCGCTTCCGGCGCCATGCCGGCGCGGATCAGCGCCGTCGGGTCCAGCGGCGGGCGGCGCTGGGCGGACGGGTCCTCCTTCGGCGGGAAGTCGGTGGCCACGATCTCGCGCTCGCGGCGGCGGACGCCGCTGTTGTCGACCGTCACGTCGGCCTCGGCCAGCGCCACGCGGAACAGCATGTCCATGTTCTGGGTGGCGGCGCCCATCAGTTCCAGCGGGTTGAAGCTGCCGGAGGCCAGACGGCGGGCGGTCGCCACCATCGCCGGGTCGACCCCCTCCACCCGCAGCCGCGCGTTCCAGCCGCCGGCATCCCGCACGCTGCCGCTGGTTTCCACGAACAGCGACTGCCGCTGGTCGTCGTAGTCCAGCAGGAGCGAGACGTCGCCGCGCAGGCTGGTGTAGCCGAGGCTGACGAGGTCGCGCAGGACAGGGTTGTAGCGGTTGGCCCGCGCCATCGCCAGCACCGGCACGTCGGCGTCGCTGGCCGACAGCCGGGCCTTGCGGACCTCGCCGTTCTGCAGGGCGATGTCGGACACGTCCACGCTGGTGGCGCGGACAACGGCATCCGGCGACAGGGTGACCGTCACCCCCAGCAGGCTGACCGACCCGAAGGGCGATGCCGACAGGTCGGCATAGCTGACGCGGCCGTTCAGCCCTTCGCGGATCAGGAAACCGTCGACCAGATCGCGGGCCTGGGCGGTGGCATGCTGCTTCGCCAGGACCCAGCCGCCGCCGGCCACGACCAGGGCGCCGAGGACGAGCGCCGAAACGAGCTTCTTGCTGACCTTCATCAGAAGGCTCCTTTGGACAGGCCCGCCGCGGCGAGCTTCTGGTCGACGATGAAGGTGGCGTCCGCCGCGTCGGCGCATTCCGCCCTGGCGCAGGCGTGGACGGCCGCCGCTTCCAGCGTGGCCGGCGGCAGCGTGTCGCCGCCTTCGGGGACCGTCAGCTCGCCGCGGACCACGTACCAGCCGTCCGTCTTCAGCTCCGGCCCGTTCTCCGGCACGCTGACCTGCAGCTTGCCCGGCCATCTGGTGTCGACGCCGCTCCGCCCGCCGGCACCGGCCTGGACCAGCATGGTGACGGCCACCGGTTGACCCTGGAGCAGGGCATTGGCGCGGGCGTCGCGCAGGCTGTTCAGCCGGGCGCCATACTCGATCCGGCCGGGCTGCATCAGGTTGGCCAGCCGGGCGCCGGCCGGCAGGGAGGCCAGGGTGCGGATGTCCTGGTCGCGCTGGGCGATCATCCGCTGGCGCTCCTGCTCGCGCTGGCGCTCCTGCTCCGCCTTGGCGGCGGCGGCCTTGCGGGCGTCCCGCTCGGCGAACATGCCCGCCAGCGCCCGCTCGTCGAAGCGGTACAGCACGGTGGTGGCATCGCGGTCGGCATAGATGACCGCGCTTTCCAGCTTCGCCGAGGTCGTCGTCCCGCGCCAGCCGTCGGACTTGAAGCCGGCCGGGTCGATCTTCAGCGTGGCGCCGATCATCAGCGTCCGGTCGACCGACCCGTAGCTCGTGCGCCCTTCGGCGAAGGACTGCGCCGATCCGCGGTCCATCGGAATGCCGGCGATGGCGTCCAGCCCGTCGACCTCGACCGTGATGTTGTTCGGCAGCTTGGAGTCGACGCAGCACCAGCTGGGCTGGACCGACAGCGAGGTGATCTTCTGCGTGATCGGGAAACGCTGGGTCGCGAAGTCGTAGGGCTGGAATTCGGTGCGGTAGACGATGGTCACGCGGTCGGGATCGGCATGGCCGATGGCGGCCGACAGATCGGCCTTGGCCCGCTCCAGAAGGGGTTGGAGCTTGAACTCCTGATAGCGGACCTGCTGGTACTCGCGGTTGAAGCGGTGCCCGGCCCACCAGGACAGGGTTCCGGTATCCGCCGCCAGCGTCGCGTTCCGCCGCAGAAGCAGAAGCAGCATGCCGGGATAGTTCTTGCCGATCTCCAGAACGGGCTGGGCGGGCACGGCTGCCGGAGCGGGTGCCGGAGCAAGTGCCGGCTGGAGGACCGGCGCGGGCGTGGACGGTCCGGCGGCCACCACCGTCCAGTCGCTGGCCGCGGTGGCCTCGCCGCGCCAGACGACGGCGCCGCTGGCCTTCTCCACCCCGACGAGCGCGGCGCGGCCGGCGGCCGGGCATTCCTTCGGCAGGACCATGGAGCCGATGCGGCGGACCAGCGATGCGAAGTCGTCCGTCGCGAACAGTCCCCTGTCCTCGGCGACCACCTTGAGTGCGGCGCGGTCGGCGCACCAGGACGGCCCGTCGGCGAGGATCTCGACCTTCAGGGCTCCGGAAAAGGCGAGGCGCCGGCCGTCTTCCGCCGCACCCGCCGCCGAGGCGAGCGAGAGCAGCAGGCCGAGCGCCAGGGGCGGCATCAATAGCTGTTTCACGAGACATCCCCACTGCATGTCCGTCGCCGCCCACGACGGGGCGGCGTCCGGGTCAGGCGTATTTCCGCGCGATTGGCCCGAAGGCGGCCGTCAGGTGCGCTTGCGCTCCATCACCAGATGCCAGCCGAGCCCGGCGGCACCGGCCATCAGGACGAAATAGCCGAAGCGCACGAAGTCGAAGAGCGCCCGGCGGCCGATGTCGTCGGTCAGGAGAAGCAGCGTCATCACGAAGGGAAGGACCGCCGCCGCCCATTGCGCCGCCTTCTGCGGCTTGCCGGTGACCTCGCCATAGACGTTGTAGGCGGCCGAAAGCGGGATCAGGTACAGCAGATAGAGCAGGTAGATCTGGACCGGGACGCTGGTCGGGCGGCCGGAGAAGCCGCCGAACAGCCGGGCGCTGTCGGTGATGGTGTTGACGATCTTGCCGATCGACAGGATCGAGATCGAATCGCCCATCAGCCCGAACAGCGGCAGGATGCAGCCCAGCACGATCAGGATTGACCAGGACAGCACCGGTGCCGCCTTCAGCCGCTTGACCACCGGATGTTCGGACAGGCCAGGGCCACCCTTCAGGGTCGTCCCCTTCAAGGCCGCCCCCTTCAAAGCCGATTGCAGCGCCGTGTTGGCCTTGCCGAACGCCTCGTCCAGCGACGAGGCGCCGCCCTTCAGGCAGTAGATGTCACGGGCGAAGTCCTCCTCCGCCATGAAGTCGACGCTGAGCCCGGCGGACGGCACGGAGTTGTCCTTCCAGTCGGAGCGCCCGAAACGGAAGCGCTTGCCTTCCGCCGTGCGGATCAGGCCTTCCTGCGCCGCCTCGTTAAAGGTGAGAACCGAACCTTCCATGAATACCCCCATTCCATTCCGTTTGGTGGGCGGCGATCCGAGTTCCCCCATCGGACCGCCGCCATTGCAGCCGCCATTCCGTTGGCGGACGGATCAGCGCTTCGGTTCGTCCAGGTCGATGGGCTGGTCGATCTGCATGTCGAGGTCGATGCCGCCGGAAGCCGGGGCCGCCGGGGCAGGCGACTGGGCCGGAGCCGGAGCCGGGCTGTAGGCGGAAGCCGGCGTCTCGGGCGCGATGGTTTCGAGCTGCGGGGCCGGGCCGGCCGACGGCGCCTTACCCGACGGCGACGGGCCGCCGGACTGCACCGACCCGGGCGCCGGCTTGGTCGGCGCATGCTTGGTGCGCGACGGCGCGCCGATGCACTCCGACAGCTTGCCGATGGCCCAGCTCGACCCGTCCAGATCGTACAGCTTGCGGATGCCGAGGCCCGGCACCGCCAGCGCCACCGTGCCGGCCGAAGCGAAGCGGGACAGCACCGCCCCGACCTCCGGTCCGCCGAGCGGCGCGATCAGCATGCCGAAGCCGCCAGGCTTTGCCTGCACATGATGGACATTGCCGCTGTCGAACACGATCTCGATCGGATAGGTCGCCGTCGCCATCACCGGCACGCCCGTCTTGTTCATTGACAGGCCGGTGTTGGTCCGGGTGGCGATGAATGCCAGTTCCTGCGCCGGCGACTGCTTCGACGCGACGCAATAGGGCACGGCGCCGGGATTGGTCGGGGTGTAGCGCTCGACCAGCCAGCCGCGCTGCTGGGCATAGATCGCCGACGGCACATAGATTTCAGGATAGGGGCGGCGGACGGTCTGGCAGGACGCCAGCAGCGGCAGGCTGCAGGCCAGGGCGAGAAGAATGCCGGCGCGGCCGGCGGTGCTGATCGGCATCGCGTGTCCTTCCGGGATGGGCCCGGTCAATTCGGGAGCGGGTGGAGGGTGCGGCAGGATCGCCGGACAAGCGGGAAGACCCCCTGTGTGGCGGGCCCTCGGGTCCCCGTCTGTCGGGAAATGGGACGTTCTGGAATTGTCCGACTCAATTCTCGGCTTCTTTGTCAATTGCATCCGCAACTTGCGGATGGTGCGAAATGCAACCATTTTAGTCAAAAACAAATATGCAGATTAAAATGCGTCCCGTTGTCGCAACTTCAGTCTTGATGCGCCCCTGGTCGTGGTGGTCCCGTTCATCAGCAAAATCTTGAACGGTCATCGATGGCCAGTGATGGGCTGTTTCTATTAGTTTTGCCTAGTTCGTCGATGGCTTTCAGCGCATATAGTTCAGTGTCCATTCCGGCATCACCGCTGCATCCCTGCATTGCTTTCGTCCATCTTGCGGCCGACAAACCGCAGGATGGAGCCGATTCGTTGAGTTCGTGGCACCGATACCCACGAGGGTGAGTTGAAATGCCGCAACTGCGGCTTTCGGCATATTCCTGTAAGCATTTTTCCCGCAAAGGGCGACTACCAGATCTGGTAGGGCGAGATCTGGCAAGCCCACCCACCCGCCGGACGGCAGCGGGCCGGGACCGGGAACGAAACGCCGGGAAAGACCGGATGATGGAGGAGCCTGCACAGCATGCCGAACATGTTCTTCGACGATATCGGGCGGCTGAATTCCTGCATGACGATCGGCGACGTCGTCCGACTGATGAACGAGGTTGCGGACCGCACCGGCTTTTCAGGCTTCAGCCACCTCGACATCCGCGGCATCGGCGAGCCGGGGTGCGAGGTCGCGACCCCCTTCTACCTGACGACGGCGCGCGAGGACTTCATCGCCGGTTATTCGGACGAGCGCCTGTACGAGATCGACCCGGTCGCCCAGACGGCCAAGCTATCCAACGTCGCCTTTTCCTGGAGCGAAGCGGTCGATGGGCTGAGATCCGGCACGCTGGACCCGGCGATGTCCGACGCGATCACTCGGGTGATGGGCTTCGCCGCCGATCACGGCTATCGCGACGGGCTGACGATCCCTTTCCACGGCGTGTCGCGGACGGGGTCGCCGGTGTCGGCGCTGACGACGCTGTTCTGGACCGGTACGGCCGAGGAGTTCGCCCGCACCGTCGAGCGGGTCCGCTTCCCGCTCAGCATGTTCATGCTCTACTGCAACGACCGCATCGTCCAGCTGCGGGGGGTGGAGAGCAGCCTGCCCGCCGCAGAGCCGCCGCGGCTGACCGGCCGCGAACGCGACTGCCTGTCCTGGTCGGCCCGCGGCAAGACGGCGGCTGAAATCGGCATCATCCTCGGCATCAGCGAGAACACCGCCAACTTCCACGTCAAGAACTGCATGCGCAAGCTGTCGGTCCACTCCCGCAGCCACGCGGTCGCCCAGGCGCTCGCCCTGCGACTGATCGCGCTCTGAGGCGCCTACGGCATATAGGCCAGCCGCAGGTTGCCCCAGTGGCGGCCGCGCACGACGATCGGCGCATCGACCTCCTTCAGGCGCACCATCTGGCCGCCGCCCATGTCGCGGCGGTAGGCCTGCAGCAGGAACGGACGGGTGTTGCGGGCGGCGGCGAGGCCGGAGCGGTCGGCGAAGACGCGGCGGTTGCGGCAATGGCCGGCGTTCCAGGCGGCGTCGCCCGGCCGCTGCGGTTCGGAATAGCGGGCGTTGTGGGTCGGCAGATAGCCGACGGCGTTGACCGCGGCACAGAACTGGAAGCGCGGATTGGAGGCCAGCACCGGCTCCTGGATCGCCGGGAACAGCCGGTCGGTCAGTTCGGTGAAGGGGGCGATGCACTGTTCCGGCTCGGTGCCGGGGATGGACTCCAACTCTGTCGAGAACAGCGCCTCCTCGCCGATGCTGCCGTTGGATAGCGCTCCCTCCAGCGCCTTGGCCAGGGCCGCCGCGGTGTTCTGGGCGGACTGGATGATGGCGGAATCCGCCTCGATCATCGCGTCGTAGGCGCGCTCCAGCCGGTTGGACTGCGCGTCCGACAGCTCGTCGAAGGCCAGATGCAGGCCGAGGTCGCTGATCCCGGCGACGATGGCCGGCAGGTCGCCGACGTCGCGCAGGGTCACGGTCAGCCGCGTCTGCTCGGCCAGTTCCGAAAGCCCCTTGCTATCCACCAGCAGCCCGTCCAGCGACAGGTCGAGCATGGTGACGGTGCGGCGGTCGCCGGCCACGGTCAGGCCGATCGGCTCCTCGCACGGGATGCGGTTGGAGACGCGGCGGTCGCCCGCCACCGACTGGCGCAGCGCGATGACCAGCCGGCGCTTCAGGTCGGCCACCGCGCCCTGGGTGTCGGTCATGCGGCGGCTGACGTCGGTGGCGATGCCGGTGATCTCGTCGGTCTGGTCGCGGATGTGCAGCACGCTGCCCGACACCTGGGAGGCGCCGCCGGCCGAGTTGGTGGCGCTGCGCCCGATCTCGGCGTTGGCGGCCGACTGCTCCTCCACCGCGGCGGCGGTCGCGGCGGCGGCCTCGTCGATCTCCTCGATCACCGAGATGACGGTCTGGATCGCGGTGACGCTGCCGCCGACCGCCTGTTTCAGCTGCTCGATCTGGCGGGCGATGTCCTCGGTCGCCTTCGCCGTCTGGTTGGCAAGCGTCTTGACCTCGCTGGCGACGACGGCGAAGCCCTTGCCGGCCTCCCCCGCCCGCGCGGCCTCGATGGTGGCGTTCAGCGCCAGCAGGTTGGTCTGGCCGGCGATGGAGTTGATGAGGCTGGCGACCTTGGCGATCTCCTCCGTCGCGACCTCCATCTGGCCGATGGCGGTGGCGGAGCCGCGGGCGCTGTCCACAGCGCGCCGCGCCACCTCGCTGGAGCGCGCCGCCTGCCGGGCGATCTCGTGCCCGGCGGAGTTCAGCTCCTCCGTCGCGGCGGCGACCGACTGGGCGTTGGCGCTGGCCTGTTCGGAGGCGGCCGACACCACGACGGTGTTCTCCCGCACCACGCCCAGAGACTGCATCAGGTGCCGGATGCCGTCGCCGGCCCGCCGGCTCGCCAGTTCCACGCCCATCCAGGTGGAATCGAGGTCGCCTTCAATGGACTTGCAGGTTTCCAGCAGGGCTTGGCGAGTCAGCGCCTTCTGGCGCATCTCGGTCTCGTGCTTCTCGTGGATGCCATAGGCCAGCTTCGCCTTCATGGCGTTCAGCTCCGACGCCACGCGGCGGAACTCCGGCACGCCGACGGCCGGCATCGGGTCGGTCAGGGCGCCGCGGGCGATGCGCTCGAAGGTCCGTTCCAGCAGCGCCAGCGGACGGCGCACCGTGCGCAGGATCGCCCAGCCGAACAGGGCGGCGAGCAGGGCGCTCAGCAGCATCGCCACGGCGACCTGGACGACGCGGCGTCCGTAATCCCGTTCCGCGTTGTCGAACTCTTCCCGGGCAACCCGGATCTGAAGCTCCAGCAGGGCGTCGGACACCCGGCGCAGGTCGGCGAAGGCCGGGCGGACGGCGCTGCGCAGATGGGCATCCAGCGCGGCGGCATCCTTCCGCTTCGCCAGCGCCAGCGCCGGTTCGATCCCCCGCTGCAGATAGGTCCCGACCAGCGGCTTGAATGTCTCGGCGAGGACGGCCTCTTCCGGGGTCAGATAGGTCGCCAGATAGTCGGCCAGCAGGCGCCGCATCGCCGCGCCGTTGTCCGCCACCTCCTTCTCCACCGCGGCCTCCACCGCGGCGAGGTCGCCGGCGCCGCTTTCCGCCCGCAGGTCGGCGGCGAGGTCGGTCAGGCGCTGCCGGCTGTCGCGGGCGAGGTTCTGGATCTCGCCGATCTGATAGGCGGGAACCGTGCGGTCCTCATACACGGTGCGCAGCGACCGGTTGGAATTCGACATGCCGTCCAGGCCGAGCCAGCCCGCCAGCAGCATGGCGAGGATCAGCAGCCCGAACACCGCGGCCATGCGCCCCGACAGGCTGGTCCAGGCGAAGGCGGCGGCCCGGCCGGTGCGGCTCTTCCGCACCAGGGCGCCTTCCTCCAGCGCCAGCGCGGCGCGGCCGTCGCGCATCTCCGCATACAGCGCCTCGGCCGCCGCGACTTCCTCGCGCGAGGGCTTGGAGCGGATCGAGATATAGCCGGTGACCGCGCCGTTCTCGACCACCGGGGTGACATTGGCCCGCACCCAATAGTAATCGCCGCCCCTGGTCCGGTTCTTCACCAGCCCTTCCCAGGGCCGTCCCTTCTTCACCGTCGCCCACAGGTCGGCGAAAGCCTCCTTCGGCATGTGGGGGTGGCGGACGAGGTTGTGGGGCGCGCCGATCAGCTCATGTTCGTCAAAGCCGCTGATCTCGACGAAGGCCTGGTTCACGAAGGTGATGCGCCCGCCGGTGTCGGTGCGGGACACCAGGGGAACCCCCTCGGTCAGATGGACTTCCCGGTCGGTGATCGGTGTGTTGACGCGCATGAGGCGGCTCCGCTCCAGCCAAAGTCTCGAAGGAAATGGCCGGGGATGCAGACGGCATCGCAACCGCCGGGCGACTCATCGGTCGCCTCCCGGGCCTGCCCCTCCGCTGCAAGTGGCATGCCGCGTCATAATGTTGGCAAATGAACAAACGCCGCGTTGAACTGTAAGGTCGGTGTAAAATTGGCCCGCCACAATTTTCGCAAAATGCGTCCAGAATGGACAGCCGGCTCTAAGCCACTGTGCAATTTGGAAAATGCTTTGCTGTCTGACCATTCACCCGCGTAACGACCCGTTCGACAGCCCATCCAGCGGGATCGCGGTGACGCTCTTCACCTCTTCCATCACGGCGTAGGTGTGGGTTTCCCGCACGCCGCGGGCGGTGGACAGCAGTTCGCCCAGGAACAGGCGGTATTCGTTCATATCGCGCACGCGGGCCTTGACCAGATAGTCGAAGCCGCCGGCCACCATGTGGCATTCCATGATCTGCGGCATGCGCAGCACGGTGGCCTTGAAATCGTCGAAATTGTCGGGCGTGGTGCGGTCCAGCACCACCTCGACGAAGACCAGCATTCCCGCTTCCAGCCGGTGCGGGTCGAGCAGCGCGACATAGCGCTGGATGATGCCGTCGGCCTGCAGCCGCTTCACCCGCTCCAGGCAGGCGGCCGGGCTGAGGTTGATGCGGCGGGCCAGCTCCACATTGCTGAGGCGGCCGTCATCCTGCAGTTCGCGCAGGATCTTGATGTCGGTGGAATCGAGATTGCGGTCCATCGGCGGCTCGGAATGCTGTTCGGCTGGCAGCCCCAATCCTAACGGAAAAAACGGGATCAGGCCATGCCGGACCATAGCCGGAGCGGCGAAGACGCCGCAGATCCGAAGCCCGTTCGCCCCGAATGTCGCTTGGGACGCCGCAGTACAGCCGATCAGGCCGCCAGCGGCAGGGCCACCGTCATGCGCAGGCCGCCGGTGGGACGGTTCTCGGCGCGGACACGGCCGCCGAAGGCCTCGATGTTGCGCCGGACGATCCACAGCCCGATGCCGAAATGGGCCGCGCCGGCCTGATGCGCCGCCGCCTCGTCCTCCGGCATGCCGCGGCCGGGTTCGCGGTGGGAGAAATAGCGCTCGAAGATGCGATCCAGGTTGGCGGGATCGACACCCGGCCCTTCGTCGTCCACGACCAGTTCGGCCATCATTGCGCCCTGGGAGCCGCTGCGGGTCAGGCGGACGCTGACCGTCCCGTCGGGCGGCGAGAAGCTGACGGCGTTCTCCACCAGATTCTCGACGATGGTCTCCAGCGTCTCTTCGCTGGCCCGCACCACCAGCCCGGCATCGATGCGCGAGCGCATGTGCAGGCGGCGTTCGGCCAGCAGCCCGGTATAGCCGCCGGCCATCCGCTCCACCAGCGACGACAAATCGACCCGGCGACGCGCGGGGGCCAGCAGGTCGGCCGCCGCCTCGTCCATGCGGCGGGCGAAGGACACCAGCCCGTCCAGCTTGTCCAGCGACTTCTCGATCATCGTCAGGGCGCGCTGGCTGCGGGTGTTCTCCGCCGGCATGGCGCGGCGCAGCGGCTCCACCGACTGGCGGATCACGGCGATCGGCGTCTTGAAGGCGTGGGCGTTGTCCTCGGCGGCACGGCGCAGCGATTGGGCGCTGTCGCGCAGCGTGGCGACCAGCCGGTCGAAATCCTCGGCCACGCCGGCCAGTTCCGGCACGGTGTTGCGCGCGGCGAAGGAGGCGTCGCGGTCGCCGCGTTCGGGCGTGTCGTCGCCGCCGACGATGCGGCGGGCCAGATCGCCGAAGCGGTTCAGGTTGCGCCAGATGCCGGCCAGCACCGCCAGCACCAGGGCGGCCATCGCCAGATAGATCGCGGCGGCGGCCTGGACCGCCGGCGTGCTCCAGTATGGGCGGCCAATGGAGGAGGAAATGTAGGCTTCCGTCGCGTGGCTGGTCACCAGCGCCCAGCAGCCGAAGCTGGTCTTGATCGGGGTGATGGAGGACAGCACCTCCTCCCCGCCTTCCAGATGGGGGACGCGCATCGCCAGCGTCGCATTGCCGGCGCAGCTCGACCCCAGACGGTCCAGCACGCCCTGTTCGAGCAGCAGGCGCCGTTCGGCGTCGATGTCGGCGGTGGACAGGCTGGGGGCCGCGGCGACGTAGAAGAAGGGCTCCGGCCCGGCCTTGGCCCCGGACGGGGTGGTGGCGGCGCCGGTGGCGGTCACGCGCGGACGCACCAGCAGCTTCAGCCGCGTGCGGTCGTCGCCATAGCGGGCGAGCGCGATGCTCAGGCTGGGAAGGGCGGTGCGGTCGACGCCCAGCAGTTCGGGTTCCAGCGCGCGGGCGATCAGCTCGCCCTGGCGCTGGGCGCTTTTCAGCAGAAGCTGCTGCGACGCCTCGTCGGCGCGCTGGAACTGGTCATAGAGCAGGACCGGCACTGCGATGAAGACAAGGGTGAGCAGCAGCAGGCGGCTCGCCATCGAGCGCCAGAGCCAGAGCAGGCGGGCGGACGCCCGTCGGGGCGCCCGCAACGCGAGGTCAGTCGGCAGCAGCGCCATCGATCAGCATATCCTCGCCGATACCATCTTCATCGCGGCCCTGGTTGGCCGCGTTCTCACCCTTGCCCCAGCGATAGCCGAAGCCCGGATAGTTCTCGATGCAGGCGAAGGTCGCGTCGACCGACCGGAACTTCTGGCGGATGCGCTTGATGAAGGCACGGACGTTGGCGCGGTAGCCCGACGGGCCGTAGCCGGCGACGAAGCCCTTGCCGTGGACGAGGTCGTAGATCTCGCGGTAGGACACGTCCTCTTCCGGGCGGGTCGACATCAGCTTGACGATGTTGAACTCGGTCAGCGTCAGGTCGATGCGCTTGCCCTTCCAGAAGGCGCGGCTGTTGTCCAGGCGCAGCTCCAGCTCGCCCAGCCGGTGGCTGGTGCTGTTGCCGCCGGCCTCCGCATCCTCGGCGGCCTTGGTGGCGTCGCCCTTGATGCCATCCAGGATCAGGCGCATGCGCTTCAGCAGGATCGACAGGCTGCGCGACTTCTCGACGAAGTCCAGCGCGCCGCCGGCCAGGGCGGCCTCTTCGTAAATCTGGTCGGACAGCACGGTCAGGAAGATGACCGGCGTGGCGATGCCGCGGGCGCGCATCTGGCGCAGGACGTCGATGCCGTCCAGCTTGGGCATGCGCCAGTCGAGGAGGACGATGTCGACCGACCCGCCTTCGGCGAAGAAGTCGAGCGCCGGTTCGCCGCGGTCGAAGGTGATGACCTCGTACCCCTCGTCGCCGAGGTTGAGGCTGAGCGACTCACGGAACAGGTCGTCGTCGTCCACCAGAGCGATGCGGGCAATGGTCGGTTCGGTCATTGCGGACATTCCCTTGTTCGACTCCGCCTTACTGAACCCCGGCGCGGACAGGGCGCCCTGGGTCAGCTTGAGCGAGGAGTTGGGCGAAGCATCGGTGGTCGGCGTCAGGGACATTTTGGCTGCTCTTCATATCGTAAGAGAGGGCGCGGAAGTCCTGGGACGAGGTCATATCCATGAAGAAGAACACCTTGAGGGTGCAATCGCCCTTGGCATACCGCCAGATCTTGGCGGGAGGCGCCTCTTCCCGTGCAACGGGGGACCCCAGGAGTTTGAGAGTCTGGACTTCGTCCAGCCCGACAAGACTGTCGGGGTCGGCGTTGGTGGTTGCGGGTTGGGTGGGCGTGCCGCCCATGGAAGGCATCGCCGCCTGGGCGGCGTTAGACGGCATCGCCGTCTGGGTGGCATTAGGCGGCATCGCCGCCTGGGCGGCGTTGTCGGATCCGATGGCCGCCAGATGGGTGGTGGCCTGATCGGCGGTCAGTTCCCCGTTGGTCACCGGCGGGCCCGGCATCGGCATCGGCAGGGCCGGCGCCAGCGTGGCGGCGTCGGGAGCCTTTCGGACCGGCTTGGGCTTCGGCACCGGCGGGGTCGCCGGATGTGCGGGCGGGCGGGCCGCCGTCACGTCGGCTCCCCCCCAGGGTCCGACCGTGTTGGCCGGGCAGCCGGCCAGCAGCAGGACCGCGACCAGCAGGCCCGCATGTCGGCCCCGGCCGGCGGCGTAGGCGCCATACTGCGCCACATCGCGGAGGACTGCCGGCACGGTCATGGGGGCGGGCCTTTCAAATCCAAGGGAAACCGACATATCGGCATTAACACGGGACGAACCATTTCCATCTAGCCTGGAAGTCAACTTCGCGTGCTGGTTGGAGTTGGCCGCGTCTGATGTGCCTAAACTCAATCCAGTCTGGTTAATGGCGCGTTAAAGCCACAGCCCATACCCCCATTTTGCGAAAGCGCATCAATATTTTTCGAAGTTTCGTTTGATTTTCGAGCGATTTCGGCAGGGATTGCCGGGGTCTTTGCTCAAAAGTGGTATGAAATTCGGCAAAATCCATTACGCGCTGACCGCTGCCCTGGTGAAATGCGGAGCGGGACAGGACGTGACAGAAATGAGGCGGGAGGATGGCGGGGATTGGACCGGTTCGTGGCCACTGCCCAAAAAACAGTCGGCTCAAAGAACAATCGGCGCCAAAAAACAATCGGCGGCGGCGCCCCCCCGGTATGGCTCCGCCGCCGAACAGCCGGACGGGCAACAGGTCATGTGGCGGCGCGCGATAAGCGGCCGTGGGTCGTTGCCACTGGAACTCCAGCCGTGGTTCCGGCCGGCGCTCAGGCCGGTCGGCGTCGTGGGAACAATGCGTTTTCGGCACCATCCATCACGTCGATGATGATGCGCCGGACGGCCCGGACCGTCAAGTTTGTAGTACGTACAATTTAGGATGCCGCATATCCGGATGATACCGGAAGGCCTGCCGTCGGCGGCAGCGGCGCTTTCCAAGGCGCAGTTGCCAGGATGCCCGGTCCGGCCGATGATTGCACACCCGCTGGGACCGGGATCGAACCAGGGGAGGGCGGCATGTCTGTCGAGCAACGGGTGACCGAGCATTACGGGCGCCAGGACTTGGCTGCGGAAATCCTCGCTGCCTTGGAACGGGCGGGAAAGGACCTCTCCCGTCTGCGTCCCGACGACCTCGCGTCGATCGACGAGTTCCACATCCGCGGGCGCGAAGCCACCGCCGAACTCGGCCGGGCCCTCCGTCTGGACACAAGCACCAGGGTCCTCGATGTCGGCAGCGGCCTTGGCGGCCCCTCCCGCCACCTCGCCGATCTCTACCGCTGCCGGGTCGTCGGGCTGGACCTCACCGAAGAATACTGCCGCACGGCAACCGTCCTTGCCGACCGGGTCGGGCTGGACGGCATCGTCGAGTATCTGCAAGGCTCGGCGCTGGATATTCCCCTGCCCGACGCCAGCTTCGACCGGGTCTATACCCAGCATGTGGCGATGAACATTTCCGACAAGCGGCGGTTCTACGCCGAGGTCGCGCGCGTCCTCAAACCGGGCGGCCTGTTCGGCCTTTACGATCTGCTCGAAGGACCGGGCGGTCCGGTTCACTTCCCTGTGCCATGGGCACGCGACCCCGCCACCAGCTTCCTCGCCGCGCCGGATGAACTCCGCGATCTGCTGAGCGCAAGCGGCTTCGAAATCATCGGCTGGCGGGACACCAGCGCGGAAGGCCGCGCATGGTTCCAGCAACTGCGCGAGCGGATCGAGCGCGACGGCCCGCCCACCCTCGGCTTCCACCTCCTTCTGGGCTCGGAGTTCCGCGAGATGGCGCGCAATCAGGTCAGGAACCTGGAGGAGCAGCGCATCCTCCCGACCGAGGTGATCTGCCGCAAGCCGTGACCGGGGCAACTCCCCTCGCATCGGGACGCGGAGCCGGCGAATTCCGGACCCGCCCCTTAAGGCGCATAGAGGTTGTTGATCTGCCGGGCGTGGCCGACCGACACCAGGATGTCGAGCAGTTCCTTGACCCGCGGCGACTTGGCGCCCTTGAACTGGCGGGCGAGGCTTTCGGCTTCGACGGCACGGCCGCAGCGGTTCAGCGCCGCCATCAGGCTGTGGACCTGTTCGGTCGGCGCCTTCGGCCAGACGATCCGCTTCGCCGTGTCCGCCGCGATGTCGAGCGTCGCCGCGATCTGGACGGCGGCGCCTTGTCCCTTCGGGTTCTGGTAGTCCGGCCGCAGCCAGCGGACGAGCCCGTCGCGTTCCTCGCGGTGACGCTCGGCGTTCAGCGCCACGAGATTTTCCAGAATCCGCGCATCCTCCAGATCGGCAGGCCAGCCATAGGCGTCCGCCACCGCATGGTCGATCCGGCTGTGGAGGTCCAGCATCACACCGACCTGCCCCAACTGGTAAATCTCCATCTCGCGCGCGGTCAGCTCCTCCCGGCTCCGCCCCTTTTCCAGGACATTGTAAAGCTCGGTCAGCGTCAGCCGGTCGGGATGCTCGGCCAGCACCCGCTTGCGATGGGCGTCGAGTTCCTCGGCAAGCTGCCCGATCACCCGCTTCTGATGCGGCGTGGCGTTGGGGAAGGGGAAGGTGTCGAAGCAGCGGGTTTTGTTGTAGCGCGGCCGATCTTCCAGCGTACCACCCGCTGCCAAAGACCATTTGACATGGATATTGCTGCTCAAGACGCCAAGGGAATACCCATCGCTGAGCGCGATGTTAATCAGCATGTTATCAGGCAGAATCCGTTCCGTTAAAAATTGGAAAATTCTATGTCTTGCGGTCTCTACCGTAGCAATAAACCTCGCTGTCCCACCAATGGCTTTCCTTAGCTCAGGCCTAGCTTTCCCGAACCTCCACCACATACGCGCATACTCCGCGCCATCTTTCGATTTCGATTTTGCATTCCTTTCCGGCTTCACGCGATCCAACAGCCACTGATAAACGTCAGGATACTTCTGTCTGACCTCGGCTTCCGTCATGCCGAACAGGTCGATCACCATCAGCCCACGGCAGCGCCCGGTCAGGTCACGGCCGTTCCGGTATTCGCGTATCCTCTCTTCCAATCCGGCAATCCGCCCCAACCCGAGCGCGCGCGCCTGTGCCGGGGTGACGAGAAAGCCCGACCCATGCAACTTGACACCGGGAGAGGATAACCCGTCATTTGCCTTGAGCGCTTTCGCTGCCGCCACGTCCGCTCCGGTGGTCAGGTTCGCGTGTATGCGCCCTTGCCGCACGGCAAGCACCACTGGCGCCGCCCCATCGCGATCCGGTGCCTGTCCTTCATGCACCACCGTCTTCAACAAGCCGGTCCGTTCGTCATGTTCGACGAGCGCACCCACCGTCATCGCCACGCGCACGGCCGCCGCGCCCTGCCCGTCCGCCCAGGGGTGGTCCGGGATGGCGAAAGCCAGATACAGCGGTGTCTTTGCGTCCAGATGCCGTTGGATGACCCGGCGGCTGAAGGTCTGGGTGATGCTGTTGGTGGTGATGAAGCCGAAGCGCCGGGCCGCTCCCTTGCGCACCAGATCGGCCGCCTTGTCCCACCAGTAGGTGACGAAATCGGCGCCGCCGGGCATGTGCGGATAGGCCTTCCACAGCGCCTCGGCATAGCCGTCGCCCAGTTCGGCGCGCAGGTCCTTGCCGGCGATGAAGGGCGGGTTGCCGACGATGTAATCGGCCTCCGGCCAGTCCGCCGGCCTGGCGCCGACATGGCGTTGCAACGGAACCGTCCGGCTTTCGTCCGGCACCTCCTGACCGGTGAAGGGGTCGGTCTTCCAGCTGAGGCCGTCCCACTTCACCCGCGGCTGCCCGGCCTCGTCCAGCATCGGCTCCACCCGATCCCAACTCAGCACCGCGTCGCACTGCCGGATGTTGTCGTAGGAGTGAAGGATCGGTTCGCTCAGGCTTTCCGGCCCGCGCTGGCGTAGATGGCATTGCAGATGACCGATCCAGATCACCAGTTCAGCGATCGGCACGGCACGGGGGTTCTTTTCCAGTCCAAGAAGCTGGTGCGGACCGACGGTGTGCCCGGCGAGATCGAGATTGGCCTGCGTCCCGCCGCCGATATCCTCCAGCGTCGCAATGACCTCCCCTTCCAGGGCCTTCATCTTCTCCAGGGCGACGTAAAGAAAGTTTCCACTCCCGCAGGCCGGATCCAGGATTTTCACTGAACAGAGCTTTTGGTGGAAATCCTTGATCTGCTTGATCGCTTGCGCCGGATCGTTCTTTTGCCGCGCATTCTCGGCGATCACCTGCGCGTTCCGCCACTCCGCCATCAGCGGTTCGATGACGGCCGGCACCACAAGCCTTTCCACATAGGCGCGCGGCGTGAAGAACGCGCCGTACTGGCTGCGCTCGCGCTTGCTCAGCGCGTTTTCCAGCAGGGTGCCGAAGATCGCAGGCTCCACATTCTTCCAGTCGCGTGAACAGGCGGCGATCAGTTCGCCGATCTCCTGCCCGTCGAGCGCCAGCGCCTCGGCTTCGCGGAACAGCCCGCCGTTGAAGTGGCGGACGCGGGCGCGGATGGTGGTGTCATGATCGCTGCCCTTGTCCATGCTGCGCCAGAAGGGTTCCAGATAGCGCGGCAGGAATTGCGGGTTCGGCCGGGCGTCGTTCAGCACGCCGGTGAAGGCGCCGTCCGGCAGCAGCCCGACATTCTGCGCGAAGGCGGTGAACAGACAGCGCATCAGGAACAGCGCCACCTGTTTCGGCTCGTAGCGCTTTTCCAGGCTCTGCGCCAGCCGGGCAAGCCGCTGCGCGATGTCCCGCGTCACCTCGGCCCGCCGGGCGCTGGGGTCGAGGCTTTTGGGGGCTTCCCAGATCGCCTTCAGCCGCGCCCGTATCTCCGGATCGGCGAGATCCGCCAGCCTGATCCGGTGCGACCGGCTGTCGGGAAAGGGCATGTAGGCCTTCCCCAGACCGGTGAAGTCGGCATAGGTCTCGATCACATGCCCGACATCGACGACGATCAGGAAGGGTGGCCAGCCGTGATCGGTCGGCAGCGCCTTGGCATAGCGTTCGGCCTGGGCGCGCGCCTGCCGCATCAGCCGGTCCCATGACGGGCGTGTCCCGGCAGGCGGGGAACTGTGGGGCAACCCGCCGAACAGGTCGCCCACTTCCTGCCCGCCGCGCTGGCGCTTGCGCGACTGCTTGGCCTCCAGGACGAAGCAATCCCGCTTGTAGCAGTCGAGATAGTTGTTCCGCCCGTCATCGCCCTCCAGATCGAGCGCCCGAACCCTCTTTTCATAGACGTAGTTGTTGAGCGCGTCCTGTTCCGACGACGCTTCCGGCTCCGCCGTCCCGATCAGTGCGCAGAGCTGGTTGATGAATTTCTGGTAATTGGCGCGCTCCGACCCGCCCTTGTCGCTCCAATATCTGATGAAGGCTTCGGGGGATCGCGACGGGTCCTGCTCAACGTGTTCGCCGCAGCTCTTCGAAGATAGCACGCTCATTACCCCAGCATTCCCTCTGAACGAGAACGCAAGGGTATTTTCTAGGTTTTTCGGAGAGTCAAACGCGTAAATATCAATTAATAGGCGATATATTTTCCTGTCATCATATTGTGGGCCTCCGGTTCAGCTTCCGCAGCATATTGAGAAGGAAAAAGAGAAGGTAATCGGAATTTACCAAAAATCCGGAGAATCAAGCGCGCCAACCCAAGAAATAGCCCCGAATCGGGAACGCAGGATTGAATTCGATGGTATTCAAACAGTAAAATTATACCAGATATGCAGACTATCACCACTTAATTTCACTCGCGCTACCAGCAATGACTCCCTGATATCTCTCCGTTGATTCCTGACGTTCTGCCATCAGACATTCCCCCCAAATACGAAAGGGCCGCGCCCCCTTTCGGAAGCGCGGCCCTTCGTTGCCGAAGATTCCCTCACGCACAACCACGAGCGCGGGCCACCTTCGATGCGGTGGGGCGGCCGATGGCGTCGCTGATGAACGCACCGGCCGCTATCAACTTGTCCAGATCGACCCCGGTCTCGATGCCGAGGCCGTTCAGCATGTACAGCACGTCCTCGCTCGCCACGTTGCCGCTGGCCCCCTTGGCATAGGGGCAGCCGCCGAGACCGGCGACGGAGCTGTCGACCACCGCCACGCCCATCTGCAGGGCCGCCAGGATGTTGGCCAGCGCCTGCCCATAGGTGTCGTGGAAGTGGACGGCGATCTTCTCCACCGGCACCCGCTCCGTCACCGCGGCGATCATCGCCTGCGCCTTGGTCGGCGTACCCGTGCCGATGGTGTCGCCCAGCGAGATCTCGTAGCAGCCCATGGCGAACAGCCGCTCCGCCACATCCGCCACCGCCTTCGGCGCGATCTCCCCCTCATAGGGGCAGCCGAGCACGCAGGAGACATAGCCCCGCACCGGCACGCCCGCCGCCTTGGCCTGCTCCATGACGGGGGCGAAGCGGTCCAGGCTCTCGGCGATGGAGCAGTTGATGTTCTTCTGGCTGAAGCTTTCCGAGGCGGCGCCGAACACCGCCACCTCGTCGGCCTTCGCCGCCAGCGCACCCTCCAGCCCCTTCAGATTGGGGGTGAGGGCGGCATAGCGCACGCCGGGCTTGCGGGCGATGCCGGCCAGCACCTCGGCGCTGTCGCCCATCTGCGGCACCCATTTGGGCGAGACGAAGCTGGCCGCCTCGACCACGCTCAACCCGGCGTCGGACAGGCGGTTGACCAGTTCCACCTTGACGGCCGTCGGCACCATCGACTTTTCGTTCTGGAGGCCGTCGCGCGGGCCGACCTCCACCATGCGGACGAATTTCGGCAACTGCATCGTCAGGCCTCCGCGATGTCGAGAACCAGAAGGTCGACGCCTTCCGACACCTGATCGCCCGCCGCGAAATTCACGGCACTGACGGTGCCGGCCGCCGGCGCCTTGATGGTGTGCTCCATCTTCATGGCCTCCAGCAGCATCAGCGGCGCGCCGGCCTCGACGCTCTGGCCGGCTTCGACCAGCACGCGAACCACGGTGCCCGGCATCGGCGCGGTCAGACGGCCGGAGCCGCCCTCCTGCTCCGCCGCACGGGCGCTGGGGTCGTCCAGAGTCAGGCGGGACACCGCGCCGTCGATCAGCACGGTGATGTCCAGCCCCTGCTGCACCACGGTGGCGCGGGTGCGCATGCCGTCCAGCGTCGCGGTCAGCAGCCCGTCGGCGAGGCCGACCCCGGTGACGGGTATCGCCTTGCCGCCATCCACCGCGACCTCGTAGCCATCTGCCCGGAAATGCAGCGTCACCTCGCGCGCCGTCTCGCCGTCCATCAGGCGCAGGTCGTAATGGTTCTCCTCGTTCAGCCGCCAGCCGTTGGCGAGCAGCCAGGGCGAGTAGCGGTCCGAGCGGGCGCGCAGAGCGGCCTGGGCCTCCTCCCGGCGCTTCAGCAGTACCGACAGGGCGGCGGCGGCCAGCGCCTTGTCGGCCACCGGGGCCGGCGGCGGCAGCAGGTCGGCGCGGTGGCGCTCGATGAAGCCGGTGTCGATCTCCACCGCCTTGAAGGCCGGATGGCCGGCGATGGCGCCGAGGAAGCCGACATTGGTGGTGACGCCGACGACCTCATACTCGGCCAGCGCCACCCGCAGGCGGCGCAACGCAGAGTCGCGGTCCTCGTCCCAGACGATCAGCTTGGCGATCATCGGGTCGTAATACATCGTCACCGAATCGCCCTCGCGGACGCCGGTATCGACGCGGACATGATCGTTCTCGGCCGGCGGGCGCAGACGGACCAGCTTGCCGATGGCCGGCAGGAAGTCGCGCTGCGGGTCTTCCGCATAGAGCCGCGCCTCGAAGGCATGGCCCCGGCGGGTCAGCTGCTCCTGGCGCAGCGGCAATTCCGCCCCGGCGGCGACGCGCAACTGCCACTCGACCAGATCGAGCCCGGTGATCTTCTCCGTCACCGGATGCTCCACCTGCAGGCGGGTGTTCATCTCGATGAAGTAGAAGCCGCCATCCTCATAGAGGAACTCGACGGTGCCGGCGCCGACATAGTTCACCGCCTTGGCGGCGGCCACCGCCGCCTCGCCCATGCGGCGGCGGAGGTCGTCGGGCAGGTCGGGGGCAGGCGCCTCCTCGATCACCTTCTGGTGGCGGCGCTGCACCGAGCAGTCGCGCTCGAACAGATAGACGCCGTTGCCGTGGGTGTCGCAGAAGACCTGGATTTCGACATGGCGCGGCCGGCCGAGATACTTTTCCAGCAGCAGGCTGTCGTCGCCGAACGCCGCCTTGGCCTCGCGCTGGGCGCCGGCCACCGCGTCGGCCAGCTCGTTGGCGGCGCGCACAACGCGCATGCCCTTGCCGCCGCCGCCGGCCGACGCCTTGACCAGCACCGGATAGCCGATGCGCTCGGCCTCCGCCGACAGGGTGGCGAAGTCCTGGTCGGTGCCGTGATAGCCCGGCACCAGCGGCACGTCGGCATTTGCCATCAGCCGCTTGGATTCCGCCTTGGAGCCCATGACGCGGATCGCCTCGATCGGCGGGCCGATGAAGACGACGCCGGCCTCCGCACAAGCCGCGGCGAAGCCGGCATTCTCCGACAGGAAGCCGTAGCCGGGATGGATGGCCTGCGCCCCCGTGCGCTTCGCCACGTCGAGGATGACGTCGCCGCGCAGATAGCTTTCGCCGACCGGGGCCGGGCCGATGCAGACGGCCTCGTCGGCCATCTGGACATGCATCGCCTTGGCGTCGGCCTCCGAATGGACGGCGACGGTCTTGATGCCCAGGCGGCGGGCGGTGCGGATGACCCGGCAGGCGATTTCGCCGCGGTTGGCGATCAGGATCTTGTCGAACATGTGGATCAGCTCCGCCAGGACGGGGTGCGTTTGTCGAGGAAGGCGCCGACGCCCTCCTTGCCTTCGGCGCTGGCGCGCTGGCGGGCGATGCGCTCCGCCGTGTCGCGCACCACGTCGTCGGTCAGCGGCCGGCGGGCGACGGCGCGGATCAGCTCCTTGGCGGCGGTGACCGCCGTCGGGGCGCTGTCCATCAGGTTCTTGACCGTCTTCGCCACCGTCTCTTCCAGCCCGTCGGCATTGGTCAGCTCGTGCAGCAGGCCGATGCGGTGGGCCTCCGCCGCACTGAAGCGCTCGCCGGTCAGGAAGTAGCGGCGGCAAGCGCGCTCACCGATGGCGGCGATGACATAGGGGCTGATGGCGGCGGGGATGATGCCCAGCCGCACCTCCGACAGCGCGAAGGTGGCCGTCTCGACGCCGATGGCGATGTCGCAGGCCGAAACCAGCCCGACGCCGCCGCCGAAGGCCGGCCCCTGCACCACGGCGACCGTGGGCTTCGGGCATTCGTCCAACGTGCGCAGCATGGTGGCGAGCCCCATGGCGTCGGCCAGATTCTCCTCGCGGGAGTAGCCGGCCATCTTCTTCATCCAGGACAGATCAGCCCCGGCCGAGAAGCTCTTGCCCACCCCGCGCAGCAGGACGACCCGCACCGCCGGATCCTCGCCCACCTGCCGGAAGGCGGATGTCAGGTCGGCGACGACCTGCTCGTTGAATGCGTTGTGGACGTCGCCACGGTTCATGGTGACGGTGGCGACGCCGCTGTCGGCGATGTCGACCAGAATATCGTTTGGGAGGATGTCGCTCATGGCTCTCTCCTCACATCCGGAAGACGCCGAAGGGCGTCTTCGGCACCGGCGCGTTCAGCGAGGCCGACAGGCCGAGGCCCAGCACCATGCGGGTGTCGGCCGGGTCGATGATGCCGTCGTCCCACAACCGGGCGCTGGCGTAATAGGCATGGCTCTCGCGCTCGAACTGGGCGCGGATGGGCGCCTTCAGCGCCTCCTCGTCCTCGGCCGACCAGGGCTTGCCCTGGGCTTCCATGGCGTCGCGCTTGACCTGGGCCAGCACGCCGGCCGCCTGCTCGCCGCCCATGACGGAGATGCGGGCGTTCGGCCACATCCACATGAAGCGCGGGCTGTAGGCGCGGCCGCACATGCCGTAATTGCCGGCGCCATAGCTGCCGCCGATGATGACGGTGAATTTCGGCACCTTGGCGCAGGCGACCGCGGTGACCAGCTTGGCGCCGTCCTTGGCGATGCCGCCGGCCTCGTATTTCCGCCCGACCATGAAGCCGGTGATGTTCTGCAGGAACACCAGCGGGATGCGGCGCTGGCAGCACAGCTCGACGAAATGGGCGCCCTTCAGCGCGGACTCGCTGAACAGGATGCCGTTGTTGGCGATGATGCCGACCGGATAGCCGAAGATGTGGGCGAAGCCGGTGACCAGCGTCGTGCCGTAGAGCGGCTTGAACTCGTCGAAGCGCGAGCCGTCGACCACCCGCGCGATCACCTCGCGCACGTCGAAGGGCTTGCGGGCGTCGCTGGGGATGACGCCGTACAGCTCGCGCGGGTCGAAGGCCGGTTCCTCCGGCTCGCGCAGATCCAGGTCGATGTGCTTGGCGCGGTTCAGGTTCGACACCACGCGACGCGCCATCGCCAGGGCATGGGCGTCGTTCATCGCGTAATGGTCGGTGACGCCGGAGGTGCGCGAATGCACGTCGGCGCCGCCGAGATCCTCCGCCGACACCACCTCGCCGGTCGCGGCCTTCACCAGCGGCGGGCCGCCGAGGAAGATGGTGCCCTGGTTGCGGACGATGATCGCCTCGTCAGACATCGCCGGGACATAGGCGCCGCCGGCGGTGCAGCTTCCCATCACCACGGCGATCTGCGGGATGCCCTCGGCCGACATGTTGGCCTGGTTGTAGAAGATGCGGCCGAAATGGTCGCGGTCGGGGAAGACCTCGTCCTGGTTCGGCAGGTTGGCGCCGCCCGAATCCACCAGATAGATGCACGGCAGATTGTTCTGTTGGGCGATCTCCTGCGCGCGCAGGTGCTTCTTGACCGTCAGCGGGTAGTAAGTACCGCCCTTCACCGTCGCGTCGTTGGCGACGATCATGCACTCCTGCCCGGCGACGCTGCCGATGCCGGCGATGATGCCGGCGGACGGAATGTCGTCGGCATAGACGCCGTCGGCGGCCAGCTGCGACAGCTCCAGAAACGGCGAGCCGACGTCGAGCAGCTGGCGGATGCGCTCGCGCGGCAGCAGCTTGCCGCGGGCGAGGTGCTTTTCGCGGGCCTTGGCGCCGCCGCCCTGCTGGATGGCGGCGACCTTCCGGCGCAGATCGTCGACCAGCACCTGCATGGCGTCGGCGTTGGCCTGGAACTCGGCGGAGCGCGCGTTCAGGGCGCTCTTCAGGACGGTCATGCCGTCTTCCTCCCGGTTTGGCGGTCTTGATTATTGGGTGAGGGCGCGGCTGATGACCAGCCGCTGAATGTCGCTGGTGCCTTCGTAGATCTGGCAGACCCGGACGTCGCGATAGATGCGCTCGACCGGGAAATCATTGAGATAGCCATAGCCGCCATGGATCTGGATGGCGTCGGAGCAGACCTTCTCCGCGATTTCCGAGGCGAACAGCTTGGCCATCGCCGCCTCCTTCATGCAGGGCACCCCGGCATCGCGCAAGCTGGCCGCATGCAGAACCATCTGGCGTGCCGCCTCCACCCGGGTCGCCATGTCGGCGAGGCGGAAGGCGATGGCCTGATGCTGGATGATCGGCACGCCCATGCTCTGGCGCTCCTGGGCGTAGCGGATGGCGTGGTCGAGCGCCGCGCGCGCCATGCCGACCGACTGCGAGGCAATGCCGATGCGCCCGCCCTCCAGGTTCGCCAGCGCCACCTTGTAGCCGGCGCCTTCGGCCCCGAGCATCAGGTCGGCGGGAACCCGGCACTCCTCGAAGACGATCTGGCAGGTGTCGGAGCAGTGCTGTCCCAGCTTCTCCTCCGTCCGCGCCACCTGATAGCCGGGCGTGTCGGTCGGCACGATGAAGGCGCTGAGCCCCTTCTTGCCCGCCGCCGGATCGGTTACCGCGAAGACGATGGCGACATCGGCCTGCGAGCCCGAGGTGATGAACTGCTTGGTGCCGTTCAGCACCCAATGATCGCCGTCACGGCGGGCGCGGGTCTTGATGGCGGAGGCGTCGGACCCGGCCTGCGGTTCGGTCAGGCAGAAGGCGCCCAGCATCTCGCCGCGCGCCATCGGCTTCAGGAAGCGGTCCTTCTGGGCGTCGCTGCCGAACTTCAGGATCGGCATGCAGCCGACCGAGTTGTGCACGCTCATGATGGTGGAGACCGCGCCGTCACCGGCGGCGATCTCCTCGATGGCGAGCGCGTAGGCGACATGGTCGGTGGCGGCGCCGCCGAACTCCTCCGGCACCAGCATGCCCATCAGGCCGAGTTCGCCCATCTCGGCCAGTTCGGCCTTGGGGAAAGCGCCGCTGCGGTCACGCTCGGCGGCGGTCGGCGCGAGCCGGTCCTGCGCGAAGGCGCGTGCCATGTCGCGGACCATGGTCTGTTCTTCGGTCAGGTGCATCGGGCGTTTCCTCAATCTTTATGGTCCCCTCTCCCCGGGGGGGAGAGGGGGAATAAGGGCGGGAGAGCCTTACACCCGCTCCACCGCGATCGCCGTCGCCTCACCGCCACCAATGCAAAGCGACGCCACACCGCGCTTCAGGTCATACTTCTCCAGCGCCGCCAGCAGCGTCACCAGGATCCGCGCCCCCGAAGCCCCGATCGGGTGCCCGAGCGCGCAGGCGCCGCCATGCACGTTCACCTTGTCGTGCGGCAGGTCGAGATCGCGCATCGCCGCCATGGTCACCACGGCGAACGCCTCGTTGATCTCAAACAGATCCACATCACGCGCCGACCAGCCCACCTTCTCGAACAGCTTCTGCATGGCGCCGACCGGGGCCGTCGTGAACAGCGCCGGCTGCTGGGCGTGGTTGGAATGGCCCTTGATCTCGGCGATCACGCGCAGGCCGCGCTTGTCCGCCTCGCTGCGGGTGGTGACGATCAGCGCCGCGCCGCCGTCGGAAATCGACGAGGCATTCGCCGCCGTCACCGTGCCGTCCTTGGCGAAGGCCGGCTTCAGGGTCGGGATCTTCTTCGGATCGCCCTTGCCCGGCTGCTCGTCGGTGTCGACCAGCGTGTCGCCCTTGCGGCCCTTGACCAGGACCGGCGCGATCTCCGCCTTGAAGGAGCCGTCCTCCACCGCCTTGCGGGCGCGGTTCAGGCTTTCGATGGCGTAGTTGTCCTGCGCCTCGCGGGTGAAGTTGTAGCTGCTGGCGCATTCCTCGGCGAAGGTGCCCATCAGGCGGCCCTTCTCGTAGGCGTCCTCCAGACCGTCGAAGAACATGTGGTCCAGCACCTTGCCGTGACCCATGCGGTAGCCGGCGCGGGCGCGGTCCAGCAGGTAGGGGGCGTTCGACATGCTCTCCATGCCGCCAGCCACCACCACCTTGGCCGAACCGGCCTTGATGACGTCATGGGCGAACATCACCGCCCGCATGCCCGAGCCGCAGACCTTGGAGATGGTGGTGCAGCCCACCCCCTTCGGCAGCCCGGCGCCCAGCGCCGCCTGGCGCGCCGGCGCCTGGCCCAGACCGGCCGACAGCACGTTGCCCATGAACACCTCGTCCACCGCGTCTCCGGCCAAGCCGGCGCGTTCCAGCGCCGCCTGGATGGCAGTGGCGCCCAGCTGCGGGCCGGTCAGGCCCATGAGGTCGCCCTGGAAGCCGCCCATCGGCGTGCGGACGGCGGCGGCGATGACGATGCTGTCGGTCATGGTGGTCTGTCCCTTTCCCTCGATCTTTTCCGTCCGGCTTACGCCGTCTCTTTGAACAGTTCGCGCCCGATCAGCATGCGGCGGATCTCGCTGGTGCCAGCACCGATCTCATAGAGCTTGGCGTCGCGCAGCAGGCGACCGGTCGGGTACTCATTGATGTAGCCGTTGCCCCCCAGCGTTTGAATGGCTTCCAGCGCCATCCAGGTCGCCTTTTCGGCAGAGAACAGGATGGCGGCGGCGGCATCCTTGCGGGTGGTCTCGCCACGGTCGCAGGCCTTGCAGACGGCGTACACATAGGCCTTGGCGGCGTTCATGATGGTGTACATGTCGGCCAGCTTGCCCTGCATCAGCTGGAACTCGCCGATCGACTGGCCGAACTGCTTGCGGTCGTGGACATAGGGGATCACCACGTCCATGCAGGCCTGCATGATGCCGAGCGGGCCGCCGGACAGCACCGCGCGCTCGTAATCCAGCCCCGACATCAGCACGTTCACGCCGCGCCCGACGCCGCCCAGGATGTTCTCCTCCGGCACCTCGCAATCCTCGAACACCAGCTCGCCGGTGTTGGAGCCGCGCATGCCCAGCTTGTCCAGCTTCTGCGCCACCGAGAAGCCCTTGAAGCCCTTCTCCACCAGGAAGGCGGTGATGCCGCGCGGGCCGGCATTGATGTCGGTCTTGGCGTAGATCACCAGCGTGTCGGCGTCGGGGCCGTTGGTGATCCACATCTTGGTGCCGTTCAGGACGTAGCGGTCGCCCTTCTTCTCGGCCCGCAGCTTCATCGACACCACGTCCGACCCGGCGTTCGGCTCCGACATCGCCAGCGCGCCGATATGCTCGCCGGAAATCAGCTTGGGCAGATAGCGGCGCTTCTGCTCCTCGTTGCCGTTCTTGCGGATCTGGTTGACGCAGAGGTTCGAATGGGCGCCGTAGCTGAGGCCGACGGAGGCCGAGGCGCGCGACACCTCTTCCATCGCCACGACATGCTCCAGATAGCCCATGCCGGCGCCGCCATACTCCTCCTCGACCGTCACGCCGAGGATGCCGAGGTCGCCCATCTTGCGCCACAGCTCGTTCGGAAACTCGTTGCTGTGGTCGATCTCGGCGGCGCGGGGGGCGATCTCGTTGGCGGCGAAGCTCCGCACCGAATCGCGCAGCATGTCGGCCGACTCGCCGAGGTCGAAATTCAGGCTGGGGTACTGGTTGGACAGCATGGACGTATCGCTCCCCTGGGAAATCATCCGTTCTTTGACCATACGTTACCGTATGGCAAGGCCGGTGGCAAGGGGGTAGCTGAGACGGCCGAAAACCTATTGAGCTTCAAGAGATTGGCCCCACCGCGCCTCCGCCGGAGATTTCCGCATCGTGGAAAGAGCCGGGGGTACGCCGATTTTCCCCAATCTTTTCAAGGCTGCCATGCATGTTGAATACTGTATTCCAGAACGGAGAAGGCCGTTATAAGAGAAGCCAAGGCGTTATGTCCGGCCAGTGATAACGATTTGGGGGACCAACCAATGATTCGCGTGCCTCGCCCGAACATGGACGGCTTCACCATGGCGCTGGTGGCGACCGTCGGGCTGGCGACCATGCTGCCGGTGGAGGGCCAAGCCGCCCAGGGCGTGCACTGGCTGGCGGAGGCGGCGATCGCGCTGCTGTTCTTCCTGCACGGCGCCCGCCTGCCGCGGGAAGAGGTGGTGGCGGGCATGGCGCATTGGCGCCTGCATCTGCTGATCTTCAGCCTGACCTTCGTCGCCTTCCCGCTGATCGGCTGGGCGGTGGTGGAAACGCTGCCGCACAGCCTGTTGCCGCCGGCCCTGGCGATCGGGGTGCAGTTCCTCTGCCTGCTGCCCTCCACCGTCCAGTCCTCCATCGCCTTCACCTCGATGGCGCGGGGCAATGTGGCGGCGGCGGTGTGCAGTTCCACCCTGTCCAACATCTCCGGCATCTTGATGACGCCGCTGCTGGTGGCGCTGTTCCTGAAGGTGCAGGGCACGGCGTTGTCGCTCGACACGCTGCAGACCATCGCGGCGCAGCTTCTGCTGCCCTTCGTCGCCGGCCAGCTTCTGCGGCGCTGGGTCGGCGCCTGGGCGGCGCGGCACAAGACGATGCTGCGCTTCACCGACCGCGGCTCGATCCTGCTGGTCGTCTATCTCGCTTTCAGCGAGGCGGTGGTGAACGGCCTGTGGCATCAGGTGCCGCCGGCCGCGCTGGGCGTGGTGGTGCTGATCGACGGTGCCATCCTGGCGGTGTTCCTGATCGGCACGACGCTGCTCAGCCGCCGCCTGGGCTTCTCCCGCGCCGACGAGGCGGTGATCGTCTTCTGCGGCTCGAAGAAGTCGCTGGTCAGCGGCGTGCCGATGGCCGGCGTCCTGTTCGCCCCGGCCACCGCCGGTCTGGTGCTGCTGCCGGTGATGGTGTTCCACCAGATCCAGCTGATGGTCGGCGCCATCCTGGCCCGCCGCTACGCCGATGAGAGCGCGGCCAAGGACGCAGCGAGAGACGCCCTTCCGGCGGCGTCGTGAGTATAAGCCCTCTCCCGCCCCGGGAGAGGGAGGGGACCCCCCGCAGGCGGGGAGGGTGAGGGGGAAAGCAAGAATCCCTAACCGCATGGTTCCTTGGAACACCCCTCACCCTTCCCAAGCTCCGCTTGGGCCCCTTCCCTCTCCCGGGGCGGGAGAGGGAGCTTCACCCCCTACTCCTCCGCGAATTCTCCCGTCGCGGCCATGATGGCGGTGCGGAGCTGGTCGGCCTTGGCGGGGCCGGCGACCAGCTCCAGCAGGCGCAGGGCGTAGAACAGGCTGATCTCCGCCGTTTCCGCATCGTCCGGGTTGCCAGCCGCCTTGGGATACTGCGCCAGCAGGGCATGCGCCTTCGCCATCAGCCCCTTTTCCATCGACGCCATCGCCGTCTTCAGCGGCTCGTGCAGGCCGAGCGCATCGGCCAGCCCCTCGCAGCGGCGCAGCGCGCGGGCATGGTCCTCGGCCGCCGCCTGGGCGTCCTCGTCCACCGCGGCGGGGCGGCCGTTCTCCGCCGGGGCCGCGACGGCGGTCAGGATGCCGCCGGACGCGGTGTCGAGCACGGTTCCGGCCACCATCGTCCGCACCGCCGTCTTCACCGCCTCCAGCCGCTCGCGATAGACCGGCTCGGCCAGGAAATCCATGACGGCGGAGGTGGTGTTGACGCTGGCGACCAGCCGCTCGGCGATGGCGATGGCCTCCTCCGGCGCGATGGCGGCGGCGGCCACGCCCGGTCCGGCACTGTAGCCGTTGCCGTCCAGCCGGGCCGACCGCTCCTCCAGATTGGTGACCACCAGCCCGCTCAGCTGGGCGAAGATCACCGGCTGCTCGCGCCGCGCCTTGCCGAAATCCAGGTCGTTCAGCACCGTCAGCAAATCGGCCGGGTTCGCCATGCGCGAAGCGGCGACCAGCAGCAGGTAATAGACCAGCCCGGTGGATTGCCGCGCCACCGCCTGGACCGCCTGCTCGATGACGCCGACATGCTCGTCCTCGAACGCCGGCAGCGGCTTCGGCGCCAGCGCGTCCTTCAGCGCTTCCACCGTCAGCCCGATCTCCAGAAAGGCGGCGACGTCCAGCACCTGCCGCTGCAGATCCTCGTCGCCATGCAGCACGCGCCACAGCGCGTGCCGGGCGGCGTCCTGCTCCACCGCTCCCCGGATCGCCTGGGCGCCCATCGGCCACAGCCGGCGCCCGATGTTGCGCAACGCGTTGAGATTGCCGGGCGCCGTCTCCTGCACCTGCCGGTCGAGCTGGTCGATCAGGGCGGTGTCGCCGCACTCCGTCACCAGCGTCCACACCGGGTCGATCACCCGCCGCTCGATGCGGCCCAGCGGCACGTCGACGCCGCTGAAGCTTTCCAGCACATCCTCGAACGGCATGCACAGCACGCGCTTCAGCGTCGGGCGGCGCTCGGGGCGGACCTGGACCAGCCGCGGGCGGATGGCGGCGAAGGTCTGGCGCACGTCGGGATGGTCACGCACCCGCTCCAGCAGGCGGACGACCTCGATGAACTTGTCCTCGGGGATGTCGAACAGCTTGGTCTCCAGCCCCGGCAGGCGGTCCACCCGCCCCTTTTTCTCCGCCCCTCCCGTCATGGCACGCGCGCCTTCACCGCCTCGATCCGGCGGATGGCGTCGATGTCCATCTGGCCGGTGCGCCAGTCCTCCAGCATGCGGACGGAGCGGCGATGGGCCAGCTTGACCTGCTTGGCATCCTCCACGAAGTCGCGGCTCGTCTCCTTGCGCGGCAGCAGCGGCAGGATGCGGAACAGGTCGTTGACGGTCGCCGCCTGCTGGTGGTGGTCCTCGGCCTGCGCCACCTCCCATGCCCCGGTGATGTGGCTCCAGCCGTCGAGCAGCCACGCCATGCGGCCGGCCTGGGCGCGCACGCGCAGGATCTCGATGTCCCAGTCACGCATCAGCGGCCCGATGGCCTCCACCCGCCGGTGGAAGTCGCCCAGAACCTTGTCGCCGATGGCGATGGTGTGCTGCGCCACCTCGGCGCAGAACTCCGCCACCGGGGCGGCGTCGCTCGGCACGTCGCGCGCCCATTCGGTCATGCTGTCGCGGAAGCTCTTCAGGTCGTTCAGCCCGCGCGTCAGCCGGCCGGGCCGGGGCGAGTGCGCAAGCCCGACCGGGGCGGCGACCGCCGCGATGTCGGCCAGCCGGGCATAGAGCAGCGTGGCGTCCATGCGCAGGCTTTCCGCCGCGCGGGTCATCAGCTGCCGGGTCAGCCGCTGCCCCTCGTCGGTGTCGATGCCGGCCTTCAGCATCTCCGGCGATTCCAGACCCACCGCCTTCAGGATCGCCAGGATCAGCAGGTAGTGGGTCAGCGTGCTCTGCTCCTCGTCCTCCTCCAGGGCGCGGCGGGCGGCCTGCGCCGCCTGCGGCCCGGCAAGCCCGCGCCGCGCCGCCTTCAGCGTCGCCCGGCGGATCTCGTGCGGGGAGCAGGCGTCCTCCTTCACGATCAGGTCGTGCAGATAGCGGTCGTGCATGGTCATCGACACCATGTCCGGCACCGCCTTCCAGGCGACGACATAGATGCCCATGCCCTGCGACAGGCTGGGGATCAGCACCTCGAGCTTCGACCGCTCGCCACGGCGCACACGGGTCTGGGACAGCAGCGGCGTGGTGAAGGCCACCGCGGCCCCCCGCTCCTCGAAGGTCGACGGCGCGTATTCGATCGCACCTTTCAACATGATTGCCGTTCCGGATTCGCCTGGTCGTTCTCTTGGGCTGACGACGCCCCTGCCGGCTCCCCCGCCTCCAGGTCCGTCGCAGCCGCAACGCCCTCATCATTACATGGTCGTAAGAAAAGCGGCGGCGACCAATTTGTGCTGAATTGTAGCGCAGTGCGACGGCCTGTCGCACTCGGCAACAGTTCGCACAAGGAGACCGAGCCTGTCCATCAGGGTTTTTCCTTGGATCCGCCTCTGCGACAGTTTGAGCCTCGCCGCAATGCGGCGGGAATTACCCGCGCAACTTTATGAAGCCGACGGGAAATCTCCGTACCGATCAGGCCTCCATCGGCACCGTGCGACTGCTCCGGCGCTTTGCGCGGACGGCCCTTGCGCTTTGCGCGACGACGCGACAGTTTGGGCGAAGGTTACACCGCGAACATGGGAGAAGCAGAGGGTGAGCAACATCGGCATCGTGCTCGGACGGTTCCACCGCAAAGAGGTGGAAGAGATGCTGGACGAGGCGCGCACCGTCGCCGCCCGCCGCGGCCTCGGCATCGTCGCGGAGGTCTGGGTTCCCGGCTCGATGGAAAAGCCGCTGGCGATCAAGCGCCTCTTGATGCGCGACGACGTCGCCGGCGCCGTGGCGCTGGGCATCATCGAGCGGGGCGAGACCGAGCACGGCAACGTCATGGGCCATGCCGTCATCTCCAGCCTGATCGACCTGCAGCTCCAGTTCATGAAGCCGGTCGGCGTCGGCATCCTCGGGCCGGGCATCAACCCGTCGCAGATCCCGCCGCGCATCCGCCCCTACGCCGCCGCCGCGGTGGACGCCTGCGCCGACCTGATCGAGCAGGGCTGACGCACGCACGCTCCGCCGGGGGGACGGACGGCCGCCGAACCGTCACGTCCCCCCGAGCAGCTCGCCCAGCGCGTGGCTCAACTGGCGCGGGGTCACCGGCTTGTGGATGATGCCCAGCCCATGGGCGGCGGCGTCGCGTTCGCAGTCGGGGCCGGTCTCGCCGGTCAGGATCAGGCCGGGGACAGGGGGCTTGCCGGGATCGCCATACAGCGCGCGGATGCGGGCGACCGCGTCGGTCCCGAACTGCCCTTCGCGCAGGCGGTAGTCGGCGACGATCAGGTCGGGGCGCCGGCCCATCCGGCTCAACCCCTCCACCGCCTTCTGGGCGGAGCCGGCGACCAGCACCTCGTACCCCCATTCGCGGAAGATCGTCTCCAGCCCCAACAGCACGATGGCGTCGTCGTCGACCACCACGGCGAAGCGCCCGCGCCCGGTCGTCGCCGCTTCCGCCGCGGTCGCCGGCGCCTCGATGCTGCGGCCGAGCGGCAGGGCGATGACGAAGCTGGTCCCCTGCCCCGGCGTGGACTGGACATCCACCGGATGGTTCAGCAGCTGCGACAGCCGCCGCACGATGGCAAGCCCCAGCCCCAGGCCGCGGTTGCGGTCGCGCTCCGGGTTGCCGACCTGATGGAACTCCTCCCAGATGCGCTCCAGATGGTCGGGCGGGATGCCGATCCCGGTGTCGCGCACCTCGATCAGCAGCCGCCCGCCGGCCCGGCGGCATTCGATGTCGATCCGCCCGCTCTCGGTATAGCGCAGGGCGTTCTCCACCAGATTGCGCACCATGCGGGTCAGCAGCGTGCGGTCGGTGCGGGCGGCGGCGCTGCAGGAGGAGACATGCAGCTCCAACCCCTTCGCCGCCGCCACCGGCCGGTACGATGCGGCGATGTGCTCGAACAGCGGGGCGACCGGCACGGTCTCGATGTTCGGCTGGACCACGCCGGCATCAAGCCGCGACATGTCGAGCAGGCTGTCCAGCAGTTCCTTCAGCGCGTCCAGCCCGCGTCCCAGATGCATCAGCGCATTGGTGCCCTGGCTGCCCTGCACATAGGGCTTCAGCACGTCGACGAACAGCAGCAGCGCCTGCAGCGGCTGGCGCAGGTCGTGGCTGGCCGCGGCCAGGAACTTGCCCTTGGCGAGGTCGGCCGCCTCCGCCGACTCCTTCGCCTGCAACAGCGCCTGCTGCGCCTGCCGCCGGGCGGTGATGTCGCGGAAATAGACGGACAGCCCGTCGGCGTTGGGATAGATGCTGACCTCCACCCAGTCGCCCAGCACGGGGGACATCACCTCGATGGTCATCTCCCGCCCTTCGCGCACCGCCTGCTTCTGCGCCTCCAGCGACTCGCTGCCCAGCGCATTGGGGAAGGCTTCCCAGAGGCAGCGGCCCAGCAGGGTGTCGCGTGACCGGCCCCAGAGCTGTTCGGCCTTGCGGTTGATGTAGGTGAAGCGCCAGTCGTGATCGACGGCATAGAAGGCGTCGCTGATGCTCTCCAGGATCTTCACCGCCCGCTCGTGCGAGGCGCGGGCCTCCTCCTCCGCCCGCTTGCGCATTGTGATGTCGCGGAAGAAGCAGCCCACCCCTTCCGCCGTCGGCAGGTAGCGGATTTCCAGCCACAGGGTGGTGCCTTCGCCGTCGAAGCGCTTTTCGATGCTGGTCGGCTGACGCTCCGTCATCGTCTTGCGGCACAGCGCCTCCAGATCCGACCCGGCGATCTGTGGCCACACCTCCCACAGGCGGCGGCCGCGCATCGCCGACAGCGACTGGTGGTCGAGCTGTTCGGCGCGGCGGTTCTGGTAGATGACGCGATAGTCGCAGTCCAGCGCCACCAGCGCCTCGTCGATGCTGTCCAGGATGTCGGTGGCGCGCCGGCGCGCGTCGGCGATGGCCTCCTCCATCCGCCGCTCGTCGGAGCGGTCATGCAGGATCCACAGGAACCCCTCCTCGTCGCCCTGGAGCGGCAGGATGGTCAGCGCCCCCCAGACAGCAGCGCCGTCGCGACGACGGAAGGCGCGCTCCTCCTGGACGCGGCCCTCGGCCAGCGCACGCACCCGCAGCGCGTCGGGCACGCCCGCGGCGACCTCTTCCGGCGGAAACAGGATGTCGACCGGCTGTCCCCGCGCCTCCTCCTCCGTCCAGCCCAGGATACGGACGGCGCCGGGATTCCAGCTGGTCACCCGGCCGGCCGGCGACAGGGTCAGGATGGCGTGGCCGGTGGCGCTGTCCAGGATGGCGCGCAGCCGCCTTTCGCTGTCGGCATGGGCGGCGCGGCTGCGCTCCAGCGCGGTGAAGGCGGTGCGCAGATCCTCGTTCAGCGCGGTGACCGTCAGCAGATCGTCGCAGCCGGTGCAGGCGGTGGACAGCGCGATCTGCAGCCGGGCATTCTCGCGCTCCAGCTCCGCCAGCCGCGCCAGCAGTTTTGCGTCCGGCCCGGAGGTCGATTGGGCATGCCCGCTCCACCGGCCTTCCATTCGGTTGCCGGCGGACTCGTCCGGGACAGACTGCTGCTTGGTCATAGGCGCCCAAGAAAAACGAAAGTCTCAGACGGCGAGAGTGCGCACTGGCTAAAGCCTCTGTAAACCTTCCAAAAGCAATATTCCTCCTGATCGTAAATGTGCGAAATTTTATCGATGTTGTTACCGCATATCGGTGATTGCCTTCACCATCGCCCGTACGCCCGCATCGAGTACTTTGTCACGCCGCAACACCAACCCTAACTTGCGGATCAAGGGTGGTGTCAGAGGCTGAACTGCGAAGCGGTCGCAATCCTGCGGACTTTCAACGGTGACCGACGGCAGGATCGACCGGCCCAGCCCGGCGGCGACGAGGTTCTTGATCGCCTCCACATTGCCCAGCTCCATCGCCGGGCGCGGCTGGATGCCGCCGGCCATGAACCAGCCGTCGATCACCGCGCGCATGGTCCCGCCGCGCTCGTACAGGATCAGCGTCTGGTCGGCCAGCGCCGCCGGGGCGACCGCCGGAGCCGGAGACCGGGCGCCGTCGCCGGGGCCACCTCTGGGGCCGACACAGACCAGCTCCTCGGCACAGACCGGTTCGATGGACAGGCCGGGACGGCCGGCCGGCAGGGTGACCAGCGCCAGATCGAGCGAGCCGCCCTCCACCGCGTCCAGGATGTCCGGCGTGTTGCCGGTGACGACGATGATCTCCAGCCCCGGATGGGCGCTGCGCAGCGCCGTCAGGATCGGCGGCAGGCGGTAGATGCAGGCGGTGGCGCCGGTGCCGATGCGCACGCGCCCGACCTGCCCGGCGCGGTGACGGCCCATGGCGACCGCCGCCGCCTCCATCTCCTCGCGCAGCCGGCGGATGAAGGGCAGCAGGTCACGCCCGGCCGCGGTCGGCAAGGCCCGCTTGCCCACCCGCTCCACCAGCCGCACGCCGAAACGCTCCTCCAGATTGCGGATCTGCATGCTGACCGCCGGCTGGGTCAGGCCGAGCCGCCCGGCCGCCTCGGTGAAGCCGCCATGCTCGACGACGGTGGCGAAGGTGATGAGCTGGTCGAGATTCAGGCCACGCATACCCGCAGTCTTCCTTATGGTTCCGATCAAATCAATAAATTTGCCTTTTTATCCGCCCTCCGCGACGGTGTGGTCATGACGACCGCCGCCATCCCCGCTCCTGCCGACCACCCAGCCCCTCGGCAAACCTGGCTCGTGCTGCTGTGCGCCAGCCGCTTCGCCACCTCGCTGTCCTTCATGGTCTATGCCGGCGCGCTCGGGCCGGCGATGCAGGCCTGGGGCATGTCGGCGGGGGAGGCCGGGTCGATCCAGACCGCCTTCAACGTCGGCTATGCGCTGTCTCTGGTCGGCTCCTCCTGGTTCGCCGACAGTCTGGGCGCCAAGCGCGTCTTCCTGTGGGCCAGTTGGGCGACGGCGCTGACCGGCCTCGCCTTCGCCTTCTTCGCCCGCTCGGCGGAAAGCGGGCTGCTGCTGTTCGCGCTGGTCGGGCTGACCCAGGGCGGCACCTATGCCCCCTCCATCATGCTGGTGGCGCAGGGCGTGCCGGCGGCGCGGCGCGGCGCGGCGGTGGGCTGGCTGCTCGCGGCGGGGTCGCTCGGCTATTTCGGCTCCATCGCGCTCGCCGCCGGCCTGTCGGAGCGGTTCGGCTACGAAGCGGCCTTCATCGCCTGCGGGCTGGGGCCGCTGTTGGCGGCGCTGCTCGGCACGCCGGGACTGCGCGGCCGGGCCAATCTGGTGGCCGGCGGCGGAGCGCGGCGGCTGCGCGGCGCCTTCCGCTTCCTGGCCGACCGCCGCTCCCTCCTGCTGACCGTGGGCTACACAACCCATTGCTGGGAGCTGCTGGGCATGTGGGCGTGGCTGCCCGCCTTCCTGACCGCCAGCCTCGCCGGTTCCGGCGGCGCCGGGGTTCGCGGTCTGTGGATCGCCGCGGCCATCCACATCTCGGGTTTCCTGTCCTCGCTGCTGATGGGCCGCGCGTCCGACCGGCTGGGCCGCCGGCTGGTGCTGGTGGCGATGGGCGTGCTGGGCGCGGCCTGTTCCTTCACCATCGGCTGGATGGACGGGATGCCGCTGGCGCTCGTGCTGGCGGTGGCGGCGCTTTACGGCTTTTCCGCGCTGGGCGATTCGCCGGTGCTGTCGACGGCGATGACGGAATCGGTCGAGCCGGGCAGCCTGGGGGCGGCGCTCGCCGTGCGCTCCATCCTCGGCTTTGGCGCCGGCGGCGCGGCACCGCTGGCGGTCGGGCTGGTGCTGGACCAGGCCGGTGGAGCCGGTGGCGCCGGCTGGGGCTGGGGTTTCGCGCTTCTCGGCGTCGGCGGCGGGTTGGCGACCGTCTGCGCCCTTCTTCTTCCTGCCGACCGTCCTCAACGGAGCTGAGTCATCATGCCTGCCATCACGGTGCGGGCGTCCGCCGACGCCGACATTCCCGCCATCACGACGCTCTACGCCCACCATGTCCTGTACGGCACCGCCTCCTTCGAAGAGGTCCCGCCGGACGAGGCGGAGATGGCGCGGCGCCGTGCCGACATCCTGGCCCGCGGCCTGCCCTATCTGGTGGCGGAGTGCGAGGGGCGGCTGGCCGGCTACGCCTATGCCGGACCGTACCGCACGCGCAGCGCCTACCGCTTCACGCTGGAGAACTCGGTCTATGTCGCCGAGGACATGGGCCGGCGCGGCATCGGCCGGGCGCTGATGATCCCGTTGCTGGAGATGTGCGAGGCGGCGGGCTACCGCCGGATGATCGCGGCGATCGGCGACAGCGCCAACCACGGCTCGATCGGCCTGCACAGCGCCTGCGGCTTCCGGCCTGTCGGCATCCTGCCGGCGGTGGGCTTCAAGTTCGGCCGCTGGCTCGACGGCGTGCTGATGGAACGCCCGCTGGGCGAGGGAAGCGACAGCCTGCCGACCGGCTGACCCGCTCAGTCCGCCCCCAGAAGCTCATCCCGCCGCAGGCTGGGCGCCGTCGCCATCGGCACCGTGCGCGGCAGTTCCACGCTGGGCAGCCGCCACTCCACCGGCGGCGCCGATCCCGGTGTCGGCCGGTATTGGTCCAGCAGCGCCAACAGGGTCAGCAGCGCCAGCGCCAGCGCCACCACCACCAGCCGGCGGTCCACCCCGGCCAGAAAACCGCTTCCGTCGTCGGGACCGGTGTTGCCGCGATCCGGCAGGGCCATGCTCAGTCCTCCCCTCGTCGTTCCACCTCTTCATCTGGGACAAGCTTGATCGATGCGGCGGATCGTCACAATGTGGCTTTGCCGCAGCCTGCCTTCGGCCGAGACGAAGGCAGGCTGCGGCCCTTGGGGGCATATGAGAATCGCCATGCGCTTCGACCTGACCGACCTGCGGCTGTTCCTGCATATCGTGGAGACCGGCAGCATCACCGCCGGGGCGGAGCGCAGCGCCATGGCGCTTGCATCGGCCAGCGCGCGGGTGCGGGGGATGGAGGACGCGCTGGGCGTCCCGTTGCTAGACCGCTTCCGCCGCGGCGTCCGCCCCACCCCGGCCGGCCGCGCGGTGGTCCACCATGCCCGCCTCGTCCTGCACCAGTTGGAACGGATGCGCGGCGAGCTGGCGGAATACGCCAAGGGTTTGAAGGGCCATGTCCGGCTGCTGTCCAACACCGCGGCGATCAACGAATTTCTGCCCGACGCGCTCGCCGGCTTCCTCGCCGACAATCCCAGCATCGACATAGACCTGGAGGAACGGCCGAGCCACGCCATCGTCGAGGCGGTGGCCGCCGGGCTGGCGGACCTCGGCGTGGTTGCCGACATGGTCGACCTCGGCGGGCTGGAGACCCGGCCCTTCCGCAGCGACCGGCTGGTCGCCGTCCTGCCGCTGTCCCACCGGCTGGCGGACCGCGACCGGATCGCCTTCGCCGAGCTGCTGGACGAGCCTTTCGTCGGCCTCAGCGCCGGAAGCGCCCTGCAGGAGTATCTGAACAGCCACGCCACCCGCGCCGGGCGCAGCCTGTCCTACCGCGTGCGGGTTCGCGGACCGGTGGCGCTGTGCCGGCTGGTCGAACGCGGCGTCGGGGTCGGCATCGTGCCGGAAACGGCGGCGCTGCGGGCGCTCGACAGCGGCGGCCTGCGGGTCATGCCGCTGAGCGACCCGTGGGCGCCCCGTCTGCTGGTGCTGTGCGCCCGCAATTTTGCTGATCTTTCCGCCCATGCCCGCCGGCTCGTCGATAGCTTGTCGGAAAGCGCCCCGGCGGCGTTCGGAAACGTCATTCGGTCAGCGACACTGACCTGATTTTCGGGCCATTTCGCTGACTTCCCGTCGATTTGTCGGCGAAAGGGCGATCCCGCCGAATCGAGTCGGCATTCCCTCGCCTGAACCACCCCTCCGGCCACCGTCGGATGTGGCGGATCGGCGCTGTGCGCCTTTGCCACGGTATCGCTCGTGCCGGGGATGTGAACGCGCTATGGATAAATTTGGCGGACATGTCACTGGATTGTCCGAATCTTTGGAGAAATACCCCCAAAGGGGTGCGAATCGCCGCTTGGTCAGAAATCCTGCCGTTTATTTGCCGTCGAAATGTTGTTTGTGGGGTGGTACTACCAATCCAAAGAAAACCCCGAGAGGAGACATCCACCATCATGCGTACGGCGACGAAGGACCTGGCAGGCGACTTGCGGCAGCAACTGGCCGAACTGGTGCGCAGCCGGGTTCCGAACGCGCGGGCGGAGCGCTTCGTGAAGCGCTTCTATGCCAACGTGCCCCCCGACGACCTGCTGCGCGGTACGCCGGAACAGCTTTACGGCGCCGCTCTCGCCATGTGGCAGTGGGGCCAGCAGCGTGTGCCCGGCGTGCCCAAGGTGCGGGTCTACGCCCCGCGGCTGGACGAGCATGGCTGGCAGACCGAACGCTCGGTGGTGGAGATCGTCAACGACGACATGCCCTTCCTGGTCGATTCCGTCACGGCGGAGCTGAACCGGCAGGGCGTCACCGTCCACCTCATCATCCATCCCGTCACCCGCGTCGTCCGCGATGCCGAGGGCCGCATCGTCGAGCTTCTCGAACCGGGTGAAGAGAAGGACGGCGCCCGCGACGAATCCTTCATGCACTGCTCGATCGACCCGCTGTCGGACCCGGCCGCCCAGGCCCGCCTGCGCGAGGGGATCGAGCGGGTGCTGGCCGACGTCCGCGCGGCGGTGGAGGACTGGACGCCGATGCGCGAGCGCGTGCGCAGCGCCCGCACCGACATCGCCAACGCCCCCGACGCCGAGGAATCGAAGGAGGCCGCCGACTTCCTGAGCTGGGTCGACGACGGTAACATGACCCTGCTGGGCAGCCGCCTCTACATCGCCACCATCGGCGAGGAGGGGCAGGAGCCCTGGCTGGAGCTGGTGGACGGCAGCGGGCTGGGCGTGCTGCGCAACCCCGAGATCACCGTGTTCGACGAGCATGGCCACGCCGCCGTGCTGCCGGAGGAAATCCGCGCCTTCCTGCGCCAGCCGCGCGCGCTCCTGGTGACCAAGGGCACCCGGCACGCCACCGTGCACCGCTCGGTCCCGCTGGACGCCATTCTGGTCAAGCGCTTCGACGACCAGGGCAAGGTGGTCGGCGTCACGCTGGCGGTCGGCCTGTTCACCTCCGTCGCCTACAACCGCAGCCCGCGCGAGATCCCGTTCCTGCGCCGCAAGGTCGCCCGCGTCATGGGCCGCGCCGGCTTCGACCCGGCCGGCCATGACGGCAAGGCGCTGCTGAACATCCTGGAAACCTACCCGCGCGACGAGCTGTTCCAGACCCCGTCGGACGAGCTGTTCGAAACGGCGGTCGGCATCCTGCACCTGCAGGAACGCCAGCGGCTCGCCCTGTTCGTCCGCCGCGACCCGTTCGAACGTTTCGTCTCCGCCCTGGTCTTCGTGCCGCGCGACCGCTACGACACCGCGCTGCGCCGCAAGATCCAGTCGGTGCTGGAAACCGCCTTCCACGGCACCTGCGCCTCCTACTTCACCCAGCTGTCGGACAGCGCGCTCGCCCGCCTGCACCTGATGGTGAAGACGGAGCCGGGCAAGATTCCCGCCGTCGACATCAGCGAGATCGAATCCCGGCTGGTCCAGGTCTCCCGCAGCTGGGCCGACCGGCTGCGCGACGCCCTGGTCGAGGCGCAGGGCGAGGAGACCGGCAACGCCCGGCTGCGCCGCTACGCCGACGCCTTCCCGGCGGGCTACCGCGAGACCTTCACCGCGGAAACCGCCGTCCACGACATCGACCGCATCGAACGCGCGCTCTCCGAACAGCGCCTCGGCATCGTGCTGTTCCACCCGCTGGAGGCCGACGGCGACGAGCTGCACGTCAAGATCTACCACCAGGGCCGGCCGGTGCCGCTGTCCGACGTGCTGCCGATGCTGGAGCACATGGACCTGAAGGTCATCACCGAGCAGCCCTACGAGGTCCGCCCCGCCGGCGGCGCCCCGTCGGTGTGGATCCACGACTTCGCCGCCCGCACCCAGACCGGCCAGCCGGTGGACTGCGTCAAGGTCAAGCAGACCTTCCAGGAGGCCTTCGCCGACGTCTGGGACGGCCGGATGGAGGATGACGGCTTCAACCGTCTGGTCCTGCGCGCCGGGCTGGCCGGGCGCGAGGTCACGGTGCTGCGCGCCTATGCCAAGTACCTGAAGCAAGCCCGCTTTGCCTACGCCCAGGACACCATCGAGGCGACGCTGTCGGCCCATCCGCAGACCGCGCGGCTGCTGGCCCGGCTTTTCGCCGCCCGCTTCGACCCGAAGAACCTCGCGGACGAAACCCCGATCCTGGAGCAGATCGAGGATGCGCTGGACGCCGTCACCAACCTGGACGACGACCGCATCCTGCGCCGCTTCGTCAACCTGATCCGCGCCACGCTGCGCACCAACGCCTATCAGGCCGCCCCGGACGGCACGCCGAAGCCGCATCTGTCCTTCAAGCTGGACAGCGGCTCGATCGAGGAGCTGCCGCTGCCGCGTCCGTGGGTGGAGGTCTTCGTCTACAGCCCGCGCATGGAAGGCGTCCATCTGCGCGGCGGCAAGGTCGCCCGCGGCGGCATCCGCTGGTCCGACCGGCGCGAGGATTTCCGCACCGAGATCCTCGGCCTGATGAAGGCGCAGATGGTGAAGAACACCGTCATCGTGCCCGTAGGCTCCAAGGGCGGTTTCGTCGTGAAGCGGCCCCCCGCCCCCAGCGCCGGCCGTGAAGCCGCTCTGGCCGAAGGCATCGAGTGCTACAAGACGCTGATGCGCGGCCTGCTGGACGTCACCGACAATCTGGCCGCCGACGGCTCGGTGGTGCCGCCGAAGGACGTGGTGCGCCACGACGCCGACGATCCCTATCTGGTGGTCGCCGCCGACAAGGGCACGGCCACCTTCTCCGACATCGCCAACGGCGTGTCGGTCGATCACGGCTTCTGGCTGGGCGACGCCTTCGCCTCGGGCGGCTCGGCCGGTTACGACCACAAGGTGATGGGCATCACCGCCCGCGGCGCCTGGGAATCGGTGAAGCGCCATTTCCGCGAGATGGGCACCGACATCCAGACCACCGACTTCACCGTGGTCGGCGTCGGCGACATGTCGGGCGACGTGTTCGGCAACGGCATGCTGCTGTCGAAGCACATCCGCCTGTTGGCCGCCTTCGACCACCGCCACATCTTCCTCGATCCCGATCCCGACCCCGCGATCAGCTGGGAGGAGCGCAACCGGCTGTTCGCCCTGCCCCGCTCCTCCTGGGCCGATTACGACCGCTCCAAGCTGTCGCAGGGCGCCATGATCGTGGAGCGCAGCGCCAAGACGGTGGAGCTGACGGCGGAGGTCCGCGCCCGCTTCGGCATCGAACCGGCCCACCTGTCGCCGGTGGAACTGATGCGCCGCCTGCTGACGGCGGAGGTCGACCTGCTGTGGTTCGGCGGCATCGGCACCTACATCAAGGCGTCGACCGAGACGAACGCCGAGGCCGGCGACAAGGCCAACGACGCGCTGCGCGTCGATGGCGGCCAGATCCGCGCCAAGGTGGTCGGCGAGGGCGCCAACCTGGGCGTCACCCAGCGCGGCCGCATCGAAGCCGCCCAAAAGGGCATCAAGCTGAACACCGACGCCATCGACAATTCCGCCGGCGTCGACACCTCCGACCATGAGGTGAACATCAAGATCCTGCTGGGCGATGTCATGGCGCGGGGCGACATGACGCTGAAGCAGCGTGACACCCTGCTGGCCGCCATGACCGACGAGGTGGCGGGGCTGGTGCTGGCCGACAACTACCGCCAGACCCAGGCACTGACCATCGCCGAGGCGCAAGGGCCGGCCCTGCTGGAGGCGCAGTCGCGCTTCATCCGCAACCTGGAGCGCAGCGGACGCCTCAACCGCGCCATCGAGTATCTGCCGACCGACGAGGAACTGGCCCAGCGCATGGCCGAACGGCGCGGCCTGACCCGGCCGGAACTGGCGGTGCTGCTGGCCTACGCCAAGATCACGCTCTATGACGAGCTGCTGGCGTCGGAGCTGCCGGACGATCCGGCGACGGTCGAGGATCTGCTGCGCTACTTCCCGCAGCCGCTGCGCGACGGCCAGCGCGAGGCGATCTTCCGCCACCGCCTGCGCCGCGAGATCGTGGCGTCGGCGGTCACCAACAGCCTGGTCAACCGCGTCGGCGCCACCTTCGTCCGCGACATGGTGGAAAAGACCGGCCTCGGCCCGGCGGACGTCGCCCGCGCCTATGCCATCGCCCGCGACGTGTTCCAGCTGCGCCCGCTGTGGGACGCCATCGACGCGCTCGACAACGTCGTGCCGGCGGCGCTGCAGACGGCGCTGATGCTGGAGACCGTCCATCTGCTCGACCGCACGGTGGCGTGGTTCCTGGCCCACAGCCCGCACCCGCTGGATCTGGGCCGCGAATCCGCCGCCTTCCGTCCGGGGGTGGAGGCTTTGGCCGCCGGTCTGGACCGCTTCCTCGACGAGGAGGAATCCTCCCGCCTCGCCACCCGCATCGCCGACGCCATCGCCCAGGGCGTTCCGGAGGATCTGGCCCGCCGGATCGCCGCCTTGCCGGTTCTGGCCGCCGCCCCGGATCTGGTGCGCATCGCCGAGCGCACCGGCCGCGCGGTGGAAGGCGTCGCCTCGGTCTATTTCGGGCTGGGCCGCCGCTTCGGCCTGGAATGGCTGCGCGACCGCGCCGCCGGCGCCAAGGTCGACAACCACTGGCAGCGTCAGGCGGTCGCCGCCATCGTCGACGACCTGTTCGCCCACCAGAGCGCGCTGACCGTGCGCGTGCTGGAAAGCGAGGGCGACGAGTCCGCCGCGGTGGACGCCTGGATCGCCAGCCGCAATCTGGTGGTCGATCGCGTCGAGCAGCTTCTGGCCGAACTGCGCGCCCAGCCGGCGGTCGATCTCGCCATGCTGGCCGTCGCCAACCGGCAGCTGCGCGGCCTGATTGCCGGGTAATCGGGGGGTAACGGTGTCACAGGGATAGGAGACCCTCGGTTCGGACGGCCCGGCTGCACTGTCCTGCGCAGCCGGGCTTCCGGAACGCCGGTGCCTTTTCAGGCACGTTCAGGCACCGGCTTTCAGTCTCCTCGCCTCGGGCGGATCCACGCACCCCGTGGATCCGCCCACTTTCTTTTTCGAAAGCAACTTTTGCGATTTGCGGTCCGGGGAAGGACTCAACCGTACTCGCCCTCTCCCAGGGAAGCCTCTGGAACAAAAGGAACTTTGCGTCATCCCCGCGAAGGCGGGGATCCAGGAAACTCCGCAGATCAGCGGCGGATGTGGCTGGATTCCCGCCTTCGCGGGAATGACGGCCGATAAGGCGTTTTTTGGGCTCAGCCCTTACCGCCCTTTCCCACCAAGCCCAGAATGCGCCGGGCGGCGTCGGCCGGGTCGATGGCGGCGATGCAATGCGCCTCGGCCGCCAGACAGGACACGCTGCAAGGCGGCACCGCCGCCTCGGGCCGCAGGACCAGCGCCCGCTCCTCGCGACCGCCGGTCCAGGGCCGGAAGCGTTCCGGCGCGTGGAAATGGTTGGGATCACCGCCGATGGGATGGCAGGAGAACACCGCCACCGGCACCCCCATCGCCGCCGCCACATGGGCAGGGGCGGAATCCATGGTGACCGCCAACGCCGCGTCCGCCATCACCGCGGCGGCGACGCGCAGCGGGGTGGCGCCGGTCAGGTCGATGGCCCGTCCCGGCAACGCCGCCAAAAGCGCGCCCGCCGCCGGCCGTTCCTCCAGGGTGCCCAGCACGGCGACCCGCGCGTCGAGCGTCGCAGCGACGGCGGAAACCACCGCGGCCAGCCGGTCAGCCGGATAGTCACGGCGCGGACTGGCCGCCCCCGGCGCCACCGCGATCAGCGGCCGGCCATCGGGAGCGCCAAGAAGCCGCCGTGCCTCTTCGCGATCCTCCGCCGTCAGCGTCAGTTCCAGCGGTCCCAGATCCGGCCGCGCCCCCAGCGCCTCCAGCAGGGCGGCGTTCTGCTCCACCTCGTGCCGGCCGGGCGGCGGGGTCAGCGCCAGCCCATAGGCGCGGTCGAAGCCCTGGTTGCCCTCCGCCTTCCACGGCGTCACCCGCTCGGAAAAGCCGGCGACCAGCCGCGCCCGGCTGTTGGCGGCGAGCGTCGTCGCGCCATGCCGGTCGAAGTCGTAGCGCGGCACCAGCGCCAGATCGAAGCCGGCGCGATAGCACTCGGCGAACAGCTTCAGCCCGCCGGGACTGATGCCGCGGAAATCGATGCCGCCGCCCTCCTTCGGCCGGGGGGCGATCACCCCGTCGACCCAGGGGCAGGTCAGCGCCAGATCCGCCACCGCCTCGCGCACCGCCAGCAGGATGCGCGCCTGCGGGGCGGCGGCGCGCAGGCCGCGCAGGAAGGGGGTCGCCATCACGAAGTCGCCGGCCTCGTCCAGCTTGACGACCAGGATGCTGCGGACGGTCGCCAGATCGCAGAAACTCATGCCCGCCCCTCCCCGTCCACCACATCGAACGCAGCCGGCGGCAGCCCGGCGCACCAGCGGCGCCATGCGGTGCGATAGCCGGCCTCCACCGCGCGGGCATAGCCGGCCTCGTCCATCAGCGCCGACCGCCGCATCCGCTCGCGCAGACCCTCGCGCTGCGCGTCGAGGAAGCCACGGTCGCTCGCCAGCCGCACGCCCTGCGCCAGATAGCCGTCATCGTCCCGCGTCACCAGATCCGCCATCCCGACCGCGTCGAGCATGGTGGCGCCCCAGCGGCCGATCTTGGTCGGTCCGCTCTGGTTCAGCACCGGCACGCCCATCCACAGCGCGTCGCAGATGGTGGTTCCGCCATTGGCGAAGACGGGGTCCAGCGCCACGTCGATGGTGAGGTAATCCTGGTACGGATCGGGAGTGATGCCGCGCAGTTCCAGCCGCTCCGCCCCGATGCCGTGCCGTGCGAAGGCGGCCAGCAGACGCCGGTCGGCACCGCCGCCGCTGCCCAGCCCCCGCCATTTCAGCACCAGCCGCGCCGTCGGCACCAAAGCCAGCAGCCGCGCCCACAGGGCGATGGTGGCGGCGTTCACCTTGGTGATGTTGTTGAAGGACCCGAAGGTGACATGGCCGTTGCGCTCCATCGGCGGCCGGTCCGGCGGCGCGAAGCCGGATTCCGCCGGGCGGTAGCACAGCACGCATCCCGGCAGCCGGATCAGCTTCTCCACATGCAGCGCATCCGCCCCCGGCGGCGCCACGCGGGGATCGGCGATCTGGTAATCGACGGCACTCAGCCCCGTCGTGTTGGGATAGAGCGGCAGGCTGACCTGCAGCGGCGCCGGGCCGCGCGCCACCAGCGGCATGCGGTTGCGCGACATGTGGCCGCCGGCATCGACCAGGATGTCGATGCGGTCCTGCCGGATCCGGTGGTCGAGATCCTCGTCCGACAGGGCCGCCACGTCGCGCCAGCGGTCGGCTGCCGCCTGGAAACGCTCGGTGGTGGCATCGCGGCTGCGGTCGTTGTGATAGCAGGTGACCTCCACCGCCCGGCGGTCGTGCCCCTCGATCAGCGGCAGCAGGAAATGGTAGCCCGGCCCCGGATAGCGCTGGAAGTCCGGCGACAGATAGCCGACGCGCAAACGCCGGTCCGGATCGCGGCTCTCCACCGCATGGGGCGCCGCCGGAACCGTCGGCAGATACCGCTCGAAGACGCGATGCTCGCGGAAGACCTCCACCGGATCGGCGCCATCGTCGAAGCACAGGCAGAACAGCATGTTGGAGCGGATCGTCGCATCGTCCGGCGCCCGGTCGAGCGCAGCGCGGAAGGCCGCCACCGCCTCCCCATGCAGCCCCAGCGCCATCCAGGCGACGCCGAGATTTGAATAGGCGAGCGCCAGTTGCCCCGGATCGTCGAGCCGCCTTGCCCGCTCCAGCGGCTGGATCGCCTCCTCCGCCGCGTTGGCATCCAGCAGCAAGGTGCCGATGTTGACCCAGGCCGCCGTGTCGTCGGGCATCAGCGCCAGCGCCCGCCGGTGCCAGGACAGCGCCGCCTCCGGCTGCGAGGCCAGCTGGAAGGCGGATCCGGCATTGGCCGCCAGCGCCGCGTCGCCGGGCGCCACGCGCACCGCGCGCAGGCTCCACCGCGTTGCCCGCTCCACCCCCAGTGTCGCCCGCGCCAGCCCAAGCCCCGACAGCGCCAGCCCGGAGGCCGGCGCCAGGGCCAGCGCATGGCGGTATGCCCGCTCCGCCGCCGCGGTCCGCCGGCCATAGAGCTGCCCGGCCAGCGCCAGCACCGGCTCGTCCGCCAGCGGATCCAGCCTCACCAGCCGCGCCAGCCAAACCGGATCGCTTTCGGAAACCCCCAGGCTCCGCACCGCCGCCGAATGCCCCGGATCCAGCGTCAGCAGCCGGCGCGCCGCCGCCAGGGCTCCCGCCCCGTCGCCGGCCTGCTGCCGGATCTGCACGCATTGCTCCAGCGGCTCCATCATCTGCGGCGCCAGCCCGGCCAGCGCCCGGAAGGCCGCCTCCGCCCGATCCGGCCGGCCGGCGTCGCGCAGGGCCGCCCCCCGGTTGAAGGCGGCCAGCACCCGGTGCGGCTCCAGCCTCGCCGCCCGCCCATACCAGTCGGCCGCCGGCAGGAATTGCCCGCAATCGTACAGCGCGTCGCCCAGATCCCCGGCGCTCCCGGCGTCGGCCGGTTCCAGCGCCATCGCGCGCAGCAGTGCCTGCGCCGCCGGTCCCTGCTGGCCCAGCCGCGTCCGCACCGCAGCCTCCATCCGCGCCGGCGACGGGTCGAGCGGCGCCAGACGGGCCGCATTGCGGAAGGCCGTCGCGGCCTCCTCCCACCGCTCCGCCGCCTCCAGCAGCCGGCCCAGATTGGCATGGAAGATCGGCTGCTTCGGATCGGCCTTCATCGCCTGCCGGATCCGCTCGATCCCCTCCGCCAGCGCACCGGTCTGCGCCTTGATCAGGCCCGACAGGTGCAGCGCGTCCGCCTGCCTCGGCAGCCGCTTCAGCACCTGCTCGTAGAGCGTCGCCGCCTCGGCCAGCTGCCCGTTCTGGTGATGGGTGACGGCACGGGTCAGAAGCGCCTGTGCGTCGGCGGTGCCCGGCGGGCGATGCGGCGGGCGATGGTTCGGTTTCATCCGCTGTCGGCACTCTCTGGTGGTCCGGCGGATAATGCTGGCCGCCATGGGGCGAATGCAACATTGGCGATTGATCGTCCGGCGGCGGGACAAGCGCCAGTTCGCGCTGCCGCTCGGCCAGTGCCGCTTCACGGGCGCGGGTGCGGCGGCGCTGCTCCTCGGTGCGGGCGCGCAAGTGCTGTTCCTGGCGCAGCCGGCCGGCCAGACGCCGCAGATCGTCGGCGGCGCGGCTTTCCGCTGCCGGCGGCAAAGCGCCCAGCGCCTCGCGGAAGTCGCCCAGCGTCGGAAAGCGGCTCCAGCCGCTGCGGAACCCCGCCCACACCGCCTCGAAGGCCGCCATCCAGCGGTCGGCCGGCCAGCCCGCCATCGCCCGCACGTCGGCCTCCAGCAGGTCGGTGTCGGGCAACTCCAGCGCGAAGCGCTCGGCCAGCTTCTCCAGCCCGATCAGCACATTCTCGATGCCGATCGCCGGGGTCAGCGCGCCAATGGCCTGCTCGACCCGGTCGGCCAGCGCGCCGATCTCCTCGGGCGACAGATCCTGCGTCTCGAACCGCAGATCCGCCGCCTCAAGCCTGGCCAGCGAGGCGAAGGCGCAAGGCTGCAAGGGTTTCACGGTTGCGGCCGGCGGCATCGGAGACGGAATTTGCGTGTGGGGGGCCGGCACGCAGAGGGCTTGAGCGGCGGTCATTGCGGGGCTCCCGGCGGGATTGTGGGGCGGAGGACTGGACGGACGGCTGAGAGGCAGGTGTGGCGGATGGCTCGGCCGGCACCACAAGCTCGCGGGCGATCCAGCGGCGCCAGGCGGCTCCCGGATCCGGCGGGCGGTAGCCGTTGCGGCGGTGGGCCTTGCGGCACCAGGACACGAACTTGGCCGTCACCCGGCCGGCATCGACCTCCGGCCGCTCTGCCGCTGCCCAGGCCAGATCGGCGGCATCCGGCTGCCAGTCCGCCGGCAAAGCCTCGTCCCGCCGATCCATCTCCCCACGATCCATGCTCCCACCCGAGGGGGAGGAGGAGGATTCAGGATTCTGGGATTCCAAGGAAATGCCGGCCGGCGAACCGCTGCTGTCAGCCGGCTGACAGGACATGCCGGCGGTAAAGCCCTCCATCCCCGCCAGCTGATAGGCGAAGCCGCGCAGGCCCCGGCGCGGCTTGGCGCAGACCAGCGCCGCCGCCGTTTCCCGCGACGCCTTCTCCTGCAGGCCCTTCAGCACGGCGTTGAACCAGGCGCGGCTTTGCCCCAGCTCTTCGGCCAGCTCCCCTTGCGTGGCGGTGCAGACACCGTCGCGGTCGGCATGGGCGTAGAGCGCGGACAACACCGCGATGTCGGCGGCCTGGATGCCGGGCACGGCGATCCAGCGCCTGTACATATCGATGTATGGCTTCATTGCGTTACCCGTCTGTCGGTCGATCCGTGGACGGGCGGAGACAAGGGAATGGCGTCAACGGACTCGCTCTTGAATCCGCTTGGCTTTGCGGGCCTGCCCTGCCATCATGGAGTCGCCAAACCGCCAGATGTGGGGTGCCCGGGTTTCCCTCGGTCTCCTCCGTCCGACACGAAGGGCCCGGAGCAATCCGGGCCTTTTGTGTTTGCGGAGGTCGGTTCTCCGTTACCGCATGCTGCTCGTTCCTTCAGAAAACACGGATGCAAACACCCGTGGCGCCGGCCAGCATCTGGCAAGGGCGCATGTCGATGGCGTAAGGGCGGTTTTCGCCCGTTTTTTGAAATGTGTACGTGCCGTCGCGCATCTGTCCACGGTCTTGGAAAAATCGCCCACCGACGGCATTTCGCGGACGCTCGACGGGATTCTCACGGCGGAATCAATCACTTGGGCCGGAGTCGCCGCGGCCGGCCGCCTGCAAGTGTCGCCGTTGTGCCGAAAGATTCGGGTCCAAACGTCGCCGTTGTGCCGAAAGATTCTTGGGCATCGGCAGCGTGCGACGCCCGGACCGCACGGTCGAACGTCGCCGTTCTGCCGAATGATGGAGCGGATCTCTCCCCTCCCCCACCCTCCCCCGCATGGAATCGGCAGAGAATCGGGTGGGAATCGGCCCTTCGGCGGATCGTCCGAACGTCGCCGTTCTGCCAGTCAAAGGCCATCCAAGGCGGCATTCGACCGCCATCGCCGGGTAGAGGCACCACAATAACCCAATGAAATCAGTGCTCTGTCCGTCGATTCCCCCGCCCTGCCCCCCTCCGGCACGGCAGAACGCAGACGTTGGCGCCGCCATCGCCCGGCGGCAGCCGGTCCGCCGCCGCGTCATCGGCCCGCATCCGCCCCCGGCCGGCAAAACTGGCAGAACGGCGACATTCGGCACCCCAATCCGCCCTGGTCACGGGAATCTTTCGGCAGAACGGCGACGTTTGGTCCGGCAGTGTGGAACAGGGCGGCAGGCTTGTGGATTATGGCTAGGACCCCTTCAAGCCGCACGGGACCCGCGGAGAGATCGCATGACCCAGACCACCAACGCCGAGCTGCTCGACCGGCCGCTGCAATTGGCTCTGCGGCTCGATTCCCCGCTGACCGGCGATGTCCAGAACGACCGCCACATGATGGTCTACAGCCTGTTCGGCCTGTCGAAGGACAAGGCGGAATCGCTGCCGACCTATGATGACGGCAAGGTGCGGATCGAGGTGCGGGCGCCGAAGAATGTCGGCGTTGCGACGATCTGGGACAAGGCGGTGCTGCTCTACGCCATCTCGCTGCTGCGCGAGAAAATGGACTCCGGCAAGGGCTCCAAGCTGGGCGAGCTGCACTTCACCACCAGCGACCTCCAGCGCATCGTCGGCAAGACCGCCGGCGGCAGCGCCTACGACAAGATCGAAGGGGCGCTGGAGCGGCTGCAGGGCACGCAGATCAAGACCAACCTGGAAACCGGCGGGGAGGGCGAGAGCGGCGCCTTCTCGTGGATTTCCGACTACAAGCTGCTCTACCAGCGCAAGAAGGACGGCGAGCGGGCGGTGCGCGGGCTGAAGCTGACGCTGTCGGGCTGGGTCACCCGCGCGGCGCTGGGCCACAATCTGCTGAGCTACGACGACCAGTATTTCGCGCTGAAGCCGGTGGAAAAGCGTCTCTACGAGATCGCCCGCGCCCACCTCGCCCGCGGCCATGCCTTCTGGATGGCGCTGGAGCCGTTGCGCAAGCGCGTCGGCTCCGACAACGACCTGCGCAAGTTCAAGAACGCGCTCGGTCCCGTCCTGGCCGCCGACCGCATCCCCGGCTATGGCGTCCGCATCGTCGAGACGGCGGAATACAAGGAAACCATGAAGGCGCGTGGCGCCGTGCTCGGCCGCGTGCTGAACGCCGACCTGCCGGTCCTGTTCTGGAAGAAGGACCAGGGCCAGCCGGAAAACTGGATCGACGTTCCCAAGGTGGAATACGACGAGACGGTGTGAATCGCCCTCTCCCGCCCCGGGAGAGGGAGCTACATCCGTGCCCCACCCGTTCGGTAGACACCCGTTGCCGGAGTGGCGACGACTTGCTAGGGTCTCTGCCAACCGGTGCCGGGGCAGGAGGACGGGGCGTGACAGGGGAACAGTTGAAGGCGTTGCGGGAACGGCGCGGCCTGACCCAGACGCAGATGGCGGCTTACGTCAACGAGTTGACCGGCCGCAAGTACGACAAGCAGAGGTTGAGCAAGTGGGAAACCGGTAAGGAGGCCCTGCCCCGCGACCTGCTGGGCCGGCTTCTGCTGCTGGATCTGGAACGGCCGGAAAGCGCCCTCCCCCGCCGCGGCACCACCGTCGCCGTCGGCCTGCAGAAGGGCGGCACCGCCAAGACCGCGACCTCGATCAACCTCGCCTTCATCCTGGCGCGCGCCGGCAACCGCGTTCTGCTGGTCGATGCCGATCCGCAGGGCAACGCCACCGTCCATGTCGGCGTGCCGCAGACCGACGTGGTGGCGCTGACCGAGGCGGGGAAGGTTCTCTATCACGCGCTGATGGGCAAGACGCCGCTCGACGCGGTGATCCGCCCCACCAGCGTCGAGGGGCTGGACGTCGTCCCCTCCAGCATCGCGCTGGCCAGTGCCGATACCGAACTTCCCGGCAACCTGACCAACGCCCAGACCGCGCTGGCGGAGATGCTGGACGGCGTGCGGGAGCGTTATGACGTGATCGTCATCGACTGCGCCCCCAACCTCGGCGCCGTGACCATCAACGCGCTGACCGCCGCCGATTACGTCCTGGTGCCCTGCCAGGCGGAGCCGCACGCCATCCTCGGCGTCAGCGCCTTCCTCGACACCGTCGCCAAGATCCAGCGGCGCCTCAACCCGCGGCTGGAGGTGCTGGGCATCCTGCCGACCATGGTCAATCCGCGCCAGACCCAGGACCGCTCGTCGCTCGACGACATCCAGCGCCTGTGGGGCGACAGCCGCCGCGTGTTCCCGCCGGTGCCGCGCGCCACCATCTACGCCCAGGCCGCCGGCGCCAACGTCATCACGCTGGACGCCGACATCGGTGCGCCGGGGGTGGAGAGCTATGCCGCCATCGCCTCGGCCCTGCTGACCGCCATGGGCCGCCTGCAGGAGACCGTCGATGCCGCCTAAGAAGCTGACCCGGCAGACCGCCGCCACCGTGCTCCAGGCCAAGGAGGCCGGCTTCGCCGCCGAGACCGACCGCATGTTCGGCTTGAGCGGCGTGCTGCCCCGGCTGGTCGAAGTCGATCTGGACGCCGTGGAGACCAATCCCGGCCAGCCGCGCACCGTGTTCGACGATGACTCCCTGCGCTCGCTGGCCGACTCCATCGCCCGCCACGGGTTGCAGCAACCCGTGCTGGTTCAGGAGGGGACGGAGAAGGGCCGCTATCGGCTGGTGGCCGGCGAACGGCGGCTGCGCGCCCACCGGCTGCTCGGCCGCGGCACCATCGCCGCCATCATCACCAAGGGCCGGCCCGAAGAGATCGCGCTGATCGAGAATGTCCAGCGCGTGGACCTCGACGCCATCGACCTCGCCCGCGGCCTGTCGCAGCTGATCGAGGCGCATGGCTACACCCAGGCGGAGGTGGCGGCGGCCGTCGGCTGTTCGGAGGCCGAGGTGTCCAAGCGCCTGAAGGTGCTGCGCCTGCCCGACGACATCCTGGCCGACTACCGCGCTAATCCCGATGCGGTATCGCGCTCCGCCCTGGTCGAGCTGGCCTTCGTCGAGGACGAGGCGGAGCTGCGCCGGCTGTGGCAGACGGCGCGGACCGGCGGCCTGACCGTCGGTGCGGTGCGGGCGGCCCGGCCGGCGGCCTCCAGCACGGCGGAGCCGCTGCGGGTGCTGGGCAAGGCGATCAACCGGATGGACAAGGACCTCGCCGCCATCGACACCGTCGCCCAGGCCTTGCTGCGCGAACACCGCGAGCGGCTGCAGGCTCTGCGCGACCGTATCGACGCCCTGCTGAACGGCTGAGAGTCAGGCTTTCGGAGAAAAGCACATCCCCCTCTCCCCCCCGGGGAGAGGGTCGGGGTGAGGGGGATGCACAGTGTGGCTAGCCCGAGAATCCTCCCTACGCTCCCCCTCACCCTAACCCTCTCCCCGGGGGGGAGAGGGGATCTATCCCTGCGTCTGGAACTGTATACCTCGCAGCATCATAGTAGTGGTGCCGGCCAAAGCTTTCGAATGCGAAAACTCGCTCCGGTTGCGCCAGAAATCGAGAGCATCCCACGGTTGCTTTCGATTGCGAAAGCCTCTGGCGGTCGGCCAGGGTGACCGCCTGCCCTGCCCCATGGTAAGGATCAGTGACGAGACCATCGACCTTACGGATCAGCGATGCCGGCGGTGCAGAGACGACAGTTCCTGGGATTGCTCGGAAGCCTCCTTGGAGCGACCGGGCTGGCCGGCGCCCTGCCGCGTCCGGCGATGGCCGCCGCCCCTGCCCTACGGATCGGGCTGAAGGCCCTGCCCGGCGCGATCAACCCGCTGACCGTCAATGATCTGGTCGCGCGTCAGGTCCTCGGCTCGATGTATGAGAGCCTGACCACGGTCGATCCCCAGGGCCGCATCCTCCCCGGCCTCGCCACCGCCTGGGAGGGGTCGGAGGATGCCCGCCGCTGGCGGCTGACCATCCGCGACAACGTCACCTTCCACACCGGCCGCCCCCTGACCGCCGCCGACGTCAAGCGCAGCTTCGAGGCGGCCCTGGCCGGTGATGGCGCCAACTTCGCGGTGCTGGCCCTGTCCAAGGTGCGGGGCTTTCGCGAGTTGCGGGCGAAGACCGCCGCCGGGCTGTCGGGCATCACCGTGGTCGACGACCGGACGCTTGAGGTGGTCTGCGACGAACCCTGCGCCGTCTTCCCCTTCGCCCGGCTGAACATCGTCGATGTGGAAGCGGCGGAAAAGGCCGGCCCGGACTGGTTCCGCACCATGTCGGCCGGAACCGGACCCTACCGGCTGGTGCGGTCGAACGACGGCATCCGCATGGATGTGGAGGCCAATCCCGGCTGGCGCGGCGGTGCGGTGCCATTCGAGCGGGTGTCCTTCCTCGCCACCGGCATCGGCAACGACGGCATCACGCTGTTCAACGACAGCCAGATCGACTTCACCTTCGTCGACACCGACGCGCTGCGCGGGGTGATGGACGATCCCGGCTTCAAACGCTGGCTGTCGAACGTGCCGCGCATGCAGACGCGTGTGGTCGCGCTCGATCCTCGCCGGGTGAAGGCCTTCGCCGATCTGCGGGTGCGCCGGGCGATGTCGCTGCTGATCGACCGCACCGCGATGGCGGAGCGCTTCTTCCGCGGGGTGGCGACCGTCCACAACGGCATCGTTCCGCCGGCGCTGCTGTCGAACGAAAGGCTGGAGCCGCTGGCCTACCATCCGATGCTGGCGAAGCAACTGCTGGAGGAGGCGGGATATCCGGAGGGCCGCGGCATGGATCCCTTCCAGGTCGCGGTCATTCCGGAATACCGGCGGGAGTTCGTCTATTACGTCTCGCAATGGAACAACGCCGGCATTCCGGCGAAGCTGGTGATCTCTCCGCGCCAGGAATTCATCTCGCGGTCCCGCCGACGCGACTATGATTCCTTCCTGTTCGGCTGGACCGCCACCTACCCCGACCCGATGAACTTCCTGGACGAGCTGTTCAGCAGCCGCAGCCGCTTCAATCCGGTCGGCTGGTCGAATCCGAAGTTCGATGCTCTGATCGAACAGGCGATGGCCATCCCCGATCCCAGCCGCCGTGCCGAGGTCTACAAGGACGCCGAATGTCTGGTGATGAACGAGCTGCCGGTGATTCCGCTGGTGGTGCCGGACTATGTCGCGCTGCGCGGGAATGTGCTGAGCGAGAATTTCATCACCCCGTTCGGCGGCCTGAACTTCGGCTGAGCCGGCGCGGGGCAGGGCAGGGTGACCGCATGAAAAAAGCCCCTGTCCGCTGCCGGACAGGGGCTTTTCGCTGAAGCCGGTGCCGCGTCAGGCGGCGCCCTGCGACCGTGCTTCGCGCAGACAGTCGGCCGGCTTGGCCTCACGGAGACAATCGGCCTTCGCAGCTTCGCGGAGACAGTCCGCAGTCTTCGCTTCCCGCAGGCAATCGGCCTTCGCGGCTTCGCGGAGACAGTCCGCAGTCTTCGCCTCACGCAGGCAATCGGCCGGCTTGGCTTCACGCAGGCAGTCGGCTTGCGCAGCTTCGCGCAGACAATCCGCAGCCTTCGCCTCACGCAGGCAGTCGACCGTCGCCGCCTCGCGCAGGCAGTCAGCCTTCGCGGCTTCCCGCAGGCAGTCAGCACCGGCGAACAGGCGGGCGCTGTCGGTGCGGGCGGCGGCCATCCGCTCGGCCGGAACGGCGACGCCGTTGTGATGCAGGTATTCGCCATAGACCGCCTCGCAGAAGCGGAAATAGGCGCGGGTGTCGGCGACGATGAACTCATGCCACAGATCGTCGCAGGCGGCGGACTGCGGGACGATGTCGCGGTCCGGATGCTCGGCGCAGGCCAGCAGGAAGTCCTTCAGCTGGGCCAATGCGATCCCGGACGTGCTGCGGGTCATGCCTGAGGCGACGGCGCGTTCGACCACATAGCCGAAGTCGAAGCCGGCGATGATGTCACGGGCACGGGTGATGTCGGTCGTGGTGGCGCCGCGCATGGGATCCTCCGAGGTTGCTTCTTTTTCCGCCCTTGGACAGGGTTGCAGGACCGTCCTCGGGCGCAGCCCGATTGTTGTGCCACAGCACAGCGGGATATGTGAGATAATTTTGGTACTAAACATCCGGCTCCCGGCCGATGCCGTCATTCGCTCAGGGTCTTATGCGGAGTGGCGGTGCCGAGCGGAAGCGCCGCCGCCGGCCGCCCGGCGGTCATCTGCTCCACCAGGGTCGACAGCCGGTCCGGCATGATCGGCTTGGCGGCCACGGTGACGCCCATCTCCGCCGCGCGCGCCGCCACCGCGCCGTCCAGCCGTCCGGAGATCAGCACCGCCGGAATGCGCAGCCCCAGCCGCCGCCACACCGTCTCGATGAAGTCCAGGCCGTTCTCGGTGGCCGACAGGTGGTAATCGGCGATCACCGCGTCGGGCCGGACGGTGCCGTCCTCCACCGAGCGCAGTCCCTGGGCGACCGTGGAGGCGCCGACGACGCGGTGGCCCGCCGTGGTGAGGAACATCGAAATGGCGGACAGCACGAACTGGTCGTCGTCGATCACCAGGATCGCGATCTCGCCGTCCTTCGCCGGCGCGTCGGCCAGCGTCGCCACCACCGCGCCATTGGCGGCAGCCGGGGCAGGGGCGGGAGCCGGAGCGAGGGACAGGGCAGGGGGCACCGGCTCGTCCGCCGTCCCATCCGCAAGGGACCGCTCCACCGGCGCCAGCGGCACGGTGACCGAGAAGACCGAGCCCTTCCCCGGCGTGGAGCGCACCTTGACCGGGTGGTCCAGCACCGTGGCCAGCCGCTGGACGATCGACAGGCCGAGCCCGATGCCGTTGTCGCGGTTGCGCTCCGGGTTGCCGATCTGGTGGAACTCCTCCCAGATGGCGTCCAGCCGGTCCGCGGGAATGCCGATGCCGGTGTCGCGCACCTCGACGATCAGGCAGCCGCCGGATTCCAGGCAGGCGACCTGCACCTGTCCGGAATTCGTGTAGCGGATCGCGTTGTCGATCAGGTTGCCCAGCAGCCGCAGCAGCAGCACCCGGTCGGTCAGCACCGCCGCGCGGTGTTGCGGCACGGCGAAGGCCAGCCCCTTGCCACGGGCGACCGGGCCATATTGCGAATCCAGCGCCTCGAACAGGTCGGCGACCTCATGCACCGCCTTGTTGGCGGTGACGCCGCCGGCATCCAGCCGCGACACCTCCAGCAGCTCGTCGAGCAGCTGCTTCAGCGTCATCACCACCTGTTCGATCTTGCGCGCGGAATCCTCCACCTTCGGATCGGGGGCGGTGGCGCGCAGCATGGCGGTCAGCATCAGCAGCGACTGGGCCGGCTGGCGCAGGTCGTGGCTGGCGGCGGCCATGAACTTGGCCTTCGACGCGACCGCCTGCTCCGCCCGCTCCTTGGCGGCGCGCAGATCGATGGCGTTCTGGCGGAAGGTGCCGAGCGCCCTGGCCATGCGGCCGATCTCGTCGTCGCGGTGGCGCACCGGCACGGTCACCGTCACGTCGCCGGCCGCCAGATCGTCCATGGCGCGGGTCATGCCGGCGATGGGCAGCGTCATGCCGCGCGTCGCCCAGATCACGCCCAGCACCACCAGCAGAAGCGTCACGGCGCCGATCCCGCCCAGCACCAGCACATGGTGGCGGATGGCGTCGTCGGTCGGCCCGGTGTCCAGCCTGACCAGCAGGGTGCCGATGCTGCGGGTGCCGCCGCCGCGGTCCTGGTGGGTCAGCGGCACCGCCGCCACGGTGGCGGCGTCCTCCGCACCGATGGTGGTGCCCGGCTTGCGGTAGACGGCGAAGCGTTCGCCATGGGTGCCCAGGATCACCGCCTCGGCGAAGCTGTCGATCGAGCGCAGCGGGTTCAGCGCCGTCGCCGCCTCTTCGGGGTCGAGGTCCCACAGGGCGTTGGTCACATCCTCCAGCACGATGCGGGTCGCCATCTCCGCCCGGATGGCCAGCTCGGCGCGGGTGTTCCGCACATCGGCCTGGATCAGCACGATCATCGGCACGGCGACCAGCACCGACACCAGCAACACCGCCGATGCCGTCGTTCGGGCGACCAGGCTCCGTGAGAAGATCTTCAAGAACATGCCGAAGCCACCGAGAACAAGACGACCACGAACAACTCGCCGGGCCATCCTAGCCGAACCGCCGGGCAAACACGACATCCACGTAACGCCGCCGGTCAAGCCACCATCATCGGTAGTAGTAGGAAAAAAGGCGGTATGACTGTTTCGAATCGTTTCTTCTTCTTGTTTGATTGCCTGTGTAAAAGTTCGCGTCAAGCTTTGCGGGCGCGGGGGAGGGCGGAAGCATGGGAACGGGCATCGTCATCGCCCTGACGCACGGCGTCGGCCTGCTGGCGCTGGTTCTGCTGGCCTACCGCCATGTGCTGCGCCGGTTCGGCGCCCGCCGACGCCGTGCCTTCGCGCTCCTCTCCGGCCTGCTGTTCGGCGCGGCCGCCGCCATTTCGATGCTGGACGCCTATCCGGTGGCGGGTGGGGTGCTGATCGACCTGCGCAACGCGATGGTCGGGCTGGCCGGGCTGTTCGGCGGCCTGCCGGCGGCCCTGCTGTCGGCCGCCATCGCCGGCGCGGTGCGGCTGTGGCTGGGCGGCGTCGGCGCGCTGTCCGGCCTCGGCGGCATCCTGCTGACCGCGCTGGCCGCGCCGCTGCTGGCCCGTCCGATGGAGCGCCGCGCCGCCGGGCAGGGCGGAAGCGGCCAGGGAAGGGGGAAGGGCGCCCTCGGCTTCGGCCTCCTGTCGCTATTCGGTCTGGCGATGACGCCGCTGACCCTGCTGGCCTTCCTGCTGCTGCCCGACCTCGACCTCGCCATGCGGGTGATGGAGGAGGCGGCGCTGCCGCTGGTCGCCTTCACCACGCTGGGTATCGGCCTGCTCGGCACCATGCTGGCGCGGGAGCACCGCCGCATCACCGACGAGGACGCGCTGACCGAGAGCGCCGCCCTGTTCCGCGCCGTCTTCGACAGCTCCGCCGACAGCCTCGCCATCGTCCGCGTCAACCCCGACGGCAGCTTCACCCTGCACTGCGCCAACGCCGCCGCCCTTGCCATGATGGGCGACCGCGCCCAGCAGGCGGAGGGCCAGCCGCTCGACCGCCTGCTGCCGCCGGACCTCGCCGCCAAGGTGATGGCCGACCTGCAATCCTGCATCGACGCCGGCGCCCCCACCCGCTTCGAGGAGCAGCACACCCACAACGGCGTCACCCGCTGGTGGGAGGTGTCGCAGGTGCCGATCCGCGACGAGAGCGGCGCCATCGTCATGCTGTCGGTCGGCGCCCGCGACATCACCCGCCGCCACGAGGCCGAACGCGCGATCCGCGCCAGCGAGGCGCGCTATCGCCTGCTGGCCCGCAGCGTCACCGACATCATCGGCCGCATCGGCCTGGACGGCGTGCGCCGTTTCTGTTCGGAGGCGACGCGCGACAGCCTGGGCAGCCCGCCGGCCGAGCTGATCGGCCGCCCGCTGGTGGAGCGCGTTCACCCCGACGACCGCGACGCCCTCGCCGCCGGCCTCGCCCGCCTGACCCCCGACCGCCCGACCCTGAAGACCACTTATCGCCTGCGCCATGCCGATGGCCGCTGGGTGTGGATCGAGGCGGCGGTGCGGCTGGTCACCGACGACTGGGGCGCCCCGCAGGATTACGTCAGCGTCGAGCGCGACGTCACCGCCCGCAAGATCATGGAGGCCGAACTTCAGGACGCCCGCCACGCCGCCGAATCGGCCAGCCGCAGCAAGACCGAGTTCCTGGCGAGCCTGAGCCACGAGCTGCGCACGCCGATGAACGCCGTCATCGGCTTCGCCGACCTGATCGCGCGGGAGTCGGAGGGGCCGGTCGGCACCGCCCATTACCGCGACTTCGCCGTCAACATCCGCGACAGCGGCCAGCATCTGCTGGAGCTGATCAACGAGATCCTCGACCATGTCCGCGCCGAATCCGGCCAGCTGACCCTTGACGACGATCCGGTCGACCTCGACGCCGCCGCCACCTTCGCCATCCGCCTGCTGACCCCGCGCGCCGCCCGCGCCGGCATCGCCCTCTCGGCAAGTGTGGAGCCCGCCGCCCGCCACATGCGCGGCGACGAGCGCCGCATCCGCCAGATCCTGCTGAACCTGCTGTCGAACGCGGTGAAATACACCCCCTCCGGCGGCACGGTGTCGCTGACCGCCGCCCCGGCCCCGGACGGCGGCCTGCTGCTGGAGGTGCGCGACAACGGCGTCGGCATCCCCGAACAGGATCTGGGCCGCGTCCTGCTGGCCTACGCCCGCGTCGCCAGCCCGGAGAACCGCCAGACCGAGGGCGCCGGTCTCGGCCTGCCGCTGACCCGCCGTCTGGTGGAGCTGCATGGCGGCACGCTGACCCTGGCCAGCCGGGTGGGGCAGGGCACCACCGTCACCATCCATTTCCCGCCCGCCCGCGCGGCCCCCGAGGGCGCCCCCCGCCTGCCGGCGCCCCTCTGCCCGCCGCCCGGCTTCCCGCCCCCCGGCCCAGCCTGTCGATCCTGATGGTGGAGGACGACCACAACATCCGGGAGCACGGCTGCGCCCTGCTGCGCAGCTGGGGCCACCGGGTGACCGCCGCGTCGGGGGCCGGCGAGGCCCTGCTGGTGCTGCGCGGGCCGGAGCCGCTGGACCTGCTGTTCAGCGACATCGTGATGCCGCCGGGCATGAACGGCGCCGAGCTGGCGCGCGAGGCGCGGCGCCTGCGCCCCGACCTGCCGGTCCTGCTGGCCTCCGGCTTCGCCGCCCATGCGGTGGTGGCCGACGACGTGGCGATGGGCGGCTACGACCTGATCGCCAAGCCCTATGACCCGGCGGAGCTGCGCGAGCGCCTGGACCGCCTGCGCCCGCCGCCCCCGCCCGCCGCCCTCCCGTCCTCCATCCCGTCCCCGGCGCCGGCCCCGGAGTTGCCGGCGGAGCCGCCCGCCGGATCGGCCACCCGCTCGGCCCCCCAGTCGGCAGCCGAGCCGCCCCCGCCCACGCCGTCACCCGCGGCCCCGGCGGCCCCGGCGGCCCCGGCGGCCCCGGCGACGGAGTCCCTGCGCATCCTGGTGGTGGAGGATGTGGAGATGAACCGCCTTCTGGCCGTCACCCTGCTGAAACAGGCCGGCCACAGCGTCGCGGCGGTGGCGGACGGCGCCCAGGCGGTGGAGGCGGTTGGCCGCGAGCGGTTCGACGCCATCCTGATGGACATCAACATGCCGGTGATGAACGGCCTGGAGGCGACGCGGGCCATCCGCGCCATGCCCGGCCCGGAGTCCCGCGTCGCCATCGTGGCGCTGACCGCCAACACCTTCCCGGACGACATCGCCCAATGCTACGAGGCTGGCATGGACTGCCATGTGCCGAAGCCCATCGACCGCGTGCAACTGCTGACCGAAGTCACCCGCTGCGTCGCGTCGCGGAGGGCGGTGGAGGCGATGGGGTAGCGGCTGGGGAATAAACCTCTGCGGGTGACAGGGAATTTGCCAAATGGTGAACTGTCGGTGAGGTTTGCTTTGAGCCGGGAGCGGATTTTGTTTGGGGAAGAAAACTCATTGGGAAATTGGGTGTACTGGCACTCTTAGCAGACGCTTGCTGTTAGTAGTACGCAGATATCATCCCGTGGGGTAAGTATCGTGGTGCGAGATTTTGCGCGTGTAATGCTTACTCGAAAGTTTTGGCGCGCGTGACTCATTGAACCGACTTGAGAATTGGCAGTTACGATCCGATCGGGATTGGCAACAATTTCTCCTCTAGCACGCTTAGGCCAGCCTTCAAAAATAATGACCTCATCAAACTGCTTTCCTTTGGCCTTGTGCATGTTCATTACGACAACACCAGATTCCGGTTTGTGCGCCGCAGCAAAATGTTCCTGCAAAAAAGACTGCCGAGTTATCGCTAGTGCATCATGATATTTGCCATAGTCACGCCAATTCTGGGCCAAGCTCTGTCGAAGCACGGTTCCCCGTTGGAGCAAACGGACGTTCCGCACGTCATTTGCAACGTCTTTCAGACGGGAACAGGTACCGGTTTCAAGAACCCTCCGTACCGCCATCCAGTCATTGTCGGGATCGCCCGTTAACGTTAATGATGTTGCCGCTGTGTAAACTGCAAAGGTTGTTTTCAGCACACTATTAGCGGGCGTCGGCCTTTCTAGAGTTCTGCATTCGTTCCACTTCGCCAGTGCAGCTTGGAATCGAGTTGCCTCATTCATATCTCCCTTAGTCGGAACAGCGCCACCTCGCCCGTGGAAATAGCTGCAAAGAAGATGAATAAATTCATTAAAGAAATTGGTGTCGGTGCCTTGTTCTAGCAGGAATGCGATAATCTCTGCGGCAAGTATTGGCCCTTCCATATCGACAGCAGCCGTATGGTTGATCGCCGGTAAAGAGCCATATGGCTCTCGAAGAACGTCAGATACAATACGTGTCATCCGTTTTGTTGGAACAAGGATAGCGATAGACCAATCTTTATTACCGCTATCAATTAGGCGCTTTCGAGCCTGCAGCACCTGCGTTACCAAAGTCGCGAATGCTTGGTTCGGGTTTGATTCAAAGATCTTGAATTCGACTCCTTGATAAATATTCTGGCGAAACTTCCCGGCAAGAATATCATTGCCGAACAACGCTATTTCTGTGCCTTTGCTACGATGATTATCGCTGGCGAGATCGTGAACCGTTGGATTGAAGGCTGCCTTGAAATGATCTAGGCGCTTAGGATCAGCTCCGATAAAATCGAAGATGCGTTGGTCTGGATCGGCGAGCGCTATTAGTGTGCTCCCCATCCCTAAAGCCTGCACAACTGACCACTGATGGGCGCTCGTGTCTTGGAATTCATCGAGAATGATAAAGGGATACATTATCGAGACCAAGTTTCGCACATTCCGAGATCCGTGCAGAAGAGCACCCACACAGCCGGCAAAAAGATCAAAGCAAACCTTTCCCTCCTGCGTCGCTAGCCGAATACGCTCGGCTTCTTCGCGCCCTCGCTTTTCGGCCCTTTCCTCTTCGGAGAGTTTTTTCTCTGACTTATACTCACTACGAATGCCCGACAATGCAATCGCTTCATTCGGCGGGGTTAGAATTGATATTCGTCGAGGGAAGCCAATGAGGTAGCCATGCGTCTTTAAAATTCTCCAGAAGAATGAGTGATAGGTGTCGACTTCAATACGCTTCTTTTCTTGTGGTGTGATCTGGCGTTCCTCGTCGATTGCCTCTAGCACGCGTGAAACCGTCGCACGCGCAAAACTCAAAAAGAGAATCCGTTGTTCTGGACCTAGATTTTCTTGTGCAATCTTCGCAGCTTTCAGGATAGAGACAGTTGTCTTGCCCGAACCAGGGCCACCCGTTACGAGTTGGTGGCCATTGGTGCGAATGACATCTATTTGTGCGTCAGTTAGATCCACCATTCTCACCTCCAGCTATGAGACCGCCTCAGTCAACTCCAATGTTGGTTCTGCAACCGGAGGCGGAGGAGGTGGCGGATCACACAGAACCTTCAGTGTCGCGCAGGATTCGCGCAGCCACTCTGGTATTTCGTCTTCACTACATTGAGCTATGAAGTCAGCAATGCCCCAGTTTCCCTTCGACCACCCAAAATAATCGGTCAGCGCGGCAATTGCCTGTGATTTCGGAACCGGATATTTTTCTATAAGATGCGGTGGCCACTCGAGACTATCAGCAAAACGTTCTAAGGCCTCTTGGGTTGTATTCTTGAGAACAAGATTTTCAATGCCTTTTTCCCCGTGCATAAAAAGTTGTTCAACTTGATTTTCAATAGCAGCTTTTGCTGCATCTGTTTGCTTATCGCAGAGTGCAAAAATTCTCTTGCCAAGACTCCTGTAGAGACTGGCGAGGTCCGCAATCTGGCTTTCTGTTCCTGCATTAATCACACAGATACCTAGCGCTTCAAGTGATGCATAGGTAGCAGGATTCAGCTCTGCTAATCTTCGAGCGGCAATCGGGAAAGAAGTTGCTTCTGTCGCACCTTCGGCGATCAGTACGCGTCGTGACAGAAGCCCCTCGCAAAATCGCGTCCGGAATTCTTGCCGATAGCGTTTATGCTTCACACTTTCCGGAAGTGTGACCTTTCCTTGTCTTAGTACGCCGTCGTCTGACCGCGAAAGGATGACTGTTTCATCGAGACTGAATTCCTCCAGCACGTAAGGCGAGTGCGAGGTAAAAATCGACTGAGCTGAAAGTTTGCGGAGTTCATGAACAATGCGCTTTTGCGCATACGGCGGAATTGCCGTCTCCACTTCCTCCATGGCAAATATTACGTTCTGCTTGTCTTCGGCAATTTGGGAAAGCATTGCTAATACCAGCATGTTAATCGTGCCTGTCCCTTGTCGAAAGAACGGAGCGGCATGATCGCCGTTGCCTGTAACAATGAACGCAGTTACTACCTTGCGAAGATGTTCTCGTGTTAAGCTTGATACCTTGAGATGTGGCTTCATTCCCCATTCTCGAGGCACATACTTTTTTAGCGACTTGTTGATGCTGTCGAGCACACCCGAAATGCCTAACTTCGGATCGCTCGCCACGTCCAAACCAGAAAGCGTAGAAATCGTATCCTCCCACATCTGCGGGCGGATTTCTTTTAGACGAAGTATCAAGTCAAGTAGACTGCCATGCTCGAGGCTTAGCGCTCGGGATCCTGTGCGCAGTGATCGTAAAAAAAGGAAGCCGCAGTGCTGCTTGTCCTTCTTTGAGAATATGGTTGGTGTGTCTGATTCTACGATGCTGCGGCTAAAGTAGGTTGCGCCCTCAAAATCATCTTCTTCGGAATCATAAGCGCCTATAAATGTTACGCGCAGCGCCGCAGCGATATCGGCCGCATCTACTCCATTCGGATTTGGGTCATCATAAAAATCGCCCGTTCCTGTTTTCAGCCACTCTACATAGTCGCCAAATCGGGCTTTTTGCTCGATTGACAAGTCAATGATTGTCAGTTTGATAATGATCTTGGGCGCTTCGGTGGGCGTTGCGCCTTCGGCGGGAACTGCGAGATATTTACCTTGATAAAAATCGTGTTCGTCGATTGGCGGACGTCGATTCAATCGATCCGGGCCGAGGACAAGGTCAATCGCTTCTAGCAGTGAAGATTTTCCAGTGTTGTTATCCCCAATGATAACCGCATGGCTAGGCAAGACTAGCTTCGCGGAACGAATGCCTCGGAAGTTTTCAACCTCTACAGAATATATTTTCATAATTTTCGTCCCGATCGTGCCTGCGCAACGGCGGAGGCATATTGTCTATAATTCGCCTACCGATGGATGATTCTTATTATCATGTATCAATGAAAAAGGGAATCCAAGCTTGATCTTGGCATTTGACTCTTCATGATGTCTGTTTTGAACCACAAGCTGTCATTCTCATCTCCGCCCACCCCCCTTTTCCCAAAATCTCCCCACTACAGGACAAAAATCCCATACCCTCTCCGCAATGCCCACTCATTCGCGGAGCCACCCCATGCCCCTCGACAGCCGCACCCTCGCCCCCAACGCTCTTGGTGACCGTTTCCCCTGCTGGGCCGAGGAGCCGCCGGTGCCCGCCGAAGGCTCGCTGGTCCCTGGGTCGCAGTTCCACGAGGAGCAATGGATCATGGCCGCCGGCATGCTGGCGCGCGGCAGCAGCTTCCTCCATGTCTCCCGCGCCATGGGCTGCAGCCGCACCACGCTGTGGCGCGCCTATTACGGCTCCAAGGATTTCCGTCACAGGGTGTGGTGGGAACGGCAGGCGTTGAACCGCGAGGCCGAGCTGCGCCTGTCCTCGCTGCGCATCCTGGTCGCCGAGCAGATCGAGCGGCTGGTCTCCTCCGGCGATCCGGCGACGGTGCGCTGGCTGGCCGAACGGCTCGGCCTCTTCGCCGGCCTCGACATGGCCGCACCCAAGCGGCAAGCCCCGCAAGCCGACCCCCGGCCCGATCCTCAGCCCGCCGCCAAACCCGCTCCCAAACCTGAGGATCCCCCCGCCGTCACCGTCCCCGAACTGGACGACGACCTCCCCGGCGCGTTGCGCGAGCGCATGCCGCCCGACCCGCGCGCCGTCGCCGCCATCCTGGCCCGGCCGGAGGGTGAGGGGCCCCAGGGCGTCTTCCCCTGGACCGTCAACCAGCATGAGCCTTACCCCAACCTCACCCCCGGCCCGGTCAGCCGCCGCGCCGCCGGTCCCTTCTCCCCGCGCCGGTAGCGGCCCCGCCGGCCGATGGAACATCCGCCGGATCCTGTTCCACGCTGTTCCATCCCGCCGCCCACCGGCGCCCCCACCGGCGGGCTTGATCGGGCGGCCGATCTGTCCGACCCTGCGGGTCCGTTGGAACAGTGAGGATCACGCGATGACCGCCTTCACCTGCGTGCTCGACGCCCGTGCCAAGCTGGGGGAGGGGCCGGTCTGGTCGGTGGACGAACAGGCGCTCTATTGGGTCGACATCAAGGGCCGGGCGCTGAACCGCTTCGATCCCGCCACCGGCGCCAACCGCGTTACCCAATTGCCGGAGGAGATCGGCTGCGTCGCCCCGCGCAAGGGCGGCGGCTTCATCGCCGGCCTGCGCTCCGGCCTGTGGCAGCTGGACGGGGAGGGGCGGCCGGTGACCCGTCTCGCCGCCAATCCGGAGGACCAGGGCGCCAGCCGCTTCAACGACGGCAAGACCGATCCCGCCGGCCGCTATCTCGCCGGCACGCTGGACGAGCCGAAGGCCGGCGGCAAGGCGCATCTCTACCGCTATGACCGGCGCGGGCTGGCGGTGCTGGCCGGCGGGCTGCTGACCTCCAACGGCCTCGCCTTCAGCCCGGACGGGCGGACGCTCTACCACGCCGACACGCCGACCTTCACCGTCCGCCGCTACCGCTACGACCCGGCCACCGGCGCGATCTCCGACGGCGAGGTCTTCATCCGGCTGGAGCCGAAGGAGGGCGACCGCGGCCGGCCGGACGGCGCGGCGGTGGATGCGGAGGGCTGCTATTGGACGGCGCTCTATGAGGGCGGGCGGGTCGCGCGCTTCTCCCCCGATGGCCGCCTGCTGTCGGAACACCCGCTGCCGGCGCGCTGCCCGACCATGGTCGCCTTCGGCGGTCCCGACCTGCGCACGCTCTACGTCACCACCGCCAGCGCCGGCCGCCCGGCCGACGAGCTGGAGCGCTTCCCGCAGTCCGGCGGCCTGTTCGCCATGGCGGTGGAGGTTCCGGGCCTGCCGGTGCCGCCCTTCGACCCGGCGGCCTGAGCATGTTCCGCAAGTTCGTCTATCTGCTGGCTCTGTCGCGCGAAAAGCATTTCGGCCGTGCGGCGGAAAGCTGCCACGTCTCGCAGCCCACCCTCTCCAACGCCATCCGCCAGCTGGAGGAGGAGCTTCAGGTCCCCATCGTCGAGCGCGGCCAGAAGTTCGAAGGCTTCACGCCCGAGGGGATGAAGGTGCTGGAATATGCCCGCCGCATCGTCGGCGAGCGCGACAACCTGCGCCACGAGCTGCTGGCCCTGGCCCAGGGCGTCACCGGCCATCTGCGGCTCGGCGCCATTCCCACGGCTCTGCCGGCGGTGCCGCATGTGCTGACGCCCTTCGCCACGCGCTTCCCGCACATCCGCTCCAGCATCGTCTCGCTTAGTTCGCGCGAGATCCAGCGCGGTCTCGACGAATTCGAACTCGACGCCGCCATCACCTATCTCGACAACGAACCGCTGAACAACGTCCGCACCCTGCCGCTCTACACCGAGCGCTATTACCTGCTGGCGCGGCGCGACGAGTTGCCGGAGGAGCTGGTCGCGCAGGGGGCGGTCGCCTGGGAAAAGGCCGCCGACCTGCGGCTCTGCCTGCTGACGCCCGACATGCAGAACCGCCGCATCGCCGACACCGCCTTTCGCATGACCGGGCGGACGGTGCAGGCGGCGATGGAGACCAACTCCATCGTCAGCCTCTACATCATCGTGCGCACCGGCACCTGCGCCAGCATCGTCCCCGGCCAGCTGCTGACCGTCGTCCCGCCGAATGCCGACATCATCGCCCTGCCGCTGGTCGATCCGGAACTGAGCCACGTCGTCGGCCTCGCCTATGCCGACCGCGACCCGCCGCCGCCGCTGGCCAGGGCTCTGGCGGTGGCGGCATCCGACGCCGACATCGCCCACCGGATCGCGATCAGCGTCGCCGAGGCGATGATCCCCTGGCGGGTGGCGATCCGCTGACGGGCCGTTCCTGATAGCCAAAAGCTATCAGCCCATCGGAAAATACAATTTGCTGGCATACCGTATCCTCCGACACTCTGACGGTGCCGGGCGCTGAGAGACGCCTGGAAAAAGCCAACAGAGCCAAGCCAGAACGACGCCGACCTCAAGTGCGGCGCGGACGATCGCAAGGAGGGACACCCGTGAACGCAAGCCATCCGTGGAGCGCTGAGCGCGCCATGACGATTGTCGAAAGCAATCGGCATCTGCGCGGCGCCCTGCTGCCGATCCTTCACGCGCTGCAGGAAGAGTTCGGCTATATCGACGAACAGGCCATCCCCCTTCTGGCGACGGAGCTGAACCTCTCGCGCGCCGACGTGCATGGCGTCGTCTCCTTCTACCACGAATTCCGCCGCGAAAAGCCCGGCCGCCACATCATCAAGGTCTGCCGGGCCGAGGCCTGCCAGTCGATGGGCGCCAACGCGCTGGTCGACCACATCAAGAAGAGCCTGCAGGTCGATTTCCACGGCACCACCGCCGACGGCGCCTTCACCCTGGAACCGGTCTTCTGCCTCGGCAACTGCGCCCTCTCGCCCGCCGTCATGATCGACGAGAACCTGCACGGCCGGGTCTCGCCCGACCGCTTCGACGAACTGGCGGCCGAGACGCGGACCAACCCGCAGGCTCACCAGCAGATTCCCCGCGCCCTCAGCCACAAGGGTCACGCGCAATGAGCGGCCATCTGATCACCGTCTTCGTCCCGCGCGATTCTGCCGCCCTCTCGGTCGGCGCCGACGCCGTGGCCGCCGCTATCCGGACCGAGGCCACCAAGCGCGACCTGCCGTTGCGCATCGTCCGCAACGGCTCGCGCGGCATGCTCTACCTGGAACCGCTGGTCGAAGTCGAAACTCCGGAAGGCCGCGTGGCCTACGGCCCGGTCACCCCGACCGACGTGCCCGGCCTGTTCGACGCCGGCTTCCTGACCGGGGGTGAGCACGCGCTGGGCCACGGCCTGACCGAGGAAATCCCCTATTTCAAGAACCAGGAGCGGCTGACCTTCGCCCGCTGCGGCATCATTGATCCGCTGTCGGTCGAGGACTACCGCGCCCATGGCGGTTTCCGGGGCCTTGAGAACGCGCTGGCGATGTCCCAGGCGGAGATCGTCAAGGTCGTCACCGACAGCGGCCTGCGCGGCCGTGGCGGCGCCGGCTTCCCCACCGGCATCAAGTGGAACACGGTGATGCAGGCCAAGGCGGACGAGAAGTTCGTCTGCTGCAATGCCGATGAGGGCGACAGCGGCACCTTCGCCGACCGCATGATCATCGAAGGCGATCCCTTCTGTCTGATCGAGGGCATGACCATCGCCGCCATCGCGGTGGGGGCAACCTCAGGCTACGTCTACATGCGGTCGGAATACCCGCACGCCACCGCGACCCTGCGCCATGCCATCAAGCTGGCCTATGACGAGGGCTGGCTCGGCGACAACATCCACGGCACCGACCGCAGCTTCCACCTCGACGTCCGCGTCGGCGCCGGCGCCTACATCTGCGGCGAGGAAACCGCGATGCTGGAAAGCCTGGAGGGCAAGCGCGGCATGGTCCGCGCCAAGCCGCCGCTGCCGGCGCTGGAAGGCCTGTTCGGCAAGCCGACGGTGGTCAACAACGTGCTGTCGCTCTGCTCGGTGCCGATCATCCTCGACAAGGGCGGCGAGTATTACCGCGATTTTGGCGTCGGCCGGTCGCGCGGCACGCTGCCCTTCCAGCTCGCCGGCAACATCAAGAATGGCGGCATCGTCGAGAAGGCCTTCGGCATCACCCTGCACGAGCTGCTGTACGAGTATGGCGGCGGCACCATCACCGGCCGGCCGATCCGCGCGGTGCAGGTCGGCGGTCCGCTCGGCGCCTACCTCCCGCCCTCGCAGTTCGACCTGCCCAAGGATTACGAGGCCTTCGCGGCGCAGGACGCGATGGTCGGCCACGGCGGCATCGTCGTCTTCGACGACAGCGTCGACATGGCCCAGCAGGCGCGCTTCGCCATGGAATTCTGCGTGGCGGAATCCTGCGGCAAATGCACCCCCTGCCGCATCGGCTCGACCCGCGGGATGGAGACGCTGGACAAGATCATCGCCGGCAAGAACGTCGATGCGAACCTCGAACTGCTCGCCGACCTTTGCGACGTGATGGTGGACGGCTCGCTCTGCGCCATGGGTGGCATGACGCCCTATCCGGTGCGCAGCGCGGTGAAGCACTTCCCGGAAGACTTCCGCAAAAAAGCCCCGGCCGTCCGCGTCACCCACATCGCCGCCGAATAACGAGCGACCCAGGAGCACCCGAGATGACCCTCATCCACGAGACCGACTACGGCACACCCGCCCGCGTCTCCGAGACCCTGGTGACGCTGGAGATCGACGGCCGCGCCATCACCGTTCCCGAAGGCACCTCCGTGATGCGAGCCGCGATGGACGCCGGCATCACCGTGCCGAAGCTGTGCGCCACCGACAGCCTGGAGCCCTTCGGCTCCTGCCGCCTCTGCGCGGTGGAGATCGAGGGGCGCCGCGGCACCCCGGCCTCCTGCACCACCCCCGTCGCCCCCGGCATGAAGGTCCACACCCAGACCGACAAGCTGGCTAAGCTGCGCCGCGGCGTGATGGAGCTGTACATCTCCGACCATCCGCTCGACTGCCTGACCTGCGCCGCCAACGGTGATTGCGAGTTGCAGGACATGGCCGGTGCCGTCGGCTTGCGCAACGTCCGGTACGGTTTCGACGGCGAAAACCATCGCGCTGCTGCCAAGGACGAGAGCAACCCCTACTTCACCTTCGACGCTTCGAAGTGCATCGTCTGCTCGCGCTGCGTCCGTGCCTGTCAGGAAACCCAGGGCACCTTCGCGCTGACCATCGACGGCCGCGGCTTCGCCTCCACGGTGTCAGCGGGCGCCAAGGAAAGCTTCATGGACAGCGAGTGCGTGTCCTGCGGCGCCTGCGTCCAGGCCTGCCCGACCGCGACCCTGACCGAGAAGTCGATCATCGAGCACGGCCAACCCGAACACAGCGTCATCACAACCTGCGCCTATTGCGGCGTCGGCTGCTCCTTCAAGGCCGAGCTTCAGGGCACCACGGTGGTCCGCATGACGCCGTGGAAGAATGGCGGCGCCAACGAGGGCCACTCCTGCGTCAAGGGCCGCTTCGCCTGGGGCTACGCCACCCACAAGGACCGCATCATGAAGCCCATGGTGCGCGAGAAGATCACCGACCCATGGCGCGAGGTGTCGTGGGAGGAGGCGATCGCCTACGCCGCCGAGCGGCTGAAGGCGGTGCAGGCCAAGTACGGCCGCGGCTCCATCGGTGGCATCACCTCGTCGCGCTGCACCAACGAAGAGGTCTATGTCGTCCAGAAGATGATCCGGGCCGCCTTCGGCACCAACAACATCGACACCTGCGCCCGCGTCTGCCATTCGCCGACCGGCTACGGCCTGTCGCAGACCTTCGGCACCTCGGCCGGCACCCAGGACTTCAAGAGCGTCGACAAGTCCGACGTCATCCTGGTCATCGGCGCCAACCCGACCGACGGCCACCCGGTGTTCGGCTCGCGCATGAAGAAGCGCCTGCGCGCCGGAGCCAAGCTGATCGTCATCGACCCGCGCCGCATCGATCTGGTGCGCAGCCCGCACGTCCAGGCCGAGTACCACCTCCAGCTCCAGCCCGGCACCAACGTCGCCGTGGTCAACGCCATCGCCCACACCATCGTCACCGAAGGGCTGGTGAACCGCGCCTTCGTCGAGGAGCGCTGCGATCCCAAGGAGTTCGCGAAGTGGGAGGCGTTCATCGCCGAGCACCGCAACTCGCCGGAACATCTGGAATCGCGCACCGGCGTCCCGGCCGATCAGGTCCGCGCTGCCGCCCGCCTCTACGCCACCGGCGGCAATGCCGCGATCTACTACGGCCTGGGCGTGACCGAGCACAGCCAGGGCTCCAGCACGGTGATGGCGATCGCCAACCTCGCGATGGCGACCGGCAACATCGGCCGCGAGGGCGTCGGCGTGAACCCGCTGCGCGGTCAGAACAACGTGCAGGGCTCCTGCGACATGGGCTCCTTCCCGCACGAGCTGCCGGGCTACCGCCACGTGTCGGACGACGCCGTCCGCCAGGAGTTCGAGGCCGCCTGGGGCGTCACGCTGGATCCGGAACCCGGCCTGCGCATCCCGAACATGTTCGACAGCGCGCATGACGGCAGCTTCCGCGGCCTGTTCGTGCAGGGCGAGGACATCGTCCAGTCCGATCCCAACACCACCCACGTCACCTCGGCACTGGAAGCCTTGGACATCGTCATCGTCCAGGACCTGTTCCTGAACGAGACGGCGGCCTTCGCCCACGTCTTTTTCCCCGGCACCTCCTTCCTGGAGAAGGACGGCACCTTCACCAACGCCGAGCGCCGCATCAACCGCGTCCGCAAGGCGATGCCGTCCAAGGTCGGCAAGGACGAGCATTGGGTCGCCTGTGCGCTGGCGACGGCGATGGGCTACCCGATGCACTACGAGACCACGTCGGAAATCATGGACGAGATCGCCCGGCTGACCCCGACCTTCCGCGGTGTCAGCTTCGAGAAGCTCGACCGTGTCGGCAGCGTCCAGTGGCCCTGCACCGGCTTCGAGGACGACGACACCGGCATGGCGATCATGCATGGCGAGAGCTTCGCCCGCGGCCTCGGCCGCTTCGTGGTCACCGAATATGTGCCGACCGACGAGCGGACGACGCGGATGTACCCGTTGGTGCTGACCACTGGCCGCATCCTCGCCCACTACAATGTCGGCGCCCAGACCCGGCGCACCGCCAATGTGGCCTGGCATCCGGAGGACGTGCTGGAGATCAACGCGGTGGATGCCGAGATCCGGGGCGTCAAGGATGGCGACATGGTGTCGCTCGCCAGCCGCATGGGGGCGACGACGCTGCGCGCCGTCATCTCCGACCGCATGCCGGCCGGCGTCGTCTACACCACCTTCCACCACCCGGTGACCGGCGCCAACGTCATCACCACGGAAAATTCGGACTGGGCGACCAACTGCCCCGAATACAAGGTGACGGCGGTGCAGGTCACCCGCAGCAACCAGCCGTCCGACTGGCAGGTCGACTACGCGAAGAACGACGTCGAGCGCAAGCGCATCGCCGCCGCCAACGTCATCGCCGCCGAATAATGGCCTGAGGAGTGGGAAGCATGACCGCGATGCCTTCTGGTTCCATCCGTCCCGACGACAGCCTCATGTGCTCCATTGCCGTCACCGGCACCGGCTTTTCCGCCGGTGTCGGGATGGAGGACGGCGCGGATGTCGAATGGCAGGTGCCGGAGGAAACCGCGGTCGCTTTCGAATACAACGGCCGGTCCCATGCCGTGATGATGGCGACCCCCGCCGATCTGGAAGACTTCGCGCTGGGCTTCAGCCTTGCCGAGGAGATCGTCGGGACCGCCGCTGATATCGAGAAAATCGCCGTGCGGGAAACGCCGCTGGGCTTCGTCGTCAACCTGACGGTCGACCCGCTGCGTCTCCTGCGCGGAAGCCTGCGCAGCCGCTCCATGGAGGGGCGGAGCGGCTGTGGCCTGTGCGGCGTGGACAGTCTTGTCCACGCCGTTCGGGAGCCCCGCAAGATCGAAACCGCGCTGGAGGTCGACCCGGCCGCCGTGGCCGCCGCCTTCCGCGCCCTGCCGGACCATCAGCCGATGAACCGGGCCAACCGATCGGTCCATGCGGCGGCATGGTGCGCGCCCGACGGCAGCATCCGGCTGGCCCGCGAGGATGTCGGCCGCCACAACGCGCTGGACAAGCTGATCGGCGCCATTGCCGGTTCAGGTGCCGACCCGGCCGGCGGCTTCGTGGTGATGACCAGCCGCTGCAGCTTCGAACTGGTGCAGAAGACCGCCGCGGTGGGCATCCCGCTGCTGGCGACCATCTCGGCCCCGACGGCGCTGGCGCTTGAACTGGCGCGCAACGCCAACTTGACCCTGGGCGCGCTGTCGCGCCGCGACACCGTCATCCTGTTCCGCTGATACCAACCCATTCCGGAGACACCGATGAGCCACACGAACCACGCCAAGGATCTGGTCCGGATGGCGAACCAGATCGCCGTCCATTTCGCCACCTACCCCCATGAGGAGGCTGTGACGGAGACGGCGACCCACATCCGCAAATTCTGGGATCCGCGCATGCGCGCCGGCCTGTTCGCCCATGTCCAGTCCGGCGGCGAAGCCGACCTGCACGAGGTCGCGCGCGGCGCGGTGGGGATGCTGCAGGCACGCTGAGGACGGAGCAACGCCTTCAGACGTAATTGGCGATCTCGACCAGATTGTCGTCGGGGTCGCGGAAATAGACGGAACGGATCGGCCCGGTGGCGCCCGTGCGGCTCACCGGGCCTTCCTCTATGGTGATGTCGCGAGCCTTGAGTTCGGCGATCACTTCGTCCAGCGGCGTGTCGGCGATCAGGCAGAAGTCGCCGCTGCCGGCGGTGGGGCGGGCGGCCTTCGGTTCGTACTCCCGCCCGACCTCGTGCAGGTTGATCTTCTGCGCGCCGAAAGACAGGGCGCGGCGGCCGCCGGCGAAGGTGACGACCTCCATCCCCAGCACGTCGCGGTAGAAGGCGCAAGTCGCCTCGATGGAGGCGACCGTCAGCACGAAATGGTCGATCCGGGCGATCCGCATCCCGGCCTCACATGCCGGTCGGTGTCGGCAGCGGCTTGGCCGGAGCAGGGGTGGAGGCGGAGGACAGCGGCGTCGGCGCATGGGCGGTCGGGACCGGCAGCGGCGCCGGCTTCGACAGCGGACGCGGCGTCGAGGCCGGCGTCACCGGATTTGCCGCCGCCGGATTTGCCGACATGGCCGGAGCCGCCGAACCCGATTGGCCGGACGGAGTCGCCAGCGTGGGCGGATCCTCGTAGATGTCCGGGTGGACGCGCACCACGCCGGCGGTGTCGACCGACGCATTCCAGTAGACGAAGCGCACGGGGATGGCGTTCGGCAGCCGGATCGTCTTGGTCTCCCCGGTGTCGAGCTGCTGGCTGATGACGGCCGGCGTCACCTTGGCCGCACCCAGCAGCGTTTCCGCCATCATCCGGGCATCCTCCAGCCGTACGCAGCCGGAGCTGGCGGCGCGCAGGTCGCGGCTGAACAGCCTGGGGTCGTTGGTGCCGTGCAGGAAGATGCCGTCGCCGTTGGTCAGGTTGAAGCGGAAGCGGCCCAGCGCGTTGTCGTCGCCCGGCTTCTGGACGATGCGCACGCGGCCGGGATCGACCGACCACCAGTTGACCGACTGCGTGTTGACCACCTCCGATCCGTCCAGATAGACGGCGGCGTTCTTGATGCCGGTGGTGCCCTTCTTGCGCAGGGCCGGCAGCTTGTCCTCGCTCAGCACCGTCGGCGGGACGGTCCAGGTCGGGTTGATGGTGACGCTGGTGATCTTGTCCTGCAGCAGCGGCGTCTTGCGCGACGGCCGGCCGACCACCGCCCGCATGGTGAAGGCGGGGCGGCCATGTTCGATGAGGGTGACGGACTGGCCGGGCAGGTTGACCAGCACCGTGGTGTCGGGGATGGAGGCCTGCTGCGCCCGCATCGCCGCGGCGGCGCGGCGCAGCAGCGCCACCGTCTGCGCCGGGGTGCGGTCCAGCGCCTGGCGCGTCACCTCGCCCACCTTGCCGTCAGGCTGCAGCCCCTCGGCGAGCTGGAAGGCGCGCACGGCAGCCTCGACATCGTCGTTGAAGCTGTCGGTCCATTTGTCGGCGGGCAGATAGCCCAGCTCGATCAGGCGGCGGGAAATCCGGCCGACGCGGTCGGCCAGCGGCGAGCGCACGGAGATCACCACCGGCGGCGCCGGCTCGACCGGGGCTAGTCCTGGCAGGGTGGGGGCCTGCGCCTGCACCTCGGCGGGGGGCACGTCCATCGCCGGGGCGACGCCCTCGATCATGCCGCCGTCGCCCAGCTTCACCACCGCGCCATAGCCGATGCGGGTGGCAGGCGCCTTGGGCGCGTTCTGAATTTCCTGCGCGCGCTGGTCCAGCGCCGCGGCCCAGCCCGCGACCAGCGGCGGCTTGGCGGCGTACGCCGCCTCCTTCGCCGCTGCGGCCAGCGCCGGACCGCTCAGGACGACGCCGACCAGCCCGCCGACCAGGCAGAAGGCGGCGGAGCGGCGGGAGATCGGGCGGCGGAGATCATGCATGGCGATGGGACCGGAACGTGAACGGAAAGGATCGAGCGTTGTATCCTTCGATGAGCCTTCCACAATCCGCAAGCGACATTTGGTGTCGGCAGCTCTGCTGTTCACACTGTTGCTCCCTTGCATCGCCGTCCCACTCGCCGGCGGCTGTCTCCGTTACACGCGCTCATCCAGCAGTTGGACGCTGAGGCGGCGGTTTTATTCCGAACCTTCGCCGGTGGTACGGCAATGGAGGCGCTGGCGTGGCCGTATGTGTCATTTGACGTAGATACCGCCTTTCGCATGCGCGGTAGCTTTTCCCCCGACGATGTGGCGAAGCCCCGGAGCAACCGGGGCGCCAATGGAAGGGGGCAACTTCATGCGGACCAAGCAACTGACGTCCAGCTTCGGGATCAGCGCGCTGGCCGGTCTGGCCATGGGCGCGATGGCGTCCTTCGCGATGCCGGCCCAGGCGGCGGACGACACCATCAAGGTGGGCATCCTGCATTCCCTGTCCGGCACGATGGCGATCAGCGAGACGACGTTGAAGGACGTCATGCTGATGCTGATCGACGAGCAGAACAAGAAGGGCGGCCTGCTGGGCAAGAAGCTGGAGCCGGTGGTGGTCGATCCGGCCTCCAACTGGCCGCTGTTCGCCGAGAAGGCGCGCGAGCTGATCAGCAAGGACAAGGTGTCGGCCGTGTTCGGCTGCTGGACCTCGGTCAGCCGCAAGTCGGTGCTGCCGGTGTTCGAGGAGCTGAACAACATCCTCTTCTACCCGGTCCAGTATGAGGGCGAGGAGTCCTCCCGCAACGTCTTCTACACCGGCGCCGCCCCGAACCAGCAGGCGATCCCGGCCGTCGACTACCTGATGCAGAAGGAAAAGGTCCAGCGCTGGGTGCTGGCCGGCACCGACTACGTCTATCCGCGCACGACCAACAAGATCCTCGAAGCCTACCTGAAGGGCAAGGGCGTCAAGCCCGAGGACATCATGATCAACTACACGCCGTTCGGTCATTCCGACTGGCAGTCGATCGTGGCGGACATCAAGAAGTTCGGGTCGGCCGGCAAGAAGACCGCCGTCGTCTCCACCATCAACGGCGACGCCAACGTTCCCTTCTACAAGGAGCTGGGCAACCAGGGCGTGAAGGCGCAGGACATTCCGGTCGTCGCCTTCTCGGTCGGCGAGGAAGAGCTGGCCGGCATCGACACCAAGCCGCTGCTCGGCCATCTGGCCGCCTGGAACTACTTCCAGTCGGTCGAGACCCCGGCCAACAGCGACTTCATCAAGGCGTGGAAGGCCTACACCAAGAACGACAAGCGCGTCACCAACGACCCGATGGAAGCCCACTATATCGGCTTCAACATGTGGGTGAAGGCGGTCGAGGCGGCCGGCACCACCGAGCCGGACAAGGTCATCGACGCCATGGTCGGCGTGTCGGTCCCCAACCTGACCGGCGGCTATTCGGCGATGCTGCCGAACCACCACATCACCAAGCCGGTCCTGATCGGCGAAGTGCAGGAGAACGGCCAGTTCGACGTCGTCTCCAAGACCTCGGGCCTCGTCCCGGGCGACGAGTGGTCGGACTATCTGCCGGACAGCAAGGACCTGATCGCCGATTGGCGCAAGCCGATGTCCTGCGGCAACTTCAACGTGAAGACCGGCAAGTGCGGCGGCAAGGGGTCGTGAGGGTAGCGTTCGCTGACTTGATCGTCTGAGTGGTCGCGACGCTTGCCCCCTCCCTAACCCTCCCCGCTCTCGGCCGACCCAAGGTCGGTCCGATGCGGAGGAGGGGATCTCTCCCTCCCCTGCGAAGCGGGGGAGGGTCGGGGTGGGGGCAAGCGTCGCACGTCTGTAAGCCCCCCGCACCGAAGGACCCGCGATGCGACGCGCTCTCCGCTGGCTGATGGCCGTCTGTGTGGTGGTCGCCACATCGACCGCCGCCTATGCCGCCGATCTCCGCCCGCTTGTCCAGGCCCTGGGCAGCGGCGGCTATTCCGGAACCGAAAAGGCCCTGGCGCAACTGTCGGAGGCCGGCGACCCGGCCGCCGTGCCGGTGATCGAGGCGCTGCAGGCCGGCGACCTCTATGTGCGCAAGGCCGATGGGACCGTGGTCGTCGCCCGCAAGGCCGGCGACGCCTTCACCCTGACCGACCCGCTGACCCGTGCCGCGCTGGGCGATGCGCCGGCCGCCGCGGTCGAGAAGATCCGCATCAACAATTCGCTGCGCCGCGCCATCAGCGCTTCGCTGGGCGCCCTCACCCTGATGAGCCCCGATGCCGGCGTCCGCCGCTCCGCCGCCGATGCGGTGTTCAAGAGCCGCGACGCCGCTGCGCTGGAGACGCTGAATGCCGCCATCGCCAAGGAGCAGGACAAGGGCGTGCGCGCCGCCATGGAGCAGGCACGCGCCGCCATCCTGCTGACCGGCGAGGCCGCGTCGAAGATGAGCGATGCCGAAATCCAGTCGGCGACCGACACGCTGGCCGCCCGCGGCGACCGCGACGCGCTGGTGCTGCTGAACATGGTCGCCGGTTCCGGCGCGTCCGACGTCACCAAGCGCTCGGCCGCCGCCGCCGTCTCCACCCTGGAACAGAAGCTGGCCTTCTGGGCCGCCTTGCAGAATCTCTGGTACGGGCTGTCGCTGGGGTCGGTGCTGCTGCTGGCCGCCATCGGCCTCGCCGTCACCTTCGGCGTGATGGGTGTCATCAACATGGCCCATGGCGAGATGGTGATGATCGGCGCCTACACCACCTTCCTGGTGCAGGAGTTCTTCCGCGCCCATGCCCCCGGCCTGTTCGACCTGTCGATCCTGGTGGCGCTGCCCGCCGCCTTCATCGTGTCGGGCGGCGTCGGCATCATCATCGAGCGCAGCGTGATCCGCTGGCTCTACGGTCGTCCCTTGGAAACGCTGCTCGCCACCTGGGGCCTGTCTCTCGCGCTCCAACAGGCGGTGCGCTCCATCTTCGGCCCGACCAACCGCGAGGTGGGGGCGCCGAGCTGGATGTCCGGCGCCTTCGAACTGGGCGGCCTGACCATCACCTATGGCCGGCTGTGGATCGTCATCTTCGCCTTCACCGTCTTCGCCGCGCTGCTGGTGGCGCTGAAGCGCACCTGGTTCGGCCTGTCGATCCGCGCGGTGACGCAGAACCGGCCGATGGCCAACGCCATGGGCATCCGCACCGCGCGGGTGGACGCGCTGACCTTCGGTCTCGGCTCCGGCATCGCCGGTCTGGCCGGGGTGGCCCTGAGCCAGATCGACAATGTCAGCCCGAACCTCGGCCAGGGCTACATCATCGACAGCTTCATGGTCGTGGTGTTCGGCGGAGTGGGCAACCTTTGGGGCACGCTGGTCGGCGCGCTGACGCTGGGGTCCATCAACAAGTTCCTGGAGCCTTACGCCGGTGCGGTGCTGGGCAAGATCCTGGTGCTGATCTTCATCATCCTGTTCATCCAACGGCGTCCGCGCGGCCTGTTCGCGCTGAAGGGCCGCGCGGTGGAGGCCTGATCCGATGCTGCTGCGCTTTTTCCTGATGGGGCTGGACCGCAAGGCTGGGATCGTCCTGACGATCCTGGCATTCCTGGCGGTGGCGGTCCCGGTGATGACGCTGTGGGTGCCGGCGGACTCGCCCTTCCACCTGTCGGTCTTCACCGTCTCGCTGCTGGGCAAATACCTGTGCTTCGCGCTGCTGGCGCTGGCGCTGGACCTTGTCTGGGGCTATTGCGGCATCCTGTCGCTCGGCCATGCCGCCTTCTTCGCGCTCGGCGGCTATGCCATGGGCATGTACCTGATGCGGCAGATCGGCCCGCGTGGAGTCTACGGCAACCCGGTCCTGCCCGACTTCATGGTCTTCCTGAACTGGAAGGAGCTGCCCTGGTACTGGCTCGGCTTCGACCAGTTCTGGTTCGCCGCGATCATGGTGCTGGTGGTGCCGGGCGCGTTGGCCTTCGCCTTCGGCTGGTTCGCCTTCCGCAGCCGCGTCACCGGCGTCTACCTGTCGATCATCACCCAGGCGCTGACCTTCGCCCTGCTGCTGGCCTTCTTCCGCAACGACATGGGCTTCGGCGGCAACAACGGCCTGACCGACTTCAAGGACATCCTCGGTTACGACATCCAGGCCGACACCACCCGCGTCGCGCTGTTCGTGGCGACCGTCGCTGCGCTCGCGCTCTCCTACATGATCGCGTCGGGCGTCATCGGGTCGAAGCTGGGCAAGGTGCTGGTGGCGCTGCGCGACGCCGAAAGCCGCGTCCGCTTCATGGGCTACGACACCGAAAGCTACAAGCTGTTCGCCTGGACCCTGTCGGCCTGCATGGCCGGCGTCGCGGGCGCCCTCTACGTCCCGCAGGTCGGCATCATCAACCCGTCGGAATTCGCCCCGGCCAGCTCGATCGAGGCGGTGATCTGGGTCGCGGTCGGCGGACGCGGCACGCTGGCCGGCGGCATCCTCGGCGCGGTGCTGGTCAACATGGGCAAGAGCTACTTCACCGGCGCGCTGCCGGAGCTGTGGCTGTTCGCGCTCGGCGGCCTGTTCGTGGCGGTCACCCTGTTCCTGCCCAAGGGCCTGCTGGGGCTGGGCGCGCAGTTGAAGGCCAAGCTGCCCGGCCGCAAGACCCCCGCCCTCCCCAACGCCCAAACCGCAAACCAGACCGCTGGCCAAAAGGGGGCCTGACCCATGAGCGCGGAATCGACCCTTCTCTATCTCGACGGCGTGTCGGTCAGCTTCGACGGCTTCAAGGCGCTGAACAGCCTGTCACTGGTGATGATGCCCGGCGAGATGCGGGCGATCATCGGCCCCAACGGCGCCGGCAAGACGACGATGATGGACGTCATCACCGGCAAGACCCGCCCCGACACCGGCACCATCCTGTTCGAGGGCGACACCGACCTGACCCGCCTGCGCGAGGCGGCGATCGCCAATCTCGGCATCGGCCGCAAGTTCCAGCGTCCGACGGTGTTCGAGCCGCACACGGTGTGGGACAACCTTGAACTGGCGTTGAAGGCGCCGCGCCGGCCGCTGAAGACGCTGACCTACGCCATCAGCCGCGACGACCGCAGCCGGATTGAGGAAATCCTCGACATCACGCGCCTGTCGGCCCTGCGCAACCGTCAGGCCGGCAGCCTGTCGCATGGGCAGAAGCAGTGGCTGGAGATCGGCATGCTGCTGGCGCAGGACCCCAAGCTTCTGCTGGTCGACGAGCCGGTTGCCGGCATGACCGACGCCGAAACCGAACAGACGGCGGAACTGCTGTGCAGCATCGCCGGCAAGCATTCGGTGATCGTGGTGGAGCATGACATGAGCTTCGTCCGTGCGCTCGGCGTCAAGGTGACGGTGCTGGCCGAAGGCTCCGTCCTGGCCGAAGGCTCGCTGGACGCGGTGAGTTCGAATCAACAGGTCATCGACACCTATCTCGGCCGCTGACCGGAGATCCCAAGATGCTGGACGTTCGCTCCCTCGATCTGCATTACGGCGCCGCCCAGGCCCTGCGCAGCGTTTCCATGAAGGCCGAAATCGGCAAGGTCACGTGCTTGGTCGGCCGCAACGGCGTCGGCAAGTCCAGCCTGCTGCGCGCCATCGTCGGGCTGAAGCCGGTGTCCGGCGGCTCCATCGGCTGGGACGGCGCCGACGTGACCAAGATGGCGCCGGCCGACCGGGCGCGCCGCGGCATCGCCTATGTGCCGCAGGGGCGCGAGATCTTCCCGCTGTTGACGGTGCGGGAAAATCTGCTTACCGGCTACGCCCCGCTGCCGCGCTCGCAACGCTCGATTCCCGACGAGGTGTTCGAGCTGTTCCCGGTGCTGAAATCCATGCTGGAGCGCCGCGGCGGCGACCTGTCGGGCGGACAGCAGCAGCAGCTCGCCATCGGCCGCGCCCTGGTGACCCGCCCGCGCCTGCTGGTGCTGGACGAGCCGACCGAGGGCATCCAGCCCTCCATCATCAAGGACATCGGCCGCGCCATCTCCTATCTGCGCGACAAGGGCACCATGGCGATCCTGCTCGTGGAGCAGTATTTCGACTTTGCCCGCGACCTTGCCGACGATTGGGTGGTGATGGAACGCGGCGAGGTGATGCTGTCCGGCCCGCGCAGCGGCCTCGACGAGCAGGAGGTTCGCAAATACCTGACGGTGTGATGCCTGCGGAATAACCGCGCCTCCAGGTGCGTCCTTCATCCATCGGGTCCGTCGTCCGGCGGGCCGGTTTTGGGGAGGAACCGCAGAATGACGTCCGCACTCCGTGTCACCGCCGCCGCCATCGGCCTGGGAGCCGTCCTGTTCGGCGCGCCCGCCTTCGTTCAGGACGCCTTCGCCCAGGACAAGGAACCGGCCATGACGGGCAAGACCGCGATGGGTCCCGTCCTGACCGACGCGAAGGGCATGACGCTCTACGTCTTCGACAAGGACAGCGCCGGCAAGTCGGCCTGCAATGGGCCTTGCGCAACCAACTGGCCGCCGCTGATGGCTCCCGCCTCCGCCAAGCCGATGGGCAAATACACGGTGGTCACCCGCGACGACGGCAGCCACCAATGGGCCTATAACGGCAAGCCGCTCTACACCTGGGCCAAGGACATGAAGCCCGGCGACGCCACGGGTGACGGCGTGAACAATGTCTGGCATGTGGCGAAGCCGTAAGACCCCGTCCCGCGGTGTCGTGGTGGTCAATCCGCCCCACGGCGCCGCGCTCTTTTGAGGTATTCCTAGCCTGTCGAGGTAATGCGCAAACGCCGACTTCGCAGGCGGCGCTCTTTAATGGTCGTTAAGGATCGAAACCGCAAGATGTCCTCACCGTCATCTTGCTCATGGAGCAGCAGGCCATGTCGATCTACAACGCCGCCTCGTTCGAAGCCACCCCCTCCGCCGAACCGAAGGTCCGCAAGATGCAGGGTCTGCCGCGACTGGCGGTGTGGGCGGTGATGATCGGCACGCCGTGGGTGGTGATCGTGCAGGCGGTGCGCCTGATCTTTTAAATCTGGCGCACCACCGTCACACCCTTACTGGGTTGGCGCCACCCAGGGTTCCAGCGCGCCGATCTTCTTGGCCCGCTTTTCGTCCGCCGACAGTTTGAAATTATGCCCATAGGGCGCGCTCTCGAACGAGCCGTATCCGGGATTGGCCAGCATCAGCCAGTCGCGCCCGAAATGCTCCTTCACCGTCTCATAGGCCTTCATCCGCTCCGCCTCGCTGCCGTTGGCGGAATCGGTGAAGTCGTTGAAATTGTCGCCGAACAGCAGGACGATCCGGTAATCCTTGGCAATGGCGGCGCGGCGTGCGCTCTTCGCCGAACCCCACTCCTGCTTTTCCTTCGACATCAGGAAGGTATCGACGTTCCCGCCCATCGGGAAGCCCAGCGCCTGCGCGTTGCGGCGGGTCGGCTCCTCCTGGTCGGCGCTGCGGTTGGTGACGTAGAAGACCTTGACGCCCTTCGACTCGGCATATTGGGTGAACTCCACCGCACCCGGCACCGCCGTCGCCTTCTCCGCCTTCACCCAGGCGTCCCAGGTCTTGGGCGAGAAGTCGGTGCCGCTGGTCACCAGACCGGTCTGATAGGCGGAGTTGTCCATCGCCGTCTCGTCCAGGTCCAGCACCACGGCCGGCGGCAGCTCCTGGTAATTGCCGGTCTGCTCGGTCGCCGCGGTCCAGTTCTTGTCGGCCAGCGCCTTGTCCAGCTGGACCTTGCCCAGCGCATAGACCGCCAGCGCGTTGGCCTTGTATTCGACCGACCGCTGCATCCACAGCTCGGCGTTCAGCAGGTCGCTCTGAGGCACCGAGCCTTGAGGCGCCGGATCAGCCGCCAGGGCGGGCCCGGCGAGAAGGGATAGGACAACCGCACCGGACAGCAGCGACCAGCGCCCGGAACAGGCGGAATTGCGCATCGACACACCCATCCATCAAGTGTCATGGAACCGTCATCGAAGCACAGATCCGGACGCTTGGCGACGGTTGCGTGACCCATGCGTCACGGTACCCCGATACGCTCCCCCGGTTCCTTCCAACGTAGCGGGATCGCCGCCTTCCGCCGCCATCCGCGCTCCACCTGCAGGCTCCAGCTGCGCTGGGCATTGGGCAGGGCAGGGTCGGGTTCCCAATCGATGCCGACCGCCCCGGTCAGGTGCAGCACGTCGCCGCTGGCGGGTTCGACCAGCAGCAACCCGGCGCGCGGGTTCAACAGCATGTTGCCCAGCGTGTTGAAATAGCGGTTGCCGGAATAGTCGGGCACGATCAGCCGGTCGCCGTCGATCCGGATGAAACCCGCCGGCCCGCCCCGGTGCGACACGTCCAGCCGGCCGTCACGCCCCGCCGACGAGGCGGAGGCGACGAAGGCGGTGTCGGCCGCACCGATCAGCCGCCGGGCCTCGCCGTCCAGTCCGGCCAACGCTTCCACGGCTCCGGCGGGGGAGGGGGCTTCATCCTCCGCCCGGCGAACATGGATGTATTGCGGGCAGTTGCCGAAGCTCTCCTCCACCGCCATGGCGAAGGCCAGCCCGTCGCGGGCCGCCACCCGGCCGTTCACCCGGTTGCGTCGCCGGGTGGCGAGGTCGATGCCCAGCGCCGCCACCGGTTCCCCCACCGCCGGTCCGGCCGGCCAGGGCTGCCACGCGCCATGGTCGGGCCGCACCCACAGCGTCTGCGGGTCGGCGGCGGAGACGAAGCCGGGGGCGCCGGTCAGCACGCCGGCCGCCGGGTCGCCGGCCTCGTCACGCGCGGCGACCAGCAGCCAGGGCAGCAGCGGAAAGAACTGCTGATGCTGAGGGATCAGCCGGTCGCGGATCGGCGCCGACGGCACGCGGAACCCGGCCCGCGCCTGCGCCTCCCGCTCGCCGGGATGGAAGGGGTCGGGGATGCGGTCCTGGTCCATGGCCGTGCTCCTACGTTTGCAGTGGCGGGCGTTCAGGCGGATTGCGGAATCGCGCTCTGCGGCATCGGGATCAGCGCCGGGATCGCCTCCACCCGCTCCAGCCAGCGGCGGATCGCCGGATAGGGATCGAGCGGGATGTGGCCTTCCGGCGCGCGGGCGACATAGGCGTAGCAGGCGATGTCGGCGATGGTCGGCCGTTCCGCCGCCAGCCAGTCGCGGCTTGCCAGATGACCGTCCATGAAGCGCAGGACGCGCCCGGCGACCGCCTGCGCGTCGGTCAGCGAAGCGGCTCCGCCCCACAGCGTCAGGATGCGCGCCAGGGCCGGCCCGAAGCGCAAATCGCCGGCGGCGATCGACAGCCAGCGCTGCACCCGCGCCGCGTCCTCCGGCGCCTTCGGATTCCACAGGCCGGAAGCGTCATAGCGGTCGGCGAGATAGACCAGGATGGCGACGGAGTCCGGCAGGACGAGGTCGCCGTCGACCAGCACCGGAATTTGTCCGAATGGGTTCAGGGCGAGGAAGCTTTCCGACCGCCGCAGCTCGGCGCCGGCCTCGACATAGCGGTAGGGCAGGCCGAGGATGTTCAGAAAGGCTTCCACCCGATGGCTGTGCCCCGACAGCGGCGTGCCGTAGAGCGTGATTGCGGGCTCGGTGGTGGTGCTCATCGGACGGTTCCCCTGGATGACTGTTTCGCGGATGCCCACAGCCAACCACTTGCGCGCGTCGGCAGGAATGCGCTTTCATCAAAAGGGACTCTTTCAGAATTCGGAAGAATTGTGGACCGGCTGGACGAACTGACGATCTTCGTGGCGATCCTGGAGGCCGGCAGCCTCGCCGGCGCGGCGAAGCGGCTGCGGCGGTCGGCGCCCGCGGTCACCCGCGCGCTGTCGGGACTGGAGGAGCGGCTGGGCCTGCGGCTGATCGAGCGGACCACCCGCAACCTCGCACCCACCGACGCCGGCCGGCGGCTGGCCGAGCAGGCGCGCCGGCTTCTCGCCGACTATGACGAGGCGCTGGCCGCCACCGGCACCGACCGGCCGCTGCGCGGGCGGCTGCGTGTCACCGCGCCGGTGATGTTCGGGCGCAAGCATGTGACGCCGCTGGTCCTCGACTTCATGCGGGCCTTTCCCGACCTCCGGGTCGAACTGGTGCTGTCCGACGGCAACCTCGACCTGATCGAGGAGGAGCTGGACGTCGCGATCCGCATCGGCCCCTTGCCCGATTCCGGCCTCGTCGCCCGGCGGGTGGGGCAGGTCGGGCGCTATCTGGTCGCCGGCCCCACCTATCTGGCGCGGCGCGGCACTCCGTCGGCGCCGGAGGATCTGGCCGGCCACGACATCATCCTGTCGACCGCCCGGCCGCGGCCGCCCGACTGGCGCTTTCTGGTCGACGGGCGGGAGCGGGTGGTCCGGGTCACCCCGCGGCTGTCGGTCAGCCACATCGAGCCGGCGCTGCTTGCCGCCCGCGACGGGCATGGCATCGCCCGGCCGCTGTCCTATCAGGTGGCCGACGATCTCGCCGCCGGCACGCTGGTGCGCCTGATGCCGCACACCGAGCCGGCGCCGCTGCCCGTCCATGTCGTGGTGCCGACGGCGCGGCTGATGCCGGGCCGGGTTCGTGCCTTCCTCGACCATGCGGTGGAGGGGCTGTCGGCGCTGGCGGTTCTGCGTGGCTGATTCTGCTTGGCCGAAGGGGCCGTAGCGGGGCCTCAGGGATCGCGGGCGACGCGGATGCCGTAGGCGGCATAGCCGATCTCCGCCCCGTCAATCCGGCGGACCGCCGACCGGACATAGCGCGGATTGCTGTGCCACGATCCGCCCCGCATCACCCGTTGCGGGCATGTCCCGCCGCCATCCGCCGCGCAGTCCTCCACCCACTGCCAGACATTGCCGAGCATGTCGTAGAGGCCGAAGCCGTTGGGCCGATAGCTGCCGACCGGCGCGGTGAACAGGGCGCCGTCGCGGCAGTTCGCGACCTCCCAGTCGGTGAAGCGGTCCTTGGCGCTCAGGTCGGCCTCGTTCGCCGCATCGCACCCCTTGGCCGGATCGTCGCCCCACCAGCGGGCGGTCCGGGTGCCGGCGCGGGCCGCATATTCCCACTCCGCCTCCGTCGGCAGGCGGTAGGGCTTGCCGGTCCGCCGGCTGAGCCAGTCCACATAGGCCTTGGCGTCGTACCAGCTGATGCAGACCACCGGGTCCCGGTTCGTCTGGTCGAAGCCCGGCCGGCGCCAGGAGAAATGCCAGCGCGGCAGCAGCTCCGTCTCGCCGGCATAGCCGCGGCAGATCGTCCGCGGCTTGTAACCGCTGTCCTGGATGAACCGGGCATATTCGCCGCGGGTCACCGGGTATTTGCCGATGGCGACGGGGTGCCGGATCGACACCGGCCGTTGCAGCGGCTCGTCGGGAAAGCGCTCCTGTTCCGATTCGGGCGAGCCCTGGAGAAAGCTGCCGGGGGGAAGGGCCACAAGGACCGGGGCGTCGGGATGGTCCCAGATCTCGCGGGCCGGGTTGGCCGCCTGCCAGACCTGGAAGGCCGCCAGCCGTTCGGCGCGCCAGCCGGTCAGGTCCTCCGGCTCCGCCCGGCGCCAGCCGGCGAGAGCGGCCAGCACGAGGATGAGGACGACCACCGCGCCCACGGAGCCGGGCAGGGTGACTGGCATGGCGGGGATGCCTCTTGCGGGGGCGCCTTTGGCGGGGATGCGGATCATGCCCAGCATTTCCCCGCGATCCCTTGCGTCCGGCAACCGCGCGTCCGTGTCCCGGTCGTGGCACTTCCCCGCCGGTGCCGGACACGGGTGGCCGAAGCTCTGCCCTTTTGAATTATGGCGGAAGCGGTAAGCGTCGAAGACGGTGTCCCGCTGTTGGTGCGGGCAGACGTTCAACGGAGCGTTGATACCACAGGAGCACACACATGGCCGCCTATCCCGCGGATCTCACGCGCGCGCTGTTCGTCACCGGCCTGCGCAACGCCCATGCGGTGGAACAGCAGGCGCTGGCCCTGATGGACCGCCAGCTGGACCGCCTCGTGAATTATCCGGAAGTCTCGGACCACCTGCGCATGCACCGTGGCGAGACCGAATCTCAGATCACCCGCATCGAGCAGATCCTGGACCAGTTGCAGGAAAGCCATTCCGGGCTGAAGGACACCGCCCTGTCGATCATGGGCAATCTCGCCGCGCTCGGCCATACCTTCGCCGAGGACGAGATCCTCAAGAACTCCTTCGCCAACTACGCCTTCGAGAATTTCGAGGTGGCGAGCTACCGCTCGCTGCTGACCGTGGCGGAGGCCGGCAACTTCGCCTTCGCCACGCCGCTGCTGCAGACCTCGCTGCGCGAGGAGGAGGCAATGGCCACCTGGGTGATCGAGAATGTGCCGAAGCTGACACTGAAATACCTGTCGCTGAAGGCCAGCAACCAGACCGCCGGCCGCTGACGCCGGGCGGCCATCGCTGCACTGCAACGCAGCCTTCCGGCCGTGTCCGGATTTTGCCCGGTGACGAGCCGGGGGGCTTTGCCGTAAGAAACTCGGCGGGTTTCAAAACGGATGGCTACCCCGTGCTCCGATCGGTCTCCTTCTGCCTGTTCATCGCCGCGGCCGGCGGTCTTGCGGGCTGCACCTCCGACTATTCCCCCAACACCTACGCCTCCAATGCGGTCCAGCAGGCCAACAAGGTGGAGCCGGGCGTCGTCGTCGGATTCCGTCAGGTGGCGATCAGCGCCAACGGCACGGTCGGCGCGGTCAGCGGCGGGGCGGCCGGCGGCATCCTGGGTGCGCAGGTGGGGACGGGCGGCATGAACGCCGCGCTGGGCACCGTCGGCGGCACGGCGATCGGCGGCCTGCTGGGCACGGCGATGGAGCACATCGCCGGCGACACCACCGGCTGGGAATACATCGTCCGCAAGTCGAACGGCGATCTGCTGTCGCTGACCCAGAAGGAGCCGCAGCCGCTGCCGATCGGCCAGAAGGTTCTGGTCATCACCGGCAGTCAGGCCCGCATCGTCCCCGACTATTCCACCCCGGCCGATCCCGCGCCCGCCAAGGCTGATTCGCCCAAGGCTGATTCGCCCAAGGCGGACGCCCCCAGGCCCGATGCGCCGAAATCGGAGACGCCGAAATCGGACATCAAGGCGGTCCCGCTCGCCCCGCCCGCCGAACCGGTCGCGCCGGCGGCACCCGCTCCGGCGGAGCAGTCCGCCGCCGAACCGGCTCCGCCCGCCACTGGCGGCGGCCCGATCCGCCTGACCGCCCCCACCGACACCGCACCCACCGCACCCACCGCACCCGCGGCGGCTCCGGAACCCGCAAGCCCGACCCCGCCAGAGCCGCCCCGCGCAGAGCCGAAGCCGGCCGAATAGCGGCACCATACTTGTCCGAATGGCCGGGATGGCGCACAGTCCGGAGGTCCAACCGAGATCACCGGCCGAGGGTCCATGTCCGCCGTCGATACCGCACAAAGCGCCGCCCCCGTCTCCGCTCCCGCCATGACGAAGGAAGAGCTGGAGGAACTGATCCGCGAGGGGGTTCCCCTGGTCGGGAATTTCGGCATCGTCGTGGAAAGCCTGAGCGCCGGGACGATTCGCCTGCGCCTGCCCTACAAGGACGATTTCGTCCGTCCCGGCGGCACCGTCACCGGCCCGGCGATGTTCGGACTGGCCGACGTGGCGCTCTATGGCGCGGTGCTGAGCCTGATCGGCCGGGTCGAGCTGGCGGTGACCACCAGCATGACCATCAACTTCCTGCGCCGCCCGCCGCCCGTCGCCATCATCGCCGAGGCGCGCGTCCTGAAGCTGGGCAAGCGGCTGGCCTATGGCGAGATCCTGCTGTTCTCCGAAGGCGATCCAGAGCCGGTCGCCCATGTCACCGGAACCTACTCCATCCCGCCGCACGCCCCCGTCACCGTTGCGGTATCTCATTACCGCATGGATGGGGCGTCATAAAAAATCGTTTAAGATCAATGGGTTTGCCTGCGCGGTATCTTATTACCGCGTTTGCAAACCATTGAAAGGAAACAGAAATTTTTCCGTTGACAGAGGCCTGCTCCGGCCCGTAGAAAGCCGTCCGCTTCGGCGCCCCGGAATCGGCGGCCTGCCGATCCGTATTCGAAGAAACGAGTGTGGCGATGAAGACCTTCAATCTGAAGCCGACCGAAATCGAGAAGAAGTGGTACGTCGTTGACGCCGACGGCCTCGTTCTCGGGCGGCTTGCCAGCATCCTGGCGAACATCCTGCGTGGCAAGAACAAGCCGACCTACACCCCCCACATGGATTGCGGCGACAACATCGTCGTGATCAATGCGGAGAAGGTGAAGCTGACCGGCAACAAGCGCGACGCCGACATCTTCTACTGGCACACCGGCTATCCGGGTGGGATCAAGGGCCGCTCCAAGGGCCAGATCCTGGACGGCAAGTATCCGGAGCGCGTGATCGAGAAGGCCGTGGAGCGCATGGTTCCGCGCGGTCCGCTCGGCCGCCAGCAGATGACCCATCTCAAGGTCTACAAGGGCGCCACGCATCCGCACGATGCGCAGCAGCCGGTCGCCCTCGATATCGGCGCCCTGAACCCGAAGAATAAGCGGAGCGCGTAACAATGGCTCAGGTCACCACCACCCTCTCCAGCTTGAAGGAACTGACGGGCGCCGCCGCCACCGCGACCGTCACCGAAGAGCTGGCCGCTCCGAAGCTGGACGCCCAGGGCCGCGCCTATGCCACCGGCAAGCGCAAGGACGCCGTCGCCCGCGTGTGGATCAAGCCGGGCTCCGGCAAGGTCACCGTGAACGGCCGCGACCAGTCGGTCTATTTCGCCCGTCCGGTTCTGCGCATGATGATCGCCCAGCCGTTCGGCGTGACCGAGCGTTCTGAGCAGTTCGACGTGGTCGCCACCGTCGCCGGCGGCGGTCTGTCGGGCCAGGCCGGTGCCGTCCGTCACGGCATCTCCAAGGCGCTGACCTACTTCGAGCCGGCCCTGCGCCCGCCGTTGAAGGCCGCCGGCTTCCTGACCCGCGACGCCCGTACGGTCGAGCGTAAGAAGTACGGCCGCGCCAAGGCCCGCCGCAGCTTCCAGTTCTCGAAGCGCTAATCCCTACACGGGCCTGCTGCTTTACGGTACAAGCGAGGGGCGTCCCGAAAGGGGCGCCCCTTTCTTTTTGCCCTCACCGTCACGCCTACCCAAACCTCAACGTTCCTCCCGTCAAGCGAAGGACATCGGTTCCATGGCCTCCATCAGCATTCCGGGCACCACTCCCGGCGGTTCGAAAATCCGCGTCGGCATCCTGGGCGCTTCCGGTTACACCGGCGCCGAACTGGTGCGCATGCTGCTGCGCCACCCGAACGTGGAGATCGCCGCGCTGACCGCCGAACGACAGGCCGGCAAGCCGATGGCGGAGGTGTTCCCGCATCTGGGCGGCTATGGCCTGCCCGATCTGGTGAAGATCGAAGAGCTGAAGTGGGACAACCTGGACTTCATCTTCTGCGCCCTGCCGCACGGCACCACGCAGGAGGTTGTCGCCGGCCTGCCCAGCGGCCTGAAGGTGGTCGACCTGTCCGCCGATTTCCGCCTGAGCGACCCGGCCGAATACGCCACCTGGTACGGGCATGAGCACCGTGCCGTCGGCCTGCAGAAGGAGGTCGCCTACGGCCTGACCGAGTTCAACCGCCAGGGCGTGCGCAAGGCGCGGGTGGTGGCGAATCCGGGCTGCTACCCGACCTGCTCGCTGCTGCCGCTGCTGCCGCTGCTGATGGAGAACCAGATCGAGCCGGGCGGCATCATCATCGACGCCAAGTCCGGCGTGTCCGGGGCCGGCCGCGACGCCAAGCAGGCCAACCTCTTCACCGAGGTGTCGGAAGGCTTCAACGCCTATGGCGTCGGCCACCACCGCCACATGCCCGAGATCGAGCAGGAGCTGCGGCTGGCCGCCGGCCGTCCGGTCACCGTCTCCTTCACCCCGCATCTGGTGCCGATGAACCGCGGCATGATGGCGACCATCTACGTCCGCATGGCCGACGGCGTCACCGCCGACGACCTGCGCGCGACGCTGGCCGCCCGCTATGCCGACGAGCCCTTCGTCGGCGTGACCCCGGCCGGCGTGGTGCCGGCGACGCGCCATGTCCGCGCCTCCAACCACAACCTGATCGGCGTGGTCGCCGACCGCACCCCGCGCGGCGCCATCATCGTGTCGGTGATCGACAATCTGGTGAAGGGCGCGTCGGGTCAGGCGATCCAGAACATGAACGTCATGATGGGGCTGGGCGAGACGACCGGCATCGATCAGGCGCCGCTTTTCCCGTAATCGGGTACCGCGGCAGGATGGGGCGGGGGCTGTGACAGCGTTGTGGCCCCCTGTCCGCACTGTTGCACAGAGGCACCAATCGGGATTTGCTTTGGCCTGTCAATGCGAAATCAGGTGGTGCCTTAAGCCTTACGGTGCTTCAATCCCGCCCGTCATGCACGACTTCGGTACGACCTGATGACCGGCCTTGTTCGCGCCTTCAACGGCATCCTGCCCACCGTCGACCCGACTGCGTTCATCGCGGAAACGGCGGCGGTGATCGGTGATGTCGTGATCGGGGCGAACAGCAGCATCTGGTACGGCTGCACCGTGCGTGGAGACGTCAACGAGGTCCGAATCGGCGCTCGCACCAACATTCAGGACGGCACCGTGATCCACGTGGCCTCTGAAGGGCAGGGCACCTACATCGGCGACGACATCACCGTCGGCCATATGGCGTTGCTGCACGCCTGCACGCTGGAAGACGGCTGCTTCATCGGCATGAAGGCCTGCATCCTGGATGGGGCCTATGTCGAGTCGCGGGCGATGGTCGCGGCCGGTGCTCTGGTGACGCCCGGAAAGCGGGTGACGTCCGGATTCTTGTGGGCCGGCAGCCCTGCTAGACCGGTTCGCGAGCTGACGGAGCGCGATCTCGCGGTTTTTCCGGTTCTCAGCCACCGTTACACGGATTTGGCGGAAACCTACCGGAAAAGCTGCTATGGAAGTGGAGCATAGGTCCAAGAACGGGTACGGTTCGGCCAATCGGCTGGGGTGTCGGAACACCACCGCGCACCACATGTTGGGAAGGTCGCTGCCGCGCTTGAACTCGGGCGGATGCTTCGATTGATAGGTTCATCCCCCGCAGGCACTCTGATGGGGAAGGGTTCTGGAAGGGAGTGAAGACAATGAAGACTATTGTTCGCGCGGGTCTGGCTGCCATCCCGGCCGCCATCGTCGCTTTCGGTCTGTCGGCGGCCGCCAATGCCCAGGACGCGAGCCTGGTCGGCAAGGGCACCGAGTGGTGCAACCCGGTCATCGGCTGGGGCAACGTCGCCGCCCGCACCGCTGACGGCGGCTATGTCATCCATCAGGGCAGCTATCCGTGCCCGCCGGCCGCCGCTGCTCCGGCTCCGGCCGCCGTCGCCGCGGTCCAGAGCGAATATCTGGTGTTCTTCGACTGGGATAAGTCGAACATCACCCCGGCCGCCGATCGCGTGATCGGTGACGCGGTGTCGGCCATCCTGAAGAACGGTGGCGCCAAGATCAACGTCGTCGGCCACACCGATACCTCGGGGTCGCCGGCTTACAACCAGAAGCTGTCGGTGCGTCGTGCCGACGCGGTCAAGAAGGCCCTGGTCGCCAAGGGCATCCCGGCCGCCAACATCACGACCCAGGGCAAGGGCGAGAGCCAACTGCTGGTTCAGACCGGTCCGAACGTCCGCGAGCCGTCCAACCGTCGTGCGCAGATCCTGCCGCGCCTGCTGAACGCTCCGTCGTCCTAAGGACGGTTGGCAGGGGGCCGTTCCGGGGGTATCGGACCGGCCTTCCCGCCAGCGGGAGAAACCGCAAGAAAAAGGCCGCGCCGGGCTTCCCGGTCGCGGCCTTTTTCTGTTTCAGACTGCTGTCAGCCCCCGATTATCACCCCTTGATCTGGGCAGGGTCCTGTTCCGGTTCGCCGACGGTCAGCCGCAAGGGCACCACGCCCGCCCACACCGGGTGGTCCATATCCTCCGGATCGTCGCCGGGCGGGCCGGAGCGGCGCTTGGCCGACGCCTCGGCGATGGGGAAGGCCAGCACGGATGTGGCCTTCAGCTCCTGCGCATTGGGCGCCCGCACCTTGGCGCTGCGGCCGGGTTCGATCTTCTCCATCAGCGCGTCGAGTGCCGCGCGCTTTTCAGTCTCCTCCGCCACCAGCCGCGGCCGGCCGAACAGCATGACCGAGCGGTAGTTGACGGAGTGATGGAAGGCCGAGCGCGCCAGCACCCAACCGTCGATCAGCGACAGCGTGATGCAGGCCTCGCCCCCCTCCTGCAGCCGCCGGATCATCCGGCTGGAGGACGCGCCGTGGATCATCAGCTCGTCCCCCACCCGCCAGGGAACCGTCGGGATCACCATGGGGGACGGAGCGCCCTGGCCCTTGATGGCGTCGTCGACGAAGCCGACGTGGCAGATCGGCGCCTCGTCGATGATGGAATGGATCAGGGCGACGTCATGGCTGCCGCGGTCGCCCAGCCGCACCGGACGGGTGCGCGGGGTCTGGGCCAAGGCGGCGGGAGAATCGGCCGCAGGGGACTCGGTGAGAAGGCTGGTCATGGTCGTGCTCAAGGCCGGAACTGTTGCGATGGCCCAGAATGGCCGGCAGAATGGCTCCTTCGAAAGGTCCGGAATGTCGATTCCATAGGTACCAATTTACTATCCTCCTGAAAGGCTCGCCATGGCCCGCTCGGCACGTCCGGTTCTGTCCAGCCTCGGGCCGGTGGCGCTCGACCGCGACGGGGCGGAGCCGCTGCACCGCCAGCTCTACCGCGCGCTGCGTCAGGCGGTGTTGGATGGCCGGCTGCGTCCGGGCGAGCGCCTGCCGCCCAGCCGGGCGCTCGCCACCGAGTGGGGGCTGTCGCGCAACACGGTGGTCACCGCCTACGACACGCTGCTGGCGGAGGGCTATGTCAGCGGCCGGGTGGGGGCCGGCACCTTCGTTGCCCCCTCGCTTCCCGATGCGGCGCCCGGCGGCGTTCCGGCCCGCGACGAGGCCCGGCGCGGCGTCGGCCTGTCCGCCCGCGGCCGGGCGCTGGCCGAGGCGCCGGCCATCGCCCGCGACCGGGTGGGGCGGCCCTTCGCGCTCGGCACGCCGGACCTCGGTGCCTTTCCCGTCGAGCTGTGGGCGCAGCTGCTCGGCCGCTGCTGGCGCCACGGCGGACGGACGCTGGCGACGGATCCGGACCCGCTCGGCTACGCCCCGCTGCGGGCGGAGATCGCTGCCTATCTGCGAGCGGTCCGCGCCGTGCGCTGCGAGGCGGAGCAGGTGGTCATCGTTTCCGGCGCGCAGCAGGGCTTGGCGCTGATGGCGCAACTGCTTCTCGACCCCGGAGACGAGGCCTGGGTGGAGGAGCCCGGCTGGCCCGGCAACCGCGCCGCCCTGCTGGGGGCCGGGGCGCGGCTGGTCCCGGTGCCGGTGGACGGCGAGGGCATCGACGTCGCCGCCGGCATGGCCCGTGGGTCCGGCGCCCGGCTGGCTCTGGTCACCCCCTCCCACCAATTCCCCCTGGGCGTGACCATGAGCCTGGCGCGGCGCCTGCGCCTGCTCGACTGGGCGGCGGCCCGCGACGCCTGGATCGTCGAGGATGATTACGACAGCGAGTTCCGCTATGCCGGTCCGCCGCTGGCCGCCCTCCAGGGTCTGGACGGCGCCGGCCGCGTCATCTATGTCGGCAGCTTCAGCAAGGTGATGTTCCCGGCGCTGCGGCTCGGCTATGTCGTGGTTCCGCCCGATCTGGTCGATCCGGTGCGCGCCGCGCGCCGCCATTTCGACGGCGGGACCAGCGTGGTGCCGCAGGCGGCGCTGCACCGCTTCCTGGCCGACGGCCATTTCGCCTCGCACCTGCGGGCCATGCGCTCCCTCTACGCCGCCAAGCGCGCCGCCATCCTGGCGTCGATCGCCGACGCCTTCGCCGGCTTCGCCAGCGCCGAGGCGGGGGAAGCCGGCATGCATGTCCTGCTCCGCCTGCCGCCCGACTGCCCCGACCATCTCCTGGCCGAGCGCGCCGCCCGCATCGGCCTGACCGCGCCGCCGCTGTCCAGCTACCACCGTTCCGACGCCGGGACCGCCGGCAACGGCCTCCTCCTCGGCTTCGCCGCCCACGACCCGGCGACGCTCGACCGCGCGGTGCGCGATCTGGCGCGGCTGGCGTTGCCGAACCGCTAGACCGCCTCCGCCACCCGCTCCACCGCCGGCACTTCCCAGGCCGGATAGCGCAGGCTCAGCTGGTGCGTGCGGTCCTGCATGTCCAGCACCGGGCGCAGCACCGACGGGTCGGCGCGCATGGCGTCCTCGCCGGCCATGTGGACGATGCCCAGGCGGCGATTGGGCAGGTAATACTCCACCAACTCCCGCCGCTCCGGGTCGAAGCGCCAGGGTCCGATATAGTTGCACCATTCCGGCAGAAGCTCGACCGGCAGCCCGTCCAGATAGATCGCCCCCGCCATCGCCAACTGGTCGGAGGTGAACAGCCGGCCCTTGCGCAGCACCCGCTTCTGCCAGCGCTGGAAGGCCTCCCAATGCGGCGCGTCGGACTTCAGCGCATAGGCGCCGGCATTCAAGGTCGGGCGGGTCGCCAGCGCCCGGCATTCCGCCGTGGTCAGTCCGGCGCGGCTGGAGTTCTTGTACAGGATCGACCGCACCCGGGCGAAGGGCCCAAACAACCAAGCGAGCCGCAACTCCGTCTCCGAAAAGCGGCCGAATTGGGCGACGATGGCGAAGCGGTTCAGCGCCGCCCCCCGCCGCAGCATCTCCACCGCCTCCCAATCCTGCACCCAGGCGTCGGCGTCGATCCAGATCACCGTGTCGTAGCCGGGGAAATATGTCGGCAGGTGCAGTTTGGCGAGGTTGGCCTTCAAATGGATGCGGTTGCGCAGCTTGTGCGCCGGAATGCTGACCGGCCAGGGCGGCGTCACCACCGCGGCCCCCTGCGCCTTCAACTCCAGGATCTGCCCGTCCGTCAGGCCCGCGTCGATCACGCCGATGGGGCAGTCTGCCGCCGGCTTCAACGCCCGCAGCGACGCGATCAGCTCGCTGATCAACGGATGATAGCGGCTGTCGCCGCCGGTGACGACGATGAAGGAGCCCAGCATGATTTATCCGATACGCCATAGGCGTAAAGTTGTGCGTAGAGCCACCCTGCCTGGATAACCCTTCGGCGTCAATCGATGTCCAGTTTGGATTGCTACGCTTTCGAACGGTTGCCCGGAACCTCCGGCCGGCCCCTTCTGAACGCGGTACGCCCAGGTTCTCGCCGTCCTGCCTATCCGGAAGTCAGGGGTTGTCTGACGGCTGGTGGGGTGAAACCTTCGCTCCCGTGGCTTGTTTCCGTCCCGTGTTCCCGCGACACGTGTTCCGTCAAACGCTTCTCGAAAGTGCTCGACCCATGATCGATCGGCAGGACCGGCTTTGGTACAAGGACGCCGTCATTTACCAACTGCACCTCAAGGCGTTCTTCGACGCCGACAATGATGGCATCGGCGACTTCGCCGGCCTGACCCAGAAGCTGGATTATATCCAGGAACTGGGGGTGACGGCGGTGTGGCTTCTGCCCTTCTATCCATCGCCGCTGCGCGACGACGGCTATGACATCGCCGACTACACCTCGGTCAACCCGACCTACGGGAACCTGGATGACTTCCGGCACTTCATGGAGGAATGCCACAACCGCGGCCTGCGGGTGATCACCGAACTGGTCATCAACCACACCTCCGACCAGCATCCCTGGTTCCAGCGCGCGCGCGAGGCGCCTCCCGGCTCCAACCACCGCGACTATTATGTCTGGTCCGACAGCGACCAGAAATACCAGGGCACGCGCATCATCTTCTGCGACACGGAGAAATCCAACTGGACCTGGGATCCGGTCGCCAACGCCTATTACTGGCACCGCTTCTATTCGCACCAGCCCGACCTGAACTTCGACAATCCGGAGGTTCTGGAGGAGGTGCTGAAGGTCATGCGCTTCTGGCTGGACATGGGGGTCGACGGGCTGCGGCTCGACGCCATCCCCTACCTGAAGGAGCGCGAGGGCACCAACAACGAGAATTTGCCGGAAACCCACGACGTCCTGAAGGCGATCCGCGCCGCGCTGGATGCCGAATATCCCGACCGCATGCTGCTGGCCGAGGCCAACCAGTGGCCGGAGGACGTGCTGCCCTATTTCGGCGATCCGGAAAAGGGCGGCGACGAATGCCACATGTCCTTCCACTTCCCGCTGATGCCGCGCATCTACATGGCGGTGGCGATGGAGGACCGGCATCCCATCGCCGATATCATGCGTCAGACGCCCGACATTCCGGCCGACTGCCAGTGGGCTATCTTCCTGCGCAATCACGATGAATTGACGCTGGAGATGGTCACCGACAGCGAGCGCGACTATCTCTGGAACTTCTACGCCGCCGACCGGCGCATGAGGATCAACCTCGGCATCCGCCGCCGCCTCGCCCCGCTGCTGGAAAACGACCGCCGCAAGATCGAGTTGCTGAACAGCCTCTTGATGTCGATGCCCGGCACGCCGGTGCTGTATTACGGCGACGAGATCGGCATGGGCGACAACATCTATCTCGGCGACCGCGACGGCGTGCGCACGCCGATGCAGTGGTCGATCGACCGCAACGGCGGCTTCTCGCGCGCCGACCCGGCGCGGCTCTACCTGCCGGCGGTGCTCGACCCGATCTACGGCTTCATGGCGGTCAATGTCGAGGCGCAGGCGCGCAATCCGTCGTCGCTGCTGAACTGGATGAAGCGGCTGGTGGCGGTGCGCAAGCAGCGCCAGAGCTTCGGCCGCGGCAGCTTCTCGCTGCTCTATCCCGGCAACCGCAAGGTCCTGGCCTATATCCGCTGCATGGAGACGGAAAACGGGTCGGAGATCGCGCTGTGCGTCGCCAACCTGTCGCGCTCGGCCCAGGCGGTGGAGCTGGACCTGAAGACTTGGAAGGGCCGCATCCCGGTCGAACTGCTGGGCCGCACCGTCTTCCCGCCGATCGGCGACCTTCCCTATCTGCTGACCCTGCCGGCCTACGGCTTCTACTGGTTCGCCCTGACGGCGGAGGCGGAGCTGCCGACCTGGCACGAGACCCCGCCGGAACCGGTGCCGGACCTGCTGACCGTCGTCATGCGCGACGGCTGGCACAGCCTGACCAGCGGCAAGGCGGCGGACGAGCTTGGCCGCGACATCCTGCAGGCCTTCCTGCCCAAGCAGCGCTGGTTCTCCGCCAAGGACCGCCGCATCACCCGCTCGCACGTCACCATGGCCGCCCAATTGCCGGGCCCCGGCGACGGCTTCATGCTGGTCAGGACGCAGGTAGGGCTGGATGGCGACGCCGCCGACCAGAGCTATTTCCTGCCGCTGGCGATGAGTTGGGAGAGCGGGGCCGGCGGCACCGGCTGGCCGCTGCTGCCCTACACGCTGGGCAAGGTGCGGCGCGGTCCCAGGACCGGCGCCATCTATGACGCCGTGCAGGCCGACGGCTTCGCCCTGGCGCTGATCGAGGCGCTGCGCCGCGGCGACACGCTGAAGGCCGCCGCCGGTGACGACGTCGTCCGCTTCACCGCGACCGAGGCGTTGAACGCCATCGAGCTGTCGGAAGAGCCCGAGGTGCGGCGTCTGGGCGTGGAGCAGAGCAACACCTCCGTCCTGGTCGACAGCCAGATCGTGCTGAAGGTGCTGCGCCGTCTGGTGGAGGGCGAGCATCCCGAAGTCGAGATGGGCCGCTTCCTGACCGAGGTCGGCTTCGCCAACACCCCCGCCCTGCTGGGCACGGTCGAACAGGTCGCCGCCGACGGCACGCCGACGGCGCTGGCGGTGGCCCAGGCCTTCGTCCGCAACCAGGGCGACGGCTGGGCCAGCACGGTCGAGGAGCTGGAGCGCCAGCTGGAGGACATCCGCCTTGGCGTCGCCGGCACCACCGAGGACGCCGCCGAATCGGGCGAGCCCTTCGGCATGCATCTGGTGATGATGACCACGCTGGGGCAGCGCACCGCCGAACTGCACCGGGCGCTGGCGCAAGGCCCCGGCAAGCAAGGCACCGCCAATCCGGCCTTCGACCCGGAGCCGATCACCGCCGAGGATCTGGCGCGCTGGGCCGATGCCGCTCGCGTCCAGGCGGAGGCTGCCTTCGCCGTCCTGCCGGGAACGCTGGACCGCCTGCCGGCCGACGTGCGGGCCGATGCCGAACAGCTTCTGGCCCGCCGGGCGGAGGCGATGGACCGGCTGTCGGCGCTGGCGTCGATGCCGGCCGACGGCGTCAAGACCCGCATCCATGGCGACTATCACCTGGGTCAGGTCGTGCGGGCGCAGAACGACTGGTACATCCTGGACTTCGAAGGGGAGCCGGCCAAGACGCTGGAGGAACGCCGCGCCAAGTCCAGCCCGCTGCGTGACGTGGCCGGCATGCTGCGCTCCTTCAACTATGCCGCCTGGGCGGCGCTGTTCCGGCTGGACAGCGCCGGCGAGGGGTCCAACAGCGGCGACAGCCCGGCGCTGGCCGCCGCCCGCGATTGGGAGCGCCGCAGCGTCGAGTCCTTCCTCGACGGCTATCGCACGGTGATCGAGGGCTGCCCGGCCTGGCCGTCGGAGGGCGGCACCGCGCGCGGCCTGCTGACCCTGTTCCTGCTGGAAAAGGCCTTCTACGAGATCGGCTACGAGGCGGCGAACCGGCCCAACTGGATCGGCATCCCGGTCAAGGGCGTGCTGGGCCTTCTCGACGACGCCAACGAGGCGGGCGCGAAGGAGTAACCGGGCAAATCCGCGGCGGGCATGGTGTGACGAAACCGCCGCGGGTATGTTCACCTCCGGAGAAGGCGTTCCGGCGGGGCTTTGCACCATGCAGCGCCTCGTTCGCCGTCATTCCCGCGAAGGCGGGAATCCAGGGCTCCCCAAAACGGGGTTTAGCGCGTAAGCCTGGATCCCCGCCTTCGCGGGGATGACGGGGATGGAACGGTTATGGTCCATGAAGACGATGGGGCCTCCACGAAGAAGGGCACTTGGCCAATGGCGAGCGACATGACGACGGATACCCGCAAGGACCAGGCGCAGACCGGCGTCTCCGAAAGCCGTAACCCCGGCCCCACCGACCACCGGGCCGAGGCCCTGCGCGCGGCGGCGGACGCCATCGCGCGGGCCGACCATGGCGATCCCTTCGCCGTGCTCGGCATGCAGCAGGAGGCGCCCGGCCGCCCGGTGGAGGTCCGCGCCTTCGTGCCCGGCGCCGAGCGGCTGTGGGTGATCGACAGCGCCACCGGCGAGCCAGCGGGCGAGGCCGAGCGCATCCATCAGGACGGTTTCTTCCTGGCCGTGCTGCCCGACCGGACGGAGCGTTTCCGCTACCGCCTGCGCGCGCAATACCCGCTGGCGACCCAGGAGTTCGAGGACGCCTATCGCTTCGGCAACATGCTGGGCGAACTGGACGTCCATCTGCTGGCCGAAGGCACCCACCTGCGGACCTACGAGAAGCTCGGCGCCCATCCGCGCGAGGTCGACGGCGTCGCCGGCGTGTCCTTCGCCGTCTGGGCTCCCAGCGCCCGCAGCGTCAGCGTTGTCGGCGACTTCAACAACTGGGACGGCCGCCGCCTGCCGATGCGCCGGCGTGTCGAGGTCGGGGTGTGGGAAATCTTCGTTCCCGGCGCCCGTCCCGGCCAGCGCTACAAGTTCGAGATCCGAGGGCCCAACGGCAACCTGATGCCGGCTAAGGCCGACCCCTACGCTTTCCAGGCGGAGATGCGCCCGGCCACCGCCTCGGTGGTCCATGGCCTGCCATCCTACGAATGGCGCGACCAGGACTGGCAGAGCCGCAAGCTCGCCACCTCCGACCGCACCGCGCCGATCTCGATCTACGAGGTGCATCTCGGCTCCTGGGCGCGGGTGCCGGAGGAGGACAACCGCTTCCTGACCTATCAGGAACTGGCGGAGCGGCTGATCCCCTACGCCAAGGACATGGGCTTCACCCACATCGAGCTGCTGCCGATCACCGAGCATCCGTTCGATGGCTCCTGGGGCTATCAGCCGATCGGCCTCTATGCGCCCACCGCCCGTCATGGCTCGCCGGAGGACTTCAAGGACTTCGTCAACGCCTGCCACCGCGCCGGGCTGGGTGTGCTGCTCGACTGGGTGCCCGGCCATTTCCCGACCGACCCGCATGGGCTGGGCGATTTCGACGGCACGCATCTCTACGAGCATGCCGACCCGCGCCAGGGCTTCCACCAGGACTGGAACACCCTGATCTACAATTTCGGCCGGACGGAGGTGCAGAATTTCCTGCTCGGCAACGCGCTGTTCTGGCTCGACCAGTACAAGCTGGACGGCCTGCGCGTCGATGCCGTCGCCTCCATGCTCTATCTCGACTACAGCCGCAAGGAAGGGGAGTGGGTCCCCAACAAGTTCGGCGGTCGCGAGAACCTGGAATCCATCGCCTTCCTGAAGCGGATGAACGAGCTGGTCTATGGCCAGCAGCCGGGCGCGATGACGGTGGCGGAGGAATCGACCTCCTGGCCGATGGTGTCGAAGCCGACCTACCTCGGCGGTCTCGGCTTCGGCTACAAATGGAACATGGGGTGGATGCACGACACGCTGCATTACATGCAGAACGACCCGATCCACCGCCGCTATCATCACCACCAGATGACCTTCGGGCTGATCTATCAGTTCTCCGAGAACTTCGTGCTGCCGCTCAGCCATGACGAGGTGGTGCATGGCAAGGGCTCGCTCATCAACAAGATGCCGGGCGACGACTGGCAGAAATTCGCCAACCTGCGCGCCTATTACGGCTTCATGTTCGCCCATCCCGGCAAGAAGCTGCTGTTCATGGGCGGCGAGTTCGCCCAGTGGAACGAGTGGAGCGAAGCGCGCAGCCTGGATTGGCACCTGCTGGACCAGCCGATGCACCGCGGCATGCGCGACCTCGTCCGCGACCTGAACGGCCTCTACCGCGAGTTGGAGCCGCTGCACAAGACCGACTGCGACCCGTCCGGTTTCGAGTGGATCGAATCGAACGACAACGAGAACTCGGTCTACAGCTTCCTGCGCAAGGCCGACGATCCCGAGCACATCGTCATCGCCGTCTGCAATTTCACCCCTGTCCCGCGCCAGGGCTATCGCGTCGGCGTTCCGCTGCCCGGCCGCTATGTCGAGCGGATGAACACCGACGACGGCAAATACGGAGGCAGCGGCGTCGGCAACCCCGGCGGTGGCGTCTATGCCGAGGAAATGCCCTGGCACGGCCGCACCCACTCGCTGGACCTGACCATCCCGCCGCTGTCGACGCTGATCCTGGAGAGGAAAGCGGATTAAGGAAAGTCCCCTCTCCCCCCCGGGGAGAGGGTTAGGGTGAGGGGGACGCATTGCGGCCCTCTACCGAGAATCCATTCCGTGAGTCCCCCCTCACCCTTCGCTCTCCCGCGACGGGAGAGGGAGACGCACGCGACAACCCGCTCCACTTTCCCAACCTCCCTTGACGCCGCCGGGGGGAGGCTTTCTTATTGGATCCCTTGTGTCTTTTCGGGGAACCGGTGAGGCGTGCGCTGGCTGATGGTCGATAGGAACCCTGTTCCCTCCAATGATGACGCGATGCGGACCCGGCGGATAAACCGCGAGGTGCTGTACCGTCGGCGGAGTCGGTACGCGGTCGCGGCGAGGCAGCGAGGACGTGGAACAATGGAACAAGCCCCGGAAACTGTTTCATACTGTTCCAAACGTTCCATTCGCCGCCCCGCCGGATCGGCGGCCCTGACGATCGCCTCAAAGAAGTCCACCACACAGGCCGCCCGCTGATGCCTTCCACCCCCGCCCGCACCCCGGTCTGGCCCGGCAAGCCCCATCCGCTCGGCGCCACCTGGGACGGGTTCGGCGTCAATTTCGCGATCTTTTCCGCCCATGCCGAACGGGTGGAGCTTTGCCTGTTCGACAAGACCGGCCAGCGCGAGGTCGAACGGGTCACCCTGCCGGAACACACCGACGAGGTCTGGCACGGCTACCTGCCCGACGCCCGCCCCGGCCTGCTCTACGGCTACCGCGTCCATGGGCCGTACGAGCCGGAGGAGGGGCACCGCTTCAACCCGAACAAGCTGCTGATCGACCCCTATGCCCGGGCGCTGTTCGGCGGCTTCAAATGGTCGGACGCCCATTACGGCTACCGGGTCGGCTCGACGCGCGAGGACTTATCGTTCGACCGGCGCGACAACGCCCGCGGCATGCCGAAATGCCGGGTGGTGGACGGCGCCTTCACCTGGGGCCATGACCGCCACCGCCGCGTTCCCTGGATCGACACGGTCCTCTACGAGACCCATGTCCGCGGCTTCACCATGCGCCATCCGGAAGTGCCGGCCCATCTGCGCGGCACCTTCTCCGGCATGTCGACCCAGACGGTCATAGAGTATCTGCGCGCGCTCGGCATCACCTCGGTGGAGTTCCTGCCGGTCCAGGCCATCGCCGACGAGCAGCATCTCGTCACCCGCGGGCTGACGAACTACTGGGGCTACAACACCATCGGCTTCTTCGCGCCGGAGCCGCGCTACATGAACACCGGCGTCCTGTCGGAGTTCAAGACGATGGTCGCCCGCCTGCACGAGGCGGGGATCGAGGTCATCCTCGACGTCGTCTACAACCACACGGCCGAGGGCAACCATCTGGGACCGACCCTGTCCTTCAAGGGCATCGACAATCTCAGCTACTACCGGCTGATGCCGGACAGCCCGCGCTATTACATCAACGACACCGGCACCGGGAACACACTGGATTTCAGCCATCCGCGGGTGGTCCAGATGGTGATGGACAGCCTCCGCTACTGGGTGACGGAGATGCATGTCGACGGCTTCCGCTTCGACCTCGCCACCGTGCTGGCACGGGAGCCCTATGGCTACGACCCCGGCTCGGGCTTCCTCGACGCGGTGCGGCAGGATCCGGTGCTGGCCGACGTCAAGCTGATCGCCGAGCCGTGGGATGTCGGACCCGGCGGCTATCAGGTCGGCAATTTCCCGCCGGGCTGGGCGGAGTGGAACGACCGCTACCGCGACACCGTGCGCCGCTACTGGCGCGGCGACGACGGCATGCTGCCGGAACTGGCCGGCCGCATCGCCGGCTCCGCCGACCTGTTCGAGAAGCGCGGGCGCCGCCCCTGGGCGAGCGTGAACTTCATCACCGCCCATGACGGATTTACCCTGCACGATCTCGTCTCCTACAACGACAAGCACAATTGGGCAAACGGCGAGGAGAACCGCGACGGCCATTCCTCCAACTGCTCCTGGAACCATGGGGTGGAGGGGCCGAGCGACGATCCGGCGGTAAACGAACTGCGGGCACGGCAGAAGCGCAACATGCTGGCGACGCTGATGCTGTCGCAGGGCACGCCGATGATGCTGGCCGGCGACGAGCTGGACCACAGCCAGGACGGCAACAACAACGCCTACTGCCAGGACAACGACATCACGTGGCTCGACTGGTCCAGGCGTGACGGGTCGCTGGTGTCCTTCGTCCGCCGGCTGGTCGCATTGCGGCGCGCCCATCCGGTGTTGCGCCGCCCCCTCTTCCTGCATGGGCGGGAGGTGGCGGCGAACGGGCTGAAGGACATCGTCTGGTACAACGCCCAGGGGGTGGAAAAGACGGCGGAGCATTGGCGCAACACCCAGGCGCGCTGCATCGTCCTGCTGCTGAACGGCCGCGCCGGCGCCCATGTCGGCCCGGACGGGCAGCCGCTGTCCGACGGCGTCCTGCTGATCGTGCTGAACGCCCATGCCGATATCCTGACCGTGACCCTGCCCGACGTGCCGGGCGGCCGCGGCTGGCGCTGCGTGCTCGACACCCGCGTCGCCGACGGGGCGGGGGACGAGCGCATCCATCTGGCCGGGCGCTCGGCCCTGGTCGATGGGCGGACCGTCCTGGTTTTCACCTTGGTGGAGCAGCCGGGCATGTGAGTGGCGGCATGAAACCGATGGCGCGTTGCCCTGCGATCCTTTGCCCACTGTCCATCCCCCCGGCGGAGATGCTACCGCGACGGGCGGAGACAAAGCGTGTTACGCTGCGCCGCGCGTTCCCGTCACAGCGGCAGCGGAGCTTCGGGTAGGACGATGCCGGATTACGATTTCTCGCAGGTCGACGCCGCGATCATCGACAGCCAGCTCAACACCGCGCGCGTGTTCCGCGACGTGCTGATCCGGCTGGGCTTCCGCCGGGTGGAGCTGTTCGATTCGGTGAAGGCCGCCGCCGGCCTGCTGGCCGCGGCCATGCCCGATCTGGTGCTGGTCGATGCCGACGGCGAGGATTCGGAGGCCTTCCGCTTCATCCGCTCCCTGCGCAACGAACCGGCGGTGCCCAACCCGTTTGCCTGCGTCATCGTCACCACCTGGGCGCCGACCCCGGCGCTGCTGACCCGCGTCACAAATGCCGGCGGCGACGACCTGCTGATGAAGCCGGTGTCGCCCAAGCAGGTGCGCGAGCGCATCGTCAGCCTGATCGAGGCGCGCAAGGGCTTCGTCGTCACCGCCGACTACACCGGCCCCGACCGCCGCAAATCCCCGCGCGAGGGGGCGCAGGTGCCGGTGCTGGACGCGCCCAACACGCTGCGGCTGAAGGCGACCGGCCAATGGACCCAGTCCGGCGCCCGCATGCGGCTGAATGAAGCGATCGCCACCGTTACCACCCAGAAGCGGCTGCGTGCCAGCATCCAGGTCGCCTTCCTGATCGAATTCGCCCTGGCCGGGCTGGCACGGCCGGTTCCGGACCGCATGTCCATCGACCATGTCGGCCGCATCGGCGGCTTCCTCGACGATCTGCTGCGCCGGCTGGGCGACGACGGCGACCATGCCCCGGTGGAGGCGGTCGCCCGCGCCATCAAGTCCCTCGCCGACAAGGTGCGGGCCGCCGCCGAAGCCGGTCCCGTCTCCGCCGACGACCGCGACCAACTGCAGGCCCTGTCCCGTGCCCTGATGCAGGCCGTCGATCCCGACCGCCCGCTTGAGGCGATGACGCGGGAGGTGGCCTCCGCCGTCGACGGTTATCGCAGCCGGCTGGAGCAGATCGCCCAAGCCAAGGCCGCCGCTGCCGCTTCGGCGCTGGCGGCGTCATCCGCCGATGCGGCGGGCGAGACCACGAACGACTCCATCGCTTCCTCCGCTCTGCCGCCGACCGCGGCCGGGCCGGCGAGCACCGCCCTGTCGGCTGGTTGATGGGGGAGTGCCGATGGCATAGGCCGCCGGGCGACATTGACGCCACGAGCCGCGCCCCCAATCCCTAAGCCCCACCCTCTTTCCGTACAACCCGCGGGGACCCTGCATGAGTGATCTCGACCGGCTGGCCGATCTGCTTGGACTAGAACCCCACTATCACGACATCTGGGGCAACCGGCGGGAGACCTCCGCCGCCACCAAGCGGGCGCTGATCGCCGCCATGGGGTTGCAGGCCGCCACCGACGATCAGGTCGCCGACAGCCTGCGCACGGTCGAGCGCCGGTCCTGGAGTCGCCCGCTGCCGCCGGTGTTGGTGGTTGGGGAAGGGCAGGGGATCGATCTGAGCGTCGCTCTGCCGGCCGGCCTGGACGATGCCACCCTGGCGTGGGACCTGACGCCGGAGGGCGGCACGGCCCAGGGTGGCCGCATCCCGGTCCGCGACCTGCCCATCACCGACCGCGCCACCCTGGACGGCACGGCCTACGAGCGCCGCGCGCTGGGCGCCCTGCTGCCCGTATCGCTGCCCATCGGCTATCACCGGCTGGACCTGCATGTGGAGGCTGCCGGCGGGGCGGCAGGGCCGTCCGGCTCCACCACCCTGATCGTGGCGCCGGACCGCTGCGTGACGGTGGAGGAGATGGTGCCGGCCGGCCGCAGCTGGGGCATCGGCCTGCAGGTCTATTCGCTGCGGTCGGAGCATGACTGGGGCATGGGCGATTTCGGCGACCTCGCCGGCTTTGCCGAGATCGCCGGTCGACTGGGCGCCGGGCTGGTCGGCCTGAACCCGCTGCACGCCCTGTTTCCGGCCGACCCCAACCACATCGGTCCCTATTCCCCGTCCAGCCGCCAGTTCCTCAACATCCTCTACATCGACCCGGCCTCCGTACCCGAATTCGCCGGAGCCGACGATCTGCGCGACCGCATCGGGGACCCCGCCTTTCAGACGGCCCTGGCAACGGCCCGTCAGGCTGAGCTGGTCGACTACCCCGCCGTCGCCGCGCTGAAGCTGCCGCTCCTGGAAGCTCTGCACGCCCGATTCCGTGCCCTTCCCGACGACCACCCACGCAAGGCCGCCTATGCCGCCTTCCGGCAGGACATGGGCGCGGCGCTGGACCGCCATGCCATGTTCGATGCCCTGCACGAGCATTTCTTCTGCGAAGATTCCTCGCAGTGGATGTGGCGGAGTTGGCCAACCGCCTTCCAGGACCCGCGAAGCGCCGAGGTCGCGGCTTTCGCCACCGAGCATGCCGACCGCGTCGATTTCTTCGCCTGGACCCAGTTCGAGGCCGACCGACAGTTGGGCGAGGCCGCTGCGCGCGGGCGTTCCGCCGGGCTTGCCATGGGCTTCTACCGCGACCTTGCCGTTGCCGCCCATCCCGGCGGTGGCTCCGCCTGGGCCGATCCGTCGATGCTGGTGCAGGGCGCCAATGTCGGGGCGCCGCCCGACCAGTTCAACATGAACGGCCAGAACTGGGGCCTTGCCCCTCTGTCGCCGCTGGGCCTGCGTGAGTCCGCCTACGGCCCCTTCATCGAGCTTCTGCGCGCCAACATGCGCCATGCCGCCGCGCTCCGCATCGACCATGTGATGGCGCTGCAGCACCTGTTCTGGATTCCGGAGGACGGCAGCCCCGGCGCCTATGTCGCCTATCCCTTCCACGATCTGCTGCGCATCGTGGCGCTGGAGAGCCGCCGCAACCGCTGCGTCGTGATCGGCGAGGATCTGGGCACCGTGCCGGAGGGTTTCCGTCCGGCGCTGGAGCAGGCCGGCATCCTCAGCTACCGCGTGCTCTATTTCGAGCGCACCGTCGACGGCGGCTTCAAGTCCCCCGGCGACTATCCCGCCGGGTCGATGGCGACGGTCAGCACCCATGATCTGGCGCCTTTCAAAGGCTTCTGGACCGGCCGCGACCTGGACTGGCGCCGGCGTCTCGGCCTTTATCCGGACGATGCCAGCCGCGACAAGGACATCTGGGATCGTGGAGTCGACCGCTGGCGCCTGCTGCAAGCGTTGTCGCGCGAGGGGCTGCGCCCGGACAGCTATCCCAGCGATGATGGCGACCAGCCTTTCCGCGTGGAACTGTCGGCCGCTGTTCACGCCTATCTGGCGCGCACTCCGTCCCGCATCGTGATGGTGCAGATTGAGGACGCGCTGGCCGACGACGAGCAGCCCAACCTGCCCGGCACGGTGGACCAGCACCCCAACTGGCGCCGCCGCCTTCCCCGCAAGCTGGAGGAACTGGAGTCCGACGACGACCTCCGCCACATCATCGCTCCGATCGCCGCCATCGCCCCGCGCTGACCACCATTCGCCACCGGCGGCCCTGGGGAAATCCGGGCCGCCGGTGGCCGTTGGAAAAAAATGCATCCCAGGCGAAAAAAGCTCTTCACAGCCCGGCACATGGTCGCTATAAACCCGCCCACACCACGGGGCACGGCAAACGAGCCGCCCCGGTGACGGTCTGGGGGATCGTCTAGCGGTAGGACAGCGGACTCTGACTCCGCCAGCCTAGGTTCGAATCCTAGTCCCCCAACCAACCTTTTCAATGACTTATCAACTGCGTTTGGGCTGGTTGGGTGCTCCAGTAAGCACCCAGTAAGCACGGTGCTTTCGTGCTGAGCAGGTCTTGCTGGTTGACCGCATTTACCGAACACACCCACTTTCAGGCTCATAACCTGAAGGTCGCAGGTTCAAATCCTGCCCCCGCAACCACCGACAGTTGACAGCCCGCCTCCAACGAGGCGGGCTGTCGGCGTTTGGGTTCCGCCTCGGCGCACGCCTCCAGGATCGCCAGCAGGTCGCCATGAAGCTGCGCCTCCAGCCCGGCGTCGGAGGGGCAGGGGGACAGCACGACGCGGTCGACCATCGACCGGATCATCTCCATCGCGGCCATCCCCTCGTCGCCGTCGCCGAGCACGGATTCCAGCTCCGCGATCTTCCGCCGGTACAGCTCCGGCAGGTTGGCCGGCAGCAGCATCTCCAGCGCCTCCGTCCCCAGGGCGTCGATCTCGGCGGCGAGCGTGGCACGCTCGGCCTCCAGGGCGGACAGCCGCTCCTTCAGGGACGGGCTGTACATCCCGTTCTCCACTGCCTCCAGGATCGACGCGATCTTCCGGTCGGTTCCGGCGAGGGCGCGCTCCCGATCCCCGCGCCGGTTCCGGGCCTCGGCCTGGTCACGCCGTTGCGCCACGACCATTTTCTCAATAATGGCGGCGACCACGTCGGCGCCGAGCAGGCGCTCCTTCAGCCCGGCAAGAACACGGCCCTCGATCGCTTGCCGGGTGATGGTGCGGTCGTTCGGGTAGGTGCCCGAATTCCGGTGGCCGGCGCAACCGTAGCGGTCCTTGCCCATGATGGTGTAGCGGCCGCCGCAGACGCCGCACACCAGCACGCCGGACAGAAGGAAGCGCCCGCCGATGCACACGGTTCAGAGCGTTGCCCTGCTCATCCCGACCGATCTCGGTGGCAACCGCTTTCTGTCGCACCTTGACGCGGTTCCACAGAACGTCGTCGATGATGCGCTGTTCGGGGACTTCGACAATCTCCCGCTTTTCCTGAGGGTTGATGCGGGCGACGCGCTTGCTGGTGCCCGGATCCTTGACGAACTCGCAACGTCCCCAATCCAGGACGCGGGCATAATTGGCGTTGTTGAGGATACCGGTCCCGCGGGCGACCTGTCCGCGAATCGTGGTATCGACCCATTTTCTCCTCCTGGGGCCTGGAACGTTCTCATCATTCAACAGTCGGGCGATGGCGCGGGGGCTCATGCCGTCGGCGTACAGCGTGAAGATGCGGCGGACAGTCGCGAGCGAGCGGAACTGGAAGCGCAAGGGTGGAAACGCGCCTACGAGGCTCTGGTCCGCCACGGCCGGCGACTGGTGATGATCCTCGCCCAGCAGGCGGGACTGGTCGAACCGGCGAAGGCGGCGTGGCGCCTGCTGATGGATGCTGTCGGTCATGACAAGGATCCGGACATCATCGCTGCGGCGTGCATCGGTCTGGCACGGCGCCACGTGGCAAGCCTGATCAGGCCGCTCGGGTACGAACCGCTGGCCGATGCGCTGGTTGCCGCGCCTTAAGGCCTCCGGCTGATGAGCGTCGGTCAGAGGCGGGAACTGATCAAGCCGGATCATCCCCGCCTGAACATCCGCGCAGGGTGCGTCGTCGTGTCAGCCCTATACCGTCAACCCGGCGCCCCAATTCGCGTCAACTTGACAGTACCTGCTGACAGTGACGTGGATGGGTATGGGCTGTCCTTAACACCTACCACCCGTAGTACATTCGTGGCGCCTGGTGTGCCGAAAGGCACTCCGGCCGTGATTACCAGACGATCCCCTGCACTCGCCAACCCTTCGTGCACAGCAATCGAACAGGCCCGGTGAACCATTTCTGAAAAATCGCTCACGTCAGCAGAATGAGCCGCATGGACTCCCCAGGCCAGTGACAGGCGGCGCGCGGTGGACAGAGCCGGTGTGAGGCCAAGCACCGGAACCCCCGGCCGCAGGCGTGCAGCACGCAGTGCTGTCGAGCCCGATGTGGTGTAGGCCGCGATCGCCACGGCCCCGACCGTGACGGCGACTTGCCGTGCGGCGTTCGTGATGGCATCGGCGGTCGTCGCCTCGGGTTTCGGCCGGGCGGCGTCGGTGAACTTGCGGTGCTGCGGATCTTGTTCGACACGACGGACGATGCGGTCCATCATCGCCACAGCCTCCACCGGATAAGCGCCGGAAGCGGATTCAGCCGACAGCATCACGGCGTCGGCACAATCATAGACGGCGGTTGCCACGTCGGAGGCCTCCGCCCTTGTCGGCGCCGGCGCCGCTGTCATCGATTCCAGCATCTGCGTCGCAACAATAACCGGACGCCCAAGTGCTCGGCAATGGGTGACGATGCGCTTCTGGGCGCTGGGAACGTCCTCAGGCGGCATCTCGACGCCCAGATCGCCACGGGCCACCATTACGGCATCCGACAGAGCGATGATTTCGCCCAATGCCACCATAGCCGCCGGTTTTTCGATCTTTGCGACGATTCCGGCCCGCCCGGCAATCAGTTCCCGTGCCTCGGCCACATCTTCCGGGCGTTGCACGAATGACAGCGCAATCCAATCGACGCCCAGGCGAAGGCCGAATTCCAGATCGCGCCTGTCCTTGTCGGACAGGGCCGACAAAGGTAGGATGACGCCGGGTAGATTTACCCCCTTCCGGTCAGACAGGACGCCGGAGGTGACCACGACGGTCTCGGCGAAATCAGCGCCGCACCGCTCAACCCGCAGCCGCATTTTGCCGTCGTCCACAAGGATTTCAACGCCGGGCTCCAGCGCCTCATAGAGTTCCCGGTGCGGAAGCGCCACGCGCGAGGCATCGCCGGGTGCATCCGCGGTGTCAAGGCGGAAGCGCTGCCCGGCCTCCAGCCGTACCCGTTCTTGAGCGAACCGGCCAATGCGCAGCTTCGGCCCCTGAAGATCGAGGAGGATGCCGATCGGCCGCTTCACCTCCCGTTCCAGGTCGCGGATAATGAAATGGCGAAGCGCATGATCGTCATGGCTGCCATGGCTGAAATTGAGCCGGAAGACATCGACGCCCGCATCGTAAAGGGCACGAATGATCTCCGTCGAGGAACTTGCGGGGCCGAGAGTGGCCACGATTTTGGTGCTTCGCTGACGGCGCATCGCTCACCCCTGTCCTTTGCACTGCGGCTCGCGGCCGTCGATCAGAATGGCTCGGAAATCATTCACGTTGGTCAGCGTCGGACCCGTCACGACAAGGTCGCCGAGCGCCTGAAAAAACCCATACCCGTCATTGTCTGCCAGACGCGCCTTCGCATCGACCCCCAACGCGGCCGCCCGCTTCAGAGTGTCGGGGGCGAGAAGTGCACCCGCATTGTCCTCTGTCCCGTCGATACCGTCGGTGTCGGCGGCGAGCGCATAGACATCCGGCACTCCGTCGAACGCAACGGCGAGCGCAAGGAGGAATTCGGCATTGCGCCCGCCACGGCCATGCCCCCGCACGGTCACGGTGGTTTCACCGCCGGACAACAGAACACAGGGCCCGGCCACCGGCTGGCCGTGTTCCATCACCTGGCGGGCGATGCCGGCATGGACCAGCGCGGTCTGGCTCGCCTCGCCTTCGATGGCGTTGCCCAGGATCAGCGGCGTAAAGCCGGCGCTCCGCGCCGTTTCGGCGGCGCGCTCCAGTGCCATTTGCGGGGTGGCGATCATGATGGTTCTCACATCCTCACGCATTCTACCCGATGCTTCGCCAACGATGCGCGTCTCCGACAGGTATCGAACCACCGCCGCCGGTGGTTCGATCGCGTATTTCCGCAGAATTGCCAGCGCGTCGGCGGAGGTGGTCCGATCGGGTACAGTGGGGCCGGAGGCGATCACCGAGGGATCATCCCCCGGCACATCGGAAATGATCAAGGATACGACCTGTGCACGCGTGGCGGCGGCCAGACGGCCGCCCTTGATGGCCGACAACTGCTTGCGCACGCAGTTCATCTCCCTGATCGATGCGCCGGATCGCAGCAGCGCCTTGCTCACCACCTGTTTATCGGCGATGGAAAGTCCAGGCGCCGGCAGGGAAAGCAGTGCGGAACCGCCGCCGGAGATCAGACAAAGCAGGAGATCGTCAGGTCCCAACTCACCGGCCAGCTGCAGAATGCGGCGTGTTGCCGCCTCGCCAGCCGCGTCGGGCACAGGGTGTCCGGCTTCGACCGTCTCGATGAACCGGGTCGGCGCTGCATGACCATAGCGGGTGATCACCAAGCCGGATAAGGGACCCGACCAATGGTCTTCCACCGCCCGCGCCATTGCGGCGGCCGCCTTTCCCGCACCGACCACGATCGTGCGTCCCTTGGGCGGATCAGGCAGATGCGGCGGAACGCACTGATTGGGCGACGCTGCGTCCACCGCGGCCCGGAACATCGCCCACAAAAGCTCTTTCGGCTGCATTCTCAAAGTGACCATTCATTAGAAATTCGGCCGGCACCGGATCGACCCATTACAGATGGGCGGCGATGCCAAGTCTTGGTGGTTTTGCCGCCCATTCTGATTGCCGCGATCAGTCGGTCTGGCGATGGTTCTGGCCAATCTCGTGGCCGGCGAGCAGTTCCAGCGCGCGGACGATGCCGGAATGATCCCAGGCATCGCCGCCATTGGCGGCGCAGGCATTGAACAATTCCTGCGCGGTCGCCGTGTTCGGCAGCGACAGGCCGAGGGCGCGGGCTCCGGAAAGGGCGAGGTTGAGATCCTTCCGGTGCAGTGCGATGCGGAAGCCCGGATCAAAACTGCGCTTCACCATGCGATCGCCATGAACCTCCAGCACCCGGGAGGAGGCGAAGCCACCCATCAGCGCCTGACGGACCTTGGCCGGATCGGCGCCGGCCTTCGACGCGAACAGCAGGGCCTCGGCCACCGCCTCGATATTCAGCGCGACGATGATCTGGTTGGCGACCTTGGTGGTCTGGCCATCGCCGTTGCCGCCGACCAGTGTAACGTTCTTGCCCATCTTCTCGAACAGCGGCTTGACCGTGTCGAAGGCGTCCTGCGGGCCGCCGACCATGATGGTCAGCGAGGCGGCCTTGGCCCCAACCTCACCGCCCGACACCGGCGCGTCGAGGTAGGAGCAGCCGAGATCGTTGATACGCTTGGCGTATTCCTTGGTCTCGATGGGGGAGATCGAGGACATGTCGACCACGATCTTGCCCGACGACAGGCCGGCGGCGACGCCGTTCTCGCCGAACAGGACGGCGCTGACATGCGAGGTGTCCGGCACCATGGTGATGATCACGTCCGACTTTCCAGCGACCTCGCGGCCCGACCCGCAGGGCGTGGCGCCCTTGGCGATCAACTCCTGGGGAGCGGAGTTGATATCGTGGACGTAAAGGGTGTGTCCTGCATCCAACAGGTGCCCGGCCATCGGGGCACCCATGATGCCGAGGCCAATGAATCCGACCTTCATGATGTTCTCCTCTTGTCGAAACCTGTGCTGATTATCGACCTGCCCTGCCCGGACATGGGGCGCCAGGACAGCCCGGCACTGGCGCTGGCGGTCGGCTTGTATTCGCAGCCGACCCATCCCGCGTAGCCAAGGCGGTCGATCGCATCGAAGATGAAGGGGTAGTTGATCTCTCCGGTGCCCGGCTCGTTGCGGCCCGGATTGTCGGCAATCTGGATGTGGGCGATCCGGTCGATCAGCCGGCCGATGGTCGGCACCAGGTCTCCCTCCATGATCTGCATGTGATAAACATCGTACTGGAGGAAGAGGTTGTCGGATCCGACCGCATCCATCACGCGTTTCGCCTGGGCGGTGGTGCAAAGATGGAATCCGGGAATGTCGCGGGTGTTGATCGGCTCGATCAGAAGGCGAATCCCAACCTTCCTCATGGCATCGGCTGCAAAGGAAAGATTGTTCACCAACGTGCGCTCCACGACATCGGCAGGAACGTCCGCAGGAGTCTTGCCGGCGAGGCAGTTGATCTGGGCGCAGCCGAGGGCGGTCGCGTAATCGATTGCCCGTCCGACCCCATCCTGGAATTCACCGACACGGTCCGGCAGCACGGCGATACCACGCTCGCCGGCGTCCCAATCGCCGGCCGGAAGGTTGTGGAGAACCTGCGTCAGTCCGTATCTGTGCAAGCGCTCGGCCAATTCCTCCTTCGGATAGGCGTAGGGGAAGAGATACTCCACGCCTTTGAAGCCATCCTGTGCGGCGGCAGCAAATCGGTCGAGAAACACGTGTTCGTTATAAAGCATCGTCAGATTGGCGGCAAATCTGGGCATGGTTCTTCTTCTCGTGAACAGGAGGGAATTCACCTTCTGGCCCGTCAGACCAGCACGGTCTCGCTCTCCTCCACCGGCAGGTCCAGCGTCTCCTCGAACTCGGTGACGTTGTCGATGTCGGTGCCCATGGAGATGTTGGTCACCCGCTCCAGCACCAGTTCGACGACGACCGGCACCTGATACTCGTCCATCCAGGCCTGGGCCTGGGCGAAGGCGTCCTGGATGCGGTCGGGCTCGGTGACGCGGATGGCCTTGCAGCCCAGCCCCTCGGCCACCGCGACGTGGTCGACGCCATAGACGCCGATCTCCGGCGCGTTGATGTTCTCGAAGGACAGCTGCACCTGGAAGTCCATCTGGAAGGCGCGCTGCGCCTGCCGGATCAGGCCGAGATAGGCGTTGTTCACCAGCACATGGATGTAGGGCAGCTTGTGCTGGGCGCCGACCGCAAGCTCCTCGATCATGAACTGGAAGTCGTAGTCGCCGGACAGGGCGACGATGCGCCGCTTCGGATCGGCCACCCGGACGCCCAGCGCCGCCGGCAGGGTCCAGCCCAGCGGGCCGGCCTGGCCGCAGTTGATCCAGTGGCGCGGCTTGTAGACGTGCAGGAATTGCGCGCCGGCGATCTGCGACAGGCCGATGGTGGTGACGTAGGTGGTGTCCTGGCCGAAGGCGCTGTTCATCTCCTGATAGACGCGCTGCGGCTTCATCGGCACCTGATCGAAGTCGCTGCGGCGGTGCATCGACCGCTTGCGGCCCTGGCAGTCCTTGACCCAGCCGCCGAGGTCCTTGAACTTGCCGGCGGCCTTCCACTCCTTCGCCACCGCGATGAACATGTCCAGCGCCGCGCCGGCGTCAGAGACGATGCCGAGGTCAGGCATGAAGACGCGGCCGATCTGGGTCGGTTCGATGTCGACATGCACGAACTTGCGGCCCTTGGTGTAGACCTCGACCGAGCCGGTGTGGCGGTTGGCCCAGCGGTTACCGATGCCCAGCACGAAGTCGGACTTCAGCATCGTCGCGTTGCCGTAGCGGTGAGCGGTCTGCAGCCCCACCATGCCGGCCATCAGCGGATGGTCGTCGGGGATGGTGCCCCAGCCCATCAGCGTCGGGATCACCGGCACGCCCAGCAGCTCGGCGAACTCGACCAGCTTGTCCGACGCATCGGCGTTGATGATGCCGCCGCCGGCAACCACCAGCGGACGCTCCGCCGCGGCAAACATCGCCAGCGCCTTTTCAACCTGCTGGCGCGTGGCCGCCGGCTTATAGACCGGCAGCGGCTCGTAGGCCTCGTCGTCGAACTCGATCTCGGCCATCTGGACATCGATCGGCAGGTCGATCAGCACCGGGCCGGGCCGGCCGGAGCGCATCAGGTGGAAGGCCTGCTGGAAGACGTAGGGCACCTGCGCCGGCTCCAGCACGGTCAATGCCCACTTGGTCACCGGCTTGGCGATGTCCGGCACGTTGATGGCCTGGAAATCCTCCTTGTGCAGGCGGGCGCGCGGCGCCTGTCCGGTGATGCACAGGATCGGGATCGAGTCCGCGATCGCCGAATAGAGGCCGGTGATCATATCGGTGCCGGCCGGGCCGGAGGTGCCGATGCACACGCCGATGTTGCCGGCATTGGCCCGCGTGTAGCCTTCGGCCATGTGCGAGGCGCCCTCCACATGGCGGGCCAGCACATGGCGCATCGTGCCGCGCCGCTGCATCGCCGCGTAGAAGGGGTTGATCGCGGCGCCGGGGACGCCGAAGCAGACGTCGATGTCCTCCCGCTCCAGCACCCGCACCGCCGCTTCCGCCGCCGTCATTCTCGTCATGGTAAAAACTCGCTTTTGGGGTGGGTTTCGACAGTAAATTCCTTAAGGCTCATTCAGGCATTCTTCGGACCTGGAGCATTCCAAAGTAAATTTCTCTATCGGCTGGCAACATCGGCGGCATGGCTCATGGAGATGATGCCGCCGGTACTCAGGCCCGATTGTGCCCGGTCCGCCCTGTGCCTGCGCGCGGGAGAACGCCAAGTTTGCACGCTCCCCCGCCAATCATGGCTTTGACCGGAATGGCAAAGCCATTAGGCCATGACTGCGACCCGCCAACCCTGTTATTACCCCCAAGTTCCGCCGGGTCGTGCAGGACCGGCCAGTGCGGCCATCAGGTCGACTGCTGCCGGGAACCGGCGAGAGCCGGCTCGACATTCATCTCTTCCGTGTGTGTGGCAATTTCTTCCAGCGACATACCGCGGGTTTCGATGCCGAATTTGTAGATGACAAGCGCCGCCATGACGAAGCAAGCCGCGCCCAGCCCGAACACCCCAGTCGTTCCGGCGACGGGCAGGATGATGCCGACGGTGGTCGGGCCGATGAGGGACCCCATGCGACCGGCCGTGGAAGACAGGCCGCAACCGGATGCCCGCGCCCCGGTCGGGAAGAGTTCCGGCGTGTAGGTGTAGAGAACGGCCCACATACCGAACAGGAAGAACTGCATCGAGAAACCGGATGCGAAGAGGGCCGGAATGCCCAGGTTTCCCAGAGCGACGTAACCGTACGTCATGACCGCGAGGGCTCCGCCGAGCAGCGTGATGATGCAAGTCGGCTTGCGCCCCCAGCGCTCGACGGCCCAGGCCGCCCAGAGAAACCCGGGGATACCACCGGTCGAAATGTAGACCGTGTAGAGAACCGACTTCGTCACGTCGTAGCCGGATTGCTGCAGAAGCGCGCCGAGCCAAGTGCTGAGCCCGTAGAAACCGAGAAGCGCAAAGAACCACAATGCGCATGCCGTCAGGAGGCGGGGGCGGTAGACGCCGCTCCACAGATCACGCAGACCGATCGATGCCGGTGCGCTGCCCGCCGTTCTGGCGATCACCGGGGGCAGTACGGTGAGCTTCAGTCGCTTCTTCACGGTGCCTTCAATGCCGTCCACGATGGCCGAAGCCTCGGCGGCCCGTCCCCGCGATTCCAGCCACCGGGGGGACTCCGGCACGAAGCGCCGGATGGCGAACAGGAAGAGCGCCGGAACCGCGCCGATTTCGAACATCGTGCGCCAGCCGTAGCTCGGCAACACCATGTAGGAGATCAATCCGGCACAGATGAACGCGATCGGCCAGTTTCCGTCCATGAGGGCCAGATACTTGCCGCGCCGCTTCGCTGGAATGAATTCGGAAAGCAGCGTCTGCGCCAGCGGCAACTCCATCCCCATGCCAATCCCGAGGATGAACCGGTACACCCCGAGCGTCAGGGGGTCCGTCGCTGTCGAGCACAGATAACTACCCACGCCCCACACGATCATGCTCATTTGAAAGAGCGGTTTCCTTCCAAACCGGTCCGCGAACAAACCCGAACAAACCGCGCCGATCGCCATGCCGACGAAACTGGCACTCCCCAACATTCCGGCTTCAGCCGTCGTAAGCCCGAACTCCGCCTTTATCGACCCCAGAAGGTAGGTCATCATGGCCAGATCAAGATTATCGAAGAAGAACGCTAGGCCAATGATCAGAAGAAGGAACCGGTGATAACTACAAAGCGGCAGCCTCTCAAGCCGATCGCTCGCGCAGATGTTCATTGTGGCCTCCCATAACTGTTCGTACAGGAGACTATCCGGCTTCTGATGCGCCTGCTCGCGAGCCGGCGCCAACCTCTGTCGCAAGAATGCCAAACTGCACTCCGACAGGGCGCGACCATTTGGCTGTCGCGGGGCTTGCATCCCGATTGGCGAGAGAACGCGCAAACATGGCGCCCGCGCGCGCGCGGCGGCGCGGCGGGACTGTCATTGTTACGTGCTCCGACAATTCATTATATCTGCAAGGTGGGCTTCACATGGTTTTGAACCACGATCTTCTTCGAAACGTGCCCGACATCCAAATGTCTGCGGCAGCCTTTAAACCTTATGTCGTACATGGAGGAATCGTTCATGTGTCCGGCCAATTGCCGGTCAGGGACGGCAAGCCGGTCTGGGTCGGCCGCGTTCCGGGCACCGTCTCCGTCGATCAGGCGCGGGAGGCAGCTGAACTGTGCGCCCTCAATGTCCTGGCTTGGTTGAAGCACGCCTGCCAGGGCGATTTCACCCGCGTCGAACGCTGCATCCGGCTGGGTGGTTTCGTTGCCGCTGATGAAGGATTTGCAGATGCACCGACCATCATCAACGCCGCCTCGCAGATCATGACCTCGGCCTTCGGCGAGCGGGGCGAGCACGCCCGCATCGCCATCGGCGTCAAGAGCCTTCCCTTCGATGCCCCCGTCGAGGTCGAGGGCATCTTCGCCATCCGCTGATCGGGACGAAGCAGAATGAACAGCTCCACTGCCCTACCGGCCTATTTCGACAATGGCATGCGGCGTTCCGACCTAGCATGGAACGACTGGGAGGCCATTTCGAAATTTCTTGCCGACCAGGTCGTCTGCCGTATCGCAATCCATGACGATCCCTTTCCCTATGTTTTGGCTCAGAGCTACCGGTTTATTGACGGGGTGTTTCTACTTCACTGCTCCCGCTTCGGACGAATGGCCGGACTGATCCACCGCAATCCGCACGTGACCATCGAGATCGACCATTTGGTCGCTCTGCTAAAGGCGCCGAAGGGGCAAAACACCAGCTTCGAATATTACAGCGTGCTCGCACGATGCCACGTCGATCCATCGGAGGATCTCGAAGCCGTGCGGCGCCAGCAATATGAGGTGCTGGAGAAATACCGCCCAGAACGCGACTACACGCCGATCGATGATTTCGCACCGGCACAGATCACGACCTTCCGCTGCAAGGTCGTGCAGATGTCCGCGAAGAAGCGCATTCTCGCCGATGGTCAATATTCGCCTCCCGGCCAGCCGCAGGCACCCTATCTGCGGTACCCGTTCCCACCACCGGCAGCCCTGTCATCGCTGCCGCCGGGCGCCTTCGACCCCAACCGGTTCAAGTCCTGAATCAAGGCTTCAGTCGCTTTGAACACAAATGGCCCCATTCGGCCGCCGGGCTTCGGCCGCAAGAGCGGTGCACAGCGAAGTGGCATCCGCATCGGCGTTCAGCCGGTGCCGACTGGGCGAGAAAGACACCGCACCTCCCGGTCGCGATGCAGCACCGCGGCCGGGAGGTGCGGAGCCTTCTTCAATAACGGTTTGACATCACAACGGAGAATCCCATGGCCAACGTCGTGGTTGTCGGCGCCCAGTGGGGCGACGAGGGCAAGGGCAAGATCGTCGACTGGCTGTCCAGCCGGGCCGATGTGGTGGTGCGCTTCCAGGGCGGTCACAACGCCGGCCACACACTGGTGATCAGGGGCGTGACGTACAAGCTCAACCTGTTGCCCTCGGGCGTGGTGCGCCAGAACAAGCTGTCTGTCATCGGCAACGGCGTCGTCTTCGACCCGTGGGCCTTCATCCGTGAAGTGAACGCGATCAAGGAGAAGGGCGTCTCCGTCACGCCGGAAAACCTGATCGTCGCCGAGAACGTGCCGCTGATCCTGCCGGTGCACAGCGCCCTGGACAAGGCGCGCGAAGAGGCCAAGGGCGCCGGCAAGATCGGCACCACCGGCCGCGGCATCGGCCCGGCCTATGAGGACAAGGTCGCCCGCCGCGCCATCCGCCTGTGCGACCTGACCGACGACGCCGTGCTGGTGGAGAAGGTCGACGCTTTGCTCGCCCACCACAACGCGCTGTTCCGCGCGCTGGGCGCGCCGGAGATGACCCCGGCCGACATCCTGGATCCCCTGCGCCAGATCGCGCCGCAGGTCCTGCCCTACGCCGCCGTCGTCTGGAAGCAGCTGGACGAGCTGCGCCGCGCCGGCAAGCGCATCCTGTTCGAAGGCGCCCAGGGCACGATGCTGGACATCGACCACGGCACCTATCCGTACGTCACCTCCTCCAACACGGTGGCCGGCAACGCCGCCGCCGGCAGCGGCATGGGTCCGCGCGCCGTCGGCTATGTGCTGGGCATCTGCAAGGCCTACACCACGCGTGTCGGCTCCGGCCCCTTCCCGACCGAGTTGATGGACGACATCGGCGAGCTGATCGGCCAGAAAGGCAAGGAGTTCGGCGTGAATACCGGGCGCAAGCGCCGCTGCGGCTGGTTCGACGCCGTCATGGTCCGTCAGGCGGTCAAGACCGGCGGCATCGACGGCATCGCCCTGACCAAGCTGGACGTGCTGGACGGCTTCGACGAGATCAAGGTCTGCGTCGGCTACAAGCTGGACGGTAAGGAGATCGACTATTACCCGTCGAACGCCGGTTCCCAGGCCCGCGTCGAGCCGATCTATGAGACCTTCGAAGGCTGGAAGGACACCACCCGCGGCGCCCGCTCCTGGGCGGAGCTGCCGGCCCAGGCGGTCAAGTATGTCCGCCACATCGAGGAGCTGATCCAGGCCCCGGTCGCCCTGCTGTCGACCAGCCCGGAACGCGACGACACCATCCTGATGACGGACCCCTTCGCCGACTGACGGACGACCACGCGCTCCGGGTGAGGAATGCCCGGAGCGCGCCATCTCCCGGTCATCGACCGGACAAGAGGGAGGAAATCCTCAGGCCGCGCTATGCGCCCGGATCATCCCGACGACCGCTTGGTACAGCGGTTCGCGGCGGTCGCCCAGTCGATCGCACATGTCGAAATGGTGGCCATCGGGCTGATCGATCTCCTGCACGAAGAGGCCGGCTTCCCGCCATGCCTGGACATAGAGGGCCTGCTGGCGGTGGAATTCACTGGATTCGTCGCCCCCAACGGCAATCAGCAGCGGCGGCGCCACCGCGGGGATGTGGAGGATCGGGCTGTACTCCCGCGCGCTTTGCTGATCCAGGCCAACCTTTTGGTTGAGGTAGCACAACCGAATCGGCTCCAGGTCGTAAAGACCGCTCAAGGCGCAGCCACCCTTCACGAGGTCGGATGGTGCCGACAGGCTCTGCCAGTCGGTCGACATCATCATGGCCGTCAAATGGCCGCCGGCAGAGCTTCCGGTGACGTAGATCCGTTCGGGATCGCAGCGGTAGGACCGGGCATTCCGATAGAGCCAGAGCATGGCGTTTTGCACGTCAGAGACAATTTCTGCCATACTCACCGAGGGAGCCAGCCGGTAATTAACCGCAGCGAAATTGAACCCGTCTTCAATATATGGCTTTGCGATATAGCTGAAATCCGACTTGTCGAGGGATTGCCAATAGCCGCCGTGGATGAACACCACGATCGGAGCGTTTATCTCAGCCGAGAGGAACAGGTCGATGGATTGGGCCGCATCGGTACCATATTGGAGATTCTCATGAAGGTTTGCAGACCCGCGGAACTCTTCACTGTCGCTTTTCCAACGGTTGAAAATGTCCAGATGATCAGGAATACCAGCGCGGACATTATATTCCATGTCGAGCTGTTCTTGCGTGAAGTTGCGATAGACGTTCATTGGGCACTTCCCCAAGCTTGATGTTTTGTTTATAGTGATACAGTACACTCACTGCGGGGGCATTGCCCCCGCACTCTCGCCAATTTATGCCTCAAACACGCCAACTCTTGCAGCAGGAGGGGATATGTTCGGCAAAAGCGAAGACCGGAGCGACTACCAGAACACTCCCCGTGCGGTTGCAGCCATGGCCAGGGATCTTCCCGACCAGTTTGTGATCCCCATGCACAGCCATTACCGTTCCCAACTGATCTTCGGTTGCAGCGGCGTTATCACGGTGACGACCATGGCAGGTACTTGGGTGGTTCCTTCACTCCGGGCCGTCTGGATACCCGGCGGCGTAGAGCACGAAATGAAAACCTCGGGCCGCGTTGAAATGCGAACGGTCTACGTCGATCCTGACGCCTGCCGGAACTTGCCGAAAGGCTGCTGCGTCGTGGCGGTCAGCCCGCTCTTACGGGAATTGATCGTTGCTGCCGTCAAATTAGATAACGACTATTCGGACGGCGGGCGGGAGGACAGGATCATGAGTCTGATTCTGGACGAAATTCACCCGGCGCCGGTCCTGCCACTTGATCTGCCCCTGCCCAGTGACCGAAGGCTATTGAGGATCTGCCATGCCATTCTGGAGGAGCCCAGCTGTACCACCAACTTGTCGGAATTCGGCAAACAGACGGGCGCCAGCCAACGTACACTGGAGCGGATGTTCCCTCTGGAGACAGGCATGACATTCTCGAAATGGCGTCAGCAGGCCAGATTGCTATGTGGCATTCGCATGCTCGCTGAGGGCTCGGCAATCTCAATGGTCGCCATGGACCTCGGCTATGAGAGCCCCAGTGCATTCAGTGCCATGTTCCGGCGCGCGCTTGGGATCGCTCCTTCCGAATATTTCCAGGTGATCGACGCAAGGAGTATAGAGGCACTTTAAGAATTTGGGGTATTGGAGCACGTCCGAGAAGAAGTCGAATCGGCATTGTCACGAGAACGGTGGCAGGACGTCGGCAACGCCGCTGTCCTCATCGAATGTCGCCGCTCACGTACGCCCGGCACCACTTCCCGCCTGCGGTCATTCAGCATGCGATCCGGCTGTATCTCCGGTTCACGTTGAGCTACCGCGACGTCGAGGAACTCCTGGCTGAACGCGGCATCGACGTGTCCTACGAGACCGTGCGCCGCTGGGTGTCGAAGTTTGGGCCGACGATCGCCCGGAACCTGCGGCACTTGCGGCCGACGCCCAGCCCGCGCTGGCATCTGGACGAGATGGTCGTGCGGGTTGGCGGCCGGCCAATGTATCTGTGGCGGGCCGTCGACGATGAAGGCGAAGTGCTGGAGGCGCTCGTCCAGTGTCGGCGCGACAAGACCGCGGCCCTCAAGTTGATGCGCAAACTGCTCAAAAGCACGGCTTCACGCCCACCCAGGTCACCACCGATAAGCTGCGGTCCTACGGGGCCGCCTTTCGTGAGATCGGCTTGGCAGCCCGCCATGCGCAAGGGCGGCGGATGAACAACCGAGCCGAGGTCTCGCACCAGCCGGTCCGCCGGCGCGAACGCAAAATGCAACGTTTCAAGTCGCCCGGGTCCGCCCAGCGCTTCGTCGCGATGCATGCCGCCGCTTACAACACCTTCAACCTTCAGCGCCACTTGGTTTCCCGCCGCTCTCTGCGCACTTTGCGGGCGCAGGCGATGGCCGATTGGCGGGCCGCGACTGCCGCGGCGTGATTCCCTCGAGGGCTCCGGGCTTCCTGCGCGTCGATTCCGTTCGCGTGACAATGCCTTTTCCAGCGATGACGGGCAGGCGAAACTCTATCCGCTTGACACCATACCAACTAGTCGGTACAAAAAACCAACCAGTGGGTATGGTGAGTGGGTGATCGACATGCAGCCTGATTCAAAGTCCAGACTTCTCGACGCGGCGCTGAAGGTCGTGCGCACCAAGGGCTATACGGCAACACGGATCGAGGATCTCTGCGCCGAGGCCGGCGTCACCAAGGGAAGCTTTTTCCATCACTTCAAGAGCAAGGACGACCTGATGCTTGCGGCTGTCGCCCACTGGGATGCGGTGACCGGCGGCCTGTTCGCACGGGCGCCCTACCATGATCTCGCGGACCCGCTGGACCGGCTGCTCGCTTACCTAGAGTTCCGCAAAGAGTTGCTTGCCGGAGACCTTCCTGATTTCACCTGTTTCGCCGGCATGATCACCCAGGAAGCCTATGAGACCCGTCCCGAGATCGTGGCCGCATGCGCCCGCAATATCGCCGGCCATGCGAGGACACTCGAGACCGACATCCGCGAAGCCATGCGGAAATATGGTGTGAACGCCGATTGGAGTGCCGAAAGCCTCGCACTGCACACCCAAGCCGTTCTCCAGGGCGCCTTTGTCCTCGCCAAGGCCAAGGGCGGTGCGTCCATTGCCGCCGACAGCATCGACCATCTCCATCGCTATCTGACGCTGCTGTTCCGCTCGGAAAGCGGCAAAAGCTTCAACCCCGCACCGAAGGTGAACTGACATGCCCAACACCGTCCGCCTGCATCGCGTCGTCAATGCCAAGCCGGAGAAAGTCTACCGGGCATTCGTGGAGCCGGACGCCATTGCCAGCTGGCTGCCGCCCCACGGCTTCACTTGCACGGTACATGAACTGAATGCCGAGGTCGGCGGCACGCACAGGATGTCGTTCCGCAATTTCACCACAGGCCACAGCCACGCCTTCGGGGGCGAATATCTCGAACTCGTCCCCAACGAGCGGCTCGTCTACACGGACAGGTTCGATGATCCCCACCTTCCGGGTGAGATGAAAGTGACCGTAACCTTGAAGGCCGTGTCGGTCGGCACTGACATGACGATCGAGCAGGCGGGCGTGCCGGACGCGATCCCGCTAGAGGCCTGCTATCTCGGCTGGCAGGAAAGCCTGCGGAAATTCGCAAAACTGGTCGAACCCGAAATCAACATGTAGTGCGGCACCGATCGCCGCACGCAAGTGCGGAAGCAACCAAGCCAGTAGGAGCACCGGATATGCCCGATCTCGTAACCTGCCTGTGGTTCGACCATGGCCAAGCCGCCGAAGCGGCCAAGTTCTACGCCGCCACTTTTCCCGACAGCCATGTCGACCGTGTGAACATGGCGCCCGGCAATTTCCCCGGTGGGCACGAAGGTTCCGAATTGACCGTCGAGTTCACGGTGCTCGGCCGGCGGTTCGTGGGTCTGAACGGTGGACCGAATTTCACGGCGAACGAAGCGGTCAGCTTCATGGTGGTTACCGAAAGCCAGGAAGAAACCGACCGCTACTGGAATGCGATCGTCACCAACGGCGGCGTCGAGAGCGCTTGCGGTTGGTGCAAGGACCGGTGGGGGTTCTCCTGGCAGATCACGCCGAGGCGGCTGCTCGAGTTGACGACGGGTTCCGACGGCGTCGCGGCGAAACGCGCTTTCGACGCAATGATGACGATGCGCAAAATTGACATCGCTGTGCTTGAGGCGGCCGTCCACGCAGGATCGGCGGCTTGAAACGTCCAGCCGGGAATGGAACCTTGGAATGACCATCACGATCACCGCGTTCGAACGGTCACCCGACGGCGGCAGGGGCTTGGCGCGCGACACGCGCGTCCGCTGGGCACTTGAAGAGGTAAGCCGACCCTATGAGGTTCGCCTTGTTTCCTTTGCTGCGATGAAGGAACCCGCGCATCTGGCGCTTCATCCTTTCGGGCAGATTCCAACCTTCGAGGATGATGATGTCGCCCTGTTCGAGACGGGTGCGATCGTCTTCCATATCGCTGAACGCCATGCGGGCCTGTTGCCCGGTGACGCGCGGACGCGGGCGCGTGTACTCATGTGGATGTTTGCCGCGCTCAACACGGTCGAGCCGCCGATCCTTGATCTCGTAACCACCAAGGTTCTGGAAAGCGACAAGCCCTGGAGCAAGGAGAGGCTTCCGCTGGTTGAGGAGCGGGTTCGCGTCCGGCTGGAGCAACTGTCGGATCGCCTCGGCGATGCCGAGTGGCTCGACGGCGCATTCAGCGCGGGTGATCTGTTGATGGTGTCGGTGCTGCTGAGGCTGAAAGCATCGGGTCTGCTCGGCGAGCATCCGAACCTTTCGGCCTATGTTGCCCGCGGCGAAGGCCGCCCCGCCTACAAGCGTGCATTCGACGCCCAATTGGCAGTGTTCACCGCAAGCCAGTGACGGGCCGGATGTTTGACGATCGGGTGCATGCGGCACCCCGCCGGCCTCTCGCCGTTCGACGGCGGCGAGACGGTCGATCGCACGAACCCTCTTCCGTTGGATCCGGGTCTGTGCGCTGGAATTGGACAAGCGCCTGCGGCCACACCTTCACTTGATCACCCCACCCAAAGGGTCGCGATTGTTGCAGTCAGACCGGTGCATCAGCCAGGGTCACGGCGCGATTTGGCCGAAGGCGAAACTTGCGCTGGCGGTTTCGCCGCGAACTGGATTGGTCAAGGGCGTCAGCGATGGCGGCAGAGATTTGATCAGCCGCGGTTAGGACGGGATCATGTGCCAGGTGGGCGTAACGCTGGGTCGTCGTTGGCTGGGTATGTCCAAGAATCTTCCCAATGACCAGCAGACTGCTTCCGTTGGCGGCTCCGACGCTGGCGAAGCTATGTCGAAGATCATGCAAACGAACATCGGGTAAACCGGCTGCGGTGCGGATCTTTTCCCAGGTCCGGTCGATGTTGACCAACTGTCCATCTTGCCCTTTGCCGGGGATGACATATTGATTGCCGGGCCGGCGTTGGAGCTTGCTCAGGATATCGAGTGCGGCCCGTCCCAGCGGTACAACCTTTGCGCCGGTCTTGCTGTCGGGCAGACGCAAGTAGGAGTAGGCGACATCCACGTGGTCCCAGGTCAGGCTCAGATTTCGGATTTTCGGCATCCTGTCAGCAGCAGGAGGCGAATGGCGGCGATGAGATATGGGTTGGCCCCCTCCTGTTCGAACGCGATCAGTGTCTTGCCAAGTCTGCCCATTTCCTCGGCGGTCAGGAAACGTTCCAGCTTTCTGACATTGAATGTTTTGATTCCGGCCGCGGGATTGTCGGATCGGAGCGCCCGAGCCATGGCGAAGGCGAACATCGCTCTCAGCAGGATCACGGTTTGCGACGCAGCGCCCTTTCCGCCGGTTGCGCGGCTGCCGCCCTTGCTGGAGCGGTGTGGGCTGGCGGTCTTTCCAGCCGCCACGTCGCGCAACAGGCGCTCGATATCACCCCGGGTGATGTCCCCGGCTTTCCTTTTCCCAGCAGGGGTTTGATGTGCCACGTGATCCGTCCCTGGTCGGCCCGGATGGCCGAAGGCTTCTTTGTCGTGCATCCTTCCGCTATGTACAGATCGCACAACTCTGACACTGTCAATTCCCGCCGCCTGTCCGCCTTCCGGGCGGCAGGATCGTCGCCGAGATCCACCGTGGCCAGCACGCGACGGGCTTCCTGGCGGGCCTGCTCAGGGGTCCAGGGTGATCCATGCCGCCCGATTGTGATGCGGCGGGTTGGCATGCCGCGTCCGCCGGCGCGGTATTGCACGAGATAGGTCTTCGTCCCCGATGGCGTGACTTTCAATCCGAAGCCGCTCAGTTCGCTGTCCCACAGATAAAAATCCCGCGCTTCAGGCGTCGCATCGTCGACAGCCCGCTTGGTGATCCGTGTCGATGGCATGGTCGCTTCCTTCCGGAATATCATCCTATATAAACAGGCCTCCAGTAAGCACCCAGTATGCACGGCAGAGTGAAGGACAGGATATTCTGGCGATGATCAGCGCAAGCTGACAAATAAAAATACGTGGTATTGCAATGTGTTGTCGTGCCGTCTCGTATGGTGTCGCAGCAAAGCGCAGGCTGTTCTTGCGGACTCTGACTCCGTCAGCCTAGGTTCGAATCCTAGTCCCCCAACCACCTTCTCCAAACGGCCAGTACTTTCAGGAACTTACGAGCTGCGCACTCCCCGCAACGCCGGGCGTGTGCGAAGCTGGCCCACCTCTCCCTCCGTTCCGGTGTCTGGTACTGGCGACGGCGCTGACCGCGCGCTCTTTCCTGCGGCGATCACCGGACGACATACGAGTTTCGCTCAAAATAAACGGGCGACCGACGCATGTGGAGTGCCGCCCGAAACCGAGGTGGTAAATCACCGACAGTTGGGCACTCCACATGGCCACCATGATGATTGTCCTTCGTCAGGGAAACAGAGATCTGTACCGGCATGCCAGCCAAGCCGGGGCGCAGCCGATAGAACGTAGTTTCCTAATGTCTAATGGATTCGCTTGCGATCCGAACAGGCAGGGGCCAGAGTGGCTCCATCGGTGATGCGGCACTGACGATAAGATTGACGCGGCATCCCGCCACCACTCGCGGAAGGGTGAGCAGGGTAGGGGTGCGGCCACGTTCATATCGCGGTTGGCCTCAAGGGAGCACATCGGGGAGACGCTGTTGGATCGCACGGCGAGCATGGTTCGGAGACTGGTGGCGGGCCTGCTCATGCTGGCCGCGCTGGTTGCCGCCGCCGGTTCGGGCACCGTCAAGGCGTTTCCCGGTGCGGCCTTCGCCCAGAGGTCGGAGGTGGTCACCGCGATGGCGGGCCAGCGGCAAGCCATCGTGCAGGAGTTCGTGTCCACCGCCCGCGACGACGAGCGGCCCTGCGGCCGCAACGGGAACGCGCCCGGTCCGGCGCGGTGTTCCACGGTTCAATGCATCACGGTCTGCGGCGGTCTGCCCACGGCCGCATTCGCTATTCCTCCGCCCTCCGCGGACGCCGACGCGCATGGCTTCGTGACCGACGACCCGTCGCGCGGCATCTCCACCATCCCCGACCTGCCTCCCCCGCGTCCGTCCGCCTGAGCGGTCACGGAGCCGTCTACGCGAACGGGCATTGCCTGTCTCGCCATCGCCTTTCGTGACCGGATCGCCGGACACCGCCGCCCGCAGGGCGAGGTGCCCGTTGGCTCGACCCTGCTCACGGACCATGACATGCTCTCCTTTCTGATGCGGCGCCACGTGCTGGCGCCGATCGCGGCGACCCTCGTCGCCATGCTGGCGCCGGCCTCCGCCGACGCGGCCGCCGGACCGGTCTCGGCAAGCCAGGCATCGCACACGCAGATCCTGTCCCCGGTGAATGCGACGGGAGACCTGGAGACGGTTCCCGCCGGATTGCGCATCGTCCTGGAGGATGGGTGGAAGACCTACTGGCGCAGCCCGGAGGACGCAGGCATTCCGCCCCAGATGGACTGGACCGGTTCGACGAATGTCGCGTCGATCGAGGTGCACTGGCCCGCGCCGCACCGGTTCTCCACCCTCGGCATCGAGACCCTCGGCTACAAGGGCGAGGTCGTCCTCCCCCTCGAGGTGAAGCCTGAACGGCCGGGTGACCCCATCTCGCTGCGCGGCACGGTCGACCTGCTGGTGTGCAGCGACATCTGCGTCCCGGCCGCGCACCAGGTCCGACTGGACCTCCCCGCCGGTGCGGCGGCGGCCGATGCGGATGCCGGAAACCTGATCGCCCGGTTCATCGCCCAAGTCCCCGGCGACGGAAGCGCTTCGGGACTGGCCGTCGAGCGGGTCTGGGCCGACACCGCGCAGAAGACGCTCGCCGTCCGTGTGATATCGCTCACGGTGCCATTGACGGAACCGGATGTCTTCATCGAGGGCGGCGACTGGGCGTTCGGCAAGCCCGATGTGGCGTTCGAGGGTGGTGGGAAAGCGGCAATTCTGACCGTGCGGATCGCGGCGGGTCCCGACTCCGTCACCCTGCCGGGCAAGCCGCTTACCGTGACGGTCGTCGACGGCGGGCGGGCTGTCGAGGCTCCCGTCACCGTGTCGGCCGAGGCGCCCGCGGTCGCCGGCCGCATGGCCGATCTCCTGCCCTTCCTGGCGGTGGCCCTCCTGGGCGGCCTCGTGCTCAACCTGATGCCCTGCGTACTGCCGGTGCTCTCCCTCAAGCTGATGTCGGTCATCCGGCAACAGGGGCAGGAACTCCGCCGGGTACGGCTGGGCTTCCTGGCGACGGCGGCGGGCGCCATCGCCGCCATGCTCGTCCTGGCGGGTGCCCTGGCCGCCGTCAAGGCAGCGGGCGGGGTGGTCGGCTGGGGCATGCAGTTCCAGCAGCCCGTCTTCATCGCCGCAATGGTCGTCATCCTGCTCGCCTTCACCGCCAGCATGGTGGGTGCCTTCGAGATCCGGCTTCCGTCGTCGGTCATGACCGTGCTGGGAGGTGTCGGCGGCAACGGCTTGGCCGGGCACTTTGCCATGGGGGCCTTCGCAACCCTGTTGGCGACGCCATGCTCGGCGCCCTTCCTCGGGACTGCGGTCGGCTTCGCGCTGGCCCGCGGTCCGCTCGAGATCCTGGCTGTGTTCGGCGCGCTCGGCGTCGGGCTCGCCAGCCCCTATTTGCTCACGGCGGCCTTTCCCGGCGCGGTCCGGCTGCTGCCGCGGCCGGGGCGGTGGATGGGAGCCCTCCGCCACCTGCTCGCCCTGGCTTTGGCCGGGACGGCGGTCTGGCTTCTCACGGTCCTCGCCGCCCAGACCTCGGTCGTCGTGACCGGGAGCATCGCGGCGGCCGCCACCGTCGCCATCGCCGCCATGACGCTGGCCATGCGCGGCGGTCGGAACCTGCGCCTTGCGGCCGTGCCGGTGGCGGTGGCGGCGCTCGCCGGGACGCTGGCCATCCCGGCCTTCCTCGGGCACCGCGCGATGGCGGCACCGGACGCCGCGGCGGCGTCGGCCCAATGGCGGCGGTTCGACCAGGCGGACATCGGCAAGCTGGTCGCCCAGGGCCAGACCGTCTTCGTCGACGTGACCGCGGAGTGGTGCGTCACCTGCATCGTCAACAAGAAGATGGTGGTCGATCGCGAGCCGGTGGCGGGCGCCCTGTCGGCCGATGGCATCGTGGCGATGAAGGCAGACATGACCAGCCCGGACGCGGCCATCATGACCTACCTCGCGCAGCACGGCCGCTACGGTATCCCCTTCAACGTGGTCTACGGCCCCGGCGCGCCGCATGGCGTCGTCCTTCCCGAGGTGCTGACCGAGGACGCCGTCCTCGACGCCCTCCGCAGGGCCCGGTCGGCCGGGTAAACGGGCGCACGGGAAACGGGCGCACGGGAAAAGGGCGGGGTCAAGCGACCTCTCTTCCGTGCGTCATCCGACGGCCTTTGCCTGAATGCTCAAGATCGTCCTCACATCCCGAACACGGAGACTCATCCCATCATGACTTCACACCGGACCAAAATCTTCGCGGCCCTGCTGGTTTCAACCGTCGCCGTCGGCGCCGGTACCGTCGCAGTCTCTTCCCTCGTGGCGCCGACCTCCGCCGAAGCAACGGCGGCCCCGCCCATGGTCGCCGAGCTTGGACCCGAAGCGCTGGAACGCGGGCCGAGCGCCGTGGTGGCCGGCAACCCCCAGGGCGACGTCACCCTGATAGAGTATTTCGACTACCAATGCCCGGTCTGTCGCCGGGTCCATCCGGCCGTCAAGCAACTGGCCGCCGAGGACAAGGGCGTCCGGATCATCCACAAGCACTGGCCGGTGTTCGGGGCCTCCTCGATCTACGCCGCCAAGCTCGCGCTCGCCGGGCGTTGGCAGGACCGCTACGAGCAGGTCCACGATGCCTTCATGACCATCCCCGGCCGCCTGGACGATGACAAGATCCGGAAGGCCGCCGGGGAAGCCGGTCTGGACCTGACACGGGCCGAGCGCGACCTGAAGGAGCGTGATGCGCAGATCGATGCGGCCTTCAAGGAGGTGTCGGCGCAGGCCGCCATGCTGCAACTCCGGGGCACGCCGGGCTTCATCATCGGCAACTATATTGTCCCCGGTGGGCTGGACCTGAAGGCGATGAAGGAGATCGTCGCCGAGGTTCGCGCGAAGCGGAAGAATGGGGGCCAGGGATGAACGCCGACGTGACCGCCCCGTCGGCCGATGTTGGTGGTCTCGCGCCGGTGCGGCCGTGGCATGGCGTAGCCGCGGCTATCGGCACCTTCCTGGTGCTCGGCACGGTCACGGCGGTCTGGCCGAACCCGGTGTTCGTGCGGATGACGCCGACCCAGGGCTTCGAGGTCTCGCTGCTGGCCATCCAGTCCGTGCTGGTCGGCGTGTACGTCGCCATCCGGCGGCCCCGATGCCCTGTTCGCGGCGCCGGCTTCGGTAGCCTGCTCGGGTTTCTCGGCATTGCCTGTCCGACCTGCAACAAGATCCTGCTCTTCGCCTTCGGGCCGGGCCTGCTGCTCACCTATTTCGAGCCCTACCGGTTGCCGCTGGCCGCGGCCGGCGCGGCTGTGATGGCGGTGGCGGTCTCGTGGGAATGGAGGCAGCGCACCCGGACCGTGACCTGCCCCGTCGGGAGCGGCTTCGGACAGCCGGACGGCATCGGTACGGGCCGGCAGTGAGGATCTGGCGCCATGCCGTCCTCCATTTCCAACGCGGGACGGCATGGCGCCAAAGCGGTCGGAGCCCGATCGGGAACACTTCAGCCATATCTAATGTTGGGATGGGACACCGCTCAGCATTTCCGACAGAGGAGGGAGCCTTGCTGCCCGCTACCGCATCCCGCGTGGAAAACGCCACGTCCGAAGACCTCAACCGCCGTTTCGCCGCCGAGATCGAAGAGAGCCTGCGCCACCACGCCGAACACCCGGAGCACATCGCCCACCGCCTCGACGAACTCGACCACGAATGGGACATCGAGCGGACGCTGGAGGCGAACGCGGCGACGCTTGCGCTGACGGGTACGCTGCTGGGCGCCTTCGTCGACCGGCGCTTCCTGATCCTGCCCGCCGTCGTGACGGGATTTCTTCTCCAGCACGCGCTCCAGGGCTGGTGCCCGCCGGTTCCGGTGTTCCGGCGCCTGGGCATCCGCACCACGGCGGAGATCGACCGCGAGCGCGCCGCGCTGAAGGCCCTGCGGGGTGATTTCGGACGGATCGAAGCGATTTCCACGGAGGCGAACCCGCGCCAGCGGGCTCAGGCCGCGTTGGAGGCTGCCGAAAGGTAACCGGCGACTCCAGAGCAAGATCGTTCCGCCAGGGCGAGAGGCGGGAGAGATGTCGCCTGAGCCACCTTGATCATCCTGATGGAAGGATTGGACCACAGCCATGCAAATCCAGCGAACTGCTTTGCCCCTCGCGCTCGTCGGCACGCTTGCCGCCTGCACCGGAATGGGCACCGTGGCGCCGTCCGTCAGCCCACAGGGCAGCGCCGAGAGCGCGAAGACCAACGTGCTCGAGGCTGGAGCGGCGGCGCTCCAGAGCAATGCGCCGGTCGGTGGCATGGACATCTACCTCGTCGGCTTCCATCCCATGAAGAACGACCCCAACCACCAGATGGAGGCGCACCATTTCTGCCGTCAGATGAACGAGGACTTCGCCCAGTGCGCGCTGTTCGACGGCAACACCGCCGGCGCCAATCTGACGGGCGTCGAGTACATCATCTCCGAGCGCCTGTTCGAGCAGCTGCCGCGGCGGGAGCGCCAGTATTGGCATCCCCACAACGGTGAGATCCTGTCCGGACAGCTGGTGGCGCCAAACCTGCCCAACATCGCCGAGCACGAGCTGATGAAGAGCAAGATGAACAGCTACGGCAAGACCTGGCACACCTGGCAGTCGGAGAATGGCACGCAACCAGGCGATCGGCTGCCCTATGGTCCTCCCATGTTGGCATGGTCGTTCAACCGTGACGGCGAGGTCCAGCCGGGACTGGTCGAGACCCGTGACCGTGAGATGAACATATCGACCGCGGAACGCCGCCGTGCCCGTCAGGATCTCGTGCCCACCGCCCGGCCGCAGGAGGGTGTGGATGCCCTCAAGGGCAAGTTCCCGCAGCCGACTCAGGACATTCCCGGCGTTGTGGACAAGCGCATTCGGCGCTGAATCCTCGGCTGTCCGGTGTCGTAGTCGTGATCTTTCGGCGCGGACGGCACCGGAACAGTCATGTCCGGGGGGATGCGGATTTGTCGAAATTGATCCGATCCCGGATCCGCCTCAGCGATCCATCCTTCCGGCGGACCCAGACATCGACGTCATATCCCAGTTCCCGAACCCGCACCGCATCATGCAGCGCGGACACCAGGGCCTCCCGTCGCGACGGGTATTTTCCGCAATCGTCGCCCGGCGCGAAGCCGACGGTCCAATGATTCTCGTTCTGGCAAACGACGTAGCTGAGGTGCGGTATCGGTGCCATGGCCGACCTCCCAAGGCTCGGGGCTCATCCGTCCGGAGAGTATCCCAAAGGAATCCGGCCACCGCCTTTATCGAGGTTAAGGCCGATGCACATCCGGGGCGGATATTGGGGGTAGGGTCCCCGGATTTCAGCGGGGCCCGTCAGCGCCGGACGAGCACGACGATCGATCGCGCCTCCACCCTGTGGTGCGGTCCGGGGACCGGTGGCGCATCATCCAGGGACACGATGTCGCCGGGGCTTTCGAGCGCCGTGTCGATCACCCGGCGCCAGCCCTGTGGCGCGGTATCCTGAATCAGGAACTCCTGCTCCGCCGCCGAGGCATTGATCATGGCATAGAGATCGACATCGCCTTGCGTGCCGCCGCGCAGCAGAAAGGCGAGCGTGCCGCTGTCGGCCGAAGGGTCGAGGCTGCCGGTCGTTCCGAACCACGTCACATCCTCGCGCCAGCTGCGGCTGCGGCACAGCGTGGGATGGGCTTTGCGGAACGCGATCATTGCCCGGCAGAAGCGGTGAAAGTCGGCGTTGGTCCGCAGCAGATCCCAGTCGAGCCACGTCGTCTCGTTGTCCTGGTTGTAGGGGTTGTTGTTGCCACGCTGCGTGTTCAGAAACTCGTCGCCCGCCACGACCATCGGCGTGCCGTTCGCCAGCATCAGCAGGCAGAACAGGTTCTTTGCCTGCCTACGCCGAAGCCTGGCCACGGCCTCGGGCAGATTCACGTCTCCTTCCCAGCCGCAGTTCCAGGATCGGTTGTCGTCACGGCCGTCCCGGTTTCCTTCGCCGTTCGCCTCGTTGTGCTTCCGGTCGTAGCTGACCAGATCGTACAGGCAGAAGCCGTCGTGGCAGGTCACGAAATTGATGCTCTGATAGGCGTGATAGGCGTCCTCGGGCGTGTCGGGGAAGATGTCGTCGCTGCCGCCGAGCCGGCGGATCAGGCCGGCGGTGACCCCTCGATCCCCACGAATGAAGGATCGGACCTCGTTGCGGAACGTATCGTTCCATTGCAGCCATGTGGTTCCGGGAAAGGAGCGGCCGAGCTGGTAGCTGACCACGTCCCAGGCCTCGGCGATCATCCGCAGGCGCGCCAGATCGGGATGCGTCTGGATCGCACTGATCACCGGCGGCTCTTCGAGATCGATGGAGCCGTCATCCCGGCGCGTGAACAGCGAGGCGAGATCGAAGCGGAAGCCGTCGATGCGGAACTGCCGCGCCCAATGGTGCAGGCTGTCCATGACCATGCCGGAGACATAGCGGTTGGCCGTATGCAGCACGTTCCCGGTGCCGCTGTCGTTGCGATAGCGGCGGCGGTCTTCGGCCAGAAGGTAGTAGGTGGTGTTGTCGATGCCGCGGAAGCTGTAGGTGGGGCCGCTTTCGTCGCTTTCGACCGTGTGGTTGTAGACGACGTCGAGGATCACTTCGATGTCAGCGGCGTGCAGCGCCTTGACCAGCGTCCGGAATTCGTCGAGCTGGCCGGCCGGCTCGGGGTCGGCTGCGTAGGTGTGATGCAGGGCGAAGAAGTTGAGCGGCATGTACCCCCAGTAATTTCCCTCCTGGGGATCGAACTGGAACACGGGCATCAGTTCGACCGCCGTGACGCCGAGGTCCCGCAGGTACGGAATCTTGTCGATCAGGCCCGCGAAGGTGCCCCGCCGGTCGGCCGGAACGCCGGAATTCGCCCGTTGGGTGAAGCCTCGGACATGCAATTCATAGATGATGGTGTCGTGGGTATGGCGCGGGGCATGGTCGCCGGCCCAGTCGAAGCCGGACTCCTTGGCATGCAGGACGCCGAGGGGGGCGCGACCGGGATTGGGTCCCGGATGGCGGGCGGCCTCGCGGCTGAAGCCGGACGGAAAGAAGACCGCCGTCGCATAGGGGTCGAGCAGATTCTTCTCGGGATCGAACCGCTGCCCCTCGGCCGGCGCGCGCGGTCCGTCGACGCGATACGCATAGTAGGTCGCGCGGTCGACCGTGGTCGCGGGCAACCGGCAGTGCCAGATACGGCCACTCTTGTTGCTAAGGGGATCGAAGGGCTGGATCGCGATGGGGTCAATCGGATTCTGTGCGGAGAAAAGCAACAGAGTGACGGATGTCGCGTGCTTGGAATAGAGAGCGAAGTTGTAGGCGTCTTCGTCGGGGATGAAGGAAACTCCAAGCGGCGAGGGTGAGCCTTCGTGTCTTGTCCAATCATCCATCGGAACATCGCCCTTCGCGTCATGCGATCCCGGCTTTTGCCGCAATCGCCGGATCGGCCATGAGGTAGGCGACCGCTCCATCGAGGGTGATCAGGCGGGGGTAATCGACCTCGGGGATCGCGACGCCCAGCCGGTTGTGCAGCGCCGTCACGAAGTTCAGGTGATCCATGGAGTCGATGTCCAGCGCCTCCCGGAGGTCGGCCGCCGGGTCGAGGAGGGCAAGGTCGGCTTCGGGGGCGATGTTGCTCAGCTCCTCCAGCACCACACGTCTTACATCGTCGGGCGTCATAGCGATCCGGGCTCCTGCAGCAGACGATCGATTTCGGCAAGGAGAAGGGCGCCACGGTGGCCGTCGCTGACCCGGTGGTCGGCCGCGAGGGTCGCCGTCATCACGGGGCATGGAACGACCTGCCCATCCACCACCCAAGGCCGCTCGACCGGCTTGCCGAAGCCGACGATGGCGACCTGCGGCGGGTAGATGACACCGAATACCCCTTCTATCCCGCGGTCGCCGAGACTGGTGACGGTGATGGTGGGATCCTGCAGCTCGGAACTGCGCAGCCGCCCGGAGCGTGCCCGGGCGACCACGTCACGTAGGCGGGCCATCACCTCGTCCACGGCCAGCTTGTCGGTGTCCTGGATCGCGGGTGCGACGAGGCCGCCGCCGCGGATCGCCACCGCGGTGCCGATATGAATGCCCTCGGCCGGTCGGAACGTCCCGTCGATACAGAAACCGTTGAACTCGGGCAGGCGGCGCAAGGCCAGCGCGACGGCCTTCAATTGCAGTGCCGCCAGGAGCAGCCGCTGTTCGGGCGGGCGTCCCGTGTTCCGATCACTGAGCCAAGCGTGCGCCTTGGCCAGGGCCACCGTGGTGCTCAGGTAGTAGTGAGGGATTTCCTGATTGGAGCGGGCCATGGCCGCAGCGATCGCCCGCCGCATCTGCGCCAGATCCGATCCGCGCGCCTGCGGGGCGGCGGATGGCGTAGCGGCGGCCCGCTCGACGTCGGCGAGAAGCACGGCACCTCCTGGCCCGCTGCCGGCAATGGCGGTCAGGGCGATGCCACGATCGGTCGCCAGCCGCCGTGCCGCCGGCGACGCCGGCGGATGGGCGGTCGCCACCATGACCGGAGGGGGCGTGACCGGAGGGGACGGGAGCGGCGCCGGTGCCCGCAGCGGCGGGGGAGGGGGCGCCGATGGCTGCGGCTCGGGGCTGGGCAACACGATGCTCTCACCGGCTCCGGCGAGCAGGGCGAGCGGTGTGCCGACCGGAACCGTGGTTCCGGGAGTGACGAGCAGCCGTTCGATCACCCCCGCCTCGAAGGTCTCGACCTCGATGGCGCCCTTCTGCGTTTCCACAACGGCGACGATGTCGCCGCGGGCGACGGCATCGCCCGGCTGTTTGAGCCATTCGACCAGGACGCCCGCCTCCATGTCGGCGCCCAGAGACGGCATGCGGAAAATGCCCATCACGCCCCCATCAGCGCCTTGACCGCCGCCACGATGGCGGCCGGTTGCGGAAGCGCCGCCTGCTCCAGATGCCGGGGGTAGGGGATCGGCACCTCGGCCGTGCAGACCCGCGCCACCGGAGCGTCGAGCGACCAGAAGGCCCCCTCCATGATGCGGGCGCTGACCTCCGCGGCGAAGCTGCCGGTCCGCCAGCCTTCGTCGACGATCACCGCCCGGCGGGTGCGGGCGACCGAGGCCAGCACGGTTTCGGCATCGAGCGGCCGCAGGCTGCGCAGGTCCACGACCTCCGCCGACACATTGTCCGCCGCCAGGGCTTGCGCGGCGGCGAGCGTCTTGAACAGGCTGCCGCCGTAGGTGATGAGCGTCACGTCCGTGCCGGGGCGGCGGACCACCGCACGGTCGATGTCGACCGGACCAGCCGCGGCATCCAGCGTTCCCTCCATATTGTAGAGCATCACATGCTCGAACATCACCACCGGGTCAGGGGCCTGCAGTGCGGTCCACAGCATGCCGCGCGCGTCCTCCAGGGTGGCCGGCGCCACCACCCGCAGGCCCGGCACATGGGCGTACCAGCCCTCCAGACTGTGCGAGTGCTGGGCGGCGAGCTGGCGCCCCGCCCCGGTCGGAATGCGGAAGACCACTGGCACGCTCACCTGTCCGCCGGACATGTGGCGGAGCGTCGCTGCGTTGTTGACGATCTGGTCGAGCGCCAGGAGGCTGAAGTTGACGGTCATGATCTCGACGATCGGACGCATGCCGTTCAGCGCGGCGCCGCTGCCGGCGCCGCCGAAGGTGGATTCCGACAGCGGCGTATCGCGGATGCGGTCCGGCCCGAACTCGTCGTACAGGCCCTTGCTCACGGCGTAGCATCCGCCGTAGCACCCGACATCCTCGCCCATCAGAAAGACCCGCTCGTCGCGCAGCAGCGCATCACGAAGCGCCTCGCGCAAGGCGTCGCGGTAAGTGATCGTTCGGCTGGCCGCCGCCACGGTGATGTCCGCATCGGTCATGGATGCACCTCGCGGGTATAGACGTCCTTCGCCAGATCCTCGACCGGCTCCCATTGCCCGGCCTCGGCGAATGCGACCGCCGCCTCGATCTCCGCCTCGGTTTCCCGTTCGATGGCGGGGAGATCGGCGTCGTGCAGCATGCCGGTTTCCCGCATCCAGGCGGACAGCCGGGCGACGGGGTCATGGCGCTTCCAATCCTCGATCTCCGCCTTGTCGCGGTAGAGCTGGGGGTCGAACATGGAATGGGCGCGGAAGCGGTAGGTCCGGCATTCGAGGAATTGCGGCCCGGCGCCATCGCGTATCGCATCGGTCATGCGCCGTGCCGCCGCCTCGACGGCGACGACGTCCATGCCGTCCACCGCCTCCGACGCGACCTGATAGACGGCGGCCTTGAGGTGCAGGTCGGTCTGCGACTGTGCCCGGTCAAGGCGCGTGCCCATGGCGTAGAGGTTGTTTTCGCAGACGAACAGGACCGGCAGTTTCCACAGCGCGGCGAGGTTCAGGCTCTCATGGAACTCGCCCTCGGCAACGGCGCCGTCGCCGAAGAAGCATGCGGTCACCCGCGGCCGGCCACGCATGCGGTCGGCCAGCGCCATGCCCACCGCCAGGGGCAGCCCACCGGCGACGATGGCATTGCCGCCGAAAAAGCGGGTGCCGACATCGAACAGGTGCATCGATCCGCCGCGCCCGCGACTGCAGCCTTCGGCCTTCCCGTACATCTCGGCCATGACGGCGGTCATCGGGACGCCGCGCAGGATGGCGTGTCCATGCTCGCGGTAGGTGGCGACGACGGCGTCTTCGGGTTGCAGGCACCCCATCACCCCGGCGGCCACCGCCTCCTCGCCGATATAGAGGTGAAGAAAGCCGCGGATCTTTTCCTGCTGGTACAGCTCGCCGCACCGCTCCTCGAAGCGGCGAATGCGCACCATCTGCCGCAGCAGACCCAGCAGATGGTCGCGGGTCAGACGCGGCTTCGCATGCGGGGCCAGAGACTGGTCGGTCATCGCTCGTCCCTTTCCAGCGTCGACAGATCGCCTTCAGGCAGGCCCAACTCGCGCGCCTTCAAAAGACGGCGCATGATCTTGCCGCTGCGCGTGCGCGGCAGGGAGGCCCGGAAATCGATGGACTTCGGGGCGACCGCCGGACCCAGCCGGGTGCGGCCATGCCCGAGCAACTCCTTGCGCAGCGCGTCCGACGGTGTCCAGCCCGGCTTCAGCGCAACGAAGGCCTTCACCGCCTCGCCGGCGATGGGATCGGGAACCCCGATCACCCCGGCTTCGGCCACGGCGGGATGCTCCATGAGGGCGCTCTCGACCTCGAAGGGGCCGATCAGGTGGCCGGCGGACTTGATCACATCGTCCGCGCGGCCGACGAACCAGAAATAGCCGTCGGCATCGCGCATGGCGAGGTCGCCGCTCAGGTACCAGCCGTCGGCGAAGCAGCGCCGATAGCGTTCCTCCTCGCCCAGATAACCGCGGAACATGGAGGGCCAGCCGGGCCGCAGGGCCAATTCACCGACGGTCATCGGCTCTTCCACCGGATGGACACGGCCGTCGGATGTGCGTTCGACGATTGCCGCCTCCACACCGGGGATCGGGCGGCCCATGGACCCCGGCTTCACGTCGGCGGAGGCGTAGTTGGCGATCATGATGCCGCCGGTTTCGGTCTGCCACCAGTTGTCGTGGAAGGGGCGGCCGAACGTCTCCTGGGCCCAGACAACGGCCTCGGGGTTGAGGGGCTCCCCCACGCTCGCCATGAAGCGCACCGACGACAGGTCGTAGCGCCGCGCCACCTCGGCGCCCACCTTCAGCAGCATGCGGATGGCGGTGGGGGCCGTGTACCAGACGGTGACGCGCTCCCGCTGGAGGATGCCGTACCACCGCTCCGCATCGAACTCCGCCTCATCCACCAGCAGCGTGGCGCCGATGGTCAGCGGTGCGATGATGCCGTAGGAGGTGCCGGTCACCCAGCCGGGATCAGCGGTGCACCAGAAGACGTCGCCGGGCCGCAGGTCGAGGGCGCAGCGGGCCGTGGCATGGTGGGCGACCACGGCCTCGTGCACATGCACGGCTCCCTTCGGACGGCCGGTTGTGCCGCTGGTGAAGTGGAGAAGAGCCATGTCGTCCGGTGTCGTTTGCGCACAGGCGAAGTCCGGCGACGCCGCCGCAAGCGCGCGCCGCAGAACCAGGACACCGTCGCCCGGCCCGGCTCCGCCGTCGACGAGCAGCACATGCTTCAATCCGGGAAGCTCGTGGCGCCAAGGCTCGATCTTGCGACGGTAGAGCGTTTCGCTGGTCACCAGCACCCGGCCGTCGCCGAGCGACAGGCGCGTTCTGATCGGCTCCGGGCCGAAGGCGGAGAACAGGGGCGAGAAGACGCAGCCACTCTTCAGCGTGCCGAGGGCGGCGACATAGAGGTCGGGCTGACGACCGAGCAGACTGAAGACGCGCTCGCCCTTGCCGACGCCCAGCGAGCGCAGGAGACTTGCAAACCGGCTGGAGTGCTCGGCCAGATCGCAATACCGGAACTCACGGGACGTTCCATCCTTGGCCAGCCAGCGCAAGGCGATCCGGTCGCCCCGGCCATGCGCGACATGCCGGTCGACGGCCTCGTATGCGATGTTGAGCCCCCCGTCCGGCAGGCCGTCCAGATCGGCGCGCGCCCCCGACCACGTGAAGGCGGCGCGGGCCTGATCGTAATCCGTCAGGACGGCGGTGGCCTTGTCGTCAGGTCGCTTGCGAATGATCTCCCAGGGCATGGCTGCACCTCATCCTGAACGCACCGCCCGGCGAGCAGGTGCTGATGATGGCGGTATCGCGCAGCAGGTTACGCCCGTGTCCGGGGGCTGGGTTTAACCCAGGTTAGGACCCGCCCGGAAATGCGATGCCTAAATCCGATGTCCGAATACGGTGTCTTGCCGTTATGGATGGTCCGGTCGGACCTGACAGATGCTGTCGGCCTGTTCGGCGAGCGCTTCAAGGTCGGGCGAAATGACGGTTTCAATGGTCGCATGATGCGTCAGGTCGCGCACCGGCTCCGGCAGGCTCGCCAATTCGGCCGCAGCGTGGGAACGAATCGCGGTCAGGTCCGGCAGTGCCCCGACACGGCGCCCGTTCCGCATTACCGGGATCAGCAGCGGACGTCCCGGCTCTTGCGCTTCGGCGACGGACAGCAGGTCCGTCCGGATCCGGCCGCCGGCATCGTAGCTGCGGAACACCTGTTTACGCCCCGGCCAAGTCGCTTTGCCGGGCGAGCGCTTGCGCCGAGGCAACCCGGCATACTCGACCAGCTTGTAGGCGCAGTCGAGCGCGGGCACGTCGCTGGAGGTGGTCAGGCTGGTGCCGATACCGAAGCTGTCGATGGGCGCATTCGCGGTCAGAAGCGACCCGAGCGCATACTCGTCCAATCCACCGCTCGCCACGATGTGCGTCCCGCTCAATCCACCGGCATCGAGGATCGCACGTACCCGGCGCGACAGCGCGGCAAGGTCGCCGCTGTCCAGCCTGACGGCAGACGGATGGACCCCGTCGACCGCCAGCTTGCCTGCCAGGGACACCACGGTCCCGGCTGCCGCCTCGGTGTCATAGGTGTCGAGCAGCAGGGTCAGATTCCGTGGACGTGAACGGGCGAAGTTGATGAATGCGTCGGCTTCCTGCCGATGGGCTTGCACGAAGGAATGCGCCATCGTCCCGACGATCGGAATGCCGAAACGCCGGCCGGCCAAAGCGGTTGCCGTTCCGGCGAAGCCCGCGATGTATGCGGCTCGTGCAGCCAGGAGCCCGGCTTCAGCGCCGTGTGCCCGGCGCAGACCGAAGTCGAACAGCGGGCGACCGTCTGCCGCCAACACCAGCCTTGCGGCCTTTGAGGCGATGACGGTCTGAAGGTGAATCAGGTTGATCAGGCGCGTTTCCATCATCTGCGCTTCCGGCAGGCTGGCCGTCACGCGCAGGATCGGTTCATGGGCGAAAAAGGCCGTCCCTTCGGGGAGCGCGTCCACATCCCCCGAGAAGCGGAAGTCCCCAAGATAGTCGACGGTCCGGTTCGACAACCGGGCATGGTCGCGCAGCCATGCCAGATCGTCCGGAGCAAATCTGGCCGTCTCCAGGAAGGCAACCGCCTGTTCGAGGCCGGCTGCGACCAGAAAATTCCGTTCGTTCGGCAGGGTGCGGACGAACAGCTCGAATGATGCAGTGCCGTTCATTCCGTGGTCGAGGTAAGCGTCGACCATCGCGACCTCGTAGAGGTCCGTAAGCAGAAGATTGTCGCCATCGCACAGTGGACCGGGATGGATGTTCATGGCCGTCTCCCGCCCAAATGCTTTGCGCCGGCTGCCATGTCGCGGCCCGACACAGCAGCCGGCGGCGCCGGGAAATCAGACCTTGGCGATTTCGATGGTGCGCCTGGTCGGCTTGCTCGGCTCGCTCTTGGGCAGCACGATGGTGAGCACGCCGTTCTTCATGCTGGCCGTGATCGCGTCCGCCTTCACGTTGGCCGGCAGCCGGAAGGTGCGGGCGCACAGTCCATAGCGGCGTTCCGAGAAATAGCGGTTCTTGTCCTTTTCTTCCGTCTCCTCCTTCTTCTCGGCCTTGACGGTCAGGATGTCGTCCTGGATGGAAACCTCGGCGTCCTTCTCGTCCATGCCGGGGATTTCCAGGGTGACGCGGTATTCGGTCTCCCGTTCATCCACTTCCGCCGGGGGCACGATCGCTTCCAGATCGGCGTCGCTGCGCAACAGCGGCTCCAGGCCGAATATCGGGCGGCGGCTCCACGGGAAGCGCAGCATGGACGACGCTTCGTCGAACAGGCGGTCGAACTCGTCGCGCAGGGCGAAAAGCGGATGGCGATTGCGCTCCGCCACTTCCTTGGCCGCCATGCCGGTGGTCTTGAGCTCCTTCGGCTTTTCGCCGGCGCTCGTTTCAGTCATGCTCATGGCATCCTCCTGGTTTACCCTTGGGATTACCCTTGTGACGCGATGGTTGTTAGCACCCGGCGGGGCCGGCCGCCTTTATCTGGATTAAGGCCGCGCGACGTTTCGCCGGAGAAGGCGGTCGAAGCCGTGCTTCGGCGGCCCCGAACAACGGCCGTGTTGCAGGCTGGTGGCGACGCGACAGCGAGGATCAGCTTCGCCAGGATGGTCTGGAGCGCGGGCGCCGTGCCTTCCAATGCAACGCGGTGTGGCGGAAGAACAGCCGCTTGATCGCTTCGACCAGGGCCAGATAGGTGACGACCGCCGCCGCCAGGAACAGGTAGAAGGAGGCCGGCGGCGCGACGAAGCCGAAGAAGGTTCCCGCCGGGGTGAGGGGAAGCAATGCGCCGACGGTGGCGGCGCCCAGTGTCAGCCCGGCCAGGACCGGATGAGGACGGCTTCGCCAGGGAGCGTGGCGGGTCCGGATCACGAAGATCACCAGCACCTGCGTGGCCAGACTTTCCACGAACCATCCGGTCTGGAAGAGCGCTTCGTCGGCATCGAACAGGTGAAGCAGGGCATAGAAGGTCAGGAAGTCGAACACCGAACTGATCGGTCCCAACACCAGCATGAAGCGCTGGATCAACTGCAGGTCCCACCGTACCGGGGCGCTCAGCACGTCCGCCTCGACATTGTCGAGCGGAACGCCGGCTTCCGACGCGTCATACAGCAGGTTGTTGAGCAGCACCTGGGTCGGCAGCATCGGCAGGAACGGCAGGAACAGGGAGGCGCCCGCCATGCTGAACATGTTGCCGAAATTCGAACTGCTGCCCATCAGAACGTATTTGGTGACGTTGTGGACGGTGCGGCGCCCCTCCGTCACCGCCTCGCCCACCACCGACAGGTCGTGGTCGAGCAGGATGAGGCCGGCCGCTTCCTTCGCGACATCGGCGGCGCTGTCCACCGAGATGCCGACGTCGGCGGCGTGGATGGCGGATGCGTCGTTGATCCCGTCGCCGAGGAACCCGACCACGCGGCCGGACCGCTTGTAGGCCAACAGCACGCGTTCCTTCTGCTGCGGCGTCACCCGGCAATACACATTGACCTCGCCGAGACGGGCGCGCAGGGCCTCCTCGCTCATCGCGCGCAGGTCGTCACCGGTGACGAGGCCGGTGATGGCGAGGCCAAGCTCCGCGCAGACATGCCGCGTCACCCGTTCGTTGTCGCCCGTCAGAACCTTGACCGCGACGCCGGCGCCGCCCAAGGCGCCGATCGCCGCGGTGGCGCTCGCCTTGGGAGGATCGAGAAAGACGGCATAGCCGGCGAAGTCCAATTCGCATTCGTCGCCCAGGGTTGCGGTCCGGTGATCGGCCGCCATCACCTTCGAGGCGACGGCCAGCACCCGAAAGCCGTCCTCTCCCAACGTCTGGAACAGGGCATCCAGCCGTGCCCGCGCCGCCGGGTCGAGCGGCTTCACGACACCCTCGTCGGCTTCATAGTGGGTGGACAGCCGCAGCACGTCCTCCGGCGCTCCCTTGACCACCAGCAGGGGCCGGGAGCCGTCTGTGACGAGAACCGAGACGCGGCGCCGTTCGAAGTCGAAGGGCACCTCGTCGATCTTCTCCCAGCCAGTGACATCCATCTTGCGGAAGGCGATGACGGCCTCATCGAGGGGGCTCTTGATGCCGCTCTCGAAATGACTGTTCAGGTAGGCCAGCCGGAAGACGCGCTCGCTCTCCGCGCCGAGGCAATCCAGATGACGGACCATGCGGATCGTGGCCTCGGTCAGCGTTCCGGTCTTGTCGGTGCACAGCACGTCCATGGCGCCGATGTTGTGCATGGCGGCCAGCCGCTTGACGATCACCCGGCGCTTGGCCAGGCGCAGCGCACCGCGCGCCAGCGTGACGGTGACGATCATCGGCAGCAGTTCCGGCGTCAGCCCGACCGCCAGGGCGAGGGCGAACATCAGCGACTCGAGCCAGGGGCGGTGAAACAGGACATTCACCGCCAGAACGAACAGGACCAGGAAGATGGTCAGCCTCAGGATCAGAAACCCGAATTGCCGGATGCCCAGTTCGAAGGCGGTGGGCGGCGGCGATGCCGTCAGGCTGCCGCTCAGCCGGCCGAAGACGGTGGCGTCGCCGATCCGGCAAATCACCGCGGTGGCACTGCCGCTGATGACGGAGGACCCCATGAAGACGGTGTTGATCGCCTCGGCTGGTCCGCCGGCCGACGGGCAGAGCGCATCGGCGTGCTTCTCGACCGGATAGGGTTCTCCGGTCAGCGTCGCCTGGTTGACGAACAGGTCGCGTGCCTCGATGAGACGGCAATCGGCCGGCACGAGATCACCGGCAGCCAGACGGACGATGTCGCCGGGAACCAGCAGATCCGCCGCTTCCGAGATCTCGACACCATCGCGTCGGACCTGGACACGGATGGCGACGGACCGGCGCAAAGCCTCGATCGCGTTTTCCGCCCGCATCTCCTGGATGAAGTCGAGGGTGACGCTGAGTATGACCAGGATGAAGACGATGACGAAGCTGGTGAGATTGCCGGTGGCCGCCGACAAGGCGCTGGCAAACAGCAGGATGAGAACGAGCGGATTGAGGAAACGCGACAGGAACTCCAGCCACAGCGGCCGGCGGTGATGCGTCGTGGGGCGGTTGAACCCGTATCGCCTGCGGCGGCTAGCCGCCTCGGTCCGGGCCAACCCGATGCTCGTGGTCCCCAACTCCGTCAGGACGGCGGAGATTGGCTTTGTCCAGATCTCGTCCGTGATCCTGTCCTCCTGAACTCCCATCCGCCGAAGGCCGAACCGACCAGCCGATTTCGGCCTCGGAATCTCCAAAGAAGTATTCCCGTCCGAATGCACCATCTTGTTCTTAACGTGGATTAAGGGCCGAGAAAAAGATTCTCTTCTAAATCCCGCGATGCCCAGCCTGGGCTGGCCGGCGGCAAATGCCGGGCAGAAGAGGAGGAGTATCGATGAGGAGCCACGCGATCAACACACCGGCTTCCCCCCAATTGGAAGGCGCATTTCCAATATGGACCGCCAACACACTGCTGCAAACCAACTTTCTGCAACGGACCGAGGCAATCTTGCGCATGCAGTCGAACCTGTTCGGCGGTTTCGAGACCATGAGCCGCAACTGGCTGGAACATCGCCAGGACGATCTCCAATCGGCATTGTCCACCGTGGAGCGGATGGGAACGGTGGAGGATGCGGCGGAACGATCCTCTCTCTGGAACGACTGGATGGCCGACCGCCTGAAACGCTGGTCGGAAGAGGCGGCCGCGGTGGTGGAGCAGGCGCAGGGCATGTCCCGCGCCATGGCCGAACAGGCATCCGCCAGCGCATCGGTCGACCGGCCCTTCCATCCGAGGGAACGGCGCTTTCCGAGTGCCGAGGGTCGGCGCGACGGCAAGCCCGAGGAAGCGCGCGGCTGAAGCCGCTGTCCTGAAGAAGCACCGGGAGGAGGGCACATGGGCCATTTGCCGGCGATGGAAGGGGGGGACGGAATCACGGCCCTTTTCAGGGACCGGACCGATGCCGGCAGGCGGCTGGCCGAAAAGCTGTCGCCCCTGCGGGATCAGGCGCCCGTTGTCCTGGCCCTCCCGCGCGGCGGTGTTGCGGTGGCGGTGGAGATCGCAAGGAGGCTTCACGCCCCGCTCGGGCTCGTTCTGGTCCGCAAACTCGGTGCTCCGTACCAGCCGGAACTGGCGATCGGTGCGATTGCCAGTTGTGGGGCAGGAGGGAACGCGGCGATCGAGACGGTGATCAATTCCAACGTCGGCCTCCTTTTGCCCGATTCATGGCTCGAAGAGGAGACGGGTCGTCAACTCAAGGAATTGGAGCGACGCCGCACCACTTATCTCGCAGGTCGGCGTCAGCCGGCCATAGCCGGCCGTACCGCCATCCTGGTCGATGACGGCATTGCCACCGGTGCCACCATGCTCGCCGCTCTCCAAGCGGTGCGCAAGGAGGGTCCGAAGGCGCTCGTGTTGGCCGTTCCGGTGGCGCCGGCGGACAGCCTGGCTGCATTCACCGAAACAGCGGACACCGTCATCTGTCTGGAAACTCCCGCCTCTTTCATGTCCATCGGAGCGTTCTACCGCGACTTCCGCCAACTGGATGACTCCGACGTGATCGGTCTTCTCGACGCTGCCAGACAATTTTGAGCGATCTCTTGATCTCGGTTAACGAGGATCGCTCCTCTGCCGTCCATTGTGAAAGCCGAAGAAAAGTCATGAACGCAGCTCGGCTGCCCGGCTGACCTCCCAGCCAGCGGCCACGGGAATGGAGAGGCACGCCATGGCCACATTCATCATGCTGACACGGCTTATCCAGGGGACGAAAGCTCCACCGAAATCCACCGACAAGATCCGGCAGCATCTCGCCGAACAGATCGGCCAGAACTGTCCGGATGTCGAATGGCGAAGCAGCTTTGCCGTTCTCGGTCCCTACGACTTCCTCGACATCTTCACCGCTCCAGGGATTGACGCGGCAATGAGGGTGGCGACCACCGTCCGTGCGTCCGGTTGCGCCCACACCGAAATCTGGGGGGCAAGCGAGTTGCATCCCATCCATGCCGCTGTTCGGACCTCCGACCCTCTGGCCGAATAGGGTCAATGTTTCTCGATGCATGTGAGATATTGATCGATGCGTTCCAACCACCGTCTCCGTTGGGCGGCAGTGGCATCGGCCAGCCGGTGTGCGGCCAGACGGATGCGGATACAGGCGCGGACACTGCGATAGAAGGCGACCAGATGAGGATCGGCCCTGTCTCCGCTCCGCGCCTCGTAAATCTTCAGAAGATGGCTGGCGATCCACCCTTCTCCCAGGCGATCGCATTCAAGACCGAGATAGGAAAGCTCATCAACGGGATCGAGCAGCCGGAGTGCCCGGTCGAATTCAAGGCAGTCGATGATCTGAAGGGGAACCGTAAAAAAGATGTGTTCGGGGCGAAGGTCGCCATGAGCTTCGATGATCCGCCGGCCTTCCGCCCGCTTCCGCAACAGCCCGCGTTGTGTTGTCAAAAACCCTCGCTGCCAGATCGCAGCCTTGTTTGCCCGGTCGGCCATTCCTTTGGGGAGTGTGGTTCTGGCCGCGATCTGGTTCTTCTCAACATCCTGGGCAAATCGGCCTAGGTACCTGTCGGCCGGCATCGGAACGGATCGACTGAAGCGGTAAAATCTCGACAGCGTAATCCCGAGATTCCGGACGTCGCTTGTCTGCAAGGTGTTGGAGCCGATCAATTCGTCCATCCGCCGGTCGGTCGGAAGGCGCTGCATCCAAACCACCCAATCGACGACACGATCGGCAGGCCCAGGCCGCTCGCACAAGCTGAGACCACCATCCGGCCGAAGGGCAAGGCAAAGGGCGGCGTGATAAACCAGCGGACTGAGTCGACGGTTCAACCGTATTTCGGTCAGACAATTTGCATGCCGCAACGCCACCGTCGACAGGTTCACTTCGGGAAGCCGTCGTGGTTTCTTCAGTTTGTATGCATGTCCCTCGGTCAGGAAGACCCAGGAAAGACGGGTTTCGATCGCTTCGACCTGGCTGGGGCGATCGAAATAAACATCGGGCCTCTGTAGGAACTCCACCTTCAATTCGAGCGGATAGTCCTGGTCCGCCGGCATTCGATCCGCGCGCTGTATCGGATGGTCATCCACGTCGGGCGATCCGCCATCTGTTCTAAAGAAGATCGCTCAACGAACCGCCGGCATGCATGCGGGCGATCGCCTCTGCGAACAGCGGAGTGGTGTCCAGAACCGTGAGTCTTCGAACCGCTATGTCGCCCTCCAATCGCCAGGGCGGTACCGTGTCGGTCACCACGACGCTGTCGAAGGCCGGCGACTGCAGCATCTCGACGGCACCTGGCGCGAACACGCCGTGGGTCGCCAGTGCCACCACCGAAAGGGCTCCCGCCGTCCGGCATGCTTCGGCGGCCCGCAGCATGGTGGTTCCCGTCGCAATGAGATCGTCGAGAACCAACACTCTGCAGCCAGCCACGTTGCCGACCAACTGGCCACCGCCGACAACTCCGGCACTGCGGGTCTTCTCCATGAAGGCCAGACCGACCGGCCGGGCAAGGCTGTGCTCCAGCGTTTCGTGAAGCTGTTCGACCCTCTTCATGCCTCCGACATCGGGGGAAACCAGGGCAATCGGGTCATTCCCCGCCGTCGCCTTGACGTGATCGGCAAAAAGGGGTCGTGCCAGAAGATGCTCGGTCCGGCAGCGGAAAGCATTCTCGAATGCGGCCTGATTGTGCACGTCCATCGTGACGACCCGGTCGACACCGGCCGCCTCGAACAGGATCGCCAGTTGGCGCGTTGCCACAGGGTCGCGGGATTTCGTGCGGCGGTCCTTGCGGCTGTAGGCCAGATAGGGGGCCACCACCGTCACCCGGCGCGCGGACGAATCCTTCAGGGCCCCGATGAAAAGCAGGAGCCGCCAGAGCTTGTCATGCACGCTGTCATGAGCATCGCCCAGCAGGGACTGGACAACGAACACGTCGCGGTCCCTGACGCTGATCAAGGGGCGAACCTTCATTTCGCCATCCTCGAAGCGCCTCTCCTCATGCGGGGAAACGGGAATCTCCAGATGGGTGGCGATCCGGCGGCCATGCCGCCAATGCGGGTCCAGATCGAACAGCAGCATTCCATCGTGCGTCATCGATGCCTCCCATGCCGGACTATCAGTGGCTGGCCGCCTCAATGTGCGATCAGGACCGAACATTCGAGAGCGGTCCCCAGCACATGGCGGGTTGCGCCGCCCAGGACCATTTCCCGGAACCGGCTGTGTCCGTAGCCGCCCATGACCAGAAGACCCGCACCGATCTCCGTCGCCCTTCCGGTCAGCAACTCGCCGGTCGGGCGGCCGTCCTTGTGCAGGACGTCGACCGCCACGGAGATGCCGTGCCAGGCCAGATGGTCGGAAAGGCATGTGATCATCGGCGCCGTCGGACCATTGACGTCATCGCCTCCGTCCACCGTCAGTATGGTGGCATTCCGCGCCCGCCGCAGGAGCGGCATGGCCCCGGCGATCGCCCTTGCCGCTTGCCGGCTGCCGTCCCAGGCGATTGCGATCGATGAAAGCGCCTCTCCATCCATGCCTGGTGCCGCCAGCAGGATCGGCTGACCGGTTTCGAACAATGCCGTCTCCAGCCGCAGGACATTGGCCGGAGCATCGAATGGCTGCGCGAACAGGAGGAGGTCGGCACAGCGCCCACGCTGAGTGAGAATGTCCTCCGGCTGGCCAACCATTTCGCGCCATGTCGCTGTGATGGAACCGGACGCGATGGCGGTGTCGGCGTCGGGATAGCCGACGCTGTGAATGCCGGCGCTCGCAACAGCGGCGTCGAAGCTGCGCCTTGCGTGCGATGCCCGTTCCTGGTCCGCCTGCTCCGCCTCCCGGATCAGGCGCTCCAGCATGTCGGATGAGAAGCCCTCGGCAATCGGCGGAATGGCCAACCGCGGGTCGGGCCGAACGTGGAAGACCTCAACATGCCCATGGAACAGCTTGGCGAGGGTAAAGGCGGCGTTCAGCGCCCGTTCGTCGGCGGCGTCACCATCGAGCAGGACAAGTATATGCTTGATCATGAACCGTCTCCTGCAGCGGAGGATAGGTTCCGTACCGTCGCGCCAAAAATCGCAGCCCACCTTGATCCAGGTTAACCAGATCGACCCCGACGGTGAATCTCCGGTCAATCGCAAACGGGTTTATCCAGGTTAAGGCGGCGTTTTGCCTGGGCGCGAGTATACCGCTTTCCGCTCACCGGGGAGGACGTGGCCATGGGACAAAAACCTCAGAACCGCCGCGCGGTCATCGATGGCCGCCTGCAACCGGAACGGCGAGACCGGCTGATCCAGGAGAAGGAGCACGACCCCTACAAATCGGACCTCAAACCCGCCGATCCCAGCGTCTGTTCACGCTGCCACGCGGTCTACGAGGACGGTCGCTGGCGGTGGGGGGCGAGGCCCGCCGATGCGACGGAGACCGTCTGCCAGGCCTGCCAGCGCATCGAGGAGCGGATCCCGGCCGGCATCCTGACGATGAGCGGCGCCTTCGTCCAAGCCCATCGTGCCGAGATCATGGCGCAGGTCCGCCATCAGGAGAAACTCGAGACCGCCGAGCATCCGCTCAACAGGATCATGGACATCCAAGACACCGCCGACGGGATGGACGTGACGACCACGGATCTTCACTTGCCCCGGCGCATCGCCGAAGCGCTCGCTCACCATCACCACGGTGAAGTGACGTGGAAGTACGCCGAGGGCGAGTGCCTCCTCAGGGTGAATTGGCACACCGATTGAGACGCGGACCGGCTGGGAGCGGAGTTGCAGGGAGCGGGCCTTCTCAGGCGATGCGGACCGGGTGGCGTGGGCCGGTCTTGCCTGCGCCACCCGGTCACGGCCATTTGGTCACGGCCAGCTGGTCACGAGGGGCCGATGGGCGATGATATGGGCGATGATCCATGGCATCGGCCGGATGCATTGTGCCAGGTACCCCCGCACCATGTGTCCGGCTCCAACACCGGAGGCGGCGGCGGGAATGCGGACTGGGGCGCCGGCGTCTCGGACATCTCCGCCAGATCGGCCAACCGCGGCCAATCCATGACGCGCAGTCGCCCCTTGGTGAACGACAGCAGTCCGGCGGCCCGCATCTCCTTCAAGGTCCGGCAGACATGAACCGAGGTCAGGCCGGTCGCGTCGGCGATCACCGTCTGGCTGATCGGGAGCGCGAACTCGTCCACACAGTCGTCATCCACACAGGCGCCGGACTCCCGGCGCTGGCGTTGGCACAGCGCGACGAGCAGGCGGGCGATCCGCTCGGTCGCGGTGCAGGTGCCGAGCCCGCCCAGCAGACGCCAGTCCGAAATCGTCTCCGCCGCCAGAAGCGACCACATCCGCAACGTCAGTTCCGGTGCGGTCTGGCAGAACCGCATCAGCGACTGGCGCGGGATCGGACAGGCGGTGAGGTCGGTCAGCGCCTCCACCGTGCAGGGCATGCAGCCGTCGGCGGTCGTCTCGAACCCGACCATGCTTCCGGGCATGGCGAAGCGAAGCACCTGGCGACGCCCGTTCTCGTGGAAGACGGACACCGCCGCCCAGCCGCGGCGAATGATGAACACCATCTCGCTGCCGTCCCCTTCGGCGAAGACGCAGCCGCCCGCAGGCACATGCCAGAGCGGGTGCTTGATGGTGCCGAGCGCCTGGAGCTGCGCGTCGGAGGCGCTTGCGCATAGCCCGTCGCGTCGAACCGGGCAGGATTGGCATTCGGGCCGCATGGGACGCCTTTCTCGCATGTGCCTAATGTCTCGGCCCGCTCGGGTTTGCCGGGCGCAGCTGGGGGAGCAGTTCGGCCTGCGCCAGCGAGTCGATCAGGGCTGAAACGATGATGTGGCTGCCGATGGGACCTTCCGCCGCTTCCTGGGCAGCATCCAGGTGTCCGTCGAGGCGACAGGCCACGGTCAGCTTGACGGCGACGCCAAGGGGCGTTTGGGCGGGGGTGCTGATCAGCGAGCGCAGCAGCCACTTCCGCCGGGCGGTTTCCCCGTCCTCGGATTCCCGGTAGCGTTCGTGCAGCAGCAGGAGAGCGTGATCGCTGTGCGAACCGGTTGCGAGTGCTGCAACAGAAAAACTCAAGAGTTCCGCGTACAGCGCTTCACTGTTCGAAAAGCCATGCGATGAAGACATGGTTCGTCTCCACAGAACCGTCACGGAACGACGGCGGAGATTGGAAAACTCACTAAGTATACAGAACTTGCGCTCCGGAGGGGATGGGAGAGTTGATCTGAATCAAATATGCGATGCCCTATACAGAATGGATCGTGCTCTACCCAAGATGATAGGAATTTACAAAGTAGGTGCAGAAATTTCTGGCTGGTGGCGGTCGGGAAGGGGAGAGGGTATGGAAGCCGCCTGCCGAAGCCGCGCCTCGCCTTCGGCTGCCCACGGCGTCAGACTGAGGATTTGCCGGGCTCGCTCATGCGCCTGCCCGGCCCGGATCCTCCGGTTCCCGATCACACAATCTTTTCCCGGCGCCGCGCCGGCTTGGAAGTGGCGACAGCCCTTGCGACGGCGAACGGCCGGCCGCTATCGCGGGTCCGGGAACTCGCTGTCGCCAATCAGGATGCAGTACACCTGTTCGACACGGCCGGACAGTGCATGGCGCGCCTCTCCCATCGTATCGCTCTCCTGGGAGAACCAGGCAAATGCCTGGAGCAGTTCCTCACGGCTCGCTCCGGTTTCCAGAATGGCGGCAATGCTGGCATCGTCGATCCGGCCGACCGTCTCCACGATGTCCTCGGAAGTAAGCCGCTGGCTCAGAGGCTTCATGCCTGAGGGTTCCATGGCGACTTCCTCCTGGATGGCTGGCTGCGGGAGTGTTGGCTCGGATCATTAGACCGCAAGACTTCGGGTCGCCGCTTGATCCAGGTTAACGCCGGGACTCCTGGAGCCGCCAGAATGGTTGCCAGCGCGCTGTGCATCCCAGGTGGCTGGTCTGCTCGTTACGGTCGAGGGGATGGTCGTGGAACGCGCCGCTCGCCGGCACGCCCTGGCCGGCACGCCCTGCCCGGCACGCCCTGGCGAACGCCGAACTCACGGGTGGTGCACGGCCGCTGACAGGTGGCAACCGACAGGAGGAATGCCATGCAATTCCCGGTGCAGATCACCTTCGACAATCTGGAACCGTCGCCCGCCCTGGAGACGGTCGTGCGGGAGCACGCCGCCAAGCTGGAGCGGTTCTTCGACCACATCATGGCGTGCCATGTGACCATCGACGCGCCGCACCGGCACCAGCATCAGGGCAAGCTCTATGCGGTCCGGATCGACCTGACCGTGCCGGGGGAAAAGCTGGCCGTGCGTCACGCCAGGCCCGAGGACCATGCTCACGAAAATCCGAGAGTCGCCGTGCGCGATGCGTTCGACGCGGCCCGCCGGGAGTTGGAGGATTACGCGCGCCGCCGCCGGGCGGACGTGAAGACGCATGTGGTTCCCTTGCACGGCCGCGTGGTCCGCCTGTTCGCCGGAGACGGCTACGGTTTCATCGAAACGACGGACGGGCAGGAGGTCTATTTCCACCGCAACAGCGTGGCGGACGGATCCTTCGACGCCTTGAAGGTTGACCAGGAGGTCCGCCTGAGCATCGCCGAAAAGGAAAGCGCCCAAGGGCCGCAGGCGACCACAGTCACCCCGGTCGGCAAGCATCATGTCGTCGGCTAGCGACCCGTCACGCCCGCGAGCACGAGGCGAAACCGCCACCCGGCCATGCAGCGCCTTTGGGACATGGAGGCCGGAACAAGGAGGCCGGATATGCCGGACGCCACATACATCCGCTGGTTCTCCGACCTCGGCCGCGACGACGTGGCCCTGGTGGGCGGCAAGAACGCCTCCCTCGGTGAGCTGTACCGGCACCTGAAGCCGCTGGGGGTCGAGGTGCCGGACGGATTCGCCCTGACCGCGGCGGCCTTCCGCGATGCGCTGACCGCGGCCAAGGCGTGGGAGGACCTCCACGCGCTGCTCGACGGGCTGGATAAGAACGACGTGGCCCGGCTTGCGAGCGCCGGAGCCCGTGCGCGCGACATCGTCTACTCGGCCGGCCTCACGCCGGCGATGGAGGCGCAAATCCGCACGGCCTTCCGCGCCCTGCTGGCCGAGTACGGGGAGGGCCTGACCGTCGCAGTCCGCAGTTCCGCCACCGCGGAAGACCTGCCGACCGCCAGTTTCGCCGGGCAGCACGAGACCTATCTGAATGTGTCCGGAGAGGCCATGCTGCTCGACGCGGTGCGGCGCTGCCACGCCTCGCTGTTCACCGACCGGGCCATCTCCTACCGAATCGACCAGGGCTTCGACCACTTCAAGGTCGCACTGTCGGTTGGCGTGCAGAAAATGGTGCGTTCCGACCTCGCCTCGGCCGGGGTGATGTTCACGCTGGATACGGAATCGGGATTCCGCGACGCCGTGTTCATCACCGGCGCCTATGGGCTGGGGGAAACGGTCGTCCAGGGGGCGGTCGATCCCGACGAGTTCTATGTGCACAAGGCGACCTTCCGGCAGGGCCACCGCGCGGTGCTTCAGCGGCGGTTGGGCGAGAAGCAGGTGAAGATGGTTTACCGGCCTGGCCGCACGCGCGAGCCGACGCGGACCGTCCCCACCCCCGACGCCGACCGGGAGCGCTTCTGCCTGACCGACGAGGAGGTGCTGCGGCTTGCCGGATACGCCATCCGGATCGAGGATCACTACGGCCAACCCATGGACATCGAATGGGCCAAGGACGGACTGGACGGCGGCCTCTACATCGTCCAGGCCCGGCCGGAGACGGTCGCCTCCCAGCGGACGGCGCTGGAACTGGAGAGCTTCGTTCCAAAGGCGAAGGGGACCGTGCTCGCGTCGGGACGCGCCGTCGGCGGACGCATGGCCACCGGGACGGTGCGCGTGGTGACCGACGCCCACCATCTGTCGGCCTTCCGTCCGGGCGAGGTTCTGGTGGCCGACACCACGACGCCGGATTGGGAGCCGGTGATGAAGACGGCCGCCGCCATCGTTACCAACCGGGGAGGCCGGACCTGCCATGCCGCCATCGTCGCCCGCGAACTGGGCATTCCAGCCGTGGTCGGAGCCGAACGCGCGACGGAGGCCCTGCGTGATGGGCAGACGGTGACCGTCTCCTGCGCGGAGGGTGAAACCGGCAAGGTCTATGACGGCGCCGTTCCGTTCCGGGTGGAGCGCCTGGATCTTGGCCGGCTGCCGCGGCCGCAGACGCGCATCATGGTGAACCTCGGCAATCCCGATCAGGCCTTCCAGACCGGCCGGCTGCCGGTGGACGGTGTCGGGCTGGCGCGCATGGAGTTCATCGTCAACGAGGCCATCAAGGTCCATCCGATGGCGCTCGTCCACCCCGAGCGTGTCGAGGACGCCGACGTGCGGGCCCGCATCGCCCACCTGACCCGCAACCACCCGGACGGCAGCGCCTATTTCGTGGAGCGCCTGTCGGAGGGGGTCGGCACCATCGCGGCGGCTTTCTTCCCGCGCCCGGTGATCGTCCGGCTGTCCGATTTCAAGACGAACGAATACGCTTCCCTGCTCGGCGGGAGATGGTTCGAGCCGGTCGAGGAGAACCCGATGCTGGGCTTCCGGGGGGCTGCGCGTTACGCCCACCCGGCTTACGAGGAAGGCTTTGCGCTGGAATGTCGGGCGCTTGCCCGCGTGCGTGGCGAGATGGGGCTGACCAACGTGAAGGTGATGGTGCCCTTCTGCCGCCGTCTGGAGGAAGCCGATCGGGTGATCGCCGCCATGGCGCGCCACGGGTTGGAGCGCGGGCGTGACGGCCTCCAGGTCTACGTGATGTGTGAAATCCCCAACAACGTGCTGCTGGTGGATGAGTTCGCCCAACGATTCGACGGTTTTTCCATCGGGTCGAACGACCTGACGCAACTCACGCTCGGGGTGGACCGCGACAGCCCGCTGGTCGCCTTCGATTTCGACGAGCGCGATCCCGGCGTGCTGGCCTTCCTGCGCCAGGCCGTGGAGGGCGCGCGGCGCAATGGCCGGCCCTGCGGCATCTGCGGACAGGCGCCCTCGGACTATCCGGAGATCGCCGAATTCCTGGTGCGCCTCGGCATCGACTCCATCAGCCTGACGCCGGACAGCGTGCTCAGGACGTTGCGCGCGGTCGTGGAACTGGAACAGAAACTCGGCCGCGCGCCGCGCGAGCCCGGAACGGGAGGAGTGTCATGAAGCACGTCGTCGTTTTCGCGCATCCGCGCTCCGGCAGCTTCATCCGGCAGGCGGTGGGCGCCTATGTGGACGAGTTGGAGCAATGTGGGCACGCGGTCACCGTGCGCGACCTTTACGCCATGGACTTCAACCCGGTCCTTTCGGAGGAGGAACTGGCCGGCACGGGGCCGGTACCCGAAGACATCCAGCGCGAGCAGGACCTCATCACGGCATCCCAGGCGGTTTCCTTCGTGTTTCCGATCTGGTGGGCCGGCATGCCGGCGATGCTGAAAGGCTATGTGGACCGTGTCTTCAGTTACGGATTTGCCTGGGAAATGCGGGGCGAGGAGGTCGAGGGCAAACTCCATGGGCGCAAGGGGCTGATCGTCACGAGTTCCGGAGCCCCGATGGCCTTTCTGGAGGCGACCGGGGAGAGGCAGGCCTTCACGGTGACACAGGACGTTGCGATCATGGGACTGTGCGGCATCAGGGTGGTCGAGCATCTGCATTTCGACGATCTGGGGCCGCACACCACGCCCGCACAGGTCGACGACGACATCCGCCGCATCCGCGCGGCCGCGCGCAACCATTTCTGAATGGGGCATGCGGCCCGGCCCCGCCGCTTGGCCCCACCGGACCGCGACGGATGCCGAAGCCGCGCCTCAATCATTCCGCCGCCGATCCGTCCTAAAGCCGGTTGATTTCGAATTCCTCGCAGGAAAAACCGAGCTGGGCGGCACCCTCCTCCAGGCAGTCTCCCAGGTTGGGGATGCCGATGAGGTAATCCGCGGAACGGGCGGTATGGCGTTCCCGGGCCAGCGCCTGCGCCTCGGCCCATTCGTTCGCCGAGAAATCGCCGCGCCCCAGCCAGACCAGCGCGATCACATCGACCACCTCGTCGTCGTCGAGACCGTCGATGGCGTCCTTCAGTTCCGCCAGGGTCGGATCGTCGGCGGAATCCTCCAGCACCGCCCGCATCCCGTCGTCGCTGGGGTTGGAGCCCTCATCCAGATCGGACGGTTCCACCTTGGCGTCGAATTCGCGGGCCTTGACGATCAGAAAGCACAGCTTCTGCAATCCGACGTTCAACTCGGACACCGGTTCGACGGATGGGGGTTCGACGGACGGGGGTTCGACGGACGGGGGTTCGGCGGACGGGGCTGGCTGGGGAGGAGCAGGTTTGGCCATGGCGGTCCGGACTCCTTTGGCGGACTCCCTGAACGGTATCCGTGCAACCGCATCGGGAGAATGCCGCCATTGATCCACGGCTTCACCATGCCGGCCTTAACCTGAGTAAAGGACAGGACGCGGACGCCCCTGCAGCCTTCAGGGGATGCGGGCGGTTCAGACCGCAGCGGGAGGTGTCATGGACGACAAGAAGGACAGCGACCGCGGCGCCGACCTGCTGTTGTGGCTTGCCCTTGCCCTGTCGATCGGGGTCGGGCTGTTCCTGCTGTGGGCGCTCCCCGGCGTTCATCAGGCGCAAACGATACCCTACAGCCAGTTCCAGGATCTGCTGGATCGCGGCAAGATCGAGCAGGTCATGGTCGGCGAAACCACCCTGACCGGTACGCTGAACGAACCTCTGCCCAACGGGTCGCGGACATTCGAGACCGTCCGTGTCGCGCCCGACATCGCCCGCGACCTCTCGGCCCGTCACATCCCCTTCAGCGGCATCAGCGGGTCAAGTTGGGCATCAGGCATCGTCAGTTGGTTCGGCTGGCTCCTGATCCTGTTCGCCGTGTGGAGTCTGGCCGGGATGTCCGGCATGCGGGCGGGCGGAGGCCTGCTGTCGATAGGCCGCAGCAAGGCCAAGCTGTTCGCCGAGACCGATGTCTCCATCAGGTTCGATGATGTCGCCGGTGTCGACGAGGCGAAGGAGGAACTGCGGGAGGTCGTGGAGTTCCTGCAGAATCCGAAGGAGTTTTCGCGCCTTGGCGCCCATGTGCCCAAGGGGATTCTGCTGGTCGGTCCGCCTGGAACCGGCAAGACGCTGCTGGCCAGGGCCGTCGCCGGCGAAGCCAAGGTTCCCTTCATTTCGACCAACGGATCGGAATTCGTCGAGATGTTCGTCGGGGTCGGGGCCGCGCGGGTGCGGGACCTGTTCACGCTCGCACGGGAGCGAACGCCGGCCATCATTTTCATCGATGAACTCGACGCGCTCGGCCGCGCACGCGGATCCCTGCCGATGCTGGGCGGCCACGACGAGAAGGAACAGACGCTCAACCAGCTTCTCGCCGAACTGGACGGCTTCGACCCCAGTGCCGGTCTGGTTTTGCTGGCGGCAACCAACCGCCCGGAAATCCTTGATCCGGCCCTGCTCCGCGCGGGGCGGTTCGACCGGCAGATCCTGGTGGATCGGCCGGAAAAATCCGGACGTGCGCAAATCCTCGCGATCCACACCAGACGGGTCCCTCTCGGCCCGGATGTGGACCTCGCCAACTTGGCGGCTCTGACCCCGGGCTTCACCGGTGCCGACCTGGCCAATCTGGTCAACGAGGCGGCGATGATCGCCACGAGGCGGGACGCCGACGCCGTGTCGACGGAGGATTTCGAGGCCGCCATCGAACGGATCGTCGCCGGATTGGAGAAGAAATCCCGCATTCTCAGCCTGCACGAACGATCCATCGTCGCCCACCACGAGATGGGACACGCCCTGGTCGCCATGGCGATCCCGGGCACCGATCCTGTCCAGAAGGTATCGATCATTCCGCGCGGCATCGGGGCGCTCGGCTACACCATCCAGCGCCCGACGGAGGATCGCTTCCTGATGGGCCGCCACGAGTTGGAAGACAAGATGACCGTCCTGATGGCCGGCCGGGCAGCGGAGCAGATCGTGTTCGGCGAGGTATCGACGGGCGGAGCCGACGATCTGGCGAAGGTCACTGACATCGCCAGGGGCATGGTGATGCGGTACGGCATGGACGAAACGCTGGGGGCGGTCTGCTACGACACCGAGCCGGGCCATCTTCTCGGTCAACCCCAGGGCGCCTTCTGGCAACCCCGGCATTACGGCGAAGCGTCGGCCAGCCGCATCGACGCGGCGGTCCGCACCCTGGTCGAGGCCGCCGCATCGCGGGCATCGGACATCTTGCGCAGGAACCACGCCATGCTGGAGCAAGGGGCAAGAAGCCTGCTGGAGCGTGAAACCCTGACCGCGGACGAACTGCCGAAGCCGCTGCCGGAATCGGAGGGCACGGAACAAGACCCTGAAGAAGAAAGCAAACAGAGCGCGGAGACTGTGCCGGATGAGTCGAAGGCTTTTGCCGAAGCCCCGCGGTGCATTCTCGGCACGCAGTGAGACTTCGCGCCGGTCGGCATCATCCATCCTTCAGGGAATGGCGACAAGGCAACGGCTTTAACCTGCATCAAGAGGTGGTCCCGGCAGGTCCGATAGACTGTGTCCGGCACACCCGTGATCGGAACCGACGTCATGATCAGGTCCATCGCCGACGCCACGGCAGGCGCCCAGGGGGTCACCTACCCCTGGGAGCGCAACTATCCTCCCGGATTGGACTGGCGCCGCCCGCCGCCGGCGCGGCCCCTGCCTGCACTGCTCGAGGAGGCGGCCGCGACCCACCGGGACCGGCCCTGCATGGATTTCCTCGGGCGGCGCCATTCCTTCGGCGAAACCCTCGATCTGGTCGAAAGGACCGCCAAGGGGCTGCAGGAGCTGGGTGTCGGCGAGGGAACACGGGTCATGCTTCTGCTGCCCAACTGTCCCTATTTCATCATCGCCTTCTATGCCATCCTCAAGGCTGGCGGCACGGTGGTGAACGCCAACCCGCTGAATGCCGAGCTTGAGCTTGAACGGCAGATCGCCGACTCCGCCGCCGAAATCCTGATAACCCTCGACCTGCCAAGATTCCAGGCCACCCTGTCGGCGGTGGGATGGCCGGGCCGGCTGCGCCGGATCATCGTCGCCTCCCTGGCGGAAAGCCTGCCCTTCCCGAAGAACTGGCTGTATCCCCTGTTGCACCGGGGGGACGTCGCCGACTTTCCGGATGACGGACGCCATCTCTCCTTTTCCAGCCTGCTCGACAATGACGGCCGCTGTGTTCCGGTCGGTATCGATCCGCAGCATGCGCCGGCCGTCATCCAATACACCGGCGGCACCACCGGAGTGCCCAAGGGGACCGTCCTCACCCATGCCGGCCTCTTCGTGAATGCCTGCCAGTGCCGGGACTGGCTCACCGGAAGCGCGGTGGAACAGGAGCGCCTTCTTGCCGTGTTGCCGCTGTTCCATGTCTTCGGCATGACCGCGGTGATGAACTTCGGCATCGCGCTCGGCGCCGAGCTGGTGTTGCTGCCGCGGATCGACGTGCGGGAGATTCTTGCCACCATCCAGAGCAAGCGCCCGACCATGATGACCGGCGTTCCCCGGCTTTTCCAGGCGCTGATCGACTGCCCCACCGCAGCCCTCCATGATCTGTCGTCGCTGCGGCTGTGCATCTCCGGCGGCGATAGCCTGCCGCCGCTGCTGCAGGAGCGCTTCCAGGCGATGACCGGCAGCAGGCTGGTCGAGGGGTACGGCCTGACGGAGGCATCCCCCGTCGTCACCTGCACCCCCTACGAAGGCGCCACCAAGCCCGGTTCGGCCGGGCTGCCCCTGCCGGGGACCATCGTCGAGATCGTGTCCGTTGAAGACGGCACGACGCCCCAACCGGTGGGCAGGGTGGGGGAGGTGTGTGTCAGCGGCCCCCAGCTCATGGCCGGCTATTGGAGCGACGACGAAGCGACCGCAAAGGCGATGGCCGGTGGACATCTCCACACGGGCGACATCGGCTTTCTCGACGAGGACGGCTATCTCCACATCGTCGACCGGCTGAAGGATCTCATCATTGCCGGCGGGCAGCATGTGTATCCGCGCGTGGTCGAAGCCGCGATCCGCGAACACCCGGCGGTGAGCGATGTCGCCGTGATCGGCGAACCCGATCCGGTACGCGGCCAGACGGTCAAGGCGTTCGTCGTCGCGAAGGCCGGCGCCGGGCTGTCGGCGGAGGACCTGCACAGCTTCCTCGTTCCCCGCCTGTCCCGTTTTGAACGACCGTCGACGATCGAGTTCCGATCGGCCCTGCCCACGTCGATCATCGGCAAGATCCTGAAACGCGATCTGCGCAGCGCAACCGAGCAGCCCGACCTGTGAACCGGCATGGAACGAGGGACACAGTAAACCGCTCCGGATTTTCCGGTGACTGTTTCTGTTGAGTCACGCCGCCTTCCTGTCCTGGTCTAATGCTTAACGGCGGCGAGCCATGACACCTCCGGGATGCGGCTGCCTTTTTCGATGGCGTGCCGAATCCCCGGAAGGTGCAAGGTCATTCAGTATGAGGCTTTGTTGTCCAGTATGACCGTTTATTCTTCAGTGTGAGACTCTATTCTCTGCGCACATACCAATTCTTTTCAAGCGGTCTCTTACTCCACAGTCACGCTCTTTGCCAAATTCCGCGGCTGATCGACATCAGTCCCCTTAAGCACCGCGGTGTGATAGGCCAGTAGCTGCACCGGAATGGCGTACAGCAGCGGCGCCACCAGCGGGTCGCAGGCGGGGAGTTCGACCGACCAGCGGACCTTGTCCTTCAGCTTGTCGATGCCCTTCCGGTCGGCCAGCAGCAGGACCTTGCCGGAGCGGGCGCAGACCTCCTGCACGTTCGACACCACCTTCTCGAACAGGGCGTCGGACGGCACCAGCACGATCACCGGCACATTGTCGTCGATCAGCGCGATGGGGCCGTGCTTCAATTCGCCGGCGGCGTAGCCTTCGGCGTGGATGTAGCTGATTTCCTTCAGCTTCAGCGCCCCTTCCAGGGCCAGCGGGTACATGGCGCCGCGGCCGAGATAGAGCACGTCGCGGGCCTCCGACACCTCCTGCGCCAGCTCCTTCAGCCGCTCGTCATGGGCCAGCACGTCGGCGGCGCGGGCCGGGACCTCGCGCAGGGCGTGGGCGATCTGCTGCATCCGCTCCTGGTCGATGGCGCCGCGGGCGCGGCCGACGGTGACGGCAAGGCAGGCCAGCGTCGTCAGCTGGGTGGTGAAGGCCTTGGTCGAGGCGACGCCGATCTCCGGACCCGCCATGGTGTAGAGCACGGCGTCGGATTCCCGCGCGATGGTGCTTTCCGGGGCGTTGACGATCGACAGGATCTTCTGGCCCTGGCGCTTGCAGTAACGCAGCGCTTCCAGCGTATCCAGCGTCTCGCCCGACTGCGAGATGAACAGTGCGATGCCGCCCGGCGGCAGCGGCGCCTCGCGATAGCGGAACTCCGAGGCGATGTCGACCTCGACCGGGATGCGGGCCAGCGTTTCGAACCAGTATTTGGCGACGAAACCGGCGTAATAGGCGGTGCCGCAGGCGACAATGGTCAGCTTGCTGGCGCCGGCCAGATCGAAGGGGAAGTCCGGTAGGGAGAAGGTGCCGGTTTCCGGGTTGATGTAGGCGTTCAGCGTGTCGCCGATGACCTGCGGCTGCTCGTAGATTTCCTTGAGCATATAGTGGCGGTAGCCGTCCTTGCCGATCAGGGCGCCGGACACCGCGGTGGTCTTCACCGGCCGTTCGACCACCGCATCGGTGGCGTCGTGGACGATGGCGGCGGTGCGGCTGACCTCGACCCAGTCGCCGTCCTCCAGATAGCAGATGCGGTTGGTCAGCGGCGCCAGGGCGAAGGCGTCGGAGGCCAGATACATCTCGCCCTCGCCATAGCCGACGGCCAGCGGCGTGCCGTGGCGGGCGCCGATCATCAGCTCATGCTCGCCGGCGAAGATCAGCACCAGGGCGAAGGCGCCGGTGAAACGCTTGAAGGCGGCGGCCGACGCCTGGACCGGCGTCATGCCGTGCTGGTCCAGGTAATAGGTGACGAGGTGGACGATCACCTCGGTGTCGGTGGCGCT
>NZ_JBGLZA010000009.1:0-606157 GCF_047302835.1 Azospirillum sp. CT11-132
GCTCTGGAGACCGAGCAATGACCGAGAACGCCATCATCGAACTCCGCAAGGTCGGCAAGTGGTACAACAGCTACCACGCGCTGCGCGACGTCAGCATCAGCATCGGCAAGGGCGAGAAGGTCGTCGTCTGCGGACCCTCCGGCTCGGGCAAGTCGACGATGATCCGCTGCATCAACCGGCTCGAGGCGCACCAGACCGGCCACATCATCGTCGACGGGATCGAGCTGACCGACGACGTGAAGGCGGTGGAGAAGATCCGCCGCAAGGTCGGCATGGTGTTCCAGAACTTCAACCTGTTCCCGCACCTGACCGTTCTGCAGAACCTGACGCTGGCCCCCATCTGGGTCCGCGGCATGGCGAAGTCCGAGATCGAGGAAATCGCCATGATGTACCTGAAGCGGGTGCGCATCCCCGATCAGGCGCACAAGTTCCCCGGCCAGCTGTCCGGCGGCCAGCAGCAGCGCGTCGCCATCGCCCGCGCGCTGTGCATGCGCCCAGAGATCATGCTGTTCGACGAGCCGACCTCGGCCCTCGACCCCGAAATGGTCAAGGAGGTGCTGGACGTGATGACGGAGCTGGCGGGCGAGGGCATGACCATGGTCTGCGTCACCCACGAAATGGGCTTCGCCCGGCAGGTCGCCGACTCTATTGTCTTCATGGCCGAAGGCTCGATCATCGAGAGCGGGTCGCCGGCCGAATTCTTCGAGAACCCGAAAAGCGAGCGCACCCGCCAGTTCCTGGGCCAGATCCTGGAACATTGAGGCGAACATTGAGGCGGCATCCCCGATAGGGGGGCGCGGAGAGGCGGATAAGAGGGCCATGCCGGCGACCATTGCCATCACCGACGACGACGCGGTGACGCGCGAGACGCTGAAGTCCTACCTGACGGATGAGGGCTTCGACGTCCTGCTGGCCCGAAGCGCGGAGGAGCTGAAGGATCTGCTGGCGGCGACGGCGGTGGACCTCGTGCTGCTCGACATCCGGCTGCCGCGCCAGGACGGGCTGACCCTGACCCGCGAACTGCGCGCGGTGTCGGAGATCGGCATCATCCTGGTCAGCAGCCGGGCGGAGAAGCTGGACCGCATCATCGGGCTGGAGATGGGGGCCGACGACTACATCGCAAAGCCCTTCGAGCCGCGCGAGATCCTGGCGCGGGTGCGCAACCTGCTGCGCCGGCTGAAGGCGCCGGGCGACCAGCGCGACGACCGCCGGCGCTGCTTTGCCGGCTGGACGCTGTGGCTGGACCGCATGCGCCTGACCGACCCGCAGGGCAACCCGGTGCGGCTGACCGGCGCGGAGTTCGAGTTGCTGTCGACCTTCGTCTGCAATCCAGGCCGGGTGATGAACCGCGACTATCTGCTGACGGCGACGACGCGGCGCAAGACCGACGCCACCGACCGCACCATCGACAGCCTCGTCCGTCGCCTGCGCCGCCTGATCGAACCCGACCCCGCCGACCCGACACTGATCGTCACCGTCCACGGCACCGGCTACCTCTTCGCCGGCGACGTGACGCAGGACGGGTGAGGAAATCTTCAGACCGGCCAGGATCCCCTCTCCCCCCCGGGGAGAGGGTTAGGGTGAGGGGGTCGCACCGCGAGGATTCCCAAGAACTGCACAGTTCCCATTCGCCACCGAATCCACTCTATGCCACCCCCTCACCCCGACCCTCTCCCCGGGGGGAGAGGGGGAGCGGGGCGGGAGAGGGAACGCGTATCACCGAACCCCGAGCAAACTCCCCCGTCGCTTCAGTCTTGCGGCGGCCACGCGCTCGGCAACCTGGGCCACCGGAAATCGCGAAAAATTTTTAGCGCGTTGCCGTGGCCCATTCTTTATGCACCAAAGCGGGCAACCGGCCTCTTCCGAAGTCAACCCGCCACACCCGGTTGCTTTTCGTCTTGCAGCATTCCCCCATAGGAAAGTCATAGACCGCCCGTCTGCTCACGAAAGCCGTCCGAAGTCTTCCCTCCGGCATTCCCGCTTGTCTCAAATGCAAACCAAAAGACACGAGCTGTTCACAATTAGACGCTAAACCGTTCAAAGGGCCCTGCGACGATGTGCGCGTAGCAATCCGTGGAACCGTTTTTGTGGCGGTGGGGGGTTTGGGCATGACGGCGATCTCGACGAAAGCAGGCGTGACGAAAACGGGCGGCACCCTGGACGACGGCGGCGCGCGCCACCGCTTCTGGACCTTGCGCCGCGCCATGGTGTCGGTGGTGGGCGTGCTGGTGGCGGCGCTGATCGCCAGCCAGGCCTGGGTGTCGCAACGCTACACCGGCTTCGCGCTCGAAACCTTCAACAGCAGCGCGGCGGCGACCCTGCGGGTGCTGGCCAACGACCGCATCCGCAAGAACTACACGGAGTGGCTCCAGAACCACGCCAACGAATGGAGCCGCGATTCCTTCCTGGTCGACAGCATCAACCAGAAGGACCCGGCCAAGACGATGCTGGCGCTGAAGAACATCAACGCGCGGCCCGTGGTGGTCGACCGCGAGGTGCGGCTGATCTCGGTCGCCGTCTATGACGCCGACATGGCCCGGATCGCCGCCACCGGCGGGGAGCAGGACAGCGTCGCCACCGTCGCCCCGCTGTTCGAGGCGCTGAAGTCGCGCGACATCGCCGACAAGCGCCGCCCGGCCAGCCTGCTGTGGCGCGACGGCCAGGGCCGGCCGCTGTTCAGCATGATCGTGCCCATCGGCGGTTTCCGCGTCCTGGGCTTCCTCGAGGTGGTGACCGATCCGCTGCCGGCCCTGTCCAGCCTGGGCGCCGTTCTCGACGCCGACATCCGCTTCACCGACGCCAAGGGCGGCGTGCTGTTCGAGGCCAAGGGCGGCGAGCCGTCGGCCCACGCGCAACTCTCCACCACCACCGTGTCGCTCGGCGGCGACGGCGGGCTGCCCTGGGCGGCGGCGGAGATCTCGCGCGACGTGTCGGAGTTCGTCGGCGCGACGGAGGCTCTGCGCAACGACGCGCTCAAGATGGTCGGCGCCTTCGCGCTGGCCGTCGCCATCGCCGCCGCCCTGCTGCTGCGCGTCGCCGTCTTCGCCAACCTGCGCAAGTTCGCCCGCGCCATGGAGCAGATCGCCGCCGGCGACCTGTCCATCGAGATCCCCCGCACCGGCCGCGACGAGCTGGCGGTGATGGCGACCGCGCTCCGCCACCTGCGCGGCAGCGTGGAGCAGGTTCTGCTGATGAAGCGGATGGTCGACAGCAGCCCGGTGCCCACGGCGCTCCTGCGCACGGACGGCCAAGTAGGGTTCGTCAATCCCGCCGCCCGGACCTTCTGCGAGGCGCACGGCATCGACCCCGCCGGCCCCGACCTGCTGGCCCAGGGGCCGGACTTCACCGCCGCCTGCACCGATCCCACCCGCCCGCCGATCCCGCGCCGCCCCCTGACGGTCGGCGAGACGACGGTGGAGGCCCATGTCGACACCGTCTTCGACGACCAGGGCAACGTGCTGGGCAAGACCCTGTCCTGGACCGATGTGACCGAGCAGATGCGCTCCGCCGCGCTGGCCCGCCAGCTGATGGAGGACGTGCATCAGGTGGCGTCCGGCGTCGCCACCCAGTCGGGCCAGCTGCGCGAACTGGCCGACGCGCTGCGCCGGGAATCGGCCGGCACCATCGACAGCACGGTCAGCGCCGGCAGCTTCGTCGCCGAGAGCAACCGCAACGCCACCACCTGCAACGACAGCGCAGAGGTGCTGATGGACACCATCGGCACCGTCTCCAGCCTCGCCACCGAGGCGGCGGGCGTGGTCGGCGCCACGCTGGACGAGCTGACCGCCGCCCGCGAGGTGGTCGGCCAGCTGGGCGAGAACACCGAGCAGATCCGCCGAATCGTCGACGTCATCACCGGCATCGCCCACCAGACCAAGCTCCTGGCGCTGAACGCCACCATCGAGGCGGCGGCGGCCGGCGTCGCGGGCCGCGGCTTCGCCGTGGTGGCGGCGGAGGTGAAGAAGCTGGCGGAGGAGACCGCCAACGCCACCGTGCAGATCGCCAGCTCGGTCGGCGCCATCAACGGCAGCATCCAGAACACCGTCGGCACTTTCGCCCGCATCTCCGGCTCGGTCGAGCGCATCAACGAGGTGCAGGACCTGATCGGCGAGGCGGTGGCCCGCCAGACCGAATCCTCCACCGACATCCGCGACCGCGTCGGCGTGATCGCCGGCAATACGGGAGAGGTGGCGGCGCTGATCGACGGCGTCGGCGCCCAGGCGGCGCGCACCGGCGACATCGCCGCCTCGCTGACCGAAACGGCGAACACGCTGGCCGAGGAAGCCGCTTCGCTGCATAGTCTGCTCGGCACGCTGCGCGCCGGGCAGGCGGCCTGACCCCGCCCACCACGGACAGGCGGGGAACGGGACGGGTCAGGGGATGGGTGTCGGGATGCGGCTGGTGTTGCTTCTGCTGCTGGCGCTGGTGTCGGCCTTACCGGTGCTGGCTCCATCGGCGCGGGCCGACGACGGCGACACGCTGGAACGCATCCACGGCCGCGGCTTCCTGATCTGCGGCCTGCGCAGCGGCGTCAGCGGCATCTCCTTCTCCGACCCGCAGGGGCATCTCGACGGTTTCCTGGTCGATGTCTGCCGGGTCTTCGCCGCGGCGACCCTGGGCAACGCCCAGGCGATCCGCGTCGTCCGCCTGCCGGAAAAGCCGCAGGAGTTCCAGGCGGTCGAGAAGCACGACGTCGACGTGGCGCTGACCACCACGACCTGGACCTTCAGCCGCGACCTGTCGCACGACATCGAATTCCTGATGCCGCTTCTGCATGACGGCCAGGGCTTCGCCGTTCACAGCGACGGCACGCCGCCACCGCCGCTCGACCGGCTGGGGCCGCGCACGGTCTGCGTCAAGACCGCCACCACCACGGTCCGCAATCTGGAGGACTATATCCGCAAGTCCGACCTGCCCTGGACGATCCGCACCTTCCAGACGCTGGACGAGGCGTTGCAGGCCTTCCTCGCCCATGAATGCGACCTGCTGACCACCGACCGCACGGTTCTGGTGACCTCGCTGGCCGGCTACCGCCAGGCCGGGATGGGCATCACCATCTACCCCGACGTGATCTCGCGCGAGCCGCTGACCCCCTACATCGCGCGCGGCGACCGCAACTGGTACGACATCACCCGCTGGGTCCTCCACGCCATCGTCCTGGCCGACGCCAAGGGCGTCACCGCCGCCGATGTGCAGGCCGGCCGCATCCCCGACGATCCCGAACTGCACCGCATGCTGGGCCACGCCGGCACCGTCGCACGCACGCTGGGCCTGCCCGACGACTGGGCGCTGCAGGTGCTGGCGCAGGTCGGAAACTACGGCGAGATCTTCGACCGCAACCTCGGCACTCCCTACGGCATGGACCCCGGCATGAACAAGCCCTGGACCGAGGGCGGGCTGCTGTACGCCCCGCCGTTCCGGTGAAATCCCTTTAAGCCGCCAAGATCCCCTCTCCCCCCCGGGGAGAGGGTTAGGGTGAGGGGGACGCGCAGCCAGGATTCTCAAGCATCGCGCACTCCCCGCTCCCAACCAAAACCACGCAGTGCATCCCCCTCACCCCGACCCTCTCCCCGGGGGGGAGAGGGGGGATCCCCCAGCGCCCCTACGCCGCCAGCGCCACGCCCAGATGCCGCTCCAGCAGCGCCGGATCGGCCTTCGCCTGCGCCGCCGGTCCGGCATGCACCACCCGGCCGCGGTCGAGGAAGACCACGCGGTCGGCGAACTCCAGCGCCCGGTCGACCTGCTGCTCCACCAGCAGGATGGTCATGTCCAGCTTCGACAGGGCCTTCATCAGCGTGTCGCAGATCACCGGCGCCAGCCCCTCCAGCGGTTCGTCCAGCAGCAGCACCGTCGGCTTGCCGAGCAGGGCGCGGGCGACCGACAGCATCTGCTGCTCGCCGCCCGACAGCTCGCCGCCGCCGTTGCGCCGCCGCTCGCCCAGCCGGGGAAACAGCGCATACGCCTCCTCCAGCGCCGAGCGCGGACGCCCCTTCAGCCCGGTGACGAGGTTCTCCTCCACCGTCAGCGATTTGAAGATGTCGCGCGTCTGCGGCACATAGCCGAGCCCCGCCGCCGCCCGCGCCGAACTGCTCATCCCGCCGAGTTCCACCCCGTCCAGCCGGATGCTGCCGCCATGGCGGGTGGTCTGGCCGACCAGCGTCGCCAGCGTCGTCGTCTTCCCCACCCCGTTGCGGCCGAGCAGCGCCAGCCGCCCGCCCGCCGGCACGGCCAGCGACACGCCGTCGAGGATCAGCGTCTTGCCGTAGCCGGCGCGCAGATCCGTCACCTCCAGCGCTCCGACAGCATCAGTGGGCATTGGCGCGGCTCCCCAGATAGACCTCGCGCACGCGCGGGTCGGCGACGATCTCCTTGGCGGTGCCGCTGCACAGCAGCCGCCCCTGCGCCAGCACGACGATGGTTCTCGCGAAGCGGAAGACGAGATCCATGTCGTGCTCGATCATCAGCACCGCCAGATCCTTGGGCAGCCGGTCGATGGCGTCGAGGATGCGCTGGCTTTCCGAATGCGGTACGCCGGCCGCCGGCTCGTCCAGGATCAGCACCTTCGGCTTCATGGCCAGCGCCAGCGCGATCTCCAGCAGCCGCTGCTGCCCATAGGCCAGCGAGCCCACCGCCGTATGAGCGACCTGCGTCAGCCCCATGGTGTCGAGCAGCCCCGCCACCTCGTCGGCCAGCCCGGCCGCCTTGGCGACATTGGCGAACAGCCGGAAGGTGCGGCGGTCGCGCTGCAGCACCGCCAGCTCCAGATGCTCGCGCACCGTCATCGACTTGAACAGCCGCGCCACCTGGAAGCTGCGGATCAGCCCCAGCCGCACCCGCTCCGCCGCCGACAGCCGGGTGATGTCGCGGCCGTCCAGCCGGATGGTGCCGGCGCTGGGCTGGATCACCCCGGTGACGAGGTTGACGAAGGTGGTTTTCCCCGCCCCGTTCGGCCCGATCAGGGCGCAGCGGTCGCCGGCATTCAGCGTCATCGAGATGTCCGACGACACCTGCAGGCCGCCGAAATTCTTGCTCAGCCCCTCGACCTCAAGAAGCTTGGTCATGTCCTATCCCCCTTCCCCCGCAGCAGCCCGCCCAGCCGTTCCAAACCTGACGCGATGCCGCCGGGCAGGAACAGGACGATGCCGATCAGGAACAGGCCGATGAAGCCCATCCAGTGGAAGGGGTCGCTGGCGGCCAGGATGTGGTGGATGCCCATGAAGGCCGCCGTGCCGATCACCGCGCCATAGAGCCGCCCGGTGCCGCCCAGCACCAGCATCACCAGCGCCTCCGCCGACCAGGGGAAGCCGGCGCTGTCCAGCCCGACGATGCCGCTGGTCACCGCGGTCAGCGCCCCCGCCACCCCGGCGAACACCCCGGCCACGGCATAGAGCACCACCAGATAGGATTTCGGCGACCCGCCGATGGCGGAGATCCGCAGCGGATCCTCTTTCACGCCGCGGGAGGCCAACCCGAAGGGCGAGCGCACGATCCGCCGCGCCACCAGCAGCCCGACCACCAGCACCGCCAGCGCGAACAGGTAGGAGGTGCGGCCATACATGTCGAAGCGGAACATCCCCAGCACCGGCGCCGGGTCGATGCCTGACAGCCCGTCACTGCCGCCGGTCCAGTCGCGCGCCTTGTTGGCGACCTCCTGCACGATCTGCCCGACCGCGATGGTCAGCATCAGCAGGGTCAGCCCGCGCGCGTGCAGGATCAAGGCGCCGGTGGCCAGCGCGATCAGCCCGCCGGCCAGCCCGCCGGCCGCCAGCATGACGAAGGGGTCGTTGTTCCAGTTGACCGCTACGATTCCGGCGGCATAGGCGCCGGAGCCGAACATCGCCGCCTGCCCCAGCGTGGCGATCCCGCCATAGCCGAGCACGAGGTCGAGCGACAGCACGAACAGGGCCGAGGCGGCGATGCGGGTCAGCAGCGCCAGATCGTCCGGCAGCAGCCAGAAGGCGGCCAGCCCGACCGCCGCGACCAGCGGAATGCCGATCCAGCCGAGATCGCGGCGGGCCGCCAGGGGGGTGCGTCGGGTCATCTGGCCGGCCTTGCTGTCGCCGTTCTCGTCTCGCTCGGCGACGCTCGTCATGCCGTCCTCCCTTTGAAGAAGCCGTGCGGCCAGCGGAACAGGATCAGGATCAGCGCGGCGTAGAAGAAGAACTCGCCGAAACTCGGGATCAGGTATTTGCCGGCGGTGTCGACGATGCCCAGCGCCAGCGCCGCCGCGGCAGACCCAAAGATGCTGCCGGCCCCGCCGACCGCCACCACCGCCAGGAACAGCACGATGTAGCGGATGGCGTAATAGGGCTCCAGCGGCAGCAGCTCCGCCCCCAGCACGCCGCCCAGCGCCGCCAACCCGGTGCCGAGCGCGAAGGTCGCCAGATAGAGCCGCTCCGTCCGGATGCCCAGCGCCGCCGCCATGGCGGGATCATCGACCGCCGCGCGCAGCCGGATGCCGAAATCGGTGCGCTCCAGCAGCCACCACAACCCCAGCAGGGTCGCCGCCCCGGCGGCGATCACGAAGGCGCGGTGGGTCGGGATCGCCTTCGGCCCCAGCTCCACCGTGCCGGTCAGCAGCTCCGGCAGCGGAATGCGCTTCAGCGTCGGGCCGAACAGGTAATTGATGCCCGCGACGATCACGAAGGTCAGGCCGATGGTCAGCAGAACCTGCGCCAGCTCGTTGGCCGAGCCGTAGATGCGGCGGTACAGCAGCCGCTCCAGCGGCAGCGTTGCCAGCACCGTCAGCGCCACCGCCACCACCAGCGCCGCCGCATAGGGCAGCCCGGCCTCCTGCGCCGCATAAGAGGCGATATAGCCGCCGACCATGGCGAAGGCGCCATGCGCCAGATTGACGACCCGCATCAGCCCCAGCGTCACCGACAGCCCCACGGAGATGATGAAGAGGATCATGCCGTAGGCGACCCCGTCGACGGCGATCCCGAACATGGTTTCCATGATGTGCGTCCGTCTGCCCTTCTCCCTCTCCCCCCCGGGGAGAGGGTCGGGGTGAGGGGGATGCGTGGCGTGAAGTTGGTAGAGGAGCCGGACTGTCCGACGCTTGTTAATCCACCCTCTGCATCCCCCTCACCCTAACCCTCTCCCCGGGGGGGAGAGGGGATTCTTCCAGGGTTAGGAGAGGGACGATCCCCCCTCACTTCGCCAACTTGTACCCATAGTCCGGCTGCTTCGGGAACGCCTGCTTCTCGACATTCTCCAATTTACCGTCGACCTTCTCCACGGTGCGCAGATAGATCGTCTGGGTGACGTGGCGGCTGTCCGGGTCGATGGTCAGCGGCCCGCGCGGGCTTTCCCAGCTCATGCCCTTCACCGACTCCACCGCCTTGGCGCCGTCGATCTTGCCGCCGCCGTTCTTGATCATCTGATAGATGACGTGCGTGCCGTCATAGGCGCCGACCGAGGTGAAGGTGACGGTGTCGTAGGACCCGAACATCTCCTTGTGCTTGGCGACGAAGGCCTTGTTCATCGCCGAATCATGGGCGCGGCTGTAGTTGAAGCTGGTGGTGATGCCCATCGCCGCGTCGCCCAGCGCCGGCAGGTCCGGTTCCTGGGTCAGGTCGCCGGGGCCGAAGAACTTAATGCCCGCCGCCCGCAGCCCGGTGTCATTGAAGGCCTTGGCGAAGGCCAGCGTCGCCGGACCGGCCGGCAGGAAGGCATAGACGGCCTCGGCGCCCGAATCCTTGATCCGCTGCATGAAGGGCGCGAAGTCGTTGGACTTCAGCGGCATGCGGATGGTGTCCACCACCGTGCCGCCATTCTTCTCGAAGGTGGTCTTGAAGGCGGCCTCGCCGTCGATGCCGGGGCCATAGTCGCTGACCGCCGACACCGCCTTCTTGATGCCCTGCTTGGCCATGTATTCGGCCAGCGGCACCGTATTCTGCCACAGGGTGAAGGAGGTGCGGACATAACGCGGCGACTTCTCCGTGATGGCGGAGGTGGCGGCGTTGAAGATCACGCAGGGGATGTTCGCCTCGTCGATCAGCGGGGCGACGGCCAGCGCGTCCGGCGTGAAGAAATAGCCGGCGAGGAAGGACACCTTGTCCTTGACGATCAGCTCCTGCGACAGCGCCTTGCTTTGTGACGGGTTCGGCTGGTCGAGGTCCTTGTAGATGAACTCCACCGTGTCGTTGCCGACGGTCTTGCCATGTTCGGCCTGATAGACCTCGATCGCTTCCTTGAAGCTCTTGCCGACCACGCCGAACGGCCCGGAGAAGGGCGCCACGACGCCGACCTTGATGGTGGCGGCGCCGGCCGGACCGGCCGCCAGCGCCAGACCGAACGCCGCACCCAGCAGCGCGTTGCGCAGAGTCCTCGTCATTGTCCCTCCCACATGTGACCATATGCCGGCGCCGGAACTCCCAATCGCTGGGTCCCGGTCATTGACTGTTGTGCCAACCGTACTGAGGGATGGACGAACCGTCAAGTGCGATATTTGATGTTATGTTCTATAATCGCACAATATCGGTCTTCTATCTAATGCACTGATATAAAAATATTTTTGGTCAACATGCAGTGCACAGCGCCGCACAAAGTTCATGTTGCGGCGCAATAGGGGCGATAAACGCCCTTCATTTGCCGTTTTCGACCTTGACACCAAGCCGCCGCCATCGCCACTCTGTGCGTAAAGATGATTACTCGTGCGATTTTCGCACACTCGGGAGGTCATATGGCGAAGATCACGCCCCTGCGCGACGCGGTGGCGAGCCTCGTGCGAGACGGCGACACCGTCGCCCTGGAAGGATTCACGCACCTGATTCCCCATGCCGCCGGGCACGAGATCATCCGGCAGGGTCGGCGCGACCTGACGCTGGTGCGCATGACGCCGGACCTGATCTACGACCAGCTGATCGGCGTGGGCTGTGCCGTGAAGCTGATCTTCTCCTGGGGAGGCAACCCCGGCGTCGGTTCCCTCCACCGCTTCCGCGATGCCGTCGAACAGGGCTGGCCGCACCAACTCGCCATCGAGGAGCACAGCCACGCCGGCATGGCCAACGCCTATGTCGCCGGCGCCTCCAACCTGCCCTTCGCCCTGCTGCGCGGCTACACCGGCTCCTACCTGCCGAAGGTCAACCCGAACATCCGCTTCGTCGAGTGCCCCTTCACCGGCGAGAAGCTGGCCGCCATCCCCTCCGTCCGCCCCGACGTGACGGTCATCCACGCCCAGAAGGCCGACCGCCGCGGCAATGTCCTGCTCTGGGGCATCCTCGGCGTCCAGAAGGAGGCGGTGCTCGCCGCCAAGCGCTCCATCGTCACGGTGGAGGAGATCGTCGACGACCTGGAGGCACCACCGAACGCCTGCGTGCTGCCGAGCTGGGCGCTCTCCGCCGTCTGCCCCGTCCCCGGCGGCGCCTATCCATCCTACGCGCAGGGCTATTCGGAGCGCGACAACCGCTTCTACAAGGCGTGGGACCCCATCGCCCGCTCGCGCGACAGTTTCCAGGCCTGGATGCAGCGCCATGTGCTGGACACCGACGATTTCGCCGGCTTCCGCCGCGTGCTGGCCGAAAGCATGAAGGAGGCCGCGTGATGAGTGCCGAAACCACCACTGCCGAAACTCTCGAGTTCACCGCGACCGAGATCATGACGGTGGCGGCCAGCCGCCTGCTGAAGGACGGCACCGTCTGCTTCGTCGGCATCGGCCTGCCCTCCACTGCCGCCAACCTCGCCCGGCTGACCCATGCGCCCGAGGTGGTGCTGATCTATGAATCCGGCCCGATCGGCGCCAAGCCGACGGTGCTGCCGCTGTCGATCGGCGACGGCGACCTCGCCCTGACCGCCGACACCGTGGTCGGCACGCCGGAGATCTTCCGCTACTGGCTGCAGGGCGGGCGGATCGACGTCGGCTTCCTCGGCGCGGCGCAGGTCGACCGCTTCGCCAACATCAACACCACCGTCATCGGTCCCTACGACGCGCCCAAGGTGCGGCTGCCCGGTGCCGGCGGCGCGCCGGAGATCGCCTCCCAGGCCAAGGAGGTCTTCATCGTCCTGAAGCACAGCCCCAAGGCCTTCGTCGCCAAGCTGCCCTTCGTCACCTCCGCCGGTTATCTCGACGGCGGTGATGCGCGGGCGAAAGCCGGCATTCGCGGCGCCGGGCCGACGGCCGTCATCACCGACCTCGGCATCCTCACCCCCGACCCGGTGAGCAAGGAGCTGACCCTGACCGGCATCCATCCCGGCGTGACGGTGGAGCAGGTGAAGGCGGCCACCGGCTGGGACCTGAAAATCTCGCCCGACCTGAAGACCACCGAAATCCCGGACGCCGAAACCCTGACGGCGCTCCGCGACCTCCAGGCCCGCACCGCAGCCGCCCATGGGCAGGTTGGCGGAGAAGGATAAGACCATGCGTGACGCTTACATCTGCGACGCCATCCGCACCCCCATCGGCCGCTATGCAGGATCGCTGTCTTCGGTGCGCACCGACGATCTCGGCGCCGTGCCGATCCGCGCGCTGATGCAGCGCAACCCCTCGGTCGACTGGGCCGCGGTGGACGACGTCATCTATGGCTGCGCCAACCAGGCCGGCGAGGACAACCGCAACGTCGCCCGCATGTCGGCGCTGCTGGCCGGACTGCCCGACGCGGTGCCGGGCACGACGATGAACCGGCTCTGCGGCTCCGGCCTCGACGCGCTCGCCACCGCCGCCCGCGCCATCAAGGCGGGCGAGGCCGAGCTGATGATCGCCGGCGGGGTGGAGAGCATGAGCCGCGCCCCCTTCGTCATGGGCAAGGCCGACGCTCCCTTCTCGCGGCAGGCCGAGATCTTCGACACCACCATCGGCTGGCGCTTCGTCAACCCGGCGATGAAGGCGGCCTATGGCACCGACTCGATGCCGGAGACGGCGGAAAACGTCGCCGACGACTGGAAGATCGCCCGCGCCGACCAGGACGCCTTCGCGCTGCGCAGCCAGGAGCGCGCCGCCCGCGCCATCGCCGACGGCAGCATGGCCCGCGAGATCGTCCCCGTCACCATCCGCACCCGCAAGGGCGAGACGGTGGTGACGACCGACGAGCATCCCCGCGCCACGACCATCGAGGCGCTGTCGGCGCTGAAGCCAATCGTCCGCCCCGGCGGCACGGTGACCGCCGGCAACGCCTCGGGCGTCAATGACGGCGCCGCCGCCCTGCTGATCGCGTCGGAGTCGGCGGTGAAACGTTTCGGCCTGACCCCGCGCGCCCGCATCCTCGGCGGCGCCACCGCCGGCGTCCCGCCGCGCGTCATGGGCATCGGCCCGGTCCCCGCCACCCGCAAGCTGCTGGAACGTCTCGGCCGCAGCATCGCCGACATCGACCTGATCGAGTTGAACGAGGCCTTCGCCGCCCAGGCGCTCGCCGTCCTGCGCGAGCTTGGCCTGCCGGATGACGCCGCGCATGTGAACCCGAACGGCGGCGGCATCGCGCTCGGCCATCCGCTCGGCATGAGCGGCGCCCGTCTGGCGACCACCGCGCTCCACCAGCTCGAACAGTCCGGCGGCCGGACGGCGCTCTGCACCATGTGCATCGGCGTCGGCCAGGGCATCGCGGTGATGATCGAGCGGGTAAGTTAAACCCCCACCTATCCTCCCCCACTGGGTGGGGGAGGGACTGCCGCCGCCCTCCCGCATCAGCACCAATCCCCTCCCCCGCCCAGCGGGGGAGGGTTAGGGTGGGGGCACCGTCAGCCGAAACCTGACCAGAACAACCACCACAGGCGGACCCCCCATGCCCTTCCTCGAAGCCGCCGGCATCACCCAGCACTACGACCTGACCGGCCCGGCCGACGCGCCGGTGCTGCTGTTCGCCAACTCCATCGGTACCAGCTTCCACATCTGGGACGCCGTGGTGCCCCTGCTGTCGCATCGCTACCGCGTGCTGCGCTACGACATGCGCGGCCACGGCCTGACCCAGGTGACGCCGGTCACCGAGGATGCCGGCTACAGCATGGACCTGCTGGCCGACGACGCCGCCGGCCTGCTCGACGCTCTCGGCATCGAACGCGCCCATGTCTGCGGCCTGTCGATCGGCGGCATGATGGCGCAGCGCCTCGCCGTCAAGGCGCCCGGCCGAATCCACGGCCTGATCCTGTGCGACACCGCCGGCGTCATCGGCCCGCAATCGGTCTGGACCGACCGCATCGCCGCCATCCGCGCCCGCGGCATGACCGCGATTTCCGACGGGGTGATGGCCCGCTGGTTCACCCAAGCGTTCCGCGACAGCCGTCCCGACCAGATCCGCGGCTACACCGCCATGGTCGCCCGCACCACCGAGGACGGCTATGTCGGCTGTTCGATGGCGATCCGCGATGCCGACCTGCGTGCCGCCAACGCTGCCATCACCGCCCCCACCCTGGTGATCTGCGGCGAGCATGATGTCGCCACCCCGCCCGATTCCGCCCGCGAACTGGCTGCCGGCATTCCCGGCGCCCGCTTCGAGCTGCTGCCCGGCGCCGCCCACATCCCCGGCGTCGAAAAGCCGGCGGAACTGGCCGCCCTGATCGACGGCTTCCTGAGGGACCTGTGATGAAGGACCCAGAGATGAAAGATAAGGATCTCTACGACCGCGGCATGGCGGTTCGCCGTTCGGTCCTGGGCGACGCCCATGTCGACCGCTCGCTGGAGCGCGCCACCGAGTTCGACGCCGATTTCCAGGAGTTCATCACCAAGACCGCCTGGGGCCAGATCTGGACCCGGCCGGGCCTGGACATCCGGACGCGCAGCATGCTGACCATCGCCATGCTGGCGGCGTTGGGCAAGGACGGCGAGTTGAAGCTGCACATCCGCGCCACCCGCAACACCGGCGTCACCCGCGACGAGGTGAAGGAAATCCTGATGCAGGCCGCCGTCTATGCCGGCGTCCCCACCGGAAACCACGCCATGGCGCTGGCCCGCGCCGTCTATGCCGAGATGGACGAGGAAGACGCCCAACGAGGGTGAAAAGTAAGGGGTGAGCCGACCATGACCGCCATCCACCATGCCGACCCGCTGCTCGACCCGCTCTTCACCAGCGACGCGGCGGCCGATGCCTTCTCCCCGACCGCAAGGCTGCAAGCCATGCTGGAGTTCGAGGCGGCGCTGGCGCGGGCGGAGGCGGCGGTCGGCGTCATCCCCGCCCGTGCCGTTCCGGCCATCGAGGCAGCCTGCCGGGCCGACCTCTACGACCTGGCCGCGCTGGGGGCGGAGGCGGCGCTGGCCGGCAACACCGCGATCCCGGTGGTCAAGCACCTGACCCGCACCGTGAAGGCCACCGACGAGGAGGCCTCCCGCTACGTCCATTGGGGTGCCACCAGCCAGGACGCCATGGACAGCGGCCTGATGCTGCAATTGCGCCGCTTCCTCGACGGCCTCGACGCCGATCTGGCAGCGCTGGCCGACGGCTTGGCCGACCTCGCCGACCGTCACCGCGCCACGCCGATGGTCGCCCGCACCTGGCTGCAGCACGCCCTGCCGACCACCTTCGGCCTGAAGGCCGCCGGCTGGCTCGACGCGCTGGGCCGCGACCGTCAGCGCATCGCCGCCGCCCGCGCCCGCCTCGCCCTGCAATTCGGCGGCGCCGCAGGAACGCTGGCTGCCCTCGGCGACGCCGGCCCTGCGGTGGCGGAGGCTCTGGCGAAGGAGTTGGACCTCCCCCTTCCCGCCCTGCCTTGGCACGCCAGCCGCGACCGCATCACCGAACTCGCCTCGTCCCTCGGCATCCTCGCCGGCACGCTGGGCACGCTGGGCCGCGACATCTCCTTGATGATGCAGATGGAGGTCGCCGAAGCCTTCGAGCCGTCCGCCCCCGGCCGCGGCGGCTCCTCCACCATGCCGCACAAGCGCAACCCGGTGTCCTGCGCCGTCCTGCTCTCCACCGCCATCCGCGCCCCGGCGCTGGTCGGCGGACTGCTGGCCGCGCAGGTGCAGGAGCATGAACGCGGCCTCGGCGGCTGGCATGCCGAGTGGCAGGCGCTGCCCGACCTCTGCCGCCTCGTCGCCGGCGCCGCCCGCCATGCCCGCGAGACCATCGCCGGCCTGACCATCGATGCCGAGCGCATGCGCGCCAACCTCGACCTGACCCGCGGCCTGATCCTGGCCGAAGCCGTCACCATGGCTCTCGGCGACCGCATGGGCCGCATGGCCGCCCATTCCCGCGTCGCCGACGCCAGCCGCCGCGCATCCTCCTCCGCCCGCCCATTGCGCGACGTGCTGGCCGAGGATGCCGAAGTGGTGCAGGCGCTGGGCGCCGACACCCTCGACCGCCTGTTCGACCCGCTGAACTACACCGGCTCCGCCTCCCACTTCATCGACCGCGTGCTCGACCACCACCGACAAACACAAGATCGGCAAAGCTGACCGCTCCCAAGGAGGGACCCCCAAGATGGACACAGCCGTTCACGAGGCGCCGGGAGATTCCGATCCCCGTGATTTCAGCCCCCGCGATTGGGCGCAACACCCGCCCTACCTGTCGCCGCTCTACAAATCGACGGTGCTGCGCTCGCCGTCCAAGCCGCTGATCCCGATGAAGCAGTGCCTGTCGGTGCGCAGCGGCCCGGTGTTCGGCCATGACAGCGTCGATCCGCTCGACAACGACCTGACGAAGAACGGCCGCGTCAATGGCGAGCCGATCGGCGAGCGCATGATCGTCACCGGCCGCGTGCTGGACGAAAGCGGCCGGCCGGTGCCGCACACGCTGCTGGAGATCTGGCAGGCCAATGCCTGCGGCCGCTACGTCCACCGCTGGGACCAGCATGACGCGCCGCTCGACCCCAACTTCTTCGGCGCCGGCCGCTGCATCACCGACGCCGAGGGCCGCTACCGCTTCACCACGATCAAGCCCGGCCCCTATCCCTGGGGCAACCACCACAATGCGTGGCGCCCGGCGCACATCCATTTCTCGCTGTTCGGGCCGTCCTTCCTGACCCGTCTGGTCACCCAGATGTATTTCCCGAGCGATCCGCTGCTGCCGCTCGACCCCATCTACAACGGGGTGCCGGAGGGCGCGCGCGAGCTGCTGGTCTCCCGCTTCTCCATCGACGTGACCGAGCCGGTGTGGGCGCTCGGCTATGAATTCGACATCGTCCTGCGCGGCCGCCAAGCCACGCCGATGGAGGGCTGACCCCCATGAGCCAGATGCTGAAACAGACCCCGTCCCAGACCGTCGGCCCCTATTTCGCCTATGCCTGGACCCCGGAACTCTACGGCCGCCACCCGCTGGCGACCAACCGGCTGGCCACCCGCGACATGCCCGGCGAGCACATCCGCATCGAAGGCGTGGTGTATGACGGCGAGGGCGCACCGATCCGCGACTGCGTGGTGGAGATCTGGCAGGCCGGCGCCGACGGCAAACACGCCCCCGGTGCGGCAGGTTTCGGCCGCTGCGGCACCAACGACGCAGGCTATTACTTCTTCGACACGGTGAAGCCGGGCGTCTGCGAGGCCGGCCACGCCCCGCACATCGCGGTGACGGTGTTCGCCCGCGGCATGCTGAGCCACCTCTTCACCCGCCTGCACTTCTCCGACGAGACCGCTGCGAACGCGGCGGACCCGGTGCTGACGACCGTCCCCGCCGACCGCCGCGACACCCTGATCGCCCAGCGCGCCGAAGTGCCGGGCGGCGTGGTCTACCGCTTCGACATCCGCCTGCAGGGCGAGGGGGAGACGGTGTTTTTCGACTGTTGAGGGGGCGAGGTTAGACCCCCACCTAACCTCCCCCGCTGGGCGGGGGAGGGACTGCCGCCACTCTCCCGCATCAGCACTTGTCCCCTCCCCCGCCCAGCGGGGGATGTTAGGTGGGGGTCTAGCTCCACAAGTAACCGACGCCCAACTCACCCCTCCCGGATCGTCGCCACGAAGCGCTGCACTTCGGTCCGCAGCTGCGCCGACTGGTGAGACAGCGTGTCGGCCGCCGCCCGCGCCTGGGAGGCCATGCTGCCGGTCTCGCTGGCGGCGCGGGTGACGCCCTCGATGTTGGTGGACACCTCGCGGGTGCCGGCGGCGGCCTGTTGGACGTTGCGGCTGATCTCGCGGGTCGCCGCCCCCTGCTCCTCCGCCGCGGCGGCGACGGCGGTGACCGTCTCGCTGATGCCGACGATGGTGCGGCCGATGGCCTGGATGGCGCCGACGGCGCTGCCGCTAACCGACTGGATCTCGGCGATCTGGGCGGCGATCTCCTCCGTCGCCTTGGCGGTCTGGCTGGCGAGGTTCTTCACCTCCTGCGCCACGACGGCGAAGCCCTTGCCGGCCTCCCCCGCCCGCGCCGCCTCGATGGTGGCGTTCAGCGCCAGCAGGTTGGTCTGGCCGGCGATGGACTGGATCAGGTTCACCACGTCGCCGATCTTCTGCGCCGCTTCGGCCAGACCGGCCACCGTGCCGTTGGTCTTCTCGACCTCGCCCACCGCGTCGTTCGCCATGCGCGACGAGGCGGCGATGCGCTGGTTGATCTCCTCGATGGAGTGGGCCAGCTCCTCCGCCGCGGCGGCCACCGTCTGCACGTTGCTGCTGGCGACGTCGGCGGCGCTGGCGACGGCGGAGGCCTGCGCGTTGGTCTGCTCGGCGATGGCCGACAGCCCTTCCGAATCGGTGCGGATCAGCTCCGCCTGCTCGGTCACGCTGGCGACCACGCCGCCGACCGTGCCCTCGAACCGGTCGGCCATGCGGGCCAGATCCTGCCTGCGCCGTTCGGCGGCCTGTGCCTCGTCCCGGCGGCGCTGCTCCTCCATCTCGGCGACGCGGCCGGCATTCTCCTTGAACAGTTGCAGCGCCTTGTTGATCGACCCGATCTCGTCGGCGCGGTCGCGGTCGCGCACCTCCACGTCCTGCCGGCCGGCGGTCAGCGCCTCCACCGTAGCGATGATCCGGCGCAGCGGCGTGCCGACGATGGTCCGGGTCGACAGCCACAGCGCCAGCAGCAGGCCGACGGTCAGCAGCACGGCGCCGACGGCGATGAAGCTGCGCAGTTCCTCCTTCGGCGCCTCGATCTGGTTCATCGGCAGATTGATCAGCACCGACCAGGGCGTGCCGGTGTCGCCGATCTCGACCGGCCGGAACAGCTGCTTGACCTCGGTCTTCAGGCTGGCCGACACCGAGAAATGGGCGAAGGTCTTGCCGTCGCGGATGGCGGGCAACGCCTCCTTCAGCCGTTCGTTGGTCTGCAGGATCGACTTGCCCATATGGTCGGCGTTGCTGTAGCCGGCCCACAGGCCGCCGTTGGAGATCAGGAAGACAGACCCCGTCCCGAAAGGCTTCGCCGTCTTCAGCTCGTTCCAGATCTCGTCGGTGGCGATGTCGACGCCGGCGACGCCGACGAACTTGCCGCCTTCCATGATCGGAACCACCAGCGACACCATCAGGATGGTCTTGCCGGCCACCACATAGCTGTAGGGTTCGACGATCACTTCCTTGCCGGTGCGCTTGGCCTGCTGGTAATAGAGGCCGTCGGGGCCGGGGTCGTCATAGGCGGTCAGCGCCTCCAACTGGACCTTGCCGCTGCCGCGGTTCCAATAGGAAATGAAGCGGCCGCTGGCGTCGCTGCCGGCGTTGTTGACGAAGTCGGAGTCCTTGCCGTCCAGCGCATTCGGCTCCATGCCGACCCACACGCCGATCAGGGCGGGATTGCTCTCCAGCAGGCTCTTCAGCCAGTCGTTCAGCTTGGCGCGGTCGGCGACGCCGCTGCGTTTCAGGCTCAGCAGGGTGGTCCGCATCAGGCGGCTGATGTTCATGGCGTCGTTCAGGCGCCGCTCGACGGTTTCGGCATGGTATTTGCCAAGTTCGTCCCCGACCTTGAAGGACAAGGCGTCGGTATCGGCCCCGCTCTTGGCGGAGATCACGACCGTGCCGATCCCCAGCCCGACCAGCAGAACCACGCCGATCGCCAAAACCAGTTTGGTCACCAAAGGCAACTTCTTGAACATCGATGATCCCCACGACATACCCGGACAAGGGTCCGACACCCCTGACCGACTGTCGCGCAGTTCTGTTAAATTGAAGTAAATTAATTGCTAATATATCTGTCATCCCAACAGATGAAGAGGAAAACTTTCAAAAATGGCAAGCGCTCATACCTTAGTCTGAAAGTTCATGCTTTGGGACCATCACCCGAATCCTTCGGGCACATACAACCTTCACTCCGCGACATAAAGAAAAAGGGGCGGACCGGTCGTCCCGGTCCGCCCCCTTCACAACGTCGGCATGCGTCGCCCGCGATTACTTCCGGGCGGCGGCGATGGCGGACTGCAGGTCCTTCAGCACCTCGGCACCGCCGTCGGCGGCGTACTTGTCGAAGGCCGGCTTGACCATCTCGCGCATGCGGTCCAGCTCGGCCGGGCTCAGCTCGTTGATCTGCATGCCCTTTTCCTTCAGGTAGGCCACGCTCTGGGCCGAGGCCTCGCGGCTGTCCTTGCGTTCGAAATCGCGCGAGGCGACGGCGGCCTCGTTCAGGATCTTCTTCTCGTCCGCCGACAGGCCGTCGTACCAGCGCTTGCTGGCCAGCATGATCCACGGGCTGTAGACGTGGCGGGAAATGGTCAGGTACTTCTGGACTTCATAGAACTTGGACGACTGGATGGTGGTGACCGGGTTCTCCTGGCCGTCGACCGTGCCGGTCTCCAGCGCGGTGAACAGCTCGGAGAAGGCCAGCGGCACCGCGTTGGCGCCGAAGCGGTTGAACATGTCGATATAGACCGGGTTCTGCATCACGCGCAGCTTGATGCCGCCCATGTCCTCGACCTTGGTGATCGGGCGCTTGCTGTTGGTCAGGTTGCGGAAGCCGTTCTCCCAATAGACCAGCCCGACCAGCCCCTTGTCGTTCAGCGACTTCAGCAGCTTCTCGCCGAACGGGCCGTCCAGCACGGCGTCGGCTTCCTTCTCGTTGTTGAACAGGAAGGGCAGGTCATAGACGCCGAAATCCTTGACGATGCCGACCAGCGTGGCGGTGGAGCCGACCATCATCTCCTGCGCGCCGCCGATCAGGGCGTTCTGCATCTGGATGTCGCTGCCCAGGCTGGCGTCGCCGAAGCCCTTCAGCTTGAGCTTGCCGCCGCTGCGCTTGGACAGTTCGTCGGCGAAATACTTCACCGCCCGGCCCTGGTTGCTGCTCTCCGACAGGCCGTAGCCGAAGCGGATGATGCGGGTCTTCACGTCCTGGGCGGAGGCCGTGATCGGGGCGAGCAGGGCGGCGGCGATGCCGGTGGCGAGCAGCAGTTTGCGGAACATGGGTGTCGAACTCCCTTGAGATCTGGTGTTTCGTTCTGATTGGTCTTGGTAGGCGTCAATGGAACAGGTGCAGCGGCATGGTGACGATCTCCGGCACGGCGATCAGCAGGCCGAGCAGGACGATGTAGGTGAGCAGGAAGGGCCAGATGCCCTTGGTGGCGCTTTCCAGCGAGATGCGGGCGACGCCGCACACCACGTTCAGCACCGTGCAGACCGGCGGATGGATCAGGCCCAGCGTGCCGATCAGGACGAACATCACGCCGAAATAGGTCGGGTCGATGCCGGCCTTGATCGCCAGCGGGGTCAGCACCGGCCCCAGAACCAGGATGGTCGGCGTCAGATCCATCACCGTGCCGACGGCCAACAGCAGGAAGGCGATGGCCAGCATCAGCAGCTTGGGATGGCTCATCAGCGGGGCCAGCAGCTCCGTCATCTGCTGCGGCAGGTCGGCCAGCGTCACCATGTAGGACGACACCAGCGCGGCGGCGCACAGGAACATGACCGTGCTGGTGGTGCGCGCCGCCTGGACCAGCAGCGGGACCAGTTGCGGCAGCGTGACCTGACGGTAGACGAACAGCGCGACGAACAGCGAATAGACGGCGGCGACCACCGCGGCCTCTGTGGGCGTGAAGATGCCGCCGCGCAGGCCGCCGATGATGATGACCGGCAGGGCCAGCGCCCAGACGCCGTCGCCCAGCGCCTTCAGCCGCTCCCGCCCGCTCGCCTTCGGCTGCAGCTTCACCGTCATGTCGCGGACGACGAAGATCCAGGCGCAGACCAGACCGATGCCCATCAGCAGGCCGGGGACGATGCCGCCCATGAACAGCGCGCTGATCGAGGTGTTGGTGGTCACGCCGAAGATGATGAAGGGCATGCTGGGCGGGATGATCGGGGCGATGATGCCGCCCGACGCGATCAGACCGGCGGAGCGCGGCACCGGATAGCCGTGGTCGCGCATCATCGGGATCAGCAGGGTCGCCAGCGCGGCGGTGTCGGCGATGGCCGAGCCCGACAGGCTGGCCAGCATCACCGAGGCGCCGATGGTGACGTATCCCAGACCGCCCTTGATGTGGCCGACCAGGCTGACCGCCAGGTTGATGATGCGCTGGGAGATGCCGCCGGCGTTCATCAGCTCGCCGGCCAGGATGAAGAAGGGCACCGCCATCAGCGGATAGTTGTCGGCGCCGCTCAGCATGTTCTGGGCGACCAGCTGGGCGTCGAAGAAGTCGAGGTGGACCATCAGCGCGACGCCGGTCAGCATCAGCGCGAAGGCGATGGGCATGCCGAGCAGCATGAAGCCGAACAGCGAGCCCAGGAAAATGGTGAGCGTCATGGCGGCGTCTCCGTCCGCAGGAAATCTATCGGTCTGGGCTCAGTGCTTGGCGACGGCGGGCCTGCCGCGACCGGCCGGATGGCCGTCGCCATGTCCACCGGCGGGTGCCGGCGGCGCAACGGCAGGCCCGTGCGATTCCGGATGGTCCAGCATGGTGTCGGGGTCGCCGGGGATGCGGGCGCCCGGCTGGTTGGTGACGATCCGCCACAAATTCGCCAGCACGGTCAGCGCCATGGCGATGGCCGGGAAGAAGCCCGCCGCCGCATAGAAGGCCATGGGGAAGCGCAGGACGGTGGAGAAGGTCTCCATGCCGATCAGCAGCTGGATCCAGCTTCCCTGCACGAACAGCCACAGGGCGTAGAGCATCATCAGGTGCGCGATCACCGCGCAGGCCCGGCGTACCTTGAACGGCAGGCGGCTCTGCAGGATCTCCAGCCCCAGATGCCGCTGGTGGCGCAGCGCCACGGTGGCGCCCAGGAACACCAGCCAGACGAACATCAGCCGCGCGATCTCCTCCGCCGCGACGATGCCGCTGTTGAAGACATAGCGCAGGACGACGTTGCCGAAGACGAGACCGACCATGACCGCCAGCATCAGCGCCATGATCCATTCGGTGACCCGCTCCAGCAGATCAGCAACGCGCTTCATGCGTTCCTCCCAAAACTAGCGCCGCCGGTCAGGCGGGCATGCGCATCGGCGACGATGGCCTCGGCCGGCAGCGTCACCTCGTAGGACAGCACCGGCTCGTCGGCCGCCGGCATCTCCAGGTCGGCGAACTGGCTGTCGACCAGCGCCATCGGCATGAAATGGGCGGTCCGCGCCCCCATGCGCGAGGCGATCAGCGCCTTGTCGCCGTGCAGGTGCAGGAACACCACCCGTTTGCAGTCGCCGCGCAGCCGGTCGCGATAGCGCCGCTTCAGCGCCGAACAGGCGACGACCAGCCCCCTGCCCTCGCGGTCGGCATCGGCGATGAAGCCGGCCAGCGTGCCCAGCCAGCCGTCGCGGTCGGTGTCGGTCAGCGGGATGCCGGCCGACATCTTCTCGATGTTGGCAGGCGGGTGGTGGGCGTCGCCCTCGATGAATTCATGGCCCAGGGCCAGGGCCAGCGTCTGGCCGACGCTGGACTTGCCGCAGCCGGCCACGCCCATCACCACGACGATCAGCGGTTCGGCGCCGGCCGCATTCCCGGACGGAGGTTCGGTCAGAGGGGCGGTCATGCCGGAGGACGGCGCGATGGGGGGACCGTTCATGAGGCTCATGTTCCCGAATACCGGTGCGGGACGGCGTCCGCGACCAGGGTCGCGGCGGGCCACGCACTGACAAGGTTATGTTAGCGCTATCATTCGCGGGTCACTGAGAGGTCTACGACCATGGAGGCCGGACTGCACGGATGACGCCGAGACGAGTTGCTGATACTGTTAGCGCTAACCTTGACGCGCGTAAAGAGTTTTGTTTGAGTTGCGGACAAACTGATCGGGGATGGCCGCGGGTTGCAGGCTCAAGCTCTGCATGGCATGCGGCTGTTGCTGAGCATGATACACATCGGTGACCGGCGAGCCCGCGCGACCTTCCGTCGCGCCGGCCGGAATCGGATCGCCGGAATTGAAAGGACGAAGCCCTGTGACGACCCGTGGCGGTGATCGGCCAGCATCCTCGGCGGTCAAGACGCGCAAGCCGCGCTCCTCGCGCACCGGCCGCGCCACCATGGCGGACGTGGCGGAGCGGGTGGGCATCAGCGCCATCACCGTCTCGCGCGCCTTCAAGCGGCCGGAGCTGGTGGCGCCGGAGCTTCGCCAGCGCATCCTCGACACCGCCCAGTCGATGGGCTACGTGCCGAATCAGGCCGCGAGCGCGCTCGCCTCGGCGCGGTCGATGACGGTGGCGGTGCTGATCCCGTCGATGACCAACATGGTCTTCGTCGAGACGCTGGCCGGCATCCACGACATGCTGCTGCCGCGCGGCTACCGCGCCCTGATCGGCGTCACCCACTATTCCCCGGTGGAGGAGGAGCGGCTGATCCGCACCTACCTGCAGTTCCAGCCCGACGGCATCCTGCTGACCGGCACCGACCATACGGAGGTCACCCGCACCTATCTGTCGGCCCTCTCCAGCCCGACCGTCCACATGATGGAGCTGCTGGACGACCCCGACAGCCTCAGCGTCGGCTGTTCGCAGGAGGAGGGCGGCCGGCTGATGACCACCCACCTGCTGGAGCGCGGTTACCGCCGCATCGGCTTCGTCGCCGTGCAGCTCGATCCCCGCACGCTGGCGCGGCTCGACGGCTACCGCCACGCGCTGGAGGAGGCGGGGCTGTATGACGAAAAGCGCGTCTGGCGCCTGCCCGACCCGTCCTCCATCCACCTCGGCGCGGCGATGATCGACCGGCTGATGGCGGAGAACAGCGACTGCGACGCCGTCTTCTTCTGCAACGACGACTTGGCCCAAGGAGCGTTGTTCCAGTGCCAGCGCCGCGGCATCCGCGTGCCCGACCAGCTCGCCGTCGCCGGCTTCAACGACCTGCCGGCGTCGGCCTGGACCACCCCGACGCTGACCACCGTCGCCACGCCACGCTACGCCATCGGCCGCCACGCCGCCGCCATGCTGCTCGACCTGATGGACGGCAAGGAGCCGCCGCAACGCCGCCTCGACCTCGGCCTGACCTTCATCGCGCGGGAGAGCACGTGAGGGGGAGTGGTTGCCCCCCAAACCACACCCCCTCCGCCCCGCCAATGATCCGGATCAACCGCGGCGCGTAAGGCCCAACATGGCAGCCTCGCAGGCTCGGCGTCGCTAAGCGGCGGGGCCGGGCGTAGACTGTGCGTATGCTGACGCTTCGACATCTGGCGATCGACACCGTCCGGGAAAACGTCGCCTTCCTCAACCGCCGCTGCACCCGGTACCATGTCGAGGATTTCCTCGGGCTGGGCCGGGTGGAGGTGCGGAACGACGGCCGCTCCCTGCTGGCGGTGCTGAACATCGTCGACGACCCCGCCATCGTCGCCCCCGACGAAATCGGCCTGTCCGACCCCGCCTTCCGCCAGCTCGGCCTTGCGGAGGGCTCCGCCGTCCATCTCGTCCCCCCGACCCCGCCGGAGAGTTTCGAGCTGGTGCGCGCCAAGGTCGGCGGCGCCGCCCTGACCGACGACCAGCTGGCCGCGATCATCCGCGACGTCACCGACCAGCGTTACTCCAAGATCGAGATCGCCGCCTTCCTGATCGCCTGCGCCAGCTTCATGACGACGGCGGAGGTTCTGGGCCTGACCCGCGCCATGGTCGCCGCCGGCACCCGGCTGCATTGGGACGGCCCCAACGGTATCGCGGGCGCCATCGCCGACAAGCACTGCATCGGCGGCATCCCCGGCAACCGCACCTCGATGATCGTCGTGCCGATCGTCGCCGCCCACGGCCTGCCGATCCCCAAGACGTCATCGCGCGCCATCACCTCGCCCGCCGGTACCGCCGACACCATGGAGGTGCTGGCCAACGTCGACGTGCCGATGGAGCGCATGCAGGCCCTGGTGCGCGAGGCCAAGGGCTGCCTGGTCTGGGGCGGCCATGTCCGGCTGTCGCCGGCCGACGACATCCTGATCTCGGTCGAACGTCCGCTCGCCATCGACACCCGCGAACAGCTGGTCGCCTCCATCCTGTCGAAGAAGGTGGCGGCCGGCTCCACCCATCTGCTGATCGACATCCCCGTCGGCCCCAGCGCCAAGATCCGCAGCGCCGGCGATGCGGTGCGCCTGCGCAAGCTGTTCGAGCATGTCGGCGACCGGCTCGGCCTGACGCTGGAGGTGGCGATCACCGACGGCTCGCAGCCGGTCGGGCGCGGCATCGGCCCGGTGCTGGAGGCGCGCGACGTGATGGCCGTTCTGCGCAACGACCCGGCATGCCCCGCCGACCTGAAGGAACGCGCCCTGCTGCTGGCCGGCCGCATCCTGGAATTCGACCCTGCCGTCCGCGGCGGCAGCGGCAACCGCCGGGCGCGCGACCTGCTGGAATCCGGCGCCGCCTTGGCCTCGATGGAACGGATCATCGCCATGCAGGGTCCGCCGCCCGCCGTGGCGACGCTGGGATCCCTGGTCGCCGAGGTCGCCTCCCCCGTCGACGGGGTGGTATCGTCGCTCGACTGCTACCGCCTCGCCCGCATCGCCCGGCTGGCCGGCGCGCCGACCGACAAGGGCGCCGGCATCGACCTGCTGCGCAAGGTCGGCGACCCGGTGCGCCGGGGCGAGCCGCTGTACCGCATCCACGCCAGCACAAACGCCGACTTCACCTTCGCCCAGGCCTATGCCGCCGACGACAATGGGGTGCGGGCGGTGGGGTGACGACCAGCCAAGGAGCCAACCAATGTCCCTGTCGCTGACCTTCCATGGTGCCGCCGGCACGGTGACCGGCTCCTGCTTCCGCCTGTCCACGCCGAACGGCGACGTGCTGATCGATTGCGGCATGTTCCAGGGCACCAAGACGATCCGGGAGCTGAACTACCGCCCCTTCCCCTTCGATCCGTCCTCGATCGCCGCGGTCCTGCTGACCCACGCCCACATCGACCATTCCGGCCTGCTGCCGAAGCTGACCCGCCTCGGCTTCCGCGGCCGTGTCTACGCCACCGGCGGCACGGTGGACCTGCTGGAATACATGCTGCCCGACAGCGGCTACATCCAGGAGGGCGAGGTGGAGCGGCTGAACCGCCGCAACCGCCAGCGCGGCCGGGCCGCCGTCCAGCCGATCTACACCCAGGACGACGCCATCCGCAGCCTGCGCCGGCTCCGCCGCGTCGAATACGACCGCTGGATCGAGATCCTGCCCGGCCTGCGCGCCCGCTTCTGGCAGGCCGGCCACATCCTTGGTTCCTCCTCCGTCGAGATCGAAGCCATAAGCGGCTTTGACACTGGCGCTGGCGAACCCACCCGCATCCTGTTCTCCGGCGACATCGGCCCCGGCGGCAAGAGCTTCCACGCCGATGCCGAGGGACCGGAGCGGCCGGACTGGATGGTGCTGGAGACCACCTATGGCGACCGCGACCGCACCGACCTGGACGAGGCCGGGCGGCAGGCGGTGCTGCGCGCCGAAGTGTCGACGGCTCTGGCGGCCGGCGGCGTCCTGCTGATCCCGGTCTTCGCGGTGGAGCGCACGCAGGAACTGCTCTACGACCTCGACTGCCTGTTCGACGGCGGCCAGCTGCCGGCGGTGGATGTCTTCCTCGATTCGCCGCTCGCCGACGCGGTGACCGGCGTTTTCCGCCGCCATCTCGACGATCTGGAGACCGACGGCGACCCCTTCACCCGCGCCAATTTCCACCATGTCCGCAGCGTGCCGGAAAGCCAGCGCCTCAACACCCTCTCCGGCGGCGCCATCATCATGGCGGCCAGCGGCATGTGCGACGCCGGCCGCATCCGCCACCACCTGAAGAACCGCCTGTGGCGTCCGCAGGACACCGTTCTTCTGGTCGGCTATCAGGCCCCCGGCACGCTGGGCCGCCTGCTGCAGGAGGGCACCCCCCGCGTCCGCATCCATGGCGAGGAAATCGCGGTGAAGGCGAAGGTCCGCTCGATCGACGTCTATTCCGGCCATGCCGACCGCACCACCCTGCTGGACTGGGTGGAGGCCCGCCACGGCGTCGGCCACGGCCTGTTCCTGGTCCATGGCGAGGAGCCCGCCCGCGCCTCCATCCGCCAAGCCCTGATCGACAAGGGCTGGTCGGCGGAGCGCATCGCCCAGCCGGCGCTGGACGACCGCGTCGACCTCGCCGCCCCGCGCCCGCTGGTGCCGGCCGACCGCCACCCGCGCCTCGCCCCGGCCGACCTCGCCGCCGGCCTCGACTGGCACAACCATTATGCCGAAGCGCTGCTGGCGCTCCGCCGCACGCTGGACGCCGCCCCCGACGACGCAACGCGCGAACGCATCCTGGCCGGCGTGATGGGCGCGCTGGACAAGGACGGCAAAGCCGGCAAGGGAGCGCAGCCATGACCGTCAAGCGCATCCTCATCGCCGTGGTCGTGCTGGCGCTGCTCGGCGCCGGTGCCGCCTATGGCTGGCGGGCGATGCAGGGCAACCGGCTGCCCGCCGGCTTCGCCTCCGGCAATGGCCGGATCGAGGCGAACGAGATCGACATCGCCACCAAATACGCCGCCCGCGTCCTGACCATCCCGGTGCAGGAGGGCGATCTGGTGGAGGCCGGCGCCGTCATCGCCACGCTCGACACCCGCGACCTGGAAGCGCAGCTCCGCTCCGCCGAGGCCCAGCTGCGCCAGGCCCGCCGCGCCCGCGACGAAGCCGCCGCCCTGGTCGCCCAGCGCGCCAGCGAGGCCGATTTCGCCGCCAAGGAGATGGAGCGGGCGCTGGTCCTGTTCGGCAAGGGCCATGTCTCCGAACAGCGTGTCGATCAGGCCCGCAACAGCCGCCGCACCGCCGACGCCGCGCTCGACGCCGCCAAGAGCCACCTCGCCAGCGCCGACGAGGCGATCACCGCCGAGGCCGGCGATGTCGACCGCCTGACCACCCTGGTCGCCGACGGCGTGCTGAAGGCGCCGCGCAAATCCCGCGTCCTCTATCGTCTGGCCGAACCCGGCGAGGTGCTGGCCGCCGGCGGCAAGGCGGCGACGCTGCTCGACCTGTCGAATGTCTACATGACCTTCTTCCTGCCGACCGACACGGCGGGCAACCTGGCGCTCGGCGCCGAGGCCCGCATCCTGCTGGACGCCGTTCCCGACATCGCGATCCCCGCCATGGTCACCTTCGTCGCCCCGCGCGCCCAGTTCACGCCCAAGCAGGTGGAGACCAAGTCCGAACGCGACCGCATGATGTTCCGCGTCAAGGCCCGCGTCCCGGAAGCGCTGGTGACCCGCTACATCGAGCGGGTGAAAACCGGCCTGACCGGCATGGCCTATGTGAGGCTGGACGACACGGCGGTCTGGCCCGACTGGCTGGAATCGAAACTGACTCGGGAGGATTCTTCCTCTCCCCAATCCATATCCCCCTCTCCCCCCCGGGGAGAGGGTCGGGGTGGGGGGGGCGCACAGCGTGACTTCGCTGAGAATTCAGCGCGCTCCGCCGACCAATCCACCCCACGCCCCCCCCTCACCCTAACCCTCTCCCCGGGGGGGAGAGGGGACACCCCATCATGACCCCCGCTCCCGCCGTCTCGCTGTCCGGCGTGCGGCACCGCTATGGCGGGACGGTGGCGCTGGAGGACACCTCCCTCGACATCGCCGCCGGAGCCAGCGTGGCGGTAATCGGCCCGGACGGCGTCGGCAAATCGACCCTGCTCGGCCTGATCTCCACCGCCAAGAAAATCCAGCAGGGCAACGTCCACGTCCTCGGCACCGACGTTTCCGACCGCCGTGGCCGCGCCGCCCTCCAGCCGCGCATCGCCTATATGCCGCAGGGTCTGGGCCGCAACCTCTACGCCGACCTCAGCGTCGCCGAAAACCTCCAGTTCTTCGGCCGCCTCTTCGGCCTGAACGCCACCGAGCGCCAGCGCCGCATCGCCGACCTGCTGGAGTCCACCGGCCTCGCCCCCTTTCCCGACCGCCCGGCCGGCAAGCTGTCCGGCGGCATGAAGCAGAAGCTCGGCCTGTGCTGCGCCCTGCTGCACGACCCCGACCTGCTGATCCTCGACGAGCCGACGACCGGCGTCGATCCGCTCTCCCGCCGGCAGTTCTGGGACCTGATCGCCCGCATCCGCGCCGGCCGCCCCGGCATGACCGTGCTGGTCGCCACCTCCTACATGGACGAGGCGGAGCGGTTCGACCAAGTCGTCATGATGAACGCCGGCCGCCTGCTCGCCCACGACACCCCCGCCGCGATCAAGGCTCAGACCGGGGCCGCCGATCTGGAGGAGGCCTTCGTCGCCCTGCTGCCGGACGAGGCCAAACGCGGCCACGAGCGCCTGACCGTCCCGCCCCGCCCGCCCGAGCCCGTCGGTGCCGAACCGGCCATCGAGGCGATCGGCCTGACCCGACGCTTCGGCGATTTCACCGCGGTGTCGGACATCAGCTTCCGCATCGGCCGTGGCGAGATCTTCGGCTTTCTCGGCTCCAACGGCTGCGGCAAGACCACCACCATGAAGATGCTGACCGGCCTGCTGCCCGCCACGGCGGGAGAGGCGCGGCTGTTCGGCAGACCGGTGGACGCCACCGATCTGGAGAGCCGCCGCCGCGTCGGCTACATGGCGCAGGCCTTCTCGCTCTATGGCGAACTGACGGTGCGCCAGAACCTCGACCTGCACGCCCGCCTGTTCGACCTCACGGACGCCGACGCCCGACTGCCGGCGCTGGTGGAGCGCTTCGGCCTGTCCCCCTACATCGACGCGGTGGCCGACCGCCTGCCGCTCGGCGTGCGGCAGCGGCTGTCGCTGGCCGTCGCCATCCTGCACGGGCCGGAGCTGCTGATCCTCGACGAACCGACCTCCGGCGTCGATCCGGTGGCGCGCGACCAGTTCTGGCGCGACCTGATCGCCTTGTCGCGCGACCAGGGGGTGACGATCTTCGTCTCCACCCATTTCATGAACGAGGCGGCGCGTTGCGACCGGGTGGCCTTCATGAACGCCGGCCGCGTCATCGCCGCCGGCCCGCCCGACGAGCTGCGCCGTCAACAGCAAGCCGACAGCCTGGACGACGCCTTCATCGGCTTCATGGAACAGGCGGAGGGAGCCGAAACCCGCCAAGATCTCCCTCTCCCCCCCGGGGAGAGGGTCGGGGTGAGGGGGACGCACGGCGTGACCTCCCCAAGAATCCTCGCTTCGGCCCCCCCTCACCCTAACCCTCTCCCCGGGGGGGAGAGGGGACTTAACTCCTCCCCCCTCTCCCGCCGCCGCCTGCTCGCCTACGCATGGCGCGAAACCCTCGAACTCCGCCGCGACCCCGTCCGCCTGACTGTCGCCCTGCTCGGCACCGTCCTGCTCATGCTGGTCTTCGGCTTCGGCATCACCATGGATGTCGAGAACCTGACCTTCGCCGTCCTCGACCACGACCGCTCCCCCGAGAGCCGCGCCTATATCGAACAGTTCGACGGCTCGCGCAGCTTCCGCGCCACCCCGCCCGCCATCGACGCCCGCGACCTTGCGCTCCGCCTGCAACGCGGCGAGGCGTCGCTGACCATCGAAATCCCGGAGGGTTTCGGCCGCGATCTCCGCCGTGGCCGCATCCCGGAGGTGGCGGTGCGCATCGACGGCGCCATGCCCTTCCGGGCGGAGACGATCCAGGGCTATGTCGCCGGCCTGCACCAGCGCTTCATCGAGGACACCGCCGTCGCGTCCGGCGTCACCCTGCCCGCCCCCGCCGCCACTCTGGAGATGCGGTACCGGTACAACCAGGCCTTCCGCAGCCTGGATGCCATGGTGCCCAGCACCATCGGCCTGATGCTGGTCTTCATCCCCGCCATCCTGGCCGCCCTCGGCGTGGTGCGCGAAAAGGAACTGGGCTCCATCACCAACCTCTACGTCACCCCGGTGACCCGGTTGGAGTTCCTGCTGGGCAAGCAGCTACCCTATATCGGGCTGGCCGCCTTCAACCTGCTGCTGATGGTCGCCATGGCCGTGACCCTGTTCGGGGTGCCGGTGAAGGGCAGCCTGATCGGACTTCTGCTCGGCGGGCTGGTCTATGTGGTGGCGACCACGGCCTTGGGGCTGCTGATCTCCGTCTTCACCGCGACGCAGACGGCGGCGGTGTTCGGCACCGCCATCGTCACCATGCTGCCGGCCACCCAATTCTCCGGCATGCTGCAGCCGGTCTCCACGCTGGAAGGCGGGGCGTGGCTGTTCGGCACGCTGTTCCCCACCACCCATTTCCTGAAGATCTCCGTCGGCGCCTTCACCAAGGGCCTCGCCCTGCCGGAGCTTCTCCCCTTCATCCTGGCGACCGCCGCCTTCGTGCCTGTCTTCCTGGCGCTGGGCGTCGCCTTCCTGCCGAAACAGGAGCGCTGAGCCATGATGCGCTTCCTCCGCAACAGCCTGACATTGGCGCGCAAGGAGTGGATCAGCCTTCTGCGCGACGTCTTCATGCTGGGCTTCGTCGTCTATTCCTTCACCTTCTCCGTCTACAGCGAGGCGACCGGCATCTCGCATGACCTGCGCAACGCCGCCATCGCCATCGTGGACGAGGACCGCTCCACCCTGTCGCAGCGTCTGGTCTCCAGCTTTCACCAGCCGGAGTTCCAGACCCCGGTGATGATCGGCCATGCCGAGGTCGATCCGGCGATGGATTCCGCCCGCTACACCTTCGTGCTCGACATTCCGCCCGATTTTCAGGCCGACGTGCTGGCCGGCCGCAGCCCGACGATCCAGCTGCTGATCGACGCCACCGCCATGATGCAGGCCGGCATCGGCGCCGGCACCATCCAGGGCATCGTCGATGACGAGGTCGGCCGCTTCGTCCGCCGCGAGGCCGAGGGCACCGCCGCCCCGGTCAGCCTTCAGATCCGCGTCGCCTACAACGAGGCGCTCGATACGAAGTGGTTCACCGGCACCATGGCGGTGGTCAGCAACGTCACCATGCTGGCGGTTCTGCTGGCCGGCGCCGCCCTGATCCGCGAGCGCGAGCACGGCACGCTCGAACATCTGCTGGTGATGCCGGTCCGCCCGGCCGAGATCATGACCGCCAAGGTGCTGGCGAATGGTGCGGTGATCCTGGGCCTGACGCTGGTGGCGCTCTATGTGGTGCTGCGCGGCCTGCTGTCGGTGCCGCTGGCCGGCTCGGTCCCGCTGTTTTTGGCCGGGACGGCGCTCTATCTGTTCTTCGCGACGGCGCTCGGCATCTTTCTCGGCACCGTGGCGCGATCGATGCCGCAGCTGGGCTTGCTGTTCATCCTGATCGTGCTGCCGATGGACATGCTGTCCGGCGGCTTCACCCCGCTGGAAAGCGAACCGGAATGGCTGCAAACGGCGATGCAGCTGTCACCCTCGACCCATTTCGTCGCCTTCGCCCAGGCGATCCTGTTCCGCGGAGCGGGCTTCGACGTGGTGTGGCCCAGGTTCGCGGCGACGGCCGGCATCGGCGCGCTGTTCTTCGCGTGGAGTCTAGCGCGGTTCAGAAGGCATCTGGCGAGTTTCAGGTAAGGGGTCGTTAGACCCCCACCTAACCTCCCCCGCTGGGCGGGGGAGGGACTGCCGCCCCTCTCCCGCATCAGCACTTGTCCCCTCCCCCGCCCAGCGGGGAGGGTTAGGGAGGGGGCATTCGCCAGCCAAAGCCCGAACACCCCCACCCCAAACCTCAGTGCGCCGACCCGCCGCCCTCGAACGACGGCGCGCTCAGCCCCGACGCCACCAGCTGCTCGATCAGTGCGCCCTTCAGCCGCTCCAGCCCTTCCTGGCTGTAGGACTCGGCGCGGGCCACCAGCACGTCCTGGGTGTTGGACGCGCGCAGCAGCCACCAGCCGTCGTCGGTCGTCACGCGGACGCCGTCGATGTCGTTGACCTTGGCGCCCGACGCCTTGACGCGGCCCTTGACCTCCTCGACCACGGCGAACTTGCGTTCCTCGTCGATCTGGAAGCGGGTCTCCGGCGTGTTGACCATGTCCGGCAGGCCGTCGCGCAGGTCCGCCAGCGTGGTGTTCAGCTTGCTGACCAGCCCGACCAGCCGCACGCCGCAATAGAGCGCGTCGTCGAAGCCGTACCACTTGTCGGCGAAGAAGATGTGGCCCGACATCTCGCCGGCCAGCGGCGAGCCCGTCTCCGCCATCTTGGCCTTCAAGAGCGAGTGGCCGGTCTTCCACATCAGCGGATTGCCGCCATGCTTGGCGATCTCGTCGAACAGGGCCTGGCTGGCCTTGACGTCGGCGATGATGGTGGCACCCGGATGGCTCTTCAGCACGTCGGCGGCATAGAGCGCGACCAGCTGGTCGCCCCACACCACACGGCCCTTGTGGTCGATGGCGCCGATGCGGTCGCCGTCGCCGTCGAAGCCGATGCCGATGTCGCAGCCATGCTCCGCCACCGCCTTCTTCAGGTCGACCAGATTGGCCTCGACCGTCGGGTCCGGATGGTGGTTGGGGAAGTTGCCGTCGATCTTGTCGAACAGCAGGACATGCTTGCCCGGCAGCTTGGCGGTCAGGCGGCGCAGGATCTCGCCCGACGCGCCGTTGCCGGCGTCCCAGGCGATCTTCAGGTCGCGGGTGCCGTCATAGTCCTTCAGCAGGCGGGCGACATACTCGTCTTGGACGTCGATCTTCTCCGACGAGCCCTGGCCCTGCTCCCAGTCGGCCTTGGCCGCCATGGTGCCGAGGTCGAGGATCTGCTGGCCATAGACCGGACCCTTGCCTAGCATCATCTTGATGCCGTTGTAGTCCGGCGGGTTGTGCGAGCCGGTGATCATGATGCCGGCCGCCGCCTCGCGGTCGCGGGTGGCGAAATACAGCATCGGCGTGGGGCCGAGCCCGATGCGCAGGACGTGCAGGCCGGTGGAAACCAGCCCGTCGACCAGCGCCTCCTCCAGTTCCGGCGAGGACAGACGGCCGTCGTAGCCGACGCAGACCGTCTTGCCGCCCTTGCGCACCACCACGGTGCCGAAGGAGCGGCCGACCGCGCGGGCGTCGGCGGGAGTCAGCGTCTTGCCGACGATGCCGCGGATGTCGTACTCGCGCAGCACCGTGGGGTGGAAGGTATGGGCTTCGCTCATCGTCTCGTTAGTCCTCTGTTGGACGCCGTCTCAGGACCTTAACCGCGGTCCATTCCACCCGCCGGCGACGGCCGGCCGATGGAGCTGTAGGTGAAGCCGGCCTTCGCCATGTCCTCGGGGTTGTAGATGTTGCGCAGGTCGATCATCACCGGCCGCTTCAGCATCGACTTGACCCGACGCAGGTCGAGCGCGCGGAATTCGTTCCACTCCGTGAGAATAGCGACGCAATCGGCGCCCTCCAAGGTGCCGTATGCGTTCTTCGCCCATTCCACGCCGGGAAGCAGCTTTTCGGCCTCGTGCATCGCCGCCGGGTCGAAGGCGCGCACATGGGCGCCCGCCGCCTGCAGCGCCGGGATGATGTCCAGCGACGGGCTGTCGCGCATGTCGTCGGTGTTCGGCTTGAAGGCGACGCCCAGCACGGCGACGGTCTTGCCGTCCACCGACCCGCCGCAGGCGGCGATGATGCGCTCGGCCATCTGCTTCTTGCGCTTGTCGTTGATGTCGACGACCGTCTCGATGATGCGCAGCGGGCTGCCGACCTGCTGGGCGGTGCGGACCAGCGCCAGCGTGTCCTTCGGGAAGCAGGACCCGCCATAGCCCGGACCGGGGTGCAGGAACTTCTTGCCGATGCGGCCGTCCAGCCCGATGCCGCGCGCCACGTCATGGACGTTGGCGCCGACCTTCTCGCAGAGATCGGCGATCTCGTTGATGAAGGTGATCTTGGCGGCCAGGAAGGTGTTGGCGGCGTATTTGGTCAGCTCCGCCGTCTCCAGCGAGGTCACCACGATCGGCGTCTCGATCAGGTAGAGCGGCCGGTAGAGCCGGCGCATCACGTCGCCCGCACGATCCGACGTGGCGCCGATGACGACGCGGTCCGGCCGCATGAAGTCGCCGATGGCGGAGCCTTCGCGCAGGAATTCCGGGTTGGAGGCAATGTCGAACTCGGCGTCGGGGCGGACGCGGCGGATGATCGCCTCGACCTCGCGGCCGGTCCCGACCGGCACGGTCGACTTGGTCACCACCACCGTGTAGTGGTCGAGATGCTGGGCGATCTCCTCGGCGGCGCCGAAGACATAGGACAGGTCGGCATGGCCGTCGCCGCGGCGCGACGGGGTGCCCACCGCGATGAACACGGCGTCGACGCCCTGCATCGCCTCCTTCAAATCCATGGTGAAGGACAGGCGGCCGGCGGCGACGTTGCGGGCAACAAGGTCGTCCAGGCCGGGCTCGTAGATCGGAATCTCGCCGTTCTTCAGCCGCTCGATCTTGCCGGCGTCCTTGTCGACGCAAGTGACGTGCACGCCGAACTCCGAAAAGCAAGCGCCGGAGACCAGGCCGACATAGCCCGTGCCGATCATCGCAATGCGCATCGCGTCCCCCTCATGTCCTTGAAAATAAGGAAACCTGTATGTCTCTGGGATGCCCTGACAGGGCGTTCCTCATGGCCGGCCATTCGATGCGGCCGACTCTTATCATTGCTCAGCATTCGGGGACGCAGCCCAAACGCACGCGCCCGCCGCCGTCCGGATCAGGGGACGGGGGCGGGCACGGCATCAGGACTGCAGCCCGTCGCTCAGCAATATTTGCGCAGCATCTCGCGCACCTTGCCGGCCATGTCCGGCCGGTTCAGCGCGTGGGCCAGCGTCGCTTCGATGAAGCCGACCTTGTCGCCGCAGTCGTAGCGGGTGCCTTCGAAGCGCAGGCCGTGGAACGGCTGGGTGCCGATCAGGTTGGCCATGGCGTCGGTCAGCTGGATTTCGTTGCCGGCGCCGCGCTGCTGCTTTTCCAGATGATCGAAGATTTCCGGCTGCAGGATGTAGCGGCCGATGATCGACAGGGTCGACGGCGCGTCTTCCGGCTTCGGCTTTTCGACGAGACCACGGACGGTGGCCAGACGGCCGTCGTCCTTCTCGACGTCCAGGATGCCGTAGCTGCTGGTCTTTTCGCGCGGCACGTCGACGACGGCGACGATGTTGCCGCCGACTTCCTCGTACGCCTCGACCATCTGCTTCAGGCAGGGGGTCTTGCCCTGGACGAAGTCGTCGGGCAGCACGATGGCGAACGGGTCGTTGCCGATCAGGGCGCGGGCGCACCACACGGCGTGGCCGAGGCCGAGCGGAACCTGCTGGCGGGTGTAGAAGCAGCGGCCGGGAGCGATCTCGCTGTGGCGGACCTCTTCCAGCGCGTCCAGCTTGCCGCGCTCTTCAAGCGTGCGGTTCAGTTCGGTGTCAGCGTCGAAATGGTCTTCGATGGCGCGCTTGGAACGGCCGGTGACGAAAACGAAATCCTCGATGCCGGCGGCGCGCGCCTCTTCGACGGCATGCTGCAGCAGGGGGCGGTCGACCAGGGGCAGCATCTCTTTCGGGATGGCCTTGGTGGCCGGCAGGAAGCGCGTGCCGAGACCGGCGACCGGGAACACCACCTTGCGCACGGGTTTCCGCATTGGACGTCTCTTGTGGTTGAGGCGAAATCAAATCCATGGTTCCACGGGACCGCCCAACCGCAAGCGAAGCCTGCGGAAGCACGGGCCGTGGTCCCCGGCTTTCTGCCACGCCTTCCGCGACTGCGCAACAAACCTTCCGAGACCGGGCAAAAGGCTAGTCCCGGCGGCCGAAATCAAAAGAAAACCGGCCGAATGTCCTCGTACAAGCCGATCTTTATCCGCAAGGTCCGAAGCCGGCCCGGACCTTTCTCATAGGCAGTAACGCTTGGAAAAGCGCCGTAAACCACGGGCGCGACACCGTGCCGCTGGCTGTCCGCCGCCATGCTTTGGCTGGCGAACTTTCCGTATGACGCTCGATTGCGGATCTTGCGCGAATACTTGCGCAAGTGGTCCGCCGGAGGTCATGGTGCCGGCCATGACCTCCGACTCGCGTACCTCCATCTCGCCACCCTCGCTGACCGCGCCCTCGCTGACCGCACTCTCGCTGACTGCGGACCAGTTGCATGCCCGCGTCCTGCATCGGGACACGGAATGCTTCGTCATCGACAAGCCGGCCGGTCTGGCCGTCCATAAGGCGGGCCGCATCACCGACCATCTGGAGCTGTACCTGCCCCATCTCGCCGAGGCGGACGGTGACGGCCTGATCGGCGATGGCCGGATCGGCGAGCCGCCGAAGCTCGCCCACCGGCTGGATCGCGACACCGCCGGCTGCCTGATCCTGGGCCGCACCCCCTGGGCGCTGAAGCGTTTCGGCCAGATGTTCGCCGCCGGCCATGTCGAGAAGACCTATTGGGCGGTGGCCGAGGGGATCCCGGACGCGGACTCCGGCGTCATCGACCTGCCCCTGCTGAAGAAGATCGAGCCTAAATCCTCGTTGGGAGCCTCCCGCTCCTCCTGGACCATCCTGCCCGATCCGGCCGGCCAGCCGGCGGTCACCGAATACCGGGTCCTCGGCACCAGCGCAGACGGCCGCTCCTGGCTCGAGCTTCGCCCGCGCACCGGTCGCACCCACCAGATCCGCGTCCATTGCGCCGCCATCGGCTGCCCGCTGGTGGGCGAGCCCTTCTACGGACCCGAGCGCCGGCCGCCCGGCAACCTTCACCTGCTGGCCCGCTCCGTCGCCTTCCGCATGGCCTTCGAACACGCCCCCGTCAGCGCCGTCGCCCCGGCACCGAAGCATATGCGGGACGCCCTGTCGGCCTGCGGCTGGCAAGGGGAGTAAGGACGGTTTCCGCGCAAAGGGGGGACTGACCTCCCGCCTGCCGCATCCCATTGTTAAGGGGGAAGGCCCAACAACCGACGGAGCGCACAGGATGGGACAGGCGGTCACCGACAACCGCGCGATGAACCGGTTCGAACTGGCGGTCGGCAACCAGACGGTTTTCGCCGACTACCGCCGCAACGGACAGACCCTGGTGATTTCCTATGTCGAGGCCCCGCCCTCGCTGCGCGGCACCGGCGCCGCCGGCCGCCTGATGGCAGGCGTGGTCGAGACCGCCCGCACCGAGGGGCTGAAGATCGTCCCGCTCTGCAGCTACGCCGCGCTGTGGATCAGACGCAACCGGCACGACGATTTGCTGGCGTGAGGGAGTACATCTGCCGATGGCTCTGCCGGCGAAACACATCGTACGCTCACCTCCACGGTAGGCGGCAGTGCAACCGCGTTAGGCAGAGGCGTCCGGAGAAGGCAGGCGCATGACACTGGTGAGGCAGCTCTTGCCGGAAGATGCGGAGGAGTTTCGTTCGCTCCGTCTTGAAGCCCTTCAGCGGCATCCCGAGGCGTTTGGATCGAGTCATGCCGAGGAATGCGCCCGCCCTCTCTCCAGCTTTGCGGATTGGATCACGGGCGGATACATCGTCGGCGGGTTCGTCGACGGAAAGCTTAATGCGACGGCCGGACTGTTGACCTCCGACAAGGCCAAGTCACGACACAAAGGGATACTTTGGGGTGTCTATGTCCGCGAGAACAGGCGGGGCAGCGGCTTGGCCCACACAGTCATGACCACCCTGCTCGCCCATGCCGAGGACCATGTCGAACAGATTCATCTCTCCGTCACCGCGACCAACAAGCGTGCCATTGGCTTTTACGAACGCCTGGGCTTCAAGGCATTCGGAACGGAGCCGCGGGCGCTGAAAGTGGACGGGGTTTATATCGACGAACTTCTGATGGCAAAAATCCTTCGTTGCTAGGCCCAATCACGTCCTCACCCCAAGTCGAGACTCGTGACCTCGAACAGCCGGGCACAGTCGAGTTCAGGCTGGCTTGCGGGAATGCAGGTCGGTAAAGGGTTGCGATGACGACCTCCCGTGATCCCCGTTACGCCGGCTACCGCTTCCTACCGAGGTGGGCGCTGTTCGCGTAATCAGCAGACCGCGGCTGTCCGCAGTGCCTTCACTCTGCCCGGTCGTCAACAAATTGACGGTGCCCACAGGCAGATCGAGATCGTCCCGGCTCATCCCGCAAATCCAGTAGCCGTCCGTCCCCTGGCCTTCGCTGCGTTCGAACCCTATGACCAGACTTCCCTCCCCCTCACATGTCTTCCAGTCCGAAGAAGGACCTGTATCGGGATTTCGCCTCTTCCGGGGAGATCGTGCCGGATGCCCAGCGTGATCCTATCTCGTCGAGGAACAGCGCAAGTTTCTGGTCGAAACCGCTTTCCTTCTTCTCGTCGAAAACCTGAAAGAACCTGGCGGCGCCCAATGAGATTCTCCCGCGGTCCATGACCAGGCGGGTCACAGGCAGGTTCCATTCCCGCCGCTTCGCCTCTTCAACCGCACATACCCAGCTGAGCTGATCGAAGAACCACACCATCTGTCTGCGTTCGTACCAGTAGAGCATGTATCGCTTGACGAGGTCGACGAGTGCCGCCGTCCGTTGCGTCGGGTAAAGACCGACCAGTCCGCCTCCTACGCCATTGTACATGGCGTCAAGACGCTCCGGGCTGTAGAGCAGGGCAAGCGGCGCCTCTTCAGAGAACTGATCCGTGAAAAGAACGGGGTCATCGACGAAAACGCCATCGACGTCAGCAATCAGGAGTGGAATTTTATACCGCTGGATCACACGGTCGGCAACCATGAAGCGTGAACAGGTGAAATACGTAATCTTGTCCTCTCGCGGGAGTTCCTGGAAGTCCGGTTGGCGGCTGTAGCCGATGTGGGTCTTGCGCATCAGCGCCCGCAGTCCGGATACCAGGGCGTCGCACGCCTCGTCGGCATCGACGACGTGGAAGTGGACGATGCGTTTATCGTGGGAGAAGAGATCGACCGAAAGCGCCATAAGCAACCCGAAGCGCTTGAAATACCCCGCATCGCAGGCGCTGAGCACAACACACCGGTAATCCGCAGCGTCCGGCAGTTCCTGATCCGGGAAGTCGATACTCGCATCGAAGCGGCGCACCAACTCTTCCGGAACCGACGCAATACGTTGGCTGAATTCGTCGCCGAAGGACGCGTGAACCAGGAAGCGAACCTCCTTGGCAGCAAACTTCATACAGTTCAAACTGTTCTTCATGTCTCCAATGCGCATGAAGTAGCCGCCGAAAAGGAAAATGAACCAGCACATATGCAGGCGGGCATATTGCTGCGACCGCCCGATCGTGGCGTTGAAGAAGGCGAAGGCGGCCTCCCGGTCGTCCCGCGCCATGTGATGGTCGCAGGCATGCTGGAGCATGTAGTAAGGCCATTTCCAAAACAGGCCCTGCCCCTCGCAAGCCTTGATGAAGGAAACGAGCGCGTCGGCGAAGGCGTCGGCTTGGCGGGCTTTCGCAAGGGCCATCAGCCCCCGTTGCCAGGACGGCAGATGCGCAGGATGCTGTTTGGCGACCTCAAGAAAATGACTTGCCGCCTTTTCGGGATCATTGATGTCTTCGAACAAAGCCGCCAGGTTGAAAATCGCCTCCGCGCATCCCGGGTGCTGGTCGATATGCTGAAAGAACGCTGAAATCGCCTCGTCGTATTTTTTGTTGTCGAAGTGGTTGTTTCCGGCAGCCAGATGACCGTCGGGGCATTGGCAGCGAATATTCGGCTCTGCGGAAGACATCGGCTGACCCCTGACTGCGCGATGGTGACGGGCACCGTCTTTTCTGACCCACGAAAATTGCACAGAGAACAGGATTCGGCAAAGCCGATGAACCTCCACCCGCGCTCCACCATCTAAACAGCGCAATTCCTAACAACTTTCCATCAGGACGCAGTTTCGGGAAACCCACTGCACCGCCCGATTTTCACCCACCCTTTTCCCATCCCCCCGCATCCGTGATAGGAATGTCATCCTGCCGCCACCAGGAAGGGACCGCCATGCCCCGCCGGATGCCGCCCACCCGATCTGCGTTCGACACCAACGGCTTCACGCCCGATGGAACAGTGGAACAGCACCCGGAATCCTGTTTCACGGTGTTTCAAACGTCCCATCCGCCGCGGCCCGCCGGCCACCCCGCTGCCGGATGAAACAATGGAACAGCACCCGCAACCCTGTTTCACGCTGTTCCAAACCTCCAGCCCGGCGCCCCGCCGCCAAGGACCGCGCGCCGTTGCTTTCGCGGCGGGAGTGCGGTTAAGTCCCCGCCGGTTTCCGCTGATCCGCGTCGAGTTCATGCCCGTCGAGTCCCTGGACGCCACCGCGTCGCGCCCCGCCCCCCCGTCTCCCGCCCCGCCCCCAGCCGGCAGCGGGGTCGACGCCGCGTTGCGGGGACTGGCCGGGGCCGCCGCCCTGGTGCTGGGGCCGCTGGCCGCGCTCGCCCCGCGCGGGCTGCCGGTCTGGGCCATCCTGGTCCTCGTGCTGTCGCTGACCGGGCTGGCCCGTCGTGGAAGCTTCGGGCGCATCCTGCGGCTGACCCCGCCGGTCGCCGCGGTGGCGGCCTTCCTGCTGCTGGCCCTGGTCTCCAGCCTGTGGAGCCCGTCGGACCGCGCGCTGGAGACGGTGCTGGAGATCGGCTACATCGCGCTCGGCGCGCTGGCCGGCGGCGCCTGGATCGCCGGGCTGCCGGCGGCCGAGGCGCGGCGGCTGGGCGGGCTGTTCCTGGCCGGCGGGCTGGCCGGCGGGCTGCTGTTCGCGGTGGAGGCGGCGCTCGACTTCCCGCTGAACCGCTGGTGGAACAGCGTGCCCGACGACCAGCTGCCCAACCTGCTGAACGGCAATGTGCCGAAACGGACCGCGGCGCTGCTCTGCCTGCTGGTCTGGCCGGCCGCCCTGGCGGTGGACCGCTTTGGACGGCGGACGCTGGCCCTGCTGGTGCCAGTGGGCTATGCGCTGGCCTGCCTGCCGCTGACCAGCCGTTCGGCCATGCTGGGCATCGCCGCCGGGCTGGTCACGCTGGCTGCCGCCCGCGCGTCGGCGCGCTGGACCCGCCGGCTGTTCGCCGCCGCGGTGACCGCCGCCTTCCTGCTGGTGCTGCCTGCCGCCCTGCTGTTCTCCGGCCCGCTCGACCTCGACCATTCCGGCCTGCTCTTCCGCTCGGCCCAACACCGGGTGGAGATCTGGGGCCATGCGGCGGACCGCGCGCTGCGCACACCGGTGTTCGGCCAGGGCATCGACGCCTCGCGCTCCCTGCCGCCGGACGGGGCGGTGTCGGACTTCTCGCCGATCGGCGACAGCCTGCTGCCGCTGCATCCCCACAACGCCTTCCTGCAGGTCTGGCTGGAGACCGGAGCGGTCGGGGCCGCGTTGGCCCTGGCCGTCATGCTGATGCTGCTGGCCGCCACCGCCCGGCTGGAGCGCCACGACCAGCCCTTCGCGCTCGCCCTGTTCGCCACGGCGATGGCGATGGGCAGCACCGCCTACGGCATCTGGCAGCCCTGGTGGATGGCAGGCTTCCTTTCCGCCGCGCTGATGCTGCGGCTGGCAACCCGTATCGGGGCCCGTATCGGGGACAAGACACGATGAGCAAGCGCCCGCTCCGCATCCTGGTCATCAAGCTGGGCGCCTTCGGCGACTTCTTCCTGGCCCAGACGACCTTCGCCGCCATCCGCCGCCACCATGCCTGCGACCGGATAACGCTGCTGACCCTGCCCTCCCTCGCCCCGCTTGCCCGCATGAGCGGCCTGTTCGACGAGGTGCTGGAGGACCCGCGCGAGCGGTCGCTGTCGGCCTATCTGACGATCCGCCGCACCCTGCGCGCCCATCGCTTCGACCGCGTCTACGACCTCCAGGCGCAGACGCGCACCGACCTGTACCACCGGCTGCTGTTCCCCGGTCCCTGGCCGGAATGGTCGGGCACCGCCCGTGGCGCTTCCCATCCCGACCGCTACGAGGGCCGGCGCAAGGTGCCGGTGCGCGAGCGCTATGTTCGCCAGCTCGCCCCCTTCGGCATCGTGCCGGACGAGACGCCCGACCTGTCCTGGCTCGACGCCGACATTTCCAAGTTCGGTCTGCCGGAGCGGTTCGCGTTGCTGGTCCCCGGCTCCTCCCCCGGACGGCCGGACAAGCGTTGGCCGGTCCGCCGCTATGCCGAGGTGGCGGCGGCACTGGCCGGGCGCGGCATCATTCCGGTGGTGATCGGTACAGGCATCGAGAGCGACCTCGCCCGCTCCATCGCAGAGTATTGCCCGCAGGCTGTCGATCTCACCGACCGCACCAGCGTGCCGGAACTGGGCGGGCTGGCGCGCCGGGCCTGGGGGGCGGTCGGCAACGACACCGGCCCGACCCACCTGATCGCCGCGGTCGGCTGCCCCACCGTGGTGGTGTTCTCCGACGCCTCCGACCCGATCCACAGCACCGGCCCGCGCGTGCTGATCCACCACCGCCCCGACTTCGCCGACATCGACAGCGCCGGCGTGGTCGAGGCGCTGGACCGCGCGCGGGAGATGGGAGGCTCCTAACGGCAGAAGGGAAACGGTGCCACCTTGGGCATGTAGATCGGGATCCACTCGCAATGGGTGACCGGGTTCGGCAGCTTCCGGGTCTCGATGATCGGCCAGGCATGGGCGGCAAGCACCACCAGCGTCACGCCGCCCAGGATCCAGCGCCGCGGCTTGTTTCGGTCCAGCAGCCCCGGCATCCGCGCCAGCACCCAGGCGGCGGACAGGATCGCCAGCGGGTCGGTGTAGGCGGCATAGGCGCGCTGGAAACCGCGCAGCGAGAACAGCGCCTCCAGCCCCCAGGCGACCAGCAGCAGGAACAGCGCCTGCACCGCGGCCAGCTTTTCCCCCCGCCGCCACAGCACCACCGCCCCGGCCAGGGCGAACCACTCCACGATGATGGTCTGCGGGATGTTGTCGGGGTGGAGGATGATGGTGCGGATCGCCAGCGTGCGGCCGATGCCGGCCAGCAGCAGGCCAAGCGTCCCCTGCCCCACCACGTTGCCCTGCCCCTGCAACTCCGCCCCGTGCCGCCAGGAGGAGAAGACGAACATGTGCTCGACGAAGTTGGCCACGGCGATGGCGTTCTGCTCGTTCCAGCGGATGTCGAGCGCCAGCAGCCCGACCGCCAGCCCCAGCAGAACCGCCGCCGCCCCGGCCACCGCGCGGGCCGCCGGCACCCGGTGGACCACCGCATGGACCAGGATGCCAACCAGAACCCAGCCGGCGACGATGCTCTGGTATCCGCCGCCCGACAGCCCGCCGCCGACGGGGGTGTAGGGATAGACCGCCCGCCCCCAGCCGGCCAGCCCGGCCTGGATCAGCCCGAAGGCCGGCACCGCCGCTGCGGCCGCCAGCAACCCGACCACAGCCGCCACGCCCCAGGCCGCTCCCGGAGCGGTCTCCGGCTCCGCCCTGCGCCCGAACAGGATCGCCGCCACCGGCAGCCCCATCGCCAGGAACACCGCCTGCACCTTGGTCACCATGGCCAGCCCGACCAGCAGCCCGCCGAGCGCCAACTGCAGCAGCGACGCGCCGCCGCAGCCACGCCCGTCCGCCGGCCGCACAGCCCGCAGGACCAGCAGCAGCCCCAGCACGACGAAGCCGGCCGACAGCAGGTCGGTGCGCATCTGCCGCCCCTGCGCCGTCAGCCCGACGCCGAAGGCCAGCAACACCCCGGCCAGCAGCGCCACCCGCCGGTCGCCCAGCAGCCCGCGCAGCAGCGTGGCATAGCTGACGGCGAAGGCGGCGGTCAGCAGGATCGACAGCGCCCGCCCGGCCTGGATCAGCGACTGCCATACCGCCTCCGTCGCCACCACGTCGCTGCCCGGCGGCAGGGCCGACAGGCTGGCGACCGGCAGCAGCCCGACCGCATGCAACAGCCGGTACCAGACGTCGATCACCAGGAAATAGCCGTAGCCGGGATGGTCGAAATACTCCTGCGGCAACCCGTCGCCGAACAGCAGTCCGTGATAGGCCAGCACCAGATCCTGATCCGAATGCACCCAGTAGGGCAGCCGGAACCCGACCAGCAACACCGACAGCACCATCGCTGCGGCCAGCCCCAGGCACAGCAGCCACCAGGGCGCCGCCACGACACGGTCGAGCAGGGAGGGACGGGCGACGGAGGGTGCAGGCGTCATGATGGGCTGCGCTCACGGTTCAGGTCGGCGGGCGCCTTGTGGCACGGAAATGAGCGATTGGGAACCAGTCCGATCCTGCGGTGTTGCCCTCATGAAACGGTGGAGTCGGGAGTCTCCGCCTCTTTCGTGGTGCCTCGCACGAGTGGCTTTGCAACGTTGACGGGTCGCTGCCACAAAATACGGTATGGCAGACCCGCCGGGCAGACAAATGCCGGACAGACACATGCCGGACAAACACATGGGGGACTCGATGGCCGATACCGACGACATCCTGGAGCGTATCCGACGCCGCGCCCACGAGTTGTGGGAGAGCGAGGGCCGTCCGCACGGCCGCGATTCCGACCATTGGACCCAGGCGGAAGCGGAAATCCGCGGCGCCGGCGCGCTGGAGCCGACCGAAAAGGCCGCCGGATCGCGCAAGAAGACCGCCACCTCCAAGGCCGCCGGCAAGAGCACCCGCGCCGCCGCCGAATCCCTGTCCGAAGTCGCGAGCACCCCGGCGGAGGGCGCCAAATCCGCCCCCGCCAAGCCCGCGAAGACTAAGCCGGCCACGGCCAAGCCGAAGGCCGAGGCTGCCCCCAAGCCGGCAGCCGGAAAGACCACCGCCAAGGCGACCCCCGCCAAGACCCCGCGCGGTCCGAAGAAGGACGGCGGCAAGAGCGCCTCGGCCGGCTGAACCCGGCCTCACCGTCGGAACCCTTCGGCTCCGGAGCCGGTTGTCAGGGCCATACCTGTAAACTTCTCCGGAGGACTTCCCATGGCCGGCTCGCCGTCGATGGACGACTGCATCCGCAACTGCACCGACTGCCACACGATCTGCCTGGAAACCGTCGCGCACTGCCTGACCAAAGGCGGCGCGCATGCGGAGGCCGGGCATATCCGCCTGCTGCTGGACTGCGTCGACATCTGCCGCACCAGCGCGGATTTCATGATTCGCGGCTCCCGCTTCCACCATCTCACCTGCGGCGCCTGTGCCGAGATCTGTGCGGCCTGTGCCGACGATTGCGACCGCATGGCCGACGATTCCATGATGAAGCGTTGCGCCGAGATGTGCCGCCGCTGCGCCGAAAGCTGCCGCTCAATGTCGCGCATGGCCGCCTGATCGGGGCGTCCGCCTACTCCATCACCGCCGCTTCCTCCGGCGCCGGAGCCCCGGCCTTCGGCCGCCGGAGCAGCAGCAGCATCGGGATCACCAGCAGCGCGACGTACATCATCAGCTTGAAGTCGTCGATGTAGGCGATCATCGCCGCTTGCTGCGTGACCTGGGCATTCAGCATCGCCAGCGCCTCCGGCGACGCGGTGACCTGCTCCGTCATCGCCTGGGAGAAGGGCGTCAGATGTGCGGCCAGGCTGGCATGGTTGACCTGGGTGTTCTGCGACAGCAGCGTCATCACCACCGAGATGCCGACGCTGCTCCCAAGGTTGCGGACCAAGCTGAACAGGCTGGCGGCATCGGTGCGCAGCCGCGGCTCCAGCGTGGCGAAGGCGATGGTGCTGAGCGGCACGAACACCAGCCCCAACCCCAGCCCCTGCACCACGCCGCTGATGATGATCGGCTCGCGGTCCATCACGATGGTAAAGCCGGTCATGTACCACAGCGACCAGCTGGTCAGCAGCACGCCCGCCAGGATCAGCAGCCGCGCGTCCACCTTGCGCACCAGCCGTCCCACCATCAACATCGAGATCATCGTGCCGACCCCGCGCGGCGCCAGCACCAGCCCAGTGGTGACCGTCGGGTAGCCCAGCAGGTTCTGCAGCATCGGCGGCAGCAGCGCCATCGTCGCCAGCAGGATCACGCCGATCACGAAGATCAGGATCAGGCCGGTGACGAAGTTGCGGTCGCGCAGCAGCGCCGGGTCGATGAAGGGCTCGGTCTTCGTGTTGCCGTGGGCGGTGGCGATGTGGACGGTGAAGATCCAGAAGGCGCAGGCGGCCAGCGCCGTCTCGATCCAGATCTCGGTCGCGCCGAACCAGTCCAACTGCTCGCCGCGGTCCAGCAGCATCTGGAAGGCGCCGACCGCCAGCCCCAGCATGGCGAAGCCGAAGAAATCGAAGCCGCGCTGCCGGCCTTTGGTCTCGTGCAGAAAGACCAGCATGCCGAAGAAGGCCAGCAGCCCGACCGGCAGGTTGATGTAGAAGACCCAGCGCCAGCTGAAGCTGTCGGTCAGCCAGCCGCCCAGCGTCGGCCCGGCGATGGGACCGACCATGATGCCGGCGCCCCACAGCGCCATCGCCTGCCCGTGCCGCTCCTTCGGGTTGATGTCCAGCAGCACCGATTGGGACAGCGGCACCAGCGCCGCGCCGAAGATGCCCTGCACCAGCCGGAAGGCGACCATCTGCGTCAGGCTGCCGGCCAGCCCGCACAGCACCGAGGCCGCGGTAAAGCCCGCCACCGCGATCAGGAACAGCCGCTTGCGCCCGAACCGGTCGGCCATCCAGCCGGTGGCCGGCGTGGCGATGGCCGCGGCCACGATGTAGGAGGTCAGCACCCAGGTGATGGTGTCCTGCGCCGCCCCCAGGCTGCCCTGCATGCTGGGCAGGGCGACGTTGGCGATGGTGGTGTCCAGCACCTGCATGATGGTGGCGAGCATGATCGACACGGTGATCATGCCGCGATGCTTCACCTCATGCGGGGCGGCAGGGGATTGGCTGGCGGCCATGGGGTGCCTGCGGATGATTGTCGGTTGGAGGAGGCGAAGGCCCTACCGGATCGCCGCGACCGCGCTGCCGATCACGCCCGGCAGCGGCCGGCTGTAATGGGTGTCGACCTCCACATCGGCGCTCAGGCCGGTGCGCAGCGGCACGCCGGCGGCATCCGTCCCGTCGATGCGCAGACGGACCGGCACGCGCTGCACCACCTTCACCCAGTTGCCGGTGGCGTTCTGGGCGGGCAGGACCGAGAACTCAGATCCGGTGCCGGCGCCGATGCTCTCGACATGGGCGCTCAAGGTGCGGCCGGAATAGGCGTCCAGCACCACGGTCGCGGTCTGGCCGACGGCCATGTGGGTCAGGTCGGTTTCCTTGAAATTGGCCTCGACCCAACTCGACCCGCTCATCACCAGACTGACCGCCGAGAGCCCGACGGAGGCGTATTGCCCGACGAGCAGACGGTCGGTCTGGCTGACCACGCCATCGGCCGGCGCCGTCACCACCGTGTGGTCCAGGTCGCGCTGTGCGGACGCCTTCTTCGCCAGCGCCTCCAGCACCATCGGATGGCGGTCGGTGGGGATGTCGGGATCGCCGCCCAGCGCGGCGCGGGCGCTGACCACCGCCTGCTTTTCGGTGTTCAGGTCCTGCTGCGCCGCCATCAGGTCATGGTGCACGGAATCATAGGTCGCGCGCGCGGCAACGCCGGTCTTCAGCAGATCCTGCTGGCGCTGGAACTCGCGCTGCTCGAAGGCGACCTTCTCCTCCGCCGCGGCCTGCTTGGCCTGCGCCTCACCCAGGTCGGCGCGCAACTGCTCCACCTTCAGCCGCGCCGACGCCAGCGCCGCGTCCGCCTGCTGGAGGGCCAGCCGATAAGGCTCGTCATCGATGCGGAACAACAGGTCGCCGCGATGGACCGGCTGGCTCTCACGCACCGCCACCTCGACGATGCGGCCGGAAATGTCCGGGCTGATCGTCACCTTGTCCTGCTGGACATAGGCGTTGTCGGTCGAGACATAGCGCCCGCCGACGACATACTCATAGCCGCCGCCCACTGCCACCAGCAGCGGCAGAGCGGCCATCAGAACCCAGCGGCGCCAGCGCGTCCGGCGGACGGGTTTGGCGGCTGGTTGAGCGGCAGGACGGGTTTCGGTATCGCGGTCGGTCACGGCGGTCATTGCGGTCGGGTCCCGAAGGAAAAAAGGAATGCGTCAGGCTTTGGCGGCGATCTTCTCGGCACTCATCTTCTCGGGCGGCTCGGCCGCCCGGCGGTCGGACAGGTTGGCGCGCATGTGGGCCAGCATCTCGACCAGCTTGGCCTCGGCGTCGGATGGAAGACCGGCCAGCGCCTCCGCATAGATGCCGGTGGCGAGCGCCCGGCCCTGCTCCAGCACCGCATGTGCTTTCGGCGTCAGATGCGGCAGGCGGGCGCGCCGGTCAGTCGGATCGGCGCGACGTTCGATCCAGCCGCCCTCCTCCATGCGGTCGATCTGCCGGCAGAGCGTGATCGGCTCGATCTCCATCAGATCGGCCAGCGCCGCCTGCTTGATCCCTTCGTTCCGCGCCAGCGTGGCGATCACCGACCATTGCGCGCGGGTCAGCCCGAGATGGCGGGCGCGCTGGTCGAAACGGACGCGCATCATGCGCGCCGTATCGGTCAGGACGGCACCCAGGCTCATCGAATGGGAGTTTGCAGAGCGGGTATCGGCGGCGGAGGACATCGGCACATCATAAGCTTGCTTATCGATTTTGGTGAATTAATAAGCCTGCTTATCATCGGCAATCCTCGCGGCGCGCATGGCAGGGCCACGCCGATGTCGCGCCTCCGGCGTCCGAGACAGGATCGCGCCTCTGGCGCACGCGACAGGAGATTGCTAAGGTGCCCACCCGTTTCGTTCCATTCCTTTCGCCAACTCGCCCGAATCGACCAGCTGAGGACCGATCCATGCCGCACTACCGCTCCCGCACCTCCACCCACGGCCGCAACATGGCGGGCGCGCGCGGCCTGTGGCGGGCGACCGGCATGAAGGACGGCGATTTCGGCAAGCCGATCATCGCCATCGCCAATTCCTTCACCCAGTTCGTACCCGGACACGTCCACCTGAAGGATCTGGGTCAGCTGGTCGCCCGCGAGATCGAGAAGGCCGGCGGCGTGGCGAAGGAGTTCAACACCATCGCGGTGGATGACGGCATCGCCATGGGCCATGGCGGCATGCTGTACAGCCTGCCCTCGCGCGAGTTGATCGCCGACGCGGTGGAGTACATGGCGAACGCGCACTGCGCCGACGCGCTGGTCTGCATCTCCAACTGCGACAAGATCACGCCCGGCATGCTGATGGCCGCGATGCGCCTGAACATCCCGGCGGTCTTCGTCTCCGGCGGCCCGATGGAGGCCGGCAAGGTCAAGTGGCGCGGCAAGGTCAAGTCGGTCGACCTGATCGATGCCATGGTCGCCGCCGCCGACCCGACCGTCTCCGATGAAGAGGCGGCAGAGATGGAGCGCGGCTCCTGCCCGACCTGCGGCTCCTGCTCCGGCATGTTCACCGCCAATTCGATGAACTGCCTGACGGAAGCGCTGGGCCTGTCACTGCCCGGCAACGGCACCATCCTGGCGACCCACGCTGACCGCAAGGAGCTGTTCCTCGCCGCCGGCCGCATGGTGGTCGACCTCTGCCGCCGCTGGTATCAGGAGGAGGACGCGACCGCCCTGCCGCGCGGCATCGCCACCCGGCAAGCGTTCGAGAATGCGATGACGCTCGACATCGCCATGGGCGGTTCGACCAACACCGTCCTGCACATCCTGGCCGCGGCGCAGGAGGGCGGCATCGACTTCACCATGGCGGACATCGACCGGCTGTCGCGCCACGTTCCCAACGTCTGCAAGGTCGCCCCGGCGGTGGCCGACGTCCATATCGAGGACGTGCATCGCGCCGGCGGCATCTTCGGCATCCTGGGCGAACTTGACCGTGCCGGCCTGCTGAACCGCGAAGCCCCCACCGTCCATGCCCCGACGCTGGGTGACGCGCTGGACCGCTGGGACGTGATGCGCACCCAGGACCAGTCCGTCCACACCCTGTACCGCGCCGCCCCCGGCGGCATCCCGACCGTCGTGCCCTTCAGTCAGGAGCGCCGCTGGCCGGAGCTGGACCTCGACCGCGAGAAGGGCGTGATCCGCAAGGCCGAGAACGCCTTCAGCCAGGACGGCGGCCTCGCCGTGCTGTACGGCAACATCGCGGAGAACGGCTGCATCGTGAAGACGGCAGGCGTTGACGCCTCCAACCTCGTCTTCGCCGGGCCGGCCCGCGTGTTCGAGAGCCAGGACGACGCCGTCGCCGGCATCCTGGGCGATGTGGTCAAGGCGGGCGAGGTGGTGATCATCCGCTACGAAGGTCCGCGCGGCGGACCCGGCATGCAGGAAATGCTCTACCCGACCAGCTACCTGAAGTCGAAGGGGTTGGGCAAGGCCTGCGCACTGGTCACCGATGGTCGTTTCTCCGGCGGCACGTCGGGGCTGTCGATCGGCCATGTCTCGCCGGAAGCGGCGCAGGGTGGCGCCATCGGACTGGTGCAGGACGGCGACCGCATCGAGATCGACATCCCCAACCGCATCATCCGCCTCGCCGTCGATGACCAGGAAATGCAGCGCCGCCGCGATGCGATGAACGCCAAGGGTGTGGATGCCTGGAAGCCGGCCAGCCGCGACCGCGTGGTTTCCCCGGCGCTCCGCGCCTATGCCGCCCTGACGACCAGCGCCGACCGCGGCGCCGTGCGCGACGTGTCCCAGGTGGAGAATATCGCCGTCCGCCGCTGAGCCGGTTTGACCCGACCAGCGTCAACAGCGACCGAGTCAGGCACAGCGGATATTCATCACAAGTAACAATCAAGGCGCCGCGCAAGTCGCGGCGCTTTCTTTTTGCCCCGAATTACATACACCGATATGTTGGCTTCCGCCTGCGCGAAAATCTTAGGGCGATACATCGCTCGGATGTTCGCAAAATTCGAATTGCATGCTCTAATATGCCAACGCGAATTCCGCAAAGGGGGCGGACATGGCGGACACCATGTTGAGCACAGCGACGGACGAAGGCCGTCCTTGGCAGGAGGCATCACGCCTGCCGGGCGACAAGCCGCGCGAGCGCAAGGTGGTAACGGCGATGTTCGTCGACATCGTCCGCTCCTCCGCCATCGTGGCCGGCCGTGATCCGGAAGATGCGGACGACCTGCTCCTCTCCATTCTGGATCGCGTGACGGAGGCGGTGCCGCGTTTTGAAGGCACGGTGACGCAGATGCTGGGCGATGGTTTCCTGGCGACCTTCGGCGCCCCCGGCGCCAAGGAGGACCACGCCCTGCGCGCCTGTCTGGCTGCCCAGGACATCCTCAGCGCCACCCGTGACGAACATGGAAAGCCGCTTTTCCAGATCCGCATCGGCATCAGTTCCGGCGACGCCGTGACCCATGTGGTGACCAACGGCCTGTGGTCCGACTACCGCGCCATCGGTGAATGCGTGCATATGGCCGCCAAGCTGCAGCAGCGCGCCGCCTCCGACACCGCGCAGCTCAGCCGCGACACGCTGGACCTGATCCCGGTCGGCGTGACGGCGCGCCCGATGGGAAGCCTGCGTTTGTCCGACGAGGTGGAGCCGATGCCGGCCTTCCTGCTCGACGGAGCCCGCGCCGTCCGCCGCACCGCCACCGACCTGCTGTCCGCCACCGACGCCCCCTATGTCGGCCGCGAGCAGGAGGTGGCGACGCTGTTCGCCATCACCGATTCGGTGGAGGCCGGGGCGCCGGCCCAACTCCTGCTGCAGGGAGAGGCGGGAATCGGCAAGTCGCGGCTGGTGGGAGAGTTTCTGCGCGATCCGCGCAGCAGGCGCTGGACCTTGCTGCAATGGCCGCAGATGCCGATCCGTCGGCTGGCCGATCCCGACGACCTCGAGGCGGTGGCGCTGAGCCTGGCGGAGCAGGTGGCCGGCCGCGCCAGCGAGGAGGGCGTCGGCTGGGTGTGCGAGGCCGCGGGCCGCCGGTCCGGTTCGCTGGCCGGCGACGCCGTGCGGGCTCTGTTCGGCCTGCCGGGGCTCGACCCGCTGTGGAGCGGCCTCGATGCGGCGCAGCGCCTGTCGCTGGGCATCGAGGGGCTGGTGGGGGCGACGCTTGAACTGGCGGCGACGGTCCCATCGGATGATGACGCCCAGACCGATGGCGAGGGGATCGTGGGACGGCCGTTGCTGGTCCTGGTCGAGGATGCCCATTGGGCGCGGCCGGTGATGGTGCGGCTGCTGGATCGGCTGGCGGAAGCACTGCCGGGGTCCGGGTCACGCCTGCTGCTGCTCGCAACCCGGCGACCGCCGCCGCTGGGACCGGAATCGCGCGAACAGGGCTGGAACGGCCGGGCGGGCGGGCGGCGCATGGAATTGGGCATGCTGTCGCCGGAACAGGTGCAGAGTTTCCTGGCCCATTGGCTGGGGCCGGACTGGTCGCTGGTGGAGTTGAAGGCCCAGGTCGCCACCCGCTGCCAGGGCGTTCCGCTTTATCTGGAAGAGGTTCTGCGCACGCTGGAGACGTCCAACGCCATTGAAGGCACGCCGGGCTCCTACCGGCTGATCGACCCGTTGGTGGTCGACAAGCTGCCGCGTACGCTGCACGCGCTGCTGGCAGAGCGCATGGACCTGATGACGCTGGAACGGCGCCGACTGCTGATGAACGCCGCCGTGATCGGCAATACCTTCGACGTCGGGCTTCTGCAGGCTCTGACCGGCCTGTCGATGTCGATCCTGTCCGACTATCTGGCCTATCTGGAGCGTGCCGGCTTCGTGCTGCGCACCCGCCTGCTGCCAAACCTGGAATATTCCTTCAAGCATGCGCTGATCCAGGAGGTTGCCTACGCCACCCTGACGAAGTCCGACCGCCGAGCGCTGCATGCCCGCGTACTGGAGGCGCTGCGCCACCGCCGCGACGCCGATCTGCCCAACCGCCTGGACCTGCTGGCCCACCACGCTTTCAAGGCGGAAAACTGGCCGGCCGCGCACCTGTTCGGCCGGCGTGCGGGCGAAAGGGCCGAAGGTCGTTCCAAGCTGGAAGATTCCAGCCGGCATTATACCAACGCTCTCGCCGCCGTGCGGCGTCTGCCGGATCATCCGCGAAACACTGCGCGCCAGATCGATTTGCTGATCGCACTTCCGAGATCTCTGCTGCCGCGAGGGTCGATGGGAGTGGACGACCATCTGCAACGGGCCATCGCCATGTCGCGAGATTCGGGTGATCTCATCCGCTATGCCCGGGCATGCTCAATGTTGGCATCGTTCCTGTGGACGTTCGGCGATCTCGACGAAGGTCTTGCGCTGTGCCGCGACGGCCTGTCTGCGCTCGACGCCCGGGATGACCGCCGCACCCGCGTCCAGTTGCTGTTCCGGCTGGGCGGCCTACAAACAGACAAGGGGCTCTTCCTAGAGGCGTTGGAAACATTCGAGCATGGCTCCCACTTGCTCACGAAGTCACGTCCATACGACCGCTATGGTCTCGCAACTGTCGCACGGGTGCATATGGGCAGCCTCGCGGCCCGCGGACTCGCCGAATTGGGGCGGGTCGATGAAGCCGTGGAAACCGGGCGCCGCTCAGTCGAAATCGCCGAGGAAAGCAGCCACCTCTTCTCAAGGATGTTCGCCCTGACGCATCTGGGGTGGACCCATATCATCTGCGGGCAGTTGAGAGACAGCATTCCCGCACTTGAGGCCGCATTGTCGGTTGGTCACGCAATACATGCTCCTCTGCTGCTGCCGCTGGTAATGGGCGGCATCGGATACGCATCGGTCCTGACAGGGAACCACAAATCAGGCTTCGCCATGTTTGAGCGCAGCTTTGCGCTGTTTCAGCAGCAAGGGGCACTGCGGGGCAAACCGCATCCATTGGGATGGCTCGCCCAAGTCCAGATTTGGTACGCCGATGCCTTGGAGGTGGCCGGAAATCGTTCGGAAGCCATCACTTTGGCGCGTACTGCTTTGGAAACTGCGATACTCACCGCGCAAATTTCAAGCCAAGCACGCGCCACGCAGCTGCTCGCACGACTAAATGGCAAAGAGAACATTCCCATGCCGGCAGTGGTGCGGTAACCAAGTTTTTAATTATTCTGGCTCAATTCTGCGGAAATATTCCAGAACAAACGTGCGAATGGTGGTGCTAAGCGCCGCGCTTTTTGGTCTGTTCTCTTCCAACTCTGCACATAACTGCTGCGTTGGCTTTCCTTCAAGCTTGGCGATAACGTCGAGACCTTCCCAAACTGCTTTCTCAAGGCGCAGCCGGGTCCTAACGCCGTTCATAGGCACGATACGGGCGGACAACTGCGGCCATACCATCAGAGCCTCAAGGTCGATAGAACCGCGACCGGACGCGATCCCACCCTGCTTTTTGTTGGTGGTCTGCAGCATAGCTTTGGTTCTCCAGTCAATTCTCTGCCGCTCGCGATGGAGTGGCGCTCGAAACACCTCATTCCATACGCCGCTGCTCAGACGTTCCGATTACGCTGAAGCTGTAAAACACGAAGTGAAAAACTTCACAGACCGCACTCGTTCGAATCCGAAGAATTTGCGGCATCACCAACGTCGAACGGAGTCAATCCAGATGTCGCTCTCCATCTCTCAGTCGTCGATGATCCGCGGTGCTGACGGCCGTCTGTATGCCGTGTCTGCTCAGGGGGTTTCCGAAATCGCCGAGGTCCAGGCATCGACTGCCCGCAACCTCGTCCGTTCCGGCGATCGCAGCACCTTCGACGCCGCGGATCACGAGGCTGGTCGGTTCAGCATCACCCCGGGCGCCTGATCGGGTTCCCGGTTCCGGTTCTTCGGACCGTGGCCACCAGCGCCGCTTCAGGTGCTGACCGGCCACGGACCCGGGAACGGGACGCGCCTTCTCGATTGTCCTCCGCCCCGGATACGCCGCGATGCCCTTCGATCTGCTCGATGTCAAAGCCTCCGTTTCGGATGCGGTGAAGGCCCACACGGTCGGCACCCACCGGGTCATGGCGCCCGAACAGACCCTGGCACGGGTCGCCCCGTTCCTGCCGATCATGGGGATCACCCGGGTCGCCAACGTCACCGGGCTGGATGCCGTCGGCATTCCGGTTGTGATGGTGACGCGGCCGAACTCGCGCTCCATATCGGTGTCGCAGGGCAAGGGGGTGACGCTCGCCGCAGCCAAGGCGTCGGGGGTCATGGAGTCGATCGAGAGCTATCACGCCGAACGCATCACCCTGCCGCTGAAGTTCGCCAGCTTCGAGGAGCTGCGCTGGACCCACCCGGTGGTGGACGTCGATCGCCTGCCCCGGCTGTCGACCGGAAGCTTCAACCCCAACAGCCCCATCCTGTGGATCGAGGGACAGGACCTGCTGAACGGCGGCCCGAAATGGGTTCCGTTCGAGATGGTCCATCTGAATTTCACCGTGCCGATGGCCCCCGGCCACGGCGCCTTCCTGGCCGGCTCCAACGGGCTGGCGTCGGGCAACCACAAGGTGGAGGCGATCAGCCACGCCGTCACCGAACTGGTGGAGCGCGACGCGACCACCCTGTGGCGCCTGCAGGACCCGGCTTCCCAGGCGACGACCCGCATCGACCTGGACAGCATCGACGATCCGGTCTGCCGTTCGCTGATCGACCGATTCGAAGCGGCGGGCGTCGCCGTCGGCGTGTGGGAGACCACCAGCGACGTCGGCCTACCCGCCTTCCTCTGCCGCATCGTCGAGCGTGAGGAGATGCCCCAGCATTCCATCCGCCCGGCCACCGGCATGGGCTGCCATGCGGCGCGCGAGATCGCCCTGTCCCGCGCCCTGACCGAGGCGGCGCAGAGCCGCCTGACCTTCATCGCCGGCGCCCGCGACGACATGCCCCGTGCCGAATACGAACGCCACCTCGACCCTGCCCATCACGCCCGCTGGAAGGCCATGATCGTGGAGGGTGGCGGCCGGCGCCCCTTCCACCATTGTCCGACCAGCACCGCCCCCACCATCGAGGCCGACCTTGCCCACCAGCTCGACCGGCTGCGCGCCGTCGGCATCGAGGAGGCGGTGGCGGTCGATCTGACCAAGCCCGAATTTGGTATCCCCGTCGTGCGCGTCGTCGTGCCTGGGCTGGAGGGTGCCGACGAATCCCCCGATTACCTGCTGGGTGAACGCGGCCTGCGCGTGCTCGGCACCCAAGCCATGGAGAAGGCGGCATGAGCGGCGTCTATGTCTTTCTCGGCCCCACCCTGCCGCGCGAGGACGCGGCGCTGGAGCTGGACGCCACCTATCTGCCGCCGGTCGCCCAGGGCGACGTTCTGCGGTTGTGCGCGGAAAAGCCGGCGGCCATCGGCATCATCGACGGTTTCTTCGAAAGCGTGCCGTCGGTCTGGCACAAGGAAATCCTCTACGCCATCCATGCCGGCATCCCGGTGTTCGGCGCCTCCAGCATGGGGGCACTGCGCGCGGCGGAGCTGTATCCCTTCGGCATGGTCGGCGTCGGCGCCATCTTCGAGGCGTTCCGCGACGGCCGGTTGGAGGATGACGACGAGGTGGCGGTGATTCACGGCCCGGCCGAGCTGGGCTACACCTCCCTGTCTGAGGCGATGGTCAACATCCGCCGCACCCTGTCCGACGCGATTGCCGACCGGGTGCTGACCGCCGAGACGGCCCTGCGCCTGGAATCCATCGCCAAGGAACTGCCCTACCGCGAGCGCGGCTATGGACGAATGTTGCGTCTGGGTGGCGATATCGGCCTGCCGGCGTCCGAATTGGTGGCTTTCCGCAGTTGGCTGCCGCAGGGCCGGTTCGACCAGAAGCGCGAGGATGCCAAGGCGATGCTGCGCACCATGGCCCGGCGGCTGGGCCGTTCGACGGGTGACGATGCGGCACCGGAGGCCCGTTTCCACTTCGAGCGCACCGTCCTTTGGGAACGTGCCCTGCGCGACGCGGCTCCGCTCGCGATGTAAGGGCGTATCCGCTAGACTGATCGCGCCGGGGTGGCGATGACCGCCAGCCCCGCGCGAAACTGTGCCTGGACGGACGGATGAACGCGCCGATGGATGTTGCGGCGGTGCTGAGGCGCAACCGGCTGCTCGGGGAACTCGATGCCGAGCAGATGGCGGAAATGCTGACGCTGGGCCGTATCGCCCGCTTCGATGCCGACCAGATCATCTTCGACAAGGGGGACCCCGGCGACAGCCTGTTCGCCGTGTTGAAGGGGCAGATCGCCATCCGCACCTCCTCGGCGGACGGCAAGACGATGCTGCTGAACATCCTGGAAGCCGGCGATGTGTTGGGCGAGATCGGCCTGATCGACGGACGGGAACGCACGGCGGCCGCGATCGCCCTGCGGCCGGTCGAGCTTTACCGGATCGACCGCTCCGACTTCATCCCCTTCCTGGAGCGCCACCCGCGCCTGTGCACCCGCATGATGATCGTGCTGTGCGACCGGCTGCGCTGGGTATCGGAGAACATCGAAGACGCGGTTTTCCACGACGTGCCGCGCCGGCTTGCCCGCCGGTTGCTGCTGCTGTCGGACAGCTACGGCCAGCAGACTCCGACCGGCCTGCGGCTGACCCTGCCGTTGTCGCAGGAATCGCTGGCCAACATGTTGGGCGTTACCCGTGAAATGGTGAACAAGTGCCTCGGCGCCCTACGAAAGGCCGGAGTGGTGACATATGCCAAAGGGTTTATCGTCATCAACGATCTGGCATTGCTTAAGGACATGGCCGGTGACCCCGAACGGGTTCCCTAGGGGGAATCCTTACCTGCCTAAAGTTTTGTTCCCAAAACCGGTTGTGGTCGCGTTATAGTGTGCATGCGTTGGGGGCAATCGCACGGGTAGCACGAGGGCTTAAGAGCATGTCGAGCGAAGGGAACAGGAAATCTCGCGTCGATCAATCTACGGGCGTCGCTTCACTGACTTCCCGCACGCTCAAATTGTCCGGGCGCGATGTCACAATCAGATTGGAGCCGTCCTATTGGGAAGGGCTCGAAGAAATTTGCCGTCGGGAGGATCTGACGGTGGACGAACTCTGCTACGACGTCCGTGACCGCATGGAGCAGCAGGGCCGCCGCTCTTCCCAGGCCGGCGTGTCGCTTGCCAATGCCTTGCGCGTGTTCGTGGTCGGCTATTTCAGGCAGGCGGCGACCGAACGCGGCCATGCGCGTGCCGGTCATGGCCAGGGCCGCCCCTTCATCGCGACCCCCTTCGACATCGTCCCGGTCACCAGCGACAGCTGACACCTGAAAAAAGCCGGTACTCTTGGGGACAGGCCTTTCGACCCGCCCCCAATGTGTTGTACCGACCGTCTTATTGGGCGGTCCAGCCGCCATCCATCGTCAGGGCCGCACCGCGCATGTTGCCGGCGGCCTCCGAGCACAGGAACACTGCCAGTTCGCCCAGCTGTTCCGGCGTGACGAAGGATTTGGACGGCTGCTTCTCGCTCAGCAGCTCGCGCCCGGCCTCCTCCACCGACAGGTTGCGCGAGGCAGCCAGCGCGTCGATCTGCTTCTGCACCAGCGGCGTCAGCACCCAGCCCGGGCAGATGGCGTTGCAGGTGATGTTGGTCTCCGCCAGTTCCAGCGCTGTCACCTTGGTCAGGCCGATCACGCCATGCTTGGCGGCGACATAGGCCGACTTGTTGACCGACGCCACCAGCCCGTGCACCGACGCGATGTTGATGACCCGGCCCCAGCCGCGCGCCTTCATGCCCGGCAACGCGGCGCGGGTGCCGTGGAAAACGGCCGACAGGTTGATGGCGATCACCGCATCCCAGCGTTCCACCGGAAAGGCATCGACCGGCGCCACATGCTGGATGCCGGCATTGTTGACCAGCACGTCCAGCCGGCCATAGGCCGCCTCGGTGGCGGCGACCATCGCCTCGATCTCCGCGGGCTTGGACATGTCGGCGCCGTTGTGGGCGACGCGCACACCGAACTCCGTCGACAGCGACCGGCACAGCTCGGCGATGTAGCCGGCATCGCCGAAGCCGTTCAGCATCAGGTCGGCGCCCTGCCCCGCAAGCTGCCGTGCGATCCCAAGGCCGATCCCGCTGGTGGACCCAGTAACGAGCGCGGCCTTCCCCTTCAGATTGGTCATTCTTCTTTATCCTTCGATCGGCATGGAACGGAGGTCCGGGGCGACGATCAACTCGCACCCGGTGTTGGCGATTACCTGCTCCACCGTGACACCGGGGGCGGTTTCCTTCAAGACGAGCCCGACGTCGGTCGGCTCGATGACGGCGAGGTCGGTCACCACCAGGTCGACCCGACGGACCGAGGTCAGCGGCAGGGCGCAGCGTTCGACGATCTTCGCCTCGCCCTTGGCGCTGTGCTGCATGGCGACGATCACCCGGCGGGCGCCGGTGACCAGATCCATCGCCCCGCCCATACCCGGCACCATCTTGCCAGGCACCATCCAGTTGGCGAGCCGCCCCTCGCGGTCCACCTGCAGGCCGCCCAGCACGGTGACGTCAAGATGGCCGCCGCGGATCAGCCCGAAGGAGAGGGCGCTGTCGAAGGACGCCGCCCCCGGCAGGGCCGAGATGGGCGAGCCGCCGGCGTCGGTCAGGTCATGGTTCTCCGCGCCGGTGATCGGGCCGGACATGCCGACGATCCCATTCTCCGACTGGAAGAACACGTGGCGTCCGACGGGGACATAGCGGGCCACCAGGGTCGGCAGGCCGATACCCAGGTTGACGAGGTCGCCGTCCCTCAGTTCCAGCGCGACGCGCTTGGCGATCAGGGTCTTTTCATCCATGGCTCGATACTCCCCGATCAGCGCGGCTTGGAGGTGACGATGTGGTCGACCAGAACCGACGGTGTCATCACCGCGTCGGGCGGGATGCAACCGACGGGCAGGATGTCCTCGGCCTCGGCGATGACGGTGGCGCCGGCCATCGCCATCAGTGGGTTGAAATTGCGCGCGGTCAGCGCGTAGGTCAGGTTGCCGTACAGGTCGGCCTGTTTGGCGGCGACCAGCGCGAAATCGGCCTTGATCGGCATTTCCAGCAGATAGGTCACGCCGTCGATCTCGACCTTGCGCTTGCCCTCCTCCACCGTGGTGCCGACGCCGGTGGGGGTCAGGACGCCGCCCAGCCCGACGCCGCCGGCGCGGATACGCTCGGCCAGCGTGCCCTGCGGCACCAGTTCCACCTCGATGTCGCCGGCGATCATCTGCTTCTGCGTCTCGGGGTTCAGGCCGATGTGGCTGGTGACGACGCGGCGCACCAGCTTCTCCACCACCAGCTTGCCCAGTCCGTTGTTGGGCCGCGCAGTGTCGTTGGCGATGATGGTCAGGTCGCGCTTGCCCTGGCGGATCAGTTCGTCCACCAGCCGGTTGGGGCCACCGACGGCCATGAAGCCGCCGATCAGCAGGGAAGCGCCGTCCGGAATGCGCGCGACGGCCTCTTCCAGGGAAATGAGCTTGTTCATCGTCAGACGATCCCGGTCAGGTAGTAGACGGCGATCACGAAGAAGACCGCCAGCGTCTTGATGCAGGTGACGGCGAAGATGTCGCCATAGGACTGCCGGTGCGTCAGCCCGGTGACGCCCAGCAAGGTGATGACGGCACCGTTGTGCGGCAAGGTGTCCATGCCGCCGCTGGCCATCGAGGCGACGCGGTGCAGCACCTCCATCGGGATGCCGGCGGCATTGGCGGCGGTGATGAACTGGTCGGCCATGGCGGCCAGCGCGATGCTCATGCCGCCGGACGCCGACCCTGTGATGCCCGCCAGCACGGTGACCGTCACCGCCTCGTTCACCAGCGGGTTGGGGATGGCGGACAGCGCGTCGCGGATCACCAGGAAGCCCGGCAGCGCCGCGATCACCGCACCGAAGCCGTATTCCGACGCCGTGTTCATCGAGGCCAGCAGCGACCCGCCGATCGCGGCCTTCGTGCCCTCGGCGAAGCGCTGGGACACCGGCTTCCAGGCGAAGGCCAGCACCATCAGGATGCCGCAGAGCAGCGCCCCTACCACCGCCCAGATGCCGGCGACGGCGGAAACCTGCGTCACCAGCGGCTTGGCGCCGGGGGTCAGGACAACTTCGCTGGTCGTGCCGTAGATGACGGGGATCGCCATGGTGAACAGCTTGTTCAACACGCCGACGGCGACCAGCGGCGACAGCGCCAGGATCGGATTCGGCAGCAACTCGGAGGCCACCGGCTCCGGCTCGTTGGTGTGGCCGCTGCCGTAGCCCTCGCCGCGCGCGATGGCAGAGCGCACCCGCCATTCCAGATAGAGCAGGCCCAGCGTCAAGATGAAGACCGAGCCGATCAGGCCCAGCCAGGGGGCGGCATAGGCGTCGGTCTTGAAGAAGGTGGTGGGAATGATGTTCTGGATTTGCGGCGTGCCCGGCAGCGCGTCCATCGTGACGGTGAAGGCGCCCAGCGCGATCACGCCGGGGATCAGGCGCTTGGGGATGTCGCCCTGGCGGAACATCTCCGCCGCGAAGGGATAGACGGCGAAGACCACGACGAACAGCGACACGCCGCCATAGGTCAGCAACAGGCAGACCAGGACGATGGAGGTCACCGCACGCTCGCGCCCGACCAGCTTGATGACGGCCGAGACGATCGACTTGGAGAAGCCGGACAGCTCGATCACCTTGCCGAACACCGCGCCCAGCAGGAAGACCGGGAAGTACAGCTTCACGAAGCCGACCATCTTGTCCATGAACAGGCCGGTGAAGACCGGCGGCACGGCGGACGGGTCGGTCAGCAGCACCGCCGCCAGCGCCGCCACCGGCGCGAAGAGGATGACGCTGAAGCCCCGGTAGGCGACCAGCATGAGGAACGCGAGCGCTCCCAAGCAGATCAGGAAACTCATTTGGACGATGCTCCCTCGGTGATTCTTTTCGGATGGCCGACGTCTTGGATGTCGGTTCCGGGCGTTGCGGCTGAAACAGCCGGCGCAGCCTCTCGTGGTGGACCCGGCTACGGGTGCATGCATCGATATGAGCAAAGGTCGTGCCACTGGCAGGGAGCATGGTCGTCGCAAGCGAAACCTTTGACACCGCCGACTTTTTGCACTGCACACTAAACCGCCAGCCGGGCTCAATGTCTCAGGCTGGAGACTGCGCGCGGCAAAAAAGTCTCATTTTCGAGATATCGTCTCATTTTATGGACAGGGTAGCGACACGAGACGATCCCATCGGGCGGCGGTTGAGCGGGCCAATGGAATGCCGCTTGACCTTCCAATCGCTGGAAGGAGCAGCCTGTCCCCATCGAGCATCGCCAAACCGTCAAGGGAGAAGACCCATGCTGACATTGAAGGTTTCCGGAATGACCTGCGGCCACTGCGCCCAGACCGTGACCAAGGCTGTGGAAGCCGTTCCCGCCGTGGACCGCGCGCTGGTCGACTTGAAGGCCGGCCAGGTTGCCGTCGAAGGCAACGCTGATGAATCCGTCATCCGCCAAGCCATCGAGGATGCCGGTTATGAGGTACAAGGCCGGGCGTGAGACGTCATCACAAAAAAGAAAATGGGCGCCGGACCAATTGGCCGGCGCCCATTCTCGGTGACGTCTTCCCGGAAGGTTCGTTGAAGGTCTTTTATTTGGTCAGAATCAGCTTGTTGGCGCGGGTCACGCGCAGGCGGTAGCTCTGCCCGGCGTGCTGGATCACGATCTCGCGGCTGCCCGACATCAGGCGGGCGGATTCGACCACCGGCAGGGACGCGGCGATGAAGGAAGCCGGAGCGGAGACGGCGCTGTCGTGCATGGCGTGTCTTTCTTGCTGGACGGACGTTGCGGTCGGCGATGCCCGGGCGTGAACCCTGAACCGGACCCTACCTCTGCTCGCTCCTAATTGCAAGTCATTCTCATTCGCTTTTGTGGCGCGCCGCTCCGAATTCCTTGGTCAAACCCGGACCACACTGCGGACCATCCAGCGCAGGCCCACCACCAGCAGCTTGTTGTATTCGTTGACCAGCAGGTTCGCGGTGCCGGGCCACATCCACCAATCGTCCAGATGGACGGTGGGAGCGACGACGGGATGGGGGACCAGTTCCACGTCGGGCATCGCCATCGCCAGTTCCAGCATGCTGCGGCGCATGTGATAGTTGGCCGTCACGAGGCGAAGCGACCGGAACCCCTGGTCGCGCATCCAGTCCGCCGTCTCATAGGCGTTGCCGATGGTGCTGTCGGCGGAATAGCCCAATGTGATGCAGCATTCCATCTCGGTCGGGGAATGACGGGAGAGCTTCAGCAGTTCCTGCACCTCCACCCCGTCATAGACCCCGGACACGAAGAGCTTCTTCGCCCGCCCGGCAGCCAGCAGCTCCAGCCCGGTGACCAGCCGGTTGCTGCCGCCGGTCAACACGACGATGGCGTCGGTCCGCCGTTGGGCATCGGCGCCGGTGGGGGGCGAGCGCGGCACGTCGGCGGCATACCAGAACAGACCGGCCAGCCAGGCAACCGCCAGCACCAGCGCACCGGTCAACAGATGGCCGATCGCCCGCGCCATCACCCCGCTGCCGCGCTGCCGGTGGTGGGTGAGGCTCATCGCGACCCCGTCACGGCATCGACTCCAGCGTGCGCAGCACGGTCCAGCGCGCGGTCGCCAGCGCCAGCAGGGCCAGCGCCGCCGGGACCAGCAGCAGAACCACCCATTGCCAGGGCTCCAGCGCCAGATCCGGCAGCAGGCTGGCCCGCAGGCCCTGGGAGGCGCGGTGCAGCCCATACATGGTGCCGCCGGCCAGCAGCAGACCGATCCCGCCGCCGCGCAGGCTCAGGGATACCACGTGACGCTCGAACTGGCGGGAGACATAGCGGTCGGTGGCGCCCATCAGATGCAGCAGCTCCACCACCGGCCGATGGATGGCGAGGCCGGTGCGCACCGCGAAGACCACGGTCATCACCGCCGCCGCCCCGATCAGCAGCACCACGCCCAGCGCCGCCAGCCGGATCGCCCCGGCGAAGGAGCGCAGGTCGGCCAACCAAACCGCATGGTCGTCCAGCGTCGCCCCCGGCGCTGCCGAGGTCAGGCGCAGGCGCAGGCCCGCGATGTCGACCGGCCCGTTGGCGACGACGTCGATCATCCGCGGCATCGGCAGCAGCGGGTCCGAAGCCCCCGATCCCAACCAGGGCTCCAGCAGCCGGGCGATCTCACCGCCGCTCAGCAGGGTCGCCGATCCGATTCCGGGGGTGGAGCGCAGGACCGTCAGCGCCGCCTCCGTCCGCTCGTCCAGCGGTGCCACGGGAGCGCCCGGCATCGGCGCCACCTGCACGGTCAGCCCGCCGGCCAGCCCGCTGTCCCAGCGTTGCGCCATGTCCGAAACCAGCATGGCGCCGGCCAGCGCCAGAGCCGCCAGGAACGCCATCAGCGCGGTGATCCAGCCGAGAAAGCGCGAGGAGGGATCGACCGCCAGCGGCAGGTCGGACCGGGGCCGAACGGGACGAAGCGCCATGCCGCTACTCCCACCGCGGGTCATTGGCCCGCTGATCGTTGGCCCGCGCATCCTGCGCCCGGCCCTCATGCGTCCGGCCCTCTTGGACCCGGCTGCCGCGCGAGGGCACGACCATCAGCCGGCCGCTGTCGAGATGCAGGCGCGGATGGTCGAAACGGCGGATCAGCGCCTCGTTGTGGGTGGCGATCACCACGGTGGTCCCCAGCTTGTACAGTTCCTCGAACAGATAGAGCAGCCGCATGCCGATGCCGTCGTCGACGTTGCCCGTGGGTTCGTCGGCCAACAGCAGCCGCGGCCGGTTGATGACGGACCGGGCGATGGCGACCCGCTGCTTCTGCCCGCCCGACAGGGTCGACGGCTTGGCGTGCAGGTGGTTGCCCAGCCCGACCCAGCGCAGGATCTCGCTGCAATGGGCGACCACGTCGGCCTCCGGCGTACCGGCCATGCGCAGCGGCAGCGCCACATTGTCCAGTGCCGACAGATGGTCGAGCAGCGCGAAATCCTGGAACACCACGCCGATCTGGCGGCGCAGTTCCGGCAGGTCGCGGCGGGTCACCATCGCCATGTCGCGGCCGAACAGGGTGACCAGCCCGCGCGACGGCCGGTGAGCGAGATACATCAGCTTCAGCAGCGACGATTTGCCCGCCCCGCTGGCGCCGGTCAGGAAATGGAAGGATCCAGGCTGAAGGGTAAAGCTGATGTCGCGCAGCACCTCCGCCTCGGTGCCGTACCGCAAGCCGACATTCTCGAAACGAATCACGGTCCCACCACAGCTCGTCAACCCCTCCACGCCGGGGACAATGCACCCGGCCGGGGGCGGAGTCCACCCCGCCCCGCACCCTGCCACGATGTCCCGGACCTCGCGGAATACTTGAGAAGTCGGCGAAGACCTGACAAGTTGCCGGCCATGATCTGGATCCGGTCCCTCGCCTTCAACATCGCGTTCCATCTGTGGACCGCGCTGATGTGCTTCGCCCTGCTGTGGATGCTGCTGTTGCCGCGTCCGCAGATGGTCGCGGTGGTGAAATGGTATCTGCGCACCGTCGGCTGGCTGGAGCGCACGCTCGTCGGCATCCGGTATGAGGTGCGCGGGCGCGAGAACCTGCCCGACGGCCCCTTCCTGCTGGCGGCCAAGCACCAGTCGGCGTGGGAGACGATGAAGCTCCACCTTCTGGTGAAGGACCCGGCGATCATCCTGAAGCGCGAGCTGATGTGGATCCCGATCTGGGGCTGGTACGCCGCCAAGGCGAAGATGATCCCGGTCGACCGTGGCGCCGGCGGGGCGGCGATCAAGTCGCTGATCCGCAACTCCCGCCCGGTGCGGGACGAGGGTCGCCCGATCGTGATCTTCCCGCAGGGCACCCGCGTCGCGCCGGGCACCTACCGGCCCTACCGCATCGGCGTCGGCGTGCTTTACGACAGCCTGGGCATTCCAATCGTGCCGATGGCGCTGAACGCCGGGCTCTATTGGCCGCGCCACAGCTTCCTGAAGTATCCCGGCACGGTGGTGGTGGAATTCCTGCCGCCGATCATGCCTGGACGCCCGCGCGCCGAGGCGATGCACGACCTGGAGGAGCGGCTGGAGGCCGCGAGCGACCGTCTCGTCACCGCCGCCGGCGGCCCGCCGACCCTGCGCCCGTCGCAGCCGGAACCGGAACGGGGCAAGCGGACGGTGACCGCCGTCTCCTGACGGGCGGCATAAGAGCCGATCGCGACGGTTATCCTTGAGCGCGGCGGCGTATCTGCCTACGCTCGCGCAACGAATCGCCGGAAGGGCCGGTTGAACCGGCTCCGGATGACGCGCGAGAGGAAGATGACGCAAACCGAGAAGCCCCAAAGGCCCACCCGGCGTCAGGACCGCTGGACGGAGCGGTGGCGCGCCGCCGCCGTCGCCCTTCTGATGACGGTGCAGCCGCTGTCGGTCCCCGTCGGCGCAGTCCTCACCGCTCCCGCGGCCCCCGCTCCGCTTGCCATAGCCGCCACCGCGGCAGCCATCACCCTGACACCGGCGGACGCCGAAGCCCGTGCCGGCTCCAGCAGCCGGTCGTCGGGCGGCTATTCGCGACCGTCGCGCACTCCGTCCATCGGCGGCGGCAGCGGCGGCTACACCCGCCCCTCCGCCCCGCGCACGCCCTCCACCGGTAGCGGCGGCGGCTGGTTTTCCGGCGGGCCATCCAGTTCCAGCGGCGGCTATGCCCGGCCGGGCAACAGCGCCCCGTCGGTCGCCGCCCCGCCGACGTCGGCAGGTGACAAGGCCTTCAGCCAGCAGGGCTCGGCCGATGCGCTGAACCGCTACCGGACCAAGCAGGACGCCGACCGCACGCCGCCGGCGCAGCCAAGCGCTCCGCCGCCCGCCGCCTCCACCCAGGGCCGCAGCAACGGCTCGAGCGGGTCGGGCTGGGGGTGGGGCTGGGGATCGGGCGGCTCCTCCTACCGCACCCCGTCCACCCGGCCGGCGCCGGCCAATCCCTATGGCGGTTACGGCTGGAGCCCGCCGCCCTACACCTACAGCGCGCCGCGCCGTTTCGGCATCTGGGACGGGCTGTTCCTGTGGTTCATGCTCGACACGCTGACCCGGCCGGGCCATGCCGCCTTCTTCCACAACAACGCCGACGACCCCGGTTATCGCGAGTGGCGGCAGGAGGCCGACCGGCTGGCCCGCGACAACGCCGAGTTGCGCGGCAAGCTGGACCAGCTCGATCAGTCGATGGCCGCCCAGGCCGGAACCCCGCGCGAGGCGGGACAGCTGCCGCCGGACGTGCCCGCGGATCTGGCCCGCGCCGGCTCCGCCAGTTCGGTGGACAGCGCCAGCGCGGCACAGACATCGCGCGGATCCGGCGGGCATGGCTTCTGGTGGTGGGGCCTGCTGCTGCTTGGCGTCGCGGTGCTGTTCCTGCTGTGGCGGGCGCGGCGCCGGATGGAGTCGCCACCAAAATCGGGTCCAGTTTCCAACGGTCCCGTTTCCAAGGGAGGATCGGACGTGCCCCTGTTCGGAACGCTCGGCAACTACGTGAACCAGAAGCTCAGCGGCAAGGCCTACAGCCCGTCGCTGTTCCGGCTGGGCATGACGGTCACCATCGACCCCACCCCCTTCCTGCTGGCGGAGAGCGCCACCAAGGTCAAGGCGCCGGACACCGGCACCGACCGGCTGGTGTCGATCGAGGCGGTCGGCACCGTCACCTCCGGCCCGGCCACCGTCTACCGCCTGCACCTTCCGGGGGGTGGCTTCTTCCAGATTCACCTCGGCCCCGACGGGCAGCCGGACGAGTGCCGCTATTTCACCCCCATCGACAGCGTCACCCCGTCCGACGAGGGCGAGTGGGGATTCTGGCTGGACGATGCGGAGGGGATGATCGGCTGGCCGGAGTTCCAGACCAAGGACGGCAAGCTCTATCCCCGCGTCTGGCAGCCGGGAGCCAGCCGCATCCAGCCCTTCACCCTCAGCGAGGCGCGCCAGACCCTGCGCGGGACCGAGACGGTGACCAGCCAGTCGATGCTGTACGGCGCCACCACCGGAGCCGCAGCCCCGGCGCCCGCCACCGAATATATCCTGGTGGAGGCGGTGGAGCGGTCCGGCCGCGCGTCGGTCGAGATCGCCGCCGGCATCGACGTGAATCCCGCCTCCCTCTCCCTGTCCTAACCCACACGACAAGAGTGCCGGCCCCATGGAAAGCACCTTCGGTTCCATCCTGACCGCGCTCGGCACCGGCCTTCCGGTGCTGCTGGTCCAGCTCGCCGTCACGCTGGCGCTGCTGGTGGCGGGCGTCGCCGTCTACACCCGCATCACCCCCTTCGACGAGCGCCGGCTGGTGGCGGAAGGCAATGCCGCCGGCGGCCTGACGCTGGCGGGATCCATCGTGGCGCTCGCCATTCCGCTGGCGGCGACGCTGGCGACCAGCGCCTTCGTGCTGGACATCCTGTTGTGGGGTGTGGTGGCGCTGATCCTGCAGCTGGTCGCCTTCGCCGTGGCGACCCTGCTGATCCGCGACCTGCGCGGCCAGATCGAATCGGGCAACGTCGCATCGGCCGCGGCGCTGGTCGGCGTCCAGCTTGGGGTGGCGCTGATCAACGCCGCCGCCATGGCGGGATAAATCTCCCCCGAGAGGTAAGGATGGGGGTCTGGTTCCCGGATCGTCCCCTCCCCATCTGTGCAGGCGAAGCGTCCGCGCTTTCGTGCGGGCGCCTCCAACAACCCTCCTTCGACAGGAATCAGCCATGCTTGCCTTCATCCGCAACCTTATGGGTGTCAAGACCGACCAGGCCGTCCAGGGCGCCATGGAGGCGCTGGTGCGCTGGGATCCGAAGTCCGCGACCGAGGCGGAGCTGCGGACCATGGAGCAGCATCTCGACCAGCTGGGCCGGCAGGTGGCGGAAGCCCGCGCCATCCATGACCGCGAGCAGCGCGAAGCCGACGAGATCAAGGCGCTGTCGAACCAGCGCATGGCCGCGGCCGAGCATCTGCAGCGCCAGATCGACGCCGAGACCGACCCGTCGCGCAAGGCCGGCCTGGAAAAGAGCCTGGAGACCATCGTCGCGATGCTGGAGGAGATGGCTCCCGACATCGACCGCGAGGTCCGCGATGCGGTCGAGGCGCGCGAGTTCCTGGAGATGCTGGAGAAGAACTACGCCGACGCCGGCGCCAAGCTGAAGGCTGCCCGTGCCGACCTGACCCGCGCCCAGCGCGACATGGGCCGCGCCGACCAGCAGCGCGCCATGGCCGAGCGTCAGGCCGAAGCAGCCCGTCAGGCCGCCGGCCTTGCCGGTGCCACCAGCGGCCTGACCGTGGCGCTGAAGGCGATGCAGGACACCGCCGCCAAGGATCTGGCCGCGGCGGAGGCCGCCAACGCCAAGGCCAAGCTGCTGCGCCCGTCGGCCCCGGAGAAGGAAGACCCCAACATCGCCGCCGCCCTGGCCGCGGCGTCGGGCAAGACCGTACCGACCAGCCTGTCCGACCGTCTGGCGGCGCTGAAGGCCAAGCAGGGCTGAGAGTGACGGGATCGGCGGGGGCTCTCCGCCGATCCTTACCGCTTGGGGGATGGAACGACGTGGAACAGTTTCCGGCGGCTGTTTCATCTCAGCGGCGCCGTCCGCTCTACAGGCGGCGGAAGGCGGCCTTTCCGCCCCGACGCTCCTGCACCGAGCCGAGGTTGGGATAGGGATCGTCGGGGTTGAGGGTCCAGGGATAGACGCCCTTCGGCCCGGTCGATTCCGGGCGGGCCAGGATGGCGGCGACGGCGCGCGGGTCGGGCGGCGTACGCTCACGGATCGCGCCGGGGATGTGGTCGTCATCGTCCAGTTCGGTGACGATGTCGGCGGGCGGGTCTTCCGACGGCTGCGGGGTGACGGAGTCGGGCGGTTGGCGGAATTCCGCCTGTTGTGCCGGCTGTTTGGCAGAGGGGGCGCCGAGACCGTCGAGAAGACCGAGCCGGTCGGCCAGCCAGCGCACGGTCGACGGATCGCCGGCCGAGACCAGCCGTTCGATCTGCTCCGCCACCAGGGCGCGGAGAGAGGAGAGCCGGAGTTCGGCCTCACGGTTCAGCGCCTGCCGTTCCCACCACACCCTGTGACGGAAGTCCTTCGATCCGTAATAGGCGCGCCAGAGAGTCGTCCGGCTGCAGCCCATGGCGCGGGCGACATTGAGGAAACTGCTGCCGCGCGCCAGCATGCCGGCGGCCATGATCTGTTCCTCATGGAACTGCGAACCGGGGACCAGCGAGCCTTCGGAGGGCACCGGCGGCTCTTCGGCCCAGCAGGGGAAATGGTCGCCAAGAGCGTTGGGGGTCAGGGTACGGCTGTCGAGGGGCATGGGGTGGCTCCGCAAGGGGTTGGGACGGGGTGCGGAGAGGGTATAGGAAAGTTGTCTCTTGGTGGCGCGTTTTTGCGAAATCCGTGGCGAGCGATGGGTTGGGCCGTTGCACTGGAGCCAGTTACTGCGGGCCACTAGTTGAACTTCGTGGCTCTCCATAACGTCCAAAGGCTGTTCGGTTGGTAAGGGGAGGTAAGTCCCTGTTCCGCCACGCCTTCGTGCGGGAGGTGGAAGTTATTGGAAGGCCTGATAGGGCGGGTTCCCCAACATTGCGTCAAGTACCCCAGATTGCAGCCCGGCGCAGGTTGTATCCGGCTCAAATTACCCTGGTGGTTCGGGCACGAAAAACGCAGGGTAATCGCATATGGAAATTATAATCCTACACAAGGAAGCACCTCATTCCCGCGAAGGCGGGAATCCAGCCGTTTCAGTCGTTTTGCACGATAGTTTCCTGGATCCCCGCCTTCGCGGGGATGACGGAAGTCCTTTTATGGGATTCCGGATTCCATATGCGATTGCCCTGACGAAAAACGACCCGTCCCTTGCGGGATCCGGCCGTTCGCCGCATAGTGATCGTGCCGGTGATCGGGTGGTGAGACACCCGATCACCGGCTTGGTCTTCAGCCGCGCAACGCGCGGATGATGACCAGGATGCCGCCGATCAGGCGGACCCACAGCGTCCAGATTTCCAGACGCTCGCGGTCCAAAATCGACCGGCGAGGGGGACTCTTCATACGAGTACTCCATAACAATTGACGATGCGCTTCATGGATGCCGTGGGGGTTGGCGCCAACCTTTCCCCCACGGCCCCATGCGGCGTCACCTGCATGACACCCTCATCATTGCCCGGCCACCAACCCTCTGGCAAGATGAGAGTGAAGGAAAACCATAAGATTTTGTGTCTTTCTGGGTACCAGAGCGCAATATCCTTCGTTTTTTCCCATGAGCGCTACTTACGTACTCAAGTGCTTAATTGTGTACGCATGCTACACGCCGCATATTTTCCGGTGTTTCCCTATGTTCGTCTCTGCAAATAACATTCGCTAACGTCGCTAACGGTCGTATGATTTGCCTACGCGTCGTTACGCGCGTTTGCGTCAACGTTTTTGGCAAATTTGCATGAGCGTCGTTGCGCACGCTTGAAAATCGCTTTTAGGAAATTTGCCTGTGTGTCGTGGCGTACGTTTGCATCATCTGTCGTGGTAACCGCTCGGAACACTCAGTTCCGCGTCGCACGCTCGGTTGATTCCCACCTTCCCGTGAGATTCGATCCCCCCACCAGTTGGTCGCGACAGCCCCTCTTGACACCGCCTCGCACAAATTTTGTGTTCAACGCACCCAAAATTTGGGGCAGATTCAGTCGTCACCGATGGAGGCAAGATGAGGAAGCTGGCGACCATCCGGGTCTTCGGCAACGACCACCTTCCCCCGCATTTCCACGTCAAGGATACCGATTTCGAAGCACTGGTCTCGATCGAGACCTTCGAGGTCATCGCCGGGGACCTGCCCACCGCCATCCGCAAGGAGGTCCAGACCTGGGCCGCCGCCAACAAGGACCGGCTGGTGAGCGAATAGAACGCCTGGAACCCCAATATCCCCTTCGCCTGAAAGGAGGCGCGCCCATGATCCCGCCCGTCCTGCCGCAAGGCCCGCGCAAAATCCCTCGGCTCGCCGCGGTCGCGCCGGACGCCGGCGCCGTCCTGGCCCTGACCTGGGAGGATGGCCGCGCCGACCGCGTCGACCTGACCGGCTGGCTGGAGTCCGGACACCCCTATTTCCACCAGCTGCGCGATCCCACCGTCTTCGCCTCCGCCCGTCTGATCGACGCCACCACGGTGGAGTGGAACGGCGACGAGGATCTGGCCATCGACAGCATGCACTTGGCTCTGCTGGCCGAACAGCAACGCCCCTTCGGCCAGCCCGAACTGATCGCCTGGCAGGATCGCCACGACCTGTCCAACCAGGAAGCGGCCGACCTGATGGGGGTGCATGTCAACACCTGGTCGAAATGGCGCACCGGCGCCACCGCCGTGCCGGCCATGCTCGGCATCGTCTGCCGCGCCTTCAGCCGCGACCCGCTGCTGTTCGCCGCCCGCTACCGCCCCCGTCGGCCCGGCCGTCCGCCGGCGGCGGCCGAATAGGGGCGGCTATCGGCACAGCTGACCCGCTGTCCGCATCTCAATCATCCGCCCCTCACAGGAAGCGAGGGCTTAGCGGTCGCCTGCCTGCTGGGCAATCTCCCGGCGAGCGGCGGCGGCGAGAAAGCCGGCGCGGGACGTGTCGCGGCGCTTGGCCTCGGCGTCAATGGCAGCGAGCAAAGCCTCGTCGAACGTCACGTTGACGCGCACGGACCGGCCGGGCAGTTCACCGCGTACCAGCAGCCGGCCGGCCTCCACGACCTCCGGATCTGCGGGGACCTGATCGAGATCGGACGGCTCGGGGATGTCGTCGCCGTCCTCGATCATGCCGGCGATGTGCAGGGCAAGGCCAGCCTCGGCGTTGGCGGTGACGGCTGCCTTGGTGTCACCGAAGGCCGTCAGGCCAGGAAAGTCGGGGAAGGTCGCGTGGAGACCTTCGGAGCCTTGCTCCAGGATGATGGGGTAGTAGCGAGCGGGCATTGCGGGTCGTTCCTGTCAGGGGATAGCGAGGGGGAATGGAGCGGAGTTGGGGGAGGGCGAAACCCCGGTTTTCAACGGAGTTTCACACCTGACTGCTTTTCAATGGACTTGATATCCCCAATGCTGAGTTCTCTCACCGGGACCTGAACCGTGACGCGCCCTTTCTTCGTCGGATGCTTGAATTGCTTGTGACTGCCGACTTGGTTCACCTCGTACCATCCGTCGGCGATGAGGGCTGCGATGGCCTCACGGCTGCTGACAACCTTTCCCATCACCTCGCTCCATTATCACTGTGTGTAACCATACACACCACCAGCGAGGAAGGCAAATGGGGAGTGTGTATGAATGCGCATGCCGGTCAGCGCCGGCTGGACCCTTTTCACGTCGTGTTCGTACATCCCGGACGATCCGATCACTCTCGCGTAGTGCCCCTCGTCACAAGCGGCCACCCCAATCCTTACGTCTCGGGGGAGGCTACCTTCGCCGCCTTCGGCTTGCGCGCCGCCACCTCGAAGGCGACGTCCTCGATCATTCCGGCGGTGAGGGACGACAGGGCCGATTTCAGGCTCGGCCAGTGGTTCATGCGGGCGGTGTCGGCGACGGCTGGGTTTTTCGCCTTCAGGACGAGGCGGCGGCCGCCCTGGGGGGCTTCCTCCACCCGGTCCGGCTCCAGTTCGGCCAGCAGCGGGGCGGGGACCTTGCCCTTCAGGGCGTGCAGGACGGCGGCCCACAGGGCGGTCACGTCGTCGGCGTCGGGCAGCGGGCCAAGGTCGGCGAGGCCGGCTTCCACCGGATCGGCGGGGGCAACCGTGTCGACCTTGCCGATTCGGCGGGCGCGGCGGCCGGCGCTGTGGCGTTCGCGCTCCAGATAGGTTTCGGCCGCCTCTTCCTCGTCCTTGGCGTCGAAATCGAGGGTCACCGCCTCGATCTTGCGGCCTTTCCGCTTCATCTTGTCTTCCGGCATGCTGACGCGGAAGGGGGCGAGCTGGTTCACCTCGGAGATGGCGCGGTCGATGGTGCGGGTGCGCAGGATGCCGAAATCCTTGTAGGCGCCCTCCGGCACATTCATCAGCTTGCGCAGCGTGTCGATGTCCAGTTCCAGCGACGGATAGTCCATCTGGTAGCGCTGCATGCCGATCTCGTAGAGCTTCAGCGCGTAGGTGCTGGTGACCTTGACCATCGCCGGCCCGGACAGCTTGGCCCACAGCTGCGACGAGCGCTGGATTTCCAGGAAGGCGTCGGTGAACTGGAAATGGATGTCGGCGGCGTCGCTGTCCTCCTCCTCCTCCGGCCGGACATAGCTGGAGAGGATGCGCAGCTCGGCGCGCGACCGGCGGCCGCGGAAGGGGCCGATGACCACGAGGCTGGAGTCGAAGATCTCCTTCAGCGCGTCGAAGATCCGCTCGTTGCCCTTGTGGTTGCCGCGCACCACCCGCTTGGGCAGGCGGTAGAGCTTGTTGGCGAAATTCTGGCTGCCGGCCAGATGGATCATGAAATTCAGCATCTTCTGTGCCGGCAGCGACAGGCGCGTGCCGTTGGCGGGATAGCTGTAGACCGCCTCGGCCGCCTTGATCAGATGCTTGTAGCCGTCGCGCTCGAAGGTGGCGCTGGCGACGCGGGCAGTCAGGCCGGCGACCGGGGTGGCGGATTCGGTGCCGACCGCCGGCAGGGCGGCGGCGGCACCGTCGCCGTCGATCACCGCGCCGCCGGCCAGATCCTCCGGACCCAGCACGACGAGATTCGCAGCGGCCTTCACCGTGTTCGCCTTGGTGGGCGCAGCCGCGTCCGACGGGACGGACTCCTCCGTCACCGCACCGCGCGCCTTCCTGCGCCCCGTACCCGCCATCGCCTGCCTCCCGCGAAATCGAGCGAGGCTAAATCAATCCTTACCCCAAAAACAAGTAAGGAAAGGGTCGCACCGCAGAATCCTGAGCATCCTTACACCCTGGGGGCGGAACCCTTACGCCCCGGGGGGTGTGCGACTCGCCCCCACCCGGTAAGGCTGTTTCCCCCACCCTGTAAGGAAGATTCGATGCGACTCGCGGACTCTCCTGGAGATTCGCGCCGACGAATCCTCTTAAAAGGGAAAGGGAGAGGCGAGCGCCTGCTAAGTGCCGGATCTGCCGAGGCTTCCCCTGTGCGAATCTCGGCCGGACAGCCCGGTCGGGGAGCCTTCATGCCGCGAATCGCGGCGACTCGAGTCTGCAGAACGGTGTTATCGGGCGGGCTGTATCCTTACTGCCTGGGGGCGTTCAGGCATTTTTGCTGTTCGAGGGTTGGTGGACAAGCGCCATCCTTACGGCTTGGGGGCACCAAAGGCCGGATCCTGGCCCCCGAGAGGTAAGGATGACGGGAGTCTGCAGATCTGTCGGTTCGATTCTAGGGCGTGTCAGGAGTCTCAAGGGCTTATCCGCCCCCAGGATGTAAGGAAGCCCGCCCCCAAGCCGTAAGGATGGGAGGGCGGGCTTGATCGGCGGCTTCGGGGCGGGATCCGGCCCCCACGGAGTAAGGATGGAAAGGAGGAATAGGATAATAGATTGATTTAAAATGTGTTTTTCAATGGGCCGCCAGCAGGAACAGGCCCTGGCCGAGATAGACGCTGGCGGTTCCCATCACCAAATAGCGGCTCCACAGGCGGAATTGGGCGTCGCTCATGCGGTCCAGAACGCGGCGGGAGAGATTCGTGCCCAGCAGGGCCATGGCGATCGACATCAGGATCACCGTCGCTTCCACCGTCTCGCCGGCATGGCCGGCCACCAGCGGGGCGAAGTAAGCGATCTTGACCAGATGGCCGACCGACTGGATGGCGGCCTTGGTGGCGACCACGCTCTGGCGGGTCATGGCGCTGCGGATGAAGAAGGCGTCGAGCAAGGGGCCGGAGATCCCGGCGACCAGCTGGATGCCCATGCAGAGGAAGCCGCCCAGCACGCCATGCAGCGGCTTCTGCGCGTTCAGCGCCCAGCGGGCGGGAATGGCGAGCGCCAGGAAGGGCGTCAGGCCCAGAATCAGAAGCGAGACCGCACGGTCCGGCACGGCGCCGACCAGGGCGAACAGCAGGCCGGCCACCGATCCGCCCAGCGCGAATCGCAGGATGATCGGCCAGACCACATGACGCCGCCACAGCCACGCCCGCCAGCCGTTGGAGGCGAACTGGGTCACGCCATGCAGCAGCATCGCCGAGGGCACCGGCAGCAGGATCAGCAGCAGGCCCATCAGCACCATGCCGCCGGCCATGCCGAACAGGCCCGACAGAAACGAGGTCACGAGAACGGTGAGGCCAAGCCCCACCATCAGCGGAAGCGTCAGCATGAATCAGCCCAAATGTCGGAGATCAGGCTGAAAAACTCGCACGCGCGCGGTTGCGCCGCAAACGGCATTGTTCGATGCTCAGCCTCAGGAAAAGTTGGGGTGAAGTAAGGATGGACGCATGCGCCGATTGCCCTCGCTGAACGGCCTGCGCGCCTTCGAGGCGGCCGCCCGCCATGGCAGCTTCACCGCGGCTGCGGCGGAGCTGCATGTCTCGCAGGCCGCGATCAGCCGGATGGTGAAGCTGCTGGAGGAACGGCTGGGCTTCGCCCTGTTCGACCGGCGGGCCAACGCGCTGGTGCTGACCGAACGCGGCCGGGCGCTGCAGCCGGCCTTGACCGAAGCCTTCGACGGCATCGCCCGGCGGGTGGAACAGGTGTCGGCGATGCGGGCTGGGCCGGTGCTGACGGTGGGGATGGGGGCGACGGTGGCGGTGCGCTGGCTGATCCCGCGCCTGTCGAGCTTCCACCTTGCGCACCCGGAGATCGAGGTGCGGATCGCCACCGGCGGGGCGGGGGCGCCGATGAACGACGACTGGACCTGCGCGGTCCTGCTGGGCGACGGCCAGTGGCCGGGCTATGAGGCGGAGCGGCTGTTCTCCTCCAGCCTGCAGCCGGTCTGCGCGCCGCGGCTGGCGGCGGAGTTGCGCGGGCCGGCGGATCTGGCCGGCGCCACCCTGCTGCATGTGTCGCATTGGGGGGAGGACTGGCCGCGCTGGCTGGCCGCCGCCGGGGTGGCGGAGCCCTCTTCGAAAGGACTGTCCTTCGGCAGCTACGCCATGACCTTGCAGGCCGCCATCGACGGCGTCGGGGTGGCGTTGGCGCCGCGGCTCTATATTCTGGACGACATCGCCGCCGGGCGGCTCGCCACGCCGTTCGGGCTGGCGGTGCCGATGGTCCTGTCCTGGTATCTGGTCTATCGCGCCTCCCGTCGGGAGGATGCCGGCTTTGGGCCGTTCCGTGACTGGCTCTATGCAGTGTGCGCGGAGGTTGGATAGCCCCTTGGTCCTTTGGGCGCATGGCCGGGCGGCGCAATTGACCGATGCGCGGGCCGCAGGTGCCGACTTAGGCTGCGCGCTGTTTTGTGCCCGTTCCAAGCAGTCACGACCCTACAGGACCGCGCGATGCCGCCCACCGCTGTTCCCCATTCCACCGAAGAGGCAGCCCACCCTGCCCTGTCCCGCTCGCTCGTCGTGCTGATGGCGCTGGCCTGCGGCGTGGTGGTGGCCAACATCTATTATGCCCAGCCGCTGGTTGGGCTGATCGGACCGGCGGTCGGGCTGTCGCCGGAGACCGCAAGCCTCGTCGTCACTCTGACCCAGGTCGGCTATGGCGCCGGGCTGGTGCTGCTGGTGCCGCTGGGCGATCTGCTGGAGAACCGCCGGCTGGTGGTGGTGACCCTGTGCAGCACGGTGGTGGCGCTGCTGGTGGCGGCGGTCGCCCCGACCGCGTCGCTGTTCCTGACGGCGGCCTTCCTGATCGGCGTCACCTCCGTCGCCGTGCAGATGCTGGTGCCGCTGGCCGCCCACATGGCGCCGGAGGCCTCGCGCGGGCAGGTGGTGGGCAATGTGATGAGCGGGCTGCTGCTGGGCATCCTGCTGGCCCGCCCGGTGTCGAGCCTGATCGCCGACAGCCTGGGATGGCGGGCGGTGTTCGCCCTGTCGGCGGTGGTGATGGTCGGCTTCGCCCTGCTGCTGTGGCGGGTGCTGCCGCAGCGGCGGCCGAGGGGGCAATCCAGCTACGGCGCGCTGCTCGGCTCGCTGGGGCGACTGCTGGTGCGGACGCCGGTGCTGCAGCGGCGGACCGTCTATCAGACCATGATGTTCGCGGCCTTCAGCCTCTATTGGACCTCTGTCCCGCTGCTGCTGATGGGGGCGCCCTTCCACCTCAGCCAGCGGGGGATCGCGCTGTTCGCCTTGTCGGGGGCGGCGGGCGCCCTGGTCGCGCCGATCGCCGGGCGGATCGCCGACCGCGGCTGGACCCGGCCGGCCACCGGCTTCGCGCTGGCGATGGCGGCCTTGTCCTTCTTCGTGGCGCGGGCCGGCGAAGGGTCCATCGCGCTGCTGGTGCTGGCCGGGCTGCTGCTCGACATGGGCGTGCAGATGAACATGGTGCTGGGGCAGCGCGCCATCTATTCGCTGGGGGCGGAGACTCGCAGCCGGATGAACGCCATCTATATGGCGATCTTCTTCCTGGGCGGCGCGGCGGGCTCGGCGCTGGCCGGCTATGCCTTCGCCGTCGGCGGCTGGGCGCCGGTGACCTGGATCGGCTTCGCCTTTCCTGCCGTCGGGCTGCTGTTCTACCTGACCGAATTCCGTGGGCGGCACGCCGCCTGACCGGTGACCTTCAAAGGAGACGACGCAATGGATCGACGTCAACTGGGCCGCAGCGGCCTGACGGTGTCCCCGCTCTGCTTCGGCGGCAACGTGTTCGGCTGGACCGCCGACGAGGCCACCTCCTTCCGGCTGCTCGACGCCTTCGTCGATGCCGGCTTCAACTTCGTCGACACCGCCGACGTCTATTCGGCCTGGGCGCCCGGCAACTCCGGCGGCGAGTCCGAGACCATCATCGGCAAATGGATGAAGAGCCGGGGCAACCGCGACCGCATCGTCCTGGCGACCAAGGTCGGGTCGGAGATGGGGCCGGGCAAGAAGGGCCTGTCGCCGGCCTGGATCCGGACGGCGGTCGAGGATTCGCTGCGCCGGCTCCAGACCGACCGCATCGACCTCTACCAGTCCCATTGGGACGATCCCGAAACCCCGTTCGAGGACACGCTGGGCGCCTACAAGGAGCTGATCGACCAGGGCAAGGTCCGGGCGATCGGCGCCTCCAACCTGACGGCGCCGCGCCTGCGCGAGGCGCTGGAGGTCAGCGCCCGCACCGGCCTGCCCCGCTATGAGACCTTGCAGCCGGAATACAACCTGTACAGCCGCGAGGGCTACGAGGCGGAGCTGGAGGGGATTTGCCGGGAGAACGGGCTGGGCGTCATCCCCTACTATTCGCTGGCCGCCGGCTTCCTGACCGGCAAGTACCGCTCGGCCGAGGATGCCGGCAAGAGCGCGCGCGGCGGCGGGGTGGTGTCGAAGTATCTGAACGAGCGCGGCCGGGCCATCCTGGCGGCTCTGGACGAGGTCGCCGGGCGGCACAAGGCGACGCCGAGCCAAGTGGCGCTCGCCTGGCTGATTGCGCGGCCCGGCCTGACGGCGCCGATCGCGAGCGCGTCGAAGCCGGAGCAGATGGGCGACCTGATCGCCGCGGCCAGGCTGCGGCTGGATGCCGAGGACATCGGGCGGCTGGATCGGGCCAGTGCCTATTGAGGCGTCTGGTCACGGGGTGAATATCCCCTCTCCCGCCCCGGGAGAGGGAAGGGGCCCGCCGCGAAGCGGTGGGAAGGGTGAGGGGTGATCCAAGGAACCATGCGGTTCGGGATTCTTGGGTTCCCCCTCACCCTCCCCACTTCGTGGGTCCCCTCCCTCTCCCGGGGCTCTCAGCGGATCTTCGATCCGCCTGACGCCGTCAGCACAAACGAAGTTTGTGCGAGAGGCGGGAGAGGGCATCAGGGAGTGGGGATCGCCGCCGCTTTGGACGACGCCGGTTTGCCGGCCGCGTCCGTCTTCAGCACCGCCAGGAAGGCGTCGGCCATGGCGTGATAGACCGAATGCGGGCAGACCAGCCGCGACAGGGTGGTGGCGAGCGCGGCGCTCAGCATCAGCGGCAGCAGCATCTCGGGCGAGGCGCTCATCTCCGTCACGATGACGACGGCGGTCAGGGGGGCCTGCACCACGCCGGCGAAATAGGACACCATCGACAGCAGGACAATGGCGCCCAGCGAGCTGTCCGGCAGCAGCCCGCCGATAATCGAGCCGATGCCGGCCCCGACCGACAGCGAGGGGGAGAAGATGCCGCCGGGAATGCCGCAGATGCCGGACAGGACGGTCGCCAGCAGCTTTGCCGGGGCATAGTACCAGGGCAGCGTCTCCACCCCGTCCAGCACGGCGCGCGCCTGCTCATAGCCGGTGCCGAAGGTCAGGCCGCCGGTGGCGGCGCCGATCGCCGCCAGGGCAAGGCCGCAACCCAACGCGATGAGCAGCGGGTGACGGGCCAGCCGTCCACCCAGGCCGCAGCGGATCCAGCGCGTCAGCCACAGCAGCAGCGAGCTGAATCCCCCGCCGGCCAGACCGCCGACGACGCCGGTCGCCAGAACCGCTTCCCAGTCGTGCCAGCTGGCCGAGGCGGCGGTGTGGCCGAAATAGGCATAGTTGCCGAGCAGGCCGACGGCGACCAGACCGGCCGCCACCACCGCGATCAGGACAAGGCTGCTGGTCCGCCTTTCGAAGCTGCGGGCCATCTCCTCGATGGCGAAGACGATGCCGGCCAGCGGCGTGTTGAAGGCCGCGGCGACGCCGGCCGCGCCGCCGGCGAGGATCAGACCCGGCTCCCGCCCCAGCCCGGCGATGGAACCGGCCATCAGCATGATCGAGGCGCCGACCTGCACCGTCGGTCCCTCGCGCCCGATGGAGGCGCCGCAGGCCAGCCCGACCAGGGTCAGCAGGATCTTCCCCACGGCGATGCGCGGCGACAGCAGCCGGCGCTTGGCCGCCGGGTCCTGGACATGGCGCGCGGCGATGGCCTGGGGAATGCCGCTGCCCTGCGATCCCGGCACCACGCGAAGGGCGACCCAGGCGGAAAAGACCAGCCCCAGCGGAGTCAGCAGGAAGGGCAGCCAGGGAACTGCCCCGACGGCCAGCCGGAACAGCTGCTGGGCATAATCCGCGGCAACGGCGAACAGGACGGCGACCAGCCCGACCGCAGCGGCACCGGACCAGAACAGCAGGCGCCGCCGCCAGTTTCTGGGGGACATCCAGACATGGTGGGGCCGGCGCAGCCGGTTGGGCAGCGGGTGGTGCGGGCGATTGGCAGAAGGCATCGACGGGGGCCGGAAGCGGGGGAAAAGGACGGATGAAACGGCAGGGGGCCGAGTTTAGGTCCGTTTTTTTCCGCAGGTCCAGCCACGCTCGTGCAGATCTGGCCCGAAGAGGCCGTTCGTGCACGAAAATATGGCGTCAGCGGCGGGCGGTGCTGCCCGAATGGGGCTGGTGGGGCCGGGAGGAGCGGCCGCGCGATGCGATGGCGGCGCCTTGCAGGGTGCGCTGGCCGCGGCGCGCTTGCGCCTGCTCCACCTCGCGGCGGAAGTTGGGGCCGAGAGCCTCGTAGGCGGCCTTCAGCTCCGGGTCCTTCATCCAGAATTCCTGGCGATCCATGGTTTCCTCTTATATTGGCTGGCCGCCGGCCGAATGCCGGGCAGACCTGCGGCATGCCGCCCTTGCAGAAGCTGCTTCAGAAGCTGTTCCGGGGCGGGTCATCCGATGTTTTTATCGGGATGACGCCCACCTTCCTTTTCCGAAGGACGGGGCGGCATGACGACTGACAGGTTGGGGTGGCTGGTCTTCACTTCAAGATACCCCCGGTGTCTGACCGGGCGACTTTTCGAAAGCGATAACGTCCTGTCCACCCCAAGGTTCCAGCCGGCCCTCCCCCGGCCGCCGGTACTAGGACCGGCGGGGGGTATGGGAGATCTCCCTCTCCCCCCCGGGGAGAGGGTCGGGGTGAGGGGGGTGCATGGTGTGGATTCTATGGAGAATGGGGACCGCGCGATGCTTGAAAATCCTCGCCGCGCGACCCCCTCACCCTAACCCTCTCCCCGGGGGGGAGAGGGGATATGCGCCCGACGAAGGAGCAGGATCAGGCGTGCAGCAGGCCAATGTCATTGTAGGCGATGTGGTCGAAGCCATGGGCGTAGACCGGCGAGGTCGACGACAGGCTGAAGTCGTCCGCACCCGGATTGACGAAACCCGGGTTCAGCATCACCGAACCCTTGTCGTACCCGGCGGCCTGCCAGTTCGCCAGAGTGCCCCAGGCGCCGCTCGACATCACCTGCGGCCAGGCGTCGAACTCCTTCTCGGCGGTGTTCAGGCTGCTGTAGAAGTTGTCGTGGAGGTTGCCGACATTGGCCGGGCCGTAGATGTGGACGGCGGTGCCCTCGCGCACGTCGATGACGTTGCCGGAGATGTCGTTGCCGGTCATGGCGTGGCCCTTCCAGCCGCTCCAGGCCACCGGCTGCTGCAGGCCGATCTGGGCGCCGCTGTTGCCGGCGATCACGTTCTCCGTGACCGTGTTGTTCCAGCCGCCATGCAGGAAGACGCCGCCGATGTTGTCGTGGACGACGTTGCCCTTCACCGTGGTGCCGCTGGTCCAGTCGTCGAGATAGATGCCCCAGCTCGCCACCTGACCCGTCGGGTTGGTCGCGGTGGTGCCGGACACGTCGTTGTTGACGACGGTGTGATTGGCCAGATCCTGCTGGCGGTTGATCAGGTAGATGCCGCCGCCGTCGTTCGATTCCAGGTTGGCGTTGATCACCTTGTTGTAGGAGATGGTGACGCGATAGGCCGCGTCGCTGCCGTCGGTCTGGACCGAGCCGACGGCGATGGCCTTCTCCGGCGAATTTTCGATCTGGTTGTGGGTGACCTTGACGTCGGAGCTGCCGTTGACCCAGATGCCGGCGTCGCCGCGGTCGGCGGCGTTCGGGTGCCGGATCAGGTTGTCCGACACCTGCGTGAAGTTGGAGCCGGCCTTGACGAAGATCGACTCGGCGCCGGTGTTGTCGAACTGGTTGCCGGTGACCTTGCTGTTGGCGCTGTTCTGCACCGTGATGCCATAGCCGCCGCCCTTCACCACGTTGTTGGCGAAGGTCACGCCGGAGGCGTTGTCGGCGAAGACGTAATGGCCGGTGGTGACGCCGTCGGCGAAGCTCAGGCCTTCGATGGTCACGTTCTTGGCGCCGCCGAGGCCGAAGGACACCGACGCCGTCGAACTGCCGTGGATCACCGCCTTCTCATTGCCATAGCCGGCGAAGGTGACGCCGGAATCCTGGCTGTTCAGCCACAGCCCGTTCTGATGGTAGTCGCCGCCGCGGATGTAGGTGGTGTCGATGTTCGGATCGGCGCGCATCGCCGCCTGGGCCTTGGCGAGGCTGGCGAAGGGGCCGTCGGTGCCGGCGGCGTTGGGGGCGGCCAGCTTGCCCGACCAGCTGTCCTTGCCGTTGGTGGCGACGTAGAAGGCCGGGCCGGTGGGGGCCGGGGTGGTCGGCGTCGGCGTGGTCGGGGTGGGGGTGGTCGGCGTCGGGGTGGTGGTGGTGCCGGCCGGGAAGTCGGAGGCCGGGGCGTTGACCACCAGCGTGCCGTTCCACCACATCCCCTTCTGGCCGGCGATCACGTCCTTGCCGTCGAGCGCGCCCTTGTCATAGGTGACGGCGCTGCTGGTCGAGGCGTAGCTGTGGCCGTTGATGGAGATGCTGTTGACGGTCAGGCTGCGGTCCTGGCCGTTGACCATGGCATCGTTGTCGTACTGGACCTGCACCTTGTGCGCGACATGGTCGGCGGCATCGGTGGTGAAGGTGAAATTCTTGGCGGTGGTGCCGGCGGTCGCCTCGCCGATCTGCTTGCCGTCGACCAGCACCTTGAAGTGGGCGTTGACGCCGCCCGCCGCGGTGCCCGACGCGTTCACCACGATGGTGTCCTTGCCCGCCGTCGCGGCCGGGGCCGGGGTGGGGGTCGCGGCGGGGAAATAGCTCTTGTCGGCGTTCACCACCAGCGTGCCGTTCCACCACATGTTCGACTGGCCGGCGGCGACGTCGCGGCCGTCGAGCGTGCCCTTGTCGTAGCTGACGATGCCGGCGGTCGGCGCGATCGTCTTGCCGCCGATGCTGATGCTGTTGACGGTCAGGCTGCGGTCCTGGCCGTTGATGACGGCATCGTTGTCGTACTGGATCTGCACCTTGTGCGCGGTGTCGGCGGTCAGCACGGGCGTGAAGACGAAATCCTTCGCCGTCGTGCCGGCGGAGCCCTCACCCACCTTCTGGCCGTCGACCAGCAGGGTGAAATGGGCGTTCACGCCGGCGGCGGCCTTGCCCAGGGCGTTGACGACGATCTTGGTGGAGGTGGTGGCCATCGGTTCGGTGTCCTCGCCTGATGTGCCCCGGGGCATTGCCGTGCCCCTGGGGTCTGATGTCCGTTTTGGGCCTGAACCCGGATGCCGGCGGAGGATGGCGAGGAGCGGCGGGATCTTTGTGTGATGTTTTCGCTTAAAAGCGCCGAATCTGCGACAAATTGTGGCTAATCCTGCGGTGGGCCGATTTGCACGATGGTCATGATTGCAGTGCAGCATTTCCGCAACAGCGACCCGTGCGAAAATTGCGGCTTTCCCGTATTCCTGCAGGAAGCCGTTGAACGAAAGGTGCTTTTCCCGGATTGTTTGGAATAGCCACAACTGTCTGCCGCCGGAACGAGACGCGGTGACCGCGAGGCTTCGGACCCCCATATGTCCGGACGCCGAGCGGAACGAGGATTGACTGAGAGATGCACGAGTACAGCGAGCGGCCGCGCCGCGCCGACGATCACCCCAGCCACCGGCCTTTGCCGCCGGGCTGTTTCCGGGTGCAGCGGCCCATTCGCTTTTCCCACTGCGACCCGGCCGGCATCGTCTATTTCCCGGTCTATTTCGACATGTTCAACGGCGCGGTGGAGGACTGGTTCACCCAGGGGCTGGACATCGACTATGCGACGATGATCCTGCAGCGGCGGCTGGGCCTGCCGATCGTGCATGCCGAATGCGATTTCGTGATCCCCAGCCGCATGGGCGACACGCTGACGCTGGGCGTCCTGCTGGAGCGGCTGGGCCGCAGCTCGCTCAAGCTGCGGATCAACGGCGAGCATGAGGGGCAGGTGCGGCTGTCGGGCAGCCTGACGGTGGTCACCACCTCGCTCGACGATTTCGCCGCGGTGCCGATCCCCGACGACATCCGCGCCGCCATGCAGCGCTATCAGGCGGGTTGCGACGCGTAAGGGGGGGCTTGGGTATTTCCCCCCCTCTCCCGCCCCGGGAGAGGGAAGGGGCCCGCCGCAAAGCGGTGGGAAGGGTGAGGGGTATTGCAAGGAACCATGCGGTTCGGGATGCTTGGATCAACCCTCACCCTCCCCACTTCGTGGGGCCCCTCCCTCTCCCGGGACGGGAGAGGGCCTTTTTGTGCGCCCTGCCCTCTCTGACGGACCTCCATGGACGACATCGACCGCCGGCTGATCGATCTGTTGACGGTGAACGCGCGCACCAGCACGGCGGCGCTGGGCCGTGCGCTGGGGCTGTCGCGGTCCACCGTGCAGGATCGCATCGCCCGGCTGGAGCGGCAGGGGGTGATCTCCGGCTATACCGTGAAGCTGGGCGATCCGGCGCCGCGCCGCGGCGTGTCGGCGCTGGTGATGATCAGCGTGAACGCCCGGCTGGCCGACCGCGCCGTCCATGCCCTGCGCAAGATGCCGGAGGTGATCCGGCTGCACAGCATCAGCGGCCAATACGATCTCTGCGCCACCGTCGGCACCGAGACCCATGACGCGATGGATGCCGCGCTGGACAGCATCGGCCGCCTGCCCGGTGTGGAACGGACGATGTCGTCGATCGTGCTGTCGACGAAGATGGAACGGTAGGAGACGCTTCCCCCGTCCGGTAAGGAACGGGGGAAAGTCTCCTTGAGTCCTTACGCCTTCCCGTCCATCTGGATGACGCGCAGGTTGTTGGTGGTGCCGGCCTGGGCGAAGGGGATGCCGGCGACCACGACCATGGTGCCGATCCGGCCGGCGAACTCCTCCGCCCGCGCGGTGGAGATGGCGCGGTCGACCATCTCCTCGTAGGTGCGGATGTCGTCGGACAGCACGCTGTGGGCGCCCCACAGCAGGCAGAGCCGGCGCGAAACCGCCTTGTCCGGGGTGATCGCCAGGATCGGCACCTCCGGCCGCTTGCGGGCGATGCGCGCCGCGGTGGTGCCGCTGGAGGTGAAGGCGACGATGGCCGAGGAATGCAGGCTGTTGGCCAGATCGGCGGCGGCGGCGGCGACGGCGTGGGGCGGGCTGTGCTCCTCCCCCGGATGGGTCGCCTGGATCAGCGAGTGATAGAGCTTGTGCTGCTCGGTGGAGCGGATGATGCGGTCCATCATGGTGACCGCTTCGACCGGATACTGGCCCGACGCCGATTCGGCCGACAGCATCACCGCGTCGGCGCCGTCATAGATGGCGGTCGCCACGTCCGACGCCTCGGCCCGCGTCGGGGTCGGGGCGGAGACCATCGAATCGAGCATCTGGGTGGCGACGATCACCGGCTTCACCGCCAGACGGCAGGCGCGCACCAGCTCCTTCTGGCGGCCGGGCACGTCCTCGTGCGGGATTTCGACGCCGAGGTCGCCGCGCGCCACCATCACCGCGTCCGACAGGCGGATGATGTCGTCGATCCGCTCCAGCGCCTGCGGCTTCTCGATCTTCGCCATGATGCCGGCGCGGTCGCCGATCAGGCCGCGGCCCTCGATGATGTCGCCCGGCTTCTGCACGAAGGACATGGCGACCCAGTCGACGCCCAGTTCCAGCCCGAAGGCGAGGTCGGCGCGGTCCTTGGATGTGAGCGGCGACAGGTCGAGCACGGTGCCCGGCAGGTTGACGCCCTTGCGGTTGGAGATGGTGCCGCCGACGACGACGCGGGCCTCGATCCAGTCGTCGCCCAGCTCGGTCACCTCGACGCGGACGCGGCCGTCGTCGATCAGCAGATGGTGGCCCGGCATGATGGCGGCGAAGATTTCCGGGTGCGGCAGCGGGATGGAGCGCTTGTCGCCGTCGCTGCCCTGCAGGACGAAGCGGATCGATTCGCCGGTGGCGACGGCGATCTTGCCGTCGCGGATGGTGCCGACGCGGATCTTCGGGCCCTGGAGATCCTGAAGGATGCCGATGGGGCGGCCGACCTCCGCCTCCAGCTCGCGGATGGCGCGGTGGACCTTGGCGTGGTCGTCGTGGGTGCCGTGGCTGAAGTTCAGCCGGAAGGTGTCGACGCCGGCCAGGAACAGGGTTTTCAGCATCTCGGGCGAGTTGCTGGCCGGTCCGACGGTGGCGACGATCTTGGCGCGGCGATGACGGCGCATGTGGTTCCGGCCGCGGGGGCCGTCCTCTTTGGCTGGGCCGTCCGGTGCGCCGACGGGACGGCGGCCACCTTGGAGGGACGGCGGGGTGACTGGTCAGCAATGGAACGGCCGGAGCGCGCACCCGTTGGGGTAGCCCGTCGACTGTTCGCGTGCCTGAACAAGGTGTCGCCATCGCCGCCGGAAAGCAAGGCGACTGGCGGAATTGGAATTCTTCCAACTGCCCGTGCGGATCCTTGATGGTGCGGATGGGGGAGCGGCGGGGCTGCGCGTCTCGCAGCGGAAGGTCAGCGGCGGCGGGGTTGGGGATGGGCGGGTGGAGGGGAAGGTGACCATCGCCAGTCGAACGATTTGGGCGTGAAAGGAATATAATCTTTAACGCAATCCCTTAACGAAGCGGTCAAGCGACGTTGCGCGCCCACGATTGTTAACTTTTTTGCCGACGCGAAAGGCCATTTTCGAATTGGAATTACCTCCGTCGCTGTAGCCCGTCGTGCCGGATGTTTGCCAATCCTGTGTCCGAATGGATAAATATAATCGGCAATCATCTGGTGAAATCTCGGGCACATTTTGGAAGAATTATGCGCATAAGCGAGTTTGGTGGGATTGGTGTTGGTCTATGTCTTTTGAGATCATCTTGAGAAAGTGAGTGGAAGCAAAGCGGATACTGATGTGATGAAAAGAAGACTGTGTGTTGGATCGCAGAACCTGTGACCAAGATGGGATATAGTTTGCCAATCTGACTCCGCCCCCTTGAACGACCCTGTGATCGGCTGAGCCAAATTTGCCACAAGCTTCGAGAAAAGTTAACCGGACTTGGAAAGGTTTCGTTAACCATTCAAGCCCCAGCATGGCTTCAACACAACGGACATAGGATTGAAGTCATGAGCACGACCACCGCGCCGAGCAAGATCGTCGTCAACGCCTACGGCCAGTCCCAGGATGGCGTCGCGCCGCATTTCAAGCTGCTGGTGGATGGTCAGGAGGTCGGGTCGGCCAATGCGGCCGCCACCTCGTCGAAGGCATACAGCTTCACCGCCGACCTTGCGGCGAACACCGCGCATACGGTCCAGGTCGTCTACGACAATGACACTGTGAACGCTGCCAATCGCGACCTCTATGTTCAGTCGATCGAGGTGAACGGCCACACGCTGAAGCCGACCGACGCCATCTATGAGCGCCATGACGATGCCGCCCCGGCGCCGACCCAGGCCGGCCAGGAAGCCATGTGGTGGGACGGCGCGCTGACCTTCAAGACCCCCGCCGGCCATTACGCCGCCCCGGTGGCCGCCGCTCCGGCCGCCCCCACCACGGCCCCGGCCGCCGGCACCGCGCAGAACGTCATCACCGTGAACGCCGCCGGCGATGCGGCGGGCGGCGAAGGCGCGCACTTCACCGTGCTGGTCGACGGCAAGGCGATCGGCGAGGGCACGGCCACCAGCCCGGACGCCAAGGACTACACGTTCACCGCCGATCTGGCGCAGGGCACCGCCCATGCGGTCGAGGTGAAGTACGACAACGACGCCGTCATCGGCGGCAGCGACCGCAACCTGTATGTCCACAGCGTCGGCGTCGACGGCAAGACCGTGGCGGCCACCGATGCCGCAATGTCGGTCCACCGCACGGCGGACGGCGCCGAGCTGGGCGCCACCAGCGACCTCTATTGGGACGCCACGCTGACCGCCAAGCTGGACGCCAGCCATTTCGCGGCCACCGGCAGCAGCACGGGCGGCTCGACCGGCGGCTCCACCGATGCGGGCAAGGGCGGCAGCAGCACGGGTGGGTCCACGGGTGGGTCGACTGGCGGCTCCACTGGCGGCTCCACGGGCGGTTCGACGGGCGATGCCTCGCTGTCGCTGAAGGTCGGCAACGTCACGACATCCGATCCGGGCATGGTGCAGAGCAGCGGCTCGATCAACGGCTTCCTGCACACCAACGGCAACCAGATCGTCGATGAAAGCGGCAACAACGTCCGCCTGACCGGCGTGAACTGGTTCGGCGGCGAGGGCTACAACTATGTGCCCGCCGGCCTGTGGGCCGACAGCTACCAGGGCCACATCGACAGCATGAAGGGCCTGGGCTTCAACGTCATCCGCCTGACCTGGGCCGACGACATGTTCGACAGCGAGGCCGTGACCAACGGCATCGACTACTCGAAGAACCCGGACCTGAAGGGGCTGTCCCGCCTGCAGGTCTATGACAAGGTCATCGATTACGCCGGCAAGGTCGGCATGAAGGTGATCCTCGACCACCACCGCAACGACGGCGGCGCCGGCACCAACGAGCATGGGCTGTGGTACACCGCCAACAACCCGGAATCGAAGGTGATCGAGAACTGGAAGATGCTGGCCAAGCATTATGCCGGCAACGACGCGGTGATCGGCGCCGACCTGCACAACGAGCCCAGCGTCACCGCCACCTGGGGCGACGGCAACCAGGCCACCGACTGGGCCGCGGCGGCCGAGCGCATCGGCAACTCGATCCAGACCGTCAACAAGGATTGGCTGCTGCTGGTCGAGGGCACGGAGTGGAGCAGCACGCTGGCCGGCGTGAAGAACCATCCCATCGAATTCGACGTGCCGAACAAGCTGGTCTATTCGCCGCACGCCTATGGCCAGAGCGTCGGCAACTTCAGCTGGCTGAACGACCCGGCCTATCCGAACAACCTGCCGGCCCAGTATGACGGCATGTGGGGCTTCATCTATAAGAACAACATCGCCCCGGTCCTGATCGGCGAGTTCGGCGGCCAGATGAACAGCGCGGCCGAGCAGACCTGGGCCAACGCCTTCGTCAAGTACATGAACGGCGACTGGAACCTGGACGGCAAGAGCGACCTGCCGGCCGGCCAGCAGGGCATGAACTGGACCTATTGGGCCTGGACCCCGGAATCGGGCGACGTCGGTGGCCTGCTGGAGAAGGACTACAAGACCATCGATCCGACCAAGATGAACATCATCAAGGCGGGTCTGGCGTCCAGCTCCGGCCACTCCGGTTCGGTGCCGGGCAGCGACGAGGCGGTCTTCACCGTTCAGCTGGCCAAGGCGGTCACCACCGCCACCACCATCGACTACTCGACCGAGGACGGCACCGCCAAGGCCGGCAGCGACTACACCGCCGCCCACGGCAGCCTGACCTTCCAGCCGGGTGAAACCAGCAAGACGGTCTCCGTCCACATCAACGGCGACAACGCCACCGAGGGCACGGAGAACTTCCTGCTGCACCTGACCCACGGCACCGCCAACCTCGGCACCGCCACGGGCTACATCACCGACCACGCGGCGTAAGGGACAGGTTTTCTAACGCACTACCAAGCCGGTCCGCGTCGTCACTGACGCGGGCCGGCTTTTTCCGTTTTTGGGAAGAACTTTCGGGGAAACGGCGTTCGGCACGGAAGTTATGCGGTTGTTATGAGTGTTCGAGTATGTCGTTGCGCTCGATCTGTCTGATCCAGAACGGCCATCTTTGCGGTGAAAGGAGAGCAGGGAGCCATTTTTCACTGTGGTAGAACGCATCATGCGTATCTTCACTTGTGTCAGGTGCCATCTTTGGGGGTAATCTGACCGGCGGGGGAAAGCCCTGGGCTTTAAGCCTACTCAAGGAAGCGGATTGCACATCCACACATGTGAGGACCAGTAATGAGGCGGTTGAAGGTTGCGCTGGCGACGGTCGTGCTGGGGGCGTTGGGCCTGTCTGGGTGCGGCGGGACGAACAACGCATTGGCTACCAAGCAGCAACAGGTTGAGTATTACAGAATTTTCGACCTGAAGACCAATGCGGGCAGGCAGGTGATCGCCAAAGCCGCGACCGACGGCCTTGGGCAGAATACAGGAACGATCAATACAGCCATGCCTATCCCTGCCTCGGCGGAACCCCCGGAGAAGCCCGGCCGGTTCAAGGTGGTCAATCCGCTGGCGGGTTCCAGGCTCGGCATGCTTGCGGCTGCCGGCGGGGGGCTCGGGATGAAGATGGCCGATTGCGACGGGGCCGTCTGGACCGGAAACGCCATCCGCAAGGTGTCGAATTCTAACTCCCTGAACCTGTGGGCGTGCCTTTATCCGTATAAGGGTGGCTATCACCTCGACATGTATGCAACCTTCACCAAGGTCGAAGGCGGCCTTGCGGAGATCAGCCGTCAGATGGCCTACGCGGCGGTCGGCACGCCGGAGGAGTGGACCGAGAAGACGTTCACCGACGTCATCCGGCAGATCCATGATCAGACCTATGCCGACATCACCTATCTGGAGGGGTACCCCGATCCCGGCCCGCTTCCTTGGCACGATCAGGGAAGCCGTGCGGCGGCGGGCGTTCCAGTCAAGCAGGGACAGTGATCCCCGCCTGCCTCCCGTCTGTAGACAGGCTGACAGGAGGGAAAGGCCTAGCCCTCCGGGGCGTTTCCAAAGGGGGCCGCAACCATCGAAAACCCTCCGATAGGGGGCGGCCACCCAAGGCTCTCGACCGCCGGCCACTCCACCGCCGGATGCCCGGCCAGACGGTCGAGCAGGCGGTCCAGCAGGTCCCAGATCGCCGCGTCATGCACCAGATGGTGGGTCAGCAGGCCGATGGGCTCGGCGGGGTTGCCCCTGCCCTCTTGGCGGCCCTCGCGGCGATCGCGCAGTTCGCGGCAGAGGAGGTCCAGCAACCCATCCAACGGGACGGCAGAGCGGGTGCCGTGCCAATCGATCAGGTCGAGGTGGGTGTTGATCCAGGTTATGCCGTCTCCACCCTCTGCCCGGCTGGCGGGCGCCGGGCCGAAGGCGGAGACGGCGCGGTAGCCGGCGGCGGACAGGCGGGACGGCATGTCGGCGGCCATGCGGTTCCAGGGCGGGACGAACAGCGGCAGCAGGCGGTCGCCGAACAGGGCGCGCAGGACCGACAGGCCGCGTTCGGCCTCGGCATGGCGGATTTCGGCGGGGCGTTCCGGGCCGAACTCGCACTTCTTGGCGCCGGGGGCGGCGTGGTCGGTGTGGGACCAGCCATGGACCAGCGGGGTCGCGTGGGGCTGGCCGGCAAGCGCTTGCGCCAGCGAGGGCTCGGCGTCGGCGGGGATGACGGCGAGGCCGAGCGGGATGCCGGCCTGGGCGCAGCGATGCAGCAGCCGGTCGAGTTGCGGGCTGGCGGCGATTGCGTCGTCGTCGCGCAGCCAGAGGGAACAGCGGCGGCCGAGATCGGTCCAGCGCGCCAGTTCGTCTTCCACCGCGGTCCAGTTGGTCATGACGTCTTCTCCGCCAGCAGGGTTTCGACGATCTCCACGCTGCGCGCCGCACCGGCCAGCGAGGCGGGGCTGAGCGGTGGGATGCGGGCGCCCAGCACGGAGGTCAACGCGCGGGCGAGGCTGTCGGGCGTGAGGTCGGCCTCGCGCAGGGTGGCGATGCCGGGCTGGCGGGCCAGGATGGCGGCGCGGATGGTCTGTTCGACCTCCTTGCCGTCCTCGAAGGGGCAGAAGACGCTGGGGACGCCGGCGGTCAGGCAGTCCAGCGCGGTGTTGTAGCCGCAGCGGCCGACGGCGGCGGATGCCCGGCCCAGCAGGGCGCGGAAGTCGGGGCGCACCGGCTCCACCAGCAGGCGGTCGGCCGGGGCCATGGCGCGCAGCCGGTCGGCCAGCGCCGCGTCGCCCTTCGCCACCAGCAGGCGCCAGCGCTGCGGCAGGGCCCAGGATGCCGCACAGCGGGCCGCGGCCTCGAAGACCGGGCGGCCGACCGGGCCGCCGCCGGCGGTGACCAGGATCTCAGCATTGCCGTCGGTGCCGTCGTCGGGGACGGGCGGCGGCGGGACGACGAAGCCGGTGTAGCGCAGCAGCGGGCGCATCGCCGGGGTCAGCGGCCAGCTGTCCTCCAGCGGGATCAGGGTGGGGTCGGAATGGACCAGAACGCCGTCGTAGAAGCGGAGAAGGCGGTCTTCGGTCTCGGCGACGCGCTTCGGTTTGGAGGGCGGGGCCAGGATGTCGCGGATCGATGCCAGGGTCAGCGGCGGGTGCGGCAGGGCGCGGGCACGCTCCAGCAGGGCGTCGAACTCGGCGGCGAGAGCGCGGCGGCCGAAGGGGAAGAGTTCGGTGATGAGAACGTCGGGGCGGAGGCTGTCGAGCAGGCCGGTCAGCATCGCCTGGCGGACGGCGAAGAGGGCGGCATCGGCGGGGCGGCCATCAGCGGCCAGCAGGGTGGCGAAGTCGGCACCGTCGCTCGCCAGCGGCGGCAGCTGGTGCAGGGTGGCGCCGCTGCTGCCGAGATGGGGGGCGGGACGGCCGCCGCTGACCACATCGACGCTCCAGCCGCGGGCGGCGAAGGCTTCGGCCAGGGCGAGGGCGCGGCTGAGATGGCCGGTGCCGAGTAGGTGGGTGACGGCGATCATGAGCTTCATGACAGGCGTTGCCCCTCCCGTGGGCCGGCAGGGTGGAGCGTGCCGTCGGCGGCGAGCGCCATGGCGTAGAGGCGGTCGCGCTTGACCGGAACCGGCGGCGGGCCGCGGAAGTCCCAGCCCCAGGCGAGCGCCAGAGCGACGCGGATGACGCCGATGTGGGTGACGACGAGGTGGGGGGAATGCGTTTCCGCGGGGACAATCGCCCTCTCCCGCCCCGGGAGAGGGAGGGGACCCGCGCCGCAGGCGTGGGGAGGGTGAGGGGTGGGGCTAGGATCAGGAAGCGCATGGTTCCTTGGATCACCCCTCACCCTTCCCATGCTTTGCATGGGCCCCTTCCCTCTCCCGGGGCGGGAGAGGGAGTCTAGCCATCCAATCAACCGATCCCGCACGTCGGCGGGGCTTTCGCCGCCCGGGGGGCGGAAGTCCCAGCCCCAGTGTTCGAGGTCGCGGTAGCCGCTGGCGGGGTCGGCGCGGAGGTCGTGGCCGTGCCGGCCCTCCCAGGCGCCCCAATCCATCTCGATCAGGCGGAGGTCGGTGTGGACGGGGCGGTCGTTGCCGAGGAGGCGGGCGGTCTCGATGGCGCGTGAGAGGGGGCTGGCGTGCAGGGTGGCGTCGCGCCACTCCGCCGGCAGGGTCAGGCGGGCGAGGCGGTCGCGGCCCTGCGGGTCGAGCGGGATGTCGGTGCGGCCCTGGATGCGGCCCTCGCGGTTCCAGGCGGTGATGCCGTGGCGCAGGAATGCGAGGCGGATCATGACATCAGTCCGGTCAGCAGGCCGCGCAGACGCTCCGCCGCCGCCGGCAGGGCGTGGTGGGCCTCGACATGGGCGCGGGCGCGGTGGCCGAGCGCGTGCAGAGACGGCGGATCGGCCAGCAGGGAGGACAGGGCGGCGGCGAAGTCCTGCGCGGTCGGGCCGGTCAGCCGGCCGCCGATGCCGTCGCGGATGACGGTTCCGGTGCCGGCATTGTCGATGGCGAGCACAGGCACGCCGTGGGCCTGGGCCTCCAGATAGACCATGCCGAAGGCCTCGTTCAGGCCGGGCCAGACCAGCAGGTCGGCGGCGCGGTAATGGGCGGCGAGGTCGGCGGGCGGGCGGGCGCCGAGGAGACGCACGCGCTGGCCGAAGGGGGCGAAGAGGGCCGAGACCTCCGCCGCCGCCGAGCCGTCGCCGACGATGTCGAGCGTCCAGGGCGGGACAGCAAGACGGGACAGAGAGTCGGCGAGCAGGCGGTAGGAGGCCAGCTTGTCGCCAGGGCGCATCATGGCGACGGTCAAAAGCCGGGGCGGAGAGGCCGGTCCAGGGCGTTCGACGGCAGGGGGGAGGTCGAGAAATGGTGGCAGCATCGCCACCTGCTGGCTGGGCGGGCCATAGGCCTCCACCGCATGACGGTCCCGGGCGCTGACGCAGAGGACGAGGGCGGCCTGCTCGATGGCGGACTCGGCGGCGGCGGCGAAGGCGGACCAGGGGCCGGTCAGGCGCTTGCGGGCGCGGGTCGCCTCTACCACGACATAGGGGATGCCGAGGGCGCGGGCGACGGCCGGGCCGATCAGGTCGGGCGCCTTGTAATAGACATGGTAGCTGAGCCACAGCGCCGGGCGCCGCGCCGGTTCGGCGGCGTAGAGCGACAACAGGCGGTCGCACTCGGCGGCGGCGGCGGCGGTCAGGCGGGCCTGCGCGGCGGGGTCGCCGGTGCCGTCATAGACGCGCAGGCCGCTCGCCACCTCCACCGGTCCGGTGGACTGCAGCGCGCGCAAAATCAGCCGCGCCATCTGGCGGTCGCCGGAGGGGATGGGGTGGTCGACCGGTTTCAGCGGGGCATAGAAGGCGATGCGGGAGGCGGTCACGCCGCGGCCTCCTCCAGGCGGCGGACGAGGCGGTCGATGCCGGCGGTCATGCCGAACTCGGCGCGCAGGCGGTCATGGGCGGCCTCCCCCAACCGCAGGCGGAGCGCCGGGTCGGTGGCGAGCCGTTCCAGCGCGGCGGCGATGGCGGGCGGCGTGCCGTCGGTCAGCAGGCCGTGGGTGCCGTCGGCGATGAATTCGGGGATGGCGGAGACGGCGGTGGAGAGGATGGCGAGGCGCTGGCTCGCCGCCTCCATCAGCACGTTGGGCAGGCCGTCGCGGTCGCCGTCGCCGGCCACCACGCTGGTCAGAACGAACAGGTCGGCATGGCGCAGCGCCTGGATCACCGTCGCCTGATCCTGGGCACCGCGCCAATCGATGCGGTCGGTCAGGCCGAGCCGCTCGGCCTGGGCGCGCAGGGACTGCTTCAGATCGCCGGAGCCGATATGGACCAACCGCCAGTGCAGCCCGTCCGGCAGCGTCGCCAGCGCGTCGAGCAGCCGGTCATAGCCCTTCTTCTCCACCAGCCGGCCGACCGACAGGATCTCCACCGCAAGGGTAGGGGTGGAGCCGTCGCGGGCCGGGGCGTCCGCCCGGTCCGGCGGGGCGGGGAAGCGGGAGAGGTCGAGGCCGTGATAGACGAGGTCGATGCGGCCGGGGTCGGCGGCGAGGCCGCGCAGATGGGCGGCGCCGACGGCGGTGCAGGTGGCGCCGAAGCGGGCGTCGGCCAGCTTCTCGCGCTTCTCCCACTCCGGCGTCGTCCAGATGTCCTTGGCATGGGCGGAAAAGCCCCAGCCGATGCCGCGGATCGCGGCGGCATAGCGCCCGACCGACGCCGGGGTGTGGAGGAAATGGGTGTAGAGGAAGGGCACGTCGGCCGGCAGCTCCGCCGCGAGAACCAGGGCTTGGCCGAAGCGGCGGCCCCGGTTGGCGGTGCGGTCGCGGCTGAGGTCGCGCAGCCAGCCCACCGCCGTGCGGAGCAGACCGGCCGGGTGGCGGAGGATCAGGCGGCCGAGAGCGCGCAGGACGCGGCCCGGCTCGTCGCGCAGATATTCCGGCAGGTAATGGACGGGTGCGGTGATGCGGTCGTGCAGGGCATGGCGGCGGCTGTCGGTGGGGTGGCGCAACGACCAGATCGCCAGTTCGATGCCGCGCTGCTGCAGGGCCAGAAGCTCCTGCGCGATGAAGGTTTCCGACAGGCGGGGATAGCCCTTCACCACGACGGCGATCTTCAACGGCGAAAACGGCGAACGGGTCGGCACGCCGGACGGCGGGTGGCCGTCCTTCCCCAATCCAGGCGTCATGCGCGCTTGCCCGCCATCGCGCGGGACATCCGCTCCGCCGCCCGGCGGATCGGGGTGACGGGGGTGGCGCGGGCGATCACCGAGTCCGCCTCCAGCACCTCGCGGGTCAGGCCGACGATGCGGTCCAGCCCGCCGAGCAGGCCGGGCAGCGGGCTGGCCGAGGGCGGCGGCTGGCTCGACAGGGCGCGGATGGCGGCGGCCATCGCCAGCGGGTCGGTGCCGTCGCGGTCGCTGTCCAGCGTGCGCAGCAGGCCCAGGGCCTCCGCCGCCTCGGCACGGATGCGCTGTTCCAGGCGCGGGCGGGTGCGCGGGGCCAGGACCGACGGCTTGTCGAAGGACAGGATCTCGCAGAAGGTGTTGTAGCCGCCCATCGCCACCACGCCGATGGCCCCGGCATAGAGGTCCTCCATGCGGGAATGGAAGTTGATCGTCTCCACCCTGCCCTTCAGCCGGCGGATGCGGGTGGCGAACTCCTGGCGGCGGGCATCCTCCAGGAAGGGGCCGTAGACGATCAGGGCGCGGGGGGTGAGGTCCGGATCGGCTTCATAGGCGGCGATGGTCCAGTCGACCAGGGCCGCGCCGTCGCCGCCGCCGCCGGGCGTCACCAGCACATAAGGCGCCGCCATGGGCAGGTCCGCGGCCTGGACGGCACCGCCGCCCTCGGTCGGCTCGCGCTTCAGATAGCCGGTGTAACGCACCCGCGCCGCGATCTCCGCCGGCAGGTCGAGACCGTCGAGCGGGCGGTAGACCTCCGGCAGGCCGTAGATCCAGAGCTGGTCGTAATAGCGCTCGATGGCGGCGACCGCCTCCTTGCGCTCCCATTCCGGCTGCAGGGCTTCGGGCGCATCCAGCACGTCGCGCAGGCCCAGCACCACGCGGGTGTTGCCGGTCGCCCGCATCTCCTCCAGCGCCGGCAGGAATTCGCCGTGCAGGCCGGTCGGCTCCTTGTCGACGATGGCCAGCGTCGGGCGGAAGGCGCGGGCGGTGGCGCGGATGATCTCCGCCCGGATGGCGGCGGTCTCCTCGATCGGCAGGCCGAGGTTGCGGGCGGTGTAGCCGCCGTCCGGCAGCTTCACCACGCCGGGCAGGCGCACATGGTCGACCCGCTCCGGAAAATCGAAGCGGCCGGCGACCGGCGAGCCGGTGAGGATCAGTGCCGAGGCATCGGGAAAGGCCGACACCAGCGCTTGGGCAATCGTCCGCGACCGCCGCAAATGGCCCAGCCCGAAGGTGTCGTGGCTGTAGAGCAGGATGCGCGGCGGGGTGCGGTCGGGATGGATGGAGCGAAGGGGGGCCAGGGGCTGGTGCATGCTCGGACACTCCGCTTCAGCACTGCGTCGGAACCGAAAAGCCGTTGCAGAACAATTCACTGTGCTCGTCTGAGGACCGGCTCGGTCCCGGTGGTTGCGCGACTGGTCCAGGGACCGGCAGCAGCGCTCCAGCCTGGATAGAACCCCTCACATGGATCGGGCCGCGCATCAACCCGCCTTCCGGCCAGGAGGCGGCAACCCAGCTATGCGCTGTGATATATGAGTTATAGCCAAGCTCACGCTTCGGGGAGCCGGCCGTTTCGAGGGGTCAGTCGCCATGATAGGGATCCAGGGCGTCGCGCAGGCCGTCGCCGAAGAAGTTGAAGGACAAGACTACCAGGATCACCGGCAGCATCGGCAATGACACCCAAGGATAGGTTTCCACCGCCATAAGGTTCTGGGCGTCGTTCAGCATTACCCCCCAACTGGTCGCCGGCGGGCGCAGGCCCAGCCCTAAGAAGGACAGTGCGGTTTCGCCCAGGATCATCGCCGGGATCGACAGGGTGGCGCTGGCGAGCAGGTGGCTGGCGAAGTTGGGCAGCAGATGGCGGCGGATGATGCGGGCCGGGCTGGCGCCCATCAGCTCCGCCGCCATGACGAAATCCTCCTCGCGGAGCGCCAGGAAACGGGAGCGCACGGCGCGGGCCAGCGACGGCCAGTCGAGCAGGCCGAGGATGACGGAGATGCAGAGGAACACCGTCACCGGGCTCCATTGCGCCGGCACCGCGGCGGACAGAGCCAGCCACAGCGGCAGCTCCGGCAGGGATTTCAGGATTTCCGACAGGCGCTGCACCCCGGCGTCGATCCAGCCGCCGAAATAGCCGGCCATGCCGCCCAGCGTGATGCCGATGGCGAAGGACACGGCGATGCCGAGCAGCCCGACGGTCAGCGACAGTTGCGCCCCGATGGCGAGGCGGGAGAGCATGTCGCGGCCCAGCCGGTCGGTGCCGAGCAGATGCAGCGAGGCGTCCGGCGGCGGGCAGACCAGCCGCGTCCGCAACTCCACCAGCCCGAGGAAGCGGTAGGGAACGCCGGGGCAGAGGAACTCCAGCGGCATCGGCCGGCTGGTGTCGGTCTCGTAGCGCCAGCGATAGTCCTTCAGGTCGGGATGGCCGACGGTCGGGTAGACGAAGGGGCCGATGAAGGTGCCCTCGTGGAACAGGTGGATGCCCTGCGGCGGGGCGTAGAGATGTTCCACGTCGCGCTCGTTGGCGCCGTAGGGCACCAGGAAGTCGACGAAGGGCAGGCTGAGATAGGAAAGGCCGAGGAACAGGGCCCCCAGCACCGCCAGCCGGTGGCGCAGGAAGCGGCGCAGCATCAGCCGCCCGGTGGAGGCACCCGGATCGAAACGGGTGGCCGGGGCGTCCGGCGACTCCGGATCGGGATAGGGCCGGCTGTCGACGTAATGTTCCCAGCCGCCGCCCGTGGCCCCGTCCTTCATGGTCCCATCCTTCATGGCCCCGCCTTTCATGGCCCCGCCTTTCATGGCCTTGTCTTTCATGACTGGGCCTTCCTCGCCTTGCCCAGGCGGATGCGGGGATCGAGCAGGGCGAGCGCGATGTCGGAGACCAGCATGCCGACCAGCACCAGCAGCGAGATGAACATCAGGATGAAGCCGGACAGGAAGATGTCCTGCGCCCGCAGCGCCTCCAGCAGGGCCGGGCCGATGGTGGGCAGGCTGAGCACGACGGAGATCAGCACCGATCCCGACACCAGCGACGGCAGCAGCGAGCCGATGTCGGAGACGAAGGGGTTCAGCGCCATGCGCAGCGGATAGCGGGTCAGCCGGCGCAGCGGCGGCACGCCCTTGGCCTTGGCGGTGACGACATAGGGCTTGCCCAGCTCGTCCAGCAGGTTGGCGCGCAGGCGCCGCACCATGGCGGCGGTGCCGGACAGGCCGATGACGATGGTCGGCACGATCAGGTGTTCCAGCACCGAGCCGATCTTGGCCCAGCTGAGCGCCTGATCCTCATAGCGGGCGTCGACCAGCCCGCCGATGGGAAGCCCCAGCCATTTCTGGCCGTAATAGAGCAGGATCAGCGCCAGCAGGAAGTTGGGCGTCGCCAGCCCGATATAGCCGATGGCGGCGGCGAGGTAATCGACCCAGCTGTTGGCGCGGATCGCCGCCAGCGCCCCCAGCGGGAAGGACACCAGATAGACGAACAGCACGGCGGCGAGGTTGAGGATGACGGTGAACCACAGCGTCTCCCCCACCACCTCGACGACCGGCTTGTTGAACTCGAACGACCAGCCGAGATCGCCCTGCAGCAGGCCGTGGAAGCCGTTCGGCCCCGGCCAGACGCCGATCCAGACCAGATACTGCTCCGCCAGCGGGCGGTCGAGCGCATATTCGTGGCGCAGGAACTCCGCCTTCGCCAGACCGGCCTCCTGGCCGGTGGCGCGCAGTTCGGCGATCTGGTTGGACAGGTAGTCGCCGGGGGGGAGGTTGATGACGATGAAGATCAGCATCGACACCACGAGCAGTGTCGGCACCATCACCAGCAGCCGGTGCAGGATGAAGCGCAGCATGGGCGGTCACTCCCCCCCGCGGTGGCTGCCGGCCGGCTCCGGATCGGCCGGGCGGGCGTCGGCGAAATAGAACTCGTCGGGGCGGTAGACGCCGAGATAGGCGCCGGGATCCCACAGCCACAGCCCCTTGTCCGGGACGTTGCGCAGGCGGTTGGAGACGGCGATGGGCTGCGGCGTCTTCGACACCACGCCGATGGCGTAGAGCTGGTCGGCATGGATGTCGAGCAGCGCCGACCACAGGGCGCGCCGTTCCGTCTCGTCGGTGGTGTGGCGCCAGCGCCGTGCGAGTTCCATCAGCTCCTGCGGGATCGGCATGTCGATGGGTTCGCCGGCGCTGCCGGAGGTCTGGTAATACTGCCCCCATTTCGGCCAGCTGAAATTCTCCTGGGTCATCGGCGCCAGCTCCTCCGGACTGCTGTCGGGGGTCGGAACGCCGTTGTCCCAGCCGCCCCAAACCGCCATCATCGTCTGGCCGGCATAGACCCGGTTGCGCAGGACGTCGCGGTCCACCGTGCGCACCAGCAGCCGGATGCCGATGTCGCGCCAGGTCTCGGCGATGATCTGCAGCGCGTCGGCCACCTCCGGCTTCTCGCCGGCGGTCTCGACGATCACCTCCAGCGGCCGGCCGTCGGGAAGCTGGCGGTAGGCGGCGCCGCGCGGGCGCTTCAGCCCCATTTCGTCCAGCAGGGCCGCCGCTTGGCGCGGGTCGTAGCCGGTCCACACCCCGGTGCGCTCCGGCTTGTAGAGCGGGCTGCGCGGCAGCACGTCGACGCCGCTTTCCTCCGCCAGCCCGAAGAAGAGCGAGCGGTTGATGATGCGGCGGTCGATGCCCATCGACAGGGCGCGGCGGAACCGGACGTCGCGCAGCACGGCGCGCCAGACCGGATCGTTGTAGTTCAGGTTGGGATAGAGCGCGATCTCCGCCGCCTTGCCCTCCGGCCACAGCAGGGTGCGGTAGTCGCCGGCCTGCTCCCCCGCCACCAGAACCGGGACCTGGGAGAAGGTCAGCCCTTCGGCCTGCAGGTCGGCCTTGCCGGTGGCGACCTGGGCGGGGATCAGGCCGCCGGCCATCACCGTCACGTCCAGCCCGTCGGTGTAGGGCAACTGCATGCCGCGCGCGTCGAAGCGGTGGTAATAGGGGTTGCGCTGGAACAGCAGATGGGTGCCGGTGCCCTTGGAGATCGCCATCCAGGGCTGCAGCGTCGGCTCGTCCGGGTTCTCCATCCGGAACATGTCGTCGCGGGCGTTGTGCAGGGCCGCCCAGTTGCGGACCTTGTATTTGGCGATCAGCGGGGCGAGGTCGGCCTCGCTGGTGTAGCGGGCATGGAAGCGCTTCAGGTAATGGGCCGGGCGGTAGATGAAGGGCGGCCGGGCGGCGGCCAGCGCCGGGAGGAAATAGGGGTTCGGCTCCTCCCAGCGGAAGCGGGCAGTGACCGCGTCGGGGAAGCTGACCTCCGGCGGCTTGCCGTCCACCAGCATGAAGCGCGGCGGGCCGGACGGCGACAGCATCGGGTTGTTGGCGATGTCCTCCCACCAATAGCGGATGTCGTCGCTGGTGAAGGGGGCGCCGTCGGACCAGCGGTGGCCGGCGCGCAGGGTCAGGGTGAAGTCGCGGCCGTCATGGACCGTCACGTCCTTCAGGATGTCGGGCACGATCTCCCGCTTGGCATTGTAGCCGACCAGCCGGGCATAGCCGTAGAGCACGGCGATGCGGCTGTTGCGCCGCTGGGTGATGAAGGTGCGGATCCAGCCGCCGGAGCGGCCGAGGTCGCGGCCCTTCGCCTCCAGATCGACGATCAGCGGCTCCTCCGGCATGCGCTGGCGCACGGGGGGGATCAGGCCGTAGACGACCTCGTCGCGGAGAAGGGCCGGCTCCTGCGGGGTGAAGGCGGCGGCGGGGGTGGCGAGGAGGAGGATTGCGACTACCGCACTCCACTTCCCTCTCCCCCGCTCTCGCGCAAACGAAGTTTGCGCTGACGCGACAGGCGGACCATAGGTCCGCCGAAAGCGGGGAGAGGGTCAGGGTGAGGGGGATGCGTTGCAGGATTTTCGCAAGCATCACGCCACGCGTCCCCCTCACCCTTCCCACCGCAGAGCGGTGGGCCCCTTCCCTCTCCCCGGGGGGGAGAGGGTGATTCAGAGCGGCGGGGCGAAAGAGCGTCCTCATGCCGCCCTCCTCACGAAATGCCCGGGCGCGGCTTCCACCAGCGGAAGGGGCGCGCCGTCGGGGGTGGGGCGGAAGGGTTCGGGCCACAGGTCGGGGCGGCCGGCGCCCAAGGCCACGGTGGCGATGTCGATCGGACGGTCGACGTCCGGTTCCGGCGAGGCGGCGATCAGCGCGCGGGTGTAGGGGTGCAGCGGGGCGGAGAACAGCAGGGCCGGCGGCGCCTCCTCCATCACCCGGCCGGCGCGCATCACCGCGACACGGTCGGCCAGCCGCGCCACCACTGCCAGATCGTGCGAGATGAACATCAGGCTGAGGCCCAACCGCTGCTTGATCGATTCCAGCAGGTCGAGCACCTGCGCCTGCACCGACACGTCGAGTGCCGAGGTCGGCTCGTCGCAGATCAGCAGTTGCGGGTCGAGCGCCAGGGCGCGGGCGATGCCGATGCGCTGGCGCTGGCCGCCGGAGAAGGCGTGGGGATAGCGGTTGGCCCAGGCGGGGTCGAGGCCGACCTGCGCCATCAGCGCCCGCACCCGCTCCCGCCCCTCGCCGCGCCCGCAGACGCCGTGGATCGCCAGCGGCTCCGCGATGATCTCGCCGACGCTCATGCGGGGACTGAGGGAGGCATAGGGATCCTGGAAAACCATCTGGGCACGGCGGCGGTAGGCGGTCAGCTCCGGCCCGGTGGCGGAAAGGAGGTCGAGCGGCGGTTGCCCGGCGGAGGCGCGGAACAGCAGGCGGCCACCGGGATCCGGCCGCTCCGCCAGCATGGCCAGCCGCGCCAGCGTCGTCTTGCCTGATCCTGACTCGCCGACGATGGCCAGCGTCTCGCCGCGGCCGACCGACAGGTCGACGCCGTCCAGCGCGCGGATGCGCAGGTTGCCGCGCTCGTAGGTCTTGGCGACGCCGTGGAATTCCAGGATGGCATCGCGCACGTCCTCGCCCGGCGGCGCGCAGGTCATCGCGGGGATGGAGGGGGCGGCGGCCATCAGCTTGCGGGTGTAGCCGTGCAGCGGCCGGCCGAGAACGTCGGCGCAAGCCCCCGATTCCATGACCCGGCCGGCGCGCATCACCACCACGGCGTCGGCCATGTTGGCGACCACCCCCAGATCGTGGGTGACCAGCAGAACCGCCATGCCGGTCTCGCCCTGCAGCTCCTTGATGAGGGCCAGCACCTGGGCCTGCAGGGTGACGTCGAGCGCGGTGGTCGGCTCGTCGGCGATCAGCAGTTGCGGGCGGGCGACCATCGCCATGGCGATCATCGCGCGCTGGCGCAGGCCGCCCGACAGCTGGAACGGATAGGAGCGGAAGGCGCGCACCGGATCGGGGAAGCCCACCCGCTCGAACATGGCGAGGCAGCGTTCCCGCGCGCCGGCCCGGTTGCAGTTGCCGTGCAGCCTCAGCACCTCGATCGTCTGGTCGCCGATGGTGTGGAGCGGCGACAGCGCGCTCATCGGTTCCTGGAAGATCATCGAGATGCGGCTGCCGCGGATGTCGCGCAGGCGGGATGCCGGCAGGCGCAGCAGATCGACCGCCTCGGCACCCTGGCCGAACAGGATCGAGCCGCCGGTGACCGTCGCCCCGCGCGGCAGGATGCCGAGGATGCTGCGGCAGGTCAGCGTCTTGCCCGATCCGGACTCGCCGACCAGCGCGACGCTCTGGCCGGCGCCGATGGAGAAGCCGACGCCGTCGACCACCGGACGGGGGGCGTTGCGGAAGCGGATCGTCAGGCCCTCGACAGTCAGCATCTTGGCGCTCTCCCGCCTATTTTCGAAGGCAATTCCAATCCGGAGCCATACCCCCTCTCCCCCCCGCTCTCGCGCAAACTTCGTTTGCGCTGACGCGACAGGCGGACCGGAGGTCCGCCGAAAGCGGGGAGAGGGTCGGGGTGAGGGGGATGCGTGGCGTGGCTATCCCGAGAATCCTCGCTGTGCGCCCCCCTCACCCTAACCCTCTCCCCGGGGGGGAGAGGGGATGCTTGGCGTCCCTGCCCCATGGCGTTCATTCCATCAAGCTTGTGTTGCGGATTGGCTGTCGGCCGTGGTTTCGGCAGCCGATGCAGGGGCCGGGGCCTGGGCCGGAGGCGGAGGCGGGACGGCCGGCGCTTCGCTGGTCAGGCGCTTGCCGACCTGCTGGATCACCCGCAGCGGCAAATCCGGCACCGACGACAGCAGCCGCAGCATGTTCGCCCCGTCCAGCCGCAGCAGGCGCAGGTCGGTGCGGGCGCGGATGGTGGAGAAACGCCGCACGCCGGCCAGCAGCTCCAGATCGCCGATCACCTCGGGCGGCTTGATGTAGGCGATGTGCAGCGGCGGCTGGTTGTCGGGCATCAGCCGCACCAGCTCCGCCTCCCCTTCCGCAAGGACGAAGGTGAATTCCGACGGTTCGCCGCTGCGGTAGATGAAATCGCCGGCCGCCACCGTGCGCCATTCCGACGCCGTCAGCAGGCGGCGCAGCACCGTTTCCGGCAGGTCGGAGAAGACGGGGGAGCGCGACAGCAGGCGCAGGGCCGGCTCGTCGGTCTCCTCCGCCTCGCCCGGCATGGTGTCCTCGTCATGGTCGGCGCCATTCTGGCCGCGCCGGACCAGCCGGCCGTCCTCCAGGTCGTAGAGCGCGTCGAAGGCCGGGTTGTCGGAAATCCGCTCCTCCAGCACGATCAGCGTCATGGTCGGCAGCAACTCCTTCATGGCGAGGAAGATGCGCAGCCGTTCCTCCGGATCGTAGCTGTTGAGCGCCTGATAGATCACGAAGATGTCGGGCTTCTTCATCAGGCCGCGGATCAGCTGCACCCGCTGGCGCACGCTGATCGGCAGCAGCGAGCCGCCGATGCCGACCTCGCCCAGCGCCACCAGGATCAGCACGAAGGCGCGCGCGTCGGTCCGCTCCAGCGCCTCGTCCACCAAGGCCCGCAGCTGGGTGATGGCGCGCGGATCCTCCGTCGTGATGCGGCCGAACAGAAGGTTGTCCATCACGTTCAGGCGCGGGTGGTAGAGGTCGGGATCGAAGACGGCGACCTTGTCGCGCAGCTCGTACGGCATCTCGTTCAGCAGGCTGCGGCGGATCGCCAGGATCGCCTCGCGCTCCGCCGGGGGCACGAAGTCCATGCCGTCGCGCTTGGGCACGATCATCAGGAACATGGTGGCGAACAGCAGGGTGTCCGCCTCCTGATGGCGGCGCTGCGGCCGTTCGGAGCGGCGCTTCAGCCGGGTGACCGCCTCCACCAGCTCTTCGAACAGGGCGTCGTCGATGTGCGGGTAGCGCATGATCATGACGTCGCCGTCGGCGCTGTCGCGGTAGACGCCGACCACCCGCAGGGCGAAACGGCGGCCGATGCGGACGGCGGAGTCCCACAGCCCGTATGTTTCCATCAACTCGCGGACGGTCGGGTTGCAGACCATGCGGGCGACCGTCAGCCGCTTGCCGTCGGGCAGGCCGAACAGCATGTTCTCGGCAAGGCTGGCGTAGGGGTTGAAGCAGTCGCGTTCGAACCGGGCCAGCAGCTTGTCCATCCCGCGTTCGGTGATGGCGTCGCGCAGCCAGTGGCGGGCGCGCAGCAGCGGCTGGGCGACGAAGGGATAGTCGTCGGGGTCGAACACCTCGCGCAAGCCGCGCTGGTAGACGGCGGTCTCGCCGCCGGTCGCCGCCAGACACTGCATGAACCAGGGACGCAGGCTGGTCCAGTCGGTGGCGCCGATCATGGCGAAGTCGGTCCAGATCCCCTCCATGCTGTCGGTGGAGTTGCCCGACGCCTCGGCCTCCACGATCTCGCGCCGGCGGGCGGGCGACATGCTGTCCGGATCGTCGGCCGGCGGGCGGTGGCGCAGCCCGTAGGTGATGTTCTGCATCATGCTGCCGGTGAACATGCGCGGTTCCGGGCTGGCATAGGCCATGCGGCGGCCCAGCAGCTCCAGCGGAATGGCGTCCAGCGACTGGTCGCCGATGGTGATGCGGCCGGAGGTCGGCGGCGACAGCCGCACTAGCACCTCGGCCAGACGGCGCAGCGCCAGCGCGTTGGTGCCGGCTATGCCGACCAGCGAGCCCGGCGGCACCTCCAGCGACAGGCGCTGCAGCATGCGGTCGCCATATTCGTTGGCCCAGGTCACCGCCTCCAGCCGCAAGGGAGCCTTGAGGTCGGGGGGCGTGGCGGGCGTCGGCGGTGTCCACTCGAACAGGAAGGGAGGCGAGAACTGGTCGGCGATCTGCTCGTACTTGATCTGGGCGTCGATCATGTTCTGGTAATAGTCGAGCAGCTCCTTCCAGGGGGCGGTCAGGTCCTTGAAGGCGGAGAGTGCCGCCACCAGCGCGCCGATGGACATGTTCCCGTGCAGAACCAGATAACCGCCGATGGAGAACAGGAAGAAGGGGGTGATCTGGTTGATGAAGTTGTTCAGGAACTTGACGAAATACTTGCGCTTGTAGATCTCCAGCCTGATCCAGTAGATGCTGCCGAGATATTGGGAGAATTCCGCCATCACGTAGCGGACGGTGCCGTTGACGCGGACCTCGCGGACGTTCTCCACGCTTTCGCCGATGCGTTCGGACAGCTGGCGGACCTTGCGCACCCGCTCCTTGCCCAGCAGCTTCACCTTCATCTGAAGCTTGGGGATGATGTAGGCCTGCACCGGGATCAGCGCGACCGAGACGAGGCCGATGGTCGGCTGCTGGATGAACAGGAACAGCAGGATGGTGAGCATCGTGCCGCCCTGGTAGAGCGGCTGGGCGAAGGAATCGCCGATGAAGCCGGCCAGCGGTTCGGTTTCCGCCGAGATGGTGGAGATCAGCTCTCCCTGGCTGACCTTTGAGAAATGCGGCAGCGGGAAGCGCAGCATGCGGTCCAGCAGCATGAAGCGCAGGCGCCGCACCTGCCGTTCGCCGACCACGCCCTTGAAGGTGTTGATCCGCATCTTGAAGGCGCCGTTGGCCAGCACCAGCGCCAGGAAGGTGAAGCACAGCACCAGCAGGTAGGTCACCGGCCCCATGGACACGCCGAGGATCTCGCGCACCGGCTGGGGATCGGACAAGGCCCGGTTGATGATGATCTTCGGCAGTTCAAGCGAGGCGTAGAGCACCGGGAAGGACGCAACCGTCAACAGGGCGAGCAGGATCTGCTGGCGTCCACTGTGCTTCCAAATGAACTGAAATATGTTGCGGTCCATCAATGGCCTTCAGCGTCACGGCCGGTCAGGGCCGCAGGGGTCACGCGCGGGGGGATGAAGGACGGAAGATTGGCGTGGGCCGGGCCATTTTCCATCGGTGCTTTTTCCGCTGCCGCTTTCTCCATTACCGCCCGCTCAGCTTTCCACCTTCCAGGCGTAGTAGCTCCAGCGATCGTCGGGCGGCAGGGGCAGCGGGGTCCAGTTGGGGCGCTCCAGCGGACGGTCGGACAGCACGACGCCGCCGGGCAGCATCAGCGCGTCGATCAGCGGCGCCAGCCACGCCGCCTGTTTGGCGTCATGGTTGCGGTCGGTGCTGCCGAAATCGGCATGGGCCAGCCGGGCGCAGCGGCCGAAACGCTCGGCGGCGGCCGGCATGGTTTCCTGGAAATCGCCGACGAACAGGCGGTCCTCGTCCGGCGTCAGCTCCGGCGGCACGCGCACCCACATGTCGAAGACCAGGATGTCGCGCGGCGGGAACAGGTGGCGCAGATGGTCGAAGGTGCGGCCCTTGCCCAAGCCCACCTCCAGCACCATGCCGTCGCGCCCGGCGACCGCGCGCTGCGCCCAGGCCAGCGCGTCGCGCTGCACCGTCATCCGGTCGATCATCCGGTCGAGCAGCGACCGGCTTTCTACGGCATTCCCGATCGCACCAATACCAACATCGGCCGCCATCGGCCCCCTCCCCTTGCCAAGCGCCCGAACGGCACGACGCAGTTTGAAAGGCTGCGTGCGCGCCGTCGAGACAAATTGTCGCATGGTCGGGTCCGGCGGGTGCGGCTTCCCTGACTTCCGGCCGGCTTATGGCCGGTTCGGGTCGAAGCGCTTCGCCAGCCCCTGCCAGCAGCGGTAATAATCGTGCTGAAGCTCGGCAGTTTCCAGTGCGTGCCGCGTCGGACGGATGACGGCGCGGGTTTCGAACATGAAGGCCATGGTGTCGCCGACCCGCTGCGGCCGGGCGGTGTCGGCGGCAGTGGCCTTGGCGAAGGTCTCCGCATCGGGGCCGTGGCCGCTCATGCAGTTGTGCAGGGAGGCGCCGCCGGGCAGGAAGCCCTCCTCCTTCGCGTCGTAGACCCCAACGATCAGGCCCATGAACTCGCTGGCGATGTTGCGGTGGAACCAGGGCGGGCGGAAGGTGTCCTCCTGCACCAGCCAGCGCGGCGGGAAGATGACGAAGTCGATGCTGTCGACGCCGGGGGTGTCGCTGGGCGATTGCAGCACCAGGAAGATGGACGGGTCGGGATGGTCGAAGCTGATCGAGCCGATGGTGTTGAAGCGGCGCAGGTCGTATTTGCAAGGGGCGTGGTTGCCGTGCCAGGCCACCACGTCCAGCGGCGAATGGTCGATGCGGGCGGTCCACAGGGCGCCGTCGAACTTCGCCACCAGTTCGAACGCGCCGTCGACATCCTCGTACCACGCGTCGGGCGTCAGGAAGTCGCGCGGATTGGCCAGCCCGTTGGAGCCGATGGGGCCGAGGTCCGGCAGGCGGAAGGGCGCGCCGAAATTCTCGCAGACATAGCCGCGCGCCGTGCCGTCCGGCAGCTCGACGCGGAAGCGCAGGCCACGGGGGATCAGGGCGATCTCCTGCGGTTCGACCTCCAGCACGCCAAGCTCGGTGTAGAGGCGCAGGCGGCCCTGCTGCGGCACGATCAGCAGCTCGCCGTCGGCATCGTAGAAGAAGCGACCCTTCATCGACCGGTTGGCGGTGTAGAGATGGATGCCGCAGCCGGTCTGCGCCTGCGGCCCGCCATTGCCGCCCATGGTGGTGAGGCCGGCGACGAAGTCTGTCGGCGTGTCGGGCATCGCCGGCGGGTTCCAGCGCAGTTGGGTCGGCGGGGCCGGCACCTCGTCGAAGCGGCTGGTCAGGCGGCCGGACTCCAGCGGGCGGAAGGGTTCGTGCACGACCGCCGGGCGGATGCGGTAGAGCCAGGAGCGGCGGTTGTGGGCGCGGGGTGCTGTAAAGGCGGTGCCGCTGATCTGTTCGGCATAGAGGCCGTAGGGCGGGCGCTGCGGCGAGTTGCGGCCGACGGGCAAGGCGCCGGGCAGCGCCTCCGTCGCGAACTCGTTGCCGAAGCCGGACTGGTAGGTGAAGGCGGGGGACGTCATGCGGGCTGCTCCCTGTTCCGGGGGATGCGGCCGGCCTGGGCACCGGGCGCGACCATTTGTCGCTCATATAGTTTCTTCTGAAACTATGCGCCAGAGGAAAATGTAGAGATCCCCTCTCCCCCCGGGGAGAGGGTTAGGGTGAGGGGGATGCACAGAGAGGATTTAGTAGGGAGCGGAGAGTGCGCGGTGCTTGAAGATCCTCGCCACGCATCCCCCTCACCCCGACCCTCTCCCCGGGGGGGAGAGGGAGAATCCCCATCTCAGTTCATGGCGCGATCCGGCAGGTCCAGGATGAAGTCGCCGCCTTCGTCGTAGCCGGCGGTGCGGATCACGCCATATTGCGGGGTCTGCGGCGCCTCGCTGGTCACGTCCTGGCGGACTTCCTGGTAGAGCGCGTAGCCGTTGCTGTCCTTCGGCAGGGCCATCACCCGCTTCTTCAGGGCCACCGCGAAGGGCGAGTTCACCTCGCCGTCGGCGACCGGCTCGTCGCCGCCCGACGACAGGGCCATGACGGAGCGGCGCTGCCGGATCTCCTGCTCGTTGGCGAGGCGGCTGGCGTCGATCTTCTGTTCCTTGGTGAAGGCGCCGGAATAGCAGCTGTCCGACACCACCATCACATGCTTGGCCGGCATACGGCTGAGGAAGCGGCCGATGTCGTTGTTGGACACCCAGTTGCGGGCGCTGGTCGTCTCCGCATCGGCCGGCAGCCAATAGCCGGTGCCGGTCTCCGCCAGTTCATAGCCGTGGCCGGCGTAATAGACCATCACCTGATCCTGCTCGCCGACCTCGCGGCCGAGCTTGCGCAGCGCCTCGCCGATCTGCGCCTTGGTCGGGTTGCGCAGGGTCCGCGTCTCGTAGCCGAGATGGTCGTTCAGCGCCTGCGCCACCGCCTTGATGTCGGCGCCGGGCGTGGAGAGGGCCGGGATGGCGCTGTCGCGGTAGCTGTCGACCGCGATCATCAGGGCGATCTTGCGCGGCTTCGGCGGGGCGGCGGGATCGGGGGCGGCCGCCGCGCTGTCGATGGCGATGCGCTGCTCGGTGGTCTTGCCGGCCTCGTCGGTCATGGTCAGGGTGGCTTCGGTCGCCCCTGGGTCCACCGGGATGCTGGTGCGGAACTGGCCCTTCTCGTCGATGAAGACCCAGCGGCCGTTCACCCGCGCCTCCGCGAGGTTGGCGCTGTCGGCGACGATGCCGCGCAGGGTCATGCTGCCGCCGCGGGTGCGGCCGCCGCGCGCCTGCTGCAGGCTGGGCGGGGCCGAGGAAGCGGTCGGCCGGCCGAACATGTCCGCCGCCCGCGGGTTCGCCACCAGCTGCCGCAGCGCGCCCGAGAAAGCCTGGGTGCGCTGTTCGCGCTCCACCCGCTGCACCATGGCGAGGTAGGTGCGGGCGACCTGGGGCGGCAGGTTGGCCTGGGTCACCGCGGCCCGCACCTGGGCATAGCCGCCGGGCTGGCCGGACGCGCTGTTCTGCAGGATGCCGCCGACGCGCACCGCCACCGGATCGCCGCTGGCGGTCAGGCCGCCGATCAGGGTGGGGACGGGGACGCTGGCCAGCACCGCGCGCTGTTCCGGCAGCGAGAGGCTGCCGGTCGACAGACTCGTCACCGCCTGGACCATGCCGCCGCTGCCGGCCGCCTGGATGAGGGTGCCGGCCGCCACCTGCACCTGCGGCGCGGCGAGAAGCTGCGGCCCCGGCTGCGACAGGGTGGCGCCGGAGGCGTAGGCCTGCGTCGCCTCCGCCGTGAAGGTGACGGAGCGTCCGGACGGCAGCACCACCGTCGCCGGTGCGGGCGGCGGTGGCGGCGGAGAGGTCGGGCCGTTGCCGGCCGGCCGGGTGCCGTCGGAGGTCTGGCCGCCTTGCCCGGTCCCTTGCCCTGTCCCTTGCGCCGTCCCCTGCCCTGCCCCCTGCTCCAGCGCCGCCAGGAAGGTCTGCGGGGTGGTCGCGGTGGTCGAGGAGCCGGGGGATGAACCGGTTGTGACGGCGGCTGTGGTGCCGGCCGTGGTGCCGGTGGCCGTCGAGCTTGAGCCGGTGGCCGTCGTCCCCGTCGGGCTGGATGCGATCTGCGCCACCGTCTGCAGCACCGTCTGCACGGACGTGCTGCCGGTCGTGGCGGTCTGGCCGGTCGACGGCGATGTCGTGTCCGTCGTGCCGGTTCCGCCGGTGGTCGGCGTGCCGGTTCCGTCTCCATTGTCGGTGCCGGGGGTGGTCGGCGTGGTGGGCGTCGGGGGCGTGGTTGGAGTGGTCGGGGTCGTCGGCGTGGTCGGCGTGGTCGGGTCATCCGTGATCGGCGGCGTGATCGGCGGCGTGACCGGTGGTGTAACCGGGGGCGTCACCGGCGGCGGAGGGGGAGGTGGCGGCGGCGGAGGCGGCGGCGGGGAGCTGGTGACCACCACGTCCCCGTTGCTGTACAGCGCCGTCGCCTTTTCGCCGGTTCCGGCGGTGCCCTGAAGGCTCGCCTCTCCGCCGCCCGCGGCGATGCGGATGCTGCCGTCGGTTTCGGCATCGAGGCCGATGCCGGCGACCTCGTAATTGACGGCCGACGTGCCGCCCTTGCCGATGATGGCGAGGCCGCCGGACGAGGTGATCGTCGCCGTGCCTTGGACCTTCACGCCCCAGGCCTCCTCGGCATCCACCTGGGTGGCGTCGCCGTCGATCAGGATGGCGTCGGAGGCGGTGGAACTGGAGCGGATGATCGGGCTGCCGTCGTAGCCGGCGGCGATCAGCACGCCGGCATTCCAGCCATAGTAAGACACCGCCTTGCCGCGGATGGCGATCTTGCCGGTGCCGGAGAGAATCTCGCTGGTCCCGGTGATGGCGACGCCGTGGCCCTCGCTGTCGTAATCGGCCCCTTCGCCTCGGATGGAGATGGTGCCGCCGCCGGACTCCAGCTTGGCGTTCTCGATCGTCACGCCGGCCGGGCTGTCCGAATTGCCCTTGGCTGCCTCCTGCGTCGGATCGTTGCCGCCGCCCAGGGTGATGGCGCCGCCACTGGTGGTGATCGAACCGCCGGTAATCAAGATCAGGCCGCCGGAGGACGCACCGCTGTTTACGGTCACCGGCGTTCCGGAGGAGATGATGGTGGAGGACAGCAGCGAGACGCTGTTCCCTGCCTTGAGCGTCGTCGGGCCGCCGCCGGTCAGGGCCAGGGTCGACGCTTTCAGGTCACGCGCTGCGTCGACATGGATGGCTCCCGATTGGGTGGACACCGTCGATGAGTCCAGCACGATGTCGTCGTTCCACCCGCCGCCGCTCGTCAGGGTGATCGACGTGTTGCCGAGCCCGATCAATTGAGAGGACGCCTCGACCAGAATTGCCTCGTTGCCGGAGCCGAACTCGTTTCGGTCGGTTCCTCCCGCACCGGCGACGATGATGGCGCCATTGTCGCTCTCGAGCGTCGACGCTCTCAGTCGAACGCCGAAGGAATTCCCCGAAGAACAGCCAAGGTAGCAGTCCTGATCGTTGTGTCCGGCGGCACCCGTGACCGTGACGATGCCGCTCAAGCTCTGTACCGTCGCCGTGTCGAGCAGAACACCGAGGTTGTCGCCGGTGTACAGGTCGGGATCGCATCCCACTTCCGAGCAGGTGCTGGTTCCACCTGTGCCGGTGAGCGTGATGGCCCCGCTGCTGGTCAGCAACTGGCTGTTGCGGATCGCGATGCCGTGGTTTCCGCCACCATCATAGCGTCCACCTTGCCCGTTGACGGTGATGGAGCCGGCACCGGTATCCACCGTGGCATTGAGAAAATTGACGCCTGACGCATAGCCGGCGATCGACAGTCCGGTTGCCGGGTGGGTCGACGGATCCATCCCGCCTCCCACCAGAAACGAGCCGCCGCGGGTGTTGATCGAAATGGCTTCGCCTTCTTTGCCGATCTGAACGGCACCCTCATAGGTGTCCGGGTTTCCGGTGTGTCCAGCGTTCAGGATCAGGTTCAGCGCACCGGCGTCCGACCGGATGCTGCTGTTGACGATGATGTTCCGGTAGGCATTCAACGTCAGCGAAGCGTCGCCGCCGAACGACTTCACGATGGGCTGGTTGACGGTGATGTCGCCGTCTTCGGATCCATTCGTGTCGGTCTGCAGCGTGACGCTGGTTCCGCTGTTCAGCGAGGTCTGGATCGTGCCGGCGGTGATGGTGCCGCCGGTGTCCGCCACGATGATGTTGGTCGGGTCGAGCAGCCAGGAGCCACCCTTCCCCTGCCCTGCCCCGGCCCCTGCATCCACCCTGCCCCGCACATGCAGCGACAGTTTGCCGGAGGTTTCGACGAAGCCGCCGTCGCCGCCGGCCGTGCCGCCACGGGCGGAGACGGCGCCGTCGAAGCGGGTGGCGTTGTCGGCCCACACCACCACCTTGCCGCCCTTGCCCGCCTGGGTGGCGTCGGCCGCGATGGTGGCGCCCGGGGCCACCACGGTGTCGGTGGAGGGCGGCACCGGCTTGCGCGCCGGGCGGATGTTGTAGCCGGCCAGCGTGGCGGCGGACGCCTTGCCGCCCTGCACGTCGCCGCCGATCAGCACCTCCCCGCCCCCGGCCGGACCGGAGGCGTTGACGCGCGCCGATGCCGCCAGCGTGGTGCGGTTGCCGGACACGGTGACGGAGCCGCCGGCTTGGCCGGCACCGCTGCCGCTGGCGTCGAGCGTGCCGGAGACCTCGACCGCGCCGCCATCGCCGAGCAGGACGATGTCGCCGCCCTGCTGCTCCACCCGACGGGCCTGCACTGTGCCGGACATGTTGACGACGCGGTCGACCAGCCCCTTGGCTGCGCTGGCCGTCATCTGCACCCGGCCGCCGTCGGCGAAGATCTTGCCGCTGTTGCTGACCAGCGCATCCACCGGCTTGCCGTTGGCGCCGACGGGACGGGCGTCGGTCTTGGCATCCACCGCGATGTTGATCTTCTGGTCGCCGAACAGGTCGACGACGAAGCGCTTGCCCGAGGCCAGCGTCACCTCGCCCAGCCGGGCCTGGATGGTGCCGCGGTTGGCGACGCCGGGGGCGACCAGCGCCGCCAGCCCGGCCTGTGCCACCGTGATGGTGCCCTCGTTCTCCACCGTCGCGGTGGAGCCGGCGCGCCCCTCGAACTTGTAGCGGCCGGCCATGAAGTCGTCGTTGCGGATGTCGTGGGTGGTGGCGAGCAGCCCGCCGACATCGACCTGGGCGTTCGGCCCGAACAGGATGCCGTTGGGGTTGACCAGCCAGACCTGCCCGTTGGCGGTCAGCCGCCCCAGGATCGCCGACGGGTCGGGGCCGGTGACGCGGTTGAGGGTGATGGAGCCGGCGTCGGGCTGCTGGAAATTGGTGTGCTCGCCCTCACGGATGCCGAAGCGCTGCCAGTCGATCACCGCCTTGGAGGTCGACTGGATGATGTCGAGCCGGCCGGGGGCGGTCGGCCGGATGGTGGCGGTGCCGTCGGTGACCACGCCGCCTTCGGGATTGGCCAAGGCCGGGAGGGCCAGAGGGAGGGCCAGGGAGAGGGAGGTGATCGCGGCGACGATCGCGAAACGGGCCGCACCCGCCAGCGCCGTGCTGTGGCGCAACGCTGTCCGGTGCCGCGCCATGCCGCGCCGAACCGCCGTCCCGCCGAACGCCCCTGATACTCGCATCACCGATCCAATCCTCTCGCCGCCCCCGAAACCCGATGGGAAGGCAATACGCTGTCACAAACCAATGGATACGAAACATTTTAGCGACCCGACGGCCGCACGGAAATCCCGAAAGTGGTGACAGAATGTTTCGTGCCGGCAACAGAGGTTGCGCGTGTGCCGGCACCGGAAGCGTTACCGGTAACGGAAACGGAGTGGCAGGCGTTACCGGTAACGGTTTTTGCGGTACAGGAATGGCCTATTTCCATGGCGCAGGTATCGCCTTTGCCCTTTCGAGCCGTTCGCCGATCCGCTAATAAGAAGGCCATCAAGTAGACTGGCACGCGATGCAGGGGAAACAGATGGCCGATCCGACCGCCGTCGCCACGAGGAAGTCTGCGGGCAAATCGTCAGGTAAATCAAGCGGCAGGCAAGCGACCCAGGGCGCCGGAGCGCCGGTAAAGGCAGTCGCGCCGAAGCCGGCGCGCTGGGTGGTGTACAGTGCGCCGAAGGGCGGTACCGGCAAGACCACCAGCTGCAAGAACACCGCCGTCGCCGCGGCCAAGGACGGCATGCGGGTGGCGACTCTGGATTTCGATCCGCAGCGCACGCTGGGTCAATGGCACGAACTGCGCCGGCCGCACGACGTGGCGGCCATCGACCATTATGAAGGGACGCTGGACGAGATCGACGCCGCGCTCGCCCAGATCGACCCCGCCCGCTACGACGTGGTGTTCATCGACACGCCGCCGTCGGTGGAGCTGTATCCGGAGGCGACCAAGATCCTGCTGCGGCGCGCCGATCTGGTGCTGGTGCCGACCGGGGTCGGGCGCTTCGACAAGATGAGCGTCATCCCCTGGATGGAATTCCTGCGCGATTACGGCCGCCCGGCCGCCTTTCTGCTGAACCGGGTCAAGCGCCGCTCGGTCAGCCTGCGCGAAGCGAAGCTGGAGCTGGGCCGGGTCGGCCGGCTGGTGCCGCACGAGGTGCCGGACATCGAGGACATGCACCGGGTCGACGACATCGGCTGTTCGATCGTCGATGTCGGCGCGGTGAACGGTGCCGACGAATGCCTGGGCGCCTGGTACTTCATCCGGCACGAGCTGGGGATCTGAAGATGGCCAACGTGAAGTCCTTCATGAAGAAGGTGGCGGAGCAGGGCAAGACCGCTCCCCCGCCGGCGGCCAAGCCGGAGGTAGCGTCTACTCCTGTCCGGTCAGGGACGGCGGTGGCGCCGTCCAAGGCGGACCGCCGGGCGTCGGACATCAGCGACGCCATCGTGCCCTGCCACACCCGGCAGGAGTTCGCGCAGGAGATCCGGTATCACTGGAACCGCAGCCGCAAGGAGTTCCTGTCGATCGGCCGGTATCTGAACCGCGCCAAGGAAATCCTGCCGCATGGCGACTTCGAGGCGATGATCGAGAGCGACATGCCGTTTTCGGTCGAGACCGCCTTCCGTTTCCGCGCGGTGGCGGAGGCGGTGGACACCGGCCGGCTGTCGCTGGAGGTGCTGCCGGGGGCGGAAAGCGTCGCCTACCAGATCGTCACCATGACGCCGGACGAGTTGGAGCGGGCGAAGGCGCAGGGGCTGATCCGTCCCGACGTGACCCGCCGCCAGCTGATCGACTTCAAGCGGTCGCTGCGCCCGCCGAAGGACGTGACGCCGAACGACCGGCGCCGGCAGCTGCTGGCCGAATATGCCCGGCTGCGCGTCCGCATGGCGGAGGTCCGCGACGAGCTGCGCCGCGACCATGGCATCGATCCGGAGCATGACCATGGCCGGTCCGGCCGTACCGGCGTCACCATCGACGTCGAGGCGGAGGACATCGGCCCCGGTACGGACGGCGAGGCCTGATCCGCTTTAATGGTCGTGCGACGAGTGGGAGGCGATGCCGTCCCGGCTGCCGCTGCGGCCGGGGGAGGAGCCGCTGCCCAGCAGGTTGGTCAGCGCGTTGAAGTCGCGCTGGAAATTGCCGAAGAAATCGACGCCGCCGCCATTGCGGGACGCCCGCGCGGCGGAGGCCGTCATCTCGTGGGCTTCGCTGTGGCTGGACTGGCGGCTGGCGCTGCGCACGTGGCGCTTCGGGGCCTTCGGCTTGCGCAGCGGCGTGACCGCCGGCGGGGGAGGGGCGTCCGGAAGGGAGGCGGTTTCCGGTGCACTGGCGAAGGCGTCGTTGCACAGGCCGCGATCGGCCGCCCGCTCCAGCCGGTTGGGGTCGAGAATCCAGCAGTCGAAGGCGTCGGTCTGCGGCCGCTTCGGCGCCTGCACCGCCACAGCGACCGGGGCCCCCGGCGGTGCGGCCACCGGCTCCGGAGGAGCGGGGGAGGGCAGGGGGCTGGCGGTCTCCGGCGCGTGCAGCAGCGGTTCCGCAGCGGCCGGTCCTGCAACGGACAGCGCAAGCAGGGCGGCGAGTGCCGCCGCCATCATCGTCCCGCTTCCGGTCGTCGTCCGGCCCTCGCCCGGCATCCTCCGTCCTTTCGATCGTCGCGCTCGCGTCTCTCAACAGATAAACGCATCAGCGCGCCTCTTCGTCCGCGCGAAATGGGGGCGGTGCCCGGGAGACGCGGTACTCCTTCCGTGCGTGCACTTTCAGCAGCGGGCCGCTTCCAGGGTGCGGCGTTGTCGCAGGGGCGGGTTGGCGCTCTTGTCAGGCGGGCGGGTTGGTGGGAAAGTTCGGCCCCTGTTTCACCAGCGAGAATGGACGGCGGCGCCGGCGACATGGCCGATTTCAACTGGAACGACCTGCGCTTTTTCCTGGCGGTGGCCCGCGCCGGCACGCTGACCACGGCGGCCCAGCGCCTGCGGGCCGATCACACCACGGTCAGCCGCCGCATCACCGCGCTGGAGGACGCGCTGCGCGTCACCCTGTTCGAACGCCGTCCCAGCGGCTTCACCCTGACGCCGCAGGGCGAGCGGCTGAAACAGACCGCCGAGGTGATGGAGAGCGCGGCGCTTCTGGCCCAGGGGATGGTGGCCGACGGCGACCTGTCGCTGGCCGGTGCGGTGCGGATCGGCGCGCCGGACGGCTTCGGCAGCTGTTTCCTGGCGCCGCGCATCGGGGCGCTCTGTGAGCGGCATCCGGAACTGGAGGTGCAGCTGGTCGCCATGCCGCGCGTCTTCAGCCTGTCTAAGCGCGAGGCCGACATCGCCATCAGCCTGTCGCGCCCGCAGGAAGGGCGGCTCTATGCGCGGAAGCTGACCGATTACCGGCTGGGGCTGTACGGCACCGCCGCCTATCTGGACGCCCGGCCACCGATCCGCAGCCGTGCCGACCTGCGCGGCCATTCCTTCATCGGCTATATCGACGACCTGATCTTCGCGCCCGAACTGGATTATGTCGAGACCATCGGGGAGGTGGCGCCGCGCATCAAGAGCAGCAGCCTCGTCGCCCAGCTGAAGGCGACGCTGGCCGGCGCCGGCCTGTGCATGCTGCCCGCCTTCATCGCGGCCGGTGAGCCGGATCTGGTGCAGGTGCTGCCGGAAGAGGTGACGATCACCCGGTCCTTCTGGCTGATCGTGCACGAGGATCTGCGTTCGCTGGCGCGGATCTCGATGACCGCCGACTACATCGCCGATCTGGTGCGGCGGGAGCAGGCGCTGTTCCTGCCCCCAACCGCCACCTGACTTACCCTTCGCCGCGCAGCATGCGGATGATGCCGGAGAAGTCGGTGCCGCCTTCGCCTTGGGCGTTCATCATGGCGTAGAGCTGCGCCGCCGCCGCACCCAGCGGGGTGGGGGCGCCGGCGCTCTGGGCCGCTTCCTGGGCCAGCTTCAGGTCCTTCAGCATCAGCGCCGCCGCGAAACCGGGCTGGTAATCGCGGTTGGCCGGGCTGGTTGGCACCGGGCCGGGAACCGGGCAGTAGGTGGTCAGCGACCAGCACTGGCCCGACGAGGTCGAGGACACGTCGAACAGCGCCTGATGCGACAGGCCGAGCTTTTCCGCCAGGACGAAGGCCTCGCAGACGCCGATCATCGAGATGCCGAGGATCATGTTGTTGCAGATCTTCGCCGCCTGACCGGCACCGGCGCCGCCGCAATGGACGATCTTCTTGCCCATGGCTTCCAGGATCGGGCGGGCGCGTTCGAAGGCTTCCGGTTCGCCGCCGGCCATGAAGGTCAGCGTGCCGGCCGACGCGCCGCCGACGCCGCCCGACACCGGTGCGTCGAGCGAAGCGGCACCCTTGGCGGCGGCCAGCGCATGCGCCTTGCGGGCGGAGTCCACGTCGATGGTGGAGCAGTCGATCAGCAGCGTGCCCGGCTTCACCGCCGCGACGATGCCCTTGTCGCCGTCATAGACGCCCAGCACATGCTTGCCGCCCGGCAGCATGGTGATGACCACCTCCGCCGCGGCGGCGATGGCCGCGGGGCTGTCGCCGATGGTGACGCCGGCCGCCTTGGCCGCGTCGATCGCCGCCGGCGACAGGTCGAAGCCCGACACCTGATGCCCCGCCTTCACGAGGTTCGCGGCCATCGGGCCGCCCATGTTGCCCAATCCGATGAAACCGATCACCGCCATCGTCGCGTCTCCCGTTGGTTTGGTTTTTATGGTGCTTCCCCCTCTCCCCCCCCGGGGAGAGGGTCGGGGTGAGGGGGAGGCACATGCTGGATTTTTGTCGGAGGGCCGCCGCGCGACCCCCTCACCCTAACCCTCTCCCCGGGGGGGAGAGGGGATGAGGTTCCGTGTTGGTCAGGCCATCCGTCCGATCTCGCTGCGCGAGACGATCAGGCGCATGATCTCGTTGGTGCCTTCCAGGATCTGGTGGACCCGGAGGTCGCGGACGATCTTCTCCACGCCGTAATCGGCCAGATAGCCGTAGCCGCCGAACAGTTGCAGGGCGTTGTTCGCCACCTCGAAGCCGGTGTCGGTGGCGAAGCGCTTCGCCATGGCGCACAGGCGCGTCGCGTCCTTGCTCTTGGCGTCCAGCGCCGAGGCGGCGCGGTGGACGAAGGTGCGGGCGGCCTCAAGCTCCGTCGCCATGTCGGCGATGCGGAACTGCAGCGCCTGGAAGCGGTCGAGCGACTGGCCGAAGGCCTTGCGCTCACTCATGTAGGTCAGCGCCTTGTCCAGCGCGGCCTGGGCGCCGCCGATGGAGCAGGCGGCGATGTTGATGCGGCCGCCGTCCAGACCCTTCATGGCGAACTTGAAGCCCATCCCTTCCTGCCCCAGCAGGGCGGAGGCGGGGACGCGGGCGTCCTCCATGATGACGGCGCGGGTCGGCTGGGCGTTCCAGCCCATCTTGTGCTCGTTGGCGCCGAAGGAGAGGCCGGGGGTGTCCTTGGGAACCAGGAAGGCGCTGATGCCGCCGGGGCCGTCCTCGCCGGTGCGGGCCATGACGAGGTAGAGGTCGGAGCTGCCGGCGCCGGAGATGAACTGCTTGGCGCCGTTCAGGATGTAGCTGTCGCCGTCGCGCACCGCCCTGGTGCGCAAGGCCGCGGCGTCGGAGCCGGCGTTGGCCTCCGTCAGGCAATAGCTGGCCAGCCATTCCATGGTGCAGAGCTTCGGCAGCCAATGGGCCTTCTGCTCGTCATTGCCGAAATTGTCCACCATCCCCGCCACCATGTTGTGGATGGAGATGTAGGAGGCGATGGTCGGGCAGCCCTGGCTCAGCGCCTCGAAGATCACCACGGCGTCGAAGCGGCTGAGCGCCGAGCCGCCATGGTCCTCCGACACATAGATGCCGCCCATGCCGAGGTCTCCGGCGGCGCGCAGCGTGTCGACGGGGAAATGCTTCTTCTGGTCCCACTCGACGGCGTTGGGCGCCAGCTCGTCGCGGGCGAAGGACAACGCCATGTCGCGGATGGCGACCTGGTCTTCGGTCAGTTCAAAGGACATGCGTCACCTCGATCAAGGCCCTCTCCCGCCTCTCGCACAAACTTCGTTTGTGCTGACGGCGTCAGGCGGATCGAAGATCCGCTGAGAGCCCCGGGAGAGGGAGGGGACCCACCGTAAGGTGGGGAGGGTGAGGGGTGATCCAAGGATAAGCGCAATGATCCTTGTCGTCCCCCTCACCCTTCCCATGCTTCGCATGGGCCCCTTCCCTCTCCCGGGGCGGGAGAGGGAAGCTATGGACCCATCAATCCATGGTCGGAATGACGAAGCTGGCGCCTTCCTTGACGCCCGAGGGCCAGCGGGAGGTGACGGTCTTGGTCTTGGTGTAGAAGCGCACCGAATCCGGTCCGTGCTGGTTCAGGTCGCCGAAGCCCGAACGCTTCCAGCCGCCGAAGGTGTAGTAGGCGAGCGGAACCGGGATCGGAACGTTGATGCCGACCATGCCGACATCGACGCGGGACGCGAAGTCGCGGGCGGCATCGCCGTCGCGGGTGAAGATGGCAACGCCGTTGCCGTACTCGTGGTCGTTCGGCAGGGCCAGCGCTTCCTCGTAGCTGTCGGCGCGGACGACGGAGAGGACCGGGCCGAAGATCTCCTCCTTGTAGATGCGCATGTCCGGCTTCACCTCGTCGAACAGGCAGCCGCCCATGTAGAAGCCGTTCTCGTAGCCCTGCATCTTGAACTCGCGGCCGTCGACCGCCAGCTTGGCGCCTTCCTTTACGCCGAGATCGACGTAGGACTTCACCCGCGCCAGATGCTCGGCGGTCACCAGCGGGCCGAAATCGGCGCTGCTGTCGGTCGAGGGGCCGACCTTCAGGCCTTCCACCCGCGGGATCAGACGCTCCATCAGGGCGTCGGCGGTCTTCTTGCCGACCGGCACGACGACGGAGATCGCCATGCAGCGCTCGCCGGCCGCGCCGTAACCGGCGCCGATCAGGGCGTCGGTCGCCTGATCGAGGTCGGCGTCGGGCATCACCAGCGCGTGGTTCTTGGCGCCGCCGAAGCACTGCACGCGCTTACCGTTGGCGCAGCCGCGGTTGTAAATGTATTCGGCGATCGGGGTGGAGCCGACGAAGCCCACCGCCTTGATGTCGTGGTCGTCGAGGATGGCGTCCACCGCCACCTTGTCGCCGTGGACGACGTTGAGGATGCCCGCCGGCAGGCCGGCCTCCAGCATCAGCTCGGCCAGCTTGACCGGCACGCCCGGCGTGCGCTCCGACGGCTTCAGGATGAAGGCGTTGCCGCAGGCGATGGCCGGGGCGAACTTCCACATCGGGATCATGGCCGGGAAGTTGAACGGCGTGATGCCGGCGACGACGCCCAGCGGCTGGCGCATCGAATAGATGTCGATGCCGGGGCCGGCGCCGTCGGTGAACTCGCCCTTCAGCAGGTGCGGGATGCCGCAGGCGAACTCCACCACCTCAAGCCCGCGCTGGATGTCGCCCTTGGCGTCGATGATGGTCTTGCCATGCTCCAGCGACAGCAGCAGCGCCAGCTCGTCATAGTCGCGCTGGACGAGGTCGAGGAAGCGCATCAGCACGCGGGCGCGGCGCTGCGGGTTGGTGGCGGCCCAGCCGCGCTGCGCCTGCTTGGCGTTCTCGACCGCGGCGCGCATCTCCTCGACGCTCGCCAGCGGCACGCGGGCGCGCACCTCGCCGGTCATCGGGGAGTAGACGTCGGCGAACCGCCCCGACGTTCCGGAAACCAGCTTGCCGCCGATCAGGTGCTGAAGTTCGGTGGTCATCCTATTGTCCTCCCTCGGGATTGTTTGTCACCATGTGGACCTGAGCGGCCCTTTGGCGCGACCCGAAACTTTGCGCATCGGTTGTGCAGGAATGCGGCAAGCGCCCTCCGATGGCCGCCCGCAACCCTCGAACGTGTGGGGAGACTTGGGCGCGCCCGACGCTTATAGTGCGCCCGCGCTCCAGCCATGGGGATTCCTGGGGTGGGGCGGGGGATAGCCGCAGAAACGGCGAAGCGGAATGAACATGACCAGCCACGAAGACGTCTTCGACACGCCCGAGACACGGCAGCCGACCATCCTGTCGGTCTACAACCAGAAGGGCGGCGTCGGCAAAACGACCACCTCGGTGAACCTCGCGCTGGCGCTGGCGGCGCTGGGCAAGAGCGTCGTGCTGATCGATTTCGACCCGCAGAGCAGCGCCACCAGCAACTTCCTGCTGCGCGACAAGGCCAAGGTCGGCATCAACGACCTGCTGCGCAAGGAAACCTTCGTCGAGGACGCCATCACCCCGACCGCCTTCGACGGGCTGTCGATGATCGTCGGCGCGCGCAAGCTCTACTCGCTGGAACATGCGCTGGACAGCCGCGGCGGCTCGCAGCGGGGCTTGCGCAAGGCGCTGCATTTCTCGCGCAACCCGCCGGACTATGTCGTCATCGACTGCCCGCCGGCGCTGGGCCATCTGGCGGCCGGCGCGCTGGCGGCGTCGGACCGGCTGATCGTGCCGGTGTTTCCGGGGCGCTATGCGCTGGACGGTCTGCGGCGCACCCTGCAGGTGGTGGAGCATATCCAGAACGGGTTGAACCCCAGCCTGTCGCTGGCCGGCATCCTGATGCTGTCGATCACCAACGACGAGGTCGGGCGCGAATCGCTGACCCAGCTGCGCAACGAGTTCCCGGAGCAGATGTTCCGCACCGCCTTCCCCTATGACGTGGACGTGGTGAAGGCGACCTACCGCCGCATGCCGGCGATGATCTTCACGCCGGACGGGCGGACCACCAGCCGCTTCGCCGCGCTGGCCTGGGAGATCGTCCATGGCCGCGGCAGCACGCCCGACGACGCCCAGCTGAAGCCGGCGCTGGAGCGCATCCAGGCGTGGCACGAGGCGACCGACACCTCCTACAGCGCGCGGCGCGCGTCGTCGATCGACGAAGGCGACGAACCTGGCGGCGGCGGCAATGGGGCGCGGCAGGCGGAACGCGGGGGAGCGCGGTCGGGTGGCGGAATGGGGGCGGGGCTTGTGGGGCTGGTGATCGGGCTGGCCGGCGGCTTCGCATTGGGGGCGGCCGTGGGGCAGCCGATACTTGGGAAATTGCTGGGGCTGGGGGGATGAGATATCCCTCTCCCCCCCGGGGAGAGGGTTAGGGTGAGGGGGACGCGTGGCGAGGATTTTCAAGAGTAGCGAACCTCTGCACCCCACTTAATCCACACTATGCACCCCCCTCACCCCGACCCTCTCCCCGGGGGGGAGAGGGGGATAGGTGGATCCCATGGTCAACAAGAAGAGGGCACTCATGCTTCCTGTCGATGCCGTTCTGCGCAAGGTGGACGAGTCCTTCGAGGAGTCGGTCGGCCGGCTTTGCGAGCTGCTGCGCATTCCCTCGGTCAGCACCGATCCCGCCTATGCCGGCGAGGTCCGGCGCGCCGCCCGCTGGTGCTCGGACAGGCTGACGGCGATGGGCTTCAGCGTCACCATCCACGACACGCCCGGCCATCCGATCCTGGTCGCCCATCATCCGGGGCCGCAGGGGGCAGAGACGCCGCATGTGCTCTATTACGGCCACTACGACGTGCAGCCCGCCGATCCCATGGAGCTGTGGACCAGCCCGCCCTTCGATCCGGTGATCGTCGAGGCCGAGCGCGGCCGCCGCGTCGTCGCCCGCGGGGCCGCCGACGACAAGGGCCAGACCATGACCTTCATGGAAGCCTTCGAGGCCTGGCACGCCGTCCACGGCTCCATCCCGATCCGCGCCACCGTGCTGCTGGAGGGCGAGGAGGAGACCGGCAGCCCGTCGCTGCCGCGCTTCCTTAAGGAGCATGCGGACGAGCTGCAGGCCGACTTCTGCCTGGTCACCGACACCAACGCCTGGGACGTCGACACCCCGGCGATCACCACCCGGCTGCGCGGGCTGCTCTATCTGGAAGCCACCGTCACGGGCCCCAGCCACGACCTGCATTCCGGCCTGTTCGGCGGCGCCGTGCCCAACCCGCTGAACGTGCTGAGCGGCATTCTGGGCCAGATCCACGATGCCGACGGGCGGGTGCGCTTCGACGGCTTCTATGATGGCGTGCGCGAGCTGCCGGACGAGCTGCTGGCGCAGATCCGCGGCCTGCCGCTGGACGAGGCGCAGTTCCTGGGCGCGCTGGGCCTGACCCGCAGCCATGGCGAGGCGGGGCGGACGCTGCTGGAGCGCATCTGGACCCGGCCGACCTGCGACATCAACGGCATCTGGGGCGGCTATACCGGCGAGGGGTCGAAGACGGTCATCCCGGCCAAGGCGTCGTGCAAGCTGAGCTGCCGTCTGGTGCCCGGCCAGGACCCGGCGGCGATCGAGGCGTCGGTCCGGCGCTTCTTCGAGGAGCGGCTGCCGGCGGACTGCACGGTCAGCTTCCGGCGCTTCAGCTCGTCGCCGGGGATCGAGGTGCCGACCGACACGCCGTGGATGCAGGCGGTGCGCAGCGGGCTGAAGGAGGCGACGGGCCGCGACGGCGTGCTGATCGGCGGCGGCGGGTCGATCCCCATCGTCGGCTGGTTCCGCGAGCATCTGGGGCTCGACACCATCCTGGTCGGCTTCGGGCTGGACGACGACCGCATCCATTCGCCGAACGAGAAGTTCGAGTTGAAATGCCTGCGCAACGGTATCCGCAGCCATGCGGCGATAGTGGGCCGTTTGGCGGCCGGGCGGGTTGGCTGAGGCTGGGGCGGACCTAAATCTTCCCGATCTGCGGCAGGGGTGGGCTGACGCCTCATCTCCTGCCGCCACCGACAAGATCGAGACGGGAATTCGCATGTCCGCCCTGTTCACGCCCTTCACGCTGAAGGACGTCACCCTGCGCAACCGCATCGCGGTTCCGCCGATGTGCCAGTACAGCGCCGTCGACGGCGTCATCAACGACTGGCATCTCGTCCACTACCCCGGCCTCGCCCGCGGCGGCGCCGGTCTGGTGATCGTCGAGGCGACGGCGGTGTCGCCGGAAGGCCGCATCACGCCGGGCTGCACCGGCCTGTGGAACGACGCCCAGGCGGACGGGATGGCGCGCATCGCCGCGTCCATCGCCGCCGCCGGCGCCGTTCCCGGCATCCAGATCGGCCATGCCGGCCGCAAGGCCAGCGCCAACCGCCCCTGGGAAGGTGACGACCACATCACCGACGGCGATCCGCGCGGCTGGGAGACCATCTCGCCGTCGGCCGTGCCCTTCGGCCATCATCTGCCGAAGGTGCCGAAGGCGATGACGCTGGACGACATCGCCCGCGTCCGCGCCGATTTCGTGGCCGCCGCCGTGCGCGCCCGCGACGCCGGCTTCAAATGGCTGGAGCTGCATTTCGCCCACGGCTATCTCGGCCAGAGCTTCTTCTCGGTCCATGCCAACACCCGCACCGACCAGTATGGCGGCGACCTTGCCGGGCGCAGCCGCTTCCTGCTGGAAACGCTGGCGGCGGTGCGCGAGGTGTGGCCGGAAAACCTGCCGCTGACCGCGCGCTTCGGCGTGATCGAGTATGACGGGCGCGACGAGCAGACGCTGGCCGAGTCGATCGAACTCGCCCGCAACTTCCGCGCCGGCGGGCTGGACATGCTGAGCGTCAGCGTCGGCTTTTCCACCCCCGATGCCCGCGTTCCGTGGGGGCCGGCCTTCCTGGCCCCGGTCGCCGAGCGGGTGCGGCGCGAGGCGGAGCTGCCGGTGGCGGCCGCCTGGGGCATCGACGCGCCGAAGATCGCCAACCGCACCGTCGCCGACGGGCAGCTGGATCTGGTGATGGTCGGCCGCGCCCATCTGGCCAACCCGCATTATCCCTACCGCGCCGCCAAGGAGTTGGGCGAGGAGCGTCCGTCCTGGGTGCTGCCGGCGCCCTACGCCCACTGGCTGGAGCGTTACCGCGCCACTGATGCGGCGGAGTGAGGTTGGTGACTTTTTAGGACGGAGGAATCCCCCTCTCCCCCCCCGGGGAGAGGGTCGGGGTGAGGGGGATGCACCTCGTACCTTCTCAAGAATCCTCGCCGCGCGACCCCCTCACCCTAACCCTCTCCCCGGGGGGGAGAGGGGATAGCAGCCTTCCGGCGTCAGCCGGCCTCGGCGGCGGAAGAGGCGCTCCACAGGTTGATGCCGGCGTCGGCGACGGCGTGGGTGTCGATCTCCGCCAACTCCTCCGACGTGAAGGACAGGTTGTTCAGCGCGTCCAACGAGTTGTCGAGCTGCTCCACATTGCGGGCGCCGATCAGGGCGGAGGTGACGCGCGGATCGCGCAGGACCCAGGCGATGGCCATCTGCGCCAGCGTCTGGCCGCGCCGCTGGGCGATGGCGTCGAGCGCGCGGATGCGCTCCAGGTTTTCCGGCGACAGGAAGTTGGCGCGCAGGGTCCCGCCCTTGGCGGCGCGGGCGTCGGCAGGCTGGCCGCTCAGATACTTGTTGGTCAGCATGCCCTGGGCCATCGGCGAGAAGGCGATGCAGCCCATGCCGAGATCCTCCAGCGTCTCCAGCAGTCCGCCCTCAACCCAGCGGTTCAGCATGGAGTAGGAGGGCTGATGGATCAGGCAGGGGGTGCCCAGATCCTTCAGGATGCCGGCCGCCCGCCGCGTCATCTCCGGCGAGTAGGAGGAGATGCCGACATAGAGCGCCTTGCCCTGGCGGACGATGTGGTCGAGCGCGCCCATCGTCTCCTCCAGCGGGGTGCGGGGATCGACGCGGTGCGAATAGAAGATGTCGACATAGTCGAGACCCATCCGTTTCAGGCTCTGGTCCAGGCTGGAGACCAGATATTTGCGGGAGCCCCAGTTGCCGTAGGGGCCGGGCCACATCTCGTAACCGGCCTTGGTCGAGATCACCATCTGGTCGCGGTAGGGCCGGAAATCGGTGGCGAGGATGCGGCCGAAATTCTCCTCCGCCGAACCCGGCGGCGGGCCGTAGTTGTTGGCGAGGTCGAAATGGGTGACGCCGCGGTCGAAGGCCCGGCGCAGCACGGCGCGCCCGGTGGCGAACACGTCGGTGCCGCCGAAATTCTGCCAAAGCCCCAGCGAAATGGCCGGCAGGTCCAGCCCGCTGCGGCCGGTGCGGCGATAGCTCATGCCTTCGTATCGCCGTTCGGCGGCAAGATAGGGCGGCTGCATGGCGTTCTCCCGATGTGATCTTGAGTGATATATCAGCATAGGGCGGCAGTGGGGCCGGGCGCAATGGCGCGGCCGGTCATATCACTGCGGGAAGGGGCAGTGGCCGGCGGGGCGGGCCACGCGACCGGCACAATGCCACCATGACAATCCGGTGGTCCGGCCGCAACTTGTCACGCAAACCATCCGCAAGACAGAACCATTGCCGGGAAGACCGGTGGAACCCTTCGTTTCACAAGGATTTTCCAGTCTGTCCAAGGCAGCGCTTGTGCCTGTGGCCGAAAAGATACATCCGACATCGGAAATGTAATGGTGACAATGTTCCATTTGACCCCGCCGATTACGTCTCCATAATCCTGATTGTCTCGATTGTTCGAGCGATGTGCGCCAGATGATGGAGGATCCGATGCGCCACACCGACGTGACCCGCAGTTCCGGCCCGTACACGGCAGCCCCGGGCGCCGTCCCGGCCGCCGACCGCGTCACCCGTGTCGCCTCGCGCCCCTTCTGGCGGCTGCTCGACGTGTTGTTTTCCGCGATGGAACGGCGCAAACAACGTCATGCACTGGCAAGGCTCGACGACTATCTGCTGAAGGACATCGGCGTCAGCCGGTCCGAGGCGGAGCAGGAGGTGTCGAAGCCGTTCTGGCGGGGATGAGACGATGGCCAATGAATCCATACAGAGCCAACCCATTCAGATCGAATACGCAGTCGAACCGGACCTGAGCGCCGACGATTTCATCGACGTTCTGGAACGCTCCGGGCTGGCGGAACGCCGGCCCGTGGGCGACCGCCCCCGGGTGGAGGCGATGCTGCGCAACGCCGGCCTGATCATCACCGCGCGAGAGGATGGACGGCTGGTCGGCGTCGCCCGGTCGATCACCGACTTCGTCTACTGCTGCTATCTGTCCGACCTCGCCGTCGACCGCGCCCTGCAGGGGCGCGGCATCGGCAAGGAGCTGATGCGCCGCACCCGCGACGCGATGGGGCCGGGCACCATGTGCCTGCTGCTGTCCGCACCCAAGGCCATCAGCTTCTACGAGGAGGCCGGGCTGAAGCGGCACGAGCAGGCCTTCCTGTTCACCGATCTGGAATAATACCGGGGGGAGCACCGCCGCCATGCCCGACACGATCACCAGCACCGTGGCCGATACGACTGGCCTCGCCATCTCCTATGCCGATGTGGCCGGGGCGGCGGAGCGGATCGCCGGCGTCGCCCACCGCACGCCGGTGCTGACCAGCCGCACCGCCGACACGCTGACCGGCGGCGAGCTGCTGTTCAAGTGCGAGAACTTCCAGCGCACCGGCGCCTTCAAGATCCGTGGCGCCTACAACGCCATCGCCCGGTTCACGCCGGTGCAGCGCGCGGTCGGCGTCGTCGCCTATTCGTCCGGCAACCACGCCCAGGCCATCGCCCTGGCGGCGTCGATGCTGCGGGTGAAGGCGACCATCGTCATGCCGATGGACGCCCCGGCGTCCAAACTGGCGGCCACCCGCGGCTATGGCGCCGACGTGGTGCTGTACGACCGCTATGCCGAGCCGCCCGACGCCGCCGTCGCCCGCGTTCTGGAAGAGCGGGGCGGTATCTTCATCCCGCCCTTCGACCATGGCCATGTGATGGCGGGGCAGGGCACCGTCGCCAAGGAGCTGATCGAGGAGGTTCTGGCGAGCGGCGGCGCACCGCTGGACCTGCTGGTGGTGCCGACCAGCGGCGGCGGGCTGCTGGCCGGCTGCGCGGTGGCGGCGAAGGCGCTGAACCCCGGCTGCCGCGTGATCGGTATCGAGCCGGAGGCCGGCAACGACGCCCAGCAGAGCCTGCGCAGCGGCAGCATCGTCCGCATCGAACCGCCGAAGACCATCGCCGACGGCGCCCAGAGCCGCAATGTCGGCCAGCTGACCTTCCCGGTGATGCAGCGGCTGGTCGACGACATCGACACCGTCACCGACGACCAGCTGGTCGACGCCATGCGCTTCTTCGCCAGCCGGATGAAGATGCTGGTCGAGCCGACCGGCTGCCTCGCCGCCGCCGCGGTGCTGTCCGGCAAGATCGACGTGCGCGGCAAGCGCGTCGGCATCGTCGTCACCGGCGGCAACGTCGACCTCGGCCGCTTCGCCACGCTGGTGGCGGGCTAGACTCCCTCTCCCGCCCCGGGAGAGGGAAGGGGCCCATGCGGAGCATGGGAAGGGTGAGGGGTTAGGCACGAAGCCATGCGGTTCGGGATCCTTGCCCTACCCCTCACCCTCCCCACGCCTGACGGCGCGGGTCCCCTCCCTCTCCCGGGGCGGGAGAGGGAAATGACGCTTCATCGATAAATCGCCCCCAAGACGTAAGGAACGCTCGCCATGACCGGGAAAGCCATGCGCCTGCCCATCTATCAGGTCGATGCCTTCACCGACCGCGTCTTCGCCGGCAACCCGGCGGCGGTCGTGCCGCTGGAGTCCTGGCTGCCCGACGCGCAGATGCTGGCCATCGCGGCGGAGAACAATCTGGCGGAGACCGCCTTCTTCACCCGCAGCGGCCAAGGGGCGAGAGAGGGGTATGAACTGCGCTGGTTCACCCCGGCGGTGGAGGTCGATCTGTGCGGCCATGCCACGCTGGCGACCGCCTTCGTCATCTCCACCATCCTGGAGCCGGGGCGCGAGCGCATGGACTTCGCCACCCGGCAGGCCGGCACGCTGACCGTCACCCGCGACGGCGACCGCTACACGCTGGACTTCCCCAACCGTCCGGCCAAGCCGGCGGAGCGGGTCGATCCCAATCTGCTGGCGGCGCTGGGCGGACCGGCGCCGGTCGCGATCCTGAGCGGGCGCGACTATCTGGTGGTGTACGAGTCGGCCGACGCGGTGCGGGCGCTGGCGCCGGACATGGCGCTGCTGTCGAAGCTCGACCTGTTCGCGGTCTGCGTCACCGCGCCGGGAGAGAATGGGGTCGATTTCGTGTCGCGGCTGTTCGCCCCGGCCCAGGGCATCCCGGAGGACCCGGTCACCGGCTCCACCCACTGCATGCTGACCCCCTATTGGGCGGAGCGGCTGGGCAAGACGGTGCTGACGGCGCGTCAGGTCTCGGCCCGCGGCGGCGACCTGCTGTGCGAACTGGCCGGCGACCGGGTGAAGATCGGCGGGCAGGCGGTGCTGTATCTCGAAGGCTCGATCCGGGTGTGAGGAAGCGATGACCGTTCAGTTCGAGCGGGTGGCACCGATCCTGCCGGTCCGCGACGTCCGCGCTGCGCTCGCCCACTACTGGCAGCTCGGTTTCACAGTGACCGCCTATGACGAGGCTGCCGCGGACCCGGTCTATGGGTTCTTGGATTGGAATGGGGTGAGCCTGCATCTGGCGCGGATTCCGGACCTCGATCCGGAGCGCTCGGTCGTCGCTTGCTATCTCTATGTCAGCGACGCCGACGCCCTGCATGCGGCGTGGCAGGCGGCGGGAGTTGGCGGCCGGCTGACGGCGGTCGCCGACACGCCCTATGGCCTGCGCGAGTTCGCCCACATCGATCCGGACGGCAATTTGCTGCGCGTCGGGGCGGAAGCAAGGAGGGATGGCGATGGCTGACGATCCGGTCCTTCTGTTCTCCTACGGCACCCTGCAGCAGGAGAATGTGCAGATGGCGTCCTTCGGCCGGCTGCTGGCCGGGCGGGCGGATGCCATGCCGGGATACCGCCGCGACATGCTGGAGATCACCGATCCGGAGGTGATCCGCACCAGCGGCAAGCGCTTCCACCCCGTGGTGAGCGAAAGCGGCGATCCGGCCGACGAGGTCGCCGGAACCCTGTTCGAGATTACCGCGGAAGAACTGGCGGCTGCCGATTCGTACGAGGTCGCGGATTACAGGCGCGTCATGGTCCGGCTGAAGTCGGGGGCGGAGGCCTGGGTGTATGTGAAGGCGTGAGGGTGGAGGCGTGAGCGCGGGGCCCGTCACCGCTTGGCCGCCGCTGCTATCGCATCACCTTCTCGAAGCGGAACATCTCGCCGCCGCCGGGCAGGCCGGAGGGGCCGGGCCAATGCGGGTCGGGGTGACGGGCGCCGAAGAACTCGACGATCTTGAAGCCGCACTTGTTCACATAGAAATGGATGTTCCGTTTCTCGAAATAAGGCGTGTGGGTCTGCCAGACCAGCGTTCCGGGATAGCGCCGCTCGATCGCCATCCAGGCTTTGAAGCCCAATCCCCGGCCATGCTGCGCCGGCGACAGGAAGAACAGGTCCAGCGAATTGCGCTGCGTCGCCTCGTCGATCACGACGACGGCGCCGCCGACCCTTTGGCCATCGCAAAGGATATGCAGAAGCTCGGTGCCCGGCGCGTTCATCGACTCGTCGAGATCGCTGCCGCGGGGAATCGAATCGTCGGGAAGGCACCCGAACTCCTCGATGACGGCGACCGCGAAGGATGCCTCCATCTCGCTCTTGAAGGCCGGCAGATCGCTCGGATCGACGACCGCGAGCGTGACTTCGGTATCCTGCATCGTTCCCGTCATGACTCTGTTGCGGTGGCGGGGGACCTCCCCTTATGCCTCCGTCTCCATCTTCTGTTCGACCGCGGCTGCCTTGATTGCCTTCTGCAGCTTCTCGAAGGCGCGCACCTCGATCTGGCGGACGCGCTCGCGGCTGATGCCGTATTTCTGCGACAGGTCCTCCAGCGTCGTCGGTGCCTCGCGCAGGCGGCGTTCGGTCAGGATGTCGCGTTCGCGGTCGTTCAGCGCGGTCATGGCGTTCGCCAGCAGCTTGCGGCGCTTGCCCAGCTCCTCGCGGTCGGCCAGCGTGATCTCCTGGCTGGCCGTCTCGTCGACCAGGAAATCCTGCCATTCGCCCTCGCTCTCCGCACGCAGGGGGGCGTTCAGCGAATGGTCGGGGCTGGCGAGGCGCCGGTTCATGTTGACGACGTCCTGTTCCGGAACGTCCAACTTGGTGGCGATGGCCTGGACCTGCTCCGGCGACAGGTCGCCTTCCTCGATCGCCTGCATCTGGCCCTTCAGCCGGCGCAGGTTGAAGAACAGCTTCTTCTGGGCGGCCGTCGTGCCCATTTTCACCAGCGACCAGCTGTGCAGGATATATTCCTGGATCGCCGCGCGAATCCACCACATCGCATAGGTCGCGAGCCGGAAGCCGCGGTCGGGGTCGAAACGCTTCACCGCCTGCATCATGCCGACATTGCCTTCGGAGATCAGCTCCGACAAGGGCAGGCCGTAGCCGCGGTAGCCCATCGCGATCTTGGCCACCAGACGCAGATGGCTGGTGACGAGCTGATGGGCGGCGCCGGAATCCTCATGCTGCTGCCAGCTCTTGGCCAGCATGTATTCCCGCTCCGGCTCCAGCATCGGGAACTTGCGGATCTCCTGGAGATAGCGGGACAGATTGCTCTCGGACCCGATGGCCGGAAGATTGGATGCCGTCGCCATGACCAAACCCCTCTCCTGACGGCCGGTATACCCATGAGAAGGAATTCATGGGCACGCGGCCATTCTTCAGCGCGGGTTCCAAAGGCCCCTCGCAATGAGCGGGCGGCGGAACCTCGCCATTGACCGGGAGTCTATCCAAGAAAGATTACCCGGTGTACCGTTTTAAAGCGACTCCAAGGTGACAATTAGTTCATGAATATCCGCCGGAATTGGGGAGCGGAATGCCACAATTTCGCCACTGACCGGATGACGGAAGGTCAGCGCCGCGGCGTGCAGCGCCTGTCGCGGAAACCCAACAAGGGTGCCCCGAACCGGTTCCGGAAGTTGCGAGGCGAATTTGCCCCCCGGCCGCCCCGACCGGCCGCGGCCATAGAGCGGATCGCCGACCAGCGGGTGGCCGATGTGGGTCAGGTGGACGCGGATCTGGTGGGTGCGCCCGGTCTCCAGCACGCATTCGACCAGCGAGGCGGCCATGCCGAAGCTCTTCACCACGCGGTACTTGGTGGCCGCGGGTTTGCCGCCGCCGGTCACCACCGCCATCTTCTTGCGGTCGGCGCTGCTGCGGCCGATGTTGCCCTCGATCCGGCCCTGCGTCGGGTTGGGCACGCCCCAGACCAGCGCCAGATAGGTGCGGCTGAGCGTGCGGTCGGAGAACTGCTCCGACAGGCCGTGATGGGCGCGGTCGTTCTTGGCGACCACCATCAGGCCGCTGGTGTCCTTGTCCAGCCGGTGGACGATGCCCGGCCGCTTCACCCCGCCGATGCCGGACAGGCTGTCGCCGCAATGGGCCAGCAGGGCGTTGACCAGCGTGCCGTCCGGGTTGCCGGCCGCGGGATGCACCACCAGACCGGCCGGCTTGTCGATCACCAGCACGTCGGCATCCTCGTACACCACGTCGATCGGGATGTCCTGCGCCACCGGCTCGGCGGCCTCCGCCCCCGGCACCTCGACCTCGAAGCGCTGGCCGGGTTTGACCCTCAGGGACGGGTCCGTTATCGTCCGGCCGTCGCCGCGCACGCAGCCCTGTTCCAGCAGGGCCTGGACGCGCGACCGCGACAGGTCCGGCAGGCCCGCCGCCAACGCCTTGTCCAGCCGCTGGCCCGCCGCCTCGTCGGGAACCGTGTAGGCGAGGGCACGGGCAGTGGCGTAGGCGGGCGGGCCGGCGTCGTCGTCCGCATCGAGGAAATCGTCGGACAGATCGTCCGGGTTGGTGTCGTCCGGCATGTTGGCGGCCATCGGCTTTGCGTATCGCGTCCTGTTTCAATCGTCCGGGAGTGGACCCCAAACCGTGCAGATCCTCAAGGCACTCGTCGTCATCATGGGCGTTCTGATCATCGCCGGCTTCACTTATCTGGGGGTGGAGCTGTACAAGCGGATGTCGGACCCCAACCGCGCCTCCCTGACCGGGCCCTCCACCACGACCACCGTGATCGACCGCCCCGCCGAGGTGACGCTGGACGTCCCGGCCGGCGCCCGCATCGGCGAGATGCTGGTGGCGGGCAACCGCGTGCTGTTCAAGGTGACCCTGCCGCAGGGGCCGGACCGCCTCTATCTGATCGACCCGCGCACCGGCGCCGTCACCGCGACGGTCATTGCTGGCCCCTCTGGCGGCAAAGCCGCTCCGTAACAGACAGGTCTCGCGATCATGCATGATTTCCGCAGCGACAATGTCGCCGGTGCCGCCCCGCAGGTGATGACGGCGCTGGCGGCCGCGTCCGCCGGCACCGCCTCCCCCTACGGCAACGATCCCTGGACCGCTCGGGTGACCGAGCGGCTGTGCGCGATCTTCGAGACCGACGTCGCGGTCTTCCCCGTCGCCACCGGCACGGCGGCCAACTCTCTGGCGCTGTCGGCGCTGGTGCCGCCCTTTGGCGCTGTGCTGTGCCATGAGGACGCGCACATCATCATCGACGAATGCGGCGCGCCGGAATTCTTCACCGGCGGCGCCAAGCTGGTGCCGCTGGCCGGCGAGCATGGCAAGCTGACGCCGGAAATGGTGTCGCGCCACATCGCCAAGGCCGGCGTCGGCGTCGTCCACCGCGTCCAGCCCGCCGCGCTCAGCCTGACCCAGGCGACGGAGGCCGGCACCGTCTATACCCCGGCGGAAGTCGAGGCGCTGGTCGAGACCGCCCATTCCAACGGCATGGCCGTGCATATGGACGGCGCCCGCTTCGCCAACGCCATTGCCCGGCTGGGCTGCGCCCCTGCCGACGTGACGTGGCGCGCCGGGGTCGACGTGCTGACGCTGGGCGGTACCAAGGGCGGCTGTCTCGCCGCCGAGGCGGTGGTGTTCTTCAACCCGGCGATGGCCGAGGATTTCGGCTTCGGCCGCAAGCGTGGCGGCCATCTGGTGTCGAAGATGCGCTTCCTGTCGGCCCAGCTGGACGCTTGGCTGGAGGACGGGCTGTGGCTGCGCCTGGCCGCCCACGCCAACGCCATGGCCGACCGTCTGGCCGCCGGGCTGATGGCGCTGCCGGGCGTCGAGCTGGCACACCCGGTGGAGGCGAACGAGCTGTTCGTCCGGCTGCCCGGACCTTACGCCGAGGCGCTGGAGGGGGCCGGTTACGGCTTCTATCGCTGGGACGACGGCACGGCGCGCTTCGTGACGGCGTTCGACACGCCGGCGGCGGCGGTTGACGGTTTGCTGGGTATTTTGCGCAGCCTGCAAGAAAAGGCTTGATCGGCGGGGCTGGCTTGGTTAGAAACCCGCCCACGCCGATGACGTCCCCATCGTCTAGAGGCCTAGGACACCGCCCTCTCACGGCGGTAACAGGGGTTCGACTCCCCTTGGGGACGCCAACCTTCCAAGGTTGGGTCGCGCGGCCGGTGGCAGCCTCCACCGCCGCGAGTTGCGCATCGGGACCAGACGTCCCCTTCGTCTAGAGGCCTAGGACACCGCCCTCTCACGGCGGTAACAGGGGTTCGACTCCCCTAGGGGACGCCATCCACGCGCTGGATGCGTTGTTGAGCGCGGGCTTGAAGGTACAATGTCCCCGTCGTCTAGAGGCCTAGGACACCGCCCTTTCACGGCGGCGACACGGGTTCGACTCCCGTCGGGGACGCCACACTCCTTTTGCCCTCATGTACCAAGGGCTTCTGGACACCTCGCGCACGTTTTGCACACACGTCTGAGCGGTGGCTCGCGTACTTTCATCGGCCCGAATCGGTTTGCAACCATGATGCTGATCGCATTGCCGAAGCTCGGCCATCGCGCTACGATTTCGTTAGACAACGGCCGAGCGTGTACTTTGGCGCTAGCGCCGCGGCAAGCGCAGCGGGATCTCCTGCCGCGGGCGTAGTGGTTGCAAGCGCGTTCGATACCTATTGATAATTCTCTCGTAGAGATCAGTCATGCGTTTGTTCCTCAAAGTCAGGACCAAAGCAAACCGTGTTTGTGGATCCCTTCGGCCGCCATGCCCATGCTCTCGTGCTAGGTAACTAACATCGAAGGCAGGTTGGTTCAGAGAGGAGCTGCGTTTGGTTTTAGCTGCACTTAGAGTAGTTTCCCATTTTTGGGCGTCCTGGCGTCTCTCAACTTCAGTCGAATAAAAATCGTTCGCTCCAAAAAATGAGTCTGACGGAGGGGTGCGTGGTGTAATTAGCCGGCCATCTTTTTGATACGGCTTTCCCCTCTTCAGGGTATCCGGTCGAAATTGGATATCGAGTCCGGCGCGAGTGTAATTGAGTGCGTCTTCCGGGTCGATGTCACAGTAGTATGAGAAAGTGGCTTTTATGAAAACATCTCCTGTCATGCCGTCCGGTATGGGGAGATAAAGACGTACGGAACCTGTAAGTGGCATCTGGCGTTGGTAAATGATGTGGGCCTCTCCATCTCCGCATAAGACAAGGTCGTCCAGTTCATGAGAGAGACGCCCCCAACCCACCTCGTGCTTAGGGGCGCCTTCTGGATTGGCATGGTGCACCATCAGTGCTTTTATGGTCGGAGCCCACAAGTCCTCGGTAAACTTCGCACGTATCCCTGCCCCAGCGCGCATTGCCAAGGGTGCTGCAAAGCTTGTTCCCATGTCACCGCGACCCAAGCCCGGTGTATCGGCGTCGAGGACCAGAAACGGTGTGCTTGGGGAACCGCCAAAGGCTAAAAAGTCTGGCTTTACATAACCAGGGCTTCGGCCGGGCCCCGTCGCACTGTATGGTGCTCGACTCCATCCTGTCCCCACCGTGTCAGTGGCGCCAACGCCGATCATATTGACGCCGTCGGATGGCGGTTGCACACGGTTGAGGCCAAGCATGCTGTCCGCCTCGCCATTGTTTCCGCAGGCGACCGTGGCGACGGTCTTCCCCTCGACCAAAAGGCTATCTAGTGTGGACGTCCATGCGTTCACGTCGTCATCTTCTAGGGCGCAATCTGGGCCTAAGCTTATATTGATAAAATCGTAAGTCTTGGATTCCAGAACATCCTCTATGCGACTCAGGACGGAGTACAGTTCAAAATCATCGTGAACGGTATCGTCGCCAAGTACTCTCCAGTGCTCAACTCGGGAGAAAGGGCGCGGTGGTGTCGCCCCCGGCTTGAGTGGCCCGAAAAGAAATGCCGAGGTAACGGCCAAGCCATGGCTTTGATATGCTGGTACGGGAGTCCCAACGTCTGCCGCATCGTGTAGATCAACCCATCTGCCGAGCGCGTGGCCGTCCGGCAGGCCGCCATCGAAGATGGCGACGGCAAGGTCCGAAGCTAAAGGGTCTTCATCCGGTAAGGTTACCTGAAAGCCCGACGTCAGGCGGCGCACGAAAGGGTCGAGTGGCACCAGACGCGGCACGCGACGAAGCGCCCTCAAAAATGAGAACTTTGTAATCTCTGGCAGGGTTTCGTAAGGGGCAAGCATCGGTACGAAGCAGAGTCCACCGGTGTGTCGACGCCTTTTGAGATCGACGTCCAACCCAAGCGTCTTCACATAGTCTCTGAAGCCGGCAAGGATGGCCCTATTGTCCTGTCCGTTAGAAGCATGCAGTACCACTTCGAGGGGGACGATTGCGCCTGGGGAGCGGTACTGCTCCGGGATTGGTTTCAAGCGTTCCTCGCCGGGAAGCGAGACGAGTTCGATCTGCCGAAACTGGTCGGAAATGTCCTCATCGAATGGCGCCCAGCGATCTACCTCGGCAGCAAACCGTTTAATGCGATCGGCATCGGCTGCAAGGTAGTACTGTGGCGCGGGCTGTGGTTTGGCTTTGCCGAGTGCCGCTGCGGCTTGTGCCTTTGCGCCTGTGGTGCGCTCCGGGATGAGGTGTACGGCTCGACTCCCTACATGGCGTAGATCCAATGCCTCGAGCAACTTGTCGGGGTAGTAACTTTTTGCAAGATATGTCGGATGGAGCGTCAGTGAAATTACTGCTTGCCCCCCAGGGCAGGCGCGAGGCGGAAGGCTGCGCAATTTACTTGCCGCATCCTTCCACTGAGGGGCTAGGCGTTGCCGAGCCGTTTCGAAGGAATAAGGGTGAGCCTTGTCCCCTGGGTTGCGTCCTGGGCGAGGAACATCCTCCGCGAGTTGTTCGCCCCCACCAATGAGATAACGCGGAGCGGCCATGCTCACCTCCTAATTTAAAGAAATTATTGAGGGCTTTCCACAGATTTCCACATTTTTCGAAGTGTATCTCTGGCTAATCCTGTAATTTCATTGACTCTTCGGTCTGAAACTCCATCAGCATGCAGTTTTTCCGCAAGTAACCTGCGATCAACTGACGACGCATTACGCGCATCATCGGAAAGTGTATCAATTAGCACGTCTACAATGGGTCTAGTAAACACTACAGCCTGCCGCCGCATGCGCCGAACAGTGCGCATAATGTCGCTGTAAGATCTGCCTTCCCACATGCGGGTGAGCACGGGGATCCAGTCGGCCAGTGCGGTTCGGTCTTCACCGAGTGCCCGCTCTATCGCCTGTTGGCGAAGGTCGTCTTGGGGAACATCGAAATTCAGCACATCGTCAAACCGGCGCCACGCGGCGGGGTCTAGAAGCTCTCCATGGTTGGTGGCGGCGATTAGAAGGCTTGTATCGGGCCATTCGTCAACTTCTTGCAATAGTACGGTGACGAGGCGCTTTAGCTCACCAATTTCTCCCTCATCATCTCTACGCTTTGCTATAGCATCGAATTCATCTAAGAGAAGAACTGATTGTATACCTTTGGCATAATCCAGCACGTTTCTCAGATTGCTTCCGGTTTTTCCTAGGTAGCTGCTCATAACTGCAGAGAGATCCAGCACTAAGAGGGGGCGGTCGAGTTGTTGGGCAAGCCACCGAGCGCTCAAAGTCTTGCCCACCCCTGGCGGTCCTACGAAAAGCAGTGAGCGAGTCGGGCCAAGCCCTTCACGCTCCAATGCGGCAAGGTTGCGGCGTTCCGCAACTACCTGCTCAAGGCGCGTGCGAAGTTGCGTTGGAAAGATGGGCTCGTCGGCTAGGACGACAGGGTGCTCTTGCCGTAGGAGGTTGAGGCGGGAGTCCACATCAACGGGCACCATGCTCATTCCAGCGTCGCGGGTGGGCGCAGCCAAGTAGGGGGAACTGGCGAGTAGGTCACTGATTTGCCCCGTTAACTCGTCACCAGGCCCGAGCTTGCGGATGATCCGGCGCAGGTAGGCTTGCACATCCTGCGGCCGTCCAGACAACCCGAGTCGGGCTACCTGGACCAAAAATTCGTTCATATTGTTCATTTCGCCCGCTGCTTCGCTACGAAGCCCTTTCGTCCTCGTTTTTAGCATGGACGAGAAATTGTTCTCAAGAATGAATTCGTCCACCCACCTACACCAAATTGCTTGTGAGGTCGGCGGCTTTTTGGTGGGGACGCTGTTCCTGCTGCCGGTGCAGGCGATGCAGCACGACGCGCGCTGGTTCCCCGAACCGCTGGCCATCCGGCCGGAGCGCTTCGCGCCCGGCGCACCCCCCCATCCCGCGCGGCGCCCAGATGCCGTTCGGGGCGGGCCCGCGCGTGTGCCTGAGGCAGCATCTGGCGATGACCGAACTGACGGTGATCGCGGCCATGCTGCTGCAATGCTTCGCCCTTTTGGTCCCTGTCGGCGTGGCGCCGCCGCGCCCGGTCATGCGGCTGTCGTTGCGGCCGGACAAGCAGCTGTGCCTGCAGCTATCGCCCGTGACCGGCGGGTGAGCGGTCAGGGCAGGGGGGCGGTCCGATACAGCGTCACCCTGATCCCCCCGTTCGACACCGACACGCCCCCCTCCTCGAACGGCAACTCCGTTGCCTTCGCCAGGGCGGCTTCGTTGGTGATGATGCCCACGCGCCAGCCTGCAAACCGCGCTTTCAGGGTCTGGCCCATGGCGTGGTAGAGCGGGATCAGGGACTTGCCCTCGCCGATGCGGGCGCCGTAGGGCGGATTGACGATGACGAGGCCGGGGGGACCCTCGGGCGGGGTCAGGTCGCTGATGGCGTGGTGGGTGAACTCGGTCCAGGCGGAGACGCCGGCACGCTCGGCGTTGGCGCGGCTCATGGCTATGGCGCCGGCGTCGCGGTCGCTGCCGTGGAAACGGACGGTGGGCGTCGTGGGCGTGCCGCCGGCGCGCAGGCTCTGCCAGAGGGCGGGGTCGAAGTTGGCGAGCTGTTCGAAGGCGAAATGACGGGAGCGGCCGGGCTTCAGGCCGGCGGCGATCTCGGCGGCCTCGATGACGAAGGTGCCGGAGCCGCACATCGGGTCCACCACCGGCTCGCGGCCGTCATAGCCGCACTGGCGCAGGAACAATGCTGCCAGCGTCTCGCGCATCGGCGCCTTGTTGACCGCTTCCTTGTGGCCGCGCTTGTGCAGCGACTCGCCGGAGCTGTCGACGCTGATGGTGCAGAGGTCGTCGTCGATGCGGGCCTTGATCTGGACGGCGCGGGTGTCCTCCGCCTCCGTATCTCCGGCGGCGTCCTTGCGGGCGGTCTTGCCGGTCGGTTTGGGGGCGGCCTTGACGATGGGGGCGCCGAGTTCCTCGGCGATGGCGCGCTCGATGCGCTGCGCGGCGGCGCCGGCATGGTAGATGCGCGAGGCCTTGCAGGACGCCTCGACCCGCACCGGAACGTCGGCGCGCAGGATCTCGGCCCAGGGAACCCGGCGGGCGCGCTTGTCCAGCTGCGCCAGATGCAGGGCGCGGAAGCTGGCGATGCGCGCCAGCACGCGGGTGGCGCCGCGCAGCTCCAGATTGGCCCGCCAGACCTCCGGCCAGCCGCCGGTGACCGTCACCCCGCCCTTCACGGCGGTGGGGTTGGCGAAGCCGCGCTCGCGCGCCTCGGCGCACAGCACGGATTCCAGGCCGGGGGCGGCCACCAGGAAAATCTCGAAGGGCTGCGCGGCGCCGGTCTTGTCTTGGTCGGTGTTCATCCCGCCTACATAGCCCGAAGGCCGGCCGTCTACGACAGGATTCTCGCAGATCCGGGAGGGGCGCGGCCGACCCGGCAATTGACGGCGGGCCGCCGCCCCCTATGATCGGATTGGAACACGAACAATCAAGCCGGCTTTCGATTCCGAACACCGGATCGGCCGGCCAGCAGGGAGAGCGCACGTCATGACCGCAACCGACACCGCAACCAACACCGCTACCGACATCAGCAACTGGCCCGCCGACCTGCTTGCCCGGGAGTTCCGGGACAAGCGGGTGCTGGTCACCGGCAGCAGCCGCGGCATCGGTGCCGCGGTGGCGGTGGCCTTCGCCCAGCTCGGCGCCCGCGTCGCCATCCATGGCCGCGACCGGGCGGCGGTGGACGCCGTGGCGGCCTCAATGGGGGCAGGCATGGGCAACGGCGTGGTCGGGCTGGCCGGCGACTTCGCCGACAAGGGGCAGACCCGTGCGGTGGTGGAGCAGGCGGTGGATCGGCTGGGCGGGCTGGACGTGCTGATCAACAATGCCGGCACCATGCTGGGCCGGGTGGCGCTGGCCGACATCGACGATGATTTCCTGCAGCAGCAGTTCGACCTGAACGCCGCCTCGGCGGTCGTCGCCAGCCGCGCCGCCCTGCCGGCGCTGATCGAGTCGAGGGGGGCCATCGTCAACACCGGCTCCATCTCCGGCCGCACCGGCGGCAGCGCCGGCTCGTCGCTCTACAGCGCCGCGAAGGCGTTCCAGGCCAGCCTCGCCCGCTCGCTGGCGACGGAGTTGGCACCGCACGGCATCCGCGTCAACGCGGTGTCGCCCGGCACCATCGACACCGATTTCCACCAGCGCTACTCGACCGCGGACAAACTGTCGCAGACTGCGGCGCGCATCCCGCTGAAACGGCTGGGGACGGCGGAGGATTGCGTCGGCGCCTACCTGTTCCTCTCTTCCAACCGGCTGGCAGGCTATATCACCGGCCAGACGATCGAGGTGAATGGCGGTCAGTTCTATAACTAAAGGCTAGGATTTCGCGAATGCGAAGGTCAAGCTTTGGCAAAATGCAAAGCGATCTCAATGATCTTGGCAGAATGCGAAGGGTAGGTGGCGCAGTCTATTGGAAAGGGGTCATTTCACAGGGTAGAAAAACACCGCGGCGTTAATGGTCCTTTGGCATTGTTCTTGTAGGCTACCTCGTTGATAACCGATCGCACGAAAGATCGGAGAGTTGCCAGCAGCCGGGTCAGAAGACGAGGTCCCCAATCATGAACGCCGCCCACCCAAGCCGGCAGACCGCCGCCCAACCGACCAAAGCCGGTCCCTTCGCCAATCTGCGCACGGCGACCAAGATCTACACCGGCTTCGGCGTGACGCTCGCGCTGCTGGTCGGCTTGGGGGCGGTGTCCTGGACGGGCTTGCGATCGAGCGACGACGCGCTCCGCCGCTATGCCGGGCAGTCGCATGTCGCCATGGCGGTGGCGGAGGCGGACACCAACATGGCCGACGCCCTGGGGGCGGCGGAGGAGTTCGTGTCCAGCGGCTCCGCCGCGGTGGCCGACCGCTTCCGCGTCGACGTGGACAAGTTCGCCAGGAAGCTGGACGCCGCCACCACGCGCATGACCAGCGCGACCGACCGCCAGGCGGCGCAGGAGATCGCCAGCCTGCAGAAGACGCTGACCGGCGGCTTCGACCAACTGGTCGCCGCGCGGACGGAGCGCGACTCGATCGTCGCGTCGGTGGTGAACAAGCTGGGCGCCGACATCCGCCGCACGCTGAGCGAGACCGTCAAGGCGGAGAAGGATCTGGGCGATCTCGACCGCACGGTGCAGGCCGCCGATGTCAGCGAGCAGTACCTGCTGGTCCGCGTGCTGGTCGCCCGCTTCGTGGCGGAGACGCAGGCCGAGGATCTGGCGCGCATCCGCAAGGATCTGGCCGATGTGACCGCCAAGGCCACGGCGCTGCGCGACGGCATGGCGGACGGGCCGGTGAAGGCCAAGCTGTCCGATGCGGTCGCCAAGCTTCCGGCCTATGGCACCGGCATCGACCGCATCGCCAGCTTGAGCGACCAGCTGAAGTCGCTGAACAATGAGACGCTGGGCAAGGCCGGCAAGGAGATCGGCGACAAGATCGGCCTGATCCGCGACCATTCCGCCGATTTCCTGTCGCAGCTGGAGACCACCGCCGCCGCCGAGGTGAAGGCGGCCGAAGGGCGCGGCACAATGGTGACGGTCGCCGCCCTGCTGATCGGCCTGCTGCTGGCCTGGGCGATTTCGCGGGCGATCACCAAGCCGCTCGGCAACATCACGCGGGCGATGGGCCGTCTGGCCGAAGGCGACCTGAGCGTCGCCGTCACCGACGACGCGCGCCGCGACGAGATCGGCGCGCTGGCCCGTGCGCTCCAGGTCTTCAAGACCAACGCCTATGAGATGGAGCGGATGCGCAAGGCGCAGGAGGAGAGCGAGCGGCAGGCCGCCGCCCAGCGCCGCCAGACCATGATGCAGATGGCCGACACCTTCGAGAGCGCGGTGAAGGGCATCGTCGACACGGTCGCCAACGCCGCCACCGGCATGCGCGACGCCGCGACCGAGCTGACCGCCACCGCGCAGGAGGCGACCGAGCGGTCGCTGCTGGTCGCCTCGGCCTCCGAACAGGCCTCGGCCAATGTGCAGACCGTCGCCACCGCGACGGAGGAACTGTCGGCCTCCATCTCCGAGATCGGCCAGCAGGTGGAGAACTCCACCCGCATCGCCACCCAGGCGGTGGCCGATGCCGACGGCGCCGACCGCACCATGCGCGATCTGGTCTCCGCCGCCGAGCAGATCGGCGCGGTGGTCGAACTGATCAGCGGCATCGCCGCCCAGACCAACCTGCTGGCGCTGAACGCCACCATCGAGGCGGCGCGGGCCGGTGAGGCCGGCAAGGGCTTCGCCGTGGTGGCGAGCGAGGTGAAGGCGCTGGCCAGCCAGACCGCGCGCGCGACCGACGAGATCCAGGCCAAGGTGCAGGAGATTCAGCAGACCACCGGCGGCGCCCAGAAGGCCATCGGCAGCATCGGCAAGACCATCGGCCACATGAGCGAGATCACCACCGCCATCGCCGCGGCCATCGAGGAGCAGGCCGCCGCCACCCGCGAGATCGCCTCCAGCGTCACCCAGGCGGCGCAGGGCACCGAGGAGGTGTCGAGCAACATCGCCGGCGTCAGCACCGCCGTGCATGAGACCGGCGACGCCGCCGGCCGCGTCCGCGGCACCTCGCAGGAACTGGCGGTCGAGGCCGAGCGCCTGCGCCGGGAGGTGGGGACCTTCATCGCGACGGTGCGGGCGGCGTAGGGGGTGTTGCTATCCCCCTCTCCCCCTCGGGGAGAGGGTCGGGGTGAGGGGGATGCACCGCGTGGATTTGATAAAGGAGCCGGGGGTGCGCGATGCTTGAAGATCCTCGCCGCGCGCCCCCCTCACCCTAACCCTCTCCCCGCTTTCGGCGGACCAGAGGTCCGCCTGTCGCGTCAGCGCAAACTTAGTTTGCGCGTGAGCGGGGGGGAGAGGGGATTGTCTGCCGAACCCACGTCACCAGGGCCGGAAGCGGCATTGCGCCGGCGGTGCGGGCGATTTCGCGGCCGTGATGGACCAGGACCAGCGACGGGATGCTGCGGATGGCGAAGCGGCCGGCGAGGTCGGGAGAGGCCTCGGTGTCGATCTTGGCGAGGCGGACGTGGGGTTCCAGCTGGGCCGCGGCCTGGGCGAAGACGGGGGCCATCATGCGGCAGGGGCCGCACCACTCGGCCCAGAAGTCGATCAGCAGCGGCAGGTCGCTCTTCTCGGCATGCGCGGCGAAGCGGCGGGCGTCGAGCGCCACCGGCTTTCCTTCGAACAGGGCGTTGCCGCAGCGACCGCACTTGCCGCCGCCCAGACGGGCCGGAGGCACGCGGTTCAGCGTGTCGCAATGCGGACAGGCGATGTGCAGGCTGTCGGCGGCTGTGGAAGAACCGGGGCCTGTGGAAGACTGACCGGAAGCTTGGGCGGTGGGCGGCATGGCGGGGCTCCTTCCCCTGGCAGCTTGTCCACCGTCGATGTATGGGGCCGGAGCCGCCCGCTCAAGATCCCCTCAAGGCAGGCGGGCCTACTCCTGACGGCCCATTAGGCCTTCCAGCTTTGCGAAATCCACATATTGCGCCGGCCGGTCCTTCAACAGGTCCGGGGTCGCCTGGGCATTCTCCCGCGCGCATTCGGCGACGTAGCGGGCCAAGAGGTCGCGCATGACCTCGGCCAGAGGCGTCTGCCGCTGACGTGCGTAATTCTTGGCGACATCTTTGATTCGGCGGTCAACGCGCAAAGAGATCGTCGCCTTCTTTGGATGAAACGGATCTCCGATCATGACGATCCCCCACCAATCTTGCTGATCCACGTTATTTGGATATGCCGGATCGGTGGTGGATACAAGGATCCATGGGAAGGCAGGCGATAAAACTTGGGGATGATAACTTGTGAATTTGTGTGGATAAAATTTCCGCTGGTTTTCTTCTCCACAGAATCTGTGGATAGATGTGTGCGCAATCTCCGAACAGAATCATCCACACCCTTCCGGCTGGCCTGTCCGGCCTGTGGATGAGTGGGTTTGCCTATTTTTTGGGCGGATGGGACTGCTTCTCCGCCCCCGATCCGCCGACCAGCCGCAGCCGGCCGGCCGGGGACAGGTCGGGCAGGATGGACAGCACGGTTTCCTCGGTCAGTTCGCCGATCTGGCGGCGCTTGGCGCGGGCGGCGGAGGTCGCGGCGCGCAGGGAGTCGAAATCCACAGGCTCGGCCTGGAGCAGGGCGCGCACCCGCTGCCCGGCCTCGCGGTACTCCTGGGACAGCGCGTCGTAGCGCGGGCGCAGCGGCTCGAAGGCGGCGCGCAGGACAACGGCGTCGGCGTCGGACAGGTCGGCCGCCACATGCTCGACGAAGCGGTCAGGCATCGGCCGGTAGGGCGGGGGCGGCGGGTTGCGGATCGTCGCCACCAGCATGGCGCCGAGGAACAGGTTCAGCGCCAGCGATGCCAGGGCCAGCGTGCGCAGGCTGATCCGCTGGCGCAGTCGGGTCAGGACGGACGGCTGGGGGGCGGCGAAACCGCTCATCGGGAGTCTCCGTCGAACAGGGTGACGACCTCGTCGCTCAGCAGGGCCAGTTCCTGGCTGCGCGGCGCGGTGGGGGCGGGGCTGGCAAGCTGTCCGGTCAGCCAGCCGAGCGCGAGCAGGGCGACGCAGAAGCCGGCGACCGTCCGCCGCGGCATCCGGCCGAGCAGGAGCATCGCGATGCTGTCCTGCGGCATGGCGCGCGCCGCCTTGCCGACGGCGGCCAGCAGCCGGTCGACGCGGGCATCCTCCACCGGCGGGGCGGGGGTGGCGAGCAGGCGGTCGAAGGACTGCGCATCCTCCAGCGCCGTGCGCAGGGCGGGGGAGCGGGCGAGCGCGGCGTCGGCCGCGGCGCGCAACTCCGGCGGCCAGCGCTCCGGGGCGGCGCCGTACTCGTCCAGGTGGCGGAGGAAGTCTTCGTCGGTCATGGCATCCTCCCTCCTCATGGGGCGTCGGCGGCGGTGAGCGCGGTCTTCAGCGCGGCGCGGGCGCGGGCCAGCAGCGAGGCGAAGGCGCTTTCGCTCATGGTCAGGACCTCAGCGGCCTGCCGCAGGCTGAGCCCCTCCTGGTGGAACAGCACGACGGCGGCGCGCTGGCGGTCGGGCAAGGCGGCCAGCGCCCGGTTGACCCGCTCGGCGGTCTGGCGCTCGGCGATGCGGGTCAGCGCGTCGGGGGACTCGTCGGGCGGATCGCCGGCGTCCTCCAGCGGCGACCAACCGGGACGGCGGCCGCGGTCGATGGCGAGGTTCATGACGATGCGGTAGAGCCAGGTGGTGAAGGCGGCCCGCGCCCCGTCCCAGCGGCCGGCATGCTGCCAGACCCGCAGGAAGGCCTCCTGCGCGATCTCGTCGGCGTCGGACGGGTTGCCGGTCATCCGCTGGGCCAGCGCCACGGCGCGGCGCATGTGGCGGGCGGCCAGCCGGTCGAAGGCGGCGGCGTCGCCACCGGCCACGCGCTCCATCAACCCGTCGTCGCTGTCGGTGTCGTCGGCCACCGGGGCTCCGCTCATGCCGTGGGCGAGAACTATGCCCAAGAGGGGGGAGAGGCGCCACCTCCCTCTCCCCCCCGGGGAGAGGGTCGGGGTGAGGGGGATGCATTGCGGGACCTTTGGAAACGGGCCGCCGCGCGACCCCCTCACCCTAACCCTCTCCCCGGGGGGGAGAGGGGATCTCGCGGGGGTGATAAAGATTCTGAAAGTTGAGAGCATCGCACCCATCCGCCGCCCTCCTATTCCGCCGGAGCGGCGATGGCGTGCCGGCTGCTGCGCCGCAGGGCCAGACGCTCCAGGGTCAGATAGACCACCGGCGTGGTGTAGAGCGTCAGCATCTGGCTGACCAGCAGGCCGCCGATGATGGCGATGCCGAGCGGGCGGCGGATCTCGCCGCCGGTGCCGAAGTCGAAGGCGAGCGGAACCGCGCCGAGCAGCGCCGCCATCGTCGTCATCATGATCGGGCGGAAGCGGACCAGCCCGGCCTCGCGGATCGCCTCCAAGGGCGACAGGCCGCGTTCCCGCTCCGCCTCCAGGGCGAAGTCGATCATCATGATGGCGTTCTTCTTGACGATGCCGATCAGCAGGATGATGCCGATCAAGGCCACGATCGACAGGTCGTAGCCGGTCAGGATCAGCGCGATCAGCGCCCCCAGCCCGGCCGACGGCAGGGTCGACAGGATGGTCAGCGGGTGGATCAGGCTTTCGTAGAGCACCCCCAGCACGATGTAGATGGTGATCAGCGCCGCCAGGATCAGCAGCGGCTGGCTGGAGGAGGATTGCTGGAAGGCGCGCGCGTCGCCCTGGAAGCCGGCGCGGATGCTGGCGGGCATGCCGATGTCCTCCGCCGCGCGCTGGATCAGCTCGGTCGCCTGGGACAGCGAGACGCCGGGGGCGAGGTCGAAGGTCAGGTTGGCGACCGGGAATCCGCTCTGGTGCTGGATGCTGGCGGCCTGGTTGCCGATGACGACGCGCGACACCGCCGACAGGGGCACCATGCCGCTGCGGCCCGTCACAAAGATGCGCTTCAGGTCGTCGGGGCCGAGCGCTTCGGCGGGATCGACCTCCAGCACCACCTTGTGCTGGTTCTGCGCCAGATACATGGTCGAGACCTGCCGCTGGCCGAAGGCGTCGTAGAGCGTCGCCTCCAGGCTGCTGAGCGACACGCCGAGGCGGGTGGCGGCGTCGCGGTCGACGATGACGTTGGCCTGGATGCCGCCGTTCTGGCGGTCGTTGGCGACGTCGACCAGCTCCGGCAGGGTGCGCATCTTCTCCACCAGCTTGGGCGCCCATTCGTTGAGCGCGCCGATGTCGGCGTCCTGCAGGCTGTAGCGGTACTGGCTGCGGCCCTGGAAGCCGCCGACGCGGATGTCCTGCACCGGCATCAGGTAGAGCTGCACCCCCGGCACCCGGCCGGCGCGCTGGCGCAGCCGCTGGGTGACGGTGGGCAGGTCGTCGCGCTCCGCCTTCGGTTTCAGGGCGATGTAGATCTGGCCGGAATAGGTGCCGCCGGGACCGCCGCCGCCGATGGTGCCGCCGACGCTGGCAACTGCCGGGTCGCCGGAAACGGCCTCCTGCAACGCGCGCTGGCGCGTCACCATGGCGCGGAAGGAGATGTCGGGCGGCGGGTCGCTGAAGCCGATCAGCAGCCCGGTGTCCTGCTGCGGCACGAAGCCCTTCGGCACCTGCCCGTAGAGCCAGACGCTGACGCCGATGATGGCGACCGTCGCCAGCAGCATGGTGCGGCGGTGGGCCAGCACCCAGTCGAGGCCGCCGGCATAGAGGCCGAACAGGCGGTCGCCGATCCAGCCGAGGGCGCGGGCGAGGCGTCCGGGGGGTGCGCGTTCCGCCTCCGGGGTCAGCAGATGGGCGCACATCATCGGGGTCAGGGTCAGCGACACCACCGCCGACACCGCGATGGCGACCGACAGCACCACGGCGAACTCGCGGAACAGCCGGCCCTGGATGCCGCCCATGAACAGGATGGGGATGAAGACGGCGACCAGCGACAGGCTGATGGAGATCACGGTGAAGGCGACCTGCCGGGCGCCCTTCACCGCCGCCTCGAACGGCTTGGCGCCCTTTTCGATATGGCGGACGATGTTCTCGATGACGACGATGGCGTCGTCCACCACGAAGCCGACCGAGATGGTCAGCGCCATCAGCGAGAAATTGTCCAGGCTGTAGCCGACGATCCACATCACGCCGAAGGTGCCGGCCAGCGACAGCGGCACCGAGGCCGCCGGGATCACCGTCGCCCACAGCCGGCGCAGGAACAGTGCCATCACCATCACCACCAGCGCCACCGTGACCGCCAGCGTCTTCTGCACGTCGTCGATGGAGGCGCGGATGGTCGGTGTGCGGTCGGTGCGCACCGACAGGCTGACCCCCGGCGGCATCCAGCCGCGCAGGGTCGGCAGCTCCGCCCGGATGCGGTCCACCGTCTCCACCACGTTGGAGCCCGGCTGCTTCTGGATGTTGATCAGGACGGCGCGCTGGCCGTCCTGCCACGCTGCGGTGCGGCTGTTCTCCGGCGCCTCGATCACCTCGGCGACGTCGCCGAGACGGATGGTGGCGCCGCTCTTCTCGGTCACGATCAAGCGGCGGTAGGCGTCGGCGCCGAACAGCTGGTCGCTGGCGCCGATGGACCAGGACTCGTGGGTGCCGTCGAAACTGCCCTTCGGGCCGTTGGCGTTGGCCTGGGAGATGACGCTGCGGATCGATTCCAGGCTGACGCCCATGTTGGCGGCTGCGGCGGCGTTGACGCGCACGCGCACCGCCGTCTTCTCCGCCCCGTTGATGGAGACCTGGGCCACCCCCTCGATCTGGCTCAGGCGCTGGCCGATGATGCTGTCGGCGAGATTGTAGAGCTCCGCCGGGGCCAGCGTGGTGGAGGTCATGGCCAGCGTCATCACCGGCGCGTCGGCCGGGTTGATGCGCCGCATCTTGGGCGGGCTGGGCAGGTCGGCCGGCAGGTCGCCGCCGGCGGCGTTGATGGCGGCCTGCACGTCGCGCGAGGCCGATTCCACGTCGCGGTTCAGGTCGAACTGCACGACGACGGTGGTGCTGCCGAGCTTGCTGTTGGAGGTCATCTCCGACACCCCGGCGATGCGGGCGAGCCGGCGTTCCAGCGGCGTGGCGACGGAGGCGGCCATGGTCTCCGGGCTGGCGCCGGGCAGGGCGGCGGTGACGATGATGGTGGGGAATTCCACCTGCGGCAGCGGCGCCACCGGCAGGAAGCGGTAGGCCACCATGCCGAGGATCATCAGCCCGACCATCAGCAGCGACGTGCCGACCGGCCGCCGGATGAACAGGGCGGAAAGCGAGGCGGCGGACGCCAGCGGGTTGATGTTGAGGGAGGCCATGGTCGGCTACTCCGCCGCCGCCCGGCCGGGAGCCTGATCGTTGCCGGGCTCGGCCGCCGGCTTGCGCCGCCATGGCCGCAGCCAGCGGCCCAGCCGGTTGCCCAGCCGGTCCATGTAGAGATAGACCACCGGCGTGGTGTAGAGCGTCAACACCTGACTGAGCAGCAGGCCGCCGACGATGGCGATGCCCATCGGCTTGCGCAGTTCCGACCCGGTGCCGTTCTCCAGCGCCAGGGGCAGGGCGCCGAGCAGCGCCGCCATGGTCGTCATCATGATCGGGCGGAAGCGCAGGAGCGACGCCTCGTAGATCGAGCGTTCCGGCGCCATGCCCTGGTGACGTTCGGCCTCCAGCGCGAAGTCGATCATCATGATCGCGTTCTTCTTGACGATGCCGATCAGCAGCACGATGCCGACCAGCGCGATCAGCGACAGGTCATGGCCGGTCGCCATCAGGGCCAGCAGCGCGCCGATGCCGGCCGACGGCAGGGTCGACAGGATGGTGATGGGGTGGATCGTGCTCTCGTACAGCACGCCCAGCACGATGTAGACCGCGACCACCGCCGCCAGGATCAGCCAGGGCTGGGTGTCGAGCGAGGAACGGAATTCGGCGGCGGTGCCGGCGAAGCGGGCGGTCGCGGTGTCGGGCATGCCGATGCTGTCGCGCGCCTGCTGGATCGCCGCCACCGCCGCGCCCAGCGAGACGCCGTGCGCCACGTTGAAGGACAGGGTGACGGAGGGGAACTGGCCCTGGTGGGTGATGACCAGGGGAGCGGTCTTGCGCTCCACCGACACCACGGCATTCAGCGGAACGACGGTGCCGCCGCTGGCCTTCACATAGATCTTGGACAAGGACGCCGGGTCCATCTGGAAGGACGGCTCGACCTCCAGGATCACGCGGTACTGGTTGGTCTGGGTGTAGATGGTGGAGACCTGACGCTGGCCGAAGGCGTCGTAGAGCGTGTCGTCGATGGCCTGGGGCAGGACGTGCAGGCGGCTGGCGGCGTCGCGGTCGATGGTGAGATAGACCTGCAGGCCGTCCGGCTGCTGGTCGGTCGCCACGTCGGTCAGCTCCGGACGGGCGCGCAATGCTTCCAGAAGGCGCGGGGTCCAGTTTTCCAGCTCGCGCGGGTCGGCGTCCTGCAACACATACTGGTACTGGGTGCGGCTGACGCGGCTGTCGATCTGCACGTCCTGCACCGCCTGCATGAACAGCGACACGCCCTTGAGGTCGCCGGTGGCGGCGCGCAGGCGGGCGATGATCTCCTCCGCCGAGGAACTGCGCTGGTCGCGCGGCTTCAGCGCGATGGTCAGGTTGCCGGTGTTGGTGGTGGCGTTGACCGTGCCGGTGCCGACGAAGCTCGCCACCCCGGCCACGTCGGGATCGCGCCGCACGATGTCGGCGACCTCGCGCTGGCGCTCCGCCATCGCCTTGACCGAGATGGACGGGGCGGCGTCGGTCACGCCGATGATGACGCCGGTGTCCTGCTGCGGCAGGAAGCCCTTGGGCACCACGTCGTAGAGGTAGAGGGTGGCGGCCAGCGTCGCGATGGTGACCAGCAGCGTCGCCGGCTGGTGGCGCAGCACGAAGCGGAGCGAGGCGGCATAGCCGTTCAGCAGCGCGTCGAAGCCACGCTCGGTCCAGCGGAACAGGCCATTGGGCTTGCTCTCGGTCTCCGGTTTCAGCAGGCGGGCGCACATCATCGGCGTCAGCGTCAGCGAGATCACCGCCGACACCAGCACGGCGATCGACAGCGTGATGGCGAACTCGCGGAACAGCCGGCCGACCACCCCGCCCATGAACAGGAGCGGGATGAACACGGCGATCAGCGACAGGGTCAGCGACACGACAGTGAAGCCGATCTGGCGGGCGCCCTTAAGGGCGGCCTGCATCGGCTTCTCGCCCTGCTCGATGTAACGGACGATGTTCTCGATCATCACGATGGCGTCGTCGACGACGAAGCCGGACGCGATGGTCAGCGCCATCAGCGACAGGTTGTCGAGGCTGAAGCCGCACAGCGCCATGATGCCGAAGGTGCCGATCAGCGACAGCGGCAGGGCCGCGGCCGGGATCACCGTCGCCCACGCCTTGCGCAGGAACAGGAAGATCACCAGCACCACCAGCCCGGCGGTCAGCACCAGCGTCTTCTGCACGTCCACCACCGAGGCGCGGATGGTCTCCGTCCGGTCGGTCAGCACCGCCATGTGGATCTGCGGCGGCAGGCTGGACTGGAGCGCCGGCAGCAGCTTGCGGATGCGGTCCACCGTGTCGATGATGTTGGCGCCGGGCTGGCGCAGCACGTTCAGCAGGACCGCCGGCTTGCCGTCATGCCAGGCGGCGAGGCGGGTGTTCTCCACCGAATCGACCACGGTGCCGATGTCGGTCAACCGCACCGGGCCGCCGTTCTTATAGGCGACGATGATCGGGCGGTAGGCGGCGGCATTCTCGATCTGGTCGTTGACGCCGATCGACCAGGACTGGCGCGGGCCGTCGAAGCTGCCCTTCGGCGCGTTGACGTTGGCCTGGGTGATGGTGGTCCGCACATCCTCCAAAGTCAGGCCGAGACCGGCGACGGCGGCCGGGTTGACCTGAACGCGCACGGCAGGACGCAGGCCGCCCTCAATCCCGACATAGCCGACGCCGTCGACCTGGGACAGCTTCTGCGCCAGCAGCGTGTCGGCGGCGTCGCTGACGGTCTCCAGGCGGAGGCTGTCCGAACTCAGCGCCAGCACCATGACCGGCGTGTCGGCGGGATTGACCTTGTCGTAGACTGGCGGGTTGGGCAGGCCCTTGGGCAGCGTGCCCGACGCGGCGCTGATCGCCGACTGCACGTCCTGCGAGGCGGCGTCGATGTCGCGGGTCAGGTCGAATTGCAGGGTGATGACCGACAGCCCGAAGGAACTGGTCGACACCATGGAGGAAATGCCGGCGATCTGGCCGAGCTGGCGTTCCAGCGGGGCGGTGACGGACGACGCCATCACCTCGGGTGCTGCGCCCGGCAGCTGGGTGGTGACGCGCACCGTCGGGAAATCGACCGTCGGCAGCGAGGAGATCGGCAGCGCGCTGTAGCCCAGCAGGCCCAGCAGCACCACCGCCAGCATCAGCAGCCCGGTGGCGACCGGCCGCAGGATGAAGGGGGCGGAGATGTTCATGAGGGCTGCCGTCCCTCACGCTGCTGGCGGTCGCGCCGCCATTCCTCCTGCGGCGCCGGGGTGGTCGCCGACGCCGGTGCCTGTGGTGCCGACGAAGCGATGGGTTCAACGATGCGGATCTTGGAGCCGGGCTGCAGACGGTACTGGCCGTCGACCACCACACGCTCGCCGGGGGTCAGGCCTTCGTCGATGATGGCCTTGTTTTCCTCCTGGCGGGCGACCTTGATCGGGCGCTGTTCCACCGTCTGGTCGTCCTTGATGACATAGGCGTAGGTGCCCTGGGGGCCGCGCTGCACCACGGTCGCCGGCACGGTGGTGGCGCCGCGGCGGACGGTGGAGAGCAGGCGGACATTGACGAACTGGCCGGGCCACAGCTTTTGCGGATCATTCGGCATCTGCGCCTTCAGGCGGATGGTGCCGGTGCCGCTGTCGATCAGGTTGTCCACCACCGCCAGTGCGCCGGTGTCGAGAACGCGGCGGCCTTCCCGGTCCTGCGCCTCGACCGTCACCGCCCCTTGCGCCTGGGCGGCGAGCACGGCCTGCAACTGCTTTTCCGGCAGGGTGAAGAGGACGGCGATGGGCTGGATTTGCGTGATGGTGGCGATGCCGCTCTGGTCGCTGGCCCGCACCACGTTGCCCTGGTCGACATTGCGCAGGCCGATGCGGCCGCTGATCGGGGCGGTGATGGTGGTGTAGTTCAACTGGACCCGCACCGCCTCGACCGCCGCCTCGTCGGCGCGGATCTGCGCCTCGTACTGGGCGACCAGGGCGCGCTGGGTGTCGACGGTCTGGCGGGAGGCGAATTCCTTCAGGTTCATGTTGCGCTCGAGGTCGCGCCGCGCGTTGGCGAGCTGCGCCTCGTCCTGCGCCTTCTTCGCCTCGGCCTGGGCGAGCTGGGCCTGGAGCGGGCGGGAATCGATGGTCGCCAGCAGGTCGCCGGCCTTGACCAACTGCCCTTCCTGCAGGGAGACGCGCTGAAGCTCGCCATCGACGCGGGCGCGCACGGTGACGCTGTTGAAGGCCTGGACCGTGCCGATGCCGTCGAACCAGATCGGCACATCCTCCCGCGCCACGGTACCGGCCTGCACCGCCACCACGTTGCTGCGTGCGCCGGCCGGGGGGCGGCCCGGCTGTGTCGCTGCCTGGGGGGCCAGCTTTTGCTGAACCGCGTAGCCGACGCCACCGACCAGACCGGCGAGAATCACACCGGTGACCACCGGCTTCCAACGAATCGTCATGACCTGTTCCGACGCTTGCCCCGGCGCTTGACCGGACGGCGTTTTCGGCCGCCCCGGTCTTGCTGTTCCTCCCTGATACGCAGCGGCGGGAGGGATTCGTCGGAGGGCGGCGAAGATTTTTTACGGAGTGGCGTCGCTCATCGGGTCATCGCGGTCGTTTGCCAGGATCTCCGCCGCAAGAGCTTCCTCGTAGCGATCCAGATGCCTGGAGATCGCGGTCTTGAGGGAGTCGAGGTCCGTGGGGCCATCATCGACCAGAGCCGTCAGGCCCGGGTCGGTACGGGGCAGGCGCGCCGGCAGCAGATGGGTCCGGAGTTTCTCGTAGGAGAGGTATGGGTTCTCCTGCGTCGCGGCGGCGAGGATCTCGCCAATGGTCTTGCCGTGTTCGAGGAACGACCAAAGATCGAACAGGTCGCGCGATGTCGTCCGACGCAGGACGAGCTGGGACTTAAGAACGAAAATCCCGTCCGGCGGCATCACCTTGACGCAACGCAGGCGCGACGGCTCCAGTGCGTAGGGTTCGTGCCGCTTCGGTGAATAGTCGGCAAAGAAGGTCAGCTTGACGCCGGTCTCCGCTCTGCCAGTCCGGCAAAGCCAGTCCTGCTGGGTGTCGGCAAGGTCGTCGCCGTCGTTCTCGGCATACATGCGCGCCATCTCGCTGGAGATGTCCGAGATCCGCCAGCCCTGGGCATCGAGGCGGTCAAGAATGATTCGGCAGCTGTCGCGCGGCAGTTTGTTTCCGGGGAAGGCGAAATCGAGATCCTCGCTCCGGCGGTGCCCCCATGTCAGCGCCAGGGCCGTGCCCCCGATCAGCGTGAATCGACCGATTTCCGGAATGGCCGAAATCGCCTTGTGTCGTGGGAAAGTCCTAAATTGATGCCCAGACGGCCCGCCATTGGCGGGCCGTCTGGGCTGACCGACCCCGCAATCACCTTGGCGGACAGGCCGTGACTGAGCTCGGAGGCGGTCAGCCCTTCCTTGAAGTCCGAACGGTTGCTTGGGCTCGAGCCCGCACCACAAGGAAGGAACAGCAAGGATGTCCACCATCGAGATGGCCGCTGGTATTGACTGCGGCAAGCGCTTTTTGGATGTGGCGGTTTCCGCCACCGGTGACACGATCCAAGTCGCCAACACGCCTTCTGGGCATCAGGAACTGGCGGCGTGGTTGGCTCATCGAGGGATCACGGATGTCGGCATCGAGGCCAGCGGCGGCTACGAGCGGCCGGTCCGTGATGCGTTGCGCGCGGCGAGCTTGTCGGTGCGGGTGTTTGATCCGGCACGCGTGCGTTTTTATGCAAAAGCCATGGGGCGGCGGGCCAAGAACGATACCATCGACGCCGCCCTGATCGCGGCCTTCACCGCCTCCGGGGCTGCGTCGACCGCCACGCCGGTGGATCCGACCCGCGAGGAATTGGCCGGCTTGGTAAAGGCGCGTCGTCTGCTCGTCGACAAGCGAGGCGATCTGCGCCGCGCCTTGATCTCCGCTCCGGCAGCAGCCAAAGCGGCGCTGGAAGAGGCCATTGACGCTTTGACCGAGGCGCTGACCACGCTGGAAGCCGCGATCGAGCGCACGCTCGCCACCGTGCCGGTGATGGCTGAAACCGTGGCTGCGCTCCAGACTGCTCCCGGGGTCGGACCGGTGGTGGCGATCGGCCTCGCCGCTTTGCTCCCGGAACTGGGCCACACGACCGGTCGGAAGGTCGCCGCCCTGGTCGGCGTTGCGCCCTTCGATCATGACAGCGGGCAAGCGCATGGCCGCCGTCGTATCGGTGGCGGCCGCCCCGATGTTCGGCGAATCCTCTACATGGCCGCCGCCGTCGCAGCCCTCCATACCACCGGCGTGATCGCCGACCACTATGCCCAACTGACCAAGCGCGGAAAGCCGCCGAAGTTGGCTCTCGTCGCCTGCATGCACAAGCTGATCGTCCGCCTCAACGCTATGCTCGCAAAGGGACGGACCTGGGAGATCAAAACCGCCTGACGATGCCGGCGGTCGGCGCTCGCCGCCGACCCCATGCCAAACCCAATGAACCGGGTGCGCGGACGGGTCAAGGCCGCAGCCGCCCGAAGGGCGGGCGCGCGTCCGCGCGAGCCTTGACGCGGAGCACATCCGGTTCAAGCACGTTTCGTCATTAAGACGGTTGCTCAAGCAGCCGCTTGGTTTCGCCCGGCAGACAGTCGACGCGCAGCATCCCGGAACCCCTTTTCGACGTTGTCCAGGCGATGCCGCCATTCCGAAGCCAGCACGGGCGGGACGTCATTCTCCGCTTCGAGGTCGTTCAGGACACGGCGCACCCGGCCGACGCCATAAGCTTTGCAAAGCCGGGCGACGTCCCTGAAGGTCGGCCGGGACAGCGTCATGGCGATCAGGTGGTCGGGGTCGAACCTGCCGCCGGGATTGCTCCAGGCCCGGTTGAAGGCAAGACGCGGCTCCCCTTCCGGCAGGACGCGGTAGAGGCCACGCTGGATGGGTTCGAGCTTCTCCGCGGCGACGAGTTTCCTCAGCGCACGGCTTACCGTCGATGCGGACCCAAAACGCCCGACCAGCGTACCCGACGCGACGGTCACCACGCCGCTGCGGCGCAGGTCGTGGAGGATCCGCATCGGCAAGGTTCCGTTCATCGGCGCCGTCACGATTTGACATCCAGGGAAAATATCCAACTAGAATCAATATGATTGGTTGAACGTAGAGAGTCAATGAGCCGGTCGCTCGCGGGCGGTCGGTGCGCGCTGTCATGGCGCCGGTGGCGGCTCAGCGGTGATGGGACCGCCAGCAGGATGCGATTGTCGCGCCACATACGCGAATAGGCGTTGAATTTGAGAATGAGTTGCATTATGAGGGCTCTCAACTGCGAATGATTCTTATTCGTGCTGGGGGCAAGCAAGTGAAGAAACGGGTTGAGGGCGGCCGGGTGTCGCGTGGGGCGGCGTTCGGCGCCATGGTGCTGGGCGGTCTGATGGTGCCGGCGGTGGCGGGGGCGCAAAGCGCGGGCGGACAGAGCGCCGACAATGGCGCCGCGCTGCAGATGCCGGCGGTGACGGTGACCGGGCAGGGGGAAACGGCGCTGTCGCCGGTGACCGGCTATGTCGCCAACCAGCAGGCGACCGGCACCAAGACCGACACGCCGCTGATCGAGACGCCGCAGTCGATCTCGGTCATTCCGGCCGACCAGATCCGCGACCAGAACGCCCAGACGCTGAATCAGGTGGTGCGCTACACCGCCGGCGTGACGGCGGAGACGCGCGGCGCGGTGGCGACCCGCTATGACCAGCTGAAGGTCCGCGGCTTCGACGCCGACACCTATCTGAACGGGCTGAAGCTGCAGTCGCTCTACTACGCGGCGTCGCAGATCGACCCCTATCTGCTGGAACGGGCGGAGGTGCTGAAGGGCCCGACCTCCGTGCTGTACGGGCAGTCGCCGGCCGGCGGCCTGATCAATCAGGTTTCCAAGCGCCCGACCGCCACCGCGCTGAACGAGGTCGGGATCGAATACGGCACCGACAACCACTGGCGCGGCACCGCCGACTTCTCCGGCCCGATCGACAAGGACGGCAAGTTCCTCTACCGCCTGACCGCCGTCGGCCTCAGCGAGGACGGCCAGATCCGGATGACGGAGAACGAGCGCATCGCCGTCGCCCCGTCCTTCACCTGGAAGCCGGATGCCGAGACCAGCCTGACCCTGCTGGGCTTCTACCAGCACGATCCGAAGGGCAATTCCTATGGCGGCATCCCGCCGCAGGGCACGGTGCTGTCGAACCCGCTGGGCAGGATCCCGGTCGATTTCTATGACGGCGATCCGAATTTCGAGAAGTTCGACCGCCGTCAGGCCTCGGTCGGCTATGCCTTCGACAAGAAGCTGAGCGACATCTGGACCGTGCGGCTGAACGGGCGCTGGCTGAACGCCAAGGTCGCCTACGACAGCCTGTACGCCAACGGCCTCGCGCCCGACTACCGCACCCTCTATCGCGGCATCGCCACCTCGCGGGAGGAGATGAACAGCTACACCTTCGACAACCAGATCGAAGGGCGCTTCTCCACCGGTCCGGTCGGCCACACACTGCTGGCCGGCGTCGATTACCAGCGGCTCGACGGCCATTACACCGCCGGCTTCGGGCTGGCGCCGTCGATCGACGTGTTCAACCCGGTCTATGGCGTCGCCGTCACCCCACCGGCGGTCAACCGCACCGACATCGACGGGCGCCAGACCGGCATCTATCTGCAGGACCAGATGCGACTCGGCGGCTTCATCCTGACGGTGGCCGGGCGCCGCGACTGGGCGAAGACAACCTCCAACACGGCCTTCGGCAGCAGCACCCAGTCCGATCAGGCCTGGACCGGCCGCGCCGGCCTGACCTATGTCTTCGAGAACGGCATCGCGCCCTACATCAGCTATGCCGAGTCCTTCACGCCCAGCAGCGGCGTCGATTTCGCCGGCACGCCCTTCAAGCCGGAAGAGGGGACCCAGTACGAGGTCGGCGTGAAGTACCAGCCGCCCGGCCTGAACAGCCTGTTCACCGCGGCCGTGTTCGACCTGACCCGCAGCAACCTGACGACCAGCGATCCCGCCCACCCCGGCTTCTCCGTCCAGAGCGGCGAGGCGCGGTCGCGCGGCATCGAGCTGGAGGCCAAGGTCGGCGTGACCAGGGACCTGGAGCTGATCGGCACCTACACCTACCTCGACACCAAATACACCAAGGACAATGACGGGCTGGAGGGCAAGCGTCTGGCGGCGGTGCCGCGCCATCAGGCGTCGGCCTGGGCGATGTACCACATGCCGGAAGGCACCCCGCTGACCGGGCTCGGCGTCGGCGCCGGCGTGCGCTTCACCGGCAGCACCATGAACACGGCGAATACTTTCAAGGTGCCGTCCTTCACCCTGGTCGACGCCACCGTGTCCTACGACCTGGGCGCCCTGTCGCCGAAGCTGCAGGGGGCGGAAGTCACCGTCAACGGCAAGAACCTGTTCAACAAAGAATATGTCGCCTCCTGCTATTACGGCGAGTGGTGCGCCTACGGCTATCAGCGGACGGTGACCGCCGGCCTGCGCTACCGCTGGTAAGTGTCCGTGCCGATCCTTCCCCTTCCCCATTGGCAAAGGAAGCCGTCATGACGCCTGCGAGCCTGCGGGGCTGGCGCCTCGTCCACCGCTGGACCAGCCTGATCTGTTCGGCGAACCTGCTGATCCTCTGCGTGACCGGGCTGATCCTGGTGTTCCACCACGAGATCCAGCATCTGATGGGGGAGGAGCTGGACAGCAGCTACGCGGAGGGGCAGGCCCGCCTGCCGCTCCAGTCGCTGGTGGACATCGCGCAGAAGGCCGATCCGGCGCTGCAGCCCAAGCTGCTGTCCTTCGATCCGGAGGACAAGGCGGTCAACTACATCTATCTGGGACCGCCGGAGGAAAGCGGGTTCGAGCTGGGGCGCTGGGTGGTGCTGAACGGCTTCACCGGTGCCAACCAGATGCTGAAGCAGCCGACGGAGACGCTGGTCGGCTTCCTGCTGAAGCTGCATGTCGACCTGTTCACCGGCTTCGCCGGGCAGATGTTCGTCGGGGTGATGGGGCTGCTGTTCGTGGTCAGCACGGTCAGCGGGCTGGTCGTCTACGGCCCCTTCATGAAGAAGCTGGCCTTCGGCATCCTGCGCTTCGGGCGAGGGACGCGCATCGGCAACATCGACCTGCACAATCTGTTCGGCGTGGCGACGTTGGTCTGGGCCTTCGTCGTCGGGCTGACCGGCGCCATCCTGTCCTTTTCGCCGCTGATCACCGGCTATTGGCAGAAGACCGAGCTGGCGGCGATGACCGCCCGCCATCCGGAGCCGATGACCGGAAGCATGGTGTCGATCGACCGGGTGGCCGAAGCCGGGCTGGCGGCCTTTCCCGGCAAGGATCTGGCCTTCATCGCCTATCCCGGCAACGAATATGCCGGCAGCCGCCATTTCAGCGTGCTGGTGCGCGGCCACACCGAACTGACGCAGCGGCTGCTCAGTGTCGCGCTGGTCGATGCCGAGACCGGCGTGGTGGCGGAAACGGCCGGCACGCCCTGGTACATGACGGTGCTGATGCTGTCGGGGCCGTTCCATTTCGGCGATTACGGCGGGCTGCCGCTGCAGATCGTCTGGGCGCTGTTCACCATCGTCACCGGCGTGGTGACGGTGACCGGCTTCGTCGTCTGGCTGAAACGGCCGCGGGCGCGGGCGGTGCCGGCTGCACCCGGCGCCAAGCTGGGGAGCAAGGCATGACCGGCGTCTGGCGCATTCCGGCCGCGCTGGCCGTGCTCTCCGTCATCGGGCTGGCCGCCGCCATCCTGGGCGACGGGGTGTGGGACTGGCTGTGCTGGGCGACCCTGTCGGTGCCGCTGGCCGTCTGCGCGGCCAAGCTGTGCCGGCAGTGGCCCTCCTGACCGGCCGGCTCTCCGCCTGCTAGCCGATGCCGTTGCGGCCCGGCGACAGAACGCCGGCCGGGTCGCCCACCGCACGCAGCTCCGTCAGCAAGGCGGCGGCGGGTGATCGGCGCAGAGCCTCGGGCACCGGCAGGCCGTTCGCCAGCCGGTAGGGCGCGAAGCCCCGTTCCAGCGCCGTTTCGATCAGATCCCGGTACGCGGCGAGGGCGGCCTCGTCAGCCCCCGGCATCATCCGGTCGAACCCCAGGGTGAAATAGGTCAGCAGACAGCGGAAGCCGTTGGACTCGATCCCGACATTGAGGTCGATGCCGGCCGTTTCCAGCCGGTCGCGCGCCCAGCCCAGGTAATCGGCCAGCGCCTGGAACTCGAAGGGGAAGGCGAGGCAGAGCCAGATCAGGCCGCAGCCGTCGCGGTCGGGATCGGCCGTCGCGAGGTCGGGGTGCCGATCCTTGCGCCAATAGACCGTTCGCAGGTTGCGTCCGTCCGGCACGCCCAGCCAATCCTCGTATCCCTCGATCCAGGCGCCGTCCCGCCGGGCGACGTCCAGTTCCACCGCCTGGGACACCGCGGCGAAGCGGCGGGACAGGCGGTCGGCGCGGGCCTCCAGCACCTCCGGCGCCTCCGCGCGGACCAGGGCGGAGGCGTGCCACTCGTTCAAGGCCGCCGGGGCGAGCCGGTCGGTCGGGACGGAGGCGCGGACATCGTCCAGCGCCAGCCATTTGATGCCGTTCCACAGGGTCAGCGACCGGTCGGGCAGGGATTGCTCGCGTTGGCAGTCGCGCCACAGCTCCAGGAAGGCGGGCAGGGCGTCGAGGCCGCCGATGTCCACCGACAGGATGGCGAGGTCGCTGGGCATCGCCTCCAGCCGGATGACGGCGCTTGTCACCACCCCCAGGTTCGACTGGCTGAACAGCCCGTCGATCAGCGGCCCGGCCGGCGCCGGGTCGAGCCCGACCGTGCGGTCGGCCCCCAGCGGCCCGCAGCCGGTCCGCAGCCGCCGGCCGTCCGGCAGGGCGACGTCCAGCTCGCACAGCGAGGTCCAGCGCTCGCCCATGCTGCCGTCGCCGCGGTCAAGCGCGTTGGCGAGGGCGCTGGCCTCCGCCGGGCCGCCGATGACCGGGACGAAGAAGCGGTCGGTCCGCTCCGCCAGGAAGGCGGCCAGCGCCTGGAAGGTCACTCCAGCCTCGACCCGCACCAGCCCGCGCTCGCCATCGAAGCCGGAGATGCGGTCGAGCCGCCGGAGATCGAGCACCACCGCCCCGTCCCGCGTCGGCGCCCGCGACCCCAGCCCCCAGTTGGCGCCGCGGCTGACCGGATGGACCGGCAGGCGGTGCCGGGTGGCGACGGCGAGGCAGGCGGCGGTCTGGTCGGCATCGCCCGGACTGACGACGGCCGAGACCCGGACATCCGGCGCGAAGGTGCGCCGGCCCCAATCCAGGCGCTCGGCCTCCGCGGTTCGGACATGCTCCGGCCCGACGATGCGGCGCCAGTCCTCCAGCGCATCGGCGGGCGGTTCGCTGGCGGCAGGCGAAGCGGCAAGGAGGGTGGGCGGCGTGGGCATTTTGGGGCGGTCCCGATGCGGTCGTCGTGGCGGCGGTGCGGTGCATGGTGGCAGACTGCATACCGGGGAAGGCATCCCGTTTTCATGGTATGGCGATTTGCAGCCGCGGCCCGCTATGATGAATTCCGAATAGAAGATTCGATCCGACAGTCCGCATGGGGTCGTCACAGTGGATCAGGCACGATCGGCCGCCGGAACCGGCGGCGTCATCTCCGTGGTCCTCGTGGAGGACGACGCGCCGACCCGTGATTTCCTGGCCGCATCGCTGGCCGCGGGCGAGGGGATCCGTCTGCAGGCTTCGGTCGGAACGCTGGCGGAGGCGCGCGCGGCGCTGGAGCGCAGCCGTCCGCGCGTGCTGGTGACCGACCTGAAGCTGCCCGACGGCCATGGCAGCGATCTGATCCGCGAGGTGCGGCAACGCATGCCGGAAACGGAGATCATGGTGATCTCCGTGCTGGGCGACGAGCCGTCGGTGATGCAGGCGGTGCGGGCCGGCGCCTCCGGCTACATCCTGAAGGACGCGCGGCCGATCGACCTGATCGCGGCGGTCCACGACCTGACCAACGGCCGGTCGCCGATTTCCGCCTCCATCGCCCGCCACATCATCCGGCAGACCCAGTCCGCGCCGCCCGCCCTGGCGGAGGAGGCGCCGCCCGCCCTGACCCCGCGCGAGATGGACATCCTGTGGGGCATCGCCAAGGGCTTCACCTACAACGACATCGCGGCCCGGCTGGGCATCAGCCGGCAGACGGTTCCCAGCCACATCAAGAACATCTACCGCAAGCTTGAGGTTAATTCCCGAAGCGAAGCGGTCTACACTGCGGTGGAGCGGAGAATCATCAAGCTGTCGGACTGACGCACTTGAGCCAACACATCGCCGGGTTGCCGGCGTCCGGTCCGTCCCTGCCGCGGCGCCTGCGGGCTTGGCTGAGAGGCCGCGGCCCGCTGCTGCTTCTGTATTACGGGTTGGCCGCGATTTTCGGTCTCGGGCTGGTGACGGCGACCCCGGAGATGCCGGACGGCGGATTGGCCGTCGCCGAGGCGACCTTCGCCCCGGTGGCCATGGACCAGGCCATGGAAACTCCGCCGCCCGAGACGATGCCGCCGGGGGCCGCCGCCGTTCCGCTGCCTTACCGCTGCAAGGCGGTTCCCGATCCGGTCGGCTGTTCCGGCCTGTTCCGCCTGACTTTCCATTACGATCCCGTCGGCGAGGGCCGCGACGAGGGCCGCTGGTCGATCTACGTGCCGATCCTGTCCGGGCACGCGACGCTGTGGCTGAACGGGGCGCTGCTGGTCGACAGCGTGACCATCCAGTCCGACGTCGTCGTCAACCAGTCGCTGCCGCTGATCCAGCCGATCCCCCGGCCGCTGTTGAGGGATGGCGAGAATCGGATCGACATCCGCATCGCGGCCTGGAGTCAGTCCGGTGGCTTTCTCGACACGGTGGTGGTCGGCCCGGATCGTCTGCTTCGCCCCGCCTACAGCCAGCGAGAATGGATGATGGTCACGCTGCCGCGCCTGCTGGTGGCGTGGCAGGCGGCCCTGTGCCTGTCCCTGCTGATCGTGTGGGCCGGCCATCGCGACGAGCCGATCCATCTGGTGATGAGCCTGATCCTGGGCTTGGGCGTGCTCCAGGGCCTGCCGATGTTCGGCACCGAGCCGAACGGCCTGGAGCGGCTGTATCGCGTCCTCAACTTCGCCGGCCAGTGGCAGGGGGCGCTGCTGCCCTTCGTGATGTCCCGCCTGGTCGGGCGAGAACTGGCGGTTCCGCTCCGGTGGCTGCTGGTGATCCCGGCGGTGGTCGCCGGCGCGTTCCTGCTTGCAGCATTTGACCCGCCAACGTTGCAGCCGTGGTTCGCGTGGCTGTGGCTCGTCCTTGTGATCCCCTGGGCGGTGGCGATGCTGGGCTGGTCGGGCTGGATCGTGCTGTCGGCGGCGATCCGGCGGAACCATGCCGCCGCCCAGCTCGTGCTTGGCGGCCTGATCGTCATCGTGATGATGGCCGGCCACGACATCCTGGCGGTGACCGGCGTTCTGGACCTGCGGGTGCCGTCGATGACCCGCTACATGGCGCCGCTGCTGATGACGGTGGTCAGCGCGACGCTGATGTGGCGGTTCGCCCAGGCGCTGGGCGAGGTCAGCCGGTTCAACGACATCCTGCGGCGCGAGGTGGCGACGGCGGAGGCCGAGCTGCGGGCCAGTTTCGCCCGCGAACAGGCGCAGACCCGCGCCGTCGCGCTGGAAAGCGAACGGCTGCGCCTGACCCGCGATCTGCATGACGGGCTGGCCGGGCAGCTGGTGTCGATCGTCGCCCAGTGCGAGCTGCCGCAGCATGATTACCGCCGCATTTCTGCGGCGGCCCGGCAGGCGCTGGACGATCTGCGGCTGGTCGTGGCGTCGCTGGACGATGTCGGCAACGACCTGGGCATGATGCTGGCGCAGTTCCACGAGCGCATCGGTCCCCAGCTTCAGGCCCAGGGGATGGAACTCGACTGGCAGATGGCGCCGTTGCCCGACGTCGAGGGACTCAGGTCGGAACATGCCCTGACGCTGTTCCGCATCCTGCAGGAGGCCGTGACCAACGCGGTGCGCCATTCCGGCTGCCGCCGGGTCAGCATCGTCATGGCGCCGGCGCCGGACGGTGCCGCCACGGGTGTGACGGACGACAAGGGACGGTTCGCGGTCCGCATCGTCGTCGGGGACGAAGGCCGCGGCATTCCGGACGGAATTGCCGCCGCAAGGCCCGGCAAGGGGCTGAACAACATGCGCCAGCGCGCGGCATCGCTGGGCGCCGACCTGACCCTGGTCACCGGCCCGATTGGTACCCGCGTCGTCATCGATCTGCCATTCCGCCTGCCGGGCTTTTAAAGCATCCGATAGAAAAGACGCCTGCGACACGCCACCATAACTTGCGAAAATCCCGGTTTCGCCAGCTCTCCCATAAACATGGGATTACCTAGAACGGTTAGTCCTCATACAAAAGATTTGGCGCAAACCTTGCGCAAATCCCGGCGGCGGTGAAAGCCGGGGCGAATGACTTCCGATCATCCAATAACCAGGGATTGCAGGCATGAGCAAGACGCAGGCGGCGATGGTCGACATTTCCGATGACGAGCTTCTGGTGGTGGTGGGCGGAACCGGCTCGACCAACGCCCAGTCCGGTCATGCGCAGGAGGACGAGAACGGGGTCAGCGTCAGCGTCGGGGTCGAGGTCGCCAGCGCTTCGGGCAGCGTCGGCGTTTCCACCTCCTCCAGCCACGACATCGGCGGCGCCACCGTGACCACCGAGGTCGGGGCCGGCGCCAGCGGGTCGGCCGGCGTCACCGTCGGGTCGGGCGGCGTCACCGCGACGGCGGACGGCTTTGCCGGCAGCCACGGCAGCGTGACGGTGACCAACGGACCGGTTACCCAGACCATCAGCTATGAGGCCGGCGCCAGCGGCAGCGCCAGCGTGTCGGTTTCCTACACCGGGGTGGAAGCGTCGGCATCCGGCTCGGTCGGCGTTTCGGTGACGACCGAAACCACGGTCGGCGGCAATGTCGGCCATGGCGTGACGGTGGAGGGCTCGGTCACCCAGACCATCGCGGTCGGTGCCGGCGCCGAGGTCAGCGGCTCCATCGGGGCGAGCGGCGTCCATGGCGACGTCAGCACCTATGCCGGCAATTACGTCGAGGTGACGGCTTCGGTCACCGCCGGCAACAACGACATCAGCAGCACCACCACGGTCGGCGTTATCGATTCGGGGTCGGTCGGTGCCGGGACCGAGATCACCGCGGGCTATTCCGACGGCCATGTCACGCTCGGGCTCGGCGCCACGGCGGCGATCGGCATCGGCGGCGTCACGGTGGGCCAGGAGGTCACGGTCAACACCGCGCCGCTGGAACATGCCGGCGCCCAGGCGGTGGCCGCGGCCACGCCGGCCGTCACCGACGCCGCCCACACGGTCGCCAACACCGCGCAGTCGGTCGCGACCACCGCGGCCCCGGCGGTGACCGATGCGGCGCACACCGTCGCCAACACGGCGCAGAACACCGCCAGCACGGTCAGCAATACCGCGCAGTCGGCCGTTCACGACGTGTCCAGCACGGCGCAGAGCACCGTCAACAGCGTGTCGAACACCGCGAAGAGCGTCACCAACTCCATCAAGAAGAAGATGAAGAAGTGGTGATGCCGGGCGGATCGGCGGCATGAGCGACAGCGCGACGACTGAACGGCCGGCGGATCGGCCGGTGGCGGCATCTGCGCCGGCCGGCGGCGGTCCGGCCGCTTCCGGCGGCAATACCGGCAAGGCGAGCTTCCGGGCCGAAGCCGCGGAGGCCGCCACCTCCGTGTCGCAGGTGGACGATGCCCTGGAGGTGGTGCGGCCGCCGGTGCTGGCCTTCTGCGTCACGCTGGCCCTGCTGGTCGTCGGCGTCGTCGTGTGGGCGTCCTTCACCGACGTGCCGATCAAGATCACCGGGCAGGGCATCCTCGTCAGCCCGGGCGGCGTCATCGACGTGGTGTCGGAATCGAGCGGCCGGATCAACGACATCCGCTTCAAGCCGGGCGACCTGATCCACCCCGGCGACGTCGTCGCGCTGGTCGACCAGAGCGAGCAGAAGCTGAAGCTGGCGGAGGCCGAGGGCGAGTTGCAGGACGCCATCGCCGCCCGCGACGACATGCAACGCTTCCAGGAGCGCGACCTGCATGCCGACGAGGTCTGGCGGCAGGCGCGCGAGCAGGCGGTCAACGGCAACATCGCGTCGCTGCAGGAACGCCAGCGCATGATGAGCGAGCGCGAGGAGCTGGTCCGCCAACTCGCCGAACGCGGACTGATCACCCGCGACCGCGCCATCTCCGCCAAGATCGAGCTGTTCACCATCCGCTCCGACCTGGAGGCTCAGCGCAACGAGCTGCAGACCATGGCGCTCGACGCCGCCCGCCGCCAGACCCAGCGCGAGAAGGACATGCTGGCGGCCGAGCAGCGGGTGGCGACCGCCTCGCGCGCGGTGGAGTCCGCCCGCGACCGGCTGAAGCGCTATGCCGCGGTGCTGTCGCCCTATGGCGGCCGCGTGGTGGAGGCGAAGGCGAACATCGGGCAGGTGGTGTCGAGCGGGGCGCCGATCGTCAGCATCGAGCGAGACGGCGCGCTGGCCGGCCAGGGGGGCGATCTGGTGGCCCTGGTCTATGTCGGGGCGCAGGACGGCAAGAAGCTGCGCCATGGCATGGAGGCCGACGTGTCGCCGGCATCCGTCCGCAAGGAGGAGCACGGGCACCTGATCGGACGGGTCGACCGCGTGGCCGACACCCCCGCCAGCAGCGTCGGCATGCTGCGCACCCTGCAGAACGACGCGCTGGTCGGCGAATTCCAGAAGACGCTGCGCACCCCCTTCGAGATCATGATCCGGCTGGAGCGCGACCCGGCCGGGGCGCTGCGCTGGTCCACCGGCAATCCGCCGAAATTCTCGATGGATGGCGGCACGCTGGTGTCGGTGGAGATCACCGTGCAGAAGGTCCGGCTGATCGCGCTGGCCCTGCCGATCCTGCAGCAATGGCTCCGGCTGGATCTGACCGACGTGGCGCCCGCAGGGGCGCCGGCCGCGTCCGGGGCCTGAGATGCGCACCCCGTCGATCCTGCAGATCGAGGCGGCGGAATGCGGCGCCGCGGCGCTCGGCATCGTCGCCGCCCATTACGGCCGCTGGCTGACGCTGGAGGACCTGCGCGAACGCTGCGGCATCTCGCGCGACGGCAGCCGCGCCGCCAATCTGGTCCAGGCCGCGCGCGAGTTAGGCTTGCAGGCGCGCGGCGTGCGCACCGAGCCGGAGGGGCTGGCCGGACAGGCCGGGCCGATGATCCTGCATTGGGGAATGGACCATTTCCTGGTGCTGGAGGGGCGGCGCGGGCGCTGGTGGTATCTGAACGACCCGGCGCGCGGCCGGCGCCGCGTCGACGATGCCGAATTCCGCCGCCAATTCACCGGCATCGCCCTGCTGATGGCGCCGGGGCCGGAGTTCCGCAAGGGCGGTTCCGCCCCCAGCGCGCTGCGCGGCCTCGCCCGGCGGCTGCGCAAATCCTGGGGGGCGGTGTGGTTCGCCGCCGCGATCAGCCTCTTGCTGGCGATCCCCGGCATGCTGTTCCCCGCCTTCCGCCAGATCTTCATGGACAGCGTGCTGGTCGGCGGGCTGGCCGACTGGATGACCCCGCTGATCGGCGCGATGATGCTGGTCGGCGCGGTCACGCTGACCTTCACCTGGCTGCAGAAGAGCGTGCTGCACCGGCTGGAGACCCGTCTGGCCCTGCTGGGCGGCATCGGCTTCATGGAGCGGGTGCTGCGGCTGCCGATGGGCTTCTTCGGCCAGCGCGGCCCGGCGGCGGTCGCCGACCGCATCATGCAGAGCGACCGGCTGGCCGAGCTGCTGGCCGGCGAGATCGGCGGCTGCCTGTTCGCCATCCTGACCGCGCTGACCTATCTGGCGGCGATGGCCTTCTACCAGCCGGCGCTGGCGCTGGTCGCCGTGGCCGCCGCCGCCAGCCTCGCGCTGGCGCTGGCCCTGCTGTCGCGCCAGCTGGAGGAGGGGCAGCAGCGTCTGCTGAACGAATCGGCGCAGGAGGGCGCCGACGCCAAGCAGGGGCTGCGCATGATCGAGACCTACCGCGCCGCCGGGGCGGAGCGGCTGCTGTTCGAGCGGCTGGTCGCCCGCCATGCCCGCGTGCTGAACATCCGACAGTCGCTGATGCTGCGCCGCGCCGTTCTGCGGCTGCTGCCGGCCTTCGTCGGCGGGGTGGCGTCGGCCGCCGTGGTCACCGTCGGCGGCGGCATCGTCGCGGAAGGCGGCATGACCATCGGCGCCATGATGGGCTTCATGGTGCTGATGTCGGCCTTCCTGGCGCCGGTGTCGCGCCTCGTCCAGCTCGGCGCCCGCATCCAGGAGGCGCGGTCCTACCTGCGCCTGCTCGACGACACCATGCAGCATCCCATCGCCGAGGAATTCCGGCAGGCGCAGCCGCAGCAGGCCCCCGCCGTGCTGCGCCGGCTGACCGGGCGGATCGAGCTGCGCGACGTGACCTTCGGCCATTCCCGCCGGGCGCCGCCGCTGATCCGCGGCCTGTCGCTGACCATCGAGCCGGGCGAGCGGGTCGGGGTGGTCGGCGGCTCCGGCTCCGGCAAATCGACGCTGGCTCTGCTGACCGCCGGGCTTTACGAACCCTGGTCGGGCGAGGTGCTGCTCGACGGCAAGCCGCTGCGCGAGATCCCACGCCGGGTGCTGCGCCAGAGCGTGCAGGTCGTCGATCAGAACGTGACGCTGTTCGAAGGCAGCGTGCGCGACAACATCGCCCTGTGGGACCCGACGGTGTCGGACGAGCGGCTGTTCGCCGCCGCCCGCGACGCGGTGATCCACGACATCATCATCGATCGCCGCGACGGCTATGCCTCCCCGGTCAGCGAAGGCGGGGCCAATCTGTCCGGCGGCCAGCGCGCCCGCATCGAGATGGCGCGCGCCCTGGTGCAGAACCCGCGCATCCTGGTGATGGACGAGGCGACCGCCGCGCTCGACGATCACACCCAGGCGCAGCTGCTGTCCAACCTGCGCCGCCGGGGATCGACCATGCTGGTGATCGCCCACCGGCTGACGGCGATCCGCGACTGCGACCGGGTGCTGGTGATGCAGAGCGGCGAGATCGTCGGATCCCGACCACTGTTCACACGAAAACAAGCACCGCTGCACTCAGTGTGCCTGTGTGTGGACGCACAGGCACACGCTGGGGCTGGAATGGGCAACAGGAATGGCGGCCATGGCAGAGAGCATAACTACTACACCCGGATACGTATCCAGGTACAGGCGTGGTGCCTGTAATCAGCTACTCAGCAGCATGTGGTGGCACTCGGGAGGCCAAGGCTGAGATCGATCTGAATATGGAGGAACGGAGCCATCTGCCCGTCCCATATATGGGCGCTCAACTAATCGCACCCTGCCTGGCGCTCTTCAGCTCGCTGGTGGGTGGTGTGGGTGGCACTCCGTGCTGCCTGTGCGGGAATGCAGATGCGTGCTCCTCGGCGCCGGGTCAGAACGGGGGTATCAGAGCCGCTCGGAGAGTCGACCGGACACCCACGTGAGACCAGGAGGGGCTCAGGACGTGTCCCGGCCCTGGTCTCGGCATCTGCTGCTCTCTGCGACATCCTGTGGCCATCAGCCAACGGACGCTCGCATCGACGGATGGCTTCCCAACCGCCGAGCCTTCCGCCGATGGTGCAGGAGACCCCGGATGTGTTGCCGCAGTCCCACCCTCCCCAGCGCCTGCTGCTGGGGCTGGAGATCCATCCCTCCGAGCACTGTGCACCCTGCCCGTGTGGCTGAAGACGACAGACCGTCCGTGTCATGCTCGGCATATCCGCTGCTTCATTCACGAACTCACTTCACAGCCAAAACATCATAACGTACGAGACCTGAATAACAGAAGCCATATCGGAACAGATCCTCAACAAGACAGAAAGAGACAAACTCCTCTCACCAGCAGCATGCACCCAAAAGTAGGAATACCGCAGGCCTATCCATCAAACCATGGACGCAAAACTGCTCGATAACACCAGCAATAACAGCAATAAGCAAGACAAGAGCAACCCACTCTTGATCCATTCTGCAGCGTGACACTGTGCTGCCGATATACCCTTTTCAACCACGTAACGCCTGCGTGCGCCGGAAACCGTACTACGCGCGAGCGCGAGCCTGGTATTCGCTCGGCGCGCGATGAAGGAGATCGGCATGCCGCGCCTCGAAGACCTGGCATGGCGACCTGGTGACGCCTGCTGAAGGCGCCAGGCCGGGCGCCGGCGCCGCGCGAGATCGCCTGGTCGACCCGCGAGCACCTGGACGGCCGGCCGGTGGCGCTGCTGCCGAAGGGGCGCGGCTACGACCTGCTCGCCGGCGAGGGCGCCAAGCCGGTCCGCGTCACCGCGCCGGTCGCCGCCGGACTGTCGCCGTCGGCCTGGACCATGGTGGAGCCGCTGCCGGACCGGCCGCAGACTGTCGGGTCGCTGATGCGGTTCGTCCGGACCCCGCCGGCCTTCTGGCTGCTGACCCTGGCGGTGGCGGCGCTGGGCGCGCTGCTCGGCCTCGCCAGCCCGTTCGGGATGAAGTTCGCCTTCTCGTCGCTGGTGCCGGCGCGCGACCATGGCGGCCTGCTGGAGCTTGGCATCCTGCTGGGCTGCGTCGCCGCGGTCACGCTGGTGATCCAGCTGGTCGGCGAGGTGACGCGGCAGAGCATGCAGACGATGCGCGAGGCCGGGCTGCATGCCGGCCTGTGGGACCGGGTGCTGCGGCTGCCGATGCCGGTGCTGCGCCAGCATTCGGCCGGCGACATGGCGGCGCGGGTGGGGATGGCGATGGCGCTGCCTCTGGCCGCCCAGGGCTTCACCGTCGCCGGCATCGGCACCGGCGCGGTGCTGGTGGCCAGCATTTTCGCCATGGCGTCCTTCCATGGCGGCGGCGCGGTGGTGGCGGTGCTGGCGCTGGCGGTGCAACTGGGGTTGGCGGTGCTGTCGGCGGTGCTGCGGGCGCGGGTCTACAAGGTGGGCGAGGCGCTGAGCGGGCAGGCCGATTCCCTGGCCATGCAGTTCCTGACCGGCATCGCCAAGCTGCGTCTGGCCGCCGCCGAGCATTGGGCGCTGACCCATTGGTCGGAGCGCTTCATCGGCATGCGCGAGAAGCGCATGGAGGTGCAGGAGATCGAGGGCCGGATGGCGGCGGTCAACTCCGCCCTGCCGGTGCTGGCGATGGCGGCGCTGTTCCTGGTCTTCCATTCCGCCGGGACCGACAGCGCCAGCATCGTCGCGATGATGACCGCCTATATGATCGCCAACGGGGCGGCGGCGGCACTGGGCGACGGGTTCGGCGCCTTCTATCAGGTCTACGCCGCCCGCGCCTTCGCCGATCCGGTTCTGCAATGCGCGCCGGAGCCGGCGCTGGGACGGATCGACCCCGGCCGGCTGTCCGGGCAGATCGCGGTCAGCGGCCTGTACTTCAATTACGCCCAGGCCGAGACGCCGGTCTTCGCCAACCTGAACCTGTCCATCGCCGCCGGTGAGTATGTGGCGATCCTCGGCCGGTCGGGCTGCGGCAAGTCCACGCTCGTCCGGATTCTGCTGGGGCTGGAGCGGCCACGGGTGGGCAGCGTCACCTATGACGGCAACGACCTGTCCTCGCTCGATCTGGGGCTGTTGCGGCGGCGGGTCGGCACCGTGCTGCAGGGGGCGCAACTGCCGCCCGGTGCGCTGATCGACGTGGTGCGCGGCCTGAGCGACGCGACCGAGGCGGAAATCTGGGACGCGCTGGCGGCGTCCGCCATCGCGGATGAAATCCGGGCGATGCCGCTGGGCGTGCGCACCCCCATCGCCGATGCGTCGCGCACGCTGTCGGGCGGGCAGGTGCAGCGGCTTCTGCTGGCCCGCGCGCTGGTGACCAAGCCCGACGTGCTGATCCTCGACGAAGCGACCAGCGCGCTGGACAACGCCACCCAGGCGGCGACCATCCGCACTTTGTCGTCGCTCGACTGCACCCGGATCGTCATCGCCCACCGGCTGGAGACCATCCGCGGCGCCGACCGCATCCTGATTTTGGATGGTGGCCGCGTCGCCCATGCCGGCCGTTTTGCCGACCTGCAAGCCCGCGGACTGCTGGGCGCGTAGCGCATTTCCGCGTGTCGATCGGCGTCAGCCGCGCTTTCCGGCGCCGGACGCCGTCACCATGGCGAAGAACTGCGCCTCGTCGATGATGTCGGGCTTGCCGTATTTGGCGCGCCGGGCGGCGGCGGTGTCCAGCTTGGTGGCGCCGGGGGCGTGGCCGACGACGAGATAGTCGGTGTCCTTGCGGACGCTGGGATGCCAGTGTCCGCCCAGCGCCAGGATACGGGCCATCACCGCGTCGCGCGACAGGCCGGTCAGTTCGCCGGTGACGGCGAAGGCATAACCGCCGATGCCGTGCGTGATGGGAGCGGCCGATGGCCGGACCACCGGCGGCGGATCGATCTGGTTGGTCGGCGCCAGATGGGGAACCGCCAGCATCTCGGCGCTGCCGAGGATCATCTTCTGGAACAGGCGGCTGGTGATCTCGGCATCGACGAAGGCGCCGTGGAAGCGCGCCCGGATGCCGACATCGATGCCGAACAGGGTCGCGACCGCATCGAGCGACGCGCGCCCGGCCACCTGCGCCCGCGCGTGTTGCCCCCTTGCATATTGCATCGTGCAGACCGACTGGCCCGGTGCCCAGGGAAGGCCGCAGAGCCGGAATTCATGCCGCAGGAAGTCGATGTCGAAGCCGACATTGTGGCCGACCAGCACCGCGCCGTCGAGGAAGTCGCGAACGTCCTGGGCGACGCTGTGGAAGGGATCCTGGTGGCGCAGCAGGTGATCCGGCAGCCCGTGCACCCTCAGCGCATGCGGGTTCGACTTGCGGCCCGGATTGAAGATGAGGCTGAGACAGCGGCCGGTCGGCGTCGCCTCCGCCAGTTCGATCGCGGCGAAGCTGACCATGCGGTCGCCGCCGGCCGGCGACAGCCCGGTGGTCTCGCAGTCGATGACGACGAAACGGCGGGCGGAGGTCTGCGTCCGGGCGGCTTTCGCCGCTGCCGCCGGACGGGCACGCACTGCATCGATCAAACGGCTCATGACCTCTCGTTCCGGGGGCAGGACGGCCCTGCCACGTCAAACACGCGCCGACTATAGGCGGGTCCGCCACCGCAGGTCGAGAGTCCGTGCCGTCGCAGGGCCGGCGACCGTACGGTCGCCGATCTGCGGCCGATCCCGCCTCTTTCGACTCCGGCGCGCCCTGCGGCTTGGGGAGACGCATAGCCGATATGACGTGACGATCTGCTGAACCGGCTCAGTGATTCCGCAGGCCGCCTGTCATGGTGGCTTCTATCCGCCGGCAACGTTCGGTGGAGTCATGGTCGAATCAAACGAGGAAGGTGTCGTGTGGCACGGAGCCGGTGGCGTTCGCATCATACCGGAAAGGTCCTCCCAACGGCCTCCGGAACCGGACCGGGCCTGACGGTCTATGCGCAGCTTGCCGGGATCGTCCTGTTCTGGGGCGCCAACTGGCCGCTGATGAAGCTGGCGCTGGTCGACATCGGGCCGCTCGCCTTCTGCGCCGTGCGGCTGTTCGGAACCGCGCTGAGCGTCGCGGCGCTGGCGCCGATCCTGCGCTTTCCCCTGCTGCCCCAGCGCGGCGAGCGGCTGATGCTGGCGGTCGCCGGCCTGCTGCAGGTCGCCGGCATGATGGGGCTGAGCAACATCGGGCTGCAGTTCGTCTCGCCGGGGCGGGCGTCGGTGCTCGCCTACACCATGCAGATGTGGGCCTTGCCGCTCGGCCTGCTGCTGCTGGGCGAGCGGATCACCGGGCGGCGCGCCGCGTCGGCGGGGCTGACCTTCGCCGGGGTGGTCGTCTTCTTCAACCCGGTGCTGGTGGATTGGAACGACGCCAACGCGCTGATCGGCAACGGCCTGCTCATCGGCTGCGCGCTCAGCTGGGCGCTGGGGGCGACCCTGTACCGCCGGCGGGTCTGGCGCACGCCCTTCTGGACCCAGACCTTCTGGCAGATCGCCGCCAGCGCGCTGGTGATGGTGCCGCTGGCGCTGTCCACCGAATCCGGGCACCCGATCCACTGGTCGGGCTCCCTGCTGGCGGTCGTCGCCTACAACTGCCTGATCGCCACCGGGCTTTGCTATTGGTGGTGGGGCAAGGCGCTGTCGGTGATGCCGGCCAGCCAGGCCGGGCAGATCGTCTGTCTGGTGCCGATCACGGCCCTGCTGTTGAGCGCGATCTTCTACCACGAGCCGCTGAGCGCGGGCGTGCTGGCCAGCGTGGCGATGATCGCCGGCGGCATCGTCCTGTCGGCGCGGGCGCGCTGAGCGGACCCGGCGGCGCCGGAATAGGAATTGTGGTCGTCAGTTGGAGGCGGGATAGAGCGGCAGCAAATTCTGCTGGCGGCGCTGGTAGCGGACCAGTTCCAGCGCGCTCAGCGGACGGGCACCCTGCGCCCGGCAGGCGGCGGCGACCTCGAACATCAGCGCCTGCTGGTGGAACAGGGTGGCGTAGGCATCGCCCAGCCGGAATTCCGGATCCCACATGTGGATGGCCTCCGCCCCGGCGCCGTTGACCTCGATGATGCGGAAATCCTCGCCCACCGCCAGCCGCTCCACCGAGGCGAAGCGCACGTCGAAGCGGCCGAAATGGAAGCCCGGCATCTCGTCGGCGATCTCGTCGAAGCGGGCGGTCAGCGTCGCCGTGACATGGCCGCAGGCATCCTTGTAGAGGCCGCCGACCCGGCTGCTGCCGACCAGCGACAGCCGAACCGTGCGGCCCGCCTCCGGCACCTCGTCCAGCCGGTCGGCCAGCGCCTCGTGATGCAGCTCCGCCTTCCAGGAGGCGCGCGGGTCCGCGGCGATCAGCTGGCGCAGGGTGGAGCGGCCGTCGCCCACCACATGCGGGTAATAGCGGAAGGTCATGGAGAAGATGCGCCCGTGCCGCTCCCCCGGCTTGCGGACGTAGAAGATGCCGGCCTCGCCGGCGTAAGGCACATGCTCCTGCAGGATCAGGCGGGCGTCGGCCGGGAAGCCGCGGAGATAGGCGTGGAGGTCGGCGCTGTCGCGCACCAGCCGCACGCCGATGCCGCGCCAGCCGATGTCGGGCTTGGCGACCAGCGGGAAGGACAGGCCGGCGCCCGAGGCCAGCGAATCCAGTTGGGCCGGGGTCAGCGACGGGCGGTTGACCAGGGCGACGGATTGCGCGGCCCATCGCCGCGCCGCCGGCCCGATCAGGTCCATGCAGGCGATCTTCGATTCGCCCAGCAGGCCGCCGGCCTCAATCGACGGGTTGGCGGCGGTCGGCAGGGTCAGGCTGCGGTGGCGGATGCCGAGCGCGAACCACTGCGCCACCAGCGGGATGTAGAACAGCAGCGGCGGAATGCGCTCCGCCCAGCCGATGGTGGGGGCGCCGGCCGGCACCACCGGCAGGCCGGGCAGGGCAATGGCGCGCGGGGTCGGGCTGCCGTGCAGCGCATCGCGCAGTCCGGCGGGCAGATGCGGCTCCAGCTTCGCCCGGACGCGGGCGAACAGGGCGCCGGCGATGGCCTGGGCGCGCCGCGTGCGCAGGAGCATCAGCGCCGCCGCGCAGCCGATGCCGATCACCTGCACCTGCACCGCCGCCGATTCCAGCGAGGAGGTCATCAGCGTCAGCAGCAGCCCGACATGGACGCCGGCGGTCGCCAGGGTGATGGCGACGAACCGCAGGAACGGCACCCGCATGACGCCGCAGGCGAAATAGGTGGGGAACAAGACGCCGGGCACCAGCCGGCAAGTCACCAGCGTCGGCAGCAGGTTCTTCTGCAATGCGTTGCGGCAGCGCTCAAGCATCGGCCCTTCGGTCCGCCGCCGGATCCAGGTGACCCGCAGCGACAATAGTCCGAGGACATAAATGAACAGGTCGCCGGCAACGATCCCACACAGTAGCGTGAAGGCGGTCACGCCAATGCTGACGGTGCCGACGCTGACGAGGCTCGCACCCGCTGCAATCGCAACGTCTTCGTGCAAAAGCGTCAGCAAAGCAAGGCCCAGCAACAGGGGGAAACCAGCGAGGGCGGTTATTGGTTGCAATGCAGCAAACACGGGCGGGCTGTCCGTTGAAGTCGGGGCGGCAAGGATGCCACAGGCAAAATTGCATAGGAAAAGGTAAGCTTCACGTTAAAACTTTTGTAGAACCGTGCGGCATAGAGACTGTTTCCTTTAGGTCATATCGAAACGGTATGACCATGATAGAAAATATGTGTTTGCAGCTATGGCGCTGGCGCGGCACAGTGCGTCCCAATGAAGACCGGCCAATCGGTGACCGGCGGGCGAAGCGCCAGACGACACGACCCAGACGATACGACCAGGAGACGCACCGTGCAGAGCATCCAGTGGGACGACGCCTTTCTCCTTGAAGCCCAGCTGACCGAGGATGAGAAGCTGGTGCGCGACAGCGCCCGCGCCTACTGCCAGGACCGGCTGCAGCCGCGCGTCATCTCCGCCTTCCGCGAGGAGCGGTTCGACCGCGAGATCATGACCGAGATGGGCGAACTGGGCCTGCTGGGCCCGACCATCCCGGAGGAGTACGGCGGGCCGGGCGTCAGCCATGTCGCCTACGGTCTGGTCGCTCGCGAGGTGGAGCGGGTGGACAGCGGCTATCGCTCGGCGATGTCGGTGCAGTCCTCGCTGGTCATGCACCCGATCTACGCCTATGGCAGCGAGGAGCAGAAGAAGAAGTGGCTGCCGCGGCTGGCCACCGGCGAGCTGATCGGCTGCTTCGGCCTGACCGAGCCGGACCACGGCTCCGACCCCAACGGCATGAAGACCCGCGCCACCAAGGTCGACGGCGGCTATCTGCTGTCGGGCTCCAAGATGTGGATCACCAACTCGCCCATCGCCGACCTCGCCGTCGTCTGGGCGAAGTCGGAGGCCCATGACAACAAGATCAAGGGCTTCGTGGTGGAGCGCGGGACCAAGGGCTTCTCCACGCCGAAGATCGAGGGCAAGCTGTCGCTGCGCTCGTCGGTCACCGGCGAGATCGTGCTGGACGAGGCCTTCGTCCCCGAAGAGAACCTGCTGCCCAATGCCTCGGGTCTCGGCGGCCCGTTCGGCTGCCTGAACAAGGCGCGCTACGGCATCGCCTGGGGCGTGATGGGCGCGGCGGAGTTCTGCTGGCACGCCGCCCGCCAGTACACGATGGACCGCAAGCAGTTCGGCCGCCCGCTGGCCCAGACCCAGCTGGTGCAGAAGAAGCTGGCCGACATGATGACGGAGATCACGCTGGGCCTGCAGGCCTGCCTGCGCGTCGGCCGCATGATGGACGACGGCAGCTGGTCGCCGGAAGCGGTGTCGCTGATCAAGCGCAACAACTGCGGCAAGGCCCTGGACATCGCCCGCGTCGCCCGCGACATGCATGGCGGCAACGGCATCTCCGAGGAGTTCCAGGTCATCCGCCACATGGTGAACCTGGAGACGGTGAACACTTACGAGGGCACCCACGACGTCCACGCCCTGATCCTGGGCCGGGCGCAGACGGGCCTGCAGGCGTTCTCGTAAGGTCGCTTTTGTAAGGTAGCGATTTCCCTCTCCCGTCCCGGGAGAGGGAGGGGCCCACCGTGAAGCGGTGGGAGGGTGAGGGGTGAACCGAGAATCGGTGTGGTTGCGGATTCCCGGACTACCCCTCACCCTCCCCACTCCGTGGGTCCCCTCCCTCTCCCGGGGCGGGAGAGGGCGTTTTCAGGTTCCGGTCGCCTGCTGGCGGACCTCCGCCAGGAAGCGGTCGACCTCGGATGCCAGCGTGCGGGTCTGGCCGGACAGGCCGCGGGCGGCGTCCTGCACGCCAAGTGCGGTGCTGCCGGCGCTCTCCGCCGTGTGGGCCAGGGCGGCGATGGTCGCCGAAACGTCCTGGGTGCCGAGCGCCGCCATTTCCACTGCCCGCGCGATCTCCTGGGTGGCGGCGTTCTGTTCCTGCACCGACTGGGTGATGGTGCCGGAAATGCCGTCAATCTCGGTGATGGTGCTGCCGATGGCGCCGATGGCGTCGGCGGCCTCGCGGGTCACCGACTGCATGGCGTTGACCTGGGCGGCGATCTCGTCGGTGGCCTTGGCGGTCTGGTCGGCCAGCCCCTTCACCTCGGTCGCCACCACTGCGAAGCCCTTGCCGGCCTCCCCGGCGCGGGCGGCCTCGATGGTGGCGTTCAGCGCCAAGAGGTTGGTCTGCTTGGCGATGGCGTGGATCAGCCCGACCACCTGACCGATGCGCTCGGCATTGGCGATCAGGCCCTGGACGGTGGCGTTGGTGCGGTCGGCGTGGGACACCGCCTCGCCGGCGATGCGGGCGGAATGGCCGACCTGTTCGGTGATGCCGCCGATGGAGCTGGCGAGTTCGGTCGCCGCCGCCGCGGCGGAGCGGACGTTGGACTGGATGTCGTCGGATTCGCGGGCGACGTTGCGGGTCTGGCTGGACGCCTCGCCCACCACCATCGCCATGCGGTCGGCGCTGTCGGCCATGCCGGACGCCGACTCGGCGATGCCCTCCACCAGACGCTTCACCGTGCCCTGGAAGCGGTCGGCGAGGTCGAGCAATGCTGCGCGCTTGGCTTCCTCCGCCCTGGCGTCGGCTTCGGCCTGCGCGGCGTGCATGCGCGCGATGGCGCGGGCGTTGTCGCGGAAGACGGTGACTGAGCCGGCCATGGCGCCGATTTCGTCGGAGCGGCCATTGCCGGGCACTTCGACCGCGGTGTCGCCGTCGGCAAGCTTCGCCATCGCCGCCGACATGGCGCGCAAGGGGCGGATGACGATGCGGCCGAGCATGACATTCAGCAGGACGATCTGCACCACCAACGCGATCAGGCAGATGGCGATCTGGTTGCGCATCTGGGTGGCGATGGCGTCGATCTGCTGGTCCAGGCTCCAGGCGATCTGCAGGGCGCCGACCAGCCGGTTGCTCTTGCCGGTCACCACCGGCACGGTCACGACGATGTGGCCGCTGGCCGAGCGGGTCTGCGCCCCCTTGCCGGCCAGAACCGCCTCGATCAGATCCTTGTCGGCCTTCAGGTCGTACTTGGCGAAGCGCGGGTTGGAGAAGTCGGCCAGCGTGTCCGACGCGGTCGCGGCGCGCAGCGAGGCGAGCTGCACCTCGTGGCTGTCGGCCAGCGGCATGAACTCCGTCTCGATGGAGGCGCCGTCGCTGGCGATGAAGCTGGTCTTGGTGGCGTTCGCCAGCATGTCCGTCTTGACGCGGGCGTCGTGCGTGGCCAGCCGCACCGCGTCGTCATACTGCATCTTGGCCTGCAGCCCCATGATGACGATGAAGCCGCCGACGATGGCCGCCACGAAGGCCGCCGTCACTTTCCGCCCGACGCTCCAGAACCGACGCGGCCGGGATGCGGCCGCCTTGTCCACTGCCATGCTCTTGCCCTTCCCATGCCGCCTTCGCGTCGCATCGACCGTCAAGGCATGACGGATCAGCCGCCGGAATGACCGGCGTTCGCTGTCGAAGCGTCAACGAATTGCAAAATTTAAATGGTATTGTAACGGAACGTCATGGTCTGCGCCATGATCTTCTTCTCTGACTTTCGGATGGTTGCCAATTGACACAGCAATCCCAAAGTCGTGGGTCGGCGCGGCCAAAGTGAAGACGACGCCGTTTCGTTGACGGAACGGCGCCTTTCCATGCCGGATATATCGCTAATCCGGCTTCTGTTCTTTTGGTTGTGCGTTATGCTGGGGTGTCCGGGTCCTCCATGGGAACCGGGACACCCCAGGATCATGGCCCAGGATCATGGCGTCTCAGCCGCGGGCCGGCTTGCGCTCCCGCCAGCCGAACGGGCCGGCAGTCTCGTAGAGCCACGGATACTGGTTGACCATGCGCCGGGCGATGGCGATGCGATGCGCCGTCAGCGTGATGAGGCCGAGCACCAGCGTGTGGACGATGAAGCCCCACGGCGACAGCAGCTCCTCGCCGAACAGGCCCCAGGCCAGGAAGCGGTCGCCCACCCCCAGCAGCAGCGAATAGGCCAGCACGCTTCCCACCGGCTTCCAACCCTCCGCCAGCGTCTGGCCGGTCAGAACGCCGCAGCCGCCGAACACCAGAAGCGTCAGGAACACGAAGACCGGAAGCGAAGAACCCAGGATCGTCTCCATCTCAGTGACCCCCTTCCAGATAGGCGGACCGCACCTCCGGGTCGGCCAGAAGCTGCGCCCCGGTTCCCGTCATCGTGATTTTCCCCGTCACCATCACATAGGCCCGGTGCGCCAGCTTCAGCGCGTGGAAGGCGTTCTGCTCCACCATGAACACCGTCATCTTCTGTTCCCGGTTGATCTCCTGGATCACCTGGAAGATCTGCTTCACGATCAGCGGCGCCAGACCAAGCGACGGCTCGTCCAGCAGCAGCAGGCGCGGCTGGCTCATCAGAGCGCGGCCGATCGCCAGCATCTGCTGCTCGCCGCCCGACATCGTGCCGGCGCGCTGGTTGATGCGCTCCTTCAGCCGCGGGAACAGCGTCAGCACCCGCTCAAGCTCGCGGTCGAAGCTGCCGGGCTGCGCGACGATCGAGCCCATCTGCAGGTTCTCAAGCACCGTCATGCGCGGGAAAATGCGACGGCCTTCCGGAGACTGCGCGATGCCGCGCCGCACGATCTCGTGGGTCGGCAGGTCGGTGATGTCCTCGCCCTCGAAGAACACCCGGCCCTGGCGCGCCCGCGGGCTGCCGCAGATCGTCATCAGCAGCGTCGACTTGCCCGCCCCGTTGGCGCCGATCAGCGAGACGATCTCGCCGGCGCCGATCTCGATGTCGATGCCCTTCAGTGCCTCGATGGCGCCGTAGAAGGTGTGGACGCCCGATACCTTCAGCATGGCTCAGGCCCCCTTCTGCGCGAGGTTCAGGTCCGACGCGACCTCCGGCGGCAGCGCTTCGTCCTCGTCCTCGCCCAGATAGGCGCGGATCACCGCCGGGTCGTTCTTCACATGCTCCGGATCGCCGTCGGAAATCTTCCGGCCATAGTCCAGCACCACCACATGGTCGGAAATGCGCATCACCACGCTCATGTCATGCTCGATCAGCAGAACGCCGGTCCGGTGGCCCTGCGGGGTCTGCACATCACGGATGAAGGTCAGGATCTCGGCCAGCTCGCCCGACTCGCGCGGGTTCAGGCCGGCCGCCGGCTCGTCCAGGCAGAGCAGCACCGGCTCGGTGCACATGGCCCGGGCGATCTCCAGCCGGCGCTGGGCGCCATAGGGCAGGTTGCCGGCCTCCCAGTCGGCGAACTCGGTCAGCCGCACGCGGTCCAGCCAGTATTTCGCCAGCTCCACCGCCTCATGCTCGGCCTTGCGGAAGCCCGGCAGGCCGAGCAGGCCGCCGATGGCGAAGCCCGACGCCCGCATCAGCTTGTTGTGCTGGGCGACGATCAGGTTCTCCAGAACGCTCATGCCGCTGAACAGCCGGATGTTCTGGAAGGTGCGCGCCACCCCGGCCAGCTGGGCGATGCGGTAGCCCGGCATCCGCTCCAGCAGGAACTCCTTGCCCTGCGGGTGGCGCAGCGTCAGCCGGCCCACCGTGGGGGTGTAGAAGCCGGTGACGCAGTTGAACAGCGTGGTCTTGCCGGCGCCGTTCGGGCCGATCAGCGCGGTGATCTCGCCCGCCCGCGCCTCGAAGGACACGTCGTTGTTCGCCACCAGACCGCCGAAGCGCATGGTCAGGTGCTCGACGCTCAGCAAAGGCTTGTCAGTGCTCATCGGTGCGGCGCTCATTTCGCGGCTCCCGCCGGGATCGGCTTCTTGCCGCCATGCAGGAGGATGGTCGGGTCGCGGTGGGCCAGCAGGCCGCGCGGACGCCACAGCATGATCACCACCATGCCGGCGCCGAACGCCAGCATGCGGTAGTCGGCCAGCTCGCGGAACGCCTCCGGCAGGCCGATCACCAGCAGGGTGGCGACCACCACGCCGATCTGGCTGCCCATCCCGCCCAGCACCACGATGGCCAGGATGATCGCCGACTCGATGAAGGTGAAGCTCTCCGGGCTGATGAAGCCCTGGCGCGTCGCGAAGAAGGAGCCGGCGAAGCCGCCGAACATCGCCGCGATCGCAAAGGCCGCCAGCTTCATGTTGGTGCGGTTGATGCCGAGCGAGGCGCAGGCGATGTCGTCCTCGCGCAGAGCCTCCCAGGCGCGGCCCAGCGGCAGCTTGCGAACGCGCAGCGTGAACAGGTTCACCACCAGCGCCAGGGCCAGGATGAGGTAGTAGAGGAAGACGATGCGGTGCAGCGGCGAGTATTCCAGCCCGAACAGCTCGTGGAAGGCGGCCATGCCCTCGGCCGGGCTGCGGCTGAAGTCGGCGATGCCGAAGAAGCTCGGCCGCGGAATGCCGGAGATGCCGTTGGGGCCGCCGGTGAACTGGTACCAGTTGACCAGGATGATGCGGATGATCTCGCCGAAGCCCAGGGTCACGATGGCGAAATAGTCGCCGCGCAGACGCAGCACCGGGAAGCCCAGCAGCACGCCCGAACAGGCGGCCAGCAATCCGGCCAGCGGCAGGCAGACCCAGAAGCTGAGGCCGAAGTAATGGGCCAGCAGCGCGTAGGAATAGGCGCCGACCGCATAGAAGGCGACATAGCCGAGGTCGAGCAGGCCGGCGAGGCCGACGACGATGTTCAGGCCCCAGCCCAGCATGATGTAGGTCAGCAGCAGGATGCCGATGTCCAGCAGCATGCGGTCGGCCAGCGGCGTCATCGGCAGGACGGCGGCGAAGACCACGGCGACCGGGCCGATGTATTTGCTGGCGTGCTGCACCTTGGCGGCGATGCGGTCCATCCGCTTGTCGCGGTCGGCCTGGCTCAGCTTGGAGCGGCCGGTGGCCACCGTCATGGCGGCGCGCAGCGCGATGACGCCGCCGCCCAGCACCAGAACCAGCCGCAGCACCTGGGTCGGCATCGGCAGCACCAGCCCGACGCCGGCGCAGATCAGCGCCAGGATCAGCACCGGCAGCGCCATGCCCTGGCGGATCAGCCCGAGGCCGAGGCGGCCGAAGAAGACCAGGAGGAGGGAGGCGATCACCTCCTCCGGCCGGGCTTCGATGCCGAGACCGGTGGGGCGGTCGACCGTGCGCAGGCCGACCAGCGGCACGGTCAGCAGCAGGGCGACGAAGGCGGCGAGGCCGGCGTCCTTGACGGTGGCGGCCCAGTCGACGCCGGGGCGCTTGCCGTTGATGTGGAAATGGGGGTGCGACGGCGCGTGGGAAGGGGTGGTCATGGCGCTTACACCTTCTCGATCTCGGGCCGGCCGAGCAGGCCGGTGGGCCGGAAGATCAGGACGAGGACGAGGATGGAGAAGGTTGCGACGTCCTTCCATTCGGAGCCGACATAGCCCGACCAGAAGGCCTCGATCAGGCCGATGACCACGCCGCCGAGCATGGCGCCGGGCAGCGAGCCGACGCCGCCGAGCACGGCGGCGGTGAAGCTTTTCACGCCGGCGAGGAAGCCGATGTAGAAGTCGATGACGCCATAGATCAGCAGCACCATCATGCCGGCGACGGCGGCGAGCGCCGCGCCCATGACGAAGGTCAGCGAGATGACGCGGTCGACGTTGACGCCGAGCAGGCCGGCCATCTTCTTGTCCTGCTCGCACGCCCGCTGGGCGCGGCCCAGCGAGGTGCGGTTGATCAGGATGGTGAAGCCGACCATCAGGACCAGGGTGATGATGATGGTGGCGAGGCGGACGTAGCTGACGGAAACGGCGCCGTCCATCAGGGTGAGGTTGCCGGGCAGGATGGGCTGCAGCGGCTTGGAGCGGGCGCCCTGGAGGATCTGGATGTAGTTCTGCAGGAAGATCGACATGCCGATGGCGGAGATCAGCGGCGCCAGGCGGGGCGAGGAGCGCAGGGGCCGGTAGGCGATGCGCTCGACCGTCCAGCCATAGACGCTGGTGAACAGCATGGAGGCGACCAGCATGATCAGCAGGGCCAGCGGCACCCAGGTGACGCCGAGCGCGCCGATGGCCAGGAAGGTGATCAACGCGACGAAGGCGCCGATCATGTAAATCTCGCCATGGGCGAAGTTGATCATGCCGATGATGCCGTACACCATCGTGTAGCCAATCGCGATCAGGCCGTAAATCGCCCCAAGCGACAAGCCGTTGATCAATTGCTGTATGAAATAATCCATCAGACAGGCTTCTCCCACTCTCCCAGGACACCGATTAGGCAGGCACGCGAGACTTGGTGCTCAAGACTTGAATTAAGCCGTGTGCGGCAGCGGAGTTCCGATCCGGATGAACGGGGGAGAACATCCAGGACCGAGGCAGGGGACGCTTGGAACCCCGCCGCCGCACCCGGTTCTTGCCGAAGCCCCGCCGGATGCGGGATCCGGCGGGGCTTCGGGCGAATTCGTTATCGGGGACCGCTGCGGGTCTGCGTCTGGCGGGTCTGAATGTGTCGGCTCGGAATCGTCCGGCGGCCCAAGGTCGGGCCTTCCGTCGTCCGGATATGCGACGACAGCGCGGGGGTGCGGTTCTGCACCCGAGCGGCGTTCCGTCGTTCGACCATAGCCAACAGCTCCCACTTGCGCGGCACGGCCGGCGGCCGTGGCGTCCCCACCGGCATCGCTGCCGGACATCTTGTTGTGAATCTCGGCTCAGATCGGACGGAATGACCGCCCGGTCCGGACCAGTCGGCAAAAGGCGCCGCGCCTTACCCTGTTCAAAACTGTTCTTTGTCTTCGGCCCCGGCACTTAGGTGCCGGTTGCGTATGCTGTCAGTTTTCTTGACACAGACAGGTAATGCAACTTGATCAGTAGGCGCAACACTCTCTTTCCGCGGGCCGAAAAAAACAACAATCATTCTGAACACATGGAGATGTTCCGATGAAAATTTCTCGGATTTGTCTGTGCGGGAAACATCATTCAGATCCTTGTCAACAGCTGTTCACATCATCCGCCGACCAGGTCTCGGGGGTCGGTGAAGGGCTGTCCCAGGGCCTCGGCCACCGCCCGATAGGTCAGCCGGCCGGCCTGGACGTTCAGCCCGGCCAGCAGGTGCGGATCCTCGGCCAGCGCCCGTTTCCAGCCCTTGCCGGCCAGCGCCTGGACGAAGGGCAGGGTGGCGTGGTTCAGCGCCTCCGTGCTGGTGCGGGCGACCGCGCCCGGCATGTTGGCGACGCAGTAGTGGACGACGCCGTCGACCACATAGGTCGGGTCGGAATGGGTGGTGGCGTGGCTGGTCTCGAAACAGCCGCCCTGGTCGATGGCGACGTCCACCAGCACCGACCCGCGGCGCATGCCGGCCAGCTGGTCGCGGCGCACAAGCTTCGGCGCGGCGGCCCCCGGCACCAGCACGGCGCCGACCACCAGATCGGCATCGGCGACCAGCCGGTCGAGCGCGTCGGCGGAGGCATAGACCGTCTTCAGCCGCGGCCCGAACAGGTCGTCGAGCTGGGCCAGCCGCGGCATCGACCGGTCGGCGATGGTGACGTCGGCGCCCAGCCCCATCGCCATGCGGGCGGCATTGGCGCCGACCACGCCGCCGCCGATGACCAGCACCTTGCCGGGCAGCACGCCGGGCACGCCGCCGAGCAGGATGCCGGAGCCGCCGTTGCTCTTCTGCAAGGCGACGGCGCCGACCTGGATCGCCATGCGGCCGGCAACCTCCGACATCGGCGCCAGCAGCGGCAGGCGACCGGCGCGGTCGGTGACGGTTTCATAGGCGATGGCGGTGCAGCCGCTTTCCATCAGCAGCCGGGCCTGTTCGGGATCGGGGGCGAGGTGCAGGTAGGTGAACAGCACCTGATCCGGCCGCAGCCTGCGACATTCCGCCGGCTGCGGTTCCTTGACCTTCACGATAAGGTCGGCCTTCGCGAAGACCTCCTCGGCGGAGCCGGCGATCTCGGCCCCCGCCGCGCGGTAGGCCTCGTCGGAAAAGCCGATCTCGGCACCGGCGCCGCTCTGCACCAGCAGGGCATGGCCGTCCGCCGCCAGTTCGCGGACCGAGGCCGGCGTCAGCCCGACGCGGTACTCGTGGTTCTTGATTTCCTTGGGAACGCCGATGCGCGTGACCATGCGAGAACTCCCCGATCCGAGCGACTGCTCCAGCCAATCCGCCTGATCTGGTATCCGAGGAAACCATCGGTCTGGCTGATTGTCTCAGTAAAGTCACTATACGGCCGGCGGACGGAGAGAATCTCTGCAAAGCCTTGCATGAATCCCCCATAGTGTGGTGGTGCTTTCGCACGATCCTCCACGTCTTCGAATAAAGTTGCATGCACGCCCTGGATGCCCTGGACCACAAGATCCTGCGCCTTCTCCGCAAGGACGGCCGGATGAGCAACGCCAAGCTGGCGGCGGAGGTCGGGCTGTCGCCATCGGCCTGCCTGCGCCGCCTGCACATGCTGGAGCATTCCGGCGTGATCCGCGGCTATACCGCCATCATCGAAACGGCGGACGAGGAGCGGTCGGTGACGGTCATCGTCCAGATCACGCTCGAACGGCAGACCGACGATTACCTGCGCCGCTTCGACGCCGCCGTCCGCCGCTGTCCGGAGGTGCGGGAATGCTATCTGCTGTCGGGCAGTTCCGACTATCTGCTGCGGGTGGTGGCGCAGGACCCGGCCGATTACGACCGCATCTACAAGGACTCGCTGTCGCGCCTGCCCGGCGTGGTGCGCATCCAGTCGAGCTTCGCCATCCGCAGCGTGGTGCGGCCGGGCAGCCTGCCGGTGCTGGAGGAGCAGGCGGACTGACCGTTGAGGGAACGTCTTCCTCTCGCCCAAGGGGCAGGTTCGCTCAGGAAGGGCTTGCTTCAGGGAGTGGGGGCCGCGTGCCACCGTCGTGATCGTGTAATCCTTGAATTCCGGAGCGAACCTGTCCAAGCTCGGGGAACTATGACACTGCCGCCCCGCCATATCCGTAACCTCCTGCGTGCAGGCCGCGTTCACGCAGGCCCGCTCGCCCCGGATCTGGTCGCCTGAGGCAAGGCCCCCGGACCGTCCGGGGCCAACATCGTCTCCAAATCCAAGAGAGCCGCTCGAACCGCATCCATGCGGTAGCGGGTTTATCACGTGCAACCGCTGCATGACCGATGAGGCGTCCACCGGGGGGCGCCGCCTGGCAGTCGGTTGTGCATGCCGAGAAAAGCGAAGGAAGACCTCGATGCGTTCCGCAGACCAGTTTCCGCCCATCGTGCTGACCGCCACCGACCATGACCGCCTCTCGGCTCTGGTAGAGGCCGTTTCCGAGAGGTTGCCCGATGTATACGCGTACCTCACGGTCGAACTGGAGCGCGCTGCGGTGATCGATGCCAGCGAACTCGTGACGACGGTGGTCACGATGGGCGCGCGCGTGGCGTTCCGGGACGAGGTAACCGGACAGGAGCGGACTGTCACCCTGGTTTATCCGGGTGATGCCGACCTCGCGGCTGGTCGGGTGTCGGTGCTGACCCCCATTGGCGCGGCCCTCATTGGCGTCGCGAAAGGACAGTCGATCACATGGTACACGCGCGAAGGCGAGGCGAAGACCCTTACCGTTTTGGCCGTAGAGCCTCCCATTGCGGACAGGGGCGCCGTCGCCGCATGATCCGCGGTCGGACGAGCGACTGCATGCAAGACGCTTCACAACCGCTTCGTCGGCTGGGCGGCTATAGCCTCGCGACGTTGCACCGGTTCGTGCCGTCCGATGGGAAACACGCCCTGTGCCAAGGCCGCTGATCTTTCATGTTCCCTCTCACCCGAACAGGTCCAGTTCCGGATCCGGCGCGGTTTCCGGGTGGGTCAGGTCGGTGCAGCCGATGCCGATCAGGCGGAAGGCGCGGCCGTCCGCCTCGCGCTCCAGCAGGGCGATGCCGGCGGCGAGGATCGCGTCGGCCGAGCGGGTCGGCTCCACCCGGCGGGAGCGGGTCAGCTGCTGGAAATCCTTGGTCTTCAGCTTCAGAACCACGCTGCGGCCGAGCAGACCTTCGCGTTCCAGCCGGCGGGCGACCTTGTCGGCCAGCGGGCGCAGCTCCTGTGCCAGGGCGGGCAGGGTGGTGACGTCCCAGTCGAAGGTTTCCTCCGACGAGATGCTCTTGCTCGGCGACTCCGGATGGACCCGGCGGGAATCTTCGCCGCGGGCGTAGCTGTAGAGCACCCGGCCCATGGCGCCGTAGCGCTTGACCAGCCAATGCTCGTCCTTGTCCTGCAGGTCGCCGACGCGGGTGATGCCGTCGGCGAACAGCTTGCGCTCCAGCGCCGGGCCGACGCCCCACAGGATGGTGACCCGCTTGGGCGCCAGGAAGGCCGCCGCCTCCGCCCGGCCCAGCGCCGAGAAGCCGCGCGGCTTGTCGAGGTCCGACGCGATCTTCGCCAGCAGCTTGTTGTAGCTGAGGCCGATCGAGGCGGTGATGCGCAGTTCCCGCTCGAAGCGGCGGACGATCTCCACCAGCGCCTGGGCCGGGCTGATGCTGAGGCGATCCTCGACGCCGGTGAGGTCGAGATAGGCCTCGTCAATGCTGATCGGCTCGACCAGGGGGGTGAAGGCCTCCATGATCGCGCGGGCTTGGTGGCCGACTTCCCGATACTTGGCGATGTTGGGGCGGATGATGGTGGCGTCGGGGCAGCGGTCCAGCGCCTCGCGGATCGTCATGGCGGAGCGGACGCCCGACATGCGCGCGACATAGCAGCAGGCGGCCACCACCCCGCGATGGTCGTCGCCGCCGACGATCACCGGGCGGCTCGCCAGTTCCGGCCGGTCGCGCTTTTCCACGGTGGCATAGAAGCTGTCGCAGTCGATGTGGCCGATGGACAGGCTGTGCAGCTCCGCATGGCGGAACAGCCGCCGGCTGCCGCATTTCGGGCAGCGCGTCAGTTCACCCGGCTCTGCGCTTGGCGGGGCGGCGGCGCAGTCGCGGCAGACGCTGTGCAGGGCGGTGGTCATCGTGGCGGCAGCTTAGCAAAGGCGCGTGCCAACCGCCAGCTTATGCGTACAAAGGAAGAACAGAGTGTCTTGTCGGAGACGCAATCCGTCCATCGGCCGTCATTCCCGCGAAGGCGGGAATCCAGACGGTTCAGCGGCTTACCTGCGGAGCTTGCTGGATCCCCGCCTTCGCGGGGATGACTACCGAAGAGCGTTGTCGAAGAGGGGTGAGTCTTGGGCGGGGTTGATCAGCGCGACGGCGACTTCGCCCGGTCGCCGGCGGCGATGCGCGAGGCGAGGGCCTGCAAGCCGCCCAGCAGCAGCTTCGCCATTGCCCAGTGGTAGAGGGCCGACCCTGCCAGGACCGCCAACAGCGCGCTCCAACCGCCGATCCAGCCGGCGAGCAGGGAAACGACAAGGGAGACGGCGGCGGAGACGATCAACGCCACCAGGATCGTCAGCCCGTTGGCGCCGTTAATCCGGCCGAGGATCGCCGCCCGCACCATCGCCGCGGCACCGAGCAGGACGACCAGCGACAGGGTCAGCGACAGGCTGAGCAGTATGACCATGGCGGCGCTCGGGGTGCAGTCAGTGGAAAGAGGCGGGCATCACCGCAGCAGATCTCCGCCCACTGCCAGCCGGCCGGCGACGACGGCGGCCTGGGTGCGGCTGACCACGTTCAGTTTGCGCAGAATGCTGGAGACGTGGACCTTCACCGTCTGCTCCGACACGTTCAGCTCGCCGGCGATCTGCTTGTTCAGCTTGCCGTCGACGATCATCGTCAGGATGCGCAACTGCTGCGGCGACAGGGAGGCGAAGCGGCGGGCGGCGTCGGCCTCGTCGGCTTCGGACGAGGCGGCGGACAGCGGCGGCGCCCAGGTCTCGCCGGACAGGATGGCGCGGATGGCGTCGGCCATCGCCGGCATCGACAGCGATTTCGGGATGTAGCCCGAGGCGCCATAGGCGAGCGCCCGGCGGATGGTGTCGGAGTCCTGCAGGGCCGACAGGATGGCGACCGGCACGGTCGGGTGGTGGGCCAGCATCAGGAACAGGCCGGCGAAGCCGTTGGTGCCGGGCATGTTGAGGTCGAGAAGAACGAGGTCGATGTCGTCCGGCTGCCGTCCCACCGCGGTCATCACCGAGTCGAGGTCCGGGCATTCGATCACCCGCACCTCCGGCATCGCCTTGCCCAGCGCGTCGCGCAAGGCGGCCTGGACCAGCGGATGGTCGTCGCCGATGACGATCGTCGTTTCAGTGGCCGCTTCTGTAGCCGTCGCCTGTCCGGACGTCGTTGGTTCGCTTACCGCGCTGTCCTCGCCCATGGTTTCCGCACTCCCCCCATTTGCGGCCGCCCGGCTTTTGTCCGGTTCCGGCCTTATCGCTCGGCCACGGCCGCCGTCTGCAGCGCCGCCCCGTTCAGGAAGCGGCGCAAGGACGCCGGCTTCACCGGTTTGTAGAGCACGCCGCAGCCGCAACGCTCCGCCTCGGCCCGCACCGCTTCGGAACGGTCGGCGGTCAGCAGCAGCCCCTTGACCGGACGGTCCCACAATTCCCGCAACCGCTCCAGAACCGCAAGCCCCGTCTGGCCGTCACCGACGTGATAATCGACGCAGACCACGTCGGGAAGCGCCCCGTCGAAGGGAGCGAGCGCCGCCAGCGCCCCGGTGACGTCCGACGCCGTCGCCACCCGGCAGCCCCATTGGCCGAGCAGGGCGCGCAGGCCGGCGAGGATCGGCTCCTCATTGTCGATGCACAGGACCAGCAGCCCGGCGGACAGGGCGGCGGGGGTGGAGACCGGGCGGTCGACCGGGGTGGCGCGGGCCTGCTCCAACGGCACCTCCACCGCGAAGCCGGTGCCGCGCCCGACGGTGGAGCGCAGGGTGACGGGATGGCCGAGCAGCCGGGCGATGCGGTCGACGATGGCGAGGCCGAGTCCCAATCCCTTGTCGGCCGGGTTGCCGCCGCCGTTTTCGCCGCCCAGCCGGCGGAACTCCTCGAACACCTCGCGGCGCTTGGCCTCGGGGATGCCGGGGCCGGTGTCCCACACCTCGATGCGCAGCCGATCGCCATGAACAGGGTCGCGGCGGCGCCGGCAGCCGAGCAGCACCCGGCCCTTCGGCGTGTAGCGGATGGCGTTGGACAGGAAGTTCTGCAGGATGCGGCGCAGAAGCTGCGGGTCGGACCGCACCACGGCGCCGCATCCCACCACCTTCAGTCTCAACCCGCGTTCCTGCGCCAGGGCGGAGAACTCCACCCCCAGCCCGCCCAGCAGCTCGTCGATGGCGAAGCTGCGCATCTGCACCCGGACATTGCCGGCGTCCAGCGAGGAGATGTCGAGCAGCCCGCCCAGCAGCATCTCGGTCGAGCGCAGCGAAGCGGCGGCGTTGTCGATCATGCCGCATTCGGCCGACCGCTGCTCGGGCGTCGGCAGGGCCCCTCGCATGCTCTCCTCCAGCGCCGAGACGAACAGGCGGGCGGCGTTCAACGGCTGCAACAGGTCGTGGCTGGCGGCGGCGAGGAAACGGGTCTTGCTGGCGTTGGCCGTCTCGGCCTCCGCCTTCGCCTGCTGGAGGGCGTCGGTGCGCTCCTGCACGCGCTGCTCCAGGCTTTCGTTGGCCTCGCGCAGGGCCTCGGCGGCGCGGTAGCGCTCGGTCACGTCGGTGTAGGTGGAGACGTAGCCGCCCTCCGGCAGCGGGTTGGCGACAATCTCCAGAACCGTGCCGTCGGGGCGGCGGCGCTCGTAACGGTAGGGCCATTGCTGGTTGGCGGTGTCGCGGTTGGTCAGCAGCGCCTTCATGTCGTGGGCGCTGTATTCGCCGCGCCGCTCGTTGAAGCGGACGAGGTCGGCGAAGGGCACGCCCACCCGCACCATGTCGGCCGGCAGGTCGAGCAGTTGCAGATAGCGCTGGTTCCAGGCGGCGATGCGGTAATCGGCGTCGATCACGCAGATGCCCTGGCCGATGTTCTCCAGCGTCGCCTGCAGCAGTTTCCGGTTGAAGCGCAGCGCTTCCGACGCCTCGTCCAGCATCGCCATGGCGTCGCCGCGCGACAGCGAGCGGCCCTGCAGCGAGGCGGCCATCACCACCCGCGCCGACGCGGCGCCGATGGCGCCGGCGATCAATGTCTCGGTGAAGCGGACGGCGTCGAGGTCGGCCGGGCCAGCCTCGCCCTTGCGGCCGGCGGCATAAGCGTCGAAGGCGGCGTTGCCGCGCTCCGCCCCGACGAAGCGGATGGCGAGCGCGCGCAGGTCGGCCAGCTTGGCGAGAGCCTGCGGGGTGTCGTCCTCGTCCCGGTCGGCGGTGGCGGTGGTGTAGAAGACGGCCTGGGTGCGCTCCACCGCGCTGGGGCGGGCCAGCAGCGATCCGGCGACGAAGGCGATCAGGTTGGCGAGCAGGCTCCACAGGCTGGCGTGGGAGATGGGGTCCAGCCCGTCGATCCCGAACAGCGCCTGCGGGCGCAGCCAGCCGATGCCCCAGGGACCAAAATCCAGGAAATCGGCCGACACCGGGATGATGCCGCCCATCGACGGCACCAGCAGCGTGTAGACCCACAGCAGGAAGCCGGCGCCCAGCCCCGCCAGCGCCCCCACCCGGTTGGCGCGCGGCCAGTAGAGCCCGCCGAAATAGGCCGGCCCGAACTGCGCCACCGCGACGAAGGACAGGAGGCCGATGACGGTCAGCGGGTAATCGCGGTCGACCAGCCGGTGCATGATATAGGCGAGCAGCAGGATCCCCAGCACCGACAGCCGCCGCACCAGCAGCAGCGTGCCGACCATGTCGCGCCGGCCGACGCGGGCGGCGAAGCGGGGACGGCTGAGCAGCAGCGGCATCACCACGTCGTTGCACAGCATGGTGCTGAGCGACACCGCCGCGACGATGACCATGCCGGTCGCCGCCGACAGGCCGCCGATGAAGGACAGCAGGCTGAAGCCGCCGGCCCCCGCCGCGATGGGCAGGGTGATCATGAAGGTGTCGGGGTTGATGCCATCTCCGAAGGTGATCAGACCGGCCACCGCGATGGGGATCATCAGGGCGCTGAGCGCCAGCAGGTAGGTCGGGTACATCCAGGCGGCGGCGCGCAGATGGCGGGGGCTGTCATTCTCCACCGTCATCACATGGTACATCTGCGGCAGGCAGAGGAAGGCGATGATCGAGATCGCCGTGTTCGACCACCAGGTCGGGTCGGTGAAGTCGGGCGACAGCAGCGGGTCGGCCTGCGGCCGGGCGAGCAGGTCGGTGTAACCGTCGAACATGCCCCAGACGATGAAGGCCGCCACCGCCACGAAGACGGTCAGCTTCACCAGACTTTCGAAGGCGATGGCCAGCATCAGACCGCGGTGATGCTCGCTGGCGTTGATGTGGCGGACGCCGAACAGGATGGTGAAGACCGCCATCGACAGTGCCACCGCGAAGGCGGTGTCGCCCCAGATCGGCGGCGGCAGGGCGGCCGGGGCGGCCAGCGAGGGCGCCGTCAGCACGTCGAAGCTGGCGGCCACCGCCTTCAGCTGAAGCGCGATGTAGGGTAGCACGCCGACCAGCGCGGTCAGCGTCACCAGCGCCGCCACCGCCTGGCTCTTGCCATAGCGGGCACCGATGAAGTCGGCGATGGAGGTGACGTTCTGCGCCTTGGTGATGGCGATGGTCTTGGTCAGCACCGGCCGCGCCGCCAGCAGCAGGATCATCGGCGCCAGATAGATCGGCAGGAAATCGAAGCCGCTGGCCGACGCCCGCCCGACCGAGCCGTAGAAGCTCCAGCTGGTGTTGTAGATGCACAGCGTCAGCGCATAGAGGATGGCGGCCGTCCGCGGCGACGCCGACAGCAGCCCACCCCCGGCGGTGCGGCGGTCGCCCCACCAGGCGATGGCGAACAGCACCCCCAGATAGGCCGCCGAAACGGCCAGCACCAGCCAACTCTGCACGACCGACGGACCTGTTGTGGGAGGGAAGGAATCTCCCTCTCCCGTCCCGGGAGAGGGCATGGGAGCGAGCCTATCCCAAGGTTCGACCCGCCAACAACGGCCGGGCTCGATGTTGCCCAAAAACTGTGCAGCGCTGAACGAAGGTAGGGGGCACACATGGTTCGGCGTTCGAACTATTCTGCGCCTGCCGGACGCCGCCGTCCCGGTCGCCGCTGGTGCGACGGCCGGCGTTCCTGCGCCCGGCCTTGGGCATCCGCCCAGGGTCGGGGACCGCTGAAGCGGCCGTTTCCGTCTCCTCCCTCGTACGGGGACGGCCGCTTCCGCGCTTCCTGTTTTGGACCGGAAGAGTGGGGCAAACGGGGGTCCCGGTCGGTTTACTGCGTCGTCCTCGCTGGGAAAGCGCCACGAACGGTCCAATCTATGGCAAGATGGTCCATCGTGAGGGAGACCGGCCGTCGGTGCCGGACCCGGTGCGTGGCCTGAAACGGAAGACGGACGCCCAACAGAATGCTGATCGACGCCTATTTGGGATTCCGGGTCGGGGACGTGGTCCTTGACCGTGCGGAACTGGCGGCCGGCACCGCCACCATCAAGGAAATCCACGTCGTTCCCTGTGACTGGGCGCATGGCCTGACCGGCATCGCCGTCATGGAGAATGGTGCCGAGCGTTTCATCGTCCAGTTGAAGAAGGTGCGCCCGGCCGAGGAAGAGGTCGAGACCGAAAGCAACGTCCGGCCGCTGCGGCATCGCGCACGCTGAACGGCTCCCGCAATCGCCGAAAACGAACAGGCCCGCCGCCCCGGATCGGAGCGGCGGGCCTTCGTTTTCTCGGCGCCGGCGGAGTCGCCGGCCGCTCAGTGGCGAAGCTGGACGCGTCCGCCGTTCCTGCGCGCGTCGTCGACGCTGGCGATGACCGGAAGGCCGCGCAGGAAGGCGGCGCCGGTGTCGGTCGCCTCGAACAGGACATGACCCTGGCGGTCCTGGCCGCGGAAACGGGCCTCGGTCGCCATGCCGGCATTGCGGACGGCGGCCGACAGTTCGGACACGGCCCTCCAGATGCGGGCGCGGTGTTCGGCGGCGCTGGCGCAACCGGTCGCATCCGCGACGGCCAGCGTTACGGTGAAGGAATGAAGCTCGATCGCCATGGTGGCACCACGGAACTTGGAGTGCGGGATTGGAAAACCCGGATCGTTCCGGCCATCGCCGGATACGGTGCCGGCCCTAGGGATCGAGAAACTCAGTCGTAACGGGGAAGCTTCGACAGGACGATGTCGCTGATGAGGCCGCGGAGCTGGCTGACCGGGAGCTGTTCGACCGGAATGCAGACGGCGCGGGCGTAGGTCTCGCACACGTGCCAGGCGTGGTCGGGTTCGACCAGGATGTGCCGGGCAAGATCTTGGTCATCGGCGTTCGCCCGACCGGGGAGCGCCTTTTCACAAGCCAGGACGGTTTGAACCATGTCGCTGGCCAGACTGTGCAGATTCATGGATGGCACCTTCCCATGTTCGGGAATTTGTTGGGAACACGAACAGACTAGACCTTCGGACCGGTTTCCACAACGGTGCCTATGACGTTCGGCTGTGACAATTCAACGATGGTGCCACATCGCACGTCCCGGCGCCCGTTTCGGCGAAAACGCTTTGACGATGCCGCCGCAGGCCGGCCGATACCAGCATGAACATAGGTCGGGGCGAATTATTCCGCCTGTGACCGTTTCGCGGGTCTGACGCGGCAAATTCCGGCCCGGTCCTTCGGCAATCCCCTCTTGCGCCGGGAGCGGTTTTGCCCATGGGGTGGAGGCGGCGATTGCCGCCGGTCAGGTCCGGATCAGGCCGTCCTGCTTCGGCGGGGCCGGGGTTGGAACCGGAGCCGGAGCCGGGGTGGCGGGCGGCGAAAGCTGCCAAGTGTCCAGCGCCCGCCTCAGCGCGTCCAGCCCGGCGCCGGCGGAGGACTTCGCCTCGTCGGCGGCGCGGGTGATGGCGGCGCAAAGCGCGGCGCGGCGTTGCGGATCGTCGCGGCTTTCCTCCAGCGCGCGGCCGAGATCATCGGTCGTGTCGCCGCCCCTGGCATCGGGCTGCGCCGTTTTCGGGTCGATGCCCAGCAGCGGCAGCAGATACTCCCGCCCCTTCTCGCGCGCCACCGCCACCGCCTTGTCGCCGAACCGCTCCGCCGCCGCCAGACCGGTGTCCCAGGCGCCGAGCGCGGCCGAGACGGTGGGGCTGCAGCGGCCGGCCGGTTCCTCCGGGGGAGGCGCCGCGGGAGGTGCCGTCTGGGCGTGCAGCGGTGCGGCGCTCAGCAGCAGGGCGGCGATTGCTGGTATGCCAAGGCGGCGGAAGGGATTGGTCGGGCACGTCATGCGGGAGGACCTGCGGTCGAAGAGGGGGCTTCGGGAGATTTGGGGAGGCGGCGGGCGGCTTTCCATGGCCCCCTTATGGCGCGCGGTCTGGCCGGTGCGGTGGCGGGAAAAGCGGCGAAATGCCGCGACCTGTGGCGATTTTGCTACCGAATGACGTTTTCATGGCGTTTACATGACATGCCGCCGCTGCACCGCACCGCGAAGCGTGGTAAGAGCAGCCCGAAATCTCACCAGTCCCCTATCCAGATACAGGCGAGTCACCGTCCCATGCTGCTGCGCGCATTCCGTTCGCTGATGCCGAAGGAGGAACGCTTCGTCGACCAGTTCGTCGAGCAGGCCCGTCACATCGTGGCCGCCGCTGCTGCCCTGGAAGCGGTGATGGACGCAGGACCGGACGACCGCACGCAGAAGATCGCGGCGCTGAAGCGGGTGGAGAAGGACGCCGACCGCGTCGCCAAGGATGCGGGGCGCGACCTGCACCGGGCCTTCATCACGCCGTTCGACCGGTCGGACATCCTGTCGCTGATCAACGCGCTGGACGACGCCATCGACCTGATGGACGAGGTGCCGCGCCATGCCGGCCTGTACGGCGTCGAGGTGTTCGACGAGCCGATGCGCCGCTTCGTCGCCCTGATCCGCCAGCAGGCCGACGTGCTGCTGGAACTGATGCCGCTCCTGGGCGCCATCGCCCGCAACGCCGAACGGATCGACCATCTCTGCGGCCGGCTGTCCGATCTGGAGGACGAGGCCGACGACGTGCTGCGCGAGGCGCTGAAGGCGCTGATCGCGGAGAAGCCGGACATGATCGCCTTCCTCGGCCGGCGCGAGCTGTACGAGATGCTGGAGGCGGTGACCGACCGCTGCGACGACGTCGGCGACCTTGTCGCGGGCATCACGCTCGATCAGGTCTGAGGCCGCGTCGATGGAGGCCCTGCAACTCGGTCTGCCGGCGATCGTCCTCATCATTCTGGTGGCGCTCGCCTTCGACTTCATCAACGGCCTGCACGACGCGGCGAACTCCATCGCCACCGTGGTGTCGACCCGCGTGCTGTCGCCCAAGCTGGCGGTCCTGTGGGCGGCCTTCTTCAACTTCATCGCCTTCCTGTTCTTCGGCCTGCATGTCGCCACCACCATCGGCACCGGGCTGGTCGATCCGCTGGTAATGGACCCGGCGGTGATCCTGGCGGCGCTGATCGGCGCCATCGGCTGGAACCTGATCACCTGGTATCTCGGGCTGCCGTCCTCCTCGTCGCACGCGCTGGTCGGCGGCATCGCCGGGGCCGGCATCGCCAAGGCGGGATTCGGCGCCATCGTCGCCAGCGGCTTCACCAAGACGGCGGTCGCCATCGTGCTGTCGCCCGGCATCGGCCTGCTGCTGGCGCTGTTCCTGATGCTGGTGGCGTCCTGGGCGCTGCGCCGGGCCGCCCCCTTCACGGTCGACCGCCAGTTCCGCCATCTGCAGCTGGTTTCGGCGGCGCTCTACAGCCTGGGCCATGGCGGCAACGACGCGCAGAAGACGATGGGCATCATCGCCGTGCTGCTGTTCAGCCAGGGCATGCTGGGCGATACCTTCCACGTCCCCTTCTGGGTCATCATCGCCTGTCAGGTGGCGATGGGCATGGGCACGATGATGGGCGGCTGGCGCATCGTCCGCACCATGGGCTCGCGCATCACCGACCTGAAGCCCTATCAGGGCTTCTGCGCCGAGACGGCGGGCGCCATCACCCTGTTCGGCGCGACGTGGCTGGGCATTCCGGTGTCGACCACCCACACCATCACCGGCGCCATCGTCGGCGTCGGCTCCGCCCGCCGCACCTCGGCGGTGCGCTGGGGGCTGGCGGGCCGAATCGTCTGGGCCTGGGTGCTGACGATTCCCGCCTCCGGCATCGTCGCCTGGCTGTCCTACCTGCTGGTCGCCGCCCTGCTGCGCCCGTAAGGGCGCCTTTCCGGGGGGAGAACGCCCGCAGAACGATGGGGCGAACGGATAAGCCCTTCGTGATGCAGCGCGGCCTTGACCCGCAAGGGCGGGAACGGCAGGATCGGTGCGGTGGAGACAGGATACCGGTCATGCCGCATATCGAACGCACCGATCAAGGTGAGCAGTATGTGTTTCCCGGCACCGAACGCCGGACGGTCCCCGGCTTGCCCTATGCGGCGGAAGCCGACGGCCAGCTGACCCTGCATTTCTACGCCCCGCCCGAGAAGTCCGAACGCCGCCCCCGCCCGACCTCGGCGCGCGCGTTGTCGTCCACGCCCCTGCCGGTGACGGCGCTTCCGGCCAACGCGGCGATGCCCCCCGCGATGGCGCAGGCGCAGACGGCGCCGGCGGCGACCGACTCCGCGCCGCAGAGCCTGTTCGGCCGCCGGCTCGCCCATTTCCCGCGGGTGTTCGACCAGCCCTGAGCGGTTTCAGGCTGAGCGGCTTCAGGCTGCGCCGACCTCAGGCGGTGCCGGTGCGGCTCCGCGTGGCGTCCAGCATGCGGGCGACCTGACGCAGCAGGACCTCGCGGTCATAGGGCTTGCCGACATGCCCGTTCATCCCGGCCTCGCGGCATTCGCGCCGCTCCTCCTGGGACGAACCGGCGGTCAGCGCCAGGATCGGCAGGTCGCCGCGCGGCGGCGGCATCGCGCGGATGGCGCGGCTCGCCTCCAGCCCATCCATGCCCGGCATCTGCACGTCCATCAGCACGAGGTCGTAGTCGCCGGCTTCCACCGCCTCCACCGCCGCGGCTCCGTCGGCCACCAGATCGATGGCGTAACCGCTGTCGCGGAACAGCGCGGCCAGCAGTTCGCGGTTGATCGCCAAATCCTCGGCGATCAGCAGGCGCAGTGGTCCGGGGGAGCGTTCTTCGGTGGCAGGGGCAGTCGGATGGGCGGCGGGACGGGCCGCGGGGGACGGGGAGGGCAGACCGGCGGCCGTCGCCGGACGTGCGGCGCCGCCTTGCCGGGCGGCAATGCGGGCGAGCTGCCGGCGCAGGTCGTCGATGGCGAAGGGCTTGGCGATCATCGCGACGTCGGGGCCGAAGGCGGACGGGGTGCCGGCGGCATGGGCGGCGAAGCCGGAGGCCAGCAGCACCGGCAGGCCGGGGCGCATGCGGGCGGCGTGCCGCGCCAGTTCCGTCCCGTCCATGCCCGGCGGCATGACGACGTCGCTCAGCAGCAGGTCCAGCGGCTCAGGCCCGTCCAGCACCACCAGCGCCTCGTTGGCGTTGGCCGCCGCGATCACCCGATGCCCCCAGCCGCGCAGCAGCCCGGCCACCATGTCGCGCACCGTCGGGTCGTCGTCCACCAGCAGGACCGACAGCGGCCCGGAGGACGGCGGCCAGGACGGAACGGCGGCCGGAGCGGGAGGCGGCGCGGCAAAATTCACGGCGGTATCCGGGGTAAGGTCCGGGACAGAATTCTGGGTGGCGGCGGGCCCCACCGGCGGCGTCCCGGCCTCCCTGGGGGCCGGCTCCGCCGGCAGCAGGCGGCTCGCCGGCAGGCGCACCGTCACCGTGGTGCCGACGCCCAGCGTGCTGCGCAGAGCGAGAGTGCCGCCATGCAGTTCGACCAGCCGTTTGGTCAGAGGCAGGCCCAGCCCGGTGCCCTCCGCTTCGCGACTGGCGGCGTTCCCGGCACGGGCGAAGGGCTCCAGCACGCGGTCGATGTCCTCGGCCGGGATGCCAAGCCCGGTGTCGATGACGCGGATCACCGGCATGCCGTCGTCCAGGGCGGCGGACAGGGTCACCGACCCGCCCGACGGCGTGTATTTCACCGCGTTGGCGATCAGGTTCAGCAGGATCTGGCGGATGCGGCGGTCGTCGCCGTGCAGGTTGCGCACCGCCGGTTCCACCACCGCCGACAGAAGCACGCCGGCGTGTTCGGCCCGCGGGGTCAGCATGCGCACGGCGAAATCGGCGGCATCCTCCAGGTCGCAAGGTCCTTCCTCGAGCGTCAGCGCCCCGGCTTCCGCCCGCGCGTGGTCGAGGATCTCGTTGATCAGTTCCAGCACATGCTGGCCGGAATCGCGGACATTGGCGGCATATTGCCGGTAGGAGGGCGTGCCGACCGGCCCTTCCGCCTCGCGGGCGATCAGGTCGGAGAAGCCGATCACCGCGTTCAGCGGCGTGCGCAACTCGTGGCTCAGGCCGGCCAGGAACTCGCTCTTGTCATGGTTGGCGGCCTCGGCGGCCCGGCGCGCGGTCTCCGCCATGTCGCGGGCCTTGTCCAGCTCGGCGGCGAGTCGCGCGGTCTCGTCGCGCTCGGCGCTGGTCCGCTCCACGGCGCTGTGCGCCTCGGCCAGAGCCACCTGCGCCTTGCGCTCGCGGTCGAGGTAGCGCAGGCCCCAGCCCAGCATCGCCAGGATCGCCAGCAACCCGACGATCGTCTCCAGCACCGTGTGCAGGGTACGGGTGCGCCAGTCGGCCATCGCCTCGTCCCGGCCGATGCCGGTCAGCACCACCAGACCATAATCGCGCACCGTCCGGTAGGCGGCGATGCGCGACACCCCGTCCAGCACCGATTGCAGCAGGAACTGCCCTTCCGGCGCCTCACGCAGCTTGGATTGGAACAGCAGCCCGCCGGCCACCGATTTGCCTGCCGACTCCAGGGTGGCCGGGCGGCGGGCGATGACCTCGCCGGCCGGGCCGTAGACGCCGATCAGCGGATCGAACTCGACACCCAGCAGGGCGTAGAAATCTGTCAGCGAGTCCACCCGGATCGTTGCCGACGCCATCCCGACGAAACGCCCTTCATCGTCATACAGGGGACGCGAGACCGGGAAGACCGGCGGCTGGCCGCCGCTGCGGACGGTCTGCGCCGCACCGACATGCAGGCGCGCGCCGCCGCGCAGGGCCTCCAGCCCGGACGGATCGGCGAAGTCGGCGATGCGGTTGGGAAAGCTGGCCGATTCGAGAACGGCCCGGCCGTCGGCGTCATAGATCCAGATGGCGTCGGCGCCCTCGACCTGGGCGGCATATTCGCGCAGCCGGGTCCAATGTTTCAGGTCGCGGACCTTCTGCGGGCCGCCGGCTTCCGCCACCATCGCAGCGGTCTGGTCGAGCGCAACATCGGCGGTGTGCACCGTGCGGTGGACATGGTCGTCGACCAGCCGGGCCATGTCCCGGACCATGGCGAAGCGGCGCTGCAGCGTGTCCTGGTAATCGTGGTAGATCCGGTGGCCCGCATTGCCCGCCAACGCGGCCAGCACCACGACCATCACCAGCGCGCCCCGTAGGAAGCGTCCCACGAATCCCCCTTCTTATGCCGCCCTTATGTGCCGCCCTCATGTCCCAATGCGCGGTGCGGCCCGAACAATGCTTCAGGCTCAAACTATCACGAATCCGGGCGGTCGGATGCCGGATTCGACCGGGCGGACCCCTGGGGTTTGTCCTGATGGCCCGCCGATTTTCAGGAGGGATGGTCAGGCTTCCTGAACGGTTTCGATCTCCGACAGGTCGGACAGGCGGCGGGCCAGACGTTCGGTGCAGCGGATTTCGAGGATGCCGAAGCCGGCGTTGGGGGCGATCGTGTGCAGGTCGCCGGCCATGCCGTTCTCGCTGGCCAGCCGCCGCACCCGTTCCACCATGGCGTCGCGTTCCGGCCGTCCCGGACGCAAACCCGGCAGCGGGCGGGTGAAGTGGAGCTTGTAGCGCTTGAAGATCGAAGGGGCCATCAGGTCACGGGTGCGAAGTGGGGGCGGTCACGAGGGAGAATTGGGTCCCTGGATGCCGTCCCCCGGATCTCGCACAGGCCGGCGGTGCGATGCCAGCCCGAAAAGGCTTATTTCTTGGGTTCGACGTTTTCGGCACCGGCGCGGGTGCCGCCGAAGCGGTCGGCGCCCTTGGCGTCGGGGGCGTCCGGCTTCTTGTGGTTGCCGGTGTTCTGCTCGCCCTCGGTGTGGCGGACGGTCTGTTCGGTGTGGGGCTGCTTGTTCTGCTGGCCGGTCATCGGGTGAGTCTCCCTTATATAAGGTGTCCCCCCTTAACCGGATCGGCCGGCATTGGTTTCGGTCGTGGTTGCGGTTGACCTCAGCTTTGCCGGGCAATCGCCTGCGCCACCGCCATCCACCGCTCCTCCTCCGCCCACTCGTCCGCATCGCGCAGCGCGCGCAAGGGAGGCCAGATGCCGAGCCGGCTGGAGCGGCGCAGCGCGAAGAAGCGGTCGAGTTCCTCCCCGGTCGGCAGCCGGTCTTCCTTGCGCTGGTTGCAGCGGCGGTGCGCCAGCACGACGTTGGCCGGATCGTCGATCCCGCCATAGGCCTGGGGTATCAGATGGTCGAAGGTGGCTTTCGCCCCCACCGGCCCGTCGCAGAAGAAGCAGCGCCCGCCCTGCTGGACGTCCATCAGCCTGGCATCGTCCGGCGTCACGGGCATGGCGCTCTCCATCAGCGTGTCATTGGCGGTTGGCCAGGGTTACAGGTCGCGCTCGACGCTGCCCCACAGGTCGTATTCGTCGGCATGCTCGATGGTGACGTCGACCATGTCGCCCGGCTTCAGGCCGGTCTCGCCGTTCAGGAAGACGTTGCCGTCGATCTCCGGCGCATCGGCGTAGGAGCGGCCGATGGCGCCCTCCTCGTCGACCTCGTCGATCAGCACGCCCAGCGTATAGCCGACCTTCTGCTGGAGCCGCTCGGCGCTGATCGCCTTCTGCGTCTCCATGAAGCGCTCCCAACGCTCCTGCTTGACCTCTTCCGGGACGGCCCCGGGCAGATCGTTGGCGGTCGCGCCCTCCACCGGCTCGTACTTGAAGCAGCCGACCCGGTCGAGCTGGGCTTCCTTCAGCCAGTCCAGCATGAACTGGAAGTCCTCCTCCGTCTCGCCGGGGAAGCCGGTGATGAAGGTGGAGCGCAGGACCAGATGCGGGCACTCGTCACGCCACTTGCGGATGCGGTCCAGCTGCTTTTCCTGGGCGGCCGGGCGGCGCATCGCCTTCAGCACGGTGGGCGAGGCGTGCTGGAACGGGATGTCGAGATAGGGGAGGATCTTGCCCTCCGCCATCAGCGGGATGACCTCGTCCACATGCGGATAGGGGTAGACGTAGTGCAGGCGGACCCACAGGTCGAAATTCGCCAGCTCGTTGCACAGGTCGAAGAAGCGGGTGCGGACCTCGCGGTCGTACCATTTCTCCGTCTTGTACTTCACGTCGACGCCATAGGCGCTGGTATCCTGGGAGATGACCAGCAGTTCCTTGACGCCGGCGACCGCCAGCTTCTCCGCCTCGCGCAGGACCGAATGGATCGGCCGGCTGACCAGATCGCCGCGAAGGCTGGGGATGATGCAGAAGCTGCAGCGGTTGTTGCAGCCCTCGGAAATCTTCAGGTACGCGTAGTGGCGCGGGGTCAGCCGCAGCCCTTCCGGCGGCACCAGATCGGTGAAGGGGTTGTGCGTCGGCGGCACGGCGTCATGCACCGCGCTGACCACCTGTTCATACTGGTGCGGACCGGTGACGGCCAGCACGTCGGGGTGGATTTGCCGGATCATGTCCGATTCCACGCCCATGCAGCCGGTGACGATGACCCGCCCGTTCTCCTTGATCGCCTCGCCGATGGCGTCCAGCGACTCCTTCTTGGCGCTGTCGAGGAAGCCGCAGGTGTTGACCAGCACGACGTCCGCGCCGTCGTAGCTGGGGGAGATCTCGTACCCCTCCGCGCGCAGGCGCGTGAGGATGCGCTCTGAATCGACGAGCGCCTTGGGGCAGCCGAGGCTGACGATGCCGACCTTCGGGGCGCCCATGGTCTGGGCGGCGGCCGGCGATGCGGACTTCGGAACGGGGGATGTGGTCATCGCGCGCGTATACCGCCGAATCGAAGATTACGCCAGTGAAACATGGCGACGAAGCGAGTCGGCATGGCCGATATGCCGATTCCGCCTGCGTTTGCCTGGAGTCCGGGAACTCGGCTTCTCTTGCCGGGCTCAAAGCGATGCGACAATTTGCAACAAAAAGATGAAGTGTTCGATGTTCCGTTTTTCGTTTGAACGCGCTAATATATGTGCTGGTGTCATGATCGACGTGGCTGCCGCCTTACAGCGATAGCTGCCTGCCTTTTGATACGCCCATCGTATAGCCACTAAACCTTATAGAGTGGAACAAATGGACTTTGCAAAAGTGCGCGGCGTTGCTGCGGGCCGGATGGCGACGCGGAACAACGCGGCATCCATCGGCGCCGGCGTCACGGGAGCCGGATCCATCGGAGCGGCCATGGACTTCACCGAACCGGATCATGCCGGCGGCGCGTCGCCGCAGGCCATCGCCGACGTCATGCTTCAGATCGCCCACATCGCCGACAGCCTGGGTTATACCCACGGATTGAAGCCGTCGCAGTGGACGGCGCTGCGCTATTTCGCCGGCGCCAACAACAGCCAGCGCACGGTGTCGGCCTTCGCCGACTTCCACGCCACCACCCGCGGGGCCGCCTCGCAGATGGTGGAGGTGCTGGTGGGCAAGGAGCTGCTGGTCCGCGTGCCGGTTCCGGAGGACCGCCGCGTCACCCAACTGCACCCGACGCCGAAGGCGCTGGAACTGCTGCGCCACGACCCGCTGAACGACTTCGCCGGCGTCATCGCCGAACTGGCGGGCGACGACCAGTACAAGCTGGCCGAGACGCTGACCAGCCTGCTGCGCGGCCTGCTGGAAAAGCGGCAGTCTGTCTGATTCAGGGCAGTCCGATTCCGGGCCGTCTTAACCGGGGCCGCTCCGATCGCAGCCGTCAGGGCTTGCGGCAGGCGGCGACCGCGGCCTCCAGCCCGCGCTGATCGCGCTCGCTGAGGCGGTTGGCGACGAACCCCTCCCACACCCCGATCCGCGCCAGTTCCGACTGCACGCAGCGGCAATTGGCGGTGCAGGTCGCCGACGCCACCCCGGCGCGCTCGCAACTCGACACGCAGGCCGCCTGGAAATCGCGTGTGGCAGGCGTCTCCACCGGCGACAGCTGCGCCGCGGCCCAGGCGATGCCGAACAGCAGCGGCTGGTGCAGCAGATAGACCGCGAGGCTATGCCGCCCGGCCAGGGCCAGCAGCCGCCCGGCGCCACTGGTCACCTCGACGCCCTCGCCCATCGCCGGCCACAGCCGCGCCAGCCCGATCCCGGCCAGAACACCGCCGATCCAGGGCAGCAGCGGCACGAAGTCGTTGGAGTCCGGCGCCACCGTGGTCAGCCCGATCCAGCGCAGCCAAGGGCTGTCGAACAGCGGGAGGCCTTGCGTCGTCCCGATCAGCACCGCGGCAGCCGCCGTCGCCAGGGTCATGGCGGCCGGCAGGCGGACGAAGGCGAGGCCGATGACGCTCGCCACCGCGATGTGATGCAGCACGCCGAAGAAGATCGGGCTGTCGGGGAACAGGGCATAGGACGCCGCCGACACCGCCGCGGCCCCCGCCGCCACCCGTCCCAGACGACGCAGGAAGCGCCCCGGATCGAGGCCATTGCGGGTCGCCAGCACCAGCCCGATGCCGGCCAGCAGCAGGAAGCTCGACAGGATCACGGCGCGCGCCGCCAGCCACAGCGGGTCGCCCAGCAGGTCGAAGCGGGCGAACCCGAAATAGGTGGCGTCCCAGCTGCCGTGATAGGCCGCCATCGCGACCAGCGCCAGCCCGCGCGCCACGTCGATGGCCGGACGGCGGGAGCTGCGCGCGAGGTCCTGTTGTGCCGGCGCAATGCCGATTGCCGTCATGATCCGGTCGTCCCCACCCCGAAAATCCACCCTTCTTGCCGCCTTGCGGTGTCGTCCAGTCCCGGCGGCGTCCAGGCCGACGCCTTGGCCGCGAGCCAGCGCAGGCCGGCGGCCGACACCAGCGCGTCGCTGTCATGGTCGCTGACCATACCGGAGCGCCGCAAAGGGTGCGAGCCCAGCCGGCGCAGTGCCTCGTCCATTTCGGCGGCGTCGCGGATCTTGCGCTGGCCGAAGCCGGTATGCTTGAGGAACAGGCGCGGGTAGATCTCCACCATCACGCTTTGCCCCGGCGCCGGATCCTCGAAGGGCCAGACCGCCAGCCGGCCGGGCAGGGCGGTTCGCAGGGCGCGCAGCACCCGCATCCCGGCCAGGGCGCCCTTGCCGACCTGCCGCGAGCCGATCAGCTTGTAGGGGCTCTGCGGGTGGCCCAGCCCGTCGGCGCGGCAGGCCCATTCGGTGGCGCGGTGCGGGTCCTCGTACCAATCCGGCTGCGGCCCGCCATGCCAGAAGCCCAGCCCGTGCAGCGGGTGGCTGGCGAAGGGACCGCCGCCGAAGTCGGGTTCATCGGCGCAGACCGCCTCCACCGCGTCCCACAGGTCGAAGACGGTGGCCTCGCGCCCCGGAAAGCCGCGCGCCGCCACCGCGAAGGGCAGGGAGAAGGCGCAGTCGATCCCCACCAAGGCGGGTTCTCGTGGCAGTTCCGCACGCAGCCAGTCGAACACCGCCGTCCGCGACCACCAGCCGCCGGGACCCTCGACCAGCCGGGGTGCGGAATCGCCCACCACGCACTCCGCCACCGCGATGCCGGCGTAGCGCTTGGCCAGCGCGCCGGACCAGTCGATGGCGATGAAGCGGCCGAAGGCGGGCGCCGCCGTCCCGGTCAAAGCTCCGCCACCTCCACCACGCCCGGCACCGCCTTCAGGGCCGAGCGGCTTTGCGCGGTGATGGTGTAGCTGCCGGGCAACTCGATCTCGATCTCCTTCAGCGGGTCGACCTCCACCAGCACGTTGATGCGGCTCTTGCCGCGCGACAGCCGGTCGAGCGTGGCGCGCAGATGCTCGATCGGGCCGGGGTCGCGCAGCACCACGCGCAGGCCGGCGCTGACCGAGGCGACGGCCTCCTCCAGCGGCTTGATCTCCTGGCAGGTCAGGCGGACCTCCTCGCCGTTCAGCTGGGCGTCCACCGTCATCAGCACCGGGCGGCCGGGCTCCAGCAGGTCGCGGTTGGCGGCCAGCACCTCGGAGAACAGCGTCACCTCATAGCCGCCGGTGGCGTCCGACAGTTCGACGAAGGCGAAGCGGTTGCCGGACTTGGCGGTCTTCTCCTTCTTCGAGACGACGATGCCCGCCATCTTGTAGCGGGTGGAGCCGCCCTTCGCGATGGCGGTCTGCAGTTCGGCGGAGCGCACCACCTTCATGCGGCCGAGCGGGCCGGAATAGGCGTCGAGCGGGTGGGCCGACAGGTAGAAGCCGATGGCACCGAACTCGTGCTTCAGCTTTTCCAGCGGTTCCCAATCCTTGACCTTGGGCATTTCGGGTTCGGGCAGGCCGCCGCCACCGCCGCCGAACAGGTTGCCGATGCCGCTGTCGCGCTCCGCCGCCTCCGCCTGGGCGTAGCGGATGATGGTCTCCAGCGCGGCATGGACCTGGGCGCGGTTGGGGTTCAGCCCGTCGAAGGCACCGGCGCAGGCGAGATTCTCCAGCTGGCGCTTGTTGATGGTCTTGAGGTCCAGGCGGCGGGCGAAGTCGAACAGGCTCTTGAAGGGGCCATTCTTCCGCCGCTCCTCCACCACCGCCCGCATGGCGGGCTGGCCGACGCCCTTGACGGCGGCCAGCGCGTAGCGCACCGCCTTGGTGCCGTCGGGCAGCTGTTCCACCCCGAAGATGGAGTCGGATTTGTTGATGTCCGGCGTCAGCAGCTTGATGCGCAGCCGGGCCAGCTCCTGCCGGAAGACGTTCAGCTTGTCGGTGTTGCCGAGGTCGAGCGTCATCGACGCCGCCATGAACTCCACCGGGTGGTTCGCCTTGAGATAGGCGGTGTGGTAGGCGACCAGGGCATAGGCGGCGGCGTGGGACTTGTTGAAGCCGTAGCCGGCGAACTTCATGACCTGATCGAAGATCATGCTGGCCAGATCGGCCTTCACGCCGCGCGCCTCGGCGCCGTCGCAGAAGATCTTGCGCTGGTTGTCCATCTCCTCCTTGATCTTCTTGCCCATGGCGCGGCGCAGAAGATCGGCGCCGCCCAGCGAATAGCCGGACAGCACCTGGGCGATCTGCATGACCTGTTCCTGGTAGATCATGATCCCGAAGGTCTCCTTCAGGATGCCTTCCAGGCTGTCATGCATGTAGTCGGCTTTTTCCTCGCCGTTCTTCACCCGGATGTATTTCGGGATGTTGTCCATCGGGCCGGGACGGTAGAGCGACACCAGCGCGATGATGTCCTCCAGCCGGTTCGGCTTCAGCCGGCGCAGAACGTCGCGCATGCCGGAGCTTTCCAACTGGAACACGCCGGTCGCCTCGGCACGGCTGAGCAGCTGGTAGCTCTTCTCGTCGTCCAGCGGGACGGTGGTCAGGTCCGGTTTCTCGGGGATCAGGTCGACCGCCGTCTTCAGCACGGTCAGCGTCTTCAGGCCGAGGAAGTCGAACTTCACAAGACCGGCCTGTTCGACATACTTCATGTTGAACTGGGTGACCGGCATGTCGGAGCGCGGGTCTCGGTAGAGCGGCACCAGCTCCTGCAAGGGCCGGTCGCCGATCACCACGCCGGCGGCGTGGGTCGAGGCGTGGCGGTACAGACCCTCCAGCTTCAACGCGATGTCGATCAGGTGGCGCACGGTGTCGTCGCCGTCGCGCGCCTGCCGCAGCATCTCCTCGCTGTCCAGCGCCTGCTGCAAGGTCACCGGGTTGGCCGGGTTGTTCGGCACCATCTTGCAGATCTTGTCGACCTGCCCGTAGGGCATCTGCAGCACGCGGCCGACGTCGCGCAGCACGGCGCGGGCCTGGAGCTTACCGAAGGTGATGATCTGGGCGACGCGGTCGTAGCCGTATTTCTTCTGGACGTAGCGGATGACCTCTTCGCGGCGGTCCTGGCAGAAGTCGATGTCGAAGTCGGGCATCGACACGCGTTCGGGGTTCAGGAAGCGCTCGAACAGCAGGCCGAAGCGCAGCGGGTCGAGGTCGGTGATGGTCAGCGCCCAGGCAACGACGGAGCCGGCGCCCGACCCGCGGCCTGGACCGACGGGAATGTCCTGGTTCTTCGCCCATTTGATGAAGTCCGACACGATCAGGAAGTAGCCGGGGAACTTCATCTTGACGATGACGTCCAGCTCGAACTCCAGCCGCTCGAAATAGGTCTTGCGGGTCTCCTCGCGCTGTTCCGGCGTCATGTCGGGCGTGAAGACGACCTTCTCCAGCCGCATCTCCAGGCCGGCGCGCGACTGGGCGCGCAGCTCGTCATCCTCGGTCCGGCCGCCTTCGCAGGCAAAGGGCGGCAGGATCGGCTTGATCGGCTTCAGCAGGAAGGAGCAGCGCCGGGCGATGGCCACCGTGTTGTCCACCGCCTCCGGCAAATCGGCGAACAGCAGCCGCATCTCCTCCGCCGACTTGAAGCGGTGGTCGGGGGTCAGGCGGCGGCGGTCCTCCTGGCTGAGATAGGCGCCCTCGGCGATGCACATCAGCGCATCGTGCGCCTCGTACATGTCGGCGGTGGCGAAATAGCAATCGTTGGTGGCGACCAGCGGCAGGTCGTGGGCATAGGCGAGGTCGATCAGCGCCGGCTCGACGGCGTTCTCCACCGTGGCGAAATGGCCGCGCCCGCCCTCGTGCCGCTGCAGCTCGACATAGAGGCGGCCGGGGAAGAGGCGCTTCAAACGTTCCAGGACGTCGAGCGCCAGATCCTTCTGCCCCTCGTGCAGAAGCCGGCCGACCGAGCCGCCGGGGCCGCCGGTCAGCGCGATCAGCCCGGCGGACCGCCCCTCCAGCGCGTCCAGCGTCACCTGCGGGCCGGCCAGCGGGTCCGACTCCAGGAAGGCCTTGGACACCAGCGCCGTCAGGTTGCGGTAGCCCTCCTCGTTCTGGCAGAGCAGGACGAGCTGGTCGGGGGTGGCCGCCGCCTTGCCGGGCAGGCCGGGCTTCGTCTGGGCCGGGCCGACGCGGGTGATGCCCAGCACGGTGCCGATGATCGGCTGAACGCCGGCATCGGATGCCGCCAGCGCGAATTCCAGCGCGCCGAACAGGTTGCCGGTGTCGGTGACCGCGACGGCCGGCATCTGCTGTTTCAGGCAGAGCTTGACCAGCTCCTTCACCTTGATCGCACCTTCCGACAGCGAATAGGCGGAATGGACGCGCAGGTGGATGAAGTCGGCGTGGGGCATGGCAACCGGAGATTTGCTGCGAGAGGGGCCCCTGGTTCTAGCACAGGCCGGCGGCTTCCCGCGACCGTCGCGCTGGCGCATGCGAACGTGGTATGGAAGTCGCCGCATCATGACCAGGGATGGGGAGGACGCCGCGATGGATCGGCCGCACCTTGCACCCGTCGCCCGACTGCGGCCGGCCTTCAGGGACCGCCGCGCCGTCCGGGTGGCGACGCCGTTTGCCCTGCTGGCCGGCTTGACGCTGGCGCTCGCCGCCTGCGAGACCGTGCCGCCGCCGCCGGCCTCGCCGCCGCCCGCCGCCGGGCTGGAGGATGGGCCGGCGAAGCCCTTCGGTTCCGGCAAGGGCTGGACCGTCACCGTCCACTCGCCGCCGAGCGGCAAGCGCTTCTGCGTCGCCGAGCGCGGAATTCCGGTCGGGCAGAACGCCGCGCCGCGCCTGAGCTTCCGCACCGCCTCCGTCGAATCGGGCTTCATCCTGTCGGGCTTCACCCCGTCGGACAGCGGGGCCGTGGTGAAGCCCGGTGAACGCTATGACCTGACGGTCAGCGCCGACATGGGACCGCGCCTGTCGCTGAGCGCCCGCGGCCTGCCCAACGGCAGCCTCTATGTCGCCGTGCCGACCAAAGGCTTTCTGGAGGAGATGGAGCCGCTGGCCCGCGCCCACCGCGTCAGCTTCCGCAGCAGCGGGCTGGGGGAACTCGGCACGATGCTGCTGGGTGGATCGTCCTGGGCGATCAACGCGTCGGACGAATGCCGGATCCTGCACGCGGATTCGTGACGCCTGCCCGTGGTTGCGGGGCGCAGGTCAGCCACGCGGCAGGCGCGCCCTGCCGCCGATTGACCGCCGCCGCGGCGCCCGTTTAGCCTCCCGATCATGCGTGCTTCCCACATCCTGCTCGCCGTGGCGGTCGCCGCCGTCTGGGGCTTCAACTTCGTCGCGATCAAGGTCGGATTGCGCGATTTCCCGCCGCTGCTCTTCTCCTGCCTGCGCTTCGCGCTGGCGGCGCTGCCGGTGGTGGTGCTGGGCTGGGGCAAGGGGCCGCCGGTGGCGTGGCGCTATGTGATCGGCATCGGCGTGATGCTGGGGGTGGTGAAGTTCCCGCTGCTGTTCCTCGGTATCGACGTCGGCATGCCGGCGGGGCTCGCCTCGCTGGTGCTGCAGGCGCAGGCCTTCTTCACCGCCATCTTCGCCGCCTTCGTGCTGGGCGACCGGCCGGGGCCGCGGCAGATCGGCGGCATGGTCGTCGCCTTCGCCGGCGTCGGGCTGATCGCGCTGGAGATGCCGGCGGGCGATTCGCTGCTCGGCCTCGGCCTGACGCTGGCGGCGGCGGCGGCCTGGGGCGTGTCGAACATCGTCATGAAGCAGGCCAAGGCGCCCGACCTGTTCAGCCTGATGGTCTGGGTCAGCCTGATCCCGCCCTTGCCACTGCTGGCGATGTCGCTGGCGCTGGAAGGGCCGGACCGCATCGTCCATGCCTTCACCACCCTGACGCCGGTCGGGGTCGGCTCGCTGGTCTACATCGCGGCGGCGGCGACGCTGTTCGGCTTCGCCGCCTGGGGCTTCCTGATGCGGCATTACCCGGCCAGCCTGGTCGCCCCCTTCTCGCTGCTGGTGCCGATCTTCGGCATGAGTTCCAGCGCGCTTCTGCTGGGCGAAACCTTCACCGCGGCGAAGCTGGCCGGCGGGCTGCTGGTCTTCGCCGGGCTGGCGCTGTCGGTTCTGAAGCTGCCGTCCCCGGTACGGGCGCGGGCCTGATCGCTCGTACCCGCCGCGGGGCAGCGGTCTGGAGTCTGAAATCGTCAAGGTCCTATTAACCTTGACAAGCTTGACGCGGCGTTATGGCCTTTGGATCATTCCGGTCGATCGGTGCGTCACCAAACCATAGGCAAGCTTTGATCTCTCCCGAAAGGACCGCGCAGCCGGACGGTGGCACGCCGGTTCCGCCGGCCTATCATTGGTTGGCCCATCTGCGCGCCAGCCGGCCGTTGCGCATCCTGCTGCTGATCGGCGGGCTGTCGGTCGCCGTGCTGCTGACGGCGACGATCCACTACATCGTCAGCATGCGCGAGCGCGAACTGGCGGGGGCGGAGCGCGAGCTGTCCACCCTGAACCTGTCGCTGGCGGAACAGACGGCCAGCGCGACGCAGAGCGTCGATCTGGTGCTGACCACGATCATCGATCAACTGAAGACCGACGGCATCGCCACGCCCGAAGACTATGTCCGCCGGATGGGCGGGCGCGACACCTACCAGATGCTGCGGGCGCGGATCTCCGGACTGCCGCAGTTGGACGCGGTGACGATGATCGCCGCCGACGGCCACCTGATCAACTTCTCGCGCTATTACCCGATTCCGCCGGTCAACGTGTCCGACCGGGATTATTTCGCCTATCTGCGCGACCACGATACCGACGAGCCCTTCATCAGCGAACCGGTGCGCAACCGCGGCAACGGCAGCTGGACCATCTATCTGGCACGCCGGATCAGCGGCCCGGACGGCGGTTTCGTCGGGTTGGTGCTGGGCGCCATCGAACTGAGCTATTTCGAGCGGATCTACAAGGCGCTGCAGCCGGACGGCGACGGCAGCATCAGCCTGTGGCGGCGCGACGGCATCCTGCTGGCCCGCCATCCGATGATGCCGGACATCGGCCGGGCGGTGGGCCAGCGCCAGTTCCTGACGGTGCTGGAGCGCGCGAAGTCCGGCGTCTTCCTGTCCGCCAAGGGGCTGAACGACGGCGCCCGTCTGGTGGCGACGCGGGCGCTGGCCGACTATCCGCTGGTCGTCAACGTCACCCGCAGGCTGGACGCGGTGCTGAGCGAGTGGCGCATCCAGGCCTGGACCATCGGCGCCGCCGGAACCGCCGGCATCGCGGCGCTGCTGCTGTCGTTGTGGGCGCTGGCCCGCCAGTTCAGCGCGTACGAGGCGGCGACCTGGGCGATGGACGCCGCCCGCCGCGCCGTGGAAGGCCGGGAGCAGGCCGAACACGCCCTGCGCCAGAGCCAGAAGATGGAGGCGATCGGCCAGCTGACCGGCGGCGTCGCCCATGATTTCAACAACCTGCTGCAGGCCATCGGCATCAACCTGCATGTCATCGACAGCCGCACCGAAGACGAGCGCATCGCCGGACCGGCGCGGCTGGCCCTGCAGGCGGTGGAGCGGGGGGCAACCCTGACCCAGCATCTGCTGGCCTTCTCGCGCCGGCAGCAGCTTCGCCCGGTCCCGGTCGACGTCGCGGCGCTGGTGGAGCGGGTCAGCCGCCTGCTCGGCCGCACGCTGGGCCAGTCGGTGCGGATCGAGACGGAGGTCGCACCCGACCTGTGGCCGGCGATGATCGACCCGACCCAGCTGGAAATGGCGGTGCTGAACCTGGCGCTGAACGCCCGCGACGCCATGCCCGGCGGCGGCACGCTGTGGATCCTGGCCGGCAACCGGTCGGTCGGCGCCGGGCCCGTGCTCGGGATGGCGGCCGGCGACTATGTCGTGCTGCGGGTGCGCGACACCGGCACCGGCATGCCGGCCGAGGTGCAGGCACGCGCCTTCGAACCCTTCTTCACCACCAAGGAGGTCGGGCGCGGCACCGGGCTGGGCCTCAGCATGGTGCACGGGCTGGCGACCCAGTCCGGCGGCGGGGTGGAGCTGGACAGCCGGCAGGGGCTGGGCACCACGGTGACGCTTTATCTGCCGCGTGCGCGTCAGGAGGCGGATGCTCCTTCCGTCGGATCCGCGGCCCCGCCGGCGCCGGAGACGGCGAGGCCGGACGCGGCCGGCATCGGCGAGGGCTGCGCCGTCCTGCTGGTGGATGACGAGGAGCTGGTGCGCAGCGCCACCGCCGGCTATCTGGAACAGGCGGGTTTCGCGGTGCGCGAGGCGGCCGACGCGGCGGCGGCCCTCTCCCTGCTCGACCACGGCTTCCGGCCGGACGTGATCGTCACCGACCACATGATGCCGGGGATGACCGGGCTGGAGATGGCCCGCACCCTGCGCGCCCGTCGCGATGCGACGCCGATCCTGATGGTCACCGGCTATGCCGAGGATCTGACCTCCACCGCCGCGGCGCAGGAGGTGGAGCTGACCGTGCTGTCCAAGCCGATCGAGCCGTCCCGGCTGGTCCGCTCCATCCGCGACATGGCGGCGGTGGAGGGCTGAGCGCGGCCCCGTATGGTCTCCGGAGGGAACAGGAAGGGGCGTCACGGCGTTGGAAGGGCGGTCCCAGTCCATTTCAGCCCCGGAGCAGCCATGAACGCCCAATCCACGATCCGCGACGCTTATGACAGCGTGTTCGAAGGCCACACCAACTTGGGCATGGGCGAGCGCATCGTCTCGACCGGTCTCGGCCTCGCCGTCGCGGCGGGCGGCCTGCGCAAGGGCGCCAGCATCCCCGGCGCCATCATGGGGCTGGTCGGCGCCGCCCTGGTCGCCCGCGGCATGAGCGGCCACTGCCCGGTCAAGGAGCGCCTGTCCGGCCACCAGCATGACCGGCTGGGCCATGACGGCCCCCAGGGCTCCTATGGCGAGTCGGGTCATGTCGGCCATTCGCGCATGGCGGAGACCTACTGACCGGCGCCACGCCGGATCGGATCCGTTCACCGTCTGTCGCATTCCATTCACGGGGATGCGCGACGCCATTAACCCTGATGGTGAATTGTTGGGCAGACCAGCGACGGGGTGAAGACCGGGGAAGGCGGGTGTGACATCCTGCCTTCCCCCGGGCTGCGGCCCCCGACCTGACGTCCCGCTCAGGAGATTCACCGCATGTGGTTCCCCGCTATTCGATCCCGTTCCGCCGTTGCGGCGTTGGCGGCGCTCTGCGTCGGTTCGGCACTCGTGCTGCCGGTGCCGGCGCTCGCCCAGAAGGCCACCTCCGCACCGGCCTCGGTCCGCTACGACATCGGCTACGACATCTTCTATCCGGTTCGCGGCCAGAACGGGATGGTCGCCTCCGAACACCGGCTGGCGACCGAGATCGGCGTCGACATCCTCAAGCGCGGCGGCAATGCGGTCGATGCGGCGGTGGCCGTCGGCTTCGCCCTGGCGGTGGTGCTTCCGAACGCCGGCAATGTCGGCGGCGGCGGCTTCATGGTCGTCCATGACGCCAAGAGCGGCAAGGACGTCGCCATCGACTTCCGCGAGATGGCCCCGGCCAAGGCCTTCCGCGACATGTATCTCGACCAGCAGGGCAAGGTGGTCCCCGACCGCTCGCTCTACACCCATCTGGCGGTCGGCATCCCCGGCACCGTCGCCGGGCTGGCCCATGCGCTGGAAAAATACGGCACGATGAAGCTGGCCGACGTGATGGCCCCGGCGATCAAGCTGGCGCGGGAAGGCTATACCGTCACGCCGCAGCTGGCCGGCCTGCTGGAGGTCGAGCGCGACCATCTGGCGGCGTGGGACGCCACCAAATCCATCTTCTTCAAGGACGGCCGGCCGCTGACCGCCGGCGAGACGCTGGCCAACCCCGACCTCGCCAACTCGCTGGAGATGATCGCCCAGCAGGGGGCGAAGGCCTTCTATGAAGGCGCCATCGCCGAGAAGATCGCGGCGGAGATGGCCAAGCATGGCGGGTACATCACCAAGGAGGACCTGAAGGCCTACAAGGTGGTGGAGCGCGAGCCGGTCAGCGGCACCTACCGCGGCTATACGGTCAAGTCGATGCCGCCGCCCAGCTCCGGCGGGACGCACATCATCCAGATGCTGAACATCCTGGAACGCTGGCCGCTGAAGGACTACGGCCCCGACAGCGCCAAGGCGATCCACCTGATGGCGGAGGCGATGAAGCTCGCCTATGCCGACCGCTCCGAATATCTGGGCGATCCCGACTTCACCAAGGTGCCGGTGAAGGGCCTGACCTCGCGCAAATACGCCGACGAGCTGGCGGCGAAGATCGATCCGGAGAAGGCGACGCCGGCCAGCAGCATCAAGCCCGGCAAGCCGGCGCCCTACGAGAGCGACCAGACCACCCATTTCTCGGTGGCGGACAGCCAGGGCAACGTGGTCAGCACCACCTACACGCTGAACCTCAACTTCGGCAGCGGCATCGTCGCCGAGGGCACCGGCATCCTGCTGAACAACGAGATGGACGATTTCTCGGCCAAGCCGGGCGTGCCCAACGCCTTCGGCCTGGTCGGCGGCGACGCCAACGCCGTCCAGCCCTACAAGCGGCCGCTCAGCTCCATGTCGCCGACCATCGTGCTGAAGGACGGCAAGCCCTGGCTGGTCACCGGCAGCCCCGGCGGCAGCCGCATCATCACCACCACGATGGAGACGGTGATCGACCACATCGATTTCAACATGAACCCGGCCGAGGCCGCCGCCCTGCCGCGCGTCCATCACCAGTGGACCCCCGACGAGCTGCGGGTGGAGAAGGGTCTCAGCCCCGACACCGTGCGTCTGCTGGAGCAGATGGGCCACAAGGTGGCGGTGAAGCCGACGATGGGCCGCACCCAGACCATCCAGCTGCGCGATGACGGGCTGTACGGCTATTCCGACCCGCGCAACCCCGACGGCATGACGCTTGGATATTGATGGCGGCTACTGAGGACGGATACTGAGGGAGAGGAGCGACGAGGCGCCCGGCGCAGGTCGGGCGTCACAATTCCCGTATACAAAGAAAAAACAGCGTGCTTTGGTAACCTGCGATCTGCCTTGCCGGACGGCACGCGGCTGCGATGCGCCGTGCCTGTTCGGATAAGGCAACGGAACAGTTGGCTTAAGGCGGGCCGGTCGGTTAGCCTTTGCAGGAGTAAACCGGAGCATTTGCCGTGGACAAGGCCTTGGTCGAGAAGAACCGCGAGTGGACCTATCAGCGTGAAGGAAAGCAGCCCGTCACCATCCGGGTCGCCGATTTCGAGCGCGAGGGGAAGCGCATCGTCGCTTTCCTGGAACAGACCGACATCGCCAAGGCGGCCGGGTCGCCCCAGCCGGCCGTGAATGACTGGCCCCGCATTGCCGAGGCCTATGCGCAGGAACAGGGCGTGTCGCTGAGCGACATCTATTGGTACGAGCTGCACCCGCGCCGCTTCGCCAACGGCCGGCCCAACGTGTCGGAATACCGCCCCGGCATGGCCGAATGGCGGTTCGAGACCAGCATCCCGCTCGCCCGCGCCATCGTGGAGCAGCTGGGTTTCGACCCCGACAATCTGCCGCTCGACATCTGATCGTCCTGCATACCGCCCTCGACCGGGTCCCGCGCGCAGCCCCTGTGATGCGCCGCGGGACCGGTGTATGATGCCTGCCGGAGCCATGCGATCGGCGGGACAGCGGCCTCGCGTCGTGGCGGGAGAGAGATGATGAAGACGGTGCGGAGGGCGGTCGCCCTGGGTGCTGTGATGCTGGCGGCCGTGGCCGCCGCCGCGGTGATGTCGGTTCCGGGAGCGGCGCAGGCGCGCACGTCGGTGTCGGTCGGCATCGGCATCGGGCCGGTTTTCCCGGGCTACGGCTATTACCGCCCCTATCATTATTATGCTCCGCCCCCGCCGGTGGTGCAGTATTACGCGCCGCCGCCGGTCGTCTATGCGCCTCCGCCGGTCCGATACTACGAGCCGCCGCCGGCCGCGCTCGGCGTCGATCCGGCCGGTCCGGTCTATTATTCGCGCAGCGGTCAGCAATGCCGCGAATACCAGAGCCGCGCCATGGTCGGCGGCCGGTCGCAGCCGGTCTACGGCACCGCCTGTCTCCAACCCGACGGCACCTGGCGCATCGTCAACTGAGGGCGTGCCGTCGAGCGGTCCTGCCGGGGCCTCACGCCTCTTCGGGGATGAGCGCCGGCAGCTCGTCGGCGTTCTCGTGGTGGATCCTGCAGACATCGTCCCAGCGCGACAGGAAGGCGTCGAGCAGGGACGGGTCGAAATGCAGGCCACGGTTCTGGACCAGATAGGCGCGCGCCTCCTCCAGCGTCCATGACCGCTTGTAGGGGCGGGTGGAGGTCAGGGCATCGAACACGTCGGCGATGGCGACGATGCGGCCGGACAGCGGGATCGCGGTCCCGGCCACGCCGTTGGGATAGCCCGTTCCGTCAAATTTCTCATGGTGGCTGAGCGCGATTTCCGCCGCCAGACGCAGAAGCGGGATGTCGCTGTTGGCCAGGATGCGATGACCCATGGCGGCATGCTGGCGCATCACCGTCATCTCTTCCGGGGTCAGGCGACCCGGCTTCAGCAGGATCATGTCGGGAATGCCGATCTTGCCGATGTCGTGCATCGGCGCCGCCTTCATCAGCTCCTGGGCATAGGCGCCGCCGCAGCCGGCCGCTTCGGCGATCAGCCGGGAATAGAGCGCCATCCGTTCGATATGGGCGCCGGTTTCGGGATCACGGTATTCGGACGCGCGCGACAGGCGTTTGACCAGCTCCTCCCCCTGGCGCTGGAGGACGGCGGTCACCCGCTCCACCTCGTCGGCCAGCAGGGCGGCGCGGTCGCGCAGCAGGGCGCGGCTCTGGCGCAGGGCCAGCAGGTTGCGCAGCCGCGCCTGCACCTCCGGCACGACGACCGGCTTGGTCAGGAAATCGTTGCAACCCTCGTCCAGCGCCCGCACGCGGATGTCGACCGCCGTGTTGGCGGTGACCATCACCACCGGGACATTGTCCAGCCGCCCATCGTCGCGGATGTGGCGCAGCAGTTCCATGCCGTCCATGTCCGGCATCATCTGGTCCAAAAGGATCAGGTCAGGCTCGTTCCCGCGCAGCCACTCGACGGCGTCGAGCGGGCTTTCCATCGAGACCGGTTCGGCATCGTCCAGCCGCCGGACGATGGCGGCCATGATGAACAGGTTGGTGCGGTCGTCATCGACGATGAGGATGTTCACCCTGCGGCCTCCGCCTCGTGTTTCCCGGTCTTGTGTTCGCCGCTCTTGTGTTCGGCAATCCTGCCTTCCGCCGCCTTGCGGGCGGCGATCAGCCGGCCGGCTTCGGCCAGCAGGGCCTTCAGGTCGACCGGCTTTTCGAAGGCCGCCTCGGCACCCAGCAGCCGGGCCATCCCCGGCAGTTCCATCCGCAGGCGCAGGCTGCCGCCGGTCACCGCGATCAGGGGCGGGCGCGATTTCTGCTCCTTCAGCCGCAGGATCACCTCGTACCCGTCTGCCTCCGGCATGATGATGTCGGTCACCACCAGATCGACCGGATGGACGGCCATGATGGCCAGCGCGGCATTGCCGTTCTCCGCCTCCAGCACGCGGTAGCCGGCGCGGAGGAAGGCGATGCGCGCCATCTCGCGGAAATCGGGATCGTCGTCGACCAGCAGGACGGAACCGGCGGAAGCGGCGGCGGGCGCGGGTTTGGGAGCGGATTTGGGCCGCAGCTCGTAAAGGGTCATGTCCATGGTCGCCGCTTCCGTCTTCCGCCGCACACCGGCTGGTCGTGCCGGATGGAATTCGCTAAGCCTCACCATAGACGTCCACCGGCGCGCGCACCCGCTGTGTCTGGGATAGCGGAGGCGGGAAATGGGATAGTGGGGATATTATCCCGCGATCGGGGAAATAACCGTGCTGGCCGCGGCCGCGGAATATGACTGACGTGAAATATGGCAAAGCCACGAAAACTTAAGATTTCGGACGGCATAACAGGGAGTATTGATACCTTGGGATGAGCGTTGGCCGAGGGTGGCGGAGGCTGGTTGATGAAGATCTTGGTGGCAGACGACCATCCCCTGTTCCGGGACGCGCTCGAGCTGTCGATCCGTCAGGCGTGGCCGGATGCGGAAGTCGGCTGCATCGGTTCGTTATTGGAACTGCCCGTCTTGCGGAACCCGGACGACGATGCCCCCGCCGCGGTCTTCCGGTACGACCTCATCGTTCTCGACTGGCGCATGCCGGGTGCGGAGGGAAGCGACCCGATCAGCGTGCTGCGCCGGTCGGGGGTCCAGGGGCCGATCGCCGTCGTGACCGGGGCGGAGGATGCGCTGACCGCGCTGGAGGTGCTGCGCTGCGGCGCCGAAGCCTTCCTGCCGAAGACCACGCCGCGCCGCATCCTGGCCCAGGCCCTGCGTCTGGTGGCGGAAGGCGGCAGCTTCGTGCCGAAATGCGTGGCGCTCGACCTGATGCAGATGACCGACCTGTCGCTCGACATCGACGAGGCGGAGGAGGGCGAGGGCCCCTCCCCGGAGGGGGAGGGGGCGCCGTCGTCCCCCCTGACCGACCGGGAACAGCAGGTGCTGTCGATGCTCGCCACCGGTGCCACCAACAAGGAGATCGGGCGGCACCTCAGCCTTCAGGAGGTGACGGTCAAGCTGCACACCCGCCGCATCCTGCGCAAGCTGGGGGCACGCAACCGCACCGACGCCGTGCGCCGCGCCCAGCAGGCCGGCCTGCTGTCGCGCAGCCTGAACGAAGCGTCGACCTGACCCGCCGCCCGTCCGGGCTGCGGTGGATGAGCGGCATGGTCGCATGTGAGGTCGCATAGGGGGCCGTATAGGGGTGGTCCCAGCAGCATGATCCCATCCTTTCTGTTATGGTCACCTCCTGTTCGCTCTGCCCTGGTCGTCCATTTTCGTTCGCCGCCGCAGGGGCGGGCACAACCGCAATGCGGCCGCATTCCGAGTCGCTGCAACCCGAGTCGCTGATGAGCCCATCCGACCATTCCCTGTCCGGGCCGCGAGCAGGCCGAACCGTTCCGGCGGTTCCGGCCGGCGTTTCCGGCAGCGGCATGGCGGCGCCCGCGCCCGCACTCGCCGCGCTGGCCGGAGCGGCGGTGCTTCTGCTGTCCGCGCTCGACCCTGTGCGCGAGGCGTTGCCCTGGCTGCTCCCCCTGATGGCGGCCGGCAGCGGTGCGGCGGGCGGGCTGGCGCTGCTGTCGATCCGGAGCGCGCGCCGCCTTGCGGTCGGAGACGAAAGGCCGCAGGCCCATCCCGAACCGCTTCCCTCCGCATCGGCCGACAGGCAGGACGTGCCGGTGGCGGACAGCTCCGCCGCGATTGCGGCACTCGAGGAGGAACTGCGGGAGTGCGGCCGACAGGCCAACCAGCGGCTGCGCAGCCAGCAGATCGCGGCGATGGATGCCCGGGCCGACCTTGCCGGCGCCATCGTCCATGACATGAACAACGCGCTGGGCGCGGTTGCCGGCTATGCCGACTTCCTCGTCTGCGACCTGCCGGAGGGCTCGGCCCAGGCCAACTATGCGGGCCGCGTCGTCGTCGCCGTCGACCGCACCCGCTCCGGCCTCCGCCGGCTGGTGGCGGAAGCCAGGACGGAGCCGGTCAACCTGAAGCCCGAACCGGCCGGGATGGTCCTGGACGAGGCCGCGACGCTCCTGCGCTCGGTGCCGGCGCCGCCGGGCAGCCTTTCCATCCGCCATGACGCCGGTACTCCCGACCCCATCTGCAACGCCGGCCTGCTGGCGCGGACGCTGGCCGGACTGGCGGTGGAGATCCTCGCCGCCACCGGCAGGGGCGGCGACGCCCGGCTCTGCCTGCGCGCCTTCTTCCCGGCGGACGCGGACGATCCGGATGCCGACGCCGCCGTGGCCGGTTGGACCGTCCGCCCGCTGCTGACGCCGCTGCCGGGGCCGCACGCCCTGTTCGAGCTGCGGATCGACGGCCCGCCGCTGGCGGACGAGGTTCTGGCGGGGCTGGCCGATCCCCTGCTGGCCGTCCGCAGCTGCTATCGCCGTGGCCAGACGGCCGGGAAGGAGGACGCCCATTGGCCGGCGGCCCTGCAGACGGCGCGGCGCCACGACGGCGGCCTCAGCCTGCTGACCCACCCGGCGGAGGGCATGGCGGTGCGGCTCCACATCCCCGCCGCATCGCCGGCTCAGTCCCAGTTCCCGGCTCCGGCGGCGTCCTTCCCACGCGCGGCGAAAGCCCCGGCGCGGCACCTTGTCGCGCCGACATACAAGATCCTGGTGGTGGATGCCGATCCGGCATCCGGCGACCGGTTCCAGGCCGGGCTGGAGCGGCAGGGGTTCGAGGTTTCGGTCTGCGAGGATCTCCGCGAAGCGCTGGAGGTCGTCACCGACGAGCCGGGCTTCTTCGATGCGGTGGTGATCGGGCCGGGACTGAGCGCGCTTCCGGCTGGCCGGGCGCTGGCCGGCCGCCTGAAAGCGCTGCGGGCGGATCTGCCCTGCGTCCTCTATGCCGCGGCTGGCCCCGCTTCCGCGGGGCTGGGGGCCGAGGCCGGCGGTCCGGCCGACCTGCTGCTGCCGCTGCCGGTCGATCTGCCGCGGCTGGCGCGCGGGGTGGCGGCGCTCGCCGCGGGCGGTCCGCGGCACGCGGACGATGCAGACGGTCCGCGGCACGCGGACGATGCGGGAGAGCGGCGCTGATGGGCGGGCGCTTTCATCTGCATGGCTTCATCGCCGCCATCTGGACGGCGACCCTGGTGATCGCCGCCGGGCTGTGGGCGACCGCCCTGGCGCTCGCCCATTACGACAATGCCGAGGCGATGGCGCGGGCGGAGCGCGACAGCGGCAACCTCGCCCGCGTCGTCGCCGAGCAGGCGACCCGGACCATGGCCGAAGCCGACCAGATCCTGCTGTTCCTGATCGACGACTTCCACGAGCATGGCGACAGCTGGAACCCCGGCCTGACCCGCATGCTGCGCCAGGCGGTGGAGCGGTCGGGCATCCTGCTCCAGCTGGCGGTGATCGACGGGCATGGCGACCTCATCCACACCAGCGTGGAGGATGCGCCGGCCCGCGTCCGTCTGGCCGACCGCGAGCATTTCCGCGTCCACGTCAACAACCCGAATGCCGGGCTGTTCATCGGCAAGCCGGTGTTCGGCCGGGCGTCCGGCAAATGGTCGATCCAGCTGACGCGGCGCGTCGAAAACAGCGACGGAAGCTTCGCCGGGGTGCTGGTCGCGTCGATCGACCCCTTCTATTTCAGCCGCTCGCTGGAGGAGCTGGACGTCGGCCCCAACGGGGCGGTGGCGATCATCGGCACCGACGGCATCCTGCGCGCCCGTTTGCAGATGAACGACCGCATCGTCGGCCGGGATGTCGGCGAATCGCCGGTCCTGCTGATGGCGCGCCGCCAGCCCACCGGGTTCCTGCGCGTCGCCAGCGTGATCGACGGCATTCCGCGCCTCCAGTCCTTCCGGACCCTGACGACCTATCCGCTGATCGTCATCGCCGCCTTCGACGAGGCGTCCTTCCTGGCCGACACCAGAACGCGGCAGCGGCTCTATCTGCTGGCGGCGGCGGCCTGCAGCCTCGTGCTGGTCGGCATGGCGCTGCTGGCGACGCGGCAGACGGCGCGGCTCGCCGCACTGGCCCGCCGGTTGGCCCAGAGCGAGGAACGCTTCCGCGATCAGGCGGAGACCGCCTCCGACTGGTTCTGGGAGATGGACGCCGACCTGCGATTCTCCCATCTGGCCGGGCCGCTGGTGCCGCACGTCGCCAACGGCACGCTGCCCATCGGATTGCGGCGGGAGGATGTCGCCCTGCGCGAGCCGGGGGATGCCGCCAGGTGGGAGCGGCACCGCCAGCTGATGGAGCGGCGGGAGCCGTTCCGCAATTTCCGCTACCGGGTGATGACGGCGGCCGGCTTGCGCTATTTCAGCGTCAGCGGCCGTCCGATCTTCGACCAGGACGGCCATTTCCGCGGCTATCGCGGCTCCGCCACCGACGTCACCGAGCGGGAGATGGCCGCCAACCGGCTGGCCTCCAGCGAAGCGCGCTATCGCGCCATGTTCGAGGCGGTCGGCCAGCCGATCGTCACCATCGACGAGCATGGGACCGTCGACGCCTTCAACCGCGCGGCGGAGCGGCTGTTCGGCTACCGCGCCGCCGACGTGGTGGGCGGGCCGATGACCCGGCTGATGCCGAGCGCGGTCGGCGCGGTGCATGACGGGCTGCTGGCCACCTACCGCGGGAGCGACGCCGCGGTCCCGCGGTCGGAAGTGCGGGAGCTGACCGGCCGGCGCAAGGACGGCAGCGAGTTCGCGCTGGAGGTGACGCTGGCCGGCTGGCGCGAGGGCGACCGCCGCTATGTCACCGGCGCTTTGCGCGACGTCACCGCCCAGCGCGAGATCGAGGCCAGCCTGCGCCGCGCCAAGGAGGCGGCCGATCAGGCCAACCGCGCCAAGGGCGAGTTCCTGGCGACGATGAGCCACGAGATCCGCACGCCGATGAACGGGGTTCTGGGCGCGCTCGCCCTGGTGGACGGGCCGAACCTGAACGACGACCAGCGCCAGCTGCTGGACGTCGCCAACCGGTCGGGCAACGCGCTGCTGCAGATCATCGACGACATCCTCGACCTGTCCAAGCTGGAGGCCGGCAAGGCGGAGGTCGAGCCGGTCGATTTCGAACTGCGCGCCGTGCTGGGCGACAGCATCGACCTGCTGGAGCCGGCCGCCTGCGGGCGCGGCCTGATCCTGACGCGGGAGGTGGCGCCCGCCGTGCCCGACCGTGTGTGCGCCGACCTGCGCCGCATCCGGCAGGTGCTGGTCAATCTGGTCGGCAACGCGCTGAAATTCACCCACCGCGGCGGCGTCGCCGTGCGGGTCGGGCAGGAGGGGGAGGTGTCGGCGGACGGCACCTTCTTCCTCCGGTTCGAGGTGGCCGACACCGGGATCGGCATCCCGGAGGACGTGCAGCCGACCCTGTTCCGCCGCTTCACCCAGGCCGACAGCTCCACCACCCGGCGCTTCGGCGGCACCGGCCTGGGGCTGGCGATCAGCCGCGAGCTGGTGACGCTGATGGGCGGGCAGATCGGCGTGACCAGCGCCGAGGGCAAGGGCAGCACCTTCTGGTTCACCGTCCGCTGCGAACCCGCCGCCGATCCGTCGGCCGGCGTGCTCTCCGTGCCCTGCGGGCCGGAACCGGTGCCGGCGGAGGGCGGGGCGGCCCCGTTGCCGTCGGCAGCGTCGGCGAGCCTGCATGTGCTGGTGGCCGAGGACAACGAGATCAACCGCGACATCGTCGTCACCATGCTGCGCCGCGCCGGCCATCGCGTGACCGCGGTGGAGGACGGGCTGCAGGCGGTGCGGCTGGTGGAGGAGGGCGGCTTCGACCTCGTCCTGATGGACGTGCAGATGCCGGTGATGGACGGCGTCACCGCCACCCGGCACATCCGCGCCATGCCGGGCGAGGTGTCCCGCCTGCCGATCGTCGCGCTGACCGGCAACGTCATGCCCGGCCACCGCGCCGAATATCTCGCCGCCGGCATGACCGCCTATCTGACGAAGCCCATCGTGTCGGCCGACCTGTATGACGTGCTGAGGACGGCCGCCGCGCCGCGGGCGCAGGAGGATGGGGCGGAGGATGGGGCGGGCGCCGGACCGGACCGGACTGCGCCGCCGCAAGGGGAGCCGGAGCAGTCCTCCCCGGCGCGGACCGCCACCCTGCCGCCGCCCGTCCCGCCACCTGCACCATCCTCCGCGCCATCGCCCGGTGCCCCATCGCCCGGCGTTAGGGATCCGGAGCATTGGCGCACGGCGCCGCTGCTGGATGCCCAACAGGCCGACTCGCTGCGCTCGGTGATCGGCGACGAGGCCTGGATCCAGACGGTGGCCGCCTTCCGGCGGACGGTGGACGACAGCGTGGCCGCGATTCGCGATGGGGCGGGACGGGGTGGGGCGCCCCTGTTCCGTATGGCCCACACGCTGAAGGGAACCGCGGCCAACGTCGGCGCCGTGCGGCTCAGCCGTCTGGCCTCGCTGCTGGAACAGCGGGTGCAGAGCCTTGGCGGCTGCCCCGACGGCGATCCGCTGGCCGAAGCGCTCGGCACCGTCGCCGATGCCACGCTGGACGCGCTGTCGTCCCATAACCAGCCGGCGGCCGGCAGCGAAGCCGAACATGCGACGGTATGAGGAAATGAAACATCCTGCCGGCGATTGCTTTGTTTCTCGCGGACTGTGAAGTAATTTCTCAAGGAAAACAGCGGCCTACGGTCGCAGATTTCTGGGATTTCCAGTGTTTCCGATGACGAAATGATCTAGAAGGTCTAGAGTGCGTGGTGGTCGGCCGACGCCGATCATTCGTACTCTTAACAAATGAAGTCCTCAAACATGATCGCTGCCGGCAACATTCTCCACGTCATCTCGATCCGGGCGAAGGTTGTGGCGGTCGCGGTGTTCGTCTTCGCCGCGGTCGGCCTGTCCTCGGTCCTCACCATGCGCGACATGGGACGGCAGACCGATCGCCTGTCCGACGTCCAACGCGAGACGCACGAGGTGGTCGGCAGCATCATTCCCCTGGTGTCGCTGGTGGGCGAGATCCGGTTCGACGTGGCGCAGACGCAGCAGTGGCTGACCGACGTGTCGGCCACCCGCGGGCTGGACGGGATGAACGACGGGCCGGAAAAGGCGGCGGATTACGCCCGCCGGTTCGCGGAGCACGCGGGCAAGGCCACCGAACTGGCGCGGTCGCTGAAGCTGCCGCAGGTGGTGGCGGAGATCGAGCGCACCCACAAGGCCTTCGGCCCCTATTACGAGATGGGCCGGCGCATGGCGCAGGCCTATGTCGACGGCGGCCCGGCGGCCGGCAACCCGATCATGAGCCAGTTCGATCAGGTCGCCGACGCGATGGGCGACAGCCTGGAGGCGCTCGGCGCCAGCGTGGTCGCCGTCAGTTCGGACCGGCTGACGGAACTGACCGCGGACATCGAGGCGGTGCACGAGTCGGCGGACGGGCTGCGCCGGACCCTGATCGGCGCCGGGCTGGCCATCCTGCTGATGGCCGCGACCTGCGTCGTCTTCCTGGAAGCGGCGATGATCCGCCCGATGGAGCGGCTGCGCCGCGCCATGGTGGCGCTGGCCGGCGGCAACCTGGAGGTCGAGGTCGGCCTGACCGAGCGCCGGGACGAGATCGGTCACATGGCCGACACCGTCCGCGTGTTCCAGCAGGGCGCGCAGGAGAATGCGCGCCTGCGTGCCGCGCAGGAGGAGACCCGCCGCCGCGCCGAGGAGGAGCGGCGCCAGGCGCTGGAGTCGATGGCGGAGAAGGTGGAGCGCGAGACCCGCGTCGCCGTCGACCATGTGGCCGAACGCACCAGCCGCATGAGCAGCAATGCCGGCGCCATGGCGGAATCGGCGGTGCAGGTCAGCGACAACGCCCAGAACGTCGCCGCCGCCGCCCAGCAGGCGCTGAGCAATGCCGAGACCGTCGCCGCCGCGACGGAGGAGCTGTCGGCCTCCATCGGCGACATCGGCATGCAGGTGTCCGCCGCCACGCGGGTGACCGGCCGCGCGGTGGAACGGGCCGGGCTGGCGCGGTCCACCATCGAACGGCTGTCGGCCTCGGTCGAGCGGATCGGCGCGGTCGCCCGGCTGATCGGCGACATCGCCAGCCAGACCAACCTTTTGGCGCTGAACGCCACCATCGAGGCGGCGCGGGCCGGCGAGGCCGGGCGCGGATTCGCCGTCGTGGCGAACGAGGTGAAGAACCTCGCCAGCCAGACCGCGCGGTCGACCGAGGAGATCGGATCGCTGATCGCCGAGGTGGAATCGGTGACGGCATCGGCCGTCGGCGCCGTCGGCGAGGTGTCGGAAACCATCGACGAGGTGGCCGGAATCTCGTCCTCCATCGCTGCGGCGGTGGAGGAGCAAGCGGCGGCGACCCAGGAGATCGCCCGCTCCGTCAGCCAGACCAGCGACGCGGCGAAGGAGGTGTCGGTGCGCATCGGCCGCGTCTCCACCGAGGCCGACGCGACCCAGAGCCGCGCCGGAGAGGTGCGGACGGTCGCCGTCGACGTGGCCGGCGGCATCGACGCCCTGCGCAACGTGCTGATCCGCGTCGTCCGCACCGCCACTGCCGATGTCGACCGCCGCCAGCGCCCGCGCTTCGCCCTGTCGGTCGGCTGCGTGCTGGAGGGGGCCGGCGCCGGCCCGATGCGCGCCACCATCGCCAACCTGTCGGCGGGCGGCGCCATGCTGACCGGCGTGCCGGACCAGACGATCGGTGGCGTGACCGGCCGGATGCTGAGCTTGCGCATCGACGGGGTGGCCCGCCCGCTGACCGCCCGGATCAAGTCCAGCGAGCACGACCGGCTGCACGTGAAGTTCGACCTGTCCGAGGCCGATCAGGAGGCGTTCGACCGCGAGGTGGAGCGTTTGACGCGGGGCTTGACGCCGATGGCGGCAGTGGCCTGACTGGCAAGGCCGGGCGGACCGGACAGGCCGCTTCGCCGGGACGAACCGGCCGCCAGCCATGCCCGCCGCTCATTTCGCACCTGCGGAAATGACGGCCTGCGGCGGATTGCCTCAGCGGGGGTCCGGCAAATATCCTGACCTCGCCCCGGTCGCTTTCCGTCCCTCCCTGCCGCCGGGCCTTTCCCGTCCCCATCCTGCGCGACAGCGGAGTAACGACCATGGCTTCTGCCGGCCATAACGGCGACATGCGTGCCGGGGCACAGCTGGCCTCGGCCCATCCCGGGCTGGTGCTGCTGGCGCTCGCCATGGGCGGTTTCGCCATCGGAACGACCGAATTCGCGACGATGAGCCTGCTGCCCTATTTCGCCCAGGGCCTGGGCATCGACGAGCCGACCGCCGGCCACGTCATCAGCGCCTATGCGCTGGGCGTGGTGGTGGGGGCGCCGGTCATCGCGGTGCTGGCGGCGCGGATCGCGCGGCGGACCCTGCTGATCGGGCTGATGGCGGTCTTCGCCGCCGCCAACGTGGCCAGTGCCTTTTCGCCCTCCTATGGCTGGATGCTGGTCTTCCGCTTCCTGAGCGGGCTGCCGCACGGCGCCTATTTCGGCGTCGCGGCCCTGGTCGCCGCCTCGCTGGTGCCGCCGCAGCGCCGGGCGCAGGCGGTGGCGCGGACCATGCTGGGGCTGACGGTGGCGACCATCGTCGGCGTGCCGATGGCCAACTGGATCGGGCAGGTGCTGGGCTGGCGCTGGGGCTTCGGCGTCGTCGGGCTGCTCGCCCTGCTGACGGTGCTGCTGGTCTGGATCTTCGCCCCCAACGACCGGCCGCACCCGGAGTCGAGCCCGCTGCGGGAACTGGGGGCGCTGAAGCGGCGGCAGGTCTGGCTGACGCTGGGCATCGGCGCCATCGGCTTCGGCGGCATGTTCGCGGTCTACACCTATGTCGCCTCGACCCTGATGGAGGTGACGCAGGTGTCGCCGGCGGCGGTTCCGGTGGTGCTGGCGGTGTTTGGCGCCGGCATGACCGTCGGCACGCTGGTCAGCGCCTGGGCTGCCGACCGCGCCCTGATGCCGACCGTCGCCTTCATCCTGCTGTGGAGCGTCGGGTCGCTGGCGCTCTATCCCTTCGCCGCCGGCAATGTCTGGCTGGTGTCGGTGGTCGTCTTCATGATCGGCTGCGGCGGCGGGCTGGGCACGCCCCTGCAGGCCCGGCTGATGGATGTGGCGGAGGATGCGCAGACGCTGGCCGCCGCGCTGAACCACAGCGCCTTCAACGCCGCCAACGCGCTGGGCCCCTGGCTGGGCGGCATGGCGATCGCGGCGGGATGGGGATGGACCTCCACCGGCTGGGTCGGCGCCGCGCTGGCGCTGGGCGGTCTGGCGGTGTGGGCGGTGGCGATGCTGGACGACCGGATGACGGCGAGCCGGGCCGTCGATGCGGAACTGGCGGCCGAAGCCTGCGCCGGCGACTGAGGCTTTCAGCGTCCCGACAGATCCCAGGCGATGCGCGCCGGATGTTCGCCGAGGTCGAGGGAGCCGATGACGATCTCGCCCCGGCCGGACAGCGGCGCCACGTCGCCCAGCTTCAGCAGCCGCTGCTCGCCGTCCTGCGGCACCAGACGGGTGCCATTGCGGCTGAGATCCTCCAGCGTGAAGGCGCCGTCGCGCAGCCGCACCACCGCATGGCGGCGCGAGGCGGAGGCATGGTCCAGCACGATCCCGCAGTCGGCGGAACGGCCGATCACGACGTCTTCGCCCGCATCGCGCAGGGCCACCGTCCGGCCCTGGTAGCTGAGCGTCAGGCGGGGTGGCGGCGTCGACTGCATGTCGACGGTCATGTCCGTCGGCCGGGCCGACGGCGGGGCGGCGACACGCTGCCCAGCCACCACGCCGCTGCCGGTCACCGACACGCGCCGGTCGTCGGGGATGGTGGCGATCTTGGCGATCAGCCCGTCGGCCAGCGCCCGCGGGATGCCGGCGGCACGCAGGCGGCGGCCCAGCCCTTCGCGCACCTCCTGGATGGAGGCGCCGGGGGCCGCCAGTTCCGCCGCGGACTTCACCCGGTTGAACTCGTCGGCGACGCGCTGGATGACGACGCTGATCTTCTTGTGGCCGTAAGGGCTGGCGCCGAGGTCGAGCAGATAGCCGAGCCGCCCCGCCGCCGTGTTGAAGCGGCCGGCCAGCCGCATCATCGTCTCTTCGAAGGGCAGGTCGCTGCCGCCGGTCGCCCACACGGTCTTGCCGCGGCGGGTCAGCGATTCCGCCATCGCCGGGCCGCCCATGTAGCCGTCGAAGGCGACCATGCCGTCGACGATGGCGGAGAAGGCGCGGGCGTCGCTGGCCGCCCCGGTGCGGGTCAGCGGGGTCAGCCCGTCCAGCCCGCCGCGGATGCGATGCAGCAGCGCCTCGCGCGTCCGGGCGAAGCCGAGCCCCGTCCCGTCGGAGGCCAGGGTGTTGGACAGGGCCAGAAGCGGTTCGGTGTGGGGCAGCCGGTCGTCCAGGTCGCCGCGCAGCGCCGCCAGCAACGCCAGGATGGCGGAGGCGAGGTCGGGCGAATAGCCGATCAGGGCGCGGATCGGCTCCCGCCCGTCGACGATCTCCGCCGCGAATTCGTCGACCAGCCGCGTGCTCTCGCCGTCGTCCTCCTGGTGCAGGCGCAGGACGGCGGTCAGCTTGGCCCCCCATTCGCGGTGCGGTTCCAGCAGGGTGCCGAAGGCATGGGTGACGATGCGGTCGCGCTCCTCCACCGGGCGGTCGACAGCGGCCAGCAGCAGGCCGGAAACCCCGCCGCGCATCAGCGCCTGGTCGAAGGGGGCCAGCGTCTCCGATTTCTGGGCGAGGTCCTTCAGCGCGGTGAACAGGCGGCTGAGTTGGTCGTAGCGCTCATGCGGCTTCAGCCCCAGCATCGGCGCCTGGAGGGTGGCGAGCCGGCTGATCGAGGGGTTGAACAGCAGCGCCTCGCGCTCGAAGTAGCGCAACGGATAGTAGCGGTGCAGCTGCTCCGACGGAATGACGCCCTGGTCGTCCCAGTAACCGCGCAGCAATCGCAGCAGGGTCATCCGGCTGTCGAAGGAGAAGACCTGCAGCACGTCGGTGCAGAGGTTGGCACTCTCGATCGGCGAAATGGTCGTCAGCTTGGCGCCGCCGGAGGAGGACTTCTGGAAGATCGTCTCCTCCCGTCCGGTGCCGGTGACCTTCACCACGCGCACCACCGGGAACTTGGCAAGGCGCAACAGGAAGTTGGCGCGTTCCGTCGCCGACTTCTCGTCGTCGAAGACGCCGTCGATGTTGGGCTTGCCGCCCTGTTCGACCACCACCTCGAAGCGCGCTTCGCGCCGTTTGGACATCGCCATAGCGTCCCCCCTTGACCATGCCCCGATCCGGCATGGTTTCCGGCTACGTCCCCATCCGCTATTTCCAGCGATTTTTCACCAAAATACTTTATGAACCTTAACATCAGAAGCGGAAAGACCCTGACCTTGACCGCAAGCCAACAATCGGACTCCAACCCGTCCCGGCCGTCCCCCCGGCCATTGCTCGGCCGCCGCCCGCTCCTCGGACTGTTCGGGGGCGTGCTCGGGGCGCTGGCCCTGCCGGGTGGCGGGGCCTGGGCGGCAGGCCAGTCGAAAACCACCAGTGGTTTAGAAAGTGGTTCGCTCGGGTATTTCCTGTTCGATCCCGACAGCGGCCGGGCGCTGGAGGAGCGGGCGGCGGACACCGCCTTCATCCCGGCGTCGGTGGCGAAGCTGCCGACGGTGGCGGCGGCGCTGGCGCTGCTGGGGCCGGACCACCGCTTCGCCACCCGCCTGCTGGGCACCGGGCCGCTGGAGAGCGGGGTGCTGCGCGGCGACCTGATCCTGCAGGGCGGCGGCGATCCGGCCCTTGCGACCGAAGGGCTGCAGCAGCTGTTGGGCGCGCTTGGCGCCGCCGGTTTGCGGCGGGTGGAGGGGCGGTTCCTGTACGACACCGCGCTGCTGCCCGAACTGGCGGAGATCGATTCGGGACAGCCCTGGGCCGCGCCCTACAACACCGGGGTCGGGGCGCTGTCGCTGAACTACAACCGGGCCCTGCTGAGCTGGCGGCGCGGCGGCACTCCTGCCGGACCGGACGCGCTGACGGTCGCCGATGCCGGGCGGCTGCCGCTGGACAGCGTCACGGTCCGGCCGTTGGCCGCCGGCGGAGGCTTTCCGCTGCTGCCGGACGGGGTGGATCGCTGGCTGATGGCGCCGCCCTCCTCCGGCGAGGCGGGGGCCGCCTGGGTGCCGGTGGCGCGGCCGGGGCTGGCCGCCGCCACGCTGTTCCGCCGGCTGGCCGCCGATGCCGGCATCGCCCTGCCTGCGCCCGTCGTCGGCCGGGCGGCGGGTGGGGCGGCATCCGGGGCGGCTGCTCTGGCGGTGCTGGACAGCCTGCCGCTGGCGGAGCTGGCACGTGGCCTGCTGCGCCATTCCAACAATTTGTCGGCCGAGGTGATCGGGCTGGCGGCGTCGAGCCGGCTGGAGCCGTCCCGGCCCGAGCCGCCCGCCACCACCCTGGACCGGTCGGCGGGGCTGCTGCAGCGCTGGCTGACGCGGCAGCCGATTGGGGCGGTGAACTGGAACGGTCTGCGGCTGGCCAACCATTCCGGGCTGGGCACCGGGTCGCGCGCCACGCCGCGGCAGATGGCGGCGCTGCTGCGGGCCGGCGGACCCGCCCTGTGGGACCTGCTGCCGGGGGAGGAGGACGGCAAGGCGCTGCCCCCCGGCGTCCATGCCAAATCGGGCACGCTGGCCTACGTCAAGGGGCTGGCCGGGCTGCTGACGGCGGCCAGCGGCCGGAGGCTGGGCTTCGTCCTGTTCATCGCCGACCCCGCCCGCCGCGCGGCGATGGATGCCGCGCTCGACCGCCGGGTGACCGCGACACCTGCGGAGGCGCGAGCCTGGGCCGCCGGTGCCGGCCGGTTGCAGGGCGAGATTCTGGAGCGGTGGGTTTCCACCTATTGACTGACATAAGTCATAGGAGGGAAGATGGCGCCTTCGCTAAAATGCAGATCAAAGTTGAATTGGCCTCAAGCGGCCTGCAATGGATTGATCGCCGTCCCGGCCGCCCCATATCCGTGCACACCCGGCAGAGAGAACCCCAGACCCGATGATGACAGACCGTTCCTGCACCTCTACCGCGCGCAACGTCCTGCGCCGCCGGCTGGAACGTCAGGACGTCGCCGCCAACCGCTATCACGACCGGCGGCTGGGGGCGGAGGTCGTCAACATCGTCGTCGGCGGCTGCGTCGTCACCGACGACCCGAACGTCGTCATCACCACCACGCTGGGCTCCTGCGTCGCCGCCTGCCTGTATGATCCGGTGGCGGAGATCGGCGGGATGAATCATTTCCTGCTGCCCGACGCCGGGAGCGACACGCTGTCGCTGTCCTCGCGCTACGGCGCCACGGCGATGGAGCAACTGATCAACCGGCTGCTGAAGGTCACCGGCCGGCGCGACCGGCTGCGCGCCAAGCTGTTCGGCGGGGCGAACGTCAACCTGACCACGCTGCGCACCGCCAACATCGGCCAGCGCAACGTCGAATTTGTGATGGAGTATCTGGCGACGGAGGGCATTCCCACCGTCAGCTGGGACGTCGGCGGCGCCAGCCCGCGCGCCGTGCGCTTCTTTCCCACCACGGGGCGCAGCCAGCGCCGGCTGATCGGCGACGAGACGCTGCACGACATCGCCCGCAACGAATCGTCCTACATCGAGCATCTGCGCAAGTCGCGGATCGAAGGCGACGTCGAGCTGTTCTGATAAGCTCGACCGGCGGCGTTTCGCCAGCTGTGGGCTGCGCCGCCGACACCCGCCGTCCTTCCGCGGAGCCCTTCATGGCCGACACGCTGTTCCGGATCGCCACCTTCAACCTGGAAAACCTGGACGACGATGCCGACGAGCCGCCCTTCGAGGCGCGGATCGCCACGCTGCGCCCGCAGCTGGAGCGGCTGGAGGCCGACATCCTCTGCCTGCAGGAGGTCGACGCCCAGCATCCGGTGAAGAGCGAGCCGCGGACCCTGCGCGCGCTGTCCCGCCTGCTGGAGGGCACGCGCTATGCCGATTACCACGTCACCGCCGGCGACGCCCCGTCGCCGGCCGACCGCCACAATCCGGTGATCGTCAGCCGCTGGCCGATCCGGGCGGCGCGGCTGCTGCGCCATCATCTGGTGCCGCCGGCCCGCGTGCGCCTCGCCACCGCCGACCCGGCGGCGGACACGGAGACGGAGGTCGGCTGGGACCGGCCGGTGCTGCATGCCGAGGTGGAGATGCCGGATGGCCGCATCCTGCATGTCTTCGACCTGCATCTGCGCGCCCCCATCGCCGCGCCGGTGCCGGGGCAGAAGACCAGCGCCCAGACCTGGAAGACGGCGTCCGGCTGGGCCGAGGGCTTCTATCTCGCCTCGATCAAGCGGGCGGGGCAGGCGCTGGAGACGCGGATGGCGGTGGACCGGCTGTTCGACGCCGATCCCGATGCGCTGATCGTGGTGGCCGGCGACTGCAACGCCGATCTGGAGCAGACCGCCGTCCGCATCATCCGCGCCGCCTCCGACTTCACCGGCAATCCAGACCTGGCCGGCCGCGTGCTGGAGCCGCTGGAGGAGGCGATCCCGGAGGAGCGGCGCTACACCGTGTTGCATGCCGGCACGGCGGTGCTGCTGGACCATCTGATGACCTCGCCGCGCCTGACCGAGCGGCTGCGCGACATCGCCATTCACAACGAGGATCTGACCGACGAGGTCGACCATGCCGACGAGCCCTCGCCGGTCAGCTACCACGCGCCGGTGGTGGCGACCTTCTCGCTGTAAGCCGCCCCGCCGTCAGCTGCGGTCGATCATGTCCGGTCGATGACGATCACCCGGAAGTCGTTGACGTTGGTCCGCGTCGGGCCGGTGACGACCAGATCGCCCAGCGCCTTGAAGAAGCTGTAGCCGTCGTTGTTGGCGAGGAAGGCCTTGGCGTCGAGGCCGATCTCCTCGGCCCGCTTCAGCGTGTCGGGGCGCAGGATGGCGCCGGCATTGTCCTCCGTCCCGTCGATGCCGTCGGTGTCGAAGGCGGCGGCCCAGATGCCGGGCTGGCCGTCCAGCGCCACGGCGAGCGCCAGCAGGAATTCGACGTTGCGGCCGCCGCGGCCCTGGCCGCGCACCGTCACCGTGGTCTCGCCGCCGGACAGGATCACGGCGGGAACCGGGGCCGGCTGGCCGTGGCGGGCGACCTGCCGGGCGATGCCGGCATGGACCTTGGCGACCTCGCGCGATTCGCCCTCGATGGCGTCGCCGAGGATGACGGGGCTATAGCCGCGGTCGCGGGCGAGCGCCGCCGCCGCTTCCAGCGCGTCCTGCGGGGTGGCGATGATGGTGGTCTCGGCACCGGACAGGCGCGGGTCGCCGGGCTTCGGCGTCTCGTCCCCGGCGGCCTCCAGGAAGGCGGCGACGGCGGGCGGCGGGGTGATGCCGTATTTCGCCAGGATGGCGCGGGCGTCGGCGAAGCTGGTCGGGTCTGGCACGGTCGGGCCGCTGGCGATCACCGACGGGTCATCGCCCGGCACGTCGGAGACCAGCAGCGAGACGACGCGGGCCGGGTGGGCCATGGCGGCGAGCCGGCCGCCTTTCACCGCCGACAGATGCTTGCGCACGCAGTTCATCTCGCCGATGTCGGCGCCGCTCTTCAGCAGCGCCTTGGCGACAGCGCGCTTGTCCTCCAGCGTGATGCCGGGCGCCGGCAGCGCCAGCAGGGCGGAACCGCCGCCGGAAATCAGGCAGAGCACGAGATCGTCGGCGGTCAGCCCCTGCACCATCTCGACGATGCGGCGGGCGGCCTCCTGCCCGGCGGCGTCGGGCACCGGGTGGCTGGCCTGCACCACCTCGATCCGCTCGGTCGGCAGGTCATGGTCATAGCGGGTGACGACGAGGCCGGTGAGCAGCCCCGGCCAGTTGTTCTCCACCGTCTTCGCCATGGCCGCCGCCGCCTTGCCGGCGCCGATGACCACCGTGCGGCCCTTCGGCGGCTGCGGCAGTGCCGCCGGCAGCCGGGTCTCGGCGGTCACCGCGGTGAGGGCCGCCTGGAACAGGTCATGGAGCAGGGCGTCGGCATTCGTGGCGGTGGTGGTCATGGTCGCTCGGGCGTCGTGGGGTGCGGGGCGGGTAGAATGCACACAAATGAGGGGTGGGCCAATGGTTGGGGTGGGAATTGGTAAGGTGTCGGCTTGCGATGCCCCCACCCCAACCCTCCCCCGCTGGGCGGGGGAGGGGGCTGGTGCTGAGGCGGGAGAGTGGCGGCAGTCCCTCCCCTGCCCAGCGGGGGAGGTTAGGTGGGGGCAATCGAGGCCGACACCCACACCGGCAGTGCCCTCACTTCGACCCCACCTCGTGCCCGGCCAGCAGTTCCAGCGCGCGGAGCATGCCGGAGTGATCCCAGGCCGAGCCGCCCTGCGCGGCGCAGGCGTTGAACAGCTGCTGGCAGCTGGCGGTGTGCGGCAGCGACAGGTTCAGCGCCTTGGCGCCGCTCAGCGCCAGGTTCAGGTCCTTCTGGTGCAGCTCGATGCGGAAGCCGGGGGTGAAGTTGCGGTTGATCATCCGCTCGCCATGGACCTCCAGGATGCGGGAGGAGGCGAAGCCGCCCATCAGCGCCTGACGGACCTTGGCCGGATCGGCGCCGGCCTTCGACGCGAACAGCAGGGCCTCGGCCACCGCCTCGATGGTGAGCGCGACGATGATCTGGTTGGCGACCTTGGTGGTCTGGCCGTCGCCGTTGCCGCCGACCAGCGTGACGTTCTTGCCCATCTTGTCGAACAGCGGCTTGACCGTGTCGAAGGCCTCCTGCGGACCGCCGACCATGATGGTCAGCGAAGCGGCCTTGGCGCCAACTTCGCCGCCCGACACCGGGGCGTCGAGGTAGGAGCAGCCCAGGTCATTGATGCGCTTGGCGTATTCCTTGGTCTCGATGGGAGAGATCGAGGACATGTCGACCACGATCTTGCCCGACGACAGGCCGGCGGCGACGCCGTTCTCGCCGAACAGGGCGGCGCCGACATGGGGGGTGTCCGGCACCATGGTGATGATGACCTCGGCCGCCGCCGCGACCTCCGCACCGCTCGGGCAGGGGATAGCGCCCTTGGACGTCAGCTCGGCCGGGACCGGCTTGATGTCGTGGACATAGAGCGTGTGACCGGCGTCCAGCAGGTGCCCCGCCATCGGGGTGCCCATGATGCCGAGACCGATGAATCCGACCTTCATGACGGTAGTCCTTTCTCGCGTGATTTTGGGGGCGTCTCAGACGTGCGCCGGTTCGGTCTTGTAGGGGGCGAACCAGCCGAGCCCCTCGTCCGTCGTCGTCTTCGGCTTGTATTCGCAGCCGACCCAGCCGCTGTAGCCGATGGCGTCCAGATGCTTGAACAGGAAGGGATAATTGATCTCGCCGGTGCCGGGCTCATTGCGGCCAGGGTTGTCGGCCAGCTGGACATGGGCGATGCGGGCGAGGTTGGCCTCGATCGTGCGGGCCAGATCGCCTTCCATGATCTGCATGTGGTAGATGTCGTACTGCACGTACAGATTGTTGGAGCCGACCTTGTCGATCAGGTCCAGCGCCTGTTTCGTGCGGGTCAGGTAGAAGCCGGGGATGTCGCGGGTGTTGATCGGCTCGACCAGCAGCTTGATCCCGGCGCCGGCCAGCGCGTCGGCGGCATAGGCGAGGTTGCCGACCAGCGTGCTTTCGGCCGCGGCGGCGTCGCCGCCCTGCGGCAGGATGCCGACGAGGCAGTTGACCTGTTTGCAGCCCAGCGTGCCGGCATAGTCGATGGCGCGGGCGACGCCGTCGCGGAATTCCTGCACGCGGTCGGGCATGATGGCAATGCCGCGCTCGCCGCCACCCCAGTTGCCGGCCGGCAGATTGTGCAGGACCTGGGTCAGCCCATGCTGCCGCAGCTTCTCGGCCAGCGCGTCGGCGGGGAAATCATAGGGAAACAGATACTCGACCCCACGGAAGCCGGCATCGGCCGCCGCGGCGAATCGGTCGAGGAAGGGACGCTCGTTGTAGAGCATCGTCAGGTTGGCGGCGAATTGCACCATGACCGAACTCCCGGTTACGCGAATTGGCCGCCGCGGATGGAGGGGCGGCCCTTGGGAAGGGAGCTTGACCGCCGCGCAGGCCCTTGAGCCAGTTCGCCGGACGGCTTTTTCACACAGCGGAAAGCGGGGTGCGCGAACGATCGCGTTGAGGCGGTCACGGAACTCAGTTGACGCATACGTCACCCTGAACTAGGCTTCGCGACATCAATCATCCGTCTGCCTAGCGCCGCAAGAAGCGCGGGTTCCATAACCGGAGGAAGCGTCCCGTGACCCAGCCCGAGACCATGCCCGGCTCCCAGCCCTATCCGCATCTGCTGGCCCCGCTCGATCTCGGCTTCGCGGTGCTGAAGAACCGGGTGCTGATGGGGTCGATGCACACCGGGCTGGAGGATCGGCGCCGCCATTTCCCGCGGCTGGCCGCCTATTTCGCCGAGCGGGCGCGCGGCGGGGTCGGGCTGATGGTGACCGGCGGGTTCTCGCCGAATGTGGAGGGGTGGCTGTCGCCCTTCGGCTCCACCCTGGCCCGGCATGGCGCGGCGCGGGCGCATCGGGTCATCACCGACGCGGTGCATGCCGAAGATGGCAAGATCGCGCTGCAGATCCTGCATGCCGGCCGCTATGCCTACAGCCCGCTGTCGGTGGCGCCGTCGCGCATCAAGTCGCCGATCACCCCCTTCACGCCACGAGCCCTGACCGCGCGGGGGGTGGAGCGCCAGATCCGCGCCTATGTCCGCTGTGCCGAGCTGGCGCGCGAGGCCGGTTATGACGGGGTGGAGGTGATGGGGTCGGAAGGCTACCTGATCAACCAGTTCCTGGTGACCCACACCAACCAGCGCACCGACAAATGGGGTGGGCCTTACGAGAACCGCATGCGGTTTCCGGTGGAGATCGTGTCGCGCATGCGCGAGGCGGTCGGGCGCGACTTCATCATCATCTACCGCCTGTCGATGCTGGACCTGATCCCAGACGGCAGCAATTGGGAGGAGGTGGTGCAGCTTGCCCAGGCCATCGAGCGGGCCGGCGCCACCATCATCAACACCGGCATCGGCTGGCACGAGGCGCGGGTGCCGACCATCGCCACCAGCGTGCCGCGCGCCAACTTCGCCTGGGTGACGGGGAAGCTGAAGGGGGCGGTGTCGATCCCGCTCTGCACCACCAACCGCATCAACACGCCCGAGGTCGGCGACGCGGTGATCGGCGAGGGGCTGGCCGACATGGTGTCGATGGCGCGGCCCTTCCTGGCCGATCCGGACTTCGTCGCCAAGGCGGCTGCGGGCCGGCCGGAGGCGATCAACACCTGCATCGCCTGCAACCAGGCCTGCCTGGATCACATCTTCTCCGGCAAGACGGCCAGCTGTCTGGTCAACCCGCGCGCCTGCCACGAGACGGAGCTGGTGATCGCCCCCGCCGTGAAGCGCAAGCGCGTCGCCGTGGTCGGTGCCGGTCCGGCCGGCCTCGCCTGTGCCACCACGGCGGCGGAGCGCGGGCATGAGGTGCATCTGTTCGACGCGGCCGACGAGATCGGCGGCCAGTTCAACATGGCCAAGCTGATTCCCGGCAAGGAGGAGTTCCACGAGACCCTGCGCTATTTCCGCAACCGGCTGGCGGAGACCGGCGTGGCGCTGCATCTGGGGCGGCGGGTGACGGCAGAGGATTTGACGGGCGCCGGCTTCGACGAGGTGGTGCTGGCGACCGGGGTGGTGCCGCGCGACCCGAAGATCCCCGGCCAGGACCATCCCAAGGTGCTGACCTATGTCGACGTGCTGCGCGGCGCCAAGCCGGTCGGCCGGCGCGTCGCGGTGGTGGGGGCCGGCGGCATCGGCTTCGACGTCAGCGAATTCCTGGCGCAGGAGGAACCGTCGCCCAGCCTCGACCCGGCGCTGTGGCGGGCCGAATGGGGGGTGGCCGATCCGGCCGAGGCGCGCGGCGGCGTCGCCGGCATCCGCCCCCACCTGACGCCGCCGGCCCGCGAGATCGTGCTGCTCCAGCGCAAGGCGACCAAGCCCGGCGCGGGACTGGGCAAGACCACCGGCTGGATCCACCGGGCGCAGCTGAAGATGAAGACCATCAAGGCGCTGTCCGGCGTGAACTACGAGCGCATCGACGACGAGGGGCTGACCGTCAGCTTCGGCGAAAAGCGCGAGAAGGTGCAGACGCTGGCGGTCGATACCATCGTTCTGTGCACCGGGCAGGAGCCGCTGCGCGAGCTGCACGCCCCGCTGGAGGCCACCGGCATCGCCGTCCACCTGATCGGCGGCGCCGACGTGGCGGCGGAGCTGGACGCCAAGCGCGCCATCGCCCAGGGGACGCGGCTGGCCGCCGGCCTGTAACGGCAACGCGCCCTCTCTCCACAGCCATGGCGGGAGTGAGGGCGCCTTTGTCACACCCATGGGCGGACGCATCACGAGCGAAACTGCTTGCCGTTCTAGCTGATATATTAGTATTCTGAGGCATGTGCTTCTGAGGAGGCTGGACGCCATGCCATCGGGCAACCCGCCGGCCAAAACCGGTTCCATCGCGGTCCCCCCGCCATCAACGACGCCGACCCTGTCGGCCAAGGCCGCTCCGCTCTTGAGCCGCCCGCCGGCGCGCCGGGACATGCGGCGCGGTCCGACCGCCGCCGACGCCATCCACCGCGACCTGCGGGCGGAGATCGTGTCGCTGAAGCGCAAGCCGGGCGAACCCATCGCCGAGAAGCAGATCGCGGAGGCCTATGGCGTCAGCCGCACGCCGGTGCGCGAAGCGGTGCTGCGTCTGGCGGACGAGGGGCTGATCGAGATTTTCCCGCAGTCCGGCACCTTCGTCGCCCGCATTCCGCTGGGCGCCCTGCCGGAAGCCGGCGTGATCCGCAAGGTGCTGGAGCGGGCCACCGTTCGCTTCGCCGCCGAACGCGCCACCCGCAGCCAGATCGCAGCACTCCACGCCTGCCTGGAACAGCAGCGCGAGGTCGATGCGGAGGGCGACGCCGACGGCTTCCATCAGGCCGACGAGGCTTTCCACGCCCAGATCACCGAGATGGCGGGCTATCCCGGCTTCTGGGGCATCATCCAGCAGGCGAAGGTCCAGCTCGACCGCTGCCGCCGCCTGACCCTGCCGGTCCCCGGCCGCATGCGCACGGTGATCGCCGAGCATGAGGCCATCGTCGAGGCCATCGCCGGCCACGACCCCGACCGCGCCGAACAGAGCCTGATCCGGCATCTGGACAATTTGCAGATCACGGTGGACGACGTGCGCAACGCCGCCCCGCTCTATTTCTCCGGCAGCCTGACCGACGGGGCCGCCCTTCCCGACGGAGCACCCTGATGACGAACGAAACCCGCCGCCGCGTCGGCGTCATCGGTCTGGGCATGGCCTCGGCCCCGCATGCGCAGAGCCTGATCGATCTGGCCGGCCGGGTGGAGGTGGCGGGCTGCTTCAGCCCCTCGGTCGAGCGCCGCGCCGCCTTCTCTGCCCGCCACGGCCTGCCGGTGGTCGACCGGTTGGAGACGCTGCTGGAGGATCCGGCGCTGTCGGCCGTCCTGCTGCTGACCCCGCCCGACACCCATGCCGATCTGGTGGCGCGCTGCGCCGCCGCCGGCAAGCATGTGCTGCTGGAAAAGCCGCTGGACGCCACGCCGGAGGGGGCGCGGGCGGTGGTCGCCGCGATGGAGGCGGCCGGGCTGACGCTGGGCGTCATGCTGCAGCACCGCTTCCGGGCGTCGGTGGAACGGCTGGCGGCGCTGATGCGCGACGGCGTGCTGGGCCGGCCGCTGACGGCGGCGGTTTCGGTGCGCTGGTGGCGCGACGCCGCCTATTACGCCCAGCCCGGCCGCGGCAAGAAGACGCGCGACGGCGGCGGCGTGCTGCTGACCCAGGCGATCCACACGCTCGACGCCTTCGTCAGCCTGCTCGGCCTGCCGGATCAGGTCGCGGGATTTGCCGCGACGAGCGTCTTGCGCAGCCGGGACACGGGCATGGACACGGAGGATGTGGTCGCCGCCGCGCTCCGCTACGGCAACGGCCTGCTGGCGACCGTCGATGCGACGACCGCCGCCTATCCCGGCTATCCGGAGCGGATCGAGATCGCCGGCACCGGCGGCTCGGCGGTGCTGGCCGGCGACCGGCTTGAGGTGCAGCTGGTCACGGGCGAGCGCATCGTCGCGGGTCAGGACGGCGCCACGCTGGGCGGCGGGGCCGACCCGATGGCCTTTTCCCACCAGCACCACCGCGCCGTGCTGTCCGACTTCCTCGACGCGCTCGACCAGGGGCGCCGGCCGCGGGTGGACGGGCGCGAAGCGCTGAAGGTCCACCGGCTGATCGAGGCGCTGCTGGAGGCCGCAGGCAGCGGCAGAATCGTGGAGGTCGGCACTCCCTGATCCCCACTTCTCCCAGCGATTCCGGCGGTCGTAAGCGCGGCCTTGCGGAATCCACCACTTTGGCGTAAAGCGCCAGAACCAGGCCGGGCCCCTCTGGCAACCGTCACCGGTTGCGATGTCGGACTGGGAAGACAAGGAGCGGCCCGCGCCCCGTGCCCCTGACCGGCGCCTCCCGTCCGATGGTCTCGGCGTGACCCGACCGGTCGGCACGGACTTCGCGCGGCTTCTCCTCCCACATTCATCGTGATGCGAGGATTTCCGCTCAAATGACGGAACTATTCACCACAGAGGCGCTCTTTGCGCTGCTCCAGGTCATCATGATCGACCTGGTGCTGGCCGGCGACAATGCCATCGTCATCGGTCTGGCCGCCGCCGGATTGCCGCGGGAACAGCGCGGCAAGGCAATCCTGATCGGCATCCTGGCGGCCACCGTGCTGCGCATCGCCTTCGCGGCCGTCACCACCCAGCTTCTCCAGATCATCGGGCTGCTGCTGGCCGGCGGTGTGCTGCTGCTGTGGGTCTGCTGGAAGATGTGGCGCGAACTGCGCCAGTCGCACGAGGAGGACGAGGCGGTCGAGGCGCTGGAAGACGATGGCGGCGCCGAAGCCGCCGGGCCGCGCAAGACCCTCGGTCAGGCGGTCTGGCAGATCGTGGTCGCCGACGTGTCGATGTCGCTCGACAATGTTCTGGCCGTCGCAGGTGCGGCGCGCGAGCATCTGGGGGTGCTGGTCATCGGCCTGACACTGTCCATCGCCCTGATGGGCCTTGCCGCCAGCGTCATCGCCCGCGTCCTGCACAAGCACCGCTGGCTGGCCTATGTCGGCCTCTCCATCATCCTCTACGTCGCTCTGCACATGATCTACCGCGGCGCCATCGAGGTGTGGCCCCTGGTGAACGGCCACGCCTGATCGGCCAGGGCGACCGGGTGCCGCTTTCCAGCGGTCGGGGGGAGGTGCGTGAAGAGCGCTGAGGCTGAATGTCGCACTCGCCCCCCTGCGAGGATTTGTGATCTGGCTGAAACCCGCTCCTGCAGTCACTTTGTCCCTCTCCGCGCCAATCCGATTCTGTTTAATGTCCAAACGGTAGTTGCCTCTTTGAACTTTCAGGGTTGCGCGCAGATTGATATACTAATATCCTAAGAATCGAGAACAGGGCGCCGCAGCCAAGCGGCGGCTGGATATGGAGGGGGCGAGGGCAGGGCCGGCGGCGGCCAAGTGCGACTTCCCGGTCGCACGGTCCGGTCGCAGCGCTGCGAAAGCCGAGCGTCGCAATGGCCTCTCACCCGTGCTCCGCCTGCCGCCGGTCCCCAATTCGTCCAGTCACGTGCGGGCGGCCCGCCGCCCACCAGGTAAACCGGAAACACCAGAACAAGAGAGGCCGGATCGCGTAAGGCTCCGGCTCCGTAATCAGGAGGAGATCCTAATGAAGTTTGGTCTGACTTCGGTCCGCACTGCGATGCTGACCGCCTGTGCGATCTGCGGCATCCTGGCCGCTCCGATGCTGTCGGCGCCGGCCGATGCGCGTGACTTCCGATCCGCCGACATCCACCCGACCGACTACCCGACCGTCGAGGCGGTGCGCTATGTCGGCAAGCTGGTGGCCGAGCGCAGCAACGGCAAGCTGGGCGTCAAGGTGTTTCCGAACGGCGCCCTGGGGACCGAGAAGGACACCATCGAGCAGCTGAAGATCGGTGCGCTGGAGATGATGCGCATCAACGTGGCGCCGCTGAACAACGTGGTGCCGGAGACGATGGTCACCGCGCTGCCGTTCATCTTCCGCGACACCGGCCACATGCGCCGTGTCCTGGACGGCCCGATCGGTGATGAAATCCTGGCGGCGATGGAAAGCCAGGGCATGATCGGTCTGGCCTTCTACGACAGCGGCTCGCGCAGCATGTATTCGGCCGCCAAGCCCTACAAGACGCTGGCCGACATGAAGGGCGCCAAGATCCGCGTCCAGCAGTCGGACCTGTTCGTCGCCATGATCCAGGCGCTGGGCGCCAACGCCACGCCGATGCCCTTCGGCGAGGTCTACACCGCGCTGAAGACCGGCATCGTCGATGCCGCCGAGAACAACTATCCGTCCTATGAATCCTCGCGCCACTTCGAGGCGGCCAAGTACTTCACCCTGACCGAACACGCGATGGCTCCGGAAGTGCTGGTCTTCTCCAAGATCGCCTGGGACCGCCTGTCGAAGGACGATCAGGCCCTGATCCGCAAGGCCGCCAAGGACTCGGTGCCCTACATGCGCAAGCTGTGGGACGAGCGTGAGATGAAGTCCAAGGAGATCGTCACCCAGGCCGGCGCCCAGATCGTCGAGGTGACGAACAAGCAGGAATTCATCGACGCGATGAAGCCGGTCTACGCCCAGTTCGCGAACACGCCGAAGCTGCAGAGCCTCGTCCAGCGCGTCCAGGAAACCAAGTAACGACCTTCCGGTAACGTTAAAGAAGGGGTGACGCGGCTTCGTCCCAGGCAGGACGGGCCGCGCCTCGCCAGGGGAGCAGCGGCATGGATATCGAGCTGCAGGCAATGGACGTCAGTCCGCCATATAGCGGCGGCTGGCTGACCCGGATGAACGCGACGCTGGCCAGGACCGGCATGTATGTCGCCATCCTCGGCCTGATGATGATCGTCGGCGTCGTCTTTTATCAGGTGTTCGGCCGCTATGTGCTGAACAACTCACCGACCTGGGCGGAAAGCATGGCGATCCTGCTGGTGCTTTACGTCACGCTGATCGGCGCAGCCGTCGGCGTCCGCGACGCCGGGCATATCGGGCTGGAGTCGCTGCTGGTGATGCTGTCGGACAATGCGCGCCGCAAGATGGACATGCTGATCTACACGCTGGTCGGCATCTTCGGCGCCTGCATGGCCTACAATGGCTGGGTGCTCGGCAGTTCGGTGGCCCATTACACCATTCCCAACCTGCACATCTCCGAAGCCTTCCGCTATGTGCCTCTGGTGCTGTCGGGCGTGCTGATCGTGCTGTTTTCCATCGAGCATGTCGTCGCCATCGTGCGCGGCGAGGAGGTCAAGCCGTCATGGAACTGACCATCCTTTCAATCACCTTCTTCGGCTTCCTCATTCTCGGCATTCCGGTCGCCTTCGCCATCGGACTGTCGGCGCTCTGCACCATCCTCTATGAAGGCCTGCCCGTCGCGGTCGTCTTCCAGCAGATGATGTCGGGCATGAACGTCTTCTCGTTCCTGGCCATTCCCTTCTTCGTCTTCAGCGGCGAGTTGATGCTGCACGGCGGCGTCGCCGACAAGATCGTCGCCGCGGCCAAGAGCATGGTCGGCCATATCCGTGGTGGCCTGGGCATGTCCAACGTCGTCGCCTGCACGCTGTTCGGCGGCGTCGCCGGCTCGCCGGTCGCCGACGTGTCGGCCATGGGTGCGGTGATGATCCCGATGATGAAGCGGGAAGGCTACCACGCCGACTACGCGGTCAACGTCACCACCCACGCCGCGCTCGTCGGCGCGCTGATGCCGACCAGCCACAACATGATCATCTACGCGCTGGCCGCCGGCGGAAAGGCGTCCATCGGCGCGCTGATCGCCGCGGGGCTGATGCCGGCGCTGTTGCTGATGGTCTGCAACCTGGGTGCGGCCTATTACGTCGCGGTGAAGCGCGGCTATCCCAAGGGGACCTTCCCCGGCTGGGACATCCTGCTGCACAGCTTCGCCGCCGCGCTGCCCGGTCTGCTGATCGTCGTCATCATCCTGGCCGGCATCACCACCGGCGTGTTCACCGCCACCGAGTCGGCCTCGGTCGCCGTGATCTACGCGCTGCTGCTGACCACCTTCGTCTACCGCACGCTGAGCTGGGAGAAGTTCCTGGCCGCCGCCGCCAAGACGGTGAAGACCACTGGCGTGGTGCTGCTGCTGATCGGCGTGTCGACGATGTTCCAGTACCTCATGGGGCTCTATGAGGTGGCGGACATGACCGGCGAGCTGCTGGCCGGTGTGTCGACCAATCCGCTGATGATCTTCCTGCTGATCAACATCATCCTGTTCCTGCTGGGCACCTTCATGGACATGGCCAGCACCATCCTGATCTGCACGCCGATCTTCCTGCCGATCGCCATGCAGTACGGAATGGACCCGGTGCAGTTCGGCATCGTCATGCTGATCAATTGCGCCCTTGGCCTGAACACCCCGCCGGTCGGCACCACCCAGTTCATCGGCTGCGCCATCGGCGGCGTGTCGGTGGGCGAGGTGATGCGCTCCATCACGCCCTTCTACGGGGCGCTGTTCGTGGCGCTGCTTCTGGTCACCTATGTCCCGGCCTTCTCACTGTGGCTGCCGCGCATGCTGATGCATTGAGACGGAGCGGGTTTAGGCCCTCCTGAACGACTTCTCTCCTGGACTGGGCCATCGGGATCTTCCCGGTGGCCCTATTTTTATGCCCGCTCGGTCCTGTGCTAATCCCGAATTGGAGGTAATTGAGCGGGAGACTCCCCAATTCGGGAAAAAGAGTGGCAAGCCGCCGCAACAGGCTGAGCCAGCCGTATGGCGTCGAAATCGATCGTGGCTGTACTGCTTGCGCTTCCGGGGAGAAAAAGGTCGCCCGGCCGGAGCTGATGCTTCCCAAGGAATGATCGGCTTATTGGACGTTGTTCTGTGGACATGATCCCGTACATCACAGACGAGCAAAACGATTTCCAACAACTCCCCAGAAAGGGGTTTTCATGCACGGGATCATTCTTGCCGACGCCGGTCTGTCCGACATCGATGCGCTGATCGGCCGCCACGCGCCGGACATGACGGTGGTCCGGGTCGCCGCCGACGAGGACGCCGTCGCCCTGCTTGCCGAGGCGCTGGAAGCGGCATCGGCGACGGGTTCCACCGCGGTCCACCTGATCGCCCATGGCGCGCCGGGCGTGGTGAAGCTGGGGGCGATGCCGCTCGACACCAGCGCCCTGTTCGACCGCCGCTGGCCCGATGCGTCCGGCTGCGAGATCCTGATCCATGCCTGCGACGTCGGCGCCGGCAGCAACGGCCGCCGCTTCGTCGAGCGTCTGGCCGCCGTCACCGGCGCCCGCGTCGCCGCCGCCAGCCATCCGGTCGGCCATGCCGACCAGGGCGGTTCGTGGGATCTCGACGTGGTGACCGGCCCGATCCTGGCCGCCCGCCCGTTCGCGGGGGCGGAAGCCTGGCCGCACACTCTCGCCTACAGCGGCACGGCGACCAGCGGCAACGACACGCTGATCGGCGACAATGGCGGCAACACCATCAACGGGCTGGCCGGCAACGACAGCATCACCGGCGGCACCGGCAACGACAGCCTGATCGGCGGGATCGGCGACGACACGCTGGTCGGCGGCGGCAACAGCGGCCAGTCGGCCGGCGACACGCTGAACGGCGGGCTGGGCGCCGACCATTATGTCGGCGGCAGCGGCTTCAACATCGTCACCTACGAGAACGCCACCACCGGCCTCACCCTGGACCTGACCAACGGTGCCAACAACACCGGCGAGGCGGCCGGCGACACCTTCGTCAACATCCAGCGCTGGGTCGGCTCCGAATATGCCGACAGCCTGACCGCCGGCGACACCGCCGTGTGGTTCTGGGGCCATGGCGGCAACGACGTCGAGTATGGCGGCGCCGGCAACGACACGCTGGAGGCCGGCGACGGCAACGACACCATCTTCGGCGGCGGCGGCACCGACCTGATGTACGGCCGTGCCGACAATGACGAGCTTCACGGCGGGATCGGCAACGACACGGTGGCCGGCGGCGGCGGTGCCGACCTGCTCTATGGCGATGCCGGCAACGACCTGATGAAGGGCGACTGGGAACGCGACACCATCCATGGCGGTGACGGCGACGACACCATCCTGGCCGGCATCGTCAGCTCGGGCAGCTATGCCCAGACCCAGGCCGACACCCTCTATGGCGAGGGCGGCAATGACCGCTACATCGTGGTCAGCCAGTATGACGCCGGCACCGTCAGCTTCGACGGCGGCACCGGCACCGACACGCTGGAACTGCGGTCCGACAACCTGACCAGCTACAACGGCTACGACCTGGAATACTACACCGACGTTGCCTCGCCGAAGATCGACATCAGCGGCATGACGCTGACCAGCGTCGAGACGCTGGCCCTGACCGGCAGCAAGCGCCACACGGTGACGATGACGGCGGCCCAGGCCAACGGCTTCACCAGCGTCACCGGTGCCGTGACCGGCGACGCCTTCGCCATCGCCGGGGCGTCGCTGTCCGGCAGCGTCGGGTCCGGCACCGGCAGCGCGCTGCAGGCCGGACAGGTCCAGGCGGAGACGGTGAACGGCGTCACGCTGGTCCATGTCGGCCTGGATTCCACCGCCGGTGCCGACATGACCTTGCGCATCGCCGGCAGCTTCGCCGCCTCGGACATCAGCCTGTCGGGCAACACCATCACGCTGGGGCAGGCCGGTTCCGGCGGGTCCACCGGCGGCGGCGATACCGGGGGCGGCACCGGTGGCGGCACGGGTGGCGGTACGGGGGGAACGGGCGGTCTGACCCTGACCGGCACCGACGCCCGCGACTATCTGGCCGGCGGCAGCGGCAACGACACCATCATCAGCAACGCCGGCAACGACTACATGGTCGGCGGCGCCGGCAGCGACACCTTCGTCTTCAAGCCGGGCGACGGCTGGGATTACATCGGCGACTTCCAGGCCGGCAGCGGCGGCGACGTGCTGAACGTCGCCGGCTGGAGCGGGCTGAAGGACTTCGCCTCGGTGATGGCCGTCACCGTTCAGGACGGCGCCAACACCGTCGTCCGCTTCGACAACGGCAACAGCGCCATCCTGGCCAACGTCACCCGCAGCAGCCTGACCGCCGCCAACTTCTCCTTCACGACGGCGGGCGGTTCCACCGGGGGCGGCACGGGCGGGTCCACCGGCCCCACCGGCCAGACCATCACCGGCACCTCGGCCGGGGAGTTCCTGGCCGGCGGCAGCGGCAACGACACCATCACCGGCAACGGCGGCAACGACTACATGGTCGGCGGCGCCGGTCGGGACACCTTCGTCCAGAATCCCGGCGACGGTTGGGACTGCATCGGCGATTTCCAGGCCGGCACCGGCGGTGACGTCGTCGATCTCCGCAGCATCTCCGGCTTCTCCAGCCTGAACGACGTGCTGACCCACTCGGCGCAGAACGGCGCCGACCTGTCGATCGAACTCGGTACCTTCAACTCGATCAAGCTGATGGGCGTCGACCGCAACAGCCTGACGGCGGAGAACTTCCTGTTCGCCAGTTCGGTGGGGTGATCGGGGGGATCTGACCGCTCCCTCTCCCCCGCTCACGCGCAAACTTCGTTTGCGCTGACGCGACAGGCGGACCTTCGGTCCGCCGAAAGCGGGAAGAGGGTCGGGGTGAGGGGGATGCGCGGCGTGGCTATACCGAAAACCCTTGCTGTGCGTCCCCCTCACCCTAACCCTCTCCCCGGGGGGGGAGAGGGGATTTCGGGCCCTATCGCTTTACCGTTCCACCGCGACCGGCACGTTCAGGGCGTTGCGCTTCGATACCGCTTCGTAGACCGGCGGGAAGGCGGGGCGGTTGATGTAGCGGCCGGCGCCGCGCATGGCGCGGCTCTCGCCCAGCGCATGGACGATGCGGCCCTGGCTCAGCGTGTAGGCCGGGGTGCCGGTGACGGTCATGCCTTCGAAGATGTTCAAGCCCACCTTCTGCATCTGGGTCTTGGCCGAGATGGTCTTGGTCGCCTTCGGATCCCACACCACCAGATCGGCGTCGGCCCCGACGCTGACCGAGCCCTTGCGCGGGTAGAGGTTGAAGATCTTCGCCGCATTGGCGGAGGTCACGGCGACGAACTCGTTCATCGTCAGCCGGCCGGTGTTGACGCCGTGGGTCCACAGCGCGGTCATGCGGTCCTCGATGCCGGCCGTGCCGTTGGGGATCTTGGTGAAGTCGTTGCGGCCCATCGCCTTCTGCTCCGCACAGAAGCAGCAATGATCGGTGGCGGTGGTGTGCAGGTGCCCCGCCTGCAGGCCGCGCCACAGGGCGTCCTGATGCTCCTTGGGGCGGAAGGGCGGGCTCATGACGTGGCCGGCGGCGAAGTCCCAGTCGGGGTTGCGGTAGACCCCGTCGTCGATCAGCAGATGGCCGGCCAGAACCTCGCCGAACACGCGCTGGCCGTCGTTCTGGCCGCGCTCGATGGCGGCCAGCGCTTCCTTGGCCGAGACATGGACGATGTAGACCGGGACGCCGAACACCTTCGCCACCTGGATGGCGCGGTTGGCGGCCTCGCCCTCCACCTCCGGCGGGCGGGAGAGCGGGTGCGCCTCCGGACCGGTCAGGCCCTGGGCCAGCAGCTTCTTCTGGAGCTGGAAGACCAGTTCGCCGTTCTCGGCGTGGACGGTGGGGATGGCGCCCAGCTCCAGGCAGCGCTGGAAGCTGTTCACCAGCGTCTCGTCATCAGCCATGATGGCGTTCTTGTAGGCCATGAAGTGCTTGAAGCTGTTCACGCCATGGTCGGCGACCAGCGTGCCCATGTCCTGCCGCACGCTCTCGTCCCACCACGTCACGGCGACGTGGAAGCTGTAGTCGCCGGCCGCCTTCTCCGCCCAGCCGCGCCAGGTGTGGTAGGCCTCCATCAGGCTCTGCTTCGGGTTGGGGATGACGAAGTCGATGATCATCGTCGTTCCCCCGGCAAAGCCGGCGGCGGTGCCGCTGAAGAAATCCTCCGTCGTCACCGTGCCCATGAAGGGCAGTTCCATGTGGGTGTGCGGGTCGATGCCGCCGGGCATGACGTAGCAGCCGCCGGCATCCACCACTTCGGCCCCCGCCGGCATGTCGAGAGTGTCGCCCACCGCGGCGATGATGCCGTCCTGGCAGAGGACATCGGCGCGGCGGGTGTGCTCGGCGGTGACGACGGTGCCGCCGCGGATCAGGATGGTGGACATGCTCGGGCGCTCCCTCAGAGGTTTTGTGGGACGGAGTCGGTGGGCGTTTCGGAGAGGTCAGGTTCAGGCAGGCCGGCGGCGCGCAGGACCAGCCGCAGCACCTCCGCCGTCATGGCGGCAAAGTCCTGGCGGGTCAGGCTGCGGCGGCCCAGCACCTTGCGGATCTGGACGTCGAAGTCGGCGTAATGCTGGGTCACCGCCCAGATCATGAACAGGAACTGGCGGGCGTCCACCGGGGCCATGCGGCCGGCGGCGACCCAGCCGTCGATCACCGCGGCCTTGGCGTCGACCAGCGCTTTCAGATCCTCGGCCAGGAAGCGTTCGACCTGGGTCCCGCCATGCAGGATCTCGTTGGCGAAGACCTTGGAGGCGTGGGGCCGGGTGCGCGACGCCTCCATCTTGGCGGTGACGTAGGCGGTCAGCGTCGCCGCCGGGTCGGCGTCGGGGGTGAAGGAGGCGATCGGCGCCAGCCACATCCGCAGGATGTTGTCGAGCACCGCGCGGTAGAGGTCCTCCTTGGTGCCGAAATAATAATGCAGGTTGGCCTTGGGCAGGCCGGCCCGCTCGGCGATGTCGGCCATGGTGGCGCCGGCGAAGCCGGCCTCGGCGAAGACGCGCTCGGCCGCCTTCAGGATGCGCTCGATGTTCTCACGCCGGATGCGGCCCTGGGGCGACGTGGTGTCGGTGGTTTCGGCAGCCGTTCGCGCCATCGCGTTCGCCATTGCTGTTGTTCAAAGCCCTCTCCCGTCCCGGGAGAGGGAGGGGACCCGCGCCGTAGGCGTGGGGAGGGTGAGGGGTGATCCAAGAATCCCGAAGCGCGTGGCTTCGTGCCCGACCCCTCACCCTTCCCATGCTCCGCATGGGCCCCTTCCCTCTCCCGGGGCGGGAGAGGGAGAGTATCACGCGGGGGTTTTCACCTGTTCGGCCATGGCGTTGGCGCGGTCGAGCACGGCGTGCAGCAGCACCTCGCAGCCGGCGGTCGACCATTCCGGGGTCGTCTCCTCGACCTCGTTGTGGCTGATGCCGTCGATGCAGGGGATGAAGACCATGGCGGTCGGCGCGACCTTCGACAGGTAACAGGCGTCGTGGCCGGCACCCGAGACGATGTCGCGGAAGCTGTGGCCGGTGCGCTCCACCCCCTTGCGGACGGCGGAGACGCAGGTCTCGTCGAACTTGATCGGGGCGTAGTACCAGATCTGCTGGAAATCGGTCTCCAGCCCGATCTCGCCGGCGATGCGCTCGACCTCGGCGCGCAGCTCGCCGTCCATGGCGGCGAGGATGCCGTCGTCGGGATGACGGAAATCGACGGTGAAGAAGACGCGGCCGGGAATGACGTTACGGCTGTTGGGATGGATCTGCATCAGCCCGACCGTGGCGCAGGCGAGCGGGCCGTACTTCAGGCCGATCCGGTTGACCGCATCGACCACGCGCGCGGCGCCCAGCAGCGCGTCCTTGCGGCGGACCATCGGGGTCGGGCCGGCATGGGCCTCCTGGCCGGTGAAGGTGATCTCGTACCAGCGCTGGCCCTGGCAGTCGGTGACGACGCCGATGGTCTTGCCTTCGATCTCCAGGATCGGCCCCTGTTCGATGTGGGCCTCGAAATAGGCGCCGACCTTGCGGCCCCCGACCTCCTGGTCGCCGGCATAGCCGATGCGGGCCAGTTCCTCGCCCATCGTCTTGCCGTCGAGGTCGGCGCGGGACAGGCCGTAGTCCAGATCGAACACCCCGGCGAAGACGCCGGACGACACCATGGCCGGGGCGAAGCGCGAGCCTTCCTCGTTGGTCCAGACCGCGACCTCCACCGGGGCCTCGGTGACGTAGTTCATGTCGTTCAGGCTGCGCACCACCTCCAGCCCGGCCAGCACGCCATAGACGCCGTCATACTTGCCGCCGGTCGGCTGGCTGTCGAGATGGCTGCCCATGATGACCGGGGGCAGGCTGTCGTCGCGGCCGGGGCGGCGGGCGAAGATGTTGCCCATCTTGTCGACCGACACGGTGCAGCCGGCCTCCTCGCACCAGCGCACGAACAGGTCGCGGCCCTGTTTGTCGAGGTCGGTCAGCGCCAGCCGGCACACGCCGCCCTTGGGCGTGGCGCCGATCTGCGCCATGTCCATCAGGCTCTGCCACAGGCGCGAGCCGTTCACGGCGACATTCTGCGGGGTGGACATGTTGCTCTCTCCTGAACGTCGTTCTTATGAGGCGGCTTGTTATTCAGCGGCTTCGGGGACGCGCATCGGGTTGCGGGCGTCGTTGGGCCAGGTGACGTAGGGCAGGTCGGTCTGTTCCGGCACCATGGTGATGCAGTCCGGCACCGGGCAGACATGGCTGCACAGGTTGCAGCCGACGCACTCCTCGTTGACCACGGTGAAGACGCGGCGGCCCTCGCCTGCGTCGATGCGGATCGCCTGGTGCGAGGTGTCCTCGCAGACGATGTGGCAGCGGCCGCAATCGATGCACAAGCCGGGATCGATCACCGCCTTGGTCGAGAAGTTCATGTTCAGGTCGTTCCAGTTGACGACGTTGCGCACCGCCCGGCCGCTCAGCTCGTCGAGGGTCCGGTACCCCTTCTCGTCCATCCAGTTCGACAGGCCGCCGATCATGTCCTCGACGATCTTGAAGCCGTAAGTCATGGCGGCGGTGCAGACCTGCACGTTGGTGGCGCCCAGCGCCAGGAACTCCGCCGCGTCGCGCCATGTGGTGATGCCGCCGATGCCGCTGACCGGCAGGCCGCGGGTGTCGGGGTTGCGGGCGATCTCCGCCACCATGTTGAGCGCGATGGGCTTCACCGCCGGGCCGCAATAGCCGCCATGGCTGCCCTTGCCGTCGACCACGGGGGTGGGGGCCATGGCGTCGAGATCCACCGCGACGATGGAGTTCACCGTGTTGATGAGCGACACCGCGTCGGCGCCGCCGCGCTTGGCCGCTTCCGCCGACCACAGGATGTTGGTGATGTTGGGGGTCAGCTTGACGATCACCGGCAAATTGACGGCGCTCTTCACCCAACGGGTGACCTGCTCCACCATCTCCGGCACCTGCCCGATGGCGGAACCCATGCCGCGCTCGCACATGCCGTGCGGACAGCCGAGGTTCAGTTCGAGCCCGTCCGCCGCCCCGGTCTCGGCGACGCGGCGGGCCAACCCGGCCCAGGCCGTCTCGGTCATGGTCGCCATCAGCGAGACGACCATGGCACGGTCGGGCCAGTCGCGCTTGACCTGGATGATCTCCTGCAAATTCACGTCCAGCGGCCGGTCGGAGATCAGTTCGATGTTGTTGAAGCCGATCATCCGGCGGTCGGTGTCGAGATGCGCGCCGTAGCGGCTGGAGACGTTGACCACCGGCGGGTCCTCGCCCAGCGTCTTCCAGACGACACCGCCCCAGCCCGCCTTGAAGGCGCGGACGACGTTGTAGGCCTTGTCGGTCGGCGGGGCGGAGGCCAGCCAGAAGGGGTTGGGGGAGCGGATGCCGGCGATGGTGCTGCGAAGATCAGCCATGATGTGGGCTCCCTTTCCTCAGGCGGTCAGGTGGCTGTGGATGGCGAGTGCGGCGAGCTTGCCGTCCTGCACCGACTGGACCGTCAGATCCTCACCCGTCGCGACGCAATCGCCGCCGGCCCAGACCTTGGCGAGCGTCGTGCGGTAGGCGTCGTCGACGGCGATCTTGCCGCCGGTGATCTGCAGGCCGTCGAGTGCTTCTGCCGATAGTTTCTGCCCCACCGCCTTCAGCACCATGTCGGCCTGGAGGGTGAAGGTCTCGCCGGTGCCGGACAGGGTGCCGTCGCTCAGCCGGGTGCGTTCGAAGGTGATGGTGGTTTCGCCGATCTCTTTGGGGGCGGCGAAGGTCTTGAGAACGACGCCCTCGGTCTGGGCCAACTCCTGCTCCCAGGCGGTGGCGCCCATCTGGGCACGGCCGCGGCGATAGACCAGCGTCACGTCCTCCGCGCCCAGGCGCTTTGCCTGGATGGCGGCGTCGATGGCGGTGTTGCCGCCGCCGATCACCACGACGCTGCGGCCGACGGCGGGCGGCTGGCCGGGGGACGCCTGACGCACACGCTCGATGAAGGCGGTGGCGTCCTCGACGCCCGCGCGCTCCTCGCCGGGGATGCCGAGGCGGTTGTTGGCGCCGAGGCCGACGCCGAGGAACACCGCGTCGTAATCGGCACGCAGGCTGTCGAGCGACAGGTCGGCGCCCAGCCTGCGGCCATGCTCCACGCTGATGCCGCCGACGCCGAGGATGAAGGCGACCTCGCGCTGGGCGAAATCATCGGCCATCTTGTAGGGTGCGAGGCCGTATTCGTTGAGGCCGCCGGACTTCGCCTTCGCCTCGAACACCGTCACCTCATGGCCGAGCGTGGCGAGGCGGTGGGCGCAGGACAGACCGGCCGGGCCGGCGCCGACCACGGCGACGCGCTTGCCGGTCGCGGTGGCGCGCGGGAAGGGGTGGGCCGGTTCGCCATCAATCAGTCGGTCGGTGGCGTGGCGCTGCAGCCGGCCGATGGCGACGGGTCGGTCCTCCGCCCGGTTGCGCACGCAGGATTGCTCGCACAGCGTCTCGGTCGGGCAGACCCGGCCGCAGGTGCCGCCCATGATGTTCTCCGACAGGATCGTCGTCGCGGCGCCTTTCAGGTTGCCGGTGGCGATCGAGCGGATGAAGGCCGGAATGTCGATCCCGGTCGGACAGGCCTTGATGCAGGGGGCATCAAAGCAGAACAGGCAACGGTTCGACTCGGCCAGCGCCTGCACCGGCGTCATCGCCGGGCTGAGGTCGGTGTAGGGTGAGGCGCGGTCGTCTTCGGTGTCGGCGAGCGTAGCGATCAGGGTCATGGCGGATGGCTTCCCTTCGGTCGCAGAGCGGCGTGTCTACCGAAGTGTCAGCAACCCGCGTGCCAAGAGAACCAACCAGCACTGCCAAGGCACAGAGGCGGCGGAAAAGCTGACTGTTCGGTCAAGAACTGACGATATGGACAGGCATGGCTCCATCATGCCAGCCATGCGGATTGCACGCAACTCAGCCTTTCGGCGCCTCTTTTGGCGGCGTAGCGCAAGAAACGCATGGAAAATGGGGAGAGTGGGAACAGGAAATTACGCCGTATCAAAGGGTTGCATCCTGCGCCCGCTGCCTTCAATTTCGGCAGCGCTTTATGCGAGAGGATAGAGGGTGCCGTCATGTCCGCTCCGTCCAACCTGCTGATCGACCGCACCGCCACGCCCATCGGCGAACTGATCGTGATCGCCGACACCGACGGCGCCTTGCGCGCCATCGACTGGACCGACCATGAGGACCGGCTGCACCGGCTGCTGCGCCTGCACCATCCCGGCGGTTACGAATTGCGGCCGTCCGCCGATCCGGGCGGGCTGACGCGGGCGATGGATGCCTATTTCGCGGGCGAGCTTGCGGTGATCGACCGGCTGCCGGTGCGCACCGGCGGGACGCCGTTCCAGCGCGCGGTGTGGGCGGCGCTGCGCGGGATTCCCTGCGGCGGGACCATTTCCTACCGCGAACTGGCGGCACTGGCCGGACGTCCGGCGGCGGTGCGGGCGGCGGGGCATGCCAACGGCGCCAACCCGATCAGCGTCGTGGTGCCCTGCCATCGGGTGATCGGATCCGGCGGGGCGCTGACCGGCTATGGCGGCGGGGTGGAGCGCAAGCGCTGGCTGCTGGCGCATGAGGGGGCGGTGGTGGGGGAAATCTCCCTCTCCCCCCGGGGAGAGGGTCGGGGTGAGGGGGATGCATTGCGTGGCGATCCCGAGAATCCTCGCTGTGCGTCCCCCTCACTCTAACCCTCTCCCCGCTTTCGGCGGGCCAAAGGTCCGCCTGTCGCATCAGCGCAAACGAAGTTTGCGCGTGAGCGGGGGAGAGGGGATCTCTTCCTGCGTGTATCGTTTAGCGAAGGAAGAGGGCAATCATCACGCGCCGAAGCCGCCGTCGATGGTCTGGAACGAGCCGGTGATCATCGCGGCATGCGGGCCGGCGACGTAGGCGGTCAGTTCGGCGACCTCGTCGGCGTCGATGTGGCGCTTGATCGCCATGAAGCTGTGCATGGCGGGCGCCATCGGGCCGTCGGCCGGGTTCATGTCGCTGTGGGTCGGACCCGGCTGGATGGCGTTCACGGTGATGCCGCGATCGCCGAAATCGCGGGCGAGGCCACGCACCATGCCCTGGACCGCCGATTTGGTCAGCGCATAGGCGGCCCCGCCGGCGAAGGGCATGCGGTCGCCGTTGACCGAGCCGATCACGATGATGCGCCCGCCGTCATTCATGCGCCGGGCCGCTTCGACCGCCGCGTGGTAGGGCGCGCGGACGTTGATGTCGATCATCCGGTCGACGGCGTCGGGTTCGAAGGTGAGCGGATCGCCGAGGATCGCCGTGCCGGCATTGACGACCAGCACGTCCAGCGCGCCGCGGTCGGCCACGGTGGCGATCAGGGCGTCGCGGTCGGCGCTGTCGGTGCGGATGGCCTCCGCGCCGGCTTCGGCGGCAAGCGCCTCGGCGGCGTCCTTCGACCCGGCATAGGTGAAGGCGACGGTGCCGCCGGCCTTGGCGAAGCGGCGGACGATGGCCTTGCCGATGCCGCGGCTGCCGCCGAGGACCAGGATCTTGCGGCCGGTGAACTCACCCATGATGCGCTCCTTGATAAAATATAGTGATCGCTATATAAATTCAGGCAAGGGATTTGCGCAAGGAGAAAATATAGTGGTCGCTACAGAATCCTCCGGAGCGCGGGGACGGCGGCGCTCCTTCGATGTGGACGAGGCGGTCGAGACCGCGATGAAGCTGTTCCATGCGCGCGGCTACGACGCCGTGGGCGTCGCCGAGCTGGGGGCGGAGCTGGGGATCAAGCCGCCGAGCTTCTATGCGGCCTTCGGCAGCAAGGCCGGGCTGTTCGAGCGGGCGCTCCGGCGCTATGCGGCGGGGGAGGCGAACATCTTCGCCCGTGCGCAGGCCGAGGGCGGCAGCATGGCCGAGGTGATCGAGCGCACGCTGCTGCTGGCGGCGCGGCTCTATCCGGAGCGCAATGGGGTGGCGGGTTGTCTGGTGCTCGACGGCGCGCGCAACAGCGCCGATCCGGAGGCCTGCGCGCTGGCCGAGGCGATGAGAAAGGCCGGCGTGGCGGCGATCCGGGACTTCATCGCGACGGAGGAGCCGGAGCGGGCCGACGCGCTGACGGACTTCGTCGCAATCACGATGAAGGGAATGTCGGCGGCGGCGCGTGACGGCATGGGCGAGGAGGCGCTTACCGCTGTCGCTCAGATGGCGGGCCGCGCCTTCCGCCGCGAACTGGCGGCGGAAGGGTGACGTTGGGGGCTGGAACCGCGGTGTTTCAGGCCGGCATCGCCTCGCGCGGGATGATGGCGCCGCGGTGCTGGATGACGGCGGCAGCCAGCTTGTGGGCGGCGCGGGCGGCGTCGGCCGGACCCTCGCCGCGCAGGCGGGCGGCGAGATAGCCGGCACTGAAGCTGTCGCCGGCCGCCGTGGTGTCCACCACCGTGGCGACCTTCTGCGCGGGAACCTCGACGGCATTGCCGTCCTGGAACACGATGCAGCCGGGCTGTTCCAGCTTCAGCACGATCTCGGAGACACCGGCGTCGCGAACGCGGGCCAGCACGGCGTCGGCATCGGCATCGCCATAGAGGTCGCGCAGGTCGGTGACGCCGGGAAGCGCGATGTCGGTCAGCCGCAGCATGCGGTCGAAGGCGGCGCGGGCGGTCTCGATGTCCGGCCACAGGCGCGGGCGCCAGTTGGTGTCGAACGCCACTTTGCCGCCGCGCGCGCGGACCCGTTGCAGCACCTCGAACAGCCGCTCGCGGCCCTGCTCGCCCAGGATGGCGATGCTGATGCCGGACAGGTAGACGATGCCGTAGCCTTCCAGCGCCTTGGACAGCTCCGGCGTCTGCGGCAGGGCGAACAGCTCGCGCGCCGGGGCGCGGTCGCGCCAGTAGAGGAAGCGGCGCTCGCCGCTGGCATCGGTCTCGATCAGGTAGAGGCCGGGCAGGCGGTTCGGCACGCGCAGGACATGGCCGGTGCCCACCCCTTCGGCCGCCCAGGCGGCGATCATGTCCTCGCTGATGCTGTCGTCGCCGAGAGCGGTCACATAATCGACCGGCGTGCCCAGACGCGCCAGATAGACCGCGGTGTTCAGCGTATCGCCGCCGAACCCCATGGTCAGCGACCCGTCCGGCCGCCGGAACATCTCGATCATGCATTCGCCGAGCGCGGCGACGCGGTTGGGCGTGTCGGTCATGCTTGTTCTCCGCAAGCCGGGACTACCCCGGCAAATCCTTATTATTTCATGCCGCCGCAGCGCGGCGTTCCCGTGCCCGCATGCGTTCGCGATGCGCGGTGTAGAGGCCGCTGGCGATGATCACGCCGGTGCCGACGAAGGTCCAATGGTCGGGCACCGCACCGAAGACGAGGAATCCCAGCGCGGTGGACCAGATCAGCTGGACATAGGTGAAGGGCGCCAGCACCGATGCCTCGCCCTGGCGGTAGGCCAGGATCAGCAGCCATTGCGACAGGGTGTAGACCAGCCCGATGAAGACCCCCAGCAGCATCTCCCACGGCGTCGGCCATGCGGCGTGCAGGGGAAGCAGCGCCGTCAGCACGATCAGGCCGGTCAGCGCGCTCCACACCATGGTGGTCAGCGGGTTTTCCTGCACCGTCATCTTGCGCGTCGCCACAAGGCCGAGCGCCCAGCTGAAGGCGGTCAGGATCGGCAGCAGCGAGGCCGGCTGGAACCCGTCCGCCCCCGGCCGGATGACGATGATGACGCCGGCCAGCCCGACCAGCAGCGCCGCCCAGCGGCGGATGCCGACCTTCTCGCTCAGCAGCAGGATCGACAGCACGGTGACGAAGACGGGGGAGACGAAGCTGATCGCCGCGGCCTCGGCCAGCGGCAGATGCTGCATCGCCATGATGAAGAACAGCGCCGAGCCCAGCATGCCCAGGCCGCGCACGACCTGAAGCCCCGGCCGCGTCGTCCTCAGCACCCGGAGCGAGCCGCCGCGCAACGCCAGCGGCATCACCAGCGCGGTGAAGACGACATAGCGCATCCAGGCGATCTCGGCCGGCGGCAGGGTCCGGCCGAGATATTTCGCCGTGGCGTCGGAGCAGGACAGGCAGGCCACCGCCAGCACCACCAGCAGGATCGCCCGCATCGGCTCCGTGCCCTTGGACGCCGATCCAGTGGGCTGGATCGGCGTCTGCGGCGCGTTGACCGGCTGGGGGCCGGGATCGCGGTGTGGGCCAGAGAGAGGGGTGGAACTGTCAGGCATGGTGCCGGCTCTTCAACGGTTTCCGATAAGGGGGCGGACCCCTTACATAACCGCTCCCATCTGCCAAGGGGCGAACTCATCGGCGCCGACGCCGAGTTCCTCGCTCTTGGTCTTGCGGCCCGACGCGGTGTCGAGCACCAGCTGGAAGATCGCGCGGCCGACCTCCTCGATCGAGGCGTCGCCGGTGGCGATGGCGCCGCAATCGATGTCCATATCGTCCGGCATCCGGCGGAACAGCGTGCTGTTGGTCGCCAGCTTCAGGCTGGGCGTCGGCTTGCAGCCGAAGACCGAGCCGCGGCCGGTGGTGAAGCACAGCACGTTGGCGCCGCCCGCCACCTGGCCGGTCGCCGACACCGGGTCGTAGCCGGGCGTGTCCATGAAGACGAAGCCCTTGTCGGTGATCGGCTCGGCATAGCGGTAGACGGCGGTCATCGGGGTGGTGCCGCCCTTGGCGACCGCGCCCAGCGACTTCTCCAGGATGGTGGTCAGGCCGCCCTTCTTGTTGCCGGGCGACGGGTTGTTGTTCATCTCGCCGCCGGTGCGGCTGGTGTAGTCCTCCCACCAGCCGATGCGCTCGACCAGCGCCTCGCCCACCTCGCGGCGGACGGCGCGGCGGGTCAGCAGATGCTCGGCGCCGTAGACCTCCGGCGTCTCGCTCAGCACGGCGGTGCCGCCGTTGCGGACCAGCAGGTCGACGGCATAGCCCAGCGCCGGGTTGGCGGTGATGCCCGAATAGCCGTCGGAGCCGCCGCACTGCAGCGCCAGCGTCAGGTGGCTGGCCGGCAGGGTCTGGCGGGTGACGTCGTTGATCTCCGGCAGCAGCGCCTCGATCCGGCGGATGCCCTCGCGCGCCGCCGCGGCGGTGCCGCCCATGTCCTGGATGCCGATGGGGATGACGCGGGCGCCCGCCTCAAGGCCGGTGGCCTCCATCAGCTTGTCGATCTGGTTCACCTCGCAGCCGAGACCCAGCAGGATCACCGCGGCGAAGTTCGGGTGGCGGGCGTAGCCGGCGATGGTCCGGCGCAGCGTGTCCATCACCTCGCCGCTGCCGGCCATGCCGCAGCCATAGCCGTGGGTCAGCGCGACGACGCCGTCGATGTTGGGATAGGCCGCCAGCGCGGGCCCACGGAAATGGTCGGCGATCATCCGCGCCGCGGTGGCGGAGCAGTTCACCGAGGTCAGCACGCCGATGTAGTTGCGGGTGGCGACGCGGCCATCCGGGCGAACGATGCCCTGGAAGGTGGCGCGCTCGGCCTCCGGGATCATTTCGACCGGGTGGACGTCGGCGCCGAAGGCGTAATCGCGCTCGAAATCACTGCCCATGCCCATGTTGTGGACGTGGACATGGTCGCCCGGCTGGATCGCCGCGGTGGCGAAGCCGATGACCTGATTGTACTTGCGCACCGGCTCGCCCGGCGCGATGGCGCGCACCGCGACCTTGTGCCCGGCCGGCACCGGCCCGGTGGTCGCGACTTCTGTGCCGGGCAGGGCGGTGCCGGGCTCCAGGTCGGCGCCGGCGACGACGACGTTGTCGGCGGGGTGCAGGCGGATGGTCAGCGATGCCATGGGAAGATGTCCTTGAGGAGACGTATGTCGCGATGTCCCCTCTCCCCCGCTCACGCGCAAACTTCGTTTGCGCTGACGCGACAGGCGGACCTTTGGTCCGCCGAAAGCGGGGAGAGGGTTAGGGTGAGGGGGACGCACTGCGAGGATTTTCGGGATAGCCACGCCTTGCCTCCCCCTCACCCCGACCCTCTCCCCGGGGGGGAGAGGGGGATCTGGGCGTTACAGCTCAGCCAATCACAGCTTGTAGGCGTTCTTGGCGAGGCGGTAGGCGAGGTCGACGGCCAGTTCCGCGGCCTCGTCCTCGGCCAGCCGGTGTTCGGCGACCAGACGGGCGAGGAAGCTGCAATCGACGCGGCGCGACACGTCGTGGCGGGCCGGGATCGAGCAGAAGGCGCGGGTGTCGTCGTTGAAGCCCACCGTGTTGTAGAAGCCGGCGGTCTCCGTGATCATCTCGCGGTAGCGGCGCATGCCCTCGGGGCTGTCGTGGAACCACCAGGCCGGGCCGACGCGCAGCGCCGGATAGTGGCCGGCCAGCGGAGCCAGCTCGCGGGCGTAGCTGTCCTCATCGAGCGTGAACAGGATGATGGTCAGGTCGCGCTCGTTGCCGAAGCGGTCGAGCAGCGGCTTCAGTGCCCGCACATACTCGGTGCCGCTCGGGATGTCGGCGCCCTTGTCGCGGCCGAAGCGCTGGAACACGAGGTCGTTGTGATTGCGGAAAGACCCGGGATGGATCTGCATGACCAGACCGTCCTCCAGGCTCATCCGTGCCATTTCGGTCAGCATCTGGGCGCGGAACAGCTCGGCTTCTTCGGCCGTGGCGCCGCCGCGGCGGACGATGTCGAACAGCTTCTCGGCTTCCGCGCGGGCCAGATCGGCGGTCGCCGCCGTCGGGTGGCCGTGGTCGGTCGAGGTGGCGCCGTAGCTCTTGAAATAGAGGCGGCGGTCGGCCAGCGCGGCGAGATAGCCGTCCCAGGTCGCGGTGTCCTTGCCGGTGATGCGGCCCAGCTCGGCGAGGTTCTCGCGGAAGCCCTCGAACTCCGGATCGACGACCGGGTCGGGGCGGAAGGCGGTGATGACCCGGCCCTTCCAGCCGCTCTCGCGGATCGCCTTGTGGTGCACCAGCGGGTCGAGCGGCGATTCGGTGGTCGCCAGCACTTCGAGGTTGAAGCGCTCGAACAGGGCGCGCGGGCGGAATTCCGGCTTGCGCAGGCAGTCTTCGATCTGGTCGTAGATGCGGTCGGCGCTGGCGGCGCTCAGACGCTCGGTGACGCCGAACACCGTCTCGAAGGCATGGGTCAGCCACATCGAGGTGGGCGTGCCGCGGAACAGGTGCCAGTTGCTGGCCAGCAGGCGCCAGATCGCGCGCGAATCGGTCGAGGTCTCGCCACCATCCTTGCGCGGAACGCCCAGCTGCTCCAGCGGAATTCCCTGGCTGTAGAGCATGCGGAATGCATAATGGTCGGGCTTGACGAACAGGCTGGCCGGATCGGGGAACGCCTCGTCCTTCGCGAACCAGGACGGATCGGTGTGGCCGTGCGGGCTGACGATCGGCAGGGCGGCGACTTCGCCATACAGGCGGCGCGCGATGTCGCGTTGCGTCGGGTCGCTCGGGAAAAGACGGTCGGGGTGAAGCATCGGAAGCCTCTACGCTGCAAGAGAAGGACAAAAGCAGGGTGGGGAAAAGGCGGGGTCCGTGCGGGGGACCGTCCCTACCGGCTGGTCGTATAATATTAATATATCAGATTGGATTGCAAGCCCAATCGTTCCCATTTCGCGGCATCTGTGCCAGTGCGGCCTGCGCCCAGTCGCCGCACCCGATCCGTTTGAGAGGGTGGCGATGGATTTGACCTTGGTGAAGGGGGACGGGTAGATTGACGGGTATGACGAACATCCCACGGGCGGCGGTGCGCTGCCCGGATACATGCCTGCCGGAATGGAGCCATCGGTGAAGAAGGTCGCGACGACAGAGGATGAAGGCGGCCTGGTCTCCGCAACCGTGCGCCGCGCTGCGGCCCCGGCCGCGGCGGTCCGTCCGCCGCGCCGCGCCGCGACCGTGGCGTCGCGCATCTACCGCGATCTGCGGGCGGAGATCGTCTCGCTGAAGCGCAAGCCCGGCGACGCCATCGCCGAGAAGCAGATCGCCGAGGCCTATGGCGTCAGCCGCACGCCGGTGCGCGAGGCGGTGCTGAAGCTGGCCGACGAGGGGCTGATCGAGATTTTCCCGCAATCAGGCACCTTCGTGTCGCGCATCCCGCTGGACGCCCTGCCGGAGGCCTTCGCCATCCGCAAGGCGCTGGAGGAGGCGACGGTGCGCTATGCGGCGGCGCGGGCCAGCCGCAGCCAGATCGCCGCGCTCCGCGCCAATCTGGAATTGCAGCGGGAGATGCAGGAAACCGCCAACTATGAAGGGTTCCATCAGGCCGACGAGGCGTTCCACGCGCTGATCGCGGAGATCGCCGGCTATCCCGGATTCTGGACGCTGATCCAGCAGACCAAGGTGCAGATCGACCGCTACCGTCTGCTGACCCTGCCGGTGCGCGGCCGCATCGCCGAGGTGATCGCGGAGCATGCCGCCATCCTCGAAGCGGTGGCGGCCAACGATCCCGCGGCCGCCATCAAGGCGCTGGACGACCATCTGGACGACCTGCAGATCTCGATCGCCGACATCCGCCGCGACTATCCGCGTTACTTCACCGCGCCCGGCGATCCGGTTTAAGGGGCCGGTCTAAGAAGCCGTTTCGGGCCTACTTCGCGTCGGCTTCCGCGGCGTAGGCCACCGGCTCGCCCAGGAAGTCCTCGCGGATCGGCGTGAAGATGTCGAGCAGCACGCCCGGCTCCAGCGCGACCACGCCATGCAGGATGTTGGACGGCACCATATAGCCGTCGCCGGCGTTCAGGCGCTGGGTGCGGCCGTCGATGGTGACGTCGAAGGACCCCTTCTCCACCACGGCGCATTGGACATGGGGATGGCGATGCTGCGCGCCGATGGCGCCGGCCTCGAACTCCACCCGCACCATCATCATCGTGTCGTTGTAGCCGAGAATCTTGCGGCGAACGCCGTCGCCCAGATCCTGCCACGGAATGTCGCCCGCGGTGACGAACACGTCGGTGGTCATTATCCGTTTTCCTCCCATCGAATGCCCGTTCCGGCCCAGGCGTGACGCGCGCATCACACGGCGTGATGAACGTCCGGGACTGAAGGAACTTTGCGTCATCCCCGCGAAGGCGGGGATCCAGAGTTTCCAATGCAAATGCTTACAGTGTCTGGATTCCCGCCTTCGCGGGAATGACGGCCAAAGAAGCCTTTCACGTCCAGTGCGTCACATCGGCCATGATGCGAACGTCACGCAGCACTTGAGTGCCGAAAAGGGCCGTTATCGTCAGCGCGCCAGCCAGCCGCCGTCGACGGGCAGGATGGTGCCGTGGATGTAGTCGGCGGCTTCCGACGCCAGGAACACCGCCGGTCCGCCGATGTCGGACGGCACGCTCCAGCGGCCGGCCGGGATGCGGCCGAGGATCTCGGCGCTGCGGCTCTCGTCGGCGCGCAGAGCCGCGGTGTTGTTGGTGGCGACATAGCCCGGCGCGATGGCATTCACGTTGATGCCCTTGCCGGCCCACTCGCAGGCCAGAAGCTTGGTGATGCCGGCGACGCCGCTCTTGGAGGCGGTGTAGGACGGCACGCGGATGCCGCCCTGGAAGGACAGCATGGACGCGATGTTGATGATCTTGCCCTTGCGGCCTTCATTGATGGCGTAGCGGCCGAAGGCCTGGCAGAGGAAGAACACCGTCTTGATGTTGATGTTCATCACGAGGTCCCAGTCGGCCTCGCTGAAGTCGACGGCGTCGGCGCGGCGGATCAGCCCGGCATTGTTGACCAGGATGTCCAGCTTGCCGAACTTGCCGACTGTCTCCTCCACCAGCCCCTGGACCGGGGCGATGGAGGTCAGGTCGGCGTGGATGCCGTGGAACTTGCGGCCGGCCGCCTCGACCAGACCCTTGGTCTCGTCCAGCGACACCACGTCGACGGCGGCGATGTCGGCGCCGGCCTGCGCCAGCGCCACGGCGATGCCCTGGCCGATGCCGGTGTTGGCGCCGGTGACCAGCGCCACCTTGCCGGTCAGGTCGAACGAAATGCTCATGGTCGGTTTCCGTTCTTATGCGTTGGTTTCAAATCCGGGGTTTCAAATCCGGCGGCGCGTCAGCGCAGGCGGTCCATGGCGACGAAGTCCATGTCCGTGAAGTCCTGGTTGTCGCCGCCCATCGCCCAGATGAAGGTGTAGTTGCGGGTGCCGACGCCGGAATGGATCGACCAGGGCGGGGAGATCACCGCCTGCTCGTTGGCGACGACGAGGTGGCGGGTCTGCTCCGGCTCGCCCATCAGGTGGATGACGCGGGCGTCATCGGGCAGGTCGAAGTAGAAATAGACCTCGCAACGCCGGTCATGGGTGTGGCACGGCATCGTGTTCCACATGTTGTTCGGCTTCAGCACCGTCATGCCCAGCACCAGCTGCGCGGTGCGCACCACGTCGGGGTGGATCATCTGGTAGATGGTGCGCTCGTTCGACTGGGCCGGGTCGCCGAGATGCACGGCCTTGGCCTGACCGATCGAGATCTTCATCGTCTCGAACCGGGCATGGGCGGGGGTGCTGTTCAGGTAGAACTTGGCCGGCTCGCGGCGGTCCAGGCTCTCGAACGTGACGTCCTTGCTGCCCATCGCGACATAGAGCGCGTCGCGCGGCGCCAGTTCATAGACGGCACCGTCGACGGTGACGCGGCCGGCGCCGCCGACATTGACCACGCCCAGCTCGCGCCGGTCGAGGAAGTTGGGCGAGCCGATCTCCTTGGAGGACTCCAGCTTCACCGGGCCGGCGACCGGCATGGCGCCGCCGACGACGAAACGGTCGATGTGGCTGTAGGTGAAGACGGTCTCGTCGGCCTCGAACAGGGTCGGGACCAGGAAATGGTCGCGCAGCGTCTCGGTGTCGAAAGCGCGGACGGCATCGGGGTGCGAGGCGTGCCGGACGGAGATTTTCATGGGGTGGTCCTTTCAAATCTGTGCAGCCGGCTGTCCGGCAGGTCTGGCGCCATCATACTAATATACTAGTAAGCAGGGCAAGGCTTAATGATGGAAATCCGGACATTTCATCAAACGGAGGGTGCGACAAAGACGCCGGGGGCGGTCGAACCGTGAAGGGGCGGGGGCGCCGCGTTGCGCGGGCGGCCATGGTAATATATTAGTGGACGGTCCTCGTCCGGAGTGTCCAATCATGACCACCCAGCCATCTGGCCAGCAATCTGGCCGGCAGCCCCGCAAGCGCATCGCCCTCGTCGCCCACGACGCCCGCAAGGCGGACCTCATCGCCTGGATCGGCGCCAACATCGCGGCGCTGGACGGCCACGCCTTCTGGGCGACCGGAACCACCGGCCAGAAGGTGCGCGACGCCCATCCCGGCCTGGACGTGACCCCACTGAAGAGCGGTCCGCTGGGCGGCGACCAGCAGATCGGCGCGATGATCGCGGAGGGGCGGATCGACCTGCTGGTCTTCTTCGTCGATCCGATGACCGCCCAGCCGCACGACGTGGATGTGAAGGCGCTGACCCGGCTGGCGACGCTCTACAACATCCCGATGGCCTGCAACGAGGCGACGGCCGACATGATCGTCTCCTCCGCCCATTTCGCCAGCGGCTACGCCCCGCGCGCCGCCTGCTTCACGGCGTACGAGACGCGCAAGGTGTGAGCGCGCCCGCCATCCTCAGGCGGTGAAATACTGCGGATAGGTCTGCCGGACGTCGGCGATGCCCAGCTGCAGGTCGGTCAGGTGGTGGCGCAGTTCGCCCACCGCGCGGTCGGGGTCGCGGGCGGCGACCGCCTCGACGATGGCGCTGTGTTCGCCCAGTGCCTTGTCCATCCTGCCGGCGGCCGGCAGGGTCAGGTGGCGGTAGCGGTCGATCTGCCGCTTCACCTGCTGGGTCAACGCCCAGAAGCCGGGATAGCCGGAGATCTCCGCCAGCAGCGCGTGGAACGCCTCGTCGGCATCGTGGAAGCCGTCGAAATTGCCGGCCTCCTTCATCTCGCGCTGCAGTTCCAGATTGGCGCGCAGGCGGGCGATCTGGCTGCCGGTCGCCTGTTCGGCGGCGTAGCGCACCGTCGCCTCCTCCAGCGCGCGGCGGATGGCGATGGCCTCCGGCAGGGCGCTGAGGGGGATGCGGGCGACGAAAGTGCCGGACTGCGGGAACACCTCCACCAGACCTTCGTCGGCAAGCTTCAGCATCGCCTCGCGCACCGGCGTGCGGCTGACGCCATAGGCCTCCGCCACCTCCTTCTCGATCACTGGCTCGCCCGGCTTGCGGCGCAGCGAGACGATGTCATCGCGCAGGTCGCGATAGATGGTGCCCGACACGGTGGCGCCGCGATGGGCGGGTCTCGCGGTGGCGCTGGCGGGCCGGCGACGGCGGCGGCGCGCCGGTGCGGCCACGGCCACCAAATTCGAATCGCCCGCATTGGAATCCATGGTCGTCCCGTTCATGTCCTTCGGCCTGATGCCGCAATTACTAATATATCGCTGCGCTTCCATGGGCGAAAAGCCTTTTGCCGCCGGAAATTCATGGCTGCCCGGCGACAGCTCCTGTGACAGCTTGGGACGGGCGGTTCAGCAGGGTTGCAATGGCCGGGCTGCTTGTTTCACTCTCCACAACCTACCCATACGTATACCCACCTTTACACCGCCCATTGCGAGCCCGATCCGCATGACCGCAGCGCCGACCACCCCCTCGCCGTCGGAACGGCTGTTCCGCAAGGCGGCGCTCGACCGCCTGTCGTCGCCGGAGGAGCTGGACCGGCTGGTCACGCTGACCACGCCGCGGGGCTGGCTGGCCCTGACCGCGCTGCTGGGGCTGCTGGCGCTGGCTCTGGTTTGGGCGGTGGTGGGGAGCATCCCGACGCGGGTGACCGGCTCCGGCCTGCTGGTCAGCAGCGGCGGCCGGGTGTTCGACGCGGTCGCCAGCGCGTCCGGCGCGCTGGTGGCGCCGCTGGTGAAGCCGGGCGACACCGTGACCGCCGGCCAGCTGCTGGCCCGTGTCGACAAGGCGGGGCTTGAACAGACTCTCGACCACGCGCGGGCGGTGGTGAGGGAGCGGGAGCAGGATCTGGCGCGCCGCACCAATCAGCTGGAGCGCGAGGCACAGGCCCGCCGTGCCAACTTCGCCGCCCGTCGTGCCGCCCTGAGGCAGGTCGTGGCCGCCGCCGAGACACGCGTGCAGTTCCTCGACACCCTGCTGCGCGGGCAGGAGGACATCGCCAGCCGCGGCTTCACCACCCGCCAGCGGGTGGAGGACACGCGGCAGGAACTGGCCGCCGCCCGCCAGAAGGTCAGCGACGCCAAGAGCCAGCTTTTGCAGATCGACACCGAGGAGCTGGACATGGCCAGCCGGGCCGAGCAGACGCTGACCGAAGGTCGGGACCGCGTCGCCGACGCCCGCCGGCGGGTGGACGAGCTTGCCCTGCAGCTGGAACAGGACACGCGGATCCTCAGCCCGACCGACGGGCGCGTCACCGAATGGAAGGTGGCGGAGGGCGCGCGCGTCGCCGCCGGCACCCCGGTGGTCAGCATCGAAAGCGGGTCGCGCGGCCTGCAGCTGGTGCTTTATGTCCCGCCGGAGCATGGCAAGAAGCTGAAGCCCGGCATGGATGTCCGCATCGCGCCGTCGACGGTGCGCAAGGAGGAGTACGGCACGCTGGTCGGCCGGGTCGCCGAGGTGTCGGACTTCCCCTCCACCCCGCAGGGCATGCAGGCGGTGTTGCAGAACGACCGGCTGGTGACGCAGTTCTCCGCCAAGGGACCGCCGTTTGCCGTGCGCGTCGATCTGGTGCCGGAGGCCGGCACGCCGTCCGGCTACCGCTGGTCGTCCGGCGGCGGTCCGGCGATGACCATCACCAGCGGCACCCTGGCCGAGGGCGAGGTGACGGTGCGCGAACAGCCGCCGATGGCCTTCGTCATCCCGGCCCTGCGCAAGGCGACCGGCCTGTGAGCGCAAAGCCGCCGGTTCGCAAGCAGACCCGCGTGCGCACGCCCACGCTGCTGCAGATGGAGGCGGTGGAGTGCGGCGCCGCGTCGCTCGGCATCGTTCTGGCCTATTTCGGCCGCTGGGTGCCGCTGGAGGAGCTGCGCGTCGCCTGCGGCGTGTCGCGCGACGGCAGCAAGGCCAGCAACCTGCTGCGCGCGGCGCGGCGCTACGGCCTGACCGCCAAGGGCTTCAAGAAGGAGCCGGACGCGCTGGCCGACATGCCCTGGCCGCTGATCGTCCATTGGAACTTCAACCATTATCTGGTCTTCGAAGGCTTCAAGGGCGATCACGCCTATCTGAACGATCCGGTCACCGGCCCGCGCCGAGTCACCCGCGCGGAGTTCTCCGAGGCCTTCACCGGTGTCGCCCTGGCCTTCGAGAAAGGTCCGGAGTTCGTCGCCGGAGCGAAGCCGCCAAGCCTTGCCGGCATGCTGGGGCGGCAGTTGAAGCGGTCGCGCGCGGCGGTGGGCCTCGCGCTGGCCGCCAGCCTGGCGCTGGTGCTGCCGGGCATCGCCCTGCCGGCCTTCACCAAGGCCTTCGTCGACGAGGTGCTGATCGGCGGGCAGCGCAACTGGCTGGTGCCGCTTCTGCTGGGGATGGGCGCCACGGCGCTGCTGCGGGCGGCGCTGACGGCGCTGCAGCAGTCGGCTTTGCTGAAGCTGGAGACCAAATTCGCCATGGTGATGGCCAGCCGCTATGTCTGGCGGCTGCTGCAATTGCCGGTTCCCTTCTTCGGCCAGCGCCATCCCGGCGACATCGCCGGCCGCGTCGCCGCCAACGACCGGGTGGCGCGGCTGCTGTCGGGCGAGATGGCGACGGCGGCGATGAGCCTGCTGACGGTGGTCTTCTTCGGGCTGGTCATGCTGACCTACGACGTGGCGCTGGCGGCGGTGACCATCCTGCTGGTGCTGGGCAACGTGCTGTTCCTGCGCGGCGCCTCGCGCGGGCGGGAGGATGCCGGGCGGCGCCTGCTGTCGGAACAGGCCAAGCTGGGCGCCGTCACCATCGGCAGCATCCAGGCGATCGAGACGCTGAAGTCGGCCGGGCTGGAGGGGCAGGCGTTCGAGCGCTGGGCCGGCTATCAGGCCCGGCTGTTGTCGGTGCGCCAGACGCTGGGGGTTCATTCGGCGATGCTGACGGTGGCGCCGACCTTCCTCAATGCGCTGGGTACGGCGGCGATCCTGGGGCTGGGCGCGGTGCGGGTGATGGACGGGGCGCTGACCGTCGGCGCGCTGGTGGCGTTCCAGAGCCTTGGGGCCAGCTTTTCCGAGCCGGTTGCTAAGCTGGTCGGCATGGGCGGGACGCTGCAGCGGGTGAAGGCCGACCTGCAGCGGCTGAACGACACGCTGAACCATGCGCCCGACCCGCAGTCCGGTCTCGCCGCCGAGGGGGCGGAGGTTGCGGATGGGCCGGCGCGGCTGAGCGGAGCGGTGGAACTGGTCGACGTGTCCTTCGGCTACAGCGTGCTCGACCCGCCGCTGATCGAGGGGCTGTCGCTGGCGTTGGCGCCGGGGATGCGGGTGGCGCTGGTCGGCGGGTCGGGCAGCGGAAAATCCACCGTCGGCCGGCTGATCTGCGGCCTCGTCCAGCCCTGGTCGGGGCAAATCCTCTTCGACGGGCAGGCGCCGGCGGAAATCCCGGTGGGGCTGCGCGCCGCCTCCATCGCCTATGTCGACCAGGACGTCTTCCTGTTCGACGGCTCGGTGCGCGACAACCTGACCCTGTGGGACCGCACGGTGCCGGAAGCGGCGCTGACCCGCGCGCTGGAGGATGCCGCTATCCTGGGCGAGGTCGCCGGGCGCCAGGGCCAGCTCGACGCGCCGGTCGCCGAAGGGGGCGTGAATTTCAGCGGCGGCCAGCGCCAGCGGCTGGAGATTGCCCGCGCGCTGGCCGGCAACCCGTCGATCCTGGTGTTGGACGAGGCGACGGCGGCGCTGGACGTGGCGACGGAAAAGCTGATCGACGACAATCTGCGGCGGCGCGGCTGCACCTGCATCATCATCGCCCACCGGCTGAGCACGATCCGCGATTGCGACGAGATCATCGTGCTGAACCAGGGCCGGGTGGTGGAGCGCGGCAGCCACGAGGATCTTCTGGCGCGCGGTGGCGAGTACGCCTCGCTGATCGCGGCGGGGTGAGGCGATGGACGTTCTGGACAGCCCCGCGACCCTGCATGGCCCCATCCTGGTGGAGGGTGGCAACCACCGGCCGCTGACGCTGGACGACCCGCGGCTGGGATGGCGGGTGGAGGACGGCTATGTCGACCTGTTCCACCTCGCAGGCGGCAGCGGCCGGCGCCGCCACCTGTTCCGGGCGGAAACCGGGGCACTGCTGTTCGGGGTCGGCATGCAGGCCGGCGCGACCCTGGTTGCGGTCGGGTCCATCGGCTCGCGCCTCAGCGGGGTGGAGCGGGAGGCGCTGGCCGGGGCGGAGGATTTCCTGCCCCATGCCGAAGCCTGGATCCTGCGCCTGACCGATGCCGCGACCGGCGGCGAGGCGGTCTGGCCAGACCGGGTGGCGGAACCGGGCGCTCGCTCGCTCGGTCCCGGCGAACGGCTGTATGCCGACCCGCGCCGGCCGCTGTGGCTGACGGTGACGGAGGGGGAGGTCGCGTGGCTGGGCGGTCCGCCGACGGGGGTCGGTGAGCCGCCGCTGCCGATGGCCGACCGCGCCTGGATTGAAAGTACCGCAGGGGCCGCCGTTTCGGTCACCGAGGCATGGCCCGACGCCGCCACTCTGTGGCCGGCCTTCGACCGCTTCCATGCGCTGGTGCTGGACCGCATCGGCAGCCGCGTCGCCGCCCAGGCGGACAGCGAGGCGAAGCGCGCCCTGCGCAGCCGGGAATCGGCACGGGAGTCGCTGGCCCAGGCGCTGGGCGGCCTGTCCGACCTCGTCGACGGGCAGGCGTCCGCGGCCGCTCCGGTCCTTGGCGACCCGCTGTCGGGCGCGCTGGCCGCGCTGATGGCGCATATGGGGCTGGAGGAGCCGCTTCCCCGCATCGATGCCGCCGGCAAGCCGGCCTCGGAAACGCTGGATCTGATGCTGGCCGCCGCGCGCCTGCGCGGTCGCAAGGTGATCCTGCGCGACGGCTGGTGGCGCAGCGAAGGGGCGCCGATGCTCGGCTGGCTGGAGGAGGGCAGGGTGCCGGTGGCGCTGCTGCCCACCCCGGCCGGCTTCGACATGCTGGAGTCCCGCGGCCGGCGCCGCGTGACGCAGGCGGTGGCCGACCTGCTGGCGGCGGAGGGGCTGCACCTCTACCGCCCGCTGCCGGCCCGCGCGCTGGGTGCGGCGGAGGCGATCCGCTTCCCCCTGCGTGGTCTTGGCGGCGACGGGATGCGGCTGGGGCTGAGCGGGCTGGCGGTGGCGGTGCTGGGGCTGCTGGTGCCGGTCGCCACCGGCTTCCTGTTCGACAGCGCCATCCCGCGCGCCGATACCGGGCAGCTGTTCTTCATCATCGCCGGGCTGGTCGCCGCCGCCATCGGCGGCGCGGCGTTCGACATCGTCAAGGTGATGGCGGTGCTGCGGCTGGAAAGCCGGATCGACGGGGTGATGCAGGCGGCCTTCATCGACCGTCTGTTCGCCCTGCCGGTCGGCTTTTTCCGCCGCTACACCGCCGGCGACCTCGCCGACCGGGCGCTGGGGTTGCAGACCGTGCGCGAGATCCTGGCGGCGAGCACGGTGACCGGCCTGCTGGGCGCGCTGTTCGGGTCGATCAGCCTGGGGCTGCTGGCGGTCTATGACTGGCGCCTCGCCCTGATTGCGACAGGCTTGGCGCTGCTGTCGGCGCTGGTGACCGCGGCGCTGTCCTATGGCCAACTGCGGCATGAGCGGGAGCATATCCGCCGACAGGGCCGCTTGGACGGGCTGGTGCTGCAGCTGATCGTCGGCATCGGCAAGCTGCGCGTCGCCGGGGCGGAGCCGCGGGCGATGGCGGAATGGGCGCGCGGTTTCTCGGCGCAGAAATCCCGCGCGGTGGCCGCCCAGCGCTACGGCAACGCGCTGGAGACTTTCCACGCCGCCTTCCCGACGCTGGCGACCATCGCGGTGTTCCTGGCGGTGGCGCTGCTGATGGAATCGGACGCCAAGCAGCAGGCGCTTCAAGCTTTGGCGGCGACGCCGGGGCAGGAGGCGCCGGCCGCCTTCTCCACCGGCAGTTTCCTCGCCTTCATCACCGCCTTCGGCCAGCTGCTGGCGGCGCTGACCGAGATGGCGCACGCCCTGACCAAGAGCCTGACAGTCCTGCCGCTGCTGGAGCGCGCCCGTCCGATCCTGGAGACCGCACCCGAGGTTCAGGCCGGCCGCGACGCGCCGGGTGAATTGCAGGGCGGCATCACGCTCAGCCGTGTCGGCTTCCGCTACGCCCCCGATGCGCCGCCGGTGCTGCACGACCTCAGCCTGTCGATCGAACCGGGGGAGTTCGTCGCCATCGTCGGCGCGTCGGGCAGCGGCAAATCGACGGTGATGCGCCTGCTGCTGGGCTTCGAACGGCCGGACCAGGGGGAGGTGTTCTTCGACGGCCGCGCCGCCGAACGGCTCGACCTCGCCGCCGTGCGCCGGCAGATCGGCGTGGTGCTGCAGAACGGGCGGATCACGGCGGGCAGCCTGTTCCAGAACATCGTCGGCACCACACCGCTCGGGCTGGACGATGCGTGGCATGCGGCGCGGCTGGTCGGGCTGGACCGCGACATCGAACAGATGCCGATGGGCATGCACACGGTGCTGATGGACGGCGGCGGCACCCTGTCGGGCGGCCAGCGCCAGCGGTTGATGATCGCCCGCGCCCTGGTCCATCGTCCGCGCGTCCTGCTGCTGGACGAAGCGACCAGCGCGCTCGACAACCGCACCCAGGCGGTGGTGACGGCGTCGCTCGCCAAGCTCAGCGTCACCCGCGTGGTGATCGCCCACCGCCTCAGCACCATCCGCGACGTCGACCGCATCCTGGTTCTGGAGGCCGGGCGGCTGGTGCAGTCCGGGCGGTACGAGGATCTGATGGCGGTGGACGGGCCGTTCCGGACGCTGGCCAGTCGGCAGTTGCTTTAGGGGGAATGATGCGCAAGGTCCTGTATATCCTGGGCAATCTCAGCGACGAGGACATCGAGTGGATGGCCCGCGCCGGCCGGCGGCTCGATCTGGCCGGCGGGCAGGTGCTGGTGCGCCAGGGGGAGGCGGCGGACTCGCTCTACATCGTGCTGGAGGGCCATGCCACCGTCGATGTCGCCGGGGTCGGGACGGTGGCGCGGCTGGGCAGCGGCGAGGTGGTCGGCGAGGTGTCCTTCGTCGATTCGGCGCCGCCCTCGGCCACCGTGTCGGCGGACGGGCGCTGCATCGTTCTGGCGCTGGCCAAGCGGGAGATCGAGGCGCGGCTGCGCAGCGACGGCGGCTTCGCCGGGCGCTTCTACAAGGCCTTGGCGATCTTCCTGGCCGACCGCCTGCGCGGCACCGTCGACCGGCTGAAATACGGCAAGGGCCAGACGATGGACGCCGGCCGGATCATGGAGGACGAGCTGGACGAGGGGCTGCTCGATCAGGTCTCGCTCGCCGGTGCGCGGTTCGAGCGGATGCTGCGCACGCTGATGGCGGCGCGGGGGTAGGGGGAGGCTGTATTGCCCCCACCCCGACCCTCCCCCGCTCTCGCAGGGGAGGGAGAAGACGGGCGATGCCTTAAAGCTTGGCCGCCGCGTCGAACACCGCGTGGCTGTAGGCGCCTTCCGGCTTCTTCGAGATGACCGGGGTGGAGGCGCCCGACATCAGGATGTCCACCGTGCGGTTGAAGTCGGCCGGGTCGAGATAGCCGGTGCCCTTGGCGCCACCGTCGATCAGCTTGGCGACCTCCTGCATCATGGTGGTCTGGTGCTCCTCGGTCTGGGCGCCGGTGGTGTCGTTCTCCAGCACGATCTTCACCGCCTCGTCCTGGTTCTTGGCGGCGTACTCCCAGCCCTTGGCCGAGGCCTTCACGAACTTCGCCAGCTTCTCCACCATCTTCGGATCGGACAGCGCCTTTTCCGTGGCGTAGAGGCCATCCTCCAGGGTGGCGACGCCCTGGTCCTGATACTTGAAGACGGTCAACTCGTCGGCCTTCATGCCGGCTTCGATCAGCTGCCAATATTCGTTGTAGGTCATGGTGGAGATGCAGCTGGCTTGCTTCTGCAGCAGCGGATCGACGTTGAAGCCCTGCTTCAGAACCTTGACGTCCGGGGTCGAGCCGGAGGTGGAATAGCCCAGCTTGCTCATCCAGGACAGGAAGGGATATTCGTTGCCGGAGAACCAGACGCCCAGCGTGTGGCCCTTGAAGTCCTTCGGGTCCTTGATGTTGGCATCCTTGCGGCAGGTCAGCATCATGCCGGACTTCTGGAACATCTGGGCGATGTTGACCAGCGGCACGCCCTTTTCGCGGCTGGCGAGCGCCGACGGCATCCAGTCGACGATCACGTCGGCGCCGCCGGCGGCGATGACCTGGGTCGGGTTGATGTCGGGGCCGCCGGCCTTGATGGTGACGTCCAGCCCGGCGTCCTTGTAGAAGCCCTTGGCCGCCGCGACGTAATAGCCGGCGAACTGGGCCTGGGTGACCCATTTCAGCTGGAGCGTCAGCGGATCGGCGGCGGCGGCCGGCGCACCCCAGCCGGCGAGGCCGGTGAGCGCGGTGGCGGCGAGCAGGACGGCGGAGGCAAGGGTCTTCATCGCGTTCGATCCTCTTCTGGCTGGAGTTTGTCTTGGCTTGAGGCGGTCAGCGTTTGCGGAAAGACGGGTGCCAGGCGGTGACATGCCGCTCCGCCAGTGCAAGCGCACCGTAGAGCAGCGATCCGGTCAGGGCGGCGACGGCGATGGTCGCCCACACGACATCCAGATTCATCCGGGCGACCTGGGTGGAGATGCGGAAGCCCATCCCCACCACCGGCGTCCCGAAGAACTCGGCGACGATGGCCCCGATAAGTGCCAAGGTCGAGTTGATCTTCAGTCCGTTGAACAAAAAGGGCAAGGCGCAGGGAAGCCGAAGCATCGCCAGCGTGCGCCAGTAGCCGGCGCCGTAGGAGCGCATCAGGTCGAGCTGGATGCGCTCGGCGCTCTGCAGCCCGGCCAACGTGTTGATGAGCATCGGGAAAAAGGTCATCACCACGATGACGGCGGCCTTGGACTGCCAGTCGAAGCCGAACCACATCACCATGATCGGCGCGATGCCCACCACCGGCACGGCGCTGGCGAGATTGCCGAGCGGCAGCAGCCCGCGCGCCAGGAAAGGCACCCGGTCGGCCAGGATCGCCACGAGGAACCCGGCACCGCAGCCGATCAGGTAGCCGCGCAGGACGGAGGTCAGCACCGTTTGGCGGAAATCGTCCCACAGGTCGGCGGCATTGGCGGCAAAGGCGGTCAGCACGAGGCTCGGCGGCGGCAACAGGATGGTCGGCACCTGGAAGCCGCGGGTCAGGATCTCCCACAGCATGACCAGCGCCAGCCCGAACAGGGCGGGACCGGCCAGCCGCGCCGGACCGCTCACCCCCGCCAGCAGGGCCAGCACCCGCCACAGCAGCAGGGTGGCGCCGGCCATGGAGAGCCAAAGCCCGCCGGCCTGGGCGAGCGCGTGGCCCTGGCTCAGCAGCAGGAGCGGCGTGGCATAGGCGGCGGCGACTCCGGTCAACAGGAGCAGGGCTTCTCCCAGGGCGGAAGCGGGCAGGCGCCTCGCCAGAATGGTTGCGACGGTCAGTGCAAAAAGCCCCAGGGCTGCCGGTATCTGCGGCAGATACAGGGCGGTGCCGTCGAGCGTGGCGAAGGGCAGCAACGGGGCGGCCAGCATCACCAGCGGCCAAGGGGCCATGGCGGGGCGGGCTATTTTGGACCGAGTCATCGCGCACCTCCCCGGCCGCCCGGCACCAGCGCCCGTTCGGCGAGGCCGACGGCGGCGACCAGCGTGACGCTCAGCAATGCTGCCATCACCAGCGCGCTCCAGATCTGCACGGTCTGGCCATAGTAGGAGCCGGACAGCAGCCGCGCGCCCAACCCCGCCTGTCCACCGGTCGGCAACTCGGCGACGATGGCGCCGACGACGCTGGCGGCGACCGCGATCTTCAGGCTGGTGAACAGGTAGGGCAGGGAGGCCGGCAGGCGCAGCAGGCGGAAGGTCTGGGCGGTGCCGGCGCTGTAGGTGCGCATCAGGTCCAGCGTCAGCGGATCGGCGGAGCGCAGCCCCTTCACCATGCCAATGGTGATGGGGAAGAAGCAGAGATAGGCGGCGATGATCGCCTTGGGCAGCAGGCCGGTGAAGCCGATGTTGCCGAGGATCACCACGATCATCGGCGCAATCGCCAGGATCGGCACGGTCTGGGACGCGATGACCCAGGGCAGCAGGCTCGATTCCAGCGTGCGCGCCTGAACGATCCCCGCCGCCAGCGCCACCCCCAGCACCACCCCCATGCCGAAGCCGGCCAGCGCCGCCCCGGCGGTGACGCCGGTGTGGTAGAGCAGGTTGCGGATGCTGGTCACCGGATAGCCGGTCAGGGAATTGTAGAGGTCCAGCGCCACCTGATTCGGCGTCGGCAGGATCGGGCGCTTCATCGCCAGCGTGGCGCGGATCAGGTCGGCGGTGGTCCAGTCGTGGCCGGCGCGGTTCAGCGCGTCCGTCGCCATCGGCGCATTCAGCCAGACCGCACCGGCGTACCACAGCACCAGCACCGCCAGCGCCATCACGGCCACCGGCAGCGTCTTCTTAGTCGTCATAGCTGTGGCCCTCCATCAGCCCTTCGCGGACGCGGTGGGCGATGCGCTGGAACTCCGGGCTTTCGCGGATGTCGAATGTGCGCTCGCGCGGCAGGTCGCGGTCGCAGTCGATGACGTCGAGGATGCGGCCGGGACGCGGGCTCATCACCACGATGCGGGTGGAGAGGAACACTGCCTCGGCGATGGAGTGGGTGACGAAGATGCAGGTCTTGCGGGTGCTCAGCCACAGGCGGGTGAGCTGAAGGTTCAGATGGTCGCGGGTGATCTCGTCGAGCGCGCCGAACGGCTCGTCCATCAGCAGCAGGTCGGGGTTGAAGGCGAGAGCGCGGGCGATGGACACCCGCTGCTGCATGCCACCCGACAGCTGCCAGGGGAACTTGCGCTCGAAGCCCGACAGGCCGACGAGGTCCAACTGCTCGCGGGCACGCTGCTGCCGGTCGGCCTTGGGCAAGCCCATGATCTCCAGCGGCAGCATGACGTTGCGCTCCACCGTCCGCCAGGGGTAGAGCGCCGGGGCCTGGAAGACATAGCCATAGGCGCGTTTCAACCGTGCCTGTTCCGGCGTCATGCCGTTGACCGTCACCTCGCCGGAAGTCGGCTGTTCGAGGTCGGCGACAACGCGCATCAGCGTGGTCTTGCCACAGCCGCTGGGGCCGATCAGCGAGATGAAATCGCCCTTGGCAATCGACAGGCTGACGTCGTTCAGCGCGTAGACCGGATGATCGGCGGCCTGATAGGTCAGGGTCAGGTTGCGGATGTCGACGATGGTGCGCGGCGCGGGGTCTGCGCCCGGCGGAACCAGAGTGAGCGGTGCGGGCTGGGCGGCTGGCACGGCGGTCGTCCCTTCGCGTTGTCGTCTGTCGCGGGGGACGGGAGCAAAAAGTGAGCCAGATGGGGCGGGGGTGGGGAGGTGGGCGGGTAGAGTATTGTTATTGCGAAGAGAAAACCTGTCCATCGAGACAGGAACTGACGGGATGGACAGCGGTCCGGCGGGTGTGCTTTGCGAGGGGCGCACAATTTTCGGGCGGAGAGTGAGAGGGTGGTGAATTTTCGGGCAGAGGTGGGGAAATCTCCCTCTCCCCCCCGGGGAGAGGGTCGGGGTGAGGGGGATGCACATGCCGGACTTTTGTGGGAATCCTCGCCTTGCGACCCCCTCACCCTAACCCTCTCCCCGGGGGGAGAGGGGATTGGTGGTTGGGGAGAGAGGGAAGCTATGCCCTTGCCAGCCCTGCCCCGTCCCCGCTAACTGTTCGGACGGCCGACAAATGCACGGGTCCCATGCTCGACAGTTTCCTGCTCGCCTTCACCGCCCTGTTCTCCATCGTCAATCCGCTGGCGATGGCGCTGATCTTCAGTCAGGTGACGGCGGACAGCAGTCCACGCGATCGGGCGCGGCTGGCCGGGCTGGTCAGCATCTATTCGGCCATCGTCATGCTGACCGCGCTGTGGGCGGGTGCCTATGTGCTGAACTTCTTCGGCGTGTCGATGGCGGCGCTGCGGATCGCCGGCGGCTTCGTGGTGGCCGAACGGGCCTGGGCGCTGCTGACCGCGCCGGAACGGCACGAGGCGCGCAAGCAGGAACAGGCCGCCCCGACCGGCGACAACGACCGGCTGGCGGAATCGGCCTTCTTCCCGATGACGATCCCCTTCACCACCGGGCCGGGCACCATTTCGGTCGCCATCGCGCTGGGCTCCACCCGCCCGACGCACGGGGCCGGCGGGCTGATGGAGTTCTTCCTGGGCATGTCGGGGGCGGCGCTGGCGATTGCCGCCCTGGTCTGGCTGTCCTACCGCTCCGCCGACCGCATCGTCGCCTTCCTGGGTCCGACGCGGGTGCGGGTGCTGACGCGGCTGTTCGCCTTCCTGCTGTTCTGCGTCGGCGTCCAGATCCTGCTGACCGGTGTTCTGGACGCCTTCCCGCTGCTGTCGCAGAAGGGCTGAGGGCGAAGGGCTGACCTCAAGCCTTCGGACGCAGGTCCTGCACGCGCTTGGCCTTGCCGATGGACCGGGCGATGCCGCCGGGTTCGACGGCCTCGACGCGGGTGCTGATGCCGATCAGCGACTTGATCGAGTGCTGCAGGTGCTTGGCGTGGCCATCCCATTCCGACGGGTGGATGTCCTCGTGCATCTCCACCCGGACGGCGAGATTGTCCATGTGGCCGTCGCGGCTGACCACCAGTTCATAGTGCGGGGCGAGCGCCGGGATCTTGCAGATCAGCTCCTCGACCTGGGTCGGGAAGACGTTCACGCCGCGGATGATGAGCATGTCGTCGGAGCGGCCGGTGATCTTGTCCATCCGCCGCATGCCGCGCGCCGTCGGCGGCAGCAGCCGGGTCAGGTCGCGGGTGCGGTAGCGGATGACCGGCATGCCCTGCTTGGTCAGGGTGGTGAAGACCAGCTCGCCGTAGGAGCCGTCGGGCAGCACCTCGCCGCTGTCGGGGTCGATGATCTCGGGATAGAAATGGTCCTCCCAGATCACCGGGCCGTCCTTGGTCTCGACGCATTCCGACGCCACGCCCGGACCCATCACCTCCGACAGGCCGTAGATGTCGACGGCGTGGATGTTGAAGGTGCGCTCGATCTCCTCGCGCAGCGCGCCGGTCCAGGGCTCGGCGCCGAAGATGCCGACGCGCAGGCTGGTGCTGCGCGGGTCGATGCCCTGGCGGCGCATCTCGTCGGCGATGTTCAGCATGTAGGACGGCGTGACCATGATGATGGTCGGCTTGAAATCCTGGATCAGCTGGACCTGCTTCTCGGTCTGGCCGCCCGACATCGGGATGACGGTGCAGCCCAGCCGCTCCGCCCCGTAATGGGCGCCGAGGCCGCCGGTGAACAGGCCATAGCCGTAGGCGATGTGCACCCGGTCGCCGCGCGTGCCGCCGGCGGCACGGATGGAGCGGGCGACGACCTCCGCCCATACGTCGATGTCGCCCTTGGTGTAGCCGACCACCGTCGGCCGCCCGGTGGTGCCGCTGGAGGCATGGACGCGCACGATGTCCTCCATCGGCACGGCGAACATGCCGAAGGGGTAGGCCTGGCGCAGGTCGTCCTTCACGGTGAAGGGGAACAGCGCCAGATCCTTCAGTTCCTTGAAATCGTCGGGATGGACGCCCTTCGTCTCGCACTTGGCGCGGAAGGGGGCCACGTTGGCGTAGGAATGGCGGAGCGACCATGCCAGCCGCTCCGTCTGCATCGCCACGATCTCGTCACGGCTGGCGAACTCGTAGCGGTCCATGCCGGCTTTCGCGCCCTGGTTAACGCCGGTATCGGTCATGATGGACATGGTGCGCTTCTCCCCTTCGTACTGATGCCCGGCGCTTGGCGGCCGGTGATGCCGATTTTTGTTCAGACCCGCTCCACCATCATGGCGATGCCCTGGCCGACGCCGATGCACATGGTGCAGAGCGCGCGGGTCGCCTTGCGGTCTTCCAATTCCATCACCGCGCTGGCGACCAGACGGGTGCCGCTGGCGCCCAGCGGGTGGCCGAGAGCGATGGCGCCGCCGTTGGGGTTCACATGCTCGGCGTCGTCGGGCAGGCCCAGCATGCGCAGCACGGCGAGGCCTTGCGCTGCGAAAGCCTCGTTCAGCTCGATCACGTCGACGTCGCCGATGGAGAGGCCGAGGCGGGCCAGCAGCTTCTGCGTCGCCGGGGCCGGGCCTATGCCCATGACGCGCGGCGCCACGCCGGCCACCGCGGTGCCGACGACGCGGGCGCGCGGGGTCAGGCCGTAGCGCTTCACCGCGTCGGCCGAGGCGACGATCACCGCGGCGGCCCCGTCATTCACGCCCGACGCGTTGCCGGCGGTGACGCTGCCGCCTTCCTTGCGGAAGGGGGTGGAGAGCTTGGCCAGCGCCTCCAGCGTGGTGTCGGGGCGCAGATGCTCGTCGGCGGCGACGATGATCGGCTCGCCCTTGCGGCGGGGGATGCTGACCGGGACGATCTCACGGGCGAGGCGGCCCGATTCCTGGGCGCGGCCGGCGCGCTGCTGGCTGCGGACGGCGAAGGCGTCCTGGTCGGCGCGGGAAATGTTGTGGTCGGCGGCGACGTTCTCCGCCGTCTCCGGCATGCTGTCGATGCCGAACTTCGCCTTCATCAGCGGATTGACGAAGCGCCAGCCGATGGTGGTGTCGAAGATCTCGGCCTGCCGGGAAAAGGCGCTGTCGGACTTGCCCATGACGAAGGGGGCGCGGGTCATGCTCTCCACGCCGCCGGCGACGATCAGTTCGGCCTCGCCCGCCTTGATGGCGCGGGCGGCCATGCCGATCGAGTCCATGCCGGAGCCGCAGAGGCGGTTGACCGTGGTGCCGGGCACCGCCTCGGGCAGACTGGCCAGCAGCGCCGCCATGCGGGCGACGTTGCGGTTGTCCTCACCGGCCTGATTGGCGCAGCCGAGGATCACGTCGTCGACGGCAGACCATTCTACGCCGGGATTGCGCTCCATCAGGGCCTTCAGCGGCACCGCGGCGAGGTCGTCCGGGCGCACCGGAGCCAACCCGCCGCCGTAACGGCCGAAGGGGGTGCGGACGGCATCGCAGATGTAGGCTTCACGCATGGTTCGCTCCAGAAACTATCAGATGGGGATCGTGACCGTGGCCGCTAGGGGCAGCTATTCGACCGGGATCACGGTCCCCGCGATGCGCGCCGACTGGCCGCGGAACAGGCCGACCACCGTGCCGTCCTGGTTGGTGACGGTGACGTCATAGACGCCGGAGCGGCCGCGCTTGTGCACTTCGCGGCATTCGGCGGTCAGCACGTCGCCCAGCTTGGCCGGAGCCGGGAAGGTGATGGAGCAGCCCGCCGCCACCGTCACCTCGTTCGCCGCGTTGCAGGCATAGGCGAAGGCGGTGTCGGCCAGCGTGAAGGTCATGCCGCCATGGCCGATGTCGTGGCCGTTCACCATGTCCTTGCGCACGGTCATCGCCATGCGGGCATAGCCGGGGGCGATCTCCAGCAGCTCGATACCGTGGGCCTGGGCGCAATGGTCGCGCTCGTACATGCCGCGGCCGACCGCTTCGGCGAGGGATTGGGGATTGTGGGGAGCGGTGGTCATGCGGAAAGCTCCTTGCTTCTTGAATCCCTCTCCCGTCCCGGGAGAGGGGGGCGCCGCAGGCGCCGGGTGAGGGGTGATCCAAGGATCAGGTGCGTCCGTCTTGGATCACCCCTCACCCTTCCCAAGCTCCGCTTGGGCCCCTTCCCTCTCCCGGGGCGGGAGAGGGTATGAGGCTTGCGGAGATCTTTCGGCGCAGCAGGGCCGACGCCCGGTAGCGGTCCTCGCCATAGGTGCGGGCCAGTGCGTCGAGCACGGCCAGCACATGGGGCAGGCCGATGCGGTCGGCCCAGGCCAGCGGACCCAGCGGGTAGTTCACGCCCTTGGTCATCGCGATGTCGATGTCGGCGGCGCTGGCGACGCCCTGCATCGCCGCGTCCGCCGCCTCGTTGGCGAGCATGGCGACGGTGCGCATCACCACCAGACCGGGGGCGTCGTCGATCACCGACACCGCCTTGCCCAGCGCCTGGAACAGCCCGACGGCGACGGTGACCGCTTCGGACGGCGTCCCGTCGGCGGGGGCCAGCGCGACGCGGGTCGCCTTGGCGTAGTCCAGCGCGAGATCGAACAGCACCAAGGGAGCGATGCCGTCCTCGGCAGCGCGGGCGGTGGCGGTGCGGCCGTCGGTCAGGGCGAGCGTGACGCCATCGGCGACGAGCACGCCGGGGCCGGCGGTCTCCTCGACGGCGACGCCGGCCTCGCGTAGCAGCCCGGCCAGGGACGCGGCGGGGCTGAGGTCGCCCTGCACGGTGACACGCTGCGGCTTGGCGGCGGGTTCGGCGCTGCGCGGCACCGGCTTGGCGGCGCCGGGGCTGTGGTCGTAGAAGCCGCGGCCGGTCTTGCGGCCGAGGCGCCCGGCCTCGACCAGCTCCTGCTGGATCAGTGAGGGCTGGAAGCGCGGGTCGCCGAAATAGGCGGCGTGGACCGAGCGGGTGACGGCGAAGTTCACGTCATGGCCGATCAGGTCCATCAGCTCGAACGGCCCCATGCGGAAGCCGCCGGCCTCGCGGGCGACGGCGTCGATGGTGGCGGGATCGGCCGCCTGCTCCTGCACCAGCCGCAGCCCTTCGGCGTAGAAGGGGCGGGCGACCCGGTTGACGATGAAGCCGGGGGTGGAGCGGCAACGCACCGGGCTCTTGCCCCAAGCCTTCGCCGTGTCGAACAGCGTATCGAGCACCGCGGCGTCGGTGGCGAGCCCGCTGACGATCTCCACCAGCGCCATCAGCGGCGCCGGATTGAAGAAATGCAGGCCGGCCAGCCGTTCCGGCCGCTGCACCCCGGCGCCGATGGCGGTGACCGACAGCGACGAGGTGTTGGTGGCGAGGATGGCGCCCACGCCGACGATGCCTTCAAGCTCGGCGAACAGGCGGCGCTTGACGTCGAGGTCTTCGACGATGGCCTCCACCACCAGACCGGCGGGGGCGAGATCGGACAGGCCGTTCACCGCGCGCAGGCGGTCGACGGTGGCGTCACGCTCCGCCGCCGTGCGCTTGCCCTTCTCGACCAGGGCGGTTAGCGCCTTGGCGATGGACTCGACGGCGGCCTGCGCGGCGCCGGGGCGGGTGTCGACCAGCAGGACCGGGTGGCCGGCCTGCGCCGCGACCTGGGCGATGCCCTGGCCCATGGCGCCGGCCCCGACCACCGCGACGGTGACGGAAGGATCGAGCGCCGCCATCACCGCCCCTCGAACTTCGGCGCGCGCTTTTCGACGAAGGCGGCGACGCCCTCGCGGTAGTCGTGCGTGCGGCCGGCCTCGCGCTGGAGATCGCGTTCCAGGTCCAGCTGGGTGTCGAGGTCGTTGGCGGAGGAGGCGTTGAGCGCCTGCTTGATGAGGGCGAGGCCGCGCGTCGGCTGGGTGGCGAGCTGGCGGGCGAGCGCGCCCGCCTCTGCCATCAGCCTGTCGTCGTCCACCGCCTTCCAGATCATGCCCCAGGCTTCCGCCTGCTCAGCTGACACCTTGTCGCCCAGCATGGCGAGGCCCATGGCGCGGGCATGGCCGACCAGACGCGGCAGGGTCCAGGTGCCGCCGCTGTCGGGGATCAGCCCGATCTTGCAGAAGGCCTGAATGAAGCTGGCCGACCGCGCCGCCAGCACGATGTCGCAGGCAAGCGCGATGTTGGCGCCCGCCCCGGCGGCGACTCCGTTGACGGCGCAGATGACCGGCATCGGCAGGGCGCGCAAGGACCGGACCAGCGGGTTGTAGTTGGTCTCGATCGACACGCCGAGGTCCGGACCCTGGGCGCCCGGCGCGACGGCGCGGTCGGACAGATCCTGCCCGGCGCAGAAGCCGCGCCCGGCGCCGGTCAGCAGCAGGCAGCGCACGGCCTTGTCGTCGCGCACCTCGCCGACGGCCTCGCGCAGCTCCTCATGCATCGCCGCGGTGAAGCTGTTCAGCCGGTCGGGCCGGTTCAGCGTGATGGTGGCGACGCCGTCGGCGATGTCGAGAAGGATGGTCTTGTCGGTGGTCTGCCGGTCGCTCATTGGGCGGCCTCCAGAACCGGAACGCGGCTCTGCACCACGCGGAAGCGGTTGGCGACGAAAGCGAGGTCGCACAGCGCCGCATTGGCCGCCGGGTTGGCGCCGGTGCCGTGGAAGTCGCTGAAGGCCGCCGACTGGTTGACGAAGACGCCGCCGGTCAGGTTGACCGACAGGGCGACGCCGGCCTCGACGAACAGGTCGGTCGCCTGCTCGATCAGCTGCGGATCGGTGCTGTAGAGGCCGGTGGTCAGGGCGCCCTTGGTGCGGGTCAGGCGGGCGGCGCGCTCCAGGCTGTCGGCGGTGCTGTCGGTCTTCACGATGATGGAGATCGGGCCGAACAGCTCATGGCCGTACTTGTCCTCGTCGGCCGCATCCATGGTCAGGATCAGCGGGGTGCGGATGCGGGCGTCCGGGAATTTCGGATGGGTGATGGCGCGCGACGGCAGCACGACGGTGCCGAGCTTGGCGGCTTCGTCGATGCGGGCCAGCGTGGCGTCGGACTGGATGGCGCCCAGAACCTCCACCGCGCGTTCCGGGTCGGACAGGAACTTGTCGACGCCGCCGGCCAGTGCTGAGACGACCTGATCGAAGCTCATCCGCTCCGGCCCGGCCTGGATGCCGTCCTTGGGCACGAAGATGACCTGGGTCGTCGTGCACATCTGGCCGGAATAGAGGCTGAGCGTGAAGGCGAGGTTGCGCACCATGCCCTTGGGGTCGTCGGTGCCGTCGATCACCACCGTGTTGACGCCGGCCTTCTCGGTGTAGACCTGGGCCTGACGGGCGTTCTGCTCCAGCCAGTCGCCGAAGCCGGTGGAGCCGGTGTAGTCGATCACCGCCACCTCGGGCCGCAGCGCCAGATCCTTGGCGACGGTGTCGCCGATGGCGAGCGTGACGATGTTGGGGTCGAGCCCGCATTCCGCCAGAACCTCGCGCGCGATCTTTACGGTGATGGCGAGCGGCAGGATGGCGGTCGGGCCGGGCTTCACGATCACCGCATTGCCGGTGACGAGGCTGGCGAACAGGCCGGGATAGCCGTTCCAGGTCGGGAAGGTGGCGCAGCCGATGACCAGCCCGACGCCGCGGCCGACCACCTCGAAACGCTTGTCCATCACCAGCGGCGGGTTCTTGCCCTGCGGCTTCTCCCAACGCGCCGTCGGGGTCTGGTCGGTCATCGCCTTCCAGCCATAGGCCACCGCCTCAAGCCCGCGGTCCTGGGCATGCGGCGCGCCGGCCTGGAAGGCCATCATGAAGGCCTGCCCGGTGGTGTGCATCACCGCGTTGGCGATCTCAAAGCTGCGGGCGTTCAACCGCTTCAGGATTTCCAGGCAGACGCCGGCGCGGCCGTTCGGCCCGGCCTTGCGCCAGCCCGGCATTGCCGCCTTGGCCGCCTTGACCAGCGCATCGACGTCCGACACCGGATAGGTGATGCCGAGGTCGAAGCCGAAGGGCGAGCGCTCACCACCCGCCGTGCCGGTGACGCCCGGCTGGTCCAGCTCGAAGGGCTTGTCGCGGTAGGCCGCGAAGGCCGCCTCGCCATCGGCCGCCGCCGTCTCGCCATAGGCGCGCGGGCTCGGCATTTCGGGGAAGGCCGACCAGTAGGCGCGGCTGCGGCAGGCCTCGACGGCCTTCTGCAGTGTCGCCTCGTGCGTCTCGAACAGCGCTTGCGGGGTGGTGGTCATGGCGGGGCGTTTCCTTTTTCTCGTTGATTAGGCGGCGTCGAAGTCGATGACGACCCGTTCGGTCAGCGGGCGCGACTGGCAGGTCAGGACATAGCCGGCCTCGACCTCCCAAGGCTCCAGCGAGTAGTTCTCGGCCATCTCCACCTTGCCTTCGCGCACCTTGGCGCGGCAGGTGCAGCAGACGCCGGACTTGCAGGAATAGGGCAGGTCGGCGCCATGCCGGTGGGCGGCGTCGAGGATGCTCTCGCCGTCATAGGGCAGCGTGAATTCCTTGCGCTTGCCGTCCTGCAGGATGGCGATGGTCGCGGCATCGGTGGGGGTGTCGGTCGCCACCTTCCTGACCGTGGGCCGCGCGGCGGTCGTGGTGCCGAACAGCTCGACATGGATGTTGGCGGGCGGCGTGCCGCAGGCGGCCAGCGCGTCGCGCACCTCCTCCACCATCGGCTGGGGGCCGCAGAGGAAGGCGGCGTCGATATCCTCGGCCTTGAGCGGGCCGGCGCAGAGTTCGCGCACCAGACCGGCGCCGATGCGGCCGCCCAGCAGCCCGGCCTCTTCCGGTTCGCGGCTCAGCACATGGTGGATGACCAGCCGGCCGATATAGCGGTTCTTCAGATCCTCCAGCTCTTCGCGGAAGATGATGGAGGAGACGGTGCGGTTGCCGTAGACCAGCACGAAGCGGCTCTTCGGCTCCTGCGCCAGCACGGTCTTCAGGATCGACATCACCGGAGTGATGCCGCTGCCGGCGGCAAAGGCGACATAGGTGCGCGCCGCATCGGGGTCGATGGGGGTGTGGAAGCGCCCCATCGGCGTCATCACTTCCAGCACCGCGCCCGGCGCCAGCGACTGGTTGGCGTGGGTGGAGAACAGGCCGCCATCGACCTTCTTCACCGCCACGCGCAGTTCGCCCTCGCCCACGCCGGAGCAGATGGAGTAGGAACGCCGCACCTCCTCGTTCCCGATGTGGGTCTTGAGGGTCAGGTACTGGCCCTGGACGAAGCGGAAGCGGTCGGCGAGATCGGCCGGCACGTCGAAGGCGATCGACACGGTGTCCGCGGTCTCCCGGCGGCACTCGCGGATGGTCAGCGGGTGGAAGCTGGGGCTGGTCATGGGGTGGTCCTCGGTCGGGCCGGTTGAGTGGTCGCGGCACTTGCCCCCACCCCGACCCTCCCCCGCTGGGCGGGGGAGGGAGCAAGTGCTTGTTGGGAAAGGTAGCGGCAGTCCCTCCCCCGCCCAGCGGGGGAGGTTAGGTGGGGGCAAGCGCAGCGACCACTCATCAATGGCATTTGAACACGTCGAACGGTTCGAGGCAGGCGTTGCAGGCGTGCAGCGCCTTGCAGGCGGTGGAGCCGAAGCGGCTGATCTGGCGGGTGTCCTGCGAGCCGCAGCGCGGGCAGGCGATCACCTCGTCCGGCGCGGTCAGCGACCGCTTGCCGGAGGACGGCGGCGGGACGATGCCGACCTCGGCCAGCTTTTCGCGGCCGGTGTCGCTGATCCAGTCGGTCGTCCAGGGCGGGGCGATCACCACCGAGACGCGGGCGTCGAGCTTGGCGCGGGCCAGCGCGGTTTCCGCCTCCAGCACGATCACGTCGGTGGCCGGACAGCCGGAGTAGGTCGGCGTCAGGGCCACCGACAGCCGGCCGTCCGCGTCGGCCGACACCGCGCGGACGATGCCGAGATCGACGATGCTCAGCACCGGGATCTCCGGATCCATCACCCCGGCCAGCGCGTCCCAGGCGGCCTTCACGACCGCATCGGCGTCCGGTTCCGGTCCCCAGCAGCCCGCTGCATCCGGCATCTCGCCCTCACCAATTCGCGTCGGGATAGGCGCGCGGCAGGAACTGCATCTCGGCCAGCAGATAGCCGAGATGTTCGCTGTGCTCGCCACGGCGGCCACCCTTCTGCATCCAGCCATCGGCCGGGCGGTCGAGCGTCGCCTCCTCCAGAATGGTTTCGACGCGGGCGGCCCAAGCGGCCTTCAGCCCGGCCGGGTCGGGGACGATGCCGGCGGCGACCAGCGCCTGTTCGGCCTCGTCACGCTCGAACATCTCGCCGGTGTAGGGCCAGAGGCGGCCGAGCGCGTCGGCGACCTTGGCATGGCTGACGTCGGTGCCGTCGCCCAGCCGCACCAGCCAGTCGCCGCTGTGGCGGACATGGTAGCGCACTTCCTTCACCGCCTTGGCGGCGATGCCGGCCAGCGTCTCGTCCTTCGAGGCGCAGAGCCGCTCATACAGCTCCACCGACCAAGCATCGTGCAGGAACTGGCGGACGATGGTGTGGCCGAAGTCGCGGTTGGGCTGCTCGACCAGCAGGTGGTTGCGGTAGTCGAAGACGTCGCGCCGGTAGGCGAGGCGATCCTCGTCGCGGCCCTTGCCCTCCAGTTCGCTGGCATAGGTCAGCAGCATGCGGGCATGGCCGACGAGGTCGAGCGCGACGTTGGTCAGCGCGATGTCCTCTTCCAGCTCCGGCGCATGGCCGCACCATTCCGACAGCCGGTGCCCCAGCACCAGCGAGGTGTCGCCCAGCCGCAGCGTGTATGCGAACAGGGCCTCTTTGAGATCCGCGCTCATCAGATATTCTTCACGTCTGCGGGGATGTCGTAGAAGGTCGGGTGGCGATAGACCTTGTCGTCGGCCGGATCGAACAGGCTGGCCTTCTCCGACGGGTCGGAGGCGGCGATGCTGGATGCTGGGACCGCCCAGATGCTGACGCCCTCGCCGCGGCGGGTGTAGACGTCGCGGGCGTTGTCCAGCGCCATGCGGGCGTCGGCGGCGTGCAGGCTGCCGACATGCTTGTGCGACAACCCGTTCTTCGGCCGGATGAAGATCTCGAACAGCGGCCAGTCTTTACGGTCCATGGTCTCGTTCCCTCGGATTTCTTGGCTCAGCCGGCCTTCTTCAGGGCGCGCTGCTTGCGTTTGGCGGCATGGGCGACGGCGGCCTCGCGCACCCAGGCGCCGTCGTCCCACGCCTTGCGGCGGGCCTCGATGCGCTCGCGGTTGCAGGGGCCGTTGCCCTTCAGGATCTCGTTGAACTCGGTCCAATCGATGGCACCGAAGTCGTAATGGCCGGTCTCGGCGTTGAAGCGCAGCTCCGGATCGGGGATGGTCAGGCCGAGGAACTCCGCCTGCGGCACCGTGGCGTCGACGAAGCGCTGGCGCAGCTCGTCGTTGGAGAAGCGCTTGATCTTCCAGGCCATGTTCTGGGCGGAGTGGGCGGACTGGTCGTCCGACGGGCCGAACATCATCAGCGACGGCCACCACCAGCGGTTCAGCGCGTCCTGCGCCATCCGCTTCTGCTCCGGCGTGCCCTGGGCCAGCGCCAGCATCAGTTCGTAACCCTGGCGCTGGTGGAAGCTCTCCTCCCGGCAGATGCGGACCATGGCGCGGGCATAGGGCCCGTAGGAGCAGCGGCAGAGCGGCACCTGATTCATGATCGCCGCACCGTCGACCAGCCAGCCGATGGCGCCGATGTCGGCCCAGGTCGGGGTCGGGTAGTTGAAGATGCTGGAATATTTGGCCTTGCCCGACAGCAGCTGGCCGACCAGCTCGTCGCGCGACACGCCCAGCGTCTCGGCGGCGCTGTAGAGGTAGAGGCCGTGCCCGCCCTCGTCCTGCACCTTGGCCAGCAGGGCCACCTTGCGGCGCAGAGTCGGCGCGCGGGTGACCCAGTTGCCTTCCGGCAGCATGCCGACGATTTCCGAATGGGCGTGCTGGGAAATCTGGCGGACCAGCGTGCGGCGATAGCCCTCCGGCATCCAGTCGCGCGGTTCGATCTTCTCTTCGGCGTCGACGCGCTCCTGGAAGCGGCCCTGGAGAGCGGCTTCCTGTTCCGTCACCAAACGGGGAGACGGTTGAGCGCCCTGCTCGGTCTTGGCATCCAAACCCTGCGTGTACATCGGCATCCCCGAGATGGATCGCGTGTCCAGCGAACATTTTCTGAAAGCAAAATATGATACAGATCAAAGACTGTAAAGCGGATTTGTGTGTCGCTTTCGGGGTGGAGTGGTGGGCTTAGAAAATAACGTTTTATTTCAATGACTTGTGTCGAGGTGCGCAGGCATGCTTTGGGCCGTGCTCCGCCTGATGCGGGCACGATTGCGCCTCCACCGATACACGGGTGGCGCAGTTTTTCAAATTTTGTGCGATGCGGAAGAGGCAAGGCGAAGGGGGAGGGGCGCTGCCGGGTTTATAACCGACAACGGCGCTCTGGTTTGGGCGGCGGAGTGGCAGGAGTCCGCCACGTCCGCATGCGCCCTCTGCCGGCCCCCCATCTGTCCGACGGGTGTCCGGCTTGCTTTATGTGGTATTTGCGACGGCCCTCGGGCTCGCCGTAGGCAGGGGAGGATCGATGGGGGGCTTACGACGCCCGCAGCGCCCCCAGGAACCCGTCCACCTCCTGCCGCATCCGACCGGCATCGCCGGTGACGGTGTCGACCGACCGCACCATGACGCTGCTCGCCTGTTCGGCGGACGCGGCGGCGGCGGTGACGGCGGCGATGTTGTCGGAAACCGTGCGGGTGCCGTCGGCGGCGTCCTGGATGTTGGCCGCGATCTCGCCCACCGCGGCGCTCTGCTGTTCGACCGCGGCGGCGACCTCGCCCGCGATCTCGTTCAGGCGGGCGATGGTGCGGGTGACGGCGCTGATGGTGTCGACCGCGGTGCCCGACGCGCTCTGGATTTCGGCGATGCGCGCCTGGATCTCGGCGGTCGCCTTGGCGGTCTGGCCGGCGAGCTGCTTGACCTCGCTCGCCACGACGGCGAAGCCCTTGCCGGCTTCTCCGGCGCGGGCCGCCTCGATGGTGGCGTTCAGCGCCAGCAGATTGGTCTGGCCGGCGATGCCGGAAATCATGTCCACCACCTTGCCGATCTCTTCCGCGGCTTCGGCGAGGCTGCCCATCACGGCGGTGCTGCGTTCGGCATCGCGGGTGGCGTCGGCGGCGATGCCGGCGGAATCGGCGACCAGTTGCGAGATGCCGGCGAAGCTGGCCGACAGTTCGGCGGTGGCGGCGGCGACGCTGTCGACATTGGCCGAGGCGCGGCCGGCCGCCGACGACACCGCGTCGGAATGGCGCGCCGTCTCGGCTGCGCCCTCCGCCATCGCGGTGGAGGCGGCGGCCATTTCGGCGGTGGAGGCGGACAGCGCCTCGACAAGGCGCTTCACCGTCGCCTCGAAGCCGTCGGCGAGCGTACGCAGCTCGCGGCGGCGTTCCTCGGCGGCGGCGGTCTTCAGCCGCTCCTGCTCCTGCTGCAGGCGTTCGGTGTCGAGCATGGTGTCGCGGAAGACACGGGCGGCGGTGGCCATGCGGCCGATTTCGTCGCGGCGGCCCTCTTCGAAACTGGCGGTGAAATCGCGGGCGGCCAGCCGCTCCAGCGAACTGGCGACATCGAGGATCGGGCGGGAGATGCCGCGCACCAGAACGGCGCCGAAGCCGAGCGCCAGCAGCGTGCAGAGCGTCACCCCGCCCAGCACCATGCCGTGGGCACTGCTGTAGACCGCTGCGCCCTGGTCGGCCACCGCGCCGGCATCGACCATCGTGCCTTCGACCAGAGCGTCAAGAGCTTCCTGCACGCGGGCGAAGGCGACGGCACTGGGGCGCTTGAAGACGCTGACGGCGGACTGGGCATTGCCGTCGCGGGCCTGACTGCGCACCCGTTCGGCGGCCGATGCGTAGGCGGTCCAGGCCTCGTCGAACGCCGCCAGCCGCGCCGCACCCTCGCCGCCGGTGAAGCGGGATCCTGCGGCCTGACGGCGCGCCGTCACTTCGGCCACCGCGTCGGTCCAGCCCTTCTCGGCCTGGTTCACCTGCATCTCGTTGGTGGCGAGCGCATAGGCGGCCTCGGCGATGCGATGGCCTTGCGCAGCGGAGGTCAGTTGACCGGCCAGCTGGGTCGCCGGCAGCGATCGGCTGCGCATCGTCTCGGCGGCATTGTTTAGGATTTCCAGCCGGCTGAGCGTGAACAGTCCGAAGGCGGCGGCCATCACCACGGTGCCGAGCACGGCGACGATGATCTTGGCGCGGATGGTGAGACGTCCAAATGCACGAATTTTAGCCAATTTGTCCGCACCTCCGCCAAGCTTCCGGCAAGACATCATCCTGCCCGAAGGAATTATTCGACCCTCAATCTTACTAATCCGAACGTTTAAAATTATCAACGCGGAAGGTGAGTGAAATGGTCGGAGATCGCGGAGAACCGGGCAATTGTCACGGCCCGGGTGGGGGTGGACCCCAAAACGAAACGGCCGCCCCACCCCGTTGGTGCGGCGGCCGTTTCGGGACCGGCTGAGGATGGAGATCAGGCGGCCTTGCGAACGGAACCCAGCTCGGTGAACAGCTTCACCACGGCTTCGACGAACTCGTTCAGCTGGTCCTGGCCCAGGGCCGAGACCGTGATGTCGTCGACGACCAGCGCCTCGTCGCTGATCCGGCCGCCGGCGGCGGTCAGGTCGGCGCGGTAGGCTTCCGGGGCGGCCAGCAGGCGGCCGCGCAGCTTGCCGGGGATCGCCAGCAGCTGGATGCCCTGGTCGATGGCGGCGATCGGCTTGCCGGCATCCAGGAAGTGGCCGACGATGCGGCGGGTGTGGGCCGACTGCTGCAGCTTCGCCACGCTGCGCTCACCGCCCGGCAGCAGCAGCATGTCGAAGTCGGCGCCCAGCGCCTCGCTCAGATGCTTGTCCACCGGGAAGTAATGGCCCCAGGACTTGCCGTGCCAGCCGTTGACCAGACCCGTCTCGGTGGAGATGGTACGCAGCGTGGCGCCGGTCTTGATCAGGGCGCGTTGCGGCTCGGTCATCTCCGCTTCTTCGAAGCCGTTGGAGACGAGGATGGCGATGGACTTTCCTGCGAGCGATTGATCCATACTGTCTTGTCCTTTCATCGTTTCACCAAAGAACGCCGGAGCATCTCCGATGGCATGTAGGCCAGGGGAGAACCCGCCGGGGCAAGTGGCGGTCGGGAAACGGTCATCGCCGCGCACGGGAATGCGCGGCGGCCAGTTCCGCCCGCCGGGAGCCCGAGGTCGGGTGCCGGCGTGTGGGACCTTTACGTCCCGGATCGGTTTGTTTTCAGCATGCGGACTTAATTGGTCCCGATGCCGTTCCAAGTCAACAAGGGATTCCGCGGCGCACCCAAGGCCGCCGCCGCCCTGAAACCGGCCCCGACAGTGGATTTGCCGGCATTTTCCAGCCCAGTTCAAGACTTTCGGGCCAGTCTGGCCGTACCACCGGTTGATGCGGCGCAGAGCTGCCATACCATAGGGGCGTGGCTTCGCCGGGGAATTATCTCCGATGACCCTTGCCGGATCCGTTTGGGCACAAAAAAGCGGCCAGGGGGAAGGCCCCCGGCCGTCGGCAAGTCAAAGCATCAGCCGTTCGAAAAGATCCAGCTCGCACACTGGATCACGGACCAATCCCGATGATCGGAACCTGCGATCAATGGAACTGGTCAGCCTCGGTGGAGTCCTTGTACGCGGTGGTCGAGGAGGTGCCGCCGGAGATCGCCGTGGCGACCGCGTCGAAGTAGCCGGTGCCGACTTCGCGCTGGTGCTTGGTGGCGGTGTAACCGTCCTTCTCGGCCGCGAACTCGGCCTGCTGCAGTTCGGAGTAGGCGGCCATGCCGCGCTCGGCGTAACCCTTGGCGAGGGTGAAGGCCGAGTAGTTCAGGCTGTGGAAGCCGGCCAGCGTGACGAACTGGAACTTGTAGCCCATCGCGCCCAGCTCGCGCTGGTACTTGGCGATGGTGGCGTCGTCCAGATTGGCCTTCCAGTTGAAGGACGGCGAGCAGTTGTAGGCCAGCATCTTGCCCGGGAACTGCTTGTGCACGGCCTCGGCGAAGCGGCGCGCCTCGTCCAGGTTCGGCTTGGAGGTCTCCCACCACATCAGGTCCGAATACGGCGCGTAGGACAGGCCGCGGGCGATGCAGTGATCGACGCCCATGCCCTTCTTCAGGCGGAAGAAGCCCTCGGTGGTGCGGCCGCTGTCGAAGTCGATGAAGGGATGGTCACGCTCGTCGATGTCCGAGGTGATGAGCTGCGCCGACTCAGCGTCGGTGCGGGCGATCACCAGGGTCGAGGTGCCGCAGACGTCGGCGGCCAGACGGGCGGCGTTCAGCGTGCGGATGTGCTGCTGCGTCGGGATCAGAACCTTGCCGCCGAGGTGGCCGCACTTCTTTTCCGAAGCCAGCTGGTCTTCCCAGTGCACGCCGGCGGCGCCGGCCTTGATCATCGACTTCATCAGCTCGAAGGCGTTCAGCGGGCCGCCGAAACCGGCCTCGGCATCCGCGATGATCGGCGCGAACCAGTAGGTGTCGCCCTTGCCCTCGGAGGTCTGGATCTCGTCGGCGCGCTTGAAGGTGTTGTTGATGCGCTCGACGACCGCCGGGACCGAGTTCACCGGATACAGGCTCTGGTCCGGATACATCTGGCCGGCCGTGTTGGCGTCACCGGCGACCTGCCAGCCCGACAGGTAGATGGCCTTCAGGCCGGCCTTGACCGCCTGCATCGCCTGGTTGCCGGTCAGCGCGCCCAGCGTGTTGATGTAGGGCTCGGTGTTCAGCAGCTCCCACAGGCGGCGGGCGCCCAGCTCGGCCAGCGTGTACTCGATCTTGACCGAGCCGCTCAGACGCTTGACGTCGTCCATGGTGTAGTCGCGGCGGATGCCCTCGTAACGGGCGGCGTGGATGGCGGCCTTGGTCTTTTCATCGAGCGACATGGGTCAGGTTCCTTGTTGTCCGGTGCGCCCGGTTGATCGGGGCGGAACTGGGGTCTCGGGGCGGGCCTTTTGTCGGTCCCTGCGGCTGTTGTGCAGCGGCGTTTCCTCCCGCCGGTTTCATCTGCACTTTTCCGTCTTCGGGGCCGCTTTCGCTTTACAGCGCGGCCGTGAACCAAGACTTAAACCTGCCTTGAGTGCGTTGCAATAAGCCCTTGTTTGTAAAAAGGTCCGTTTGTAAACTGCCGTCTTCACAATCCTGTAAATCCGTAAATCTTGTAAAGCCAGAGAACTGAAATCCAGAGAACTGGTTGGGGGGCTGATCGTGGCGACTATGGAAAAGAAGGCGATGCTGGGTCCGAAGGTCCGCCGCCTGCGCCGCGACCATGCCCTGACCCAGGCGCAGATGGCCGAACAGCTGGGCATCTCCCCCAGCTATCTGAACCTGATCGAGCACAACCAGCGCCCGGTGACGGTGCCGCTGCTGCTGAAGCTGGGCCAGCAGTTCGGCGTCGATCTGCAGGCCTTCGCCGAGGATGAGGAAAGCCGCCTGGTGGCGGGCCTGCGCGAGGTGTTCGCCGACCCGCTGTTCGACGGCTCCGACATTAAGAACCAGGATTTTCGCGAACTGGCGGCGGTGGCGCCGACGCTGGGGCAGGCGGTGGTGGCGCTCTATCGCGGCTTCCGAGGGGCGCGTGACGATCTGCAGGCGCTGGCGGAGCGGGTGGCCGACCGCGAGAAGCTGCATCTGGTGCAGGCCACCGGCTTCCCGCAGGACGAGGTGCGCGACCTGTTCCAGGCCCATTCCAACCATTTCCCGGAGCTGGAGGCGGCGGCGGAAAGCCTGTGGCAGGACGGCAAGCTGGAGCGCGGCGACCTCTATCGCGGGCTGGTCGACTGGCTGAACACCCAGCACAGCGTGCGCGTCCGCCTGCTGCCGTCGGAGGTGATGGGCTATGCGGTGCGGCGCTTCGACCGCCACAGCCGGCGCATCCTGCTGTCGGAGATGCTGGCGCCGTCGGGCCGCACCTTCCAGCTCGCCTGCCAGATCGCGCTGCTGCGCCACCGTGATCTGCTGAACGGCATCGTCGACGCCGCCAACCTGTCGGACGACGAGGCGCGGCGGCTGACCCGCATCGGGTTGGCCAACTACTTCGCGGCGGCGGTGCTGATGCCCTACGACCGCTTCCACGAGGCGGCGACCCAGCTGCGCTACGACATCGAGATCCTGCGGCGGCGCTTCGATGCGTCGTTCGAGCAGGTCTGCCACCGGCTGACCACGCTGCACCGGTCGGGGGCCAAGGGCGTGCCCTTCTTCTTCATGCGGGTGGACAGCGCCGGCAACGTGTCGAAACGCTTTTCCGGCGCCGGTTTCCACTTCGCCCGTTTCGGCGGCGGCTGCCCGCGCTGGATCGTCTATGAAGCCTTCCGCACGCCGGGCAAGATCCACAGCCAGATGGCGGAGATGCCGGACGGCACCGCGTACTTCTCCATCGCCCGCACGGTGGTGAAGGCCGGCGGCGGCCACCGCAGCCCGCCGCAGCAATTCGCCGTCGCGCTGGGGTGCGATGTCCAGCATGCGGCTCAGGTCACCTATGCGGACGGGTTCGACCTGTCCAACACCGACGCGGCGACGCCGATCGGCGTGAATTGCCGGCTCTGCCCGCGGCTGGATTGTTCGCAGCGGGCGTTTCCGCCGCTGAATCATCGGCTTATCGTCGATGAGAACCTGCGCGGCCTCTCCCCCTACCTGTTCGCGCCGCCCAGTGCGGAATAGCAGGCGAATTGACCGGGATCAATGTTGTACGGCGTCGTTTGTGTTGTTTGCCGGAAAGCCCGTCATTCGACTGGTAGAAATCCGTGGCCTTTGACCGGGTTTGTTGATAGGTTTCGGCCGTTGCGTCGCGGCAGCTCCGCTCGCGTCCTCGCGCACCGGCCACCTGAACGCAGCGTCCCGGACTTTGGTATTGAACACCGCCAACCGAGCTTGGCCTCGACGGGTTTTGGAACGCCCCCCTTTCTGGAACGCCCAAATGAGCAACTTGATCAAAGAGCGCGTGCTGACCGTTCACCACTGGACCGACACGCTGTTCAGCTTCACCACCACGCGCGATCCGTCCTTCCGCTTCCTGCCGGGGCAGTTCACCATGATCGGGCTGGAGGTCGAAGGCCGGCCCCTGCTGCGCGCCTACAGCCTCGTCAGCGCGCATTACGAGGAGACGCTGGAGTTCTTCAGCATCAAGGTGCAGGACGGCCCGCTGACCTCGCGCCTGCAGCACCTGAAGGAAGGCGACACGCTGCTGGTGAACCGCAAGGCGACCGGCACGCTGATCACCGACAACCTGCTTCCCGGGCGGAACCTGTATCTGCTGAGCACCGGCACCGGCCTGGCGCCGTTCCTCAGCATCATCAAGGACCCGGAGATGTACGAGAAGTTCGACCGGGTGATCCTGACCCACGGCACCCGCACCGTGGCGGAACTGGCCTATGACGACCTGATCCACCACAGCCTGCCGGAGAACGAGTTCTTCGGCGAGCAGGTGAAGGAAAAGCTGCTCTATTACCCGACCGTGACGCGCGAGCCCTTCCGCAACCAGGGCCGCCTGACCACGCTGATGGAAACCGGCAAGCTGTTCACCGACCTGGGCCTGCCGGAGCTGGACGCCGAAAAGGACCGCGTGATGATCTGCGGCAGCCCGGCGATGCTGGCCGAGACCACCGCGATGATGGAAAAGCGCGGCTTCGTCATGGGCACCAACGGCGAGCCGGGCGGGTTCGTCATCGAGAAGGCGTTCGTGGAGCGGTGAGGAGGGTGGGTGTCGGCTTCGATGCCCCCACCCTAACCCTCCCCCGCTGGGCGGGGGAGTGGACAAGTGCTTGTTCGGGAGAGCGGCGGCAGTCCCTCCCCCGCCCAGCTCTCGCACAAAGCTATGCTTTGTGCTGACGCGGCAGGCGGACCGTAGGTCCGCTGAAAGCGGGGGAGGTTAGGTGGGGGTCTAACTTACTCCATAAAGTCACTCCCCCGCCGGAATAAACTCCCCCTCCCGCCGGTTTACAGTTCCGTGACGAAGGCACGTCACTCAATCCTTGACCGACTGGGCGCGCCTCCTCCGGGGGGCGCGCCCATTTTCTGTCCGCATCGGTGAATAAAATCGCCGTCCGGCCTGTTGGTGCGACGGTCACCGTTCAAACCGTCAAGCCTTTGGTGTAGACATCCCGCCCATGCGCCTGATCCTCATCCTCGCCGCGATGATCGTCGCCGGCCTCGCGAATCTCGCCGTCTGGTCCCTGCCGAACCGCCCGGTGCCGCTCGACCCGCCGCCGGGGGGCAAGCTGCGCAGCGTGTCCTTCGCGCCCTTCCGCGACGGGCAGAGCCCGCTGACCGGCGTCCTGCCCTCCACCGCCCAGATCGAGGAGGACATGGTCGCCCTCGCTCCGCAGGTGGCGGGCATCCGCACCTACACCTCGCTGGAAGGCTTGCAGGTGGTGCCGGAACTGGCGCGCAAGCATGGCATGCAGGTCACCATGGGGGCGTGGCTGTCCTCGCGGACCGACAAGAACGAGGCGGAGATCGCCTCGCTGATCGACCTCGCCAACCGCTACCCCGACGTCATCACCCGCGTCATCGTCGGCAACGAGGTGCTGCTGCGCCGCGAGCTGACGCCGGAGCAGGTCGCCGGCTACATCGACCGCGTCAAGGCGGCGGTGAAGCAGCCGGTGTCCTATGCCGACGTCTGGGAATGGTGGCTGAAATACCCGCAGATCGCGGACCATGTCGATTACCTGACCATCCATCTGCTGCCCTATTGGGAGGATGTGCCGGCCGGCGTGGAGGGCGCCACCGAGCGCATCCGCCAGAGCTACCGCACCATCGCCCACCGTTTCCCCGGCAAGCCGATCCTGGTCGGCGAGACCGGCTGGCCGACGCAAGGCCGCTCGCGCGGGGCCGCCGTGCCGGGGCTGGTCAACAAGGCGAAGTTCGTCAACGCCTTCGTCCGCATGGCCGAGCAGGAGGGCTTTGATTACAACGTGATCGAGGCCTTCGACCAGGAATGGAAAGCGAAGCTTGAGGGCACCGTCGGCGGCCATTGGGGCCTGTACAACGCCGACCGCACGCCGAAGTTCTCGCTGGCCGGGCCGGTCGTCGGCAATGTCGCGTGGCCCTGGCTGTTCGCGGCGTCCAGCGGGCTGGCTCTGGTGCTGCTGGGCGGGCTGGCGCTGCTGCGCCGCCATCTGCCGGGCACCGGCTGGGTGGCGCTGATCCTGCTGGCGCAGGCGCTGTCGACCCTCTATGTCCGCGCCGCCTTCGTGGCGGAGCATGGCAAGCATTACTGGCAGGACACCACGCTGGCCGTGGTGATGCTGGCGCTGACCGCCGCCCTGGCGCTGGCGGTGCTACTGACCGCCCACCGCACGCTGGCGAGCGGCGGTCTGGCGCAGGAGCCGCTGGTCGGCCTGCGCCACGCCCGCCCGGCCCTGACCCGCACCGAGCGGGTGGGGCGGTGGAGCGCCGTTGCGCTGGGCGTCGCGGCGCTGGTCTGGTCGCTGCTGATCGTCTTCGACGGCCGCTATCGCGATTTCCCCAACCCGTATCTGCTGATACCGGCGGTGGCGCTGCCGGCGCTGGGGCTGATCCGCGCCGCCCGCCGGCCGGTTGGGACGGAGACGCAGGGCGCGCTGGGCATCGCCAGCCTGTTCCGTCCGGCCGTTCCCGTCGCCGACGGCGAGCCGCGTGGCCTGTGCGGTGCCGTCCGCCGCCTGCCGGTCGAATCGGCCCTGGGCTTCGCCTTGCTGCTGGGGGCGCTGCTGACGGTGCTGGCCGAGGGTTTCGTGCCGCTCGAATCGCTGATCTACGGCCAGCTTCCGTTCATGGAGGCGCTGCACGAGGTCGATTGGACGCGGCCGAACTGGGAAGCGCTGGGCTGGGCCGCCCTGCAGATCCTGCTGGCGCTGCCCTTCCTGGCCGGTGTGTGGAGCGCCCGGCGTCCGCTGCGGCGGATTTGACGCCAGCCGGCCGCCAGCCGGCCGCCAGCTAGCCATTGCGCCGGCCGCCGCGCTGTGGATTGATGGACGGGTTCCTGGCCTTCCGGAGACCCGTCCGATGTCCCCCGATCTGTGGCTCGCCTTTGCCGCCGCCTCCGCCATCATGCTGATGATCCCCGGACCGACGGTGCTGATCGTCGTGTCCTATGCGCTGGGCCATGGGCGGCAATCGGCTATGGCGACGGTGGCGGGGGTGGCGCTGGGCGACTTCACGGCGATGACCGCCTCCATGCTGGGGCTGGGGGTGCTGCTGTCGACCTCGGCGGCGCTGTTCACCGTGCTGAAATGGATCGGTGCCGCCTATCTGGTCTATCTCGGCCTCAAGCTGTGGCGGGCGCCGGTCAAGGGGGTGGAGACGGTGGCCGACGAATCGGCGGTACGGCCCTGGCGCATGATGCTGCACACCTATGCCGTCACCGCGCTGAACCCCAAGAGCATCGTCTTCTTCGTCGCCTTCCTGCCGCAGTTCCTCGACACCGGCCGGCCACTGGCCGGGCAGATGGTGGTGATGGAGGCGACCTTCCTGGTGCTGGCGACGCTGAACGCCGCCGGTTATGCCCTGTTGGCTTCGGCGGCGCGGCGCGCGGTGCGGCGGCCGTCGGTGCAGCGGGCGGTCAACCGGATCGGCGGGTCGCTGCTGATGGCGGCCGGGCTGCTGACCGTCGCCTGGAAGCGGACGGCCTGACGCGGATGCCGGTTTGTTGACAGATCATCATAACTTCATCGAAAATTGTCGGTGCATTGGGGGATGCACGCGCCGGTAATTTTCGGGACGCCGGCCGAAGCGAATCGAACCGCGGAGGCGGTGATGGCCGATGGCTGCGACAGGGGCGAGAACGGCGACGGCGCGGATGACGGCCGGCGGGGGTCGGCGAGCGATGTTCTGGAATTCGCCGCCGAGACCGAGGACGCCGCCGACCGCGTGCGGCACAATCCGCCCTGGCTGATCCTGATCGTCGATGACGACCACGAGGTCCACGCCATCACCCGCGTCGTGCTGGGCGAGATGAGCTTCGAGGAGCGGCCGGTCCGTTTCCTGTCGGCCTACACCGCGCGGCAGGCGCGGTCGCTGCTGGTCGAGCATCCGGGCATCGCCGCCATCCTGCTGGACGTGGTGATGGAGACCGATGACGCCGGGCTGAAGCTGGTCCGCCACATCCGCGAGGAGATGGGAAACCGGCAGGTCCGCATCATCCTGCGCACCGGCCAGCCGGGGCAGGCGCCGGAACGGCAGGTGATCGCCGCCTACGACATCAACGACTACAAGGCGAAGAGCGAGCTGACGGCGCAGAAGCTCTACACCGCCGCCGTCGCAGCATTGCGCTCCTACCAGCACATCGCCACCATCGAGCGCGGCCGGCAGGGGCTGGAGCGGGTGATGGAGGCGGCCGACCATCTGGCCGGGCTGCGCTCGCGCTCGCAATTCCTCGCCGGGCTGGTCGGGCGGGCGGCGGCGCTGCTGACCGGCGTACAATCCGCCTTGCTGTGCGGACCGGGGGAGGGCGGCGGGCCGGCGATCGTGGCGGAGGCCGGGCTGCCGGCCGACCTGCCGACGGAGGTTGTGGCCGACATCGTGGCGGCGCTGGGCGACGGTCAAGCGCGCTGGGGGAGCCGGCATGGGGTGACGGTTCTGCGCGGCCGCGACGTCGCGCCGCTGGCGCTCTGCCTGCTCGGCGGCCCGTTTGCCGAGGGCGACCGGCCGCTGGTGGAACTGCTCTGCACCAAGGCGGCGGTCGGGCTGGACAATCTGCGGCTCTATGAACGGCTGAACCAGGCGCAGATCGCCACCGTCCATGCGCTGGGCAAGCTGGCCGAATACAAGGACGAGGTCACCGGCGACCATGTGAAGCGGCTGGGCCGCTGGGCCACCGCCATCGCCCGCGAGCTGTACGCCCGCAACGCCTTCGCGGAGGAGCTTGACGACTGGTTCTGCGACACCATCGGGCTGGCCAGCGTGCTGCACGACGTCGGCAAGGTCGGCATCCCCGACGCCATCCTGCGCAAGCCGGGCCGGCTGGACGAGGCGGAGATGGCGGTGATGCGCGAGCATGCGTCGATCGGCGGCAACATCCTGCGCGACGCCTGCGGCGGCGACCGCCGCGGCTATCTGTCGATGGGGGCGGAGATCGCCGAGAGCCATCACGAGAAGTTCGACGGCAGCGGCTATCCGCGGGGGCTGGCCGGCGACGCCATTCCGCTGGCCGGCCGCATCGTCGCCGTCGCCGACGTGTTCGACGCGCTGCTGCACCGTCGTCCCTACAAGAAGGCGTGGGACATCGGCGAGGTGCTGGACTTGCTGCGGGCGGAGGCCGGCAGCCATTTCGACCCGCGCGTGGTCGACGCCTTCCTGACGGTGCTGGAGCGCGACGGGTCGGGGGTGTAGGTCCCCCATCCCGTCAAAAGGCGCCCCTCCGGAGCTTATACGCCCAGCACGTCGCGCATGCTGTAGAGGCCGGGGGTCTTGTCCTGCGCCCACAGGGCGGCGCGGACGGCGCCCTTGGCATAGATCCCGCGGCCGGACGCCTTGTGGGTCAGCTCGACCCGCTCGCCGTCGCTGGCGAAGATCACTGTGTGGTCGCCGATGACGTCGCCGCCGCGCAGGGTGGCGAAGCCGATCTCGCCGCGCGGGCGGGCGCCGGTGTGGCCGTCGCGCACCTTCTGCCAGACATCCTCCAGCTTTACCCCGCGCCCGGCCGCCGCGGCGCGGCCAAGGCCGAGCGCGGTGCCCGACGGCGCATCAACCTTGCGGCGGTGGTGCATTTCCAGGATGTCGATATCGAAATCGTCGCCCAGCGTGTGGGCGACCTGCTCCACCAGCGCCAGCAGCAGGTTGACGCCCAGCGACATGTTGGGCGACTGGACGATGGCGGTGTGCGTGGCGGCGGTGGCGATGGCCGCCTGCTGCGACGGGTTCAGGCCGGTGGTGCCGACGACCAGCACGGTTTCCGACTGGGCGGCCAGCGCCGCGTGACGCTCCGTCGATTCGGGGCTGGTGAAGTCGATCACCGCGTCCGCCTCCGCGAACAGGGCGACCGGGTCGTCGATGGCGGTCACGCCCAGCGGGTCGATCCCGGCCAGGAGGCCCAGATCCTTGCCCAGCGCCGGGCCGCCCACCCGCTCGGTCCCGCCGGCCAGCGTGCAGCCCGCGGTCGCCGCGATCTCGCGCACCAGCATCTGGCCCATGCGCCCCGCGCACCCGACGACACCGATCTTCATGACGCCCATCCTCCGTTCAGCTCTGCCGGCCGGCTTTCCCGCCCTTCCAGCGGTTTAGCACAGGCCCGGCCGGGGCTTAAGCGCCAAGGCAGCCGCGCAGCGATGCGGCGAGGTTGCGCATCAGGGTGGGGTAGAGCGCTTCGCCTTCCGGCAGGTCGGCGCCTTCGGGGTCGAGCACGCCGGTCTTGGCCCTGGTGCCCTCGACCACCGTGCGGACCAGGGTCGGTTCGAACTGTGGCTCGGAGAAGACGCAGGCGGCGTTCAGACCGGCGATCTTGGCGCGGATGGCGGACAGCCGCTTGGCCGAGGGGCGGCGGTCCGGGCTGACGGTGATGGAACCGACCGCCGACAGATCGTAGTGCGCCTCGAAATACTGGTAGGCGTCGTGGAAGACGACGAAGGGCTTGTCCTTCAGCGGTGCGAGCGTCGTCTTCAGTTCCGCGTCCAGCGCGTCGAGCGCCTGCAGTGTGCGGTCGGCATTGGTGCGGAAGGCTTCCGCATCGGCCGGATCCTTGGCGGCCAGCGCGTCCGCCGTCGCCGTGACGATGGCCCGGGCGTTGGCGGGATCGAGCCAAATATGGCTGTTCAGTTCCTCGTGGTCCTCGTGATCGCCATGGGCGTGATCCTTGTGGTCGTGCTGCTCATGGCCGTGGTCGTGGGGCTCCCAGGCGCCGCCCTCGCGGGCTTGCAGCAGGGTCAGGCTTTTCAGGTCCATCAGGGTCAGCCGCGTCGCCTTCGGCGCGTTGGCCTGCAGCGGCTTTTCCAGGAAGCCCTCCAGTTCGGGGCCGACCCAGACCACCAGATCGGCGGCCGACAGCGCCTTCGCGTCCGACGGCTTCATCGTGTAGCTGTGCGGGGAGGCGCCGCCGCGGACCAGCAGCGTCGGCTCGCCCACCCCGTGCATGACCGAAGCGACGAGGGAGTGGATCGGCTTGATCGACACCACCACCTTCGGAGCCTCGGCCCAGGCCGGCAGGGAGGCGGTTGCGGCAAGGGCCGCAGTCAGAATGGCGGACAGCGCGGTAAGGCGCATGGGAGGGATCCTCTCGACTTGCTGGACAGGTCGCTGGTTTCAGCGCATAGGGAAGTCACTTTCAACTGGTGTCACGTTATAACATAACATGTCAACACCCAGCCTTCCCCACGACGCATCGCGGGATGCGTCCACGCTGTTCGCCGGTCCGCTCGCCTGGACCGAGGATCTGACCGTGCGTTTCGGCCGCCGCACCGTGCTGGACCGAGTCAACGTCGCCGTCCAGCCGGGCGAGGTGGTGACGCTGATCGGCCCCAACGGCGCCGGCAAGACGACGCTGGTGCGCGCGGTGCTGGGGTTGGTGGCGCCCGACGGCGGGCGGGTGCTGCGGCGCCCCAACCTGCGCGTCGGCTACATGCCGCAACGGCTGTCGGTGGACCGGACGCTGCCGCTGACCGTGCGGCGATTCCTGGCGCTGTGGCGGCCGGTGACCGCCGACAAGGTGGAGGCGGCGCTGGAGGAGGCCGGGGTGACGCGGCTGGCCGATTCGGCAGTGCAGACGATTTCTGGCGGCGAGATGCAGCGGGTGCTGCTGGCCCGCGCCCTGCTGGGCGAACCGGACCTGCTGGTGCTGGACGAACCCGACCAGGCGGTGGACGTGCATGGGCAGGCGGAGCTGTTCAACCGCATCGCCCAAGTGCGGCAGCGGCGCGGCTGCGGCGTGCTACTGGTCAGCCACGACCTGCACACGGTGATGGCGCGCACCGACCGGGTGATCTGTCTGAACAGCCATGTCTGCTGTTCCGGCCGGCCGGAGGATGTCAGCCGCCACCCGGAATACCATGCGCTGTTCGGCGGCCATGCCCGCGATCTGGCCGTCTATGTCCATCACCACGACCACGCCCATGCCGAGGACGGCAAGGTCGTGCATGACCATGACGGGGACTGCTGCCATGGATGAGTTCGTGATCCGCGCCCTGCTGGCCGGCGGCGGTATCGCCCTGTTGGCCGGGCCGCTGGGCTCCTTCGTGGTGTGGCGGCGCATGGCCTATTTCGGCGACACGCTGGCCCATTCGGCCTTGCTGGGCGTGACGCTGGGCTTCCTGCTGGGCGTCAATCCGATGATCGGCGTGATGGTGGTGTGCGTGACGCTGGCGCTGGCGCTGGTGGCGTTGCAGAGGCGGCGCAACCTCGCGGCGGACACGCTGCTGGGCATCCTGTCGCACGGGTCGCTGTCGCTGGGGCTGGTGGCGCTGGCCTTTCTGGAAACCTTGCGCGTCGATCTGATGGCCTATCTGTTCGGCGACATCCTGTCGGTGACCGACGGCGACCTGATTGCGATCTATAGCGGCGGCGCGGTGGCGCTGACCGGGCTGGCGCTGCTGTGGCGCCGGCTGCTGGCGGTGACGGTGGACGAGGATCTTGCGCGGGTGGAGGGCATGCCGGTCGACGCCCTGCGGCTGGCCTTCATGCTGCTGATCGCGCTGGTGATTGCCATCGCCATGAAGATCGTCGGCATCCTGCTGATCACGTCGCTGCTGATCATCCCGGCGGCGTCCGCCCGCCGCTTCGCCCGCACGCCGGAAGGGATGGCGGTGCTGGCCTCGATCCTGGGCATCCTGGCCGTGGTCGCCGGGCTGCTGGCCTCGCTGAACTGGGATCTGCCGGGCGGACCGAGCGTGGTGGTGGCCGCCGCCGCCCTGTTCCTGCTGGGATCGCTGGTGCCTGTGCGGCGTTGATGTGCGGCGCTGGCTGCAATCAGGAAAAGAACACGACTGCGTGAGTTTCCCATTTGCGGACGTACCCGCCTGCACCATAGTCCGCCGGCGGACGCAGTGGCGGATGGGCCGCCACTGCCGCCGTACCAATGGAGGGCTGGAGGATGGAGAAGATCCTCACTCTCCTGATCCTGGAGATCGTCAAGCGGCTGCTTGACCTTCTGATGCACTAAGATCGGGCGGGCGGGCCGGGGAATTGCCGTCCTCGGCCCGCCTACCCCCGATATTGGTGTTGCACCCGCCCGCTGTCAACGGGGCGCCGGAAAACACTCATTCGTCGATGTTGCGCGCCAGCACTTCGCGTTTGCCGGAGTGGTTGGGCTTGCTGACCACCCCTTCGGTCTCCATCCGCTCGATCAGGCGGGCGGCGGAGTTGTAGCCAATGCGCAGCTGGCGCTGGATGAAGCTGGTCGAGGCCTTGCGCTCGCGGCAGACCACCGCCACCGCCTTGTCGTAGAGGTCGTCGCCGGACCCGCCGCCGGTGCCGGGCAGGCTGCCGTCGTCGAAGGACTCCTCGCCCTCCTCGTCCTCCAGGATGGCGTCGACATAGTTGGGCTCGCCCTGCGCCTTGAGGAACCTGACGATCTGTTCGACCTCGTGGTCGGAGACGAAGGGGCCGTGGACGCGGGTGATGCGGCCGCCGCCGGCCATGTAGAGCATGTCGCCCTGGCCCAGCAGCTGTTCGGCGCCCTGTTCGCCCAGGATGGTGCGGCTGTCGATCTTGCTGGTGACCTGGAAGCTGATACGGGTCGGGAAGTTGGCCTTGATGGTGCCGGTGATGACGTCGACCGAGGGACGCTGCGTCGCCATGATCAGGTGGATGCCGGCGGCGCGCGCCATCTGGGCCAGACGCTGGATCGCCGCCTCGATGTCCTTGCCGGCAACCAGCATCAGGTCGGCCATCTCGTCGACGATCACGACGATGTAGGGCAGTTCGGTGAGGTCGAGCGGCTGTTCCTCGAACAGCGGCTTGCCGGTGTCGGGGTCGAAGCCGGTCTGGACGCGGCGGGTCAGCGACTCGCCGCCCTCGCGCGCCTCGCGGAGGCGGGCGTTGTAGCCCTCGATGTTGCGGACGCCCAGCTTGGACATGTTGCGGTAGCGGTCCTCCATCTCCCGCACCGTCCATTTCAGCGCCACCACCGCCTTCTTGGGATCGGTGACGACGGGCGTCAGCAGATGGGGGATGCCCTCATAGACCGACAGTTCCAGCATCTTTGGGTCGATCATGATGAAGCGGCAACGCTCCGGCGGCAGCCGGTAGAGAAGCGACAGGATCATGGTGTTGATCGCCACCGACTTGCCCGATCCGGTGGTGCCGGCGACCAGCAGATGGGGGAAGCGGGCGAGGTCGGCGACCACCGGCTGTCCGCCGATGTCCTTGCCGAGCGCCAGCGCCAGCTTGCCGCCATGCTTGTCGAAGCACTCCGCCGCCATCAGCTCGCGCAGCAGCACGGTCTCGCGCTTGGCGTTGGGCAGCTCGACGCCGATGACGTTGCGGCCGGGAACCACGGCGACGCGGACCGACACCGCGCTCATCGAGCGGGCGATGTCGTCGGCAAGGCCGATGACGCGCGAGGATTTGGTGCCGGGGGCCGGTTCCAGCTCGTACAGGGTGACGACCGGGCCGGGATGGACCTTCTGGATCTCGCCGCGCACGCCGAAATCGCCCAGCACGCCTTCCAGCTGGCCGGCATTGCGCTGAAGCGCCGCCTCGTCCAACTGTTCGCCGCGGATGCCGGTGGGCGGCATCTGCAGCAGGTCGAGCGGCGGCAGCTCGTAGCCCGGCGGGCCGTCCTCCTCGCCCAGCGGCAGGCGGCTCTGGCGCGGGTCGGACTTTGCGGCTTCGCGCTCCGATGCGGCGGATTTCGGCGGCGCGATGACCGGGACGGCGCGGACCGGCTTGTCGGCCGGGTTCGGAGCCGCAGCCGGGCCGGCGGACAGGGGAACCGGACCGGCGTCAAGACCAGCCGGGGGCAGCGGGGTCACCTGAACGGCCTCATCGAAGCGCGGGCGATTGCGTTTGGCCGCATCGTCGCCGCGCAGCGCGTCGTCCACCGCGACCGAGGCGGCCTTGGCAGCACTGCGGCCATGGCGGCGCAGGACATCGACGCCGTTGCGGGCGCCCTGGCGGATCATGCGCAGGCCGTTCACCGTGCCGCGGCCGAGCGAGCGGACGCTGGCGATCCATTCGCCGATGGTCAGCCCGGCGGCCAGGAACAGCACCAGCCCGCCGCCGACCGCGGCGGCGGTCGCCACCATCGGCTCGGCCCCGAACAGGTTGCCGACGCCGCGCAGCAGCACTTGACCGACGCTGCCGCCGGGAAGCGGGGCGAGCGGATCGGTGGAGGCGTCGGTCAGGCCGGCCAGCGCCATCGACACCAGGAACACACCCCACAGAGCCAGCACGGTGCGGAACAGCGGGTTGCCGAGCTTGCGCTGAGCACCCAGCCGCCAGCCCCAGAACATCGGCACCAGCGCGATCACGAAGGCGGCCCAGCCCAGCGACTGGATCAGCAGGTCGGCGGCATAGGCGCCGGGCGTGCCGAACAGGTTGCGCGCGCTTTCCGCATTGGCGGGGACCGAGTTCAGCGAGGGATCATGCGGGTCGTAGCTGCCCAGCAGCACCATCAGCAGCAGGCCGAACAGGCCCAGCACGAATCCCATCGCCTCGCGCGCGCGGGCAACGACGAAGGCGCGCATGGCGGGCGAGAAGAAGGGTGGCTTCTCCTGCCGGCCGCGGCCGGCGCGGATGCGGTCCTTGCCCGGTTCCTTCATGCCGTCGCGGGGCGCTCCCTTGCGCGGGCTGGCGGCGGGCCGTCCCAGGCTGGGCCGGGGGCGCGCGGAGGAGGGGCCGGCGGGTCGGGCCATGGGGCGGGAACCTCGTGCTGTAGAAACCGAAGATAAAAGGGGCTGGCCGGAGCCGGTCAGCCGAGAATGCGGACGATGGACGCGCAGGCCTGGGCGACGGTGTCGGTGTCTTGCACCAGGGCGACGCGGATGAAGGCGTCGCCGGGGTTTGGCTCGCCGGGGTTGTTGCGCGACAGATAGGCGCCGGGCAGGACGCGGACGGCGCCCTCCGCCCAAAGCCGCTTCGCGGCCTCCTCGCCGTTGCCGACTTCCAGCCACAGGAAGAAGCCGCCGGCCGGCCGGTAATAGCCGTAGCGGCCGCCCAGCTCCGCCTCCGCGGCCGCGAACTTGGCGCGGTAGGCGGCGCGGTTCTCCTCCACATGCGCCTCGTCGCGCCACAGCGCAGTGCTGGCGGCCAGGATCGGCAGCGGCATGCCGGCACAGCCGTAGCTGCGCAGGCGGGAGAAGCGGCCGATCAGCGCCGGGTCGCCGGCGACGAAGCCGGAACGCAGGCCGGCGGCGCTCGACCGCTTGGAAAGGGAGTGGAAGACCAGCAGGTTGGCCCAGGGCTTGCCGTCCGCGTAGGGCAGGGAGGCGGCAACTTGGAGCGCGCCGACCGGCGGGGTGTCCAGCCAGATCTCGGCATAGCATTCATCGACCGCCAGCACGAAGCCGTACTGCCGCGCCAGCCCGATGGCCTTGGCGAGATAGGCCGGCGTCGCCGCCGCGCCCTGCGGGTTGGCAGGGGTGCAGAGATAGAAGAGGGCGGTGCGCTCCAGCAGCTCCGGCGTCAGGGCGTCGAGGTCGGGCAGGAAGCCGGTCTCGCGCGTCGCCGACAGGAACACCGGCTCCGCCCCCGCCATCACCGCAGCCCCTTCATAGGGCGCGTAGAAGGGGTTCGGCATCAGCACCGCCGGCTGCCGCCCGGCCTTCTGCGTCGGCACCGCCAGCAGCGCCAGCATGAACAGCGCCTCCCGCGTGCCGGACAGCGGCAGGACGGAGCTGTCGGCGTGCAGCAGCCCGGCCGGCAGGTCGTAGCGGCGGGTCAGCCAGTCGCCGACCGCGGCGCGGAACTCCGGCGTGCCGCCGACCGGCGGATACTTGTTCCAGCCGGACGCCGTGGCGCGCAGCGTCTCCTCGATGATGGCGGGCGGGGTGTGCTGCGGCTCCCCCACCGTCAGCACGATGGGGGAGACGTTGGCGCGCGGGGTGATCGGCGCCAGCAGGTTGGCCAGCCGGGTGAACGGGTAATCGGTCAGCAGGTCGAGCCGGTCGTTGCCGATCGCCTCGGTGAAGACGGCACCGCTGTTGACGCTGAAATCGGTGAGGACCATGGCGACCGCAACCCTCTTCGCACCCCGGATGCCGCACCCCGGCGCGGGGAGGCGGCCATGTCTCGTGAAGGGCCGATCCTATCGGCGCGGCACGGGGGGCACAAGCGCACAAAGCCCTTGATTGCGGCAGAGCGCGGCCGGTGGCCGAACGGTCACAGGGGGGCGTGTGGCTGTCGGTCGCGGTGCCAGCTGTCCGCCCGCCTCACGCGGCGCGCAGCCATCCGGTGCCGGTATCGCGATAGGACAGGCGCACCGCCTCGGTATCCTCGCGTTCCCACTCGTCCAGCAGTTCGGTGGTGACCGGGCACCCCCTGGATTTCCCGACCCAAAGGGCACGCAAGAGCGCCTCGACCGCCAGCGGAATCGGATCGCCGTTCTCCCACCGCGTGACGGTTCCGCGCTGATAGCCGGTGTGTTCGGCCAGCTTCTGCTGCGACAGGCGCAGCATCGAGCGGAGGAAGCGAAGCTCGCGTCCGGTTAGGCGCCCTTTCTTGTCGGCGATGTCGTTGGCGATGGCGCGGTGCAGTCCGTCCAGATCCTCGATCGAGACGACCGGTCCGTCTTCGGTGTCCCTCTCGACATACCCGTTCTCAAGATACACGTTGTCGAGGCCGCACATCGTATAATGAAGCATCACCAGTCCTCCCATTCGACCGTGAGAACGCGAAGCGCGCCGCTGTCGGTCAGAATGATGGTCACGACGCCCGCATCCCGGTTGCCCAGGATGTTTTTGATGACCTTGCACTTCCAGCCGTTCCGGGCCTTCTCCGGAGCAGCAAGGACAAACCCCGTCCTGAGGATGTCGAGCGCATCCTCGGTGTTGAGCGCTTCCTGCTCTTCGCGCTCCTCCATCCTGTCGAAGGCATGGAGCCGGAATTCGACATTCTTGGTGTCCGCCGCGCGTTGCCGGATGACCCGTTCGGCCTCGTCGGTTCGCAACGAGTCGCGGCCGAGGTCGACGGGACGCTGAAAAGGCTTCGGATCCACCATGTATGTATCATTATCATACATTGTGAGCCGATCAAACGCTCCTATATCGTCCGGGTGATATTGACGTGCGGATTTTGCCCGGGTAAAAACGGATTCCACAACCGGAGTCCGCGATCATGGCCGTCACCGCCGAGACCCTCTGCACCGCCTTCCGGGGCGAGCGCCGCCTTGCCGCCGGGGATGCGCTGAGCGTCGCACGGGCGTTGCGGGCAGCGCTGGAGGCGGAGCCGGACGGGCCGCCGGTGCTGGTGCTCGAGGATGCCACCGGCAAGGCGGTCGACCTCGACCTGCGGGGAAGCGACGCGGAGGTCGCGTGGCGTCTTTCTCCGCCGCCGCCTCCCTTGCCGCGCGGGCCGGGGCGGCCGAAGCTGGGGGTGGTGGCGCGCGAGGTCACGCTGCTGCCGCGCCACTGGGAATGGCTGAACGCCCAGCCGGGCGGAGCGTCGGTGGCGTTGCGCAAGCTGGTCGACGAGGCGCGCAAGGGGAGCGAAGCAAAAGACCGCGTGCGCCGGGCGCAGGAGGCCGCCTATCGCGTCATGTTGGAACTGGCCGGTGACCGGCCGGGATACGAGGAGGCGGTGCGGGCGCTCTATGCCGCGGATCGCGCGCGGTTCGACGCGCTGACGGCGGGCTGGCCGGCCGATTTGCGCGATTATGTCCGTGCGCTGGCGGCGGAGGCGTTTGCCGGCTGAAAAATGGGAAGGCGCGTGACCTGCGCGCCCATCGGGTCCGTTCCCGCCGGAAGGAGCGGACCCGTCATGGCCGGCAGTCTGGGGCCGAAAGCCTTACAGCGCCTCGGAGTTGGTCTCGCCGGTGCGGATGCGCACGGCCTGGGCGATCTCCAGCACGAAGATCTTGCCGTCGCCGATGCGGCCGGTGTTGGCGGCCTTCTGGATCGCCTCCACCACCTGCTCGTACTGGTCGTCGGACACGGCGACCTCGACCTTCACCTTGGGCAGGAAGCTCACGGAATATTCGGCGCCGCGGTAGATTTCCGTCTGGCCCTTCTGGCGGCCGAAGCCCTTGACCTCGCTGACGGTCAGGCCCTGGATCCCGAGCGACGTCAGCGCCTCGCGCACTTCGTCGAGCTTGAACGGCTTGATGATGGCCATAACCAGTTTCATGTGGCTTCCCCTTAAAGCGTTGTTCCGGCCGCGTGTAAGGCTGTGGCCGCCCCGTTGCGGTTCCAGTCCGGCCTGTCACCGTACCGTCCTTCCGCCGATGGCCCAAGCCTGTTCGCGTCGACCGCAAAAATCAACGATTACAAGAATCGTGCCGGTTGAATTGCGCTGAAAGGATGGGAATATGCCTGTCGAATGGGCGCCCAAAAGGGCGGCATCTGCCTAAAAAACATTCAGCGACAATCTGTCCGGTGGCCGGCCGCGACCGGCCGGGGTCAGGACACTGGACAGGACGCGCCCGTGCGACAATTGTTTGGTCGCGTGGCGGCGCCGGCAAGGCTTGGGCACAAGGCTCAAGCCCGGCGGACGACCGCGCCACAGGCATCGAAGGCGAGAGGGCAGCGAGCATCATGGCCGTACCGGGCACCGAATCGGGCAACGCGACCGTCCCGCCGCAGGGCGGCGACATCACCACGGAGGTCGTGGTGCTGGGCGGCGGTCTGGCCGGGCTGACCATGGCGGCGGCGCTGGCCAGCGCCGGCGTGCCGGTGGTCTGCATCGACCAGGACAGCCCCGAACGCATGGGCGGCGGCGATTTCGACATCCGCACCACCGCGATCTCCTATGCCTCCAAGATGGTGCTGGAGGCGGCGGGGGTGTGGCATCACATGGCCGATCAGGCCGGTCCGATGCTGGACATCCGCATCGCCGACCAGTTCTCGCCCCTGTTCATCCATTACGACCACACCGAACTTGCGATGGAGGGCAAGCACCAGCCCTTCGGCTGGATCCTGGACAACAAGGACATCCGCCGCGCCCTGTTCACCCGCGCCGCCGAGCTGCCGGGACTGGTCCATCTGGCGCCGGCCAAGGCGGTGACGGTGGAGCGGACGCGGTCGGGCGTGATGGTGCGTCTGGCCGACGGGCGGACGGTGCGCGGCCGGCTGCTGGTCGGCGCCGACGGGCGGCGGTCGATGGCGCGCGATAGCGCGGGGATCAAGGTGCGGCGCTGGTCCTACGACCAGAGCGCCATCATCTGCACCATCCGCCACACCGAGCCGAACAAGGGCGTCGCGGTGGAGCATTTCCTGCCCAACGGTCCCTTCGCCGTCCTGCCGATGACGGACAACCGCTGCTCCATCGTGTGGAGCGAGAAGACCTCGCTGGTCGACACCTATCTGAAGCTGCCCGACGACCAGTTCGTCGACGAGCTGCAGCGCCGCTCCGGCGGCTATCTCGGCGAGATCACGCTGCTGACCAAGCGCGAGGCGTGGCCGCTGTCGGTCCTGCTGGCCGACCGCTTCATCGCCGACCGGCTGGCCCTGGTGGGGGAGGCGGCGCACGCCATCCACCCGATCGCCGGGCAGGGGCTGAATCTCGGCATGCGCGACGTCGCCGCGCTGGCGGAGGTGGTGGTCGACGCCTATCGCCTCGGCCTCGACGTCGGCGGGCCGGAGGTGCTGGCCCGCTTCCAGCGTTGGCGCCGCTTCGACACCGTGCTGCTGGCGGCGGTGTGCGACGGGCTGGTCCATCTGTTCTCCAACAACATCCCGCCGGTGAAGCTGGCGCGCGACCTGGGCATGGCGGTCATCAACCGGCTGCCGCCGGTCAAGCGCTTCTTCATGAAGCATGCGATGGGCGTGGTCGGCGACCTGCCGCGGATGATCCGCGGACAGCCGCTGTGACGCTGCCCTCCTGACCCGACTTCGGTGGTCCCGCCATTGGTGCTCCTTGGCAGCGGGGGGCGGACGCCTTATGTCCGCCATACCGCCCGGTTAAGGGATCCCGGGCCACTCCGACCAAGGATGAAGATCGTGCTTCGCCGTCTTTCCCGCTCTCTGCTGACCGGCGCCCTGCTCTCCGCCGCCCTTCTGGCTCCGCTGCCGGCCCTGTTCGCCTCGCCCGCCGCTGCCGCGCCGGCCACCCCGGTCTCGCTGTCGGCGCAGGATCAGGCGGTCGTCGCCAAGGTGGAGGAGTATCTGAACGGCATCACCACCCTGCAGTCTAAGTTCCTGCAGGTGGCGCCCAACGGGCGGCAGGCGACCGGCACCTTCTATCTGTGGCGGCCGGGACGGATGCGGCTGGAATATGACCGGCCGCTGAAGGACTTCATCGTCGCCGACGGCAGCTTCGTCTTCTATTGGGACGGCGAGATGCGCCAGCAGTCGAGCGCCCCCATCGGCTCGACGCTTGCCGACTTCATCCTGCGCAAGAACATCCGCCTGTCGGGCGACGTCACCGTCACCGAGGTGTTCCAGGCCCCCGGCGTGATCGAGGTCAGCCTGCTGGAGACCAAGGACCCCGGCAAGGGCACCCTGACCCTCGTGTTCGAGGATCACCCCTTCCAGCTGCGCAAATGGCGGGTGCTGGACGCCCAGGGCATGACCACCGAGGTGGCGCTGCTGAACCCGCGCACCGACGTCACCTTCGACCGCGACATGTTCTATTTCAAGGAGCCGCAACGCGGATCGGATTTCGGCCGCAACAACTGATCGGCCCCGAAGCGCGACCGAGAAATAAGGCCCGGGCAACAAAGCCCTTCGCCTTCTGTTGTCATGTCGCGGGACCGGCAGCAGGAGGCGTTCCATGTCCACCGATCAGGCACAACAGACTGGAACCGGCCGCTCGGGAGTCGAGCCGGCGGGCCGTCTGCGCAGCATGAACATGGCGCTGGCGCGCAACTGGTGGGCTCTGGCCCTGCGCGGTGCGGCGGCGATCCTGCTGGGGGTGCTGGCCCTGCTGATGCCCGGCGTGACGGTGGCGACGCTGGCGCTGACCTTCGCCGCCTATCTGCTGCTGGACGGTGTCTTTGCCATCCTCGCCGGCATCCGCGCCTCCCGCCATCATGAACGTTCGCTGCCCTTCATCCTGGAGGGTGTGGTCAGCCTGATCGCCGGCATCGTCGCCGCCCTGTGGCCGGCCGCCAGCCTGTTCGCGCTGGTGTTCCTGATCGCGGCCTGGTCGGTCATCACCGGCTTCGCCGAGGTGATGGGGGCGTGGCGGATGGACCGCACCCATGGGAAATGGGCCTGGGGCGTGGCCGGCGTGCTGTCGATCCTGTTCGGGCTCAGCATGTGGGTTCTGCCGGCACTGGGTCTGCTGGCGCTCGCCTGGGGCGTCGCGGCGTACCTGATCGCCTTCGGGGTGCTGGCGCTGGTGACCGCCTTCCGGCTGCGGCACTGCCATCGGGAGAACAACGCCTCGGGTGGCGGCGGGATGACGGCCGCGGTTTGAGGGGGGCGTTATCGGAGCCCCTCCCAATTCATAGCTCCATCGTACAATTTCCTACACGAACAGTCTCTGGCAGCCTGAACTCCGGCACGATGTTTGCTGCGCTGCGGCAAAACGGCTGCGAGGGGCTGTGTCATGACGCCGCACCGACCGACTCTTGGGCAAACCGGCGACCGATCCGGCGGCCGCTGCACAGGATCCGTGCAACACAACATTCTGGCCGCCGCGGCGTTCGGGGTGTCGAACTTCATCGCCGCGCAGGGCGGCTGTCCCGACCGGGTGTTCCACCGCGCCGGCGTGGAGGAGCGGGCGCTGGGCCAGCCGACGGTGGCGCTCGACCTCCGCGCCTATGTGGCGATGATGGAGGTGGCGGCGGCGGAGACCGGCAACGACAATTTCGGCCTGCTCTACGGACGGCAGTTCCAGCCGGAAATGCTGGGGCTGATCGGCTCCATCGCGCTGGCCGCGCCGACGCTGGGGGCCGCGCTGGACCATCTGGCCCGGCTGTTTCCCTTCCACCAGCAGGCGACCGAGACGCGCTTCGTCCGCGAGGGCGAACTGCTGCGGCTGGAATACCGCATCCTCGACGGCCGCATCGTCGAGCGGCGGCAGGATGCCGAACTGACCATGGGTATGTTCGCCAATGTGGTGCGCGCCTGCCTCGGTCCGGGTTGGATGCCGGAGGAGGTGCATTTCGAACATCCCAAGCCGGAAGGCTGGCGCCAGCATCAGGCGCTGTTCGACGCGCCTGCCCATTTCGGCCAGCGCACCAACGCCATCCTGCTGCGCGACCGCCATCTCGACCGCCGCATGCCCGGCGGCGACATGGCCCGGCTGACCGGGCTGTGCGGCACGCTGATCGACATCGCCCGCGGCACCGGCACCCCGCCGCTGCTCGATCGCGTGAAGGCGGAGGTGCGGGCGCGGTTGCCGGAAGGCCCGCCTTATGTCGAGGACATCGCCGACCGGCTGGGCATCGCCCGCTGGACCCTGCAACGCCGGCTGGCCGACGAGGGGCTGAGCTTCTCCGATCTGGTGGAGGGGGTGCGGCGCGATCTGGCGGCGGTCTACATCCGCCAGCGCCATGTCCCCATCGCCGACATCGGCGCCCTGCTCGGCTATTCGGAGGTCAGCGCCTTCAGCCGCGCCTTCAGCCGCTGGTTCGGCGCATCGCCGGCGAAGCTGCGCGATGGGAGGGGCTGAAGGATGGCAGTCGTGAGCTTCCCGTCATAAGATCGGTTCCGGGATACACCGGCGCAGGACAGGGCGGACATGGCGCGCGCATCGAGGAGTCGTCACCGTTTCTGGCGGGACCCCGCGCTTCCGCATCTTGAGGCGCGGAGCATCGAGGACGGGCAGGAGGTCCGCTATGGCTGGCACAGCCACCCGACCTTTTCCATCGGGTTGGTGACCGGTGGTGTCAGCGACTTCCGCATCGGCGCCGAATGCCACCGGATCGCTGCCGGTACGGTCGTTCTGATGAACCCGGACGAGGCGCATGTCTGTAACCCGCTGAACGGCCAGCCCTGGTCCTATCGCATGCTGTATGCCGATGCCGCGTGGCTGGCGGCGCTGGAGGGGGAGGCGACGTTCCGGCCCTATGCCCCGCATCTGAGCCGCGATTCGGAGCTGGCGGACAGGCTGGGACGGCTGTTCAGCCTGTTGTTCGATCCGCTCGCCGACAGCGCGGAGAAAGAGGCGGCAGTCCGGTCTTTCTTCGTCGCGCTGAGGCAGGCTCTGGGCGGTGTACCGTCCGGTCGGCATGGGGAGGGCCGGCCCGGCGGCGAACATGCGGCGCTGGACCGGGCCGCCGATTTCATCTCCGCCCATTGCACCCAGCCGCTGCGGCTGGCCGAGATCGCCGCGGTGTCGGGCTTGTCGCCGTCCTATCTGGTGCGGTCCTTCAAGGCCCGCTATGGGCTGACCCCGCATGCCTACCAGATCAACCGCCGCATCCAGTTCGGCCGGCGAGAGTTGCAACGCGGCCGCCCGATCGTGGAGGTCGCGCTGGATGCCGGCTTCGCCGATCAGGCCCATTTCCAGCGGGCCTTCAAGCGTCATGTCGCCGCCACTCCTGGCCAGTACATGCGCCGGGAGTGAAAGGCCGGCACGAAGGTGGGCGTGGCGATCAGGCGGCGATGCCGATATGGGCGGCGCTCGCCGCGAGCAGGGCGGCCATGGCACGGTTGAACAGCCGCATCCGCCGCCCATCCGCCAGCAGATGGCGCAACCGGGCGCCGGCGTAGGCCCAGCAGCCGACCGACAGATAACAGATGACGAAATATAGCCCGGCGAAGATCCAGAGCCGGGCAGGATCGTCCCCGGCATAGGCACCGACCCCGGCCAGCGCCGCGACCCAGGCCTTCGGGTTCAGCCACTGCATGGCGGCCCCTTGCAGCAAGGAGGGCGGCGGGGGCGGCTCGCCGGCGGCGACCTCTCCGTCGCTTTTCCATAATTTCCACCCCATCCACAGCAGGAAGACCATGCCTGCCCAACGGGTGAGCGTGGCGGCGGCGGGCCAGCCGCGCAACAGCTCCGCCAAGCCGAGCCCGGCCAACACCAGCAGCAGGACGAATCCCAGGGTGGCACCGGCGACATGGCGCAGGGTGGCGCGCAGACCGTGGGAGGCTCCGCTGGACAGCGCCACCACATTGACCGGGCCGGGGGAAATCGATGCGGCCAGCGCGAAGCCGGCCATCGACAGGCAAAGCATCATCATCGCCGCCGTCCTACTTCAGCAGCGGCAGCGAACCGGTCAGCGAGCGCACCAGCGCCGCTGGGCCGTGCAGGCAGAGGCCGAGATAGCGCACCTCCTCCTGCCGGGTGGCGGCGAGCCGCGGGCGATAGTCGTCGTAGCTCTTGGCGCGCTGGGCGACGTCGGTCATGCCGATCACACCCAGCCCGTCGGCCTCCCGTTCCGCCGCGCTCCGGCGCAGCGCGCGCAAGCCCTCGGCATCGGACACCAGGATCGGCATCACGATGGTGGTGATGCCGGGATGGCCGATGCCGTCGGCATCCTGAAGGTCGCAGCCGACCAGTTCGGGCCGCAGCTTCCCCAGCGTCATCGACAGGGCGGCGGCGGTGTTGGCGATCAGCCCGGGCGGCAGGGCGCGGTCGATGATGAAGGCACAGCGTGTCACGTCCGGCTTTCCCTTTGTTGGATGAAGGTCAGGCCGGGGACTGTCGTGGATCGGACGGGGGCGGGTATTGAATGAAATTACCCACGGCCGGACGGGGTGCGGCCGCTCGCGGCACACTGCCAGCGGTTCGGCCCGTCGCCCGCGCGGATGCGCGGCGGCAGGGCTGCAACCGGCATCCGCGCCGTCTATAGTGTCCCGACAGCACCGTCGCTTGGGGGGTGCCTGGGGGCATATGGGGTGCCGGGATGTCAACGAACTACGTCAACACCTTCATCACCGCCGCGGCCGACTGCAAGGCAAAGACCGGCACCGTTCCGTCCAAAGCCGGCACGATCGGCGCGCTGCAGCTCTCGCTGCTCTTGGAACGGCCCTATGCCCTGACCAGCGACGACCTGCTGCTGGAGGTCCACATGATCCGCAACGGCATTCCGCCGGAAGAACGCGAGGCGGCGCGCGCCCGGCTCTTCAGCAAGCCGCAGGCCTGCCTGCGGGCGTCGCCGCTGGTCAAGCAGTATGGCTGGGGCCTGCACCATGACGGCGACGGTCGGGTCGCCGCCTATGGGGCCGAGAGCGACGCCTACCGCGACCTGAGCCGCCGTGCGGACCTGAGCGTCGTTGCCGGAATGCGCAACAGCCGAGGCTGACGGCGCCGGTTCAGACCCCGACCTCCACCGCCGCGTTGACGACGTAGATCTGCTCGTTGCGGTCGTTCTTGTCGGCCAGGAAGATGCCGCTCGGCGCCAGCATGCCGCCGGCGGTGACGTGGATGCTGACGGCGCCATAGGGGAAGACGGCCTTCACCGCCTCGTGGTCCAGCCGGTCGGCATCGGCCGGCACGGCGAGGTGGACGCGCACCTGCATTTTGCTGGTGTCGCCGTCGACCAGGCTGCGCATGCCGGGCATGGAGTTGCGCTCTATGGCGTTGCGCACGGCGCGAACGGCGGCCTTGGTCACGTCCTGGCCATGCAGATCCACCCCCATGCCGAGTTCCACGAACATTACCTGTTTCATCGCGTCGGGCCTTCCAGTGGCTGTCGGTCGTGGCTGTTGGTCGACGGGGATGATGGCGCGTGGTCGCAGGCAGGGCCAGGGGGTGGCGGGGGGAATTTCGGGGGGTGGAAGGCGCCGGCCCCCCACCTCACGCCGCATCGGACTCTCGTCACGCCTTCGGGCGGATTTCGCTGTCCATCTTGGCGCCGTTGCGGTGGTGGGTGCCGGAGAAGGCGCGTTCCAGGCGGCGGGGCGCGCGGATCAGGTGGAGGTACAACTCGTCGAACTGGCCGACGGAGGCGAGCTGGCGCACGTCGTTGACGGTGATCCGCTGGCCGTTCAGCTCAATCAGGCCGCTGTCGCGCAGCCGCCGCAGGGTGCGGTTGATGTGGACGATGCTGAGACCCAGCGCGTCGGCCAGGATCTCCTGCGTCACCGGCAGCACGAAATGCCCGTTGGTCACCATGTTGACGATGCTGAGGCGGCGCAAAAGCTCGACGATCAGATGGGCGGTGCGCTCCAGCGCGGTGCGGCGCCCCAGGCTGAGCAGCCGCTCGGCGACGATGGCCTCCTCCCGCGCACCGGACCAGGCGAGGGCGGCGGCAAGGCGCGGGAAGGACCGGAACAGTTCGCCGATCCGCTCCGGCGGGAAGCTCGCCACCTCGACCGGGGTCAGGGTGGTGACGCTGTGGTCGGCCGATTCGAACAGGGTGCAGTACATGCCGATGATGTCGCCGGGCAGGACGAAATTGACGACCTGGCGCCGTCCGTCCGGCAAGGCTTTGTGGCGGATCGCCCACCCGTCCCGCATGATGCGGACGTCGCGATACCTTTCGCCCTGTTGGAGAAGATCGGTGCGTGGCGGCACGCGGTCGGTCGTCCTTTCCAATTCGGCAAGATACATCTTTTCCTCGTCCGACAGGACGAGGTAGCTACTCAATTTGAGCCACAATGGAGTGGGTTCGAGGGCGCGGCTCGCCAGGGCGCGAGTCATGGTCGTCTCTTTGCCTTCTTTGTCCTAATATTGGCGTTTCGATAAACGGTCGCGCCGTTGAACCGGTTCCGCAATGTCTCGAACGTTTAGGGTTTTCAGGCGAGGCAGCCACAACATAGGTTAATCGGCTGAATATTTTTCTCGAACGGTCTGTGACGCGCAGCCGACCCGTGTGTTGTTCCCTATGCAATTGGACCTACCGGCGGGTTTGGCCGGGCGGGGTGGAGAACCAATCGAACGGGGGGCATGATGACGTCGGAGGAAGAGGCGGCGGGTATGGCCGCTCTCTCGATTTGTGAATCGTTGGTGATCGCCATGGTCGAAAAGGGCCTCCTCACGGTCGAGGAGGCGCGGGGCGTGCTCGAGGACGCCGCCGCGGCCCATCTGCGACAGGAAATGCTGGAACCGGCAATCCGGCGGCAGGAGATGGCGGTGCGCTTCATCGAGCGGCTCGCCCTGCAGGTGAACGCCGCCGGTCCCTACAGTCGCGGCTGACGCACCAGTGCGGGCGGACCGGCGCGATCAGTCCTGCAGGATGGTCGAATTGCGCCGGTCGCCGGCCTCCCGCCGGTCGGTGGGTCCATCCGTCAGGGAATCGCTCAACAACTGCGCGACCTCCTTGGCGGCGATCGGCTTGTGCAGGATGCGGTAGCCGCTGGCCTCGGCATCGGCGATGCGTTCGGGCGCGGTGTCGCCGGTCAGCACGACGCTGGCCGGGGCCGGGAATCCCCGCTCCCGCAGGGCGGTTTCGACCGCACGGAGGGCCTCCAGCCCGGTGGCGCCCGCTTCCAGCCGGTAATCGGCGATCACCAGATCGGGCGGGCGCGGCTGGTCCCGCAGCAGGCGGAGCGCATCGGCGGCGCTGTCGGCCGCGGTCGCGCGCCAGCCGAAATCCTCGATCAGCAGGGTCAGCCCCTCGCGCACCAGCGGATCGTCGTCGATCACCAGGGCGGTGCCGCGTCCGGGCTCCGGCGCCTGTTCCGCATCGGGCGCCCCAGACGCCGCCGCGACCGCCGGCAGGGCGGAGGTGGGAATATCCAGCGTGAAGCAGGATCCCTTGTTCGGCCGGGACGCGACATGCACGCGGTAGCCCAGCAGCCGCGCCAGCCGGTCGACGATGGCCAGCCCCAGCCCCAGCCCCTTGCCGCGGTCGCGGGTGGGGTTGGAGATCTGATAGAATTCGTGGAAGATCCGCTCCAGATGCTCGGGCGGGATGCCGATGCCGGTGTCGTGGACCTGGATGCGCAAGGCGCCCGGACGATGGCGGCAGCCCAGCAGGATGCGGCCGTGGTCGGTATAGCGCAGCGCGTTCTCCACCAGATTGCGGATGATCCGCTCCAGCAGCGCCGGGTCGGCGTTCAGCGTCACGTTGGTGGGGACGCTGCGGAAGGCGACGCCCTTCTCCGCGGCGCGCAGCCGGTATTCGCCCTCCAGCCGCGCGAAGATGGTGCCGAGCGACACCGCCTGGATGTTGGGGGACACCGTGCCGGCATCCAGCTTGGAGATGTCCAGGATGGCGTCGAGCAGGCGGCACAGCGCGTCCATCGACGCCTCGATGCTGCCGACCAGCGACGCCGCCGGATGGTCGCCCAGCCGGATCGCCAGGGCGGAGGTCAGCAGGACCAGCGATTGCACCGGCTGGCGCAGGTCGTGGCTGGCCGCCGCCAGGAAATGCGTCTTGGCGGCGTTGGCGCGCTCCGCCACCATCAGCGCCATCACCGCCTCCTGGCGCGAGCGTTCCTCCTCGTTGCGGGCGCTTTCCGCCTCGGCGCGGGCCTGTTCGGCGCGCTCGGCCAGGGTGCGCTGGATGGTGATCTCCTCCGCCGCCCGCATCTCGCGCTCGCGCTGGATCGCCGCGATGTGGTCCAGCATGGCGTTGAAGCCGCGCGCCAGGGCCGAAACCTCGTCATTGCCGCGCACCCGGGCGCGCTGTCCGGTGAAGCCGTCGGTGGCGATGGCGCCGGCCAGCCGTTCCAGCTCGCGCAGGGACCGGGTCATATGGTTGCCGACGGCGCGGCTGCCGATGTAGATCGCCAGCAGGGCGAGAACGGCCACCAGACCATAGGCCGGCAGCATCCAGGACAGGAGCGCGGTGGTCGGCGTTTCCGGCGCCTCCAGCCGCAGCTTCAACCCAAGCCTCGCCAGCCGTTCCGGCACGGTCAGCGGCACCGTCACCGCCATCATGTCGGCCGGCACCGGCGGAGGCGGCCCGCTGCCGTGGAGAAGCTCCGCCTCCGGATGCAGGACCAGGGAGTCGAGCGGCACCTTGTAGAGCAGTGCCCCTTCCGGCGAGGTGGTGCGGGAATAGATCAGCATCTCCGCCGCCAGCAGGAACTGGGTATCGCCCTGCCGCACCACCTGGGCGGCAGGCTTGCCGGCGGCGATGGCGGCGCGCAGCCAGGCCATGTCGGAGGGAGCGATGGCCAGCGGGGCGGCATGGCGTCCGTTGTCGGCGACCGGCTCTCCTTCGAAATCGGTGAAGACCAGCGCCACCGGCATGCTGGCGATGTGGTTGAAGCTGCCCAGGAAGGGGATCAGGTAGGTTTCCTTCCCCGCGGAATCGACCAGGGCGGTGGCGAGCACGCTGTTTTCCGCCAGTTCGCGCACCGTCATCACCAGCGTGTTCAGCAGTCCTTCGGTCTGGCGGGCGGCGAGGCTGGCGTTCGCCTCCACATTGGCATGGTGCTGGCGCGCCAGATGACGGCTCGACACCAGATACAGGCTGGCGCCGATCAGGATGGCGATCAGCACGCCCAGCATCAGCGACACCATCGCGAAGCGGCGGGCCAGCCGTCCGGAGGTCAGCATCCGCTGGGCGGCGCGGGGGATGGTGCCGTCGGGAGTGGGGCCGGTGGGAGTTGGATCGCTCATCCGTGTTCTCAATCCACCGGAACCAGCACGCCGTCGGCGCGGAAGCGGGCCATCAGCAGGTCGTCCGGCCCCAGCGCCTCGTGCCGGCCGGGGGCGAAGGGGCGGTCGTAGTCGCGGGTCACCCCGTGATAGGGGCCGACCTGTTCCAGCGCGTCGCGCACGGCGGCGCGGTCGGCGGTGCCGGCGCGGTCGATCGCGAGCGCCAGGATGCGGGTCAGATCATAGGCGTGCAGGAAGCCCACCGGCGACACGATGTCCTCCGGCCGGTGGATGCCGAACAGGCGCCCGGCGGTCTCCAGCACCGGAGCCAGCCGGTCCTTGGGGATGCGGAAGGGGCTGACCGTTTGGATCACGCTGAAATCCACCTCCTGCAGGGCCGGTCCGGCCTGTCCGACGAAATCGCCGCCGGTGACGCCCCAATGGCTGAGGATCGGCAGCCGCCGCTGCGGCGGCAGGGCGGCGACCTCGCGCACCAGAACGGCGGCCTCGTCGTCGTTGGCGACCAGCAGGATCGCCTGGGCGCCGGCATCGGCCAGCGCCTGGTACTTGTCGATCAGCGAGCGGTCGCGCCAGTTGTACCAGGCGGTGCCGACCAGATCAGGCGTCTTGTGCCCGGCGAGGTAGCTGTTGGCGGCCTCCAGGTTGGATCGTCCCCAGGCGGTGTTGGTCAGCAGCAGCCCGACATGGGTCAGGCCGCGGTCGGTGGCGCGCTTCAACAGGAAGGGCATTGCCAAGCTGTCGCGCAACGACAGCCGGAAGATGTAGTTGGGCTCCATCCCGTTGTCGACGATGTCGTCGGCTGACGACCAGGGGGCCAGGAACAGGGTGCGGGTCTGTTCCAGGACCGGCAGCTCCTCGATCACCACCGGGCTGAACCGGCCGCCGAAGACGGCGACAAGTCCGGGGATGGTGGCCAGTTCCCGGATGTTCTTGATGCCGCGGGCGGAGATCGAGCGGTGTTCGCGGGTGATCAGCGTCAGCGGCCGGCCGCCAAGAACGCCCCCATTGCGGTTGATGTCGTCGATGGCGGTCAGGATCCCGCGTTGGATGGATTCGGCCGAGGTGCTGTTGGTCAGCCCGAACTCGCCGTCCAGCGCCAGCACCACCGGCTCCCCGGGAAGGTCCCGCTCCGTCTGCCCGGCAGCCGGCACTGCCGCAAGCGAAAGCGCGAGGGCAAGCAGAACCAGGATTGGACGGAACAGGTGGAGGGCTGCGGAAAACATTGGCCGTCGTTCAAGTGGATCGGCAAACGGAAGATTTGGCTCCCGTATGCGTAACGCGGCACTATGGGTGGGGGGGGCCGGTGGGGTCAATCTTCCCTTCGGCCGAGCGGCGGGTACGGAAGACCAGTGCCATTGTGGCAAGTCGCTCGCCGGCAGCGCTCATTATTATCGTTGGAGCCAAAATTGCGCATGGCGCGCGCCACCCGGCGGTGGGCGGCGCGCGCCGATCGGACCGGCTTGCTCAGACCAATTTGGCGGTCAGGCTGATCTGGGTGCCGGCCAGCGCCTTCGACACCGGGCAGTTGGCCTTCGCGCCGTTCGCCTGTTCCTGGAAGGTGGCCTCGTCGATGCCGGGGATTTCGGCTTCGCATTCCAGTTCGATCCGGCTGATGGCGAAGCCGGCGCCGGCCTTCTCCAGATGCACCTTGGCGGTGGTGTGGACGCGGGTCGGCGTGTGCCCGGCTTGGGCGAGCCCGGCCGACAGCGCCATGGAGAAGCAGCCGGCATGCGCCGCCGCGATCAGCTCCTCAGGATTGGTGCCCTGGCCGTTCTCGAAGCGGGAGGGAAAGGAGTAGCTGCCTTCGAAGGCGCCGCTGCCCAGCCGCATCTTGCCGCTGCCCGATTTCAGGTCGCCGCGCCATTCGGCATCCGATTGCCGCATCGCCATGGTGATGTCTCCCCTTGCTGGTCATGGTCCGACCGGCCCGCCGCCATGGCGGGGACCGGTCGAGCCTGACCTAGGGCCATCGACCGCGGCGGCCAGCCGCATACTCCCTTCGCGCCGCCGACCGTTACAGCCAGCGTTTTCTAAAGCCAATCAGGCACGCGCTCGGCCGCCAGCATCTCCTCCACCGTCGGGCGGGGGCGGATGACGGAGAAGCGGTCGCCGTTGACCAGCACCTCCGGCACCAGCGGCCGGGTGTTGTAGGTCGAGGCCATCACCGCGCCATAGGCGCCGGCCGACAGGAAGGCGACGAGGTCGTCGTCGGCCAGCCGCGGCAGCGGGCGCTGCACGGCGAAGGTGTCGCCGCTCTCGCACACCGGGCCGACCACGTCGTAGGGCTCGGCAGCGACGCCCTCGGCCGGCTCCGCCACCGGGACGATGCCGTGATAGGCGTCGTACAGCGACGGGCGGATCAGGTCGTTCATCGCCGCGTCGACGATGGCGAAGCGGCGGTGCAGCCCCTGCTTCACATAGATGACGCGGCTGACCAGGATGCCGGCGTTGCCGACCAGCGAACGGCCCGGCTCCAGCGTGATGCGGCAGCCGAGATTGCCGGTGATCGAGCGCACCATCGCGGCATAGTCGGCCAGATCGGGCGGCGCCTCGTTCTTGTAGGTGATGCCGAGACCGCCGCCGAGGTCCAGGCGCTGGATGTCGTGGCCGTCCTCGCGCAGCTGGTGCAGCAGGGCCGCGACCCGCTCGTAAGCCGCCCGGAAGGGGGCGAGGTCGGTCAGCTGCGAGCCGATATGGACGGCGATGGCGACCGGCTTGATGCCCGGCAGGGCCGCGGCGCGGCGGTAGATCTCGCGCGCATGGTCATAATCGATGCCGAACTTGTTCTCTTTCTTGCCGGTGGCAATCTTGGCGTGGGTCTTGGCGTCGACGTCCGGGTTGACGCGGAAGGCGATCGGAGCCTCCACGCCCATGGACGAGGCGATCTGGCTCAGCGCCTCCAGCTCCGGCACCGATTCCACATTGATCTGGTGGATGCCGGCCTCGAGCGCGGCGCGCAGGTCGTCGCGGGTCTTGCCGACGCCGGAGAAGACGATGCGCTCGGCCGGGATGCCGCCGGCCAGCGCCCGCTTCATCTCGCCCACCGACACCACGTCGCCGCCGGCGCCCAGCTTCGCCAGGGTGCGGATGACGGCGAGGTTGGAGTTGGCCTTCAACGCATAGCAGACGCCGGCATCCTGGCCGGCGAAGGCGCCGGCATAGGCGTTGTAGTGCGATTCCAGCGCCGCGGTGGAGTAGAGGTAGAAGGGCGTTCCCACCTCCCGCGCCACATCCTCCAGCGAGACGGATTCGGCATGCAGCACGCCGTTGCGGTAGGCGAAGACGCTCATCGGCGAGCCATTCGGAGAACCGGTGCGGGCGGCGTTCATGGGAACTGGACTCCGGAACCGGCCGGCTTGCCGGGCTTCGGGTCCTGCGAGGGGTTGGGATAGGTGCGCGGGAAGGGATCGACCTGACCCTCCGGAACCGGGCTGTCGACGAATTTCGGCTTCTTGCCGCAGCCGGCCAGCGCCAGGGCGCCGGCCAGGGCGAGGATGGTCAGGGTGAGGCTGCGGTTCACAGGAAACGCTCCCGGGCGGCCTTCACCGCCTCCTGCACGCGGACGGGGGCCGGGCCGCCGAAGCTGGTGCGGCTGTTCAGCGACGCCTCGATGCTCAGCGCCGGATAAACGGCTTCGGTGATGCGCGGCTCGATGGCCTTCAGTTCATCCAGCGTCAGGTCGGTCAGGCCGACGCGCCGGTCCTCCGCCGCCTTCACGGCACGGCCGGTGACGTGGTGCGCCTCGCGGAAGGGCATGTTCAACTCCCGCACCAGCCAGTCGGCAAGGTCGGTGGCGTTCAGGAAGCCGCGGTCGGCCGCCTCGCGCATCGCCGGGACGTTGGGCTGCATGTCGCGCACCATGCCTTCCATGGCGGCGATGCAGAGCGCCAGCGTGTCGTCGGCCTCGAACACCGGCTCCTTGTCTTCCTGCATGTCCTTGGAGTAGGCCAGCGGCAGGCCCTTCATGGCGATCAGCAGGCTGTTCAGGCTGCCGATCACCCGGCCGGCCTTGGCGCGCACCAGCTCCGCCGCGTCGGGGTTCTTCTTCTGCGGCATGATGGACGAGCCGGTGGTGAAGGCGTCCGTCAGCTTGATGAAGCGGAACTGGGCCGAGCACCAGATCACGATCTCCTCGGCGAAGCGCGACAGGTGCATGGCGCAGATCGACGCCGCCGACAGGTATTCCAGCGCGAAGTCGCGGTCGGACACAGCGTCCAGCGAATTGGCGGTCGGCCGGTTGAAGCCCAGCGCCTCCGCCGTCATGAAACGGTCGATGGGGTAGGGGGTGCCGGCCAGCGCGGCGGAACCCAGCGGGCATTCGTTCAGCCGGCAGCGGGCGTCGCGGAAACGGCTGCGGTCGCGCCCGAACATCTCGACATAGGCCAGCAGGTGATGGGCGAAGCTGATCGGCTGCGCCGCCTGCAGGTGGGTGAAGCCGGGCATCACCGTCCCGGTATGCTGCTCCGCCAGATCGATCAGCGCGGTCTGCAGCGCGGTCAGGCCGGCGATGGTCCGGTCGATGGCGTCGCGCACCCACAGCTTGAAGTCGGTCGCCACCTGGTCGTTGCGCGAGCGGCCGGTGTGCAGGCGCTTGGCCGGTTCGCCGATCAGCTCGGCCAGCCGGGCCTCCACATTCATGTGGATGTCCTCCAACTCCACCTTGAAGGTGAAGCTGCCGGCGTCAATCTCTGCTTTCACGCGGTCGAGGCCGTCGATGATGGCATCGGCGTCGGCCTGGGTTATGATGCCCTGCTTGGCCAGCATCGCGGCGTGGGCCTTCGACCCGGCGATGTCCTGGTCGGCGAGCCGCTTGTCGAAGCCGATGGAGGCGTTGATCTTCTCCATGATGGCGGCGGGACCGCGCGCGAATCGCCCGCCCCACATCTGGCTGGCGGCGGGTGCGGCAGAGCCCGTGGGGGCGGCGGAATTCGGCGGGGTCTGATCGGCGCTCATGGGGACGGATACCGGGGCATTCGGGTGAAGGGGAGCGAGGAAGCGTGAGTATGCGGACTTTGGCGGCCGTCGCAACGGTTTGTGTGTGCATGGCCGGGGCCGGCCTGTGGTGGAGCGCCGGTGCGGCGCCGAACCCCGGCTCGGGCGCCCCCGAGGTGGTGCGGCTGGGCGCGGCGGATGCCGCCACGCCGGTCGCCTCAACCGGCGCCGACAAGCTGGAGAAGTTCAAGGGGGCAGAGCCGAAGCCGATGCCGCCGCTGTCCTTCGTCGATGCCGAAGGGCGGCGGGTCGATCTCGCCGATTTCAAGGACCGGGTGATCCTGCTGAACCTGTGGGCGACCTGGTGCGGGCCCTGCGTCAAGGAGATGCCGTCGCTCGACCGCCTGCAGTCCCAGCTGGGCGGCGACGCCTTCCAGGTGGTGGCGCTGTCGCTGGACCGCGGCGGGCGGACGGCGGTGGAGCCCTTCTATAAGAAGACGGGGGTGGAGCATCTGACGGTGTTCCTCGATCCCGGATCGGAATCGATGAAGGTGCTGTCCTTGCGCGGCCTGCCCACCACCATCCTGGTCGATCCGGAGGGGCGCGAGCTTGGCCGCGTCGAAGGGGCGGTGGAGTGGGATTCGCCGGAGGTCGTCGCCTTTCTCCGCCAGTTCCTCGGCCATGGTGGCGGTCCGGCGCGCGACCGCGGCGGGGTGATGAAGACCGGCGGCTGACGATCCCCTGGCCTTGGGGTAGAGTGCGGCGATGACCTTCCGCCTGTCCCGAGCCATTCCATGACGCAGCCCGCAGCAATCGGCCCCAAGCGCTACACCATCGGTCCCGGCATCGTGATGATGCGTCAGGGCGAGCGCGCCGACCGGGCGTGGCTGATCGAATCCGGCGAGTTGGAGGTGCTGCTGACCCTGCCGGACGGCGGCACCCGGCGGCTGAGCGTCGTCGGCAAGGGGGCGGTGGTCGGCGAGATGGCGCTGATCGACGATGGCGAGCGCAGCGCCACCGTGCGCTCTCTGACCGAGGTGTCTTGCGTCGAGGTGACGCGGGACGCCTTCCGCGGGCTGCTGAAGCGCAGTCCGCCGCTGGCGTCGTTCCTGCTGCAGAGCCTGATCGCCGCCATCCGCCGCGACTATGGCCTGCCGGCGGTCGAACGGTACGGCAATGCGGTGGATTTCCGTTCCACCAACTCCTTTCAGAAGGTGGTCGACCGCCGGATGATCCGCGAGGGGCATGTCTTCTTCGGCCCCAACGAGCCGGTGAACGCCGCCTACCTGATCCAGTCCGGCCGCGTGGCGCTCCGCCCCGGCCGCGGCACGCTGGGCGACGACATCGCGACGCTCGGGCCGGGCCGGCTGTTCGGCGAGATCTATCTGCTGACCGGCCGCCAGCCCGACGTCACGGCCGTGGCGGTCGCCGGCGGCATCTGCGAGGTCATCGACAAGCGCAGCTTCGAGGATGCGGTGACGGCGATGCCGCCGATCCTGAAGTCGCTGGCCCGGATCTACATCGCCCAGCTGACGAAAAAGGCGCCGGCCCCGGCAGGCACTCCCCCGTCCGCCGAGAAGGCCGGCTGAGTCGGGAATTGGACTTGGTGCTGGATTAGGCGCTGGATTTGCCAGGGCATCTGGTGGAAAACAGCGCCTTCACGAATATTGCGGCGCTCCGGCCCCATCGGGGGTGTGCGCCATTCAGGGAGACAGCATGTTCACTGCCGCCAGCTTCCGCGTCGGCGACCGCGTCACGATCCGCAGCGGCCAGTCCATTCCGCAATCCATCGCAACGGTGGAACGCTATAAAGAGGGCGGCCGCTGCATGGTCCTGTCCGACGGCAGCGAATGGCGCGCCGACGGTCGCCGCCAGTGGAGCTTCCGTGGCAGCTACTACAAGGGTCCGGTGGTGGAGCCGTTCGAGGCCGGCGACGACGAGTTCATCGCCCGCCGCCGCGCCATCGGCGCCCTCCGCAAGTTCGGTGATGGCCTGACCATGGATTCGCCGCTGACCACCGAAGCGCTGCAGCGGATTCTGGAAGCGGTGGACCGGGAGAAGGGTGCGGCCGGCAAGCAGGGGTGATCCTTCACCCCGCCAGCGTCATGCCCATTTCCCAGAAATCGGCTTCCAGCCGGCAGGCCTGACGGAAGACGGTCAGCAGACGGGGGAAGCGCGCCTCCGTCATCCCGTCCGCCGCCAGCCGGTCGAGGTTCTCCCGCGCCGCCTGCGCCACCTCCTGATAGGCCTCCCCCGCATATTCCGCGATCCAGACGCGGTAGGGGTTGGACTCGTCCAGCGCGCCGGGCAGCCCGGCCAGCCGGCGGCCGATCTCGGCATAGCCGATGACGCAGGGGCTGAGCGCCACATGCAGGTCGAGCAGGTCGCCGCGCAGGCCGGTTTCCAGCACATAGCGGGTGTAGGCCATCGTCGCCTTGGCCTCCGCCGCCTGTTCCAGCTTGGCGGCCGGCAGGCCCCAGCCGGCGCAAAGGCCGACATGCAGGTCCATCTCCACGTCGAGGATCGCCTTCAGCCCGTTCAGTGACGCCCGCATCTCGCGCAGGTCGCGGCCCTTGTAGATGGCGAGCGCGTAGGCGCGGGCGAAATGGATCAGGAACAGGTAATCCTGCACCAGATAATGCCGGAAGCACGCCTGCGGCAGCGTCCCGTCGCCCATCCCGCGCACGAAGGCGTGGTCGACATAGGCCGACCAGTCCGGCCGGGCCTCGGCGACAAGCCGGTCGAACAGGTCGGGGCTGCGGGTGTGGGCGGTCATGAGCGCGGTCTCCGATGCGGCTGACGGAAGCGGGCCGACACTTTACCCGCTATTCGCCGGCCCGCTATTCGCCAGTTTGCAGCAAGGCCCCGCGCACGCGCGCCTGGTGAAAGGCATAGAGGAACACGGCGATGCCGGCCGCCATGTAGACCACGTTCAGCCCAACCGCCCAGGCCAGATGGTCCCAGCGCAGGACGCCGTCGAACACCAGCGCCCGCATGCCTTCGAACACATGGGCCGACGGCAGGGCCAACGATACCGGCTGCAGCCAGGCCGGCAGGACCGAGACCGGATAATAGACGGCGCTGACCGGGGCCAGCATGAAGACGACGATCCAGGCCAGCCCCTCCGCTCCCATGCCGTAGCGCAGGATCAGCGCGACGATCAGCAGCCCCAGCGACCAGCCCAGCACGATCAGGTTGGCGAAGAAGGCGGCCAAGGGCAGGCCCAGCGCGAAGACCGAATAGCCGAAGAAGGGAATCGCCAGCGCCGCCGCCGGCAGCACGCCGATCAGGGTGCGCAGCAGGCTCATGGTCATCAGCGCCGTCACCCATTCGCCGGGGCGCAAGGGGCTGACGAACAGATGGCCGAGGTTGCGTGACCACATCTCCTCCAGGAAGGAGATGGAGACGCCGAGCTGGCCGCGGAACAGCACGTCCCACAGCAGCACCGCGCTGACCAGCACGCCGGCACCCTGCGCCACCCATCCGCTGCCGCCGCCGTTGGTCGAGGCCATGAACTGGTTGATGTAGCCCCACAGGATCATCTGCATGGTCGGCCAATAGGCCAGCTCCAGAATGCGCGGCCAGGATCCGCGCAGCAAATACCAGTAGCGCAGAACCATGGCGCCGACCCGCCGCAACGAGAAGTCGGCCCTTGGAATGGCATGGGGGATCGCCTCCTCATTCGGCTGCATCGGCGGCCTCCCCGGCCAGGATCCCGCTGTCGGATGCAACGTCGTCGGACGCGCGGGCGATGTCGAGGAAGACCTCCTCCAGCGTCTGGCGGCCATAGCGGGCGACCAGGGCGGAGGGGGCGCCGCGGTCGACGATCCGGCCCTGCCGCATCATCAGCACGCCATCGCACAGCCGCTCCACCTCCAGCATGTTGTGGGAGGCGAGCAGGATGGTGGCGCCGGTGCGAAGGCGGTACCGCTCAAGATATGTCCGGATCCAGTCGGCGGTGTCGGGATCGAGCGAGGCGGTCGGCTCGTCCAGCAGCAGAAGCTCCGGGTCGTTGAGCAAAGCTTTCGCAAGGGAAACGCGGGTTTTCTGCCCCGCCGACAGCCCGCCGGAGGGGCGATCGAGAAAACGCGACAGGTCAAGATGCTCGGCCAATTCTTGGACGCGCTTTTTGACGCATGTCAAACCGTAGAGGTGGGCATAGACGGTAAGGTTCTCCCGCACCGTCAGCCGATGGGGCAGTTCGACGTAGGGGGAGGAGAAGTTCATGCGCGGAAGCACGGCATGCCGGTGGCGCGCCATGTCGACGCCCAGGATCTCCACCGTCCCGGCCGTCGGCAGCAAAAGCCCCAGCAGCATCGAGATGGTCGTCGTCTTGCCCGCCCCGTTGCCGCCGAGAAGGCCGGTGACGCTGCCGCGCGGCACGGTGAAGGTGATGGCGTCGACCGCCGTCACGTCCCGTCCGTCCGGAGCCGGGAAGCGCTTGGTCAATCCGTCGGCCCTTATGGCGGGCGATAAGACAGCGATCTGTTCGGTCATGGGCACAGAATATGGCGGTGTCCGCCGCAACCGCCAGGGGCATGCGCTCCAGATGCATGCAGGCCGGGGGTACGGATCATGGTGAGTTTCGCCAGCGCGCTGACCGCACCGATCCCGGTCGCTTCGCCGCCCCACTGGGCGCAGCCCGACGGCCGCATCACGCTGCGCACGCTGATCCTGATCCGCTGGGTCGCGGTGCTGGGGCAACTGGCCGCGGTGGCCTTCGTCAATCTCGGGCTGGGTTTCCCGCTGCCGCTGGGCCCGGTGCTGGCCGCCATCAGCGCGTCGGCTCTGCTGAACGTGGTGGCGATGGCCCAGCGCGGCGGCCGGCTGCGGCTGGCCGACCGCGACGCCGCGCTGTATCTCAGCTACGACATGCTGCAGCTGACGCTGCTGCTCTATCTGACCGGCGGGTTGAGCAATCCCTTCGCCATCCTGCTGCTGGCGCCGATGACCGTCGGTGCGGCCATCCTGTCGCGTTACAGCACGGTGCTGCTGACCGGGCTGAACCTGATCTGCCTGACCGCGCTCGCCCTCTGGCACTTCCCGTTGCCGTGGGAGGAGCCGGTGCGCTCGATGGCGCCGCTCTATGCCTTCGGCGTCTGGCTGTCGCTGTCGGTGTCGTCGGTCTTCATCGCCGGCTACGTCTTCCGCGTCGCCGCCGAGGCGCGTCGCTTCGCCGACGCGCTCTCCGCCTCGCAGGTGGCGCTCGCCCGCGAACAGCGGCTGGGCGCGCTGGGTGCCCTCGCCGCGGCGGCTGCGCACGAGCTGGGCTCGCCGCTCGGCACCATCGCCGTGGTGGCGAAGGAGCTGGCGCGCGACCTGCCGCCCGACAGCCCCTATGGCGAGGATGTCGAGCTTCTGCAGAGTCAGGTGATGCGCTGCCGCGAGATCCTGGCCGATCTGGCGCGCAAGCCGGAGGCCGATGGCGGCGACCCGTTCGAACGGCTGCCGCTGACCACGCTGATCGAGGCTGCCGCGGCGCCGCATCGTCTCGGCCACATTGACTTCGTCGTGGAACCCCACCCGGTCGGCGAGGCGGAGGAGCCCTTCCTGCGCCGCAGCCCGGAGATCATCCACGGCATCGGCAACTTCATCCAGAACGCCCACCAGTTCGCCCGCCACAAGGTGACGGTCGCCGCCGCCTGGGACGGCCGCGGCGTCACCATCACGGTGATGGACGACGGCCCGGGCTTCCCGCCCCATCTGCTGGGCCGCATCGGCGAGCCGTACCTGTCGGTGCGCGGCGAGCGCTCCGGCCCGAAGGGGCAGACGGGCGGCGGCCATATGGGGCTGGGCATCTTCATCGCGCAGACGCTGCTGGAAAAGACCGGCGCGACCGTGCGCTACACCAACAATCCGCCGGCCGGCACTCCGCCCGCCGACCAGACCGCCGGCGGGCATTCCAACCAGGGCGGAACGGGTGCGCGGATTTCCGTGCGCTGGAAGACCATCAACGCCAAGAAATGAGGTTTCACGGTGGACACCCTCAAAACAACCGATGACCTGCTGTCGGGCGATGCCGTCAAACTGACATTCACTGGCGACGTCACCCGCAGCCTCCTGATCGTCGACGACGACGCCCCCTTCCGCACGCGGCTGGCCCGCGCCATGGAAAAGCGCGGCTTCAACGTCGTCGCGGTCGATTGCGTCCAGCTCGGCATCGAGGTGGCGCAGGAATCCGCCCCCGCCTTCGCGGTGGTCGACCTGCGGCTGGGCGACGGCAACGGGTTGGACGTGGTATCGGCCCTGCGCGACGCCCGCCCCGACGCCCGCGTCGTCATGCTGACCGGCTACGGCAACATCGCCACCGCCGTCGCCGCGGTGAAGGCCGGCGCCGTCGACTACCTGCCCAAGCCGGCCGACGCCGATGCGGTGGAATCGGCGCTGCTGGCCGATGGCCGGCCGCTGCCGCAGCCGCCGGAAAACCCGATGTCGGCCGACCGGGTCCGCTGGGAGCACATCCAGCGAGTCTTCGAACAGTGCGACCGCAACGTCTCCGAGACCGCGCGCCGCCTGAAGATGCACCGCCGCACCCTGCAGCGCATCCTGAACAAGCACGCCCCGCGCGCCTGACGATCCGCGGCTCCGGCCGAGGCTCTTGGTCAGGAAACGCGAACGGCCCGCCCCGGAAGGGAGCGGGCCGTTCGCATGTCCGGCTAACGCATCGGTCAGGCGGTGCGGTCTTCCGTCCGGCAGGTCTTGATGCCCAGCAGCGTGTAGGCCGGGCAGAAGCCGACGACGGCCGTCAGCAGCGGCACCAGCCCGACCAGTCCCCACAGGGTCTGCGGCCCGACGACGGTCAGCGAAATCAGGATCAGCCCGACGATGGCGCGCAGCGCGCGATCCACCGGGCCCATGTTGCGGCAATTCATGGCGGCACCTGTCCGGTATTGAAGCGATGTCCACGGGACCCGCGTCCCGCATCGCACCGGTTTATGCCGTGGCCGGCTTGCCGTCTGTGACGGAGTCACAGGGGGGATCAGCCGGCGTCCGTGTCGAGAACCTTTTCGACGGCAGCCAGTATGGCATCCACATCGCCGGCAGCCGGTTCCGCTTCGATGTCCCCATGTACGATTCTATTGCGCAAACCGGCCAACTCACGCATGCGACGTTCCGTCGCAGGGGCGATGTAGCCGTTCATTGCGAGCGTCTGGATGAGGGAACCGGGGGTGCGCACGGAGTTCGGCTTGCGGTCGGCCTCATTCACCGACTGGACGGCGGCTTCCAGCAGAGCCCAAGCCATAACGAATGCGGGGCGACGATGCCCCAAGGCGCTCAGCGTCCGTGTCTCCTCCAAGCGACGGCGGATGGCGGCGGGTGGTGCCGTCGGAACCGCCACGGCTTGCGCCGATGCGGCGGCCCGGTGGACAACGCTCAACTGCCAATCCGGATGTCCCTCGAACAGCCGCCGGATGTCCTGCAACTGCCAATCGGCGGCGTGGGCCGGATGGCGTTTCACCTCGATGGCGATGTTCTGTCCAGGCTTCCGGGCCAACGCGTCGGGGACGTACGACCCCAGGAAGTACGGCAACAAGGAGGGCTCAGGGGAAATGGTGAAGCTATACCCCTCGGCCTCATAGCGTGCGCGCAGGCCTTCGAGGAATTCCGCCTCGGTCTCTTCCGACCAAGCGTGAGCCGGCATGCTCATTGGACTCTCCTCCAGACCAGATCGTCATCGACGCGAATGTACAGCACCGGCGGCTCGACATCCAATGCAAGGGCCAGACGGTCGCTCGGTGTCCGGAACTCCCAACCGACATCCGGCTCGAATTTCTGGACGGTTACGCGCTCGACCACCCGGTCATCCAAATAGGCGATGCCGATCATCGCATCCATGATCGGCTTGACGATATTGTCGATGTCGCCGGCCATTGGATCGCTGGGAAAATAGTAGATGGAAACGGCAAGGGGGCGATCGTCGAGAAAACCCAGCTCGTAGCTTTCCCTCTGGCGCTCACGGGCGGCGGCAGCAACCCGCTCCTTCCAGGCCTCCCTGTTTCTGGCGCTTTTGCTTCGAAGCGAGGCGGGAACGCCCTGCAGCACGACTTCGAATGGATAAAGCGTGTCACGGTCCTGCATTCGCCTGCGCCGATTGCATGAATGTCATCGTGTGCGTAGACTTACGTCATGCATAAGAGTGAATCAACGCCGAAAAGACGATTATCTCTAAGGAAACGGCAACTTAAGGTATGGGCGCTGAAGCTTCGAGGCGGCCCCTCACCGTTCCTCCGCCAGCGCCAGCAGGGCCGCCGGGTCGAGCACTTGGATGCGGCCGCGCGACAGGGCCACGAAACCGCGGCGCTCGAACTCCTTCAACTGGCGGCTCACCACTTCGCGCGCGGTGCCCAGCTCGACCGCCAGCGCCTGATGGGTGGTGTCCAGCCCGCCGGTCGTGTCGCGGCGGTCGGCCAGGAAGCGGGCGAGGCGCAGGTCGACGCGGCCGAAGGCGACCTCCTCGATCAGCATCATCATGCCGGTCAGCCGGTTGCCGAAGGACGCGAAGACGAAGTCGCGGAAGGCGGCGGAGCGCGCCACCAGTTCGTGGAAGGGGCCGGCCGCCAGCGCCACCGCGTCGATGTCGGTCTCCGCCACCGCCTCGGCGCTGTAGGGCTTATCGGTCAGCAGGCAGGCGGTGGTGACGATGCAGGTCTCGCCGCGGCCGACGCGGTACAGCACGATCTCGCGCCCGGTCTCCGATGCCATCTGCACCCGCACCGCGCCGTCGAGAACCATCAGGAAGGTGTGACATCGGTCGCCGGCGCGGAACAGGACGGTCCCGCGCGGAACGTTCACCCGCCGCCCTGCGTTGCCGAGAAGGGTCGCCGAGTCCTCGTCCAGCTTCGCCAATGTCGGGAAAAGTGCCGGGATTTCCGCCAACCGGCCGGTACGATCGAACGTCATGGAACCTGTCCTTCCGAGTAACCCCCATTATCCCCGGTCCTGCATCGACGGTCCATACCGCACTGCAACAGGGTCAGGAAGGCTACCCACTGCGCGCCCATTGCTCACCTCATGCACTGGATGGCCGATGCAACGGCTGGACTAACACTGCGTTTCAGCCAATCGGACGAACCGCCGAGCCTGCCCGCCGGACAGCATCAGCTGCCCGGAATGGAGGATCGGGCTAACGGATGGTCCTATGGCCGCGCTTCTGGTCGTTACGCGAGGAGGACCCTTTGGCCACCCAGGAACTTCAGGAACAACCCCGACGCAATACCCCTGAGTCTCGGCGGGGCTCCGGTTCCGCCTCCCCCGGCATCTCCTATGATCTGTCGGCCAGCGCCGCCAGTGCGGTGCGCCGGACAACCGGCCTGCTGCGCCGGCACAAGCTGCTGATCGGCACGGTGATCGTGCTCGGCACCGGGCTGGCGGCCCTGGTCGCCTTCCGGATGACGCCGCTCTACACCGCCGAAACCCTCATCATGGTCGAGCACCGCAAGAACACCGTCCTGAATTTCGAGGGCGTGGTGTCCGACATGACCCCCGACATCAGCGCGCTGCAGAGCGAGGTCGCGATCCTGAAGTCGCCGGCCTTCGCCGAAAAAGTGGTGGCGAAGCTGAAGCTGATGAACGATCCGGAGTTCAATTCGGCGCTGCGTCCGCCGCCGCCGGGGTGGCTCGCCGCGCTGAATCCGCGCAACTGGATCCCCGACAGCTGGAAGAGCGGCGGCACCGTGCCGCTGTCGCCGGAGGAGATCGAGCGCAACCAGATGACCTCGGTCGTCAATGCGGTGCTCGACAACACCTCGGTCCGGCCGCAGGGGCGTTCCTATGTCATCGCCGTCAGCTTCGACAGCGAGGACCCGCGCAAGGCGTCGCTGATCACCAACACCATGGCCGACCTTTATCTGGTCGACCAGCTGGACGAGAAGTTCAAGGCGTCCAAGCGCGCCACGCAGTGGCTGGAGGAACGGCTGGCCGACCTGCGCAAGGAGGCGCAGACGACCGGCGACGCGGTGGAGAAGTACCGCACCGAGCATGGCCTGACCACCTCGTCCAACAACGAGAGCACGGTTGTCGGCCAGCAGCTGAGCCAGCTCAACACCGACTATATCCTGGCCCGCACCAAGCGGCAGGAGGCGGAAACCAAGCTGCGTGACGTCACCGCGATGGCGAACTCGCCGCGCGGCGCCTCGGCGGTCGGCGACGTGCTGGGCTCCCCGCTGATCCAGGCATTGCGTGAGCGCGAGGTCGACCTGCAGCGCCAGATCGCCGACGCCACCAACCGCTACGGCGCCAAGCACCCGATGCTCCAGGCCCTGCAGAGCCAGCTGCGCGACCTGCAGAGCCAGATCAAGGCCGATGTCGGCAAGATCGTCGCCAACCTCAGCAACGAGGTCGAACTGGCGAAGGGTCGCGAGCAGGCGCTGAAGGCCAGCCTGGATCAGGCCGAGGCCAAGCAGAACCAGCAGCAGCAGGCGACCGTCGGCCTGCGCACGCTGGAACGCGACGCCAGCACCGCCCAGGCGATGTACGAATCCCTGCTGACCCGCTCGCAGCAGATCGCGGCGCAGACCGATATGCGCCAGCCCGACGCCCGCGTGGTGTCGGAGGCGGCGATCCCGCTCGATCCGTCGCAGCCCAACCGCAAGCTGATCCTGCTGCTGGCGCTGGTGGCGTCGGGCACGCTGGGCGTGCTGCTGGCCATGCTGCGCGAACGCTCCGACGGCGGTTTCCGCAGCCCGCACCAGTTCGAACTGGCGACCGGCGTGCGCAGCCTGGGCATCGTGCCGCGCATCCCGCGCTTCGGCGGCTCGCCAGCCGCCTATGTGGTCGACAAGCCGATCTCCGCCTTCGCGGAATCGATGCAGAACCTGCGCACCTCGCTCCTGCTCGCCAATCCGGACGGGCGGCACCGGGTGATCCTGTTCAGCTCCTCGGTCCCGGGCGAGGGCAAAAGCTCCGTCGCCGCGGCCTTCGCCCGCACCTGCGCCAATGCCGGCCAGCGGACGATCCTGGTCGACTGCGACCTGCGGCGGAAGAGCCTGCACGAGATGCTGGGCCTGTCCAACAACCGTGGCCTGTCGGAGGTTCTGGCCGGCGCCACGGCTCTGGAGGACGCGATCCAGGTCGATCCGCGCACCGGATTGCACGTCATCGTCGCCGGCCATGGCCCGTCGCTGCCGCAGGATGCCCTGGGGTCGTCGGCCATGCACCAGCTGCTGTCGCGCCTGTCGGTCAACTATGACCGCATCGTGCTGGATTCGCCGCCGGTGCTGGCGGTGTCGGAAGGCAAGCTGCTGGCGGCGCTCGCCGACCAGACCGTCTTCATCGTCCGCTGGGGCATGACCAAGCGGGGCACCGCGATGGCCGGCCTGAAGGAGGTGATCGAGGCCGGCGGCGAGGTGGTGGGCGTCCTGTTCAGTCAGGTCGATACCCGCCGCCATGCCCAATACGAGTTCCCGGACAGCGGCCGTTATCACGGCTACCGCCGCTACTACGCGAACTGAGGAAGACCCTTCTCTCCCGCCCCGAAAAGGCGGGAGAGGAGTTTTTGCGCCGTGCAACGTGACGTTTTGAACCACTGAAGAGCCCATGAATGTCCGCTGGACACCGCATCTTCCGGAACATCCGCGCCCTTGCCGCCGCCAAGATGGCGACGATGGCGAGCGGTCTGGTCACCGCCGCCTGGACCGCGCGGGTGCTGGGGCCGGACAGTTTCGGCGTGCTGGGCTTCGGCACCTCGCTGATGGCCTATGCGGCGCTGTTCGTGAACATGGGCCTGTCCACCTATGCCATCCGCGAGATCGCCCGCGATCGCGAGCAGGCGGCCGAGCTGTCGGAGCATGTGCTGACCCTGCGCACCGTCCTGGCTGTGGTGGTGGGCGTCCTCTATGCCGCCTTCATCCTTTCCCTGGATAAGCCAATGGAGGTGAAGGCGGTTCTTCTGGTACAGGCGGTCCAGCTGCTCGGGAACGCCCTGGTGCTCGACTTTGTTTATCAGGCGACCGAGAAGATGGGGGTGATCGCAACACGCGAGATCGGCACCTCCATCGGCTCGATGCTTCTCGTCTTTCTGCTGGTGCGTGGGCCTGAGGACGCCATCACAGCAGCCGCCATCACCGGCGGATCGATCACCGTCAACGCGCTGGTGATGATCGGCCGGTTCCGCCGCGATTTCGGCACGCTGCGCCCGCGGGTCGACCTGAAGGTCTGGCGCGAGATCCTGACGGCGGCGACGCCGATGGCGGTCGGCGTCTTCGCCTGGGCGATCTTCACCCATCTGGACGTGGTCATGCTGGGCTTCCTGGCCCCGCACACCGAGGTCGGCTGGTACAGCGCGGCGGTGAAGATCCAGACCCTGGCCAATCTGGTCGGCAACATCGTGATGAACGCCTTCCTGCCGCAGCTGGCCGCTGCCTATGGCGAGTTGGGGCCGATGCGCGACCGGATGCGCGCCTATGCCTCCGTCATGCTGGCGGTCGGCGGGCTGGTCATCGCCGGCGGCCTCGCCCTGGCGCCGTCCATCCTGGGAACGCTGTTTGGCGATGCCTACGCCCCGGCGACCCTGGCGCTGCGGCTGCTGATGCTGGCCTCGGCGGTGGTCTACGCCAACATGATCCTGGGCAATCCGCTGCTCGTCTGGCACCGGCAGACCGGCTACATGATCGCCATGCTGTCGGGCGGGGCGCTGAACGCCCTGCTGAACATCTGGTGGATCCCGCGCTACGGCATCGAGGGGGCCGCGATGGCGACCTTCACCGCGGAACTTGCCGCCACGGTTGCCATCGCCTGGATCCACCGGCAGACGGTCGGCGAGCTGTATGGCGGGATCGCCGCGAAGGCGTTGCTGTGCGCCGGGGCCGCCGTCGCCGCGGCACTGGCACTCGACCGGTTCGCCACCCCGCTGTTCGACCGGATGCCGGCGCTGGTGGATTTCGTCATCGGCAGCGTGGCGATGGTGGCGGTCTATGCGGCCATGGCGGTGCTGACGGGACTGGTACAGCTGAAACGGTTGCGTCGTCTGACCAGCGCCACGGCCTGAGAGGGGCGGGTCGTGGCAGGGCGGGCGGATGCAACCCTCAATTTCGCAATGCCGGGCCGATCCATGCCGGCAGCTGAAGCAGATTGCGCCTATTGCACCACTTTCGAACGTCTCTGTTGGTGCCTCCAAGCATTCATTTGGCGTCGGCGAGGGTTAGTACTCTTAATACGTCGGTGATCGGCAATCATAGTCTTTTCATCCGACGGTGATTTCTGAAACACTTCGCGCTGCACAACGCCGGTAACGGGGTACTTCATCGTCACGGCGAAGTCACAATAAGAAAACAATTTCGAATTTCGAGGTTTCTCCGTCTGCATCCTTGCCAACAGGGCTGGGCAGTCGGGGCGTCTCCAAACTCTCGGCAACCCGCCGCCGGTGGCGGGGCCTTAGCAAACGGCAGGAGCGACGATGCTTCCCAAGACTTTTTCCGATCGTAACGTCTGCGTCCTCGGGCTCGGCTATGTCGGCCTGACGCTGGCGGTGGCGATGGCGGACGCCGGCTTCCAGGTGCATGGGGTCGAGGTGCGGCAGGACGTGCTCGACAAGCTCGGCCAGGGCAACCCGCACTTCCACGAACCGGGCCTGACGGAGAAGCTGCGCCACGTCATCTCGCGCGGCCGCTTCACCTTCAGCCGCAATCAGGACGATTGCAGCCAGGCCAGCGTCTTCATCATCACGGTCGGCACGCCGCTGAGCAAGGACGGCCGGGTCCGCACCGACATGATCGAGGCGGCGACCCGTCAGGTCGCCAGTTGCCTGCATGACGGCGACCTGGTCATCCTGCGCTCCACCGTGAAGCTGGGCACCACCCGCAACATCGTGGCGCCGATCCTGCGCGCCACCGGCAAGCAGTTCGACATCGCCTTCTGCCCGGAACGCACGCTGGAAGGCCAGGCGCTGCTGGAGTTGAACCAGCTGCCGCAGATCGTCGGGGCAGAGAGCATGGACGTCGCCACCCGCGCCGCCCAGATCTTCGGCTTCCTGACGCCGACCACCGTCAAGGTCTCCACCCTGGAGACGGCGGAGCTGATCAAGCTGGTCGACAACACCTACCGCGACGTCACCTTCGCCTTCTCCAACGAGATCGCCAAGCTGTGCAACGCCATGGAGATCTCGGCGGTCGAGGTGGCGCGCGCCGGCAAGCTGGGTTATCCGCGCACCAACCTGCCGCTGCCCGGCCCGGTCGGCGGTCCCTGCCTGGAGAAGGACCCCCACATCCTGATCGAGGCGGCGCGCGAGGTCGGCGTCGACATGGCGATCACCGCCGCCGGCCGTCTGGTCAACGAAAGCCAGCCGATCGAGGTCGCCGACTTCCTCGGCAAGCTCGCCAATTCGATGCAGGGCTTCCCGCAGGCGCCGACCATCAGCCTGATGGGCCTCGCCTTCAAGGGCCGGCCGGCGACCGACGACCTGCGCGGCACCATGGCCAAGCCGGTGCTGGAGGAGCTGCGCCAGCGCTTCCCCACCGCCCGCCTGCGCGGCTTCGACGCGGTGGTGCGGCCGGACGACATCCGCTCCTTCGGGCTGGAGCCGGCGGCCAACATGGCCGAGGCGGTGTCCGGCGCCAATCTGGCGGTGATCCTGAACAACCACCCGGTCTTCACCTCCATGCCGCTGCCGGATCTGGCCCAGCGGATGGACCGGCCGGGCGTGATCTACGACTTCTGGAACAACTTCAACAGCCGCGATGTCGACCTGCCGGAAGGCACCGCCTACGTGGCTCTCGGCAGCCATGGCGCCGCCCGCTACGCGCACGTGGCCTGACGGCGTCGGGCCGGCCAAAGGGGTTTGGGAAGAGGAATTTGACCGACATGAAACACTATCTCGTCACCGGCGGCAGCGGCTTCATCGGCGCCGCCCTGGTCCACCGGCTGGTCCGTGACGGCCACCGCGTCCGCGTTCTGGACGACAACTCGCGCGGGCACACCGGGCGGCTGGCCGGCGTGCTGGACGATGTCGAATTCGTCCAGGGCGATATCCGCGACGCGGCCGCCGTGCGCGAGGCGGTGCGCGGCGTCGACGGCGTGCTGCATCTGGCCGCCGTCAACGGCACCAAGCATTTCTACGAGAAGCCGGAAGTGGTTCTGGACGTCGGCGTGCGCGGCATGCTGAACGTGCTGGACGCCTGCCGCGCCGACGGCGTGGGCGACCTCGTCGTCGCCTCCTCCTCGGAGGCCTACCAGACCCCGCCGATGGTGCCGACGCCGGAGGAGGTGCCGCTGGTGGTGCCGGACGTTCTGAACGCCCGCTACAGCTACGGCGGCTCCAAGCTGATCTCGGAGTTGCTGGCGATCAACTGGGGCCGCAGCGGCTTCGACCGCGTGGCGATCTTCCGCCCGCACAATGTCTACGGCCCCGACATGGGCTGGGAGCATGTGGTGCCGGAATTCTCCCGCCGGGCGGTGGAGGCGATCGCCGGCCACCCGAGCGGGGCGGTGCCCTTCAAGATCCAGGGTGACGGCCGTCAGACCCGCGCCTTCGTCCACATCGACGACGCCATCGACGGCATCGTGACGGTGATCGACAAGGGCGAGCATCTCGGCATCTACCACATCGGCAACCCGGAGGAGGTCACCATCGCCGACCTCGCCCGCCAGACGGTCGCCTGCCTCGGCCGCGAGGCCCAGGTGATGCCGGGTCCTGCCGCTCCCGGCGGTACCGACCGCCGCAGCCCCGACATCGCCAAGCTGACCGCGCTCGGCTTCACCCCGCGCATCCCGCTCTCCGCCGGCCTGCCCGGCGTGGTCGAGTGGTATGCCGAGCGTGCGCGGGCGGAGTTGGGGCGCATGGGGCAGGCGGCGGAGTAGGGCGTCGTTCGGGGGAGTTGGACCCCCACCTAACCTCCCCCGCTGGGCGGGGGAGGGACTGCCGCCACCCTCCCGAACACGCGCCTGCTCCCTCCCCCGCCCAGCGGGGAGGGTCGGGGTGGGGGCAAGTGATTGTACCTAGACCTCTTCATCAGGAGACGGCCCGCATGGACCGCAACAGCCGTATCTTCGTCGCCGGCCACCGGGGACTCGTCGGGTCCGCCGTTCTGCGGCGGCTGACCGAGGCCGGGCACACCGACCTCGTGATCCGCGACCGGTCGCAGCTCGACCTGACCGATCAGGCGGCGGTGCGCGCCTTCTTCGACCGCGAGGGGATCGAGCATGTGATCCTGGCCGCGGCGAAGGTGGGCGGCATCCTCGCCAACGACCGCTTCGGCGGTGACTTCATCCGCGACAACCTGCTGATCCAGAACAACGTCATCGACGCCGCCTGGCGCGCCGGCGTGAAAAAGCTGCTGTTCCTCGGTTCCTCCTGCCTCTACCCGAAGCATGCGGAACAGCCGATCAAGGAGGAGGCGCTGCTGTCCGGCCCGATGGAGCCGAGCAACAAGCCCTACGCCGTCGCCAAGATCGCCGGCATCACCATGTGCCAGGCCTACCGGCGCCAGTACGGCTTCAACGCCATCTGCGCCATGCCGTCCAACCTGTACGGTCCCGGCGACCATTTCGATCCGGAGACCTCGCACGCGCTGCCGGGAATGATCCGCCGCTTCCACGACGCCAAGCTGGCGGGCGATCCGACCGTCACCCTGTGGGGCACCGGCAAGCCGCGGCGCGAGTTCCTCTATGTCGACGACATGGCGGACGCCTGCCTGCATCTGATGGATCATTACGACAGCGAGGAGATCATCAATGTTGGCCCCGGCGACGACATCGCCATCGCCGACCTCGCCGCCATGATCCGCGACACCGTCGGCTACACCGGCACGCTGACCCACGATCTGAGCAAGCCCGACGGCCATCCGCGCAAGCTGATGGACGTGTCGCGCCTGTTCGCCACCGGCTGGCGCCCGAAGGTGTCGCTGGAGGAGGGGCTGCGCCGCACCTACGACTGGTTCCTGGAGAACGCGGCTCCCGAACGCCTCCAGACCTCCAAGCAGGCAGCGGAGTAAAGCCCGATGCCGGACGATTCCATCCATCTGCGGCCGCCGGTCTTCGACCGGCCGGCGTCCAAGGCATCACCGGGCCCGCAGTCCCTGGCGGACGTGCCCGTGCCGGAAGAGCTGCTGCTCGTGGCGCAGAGCTATTGGCCGGAACCGGCCGGCAGTGCGCCGATGATGACCGACCTCGCCACCGCCTTCGCGGCGGCCGGGGCCGAAACGACCGTGCTGACCGCGCGTCCCAACTATCCCGGCAACAAGGTCTATGACGGCTACGCCGACGGGTCGCAGGACAGCAAGACGGTGGACGGGGTGCTGGTCGAGCGGCTGCACACCATTCCGCCGGCCGGCGGCGGCATGAAGGCCCGGCTGATCCACGAAGGCGTGCTTCATGCCGGCTTCGCCGCCGCCCGTGCCCGCGGCCGGGTCGGGCGGCACAGCGCCGTGCTGTCGCTCTGCCCGTCGATCCTGTCGGTGGGCATCGCCGACCGCTTCAAGGCACCGGGCGGGCGCCACGTCGCCATCGTCCACGACATCCAGTCCGGCCTTGCCGGCGCGCTGGGCATGGGCGGCAAGGCGGCTGTCAAGGCGATCCGCGCCATGGAGCGCCGGGCGCTGAACCGCGCCGACGCCATCGTCGTCCTGTCGGAACCGATGCGCGGCGTGCTGGAGGAGCTGGGCGTCACCCGGCCGATCCATGTGATCCCGCCCCATGTCGATGCCGATGCGGTCTATCCGCTGCCGCGCCGCGACCAGCCGCCGACGGCGCTGTACAGCGGCGCCTTCGCCCGCAAGCAGGGGCTGGAGCAGGTGCTGGATATGGCCGGTCATCTGGCGGAGCTGATGCCGAATGCGCGCATCAAGCTGCGCGGACAGGGCGGCCTGGAGGAGGAGCTGAAATCGCGCGCCCGCGCCATGGGCCTCAGCAACGTGATCTTCCAGCCGCTGGCACCCAAGGACCAGTTGAACGAAGCGATGGCGGAGGGCGACGTCCATCTCGTGCCCCAGCGGCCGGAAGGGGCGGCCTTCGCCATGCCCGGCAAGGCGGTGACCATCCTCGCCGCCGGCCGGCCCTTCGTCAGCACCTGCCTGCCCGGATCGGCGCTCGCCACGCTGGAGGCGCAGGTCGGCGCCTTCCTGTGCACCCCGCCGGAGGAACCGCGCGCCATGGCCGAGGCGGTGGCGGCCCTGCTGTCGGACCCCGCCCGCGCCACCGCCATGGGACGCCGCGGCCGTGCCTGGGTGGAGGCGAACGCCACCCGTGCCGTGGCGCTCGACCGCTACGCCCGCCTTCTGTTGGGAGAGGCAGCATGAAGAAGCCCGCGCTGGTCTTCAGCTGGGAGATGTTCGGCCCCTACCACATGGACCGGCTGGAAGCGGTCGGCCGCCGGCTGGGTCATGTCTATGACGTGATCGGGCTGGAGGTCGGGTCGAAATCGCACACCTACGCCTGGGATTCGACCGGATCGGGTCAGAATTTCCGCAAGATCACCCTGTTCCCCGGCCAGTCGAAGGCCGACCTGTCGACGGCCACGGTGTATCGCGCCCTGCTGCGCGAATGCCGGCGCGTCGACGCCCGCTATGTCTTCCTGTGCCATTACGAGGATCCGGATGTCTTCGCGCTCGCCCTGACCATGCGGCTGATGGGGCGCAAGGTCATCAACATGAACGCCTCCAAATACGACGACAAGCCGCGCATCCTGTGGCGGGAGATGGTCAAGAGCGTCTTCTACTCCCCCTATCAGGCGGGGATCGGCGGAAGTCACCGCACGGTGGATTACTTCCGCCTGTTGGGACTCCCGAAGGATCGGCTCTATATCGGGTATGACACGCTGTCGCTGGACCGCATCCGACGACTGTCCGGGATGGAGCCGGCTCCTGGGGGAGTACCCTTCGCCGACCGCCACTTCACCATCATCGCGCGCTTCGTCCCGAAGAAGAACTTGTTCCGGGCGGTCGAAGCCTACGACATTTACCGGAAGTTGGCCGGTCCGGCCGCCCGTCCGCTCCACCTCTGCGGCTCCGGTCCGCTGGAGGCGGAATTGCGGGCCGAGGTGACGCGGCGCGGGCTGGACGGGTCGATCATCTTCCGCGGCTTCCTGCAGGAGAAGGGGATTGCCGAGACGCTGGGATCGACGCTCTGCCTGCTTCTGCCGTCGCTGGAGGAGCAGTTCGGTCTGGTTGTGAACGAGGCTTTGGCCATGGGTGTGCCGACCATCCTGTCCGACCAGTGCGGCGCGCGCGACGTGCTGATCCGCAGCGGGCTGAACGGCCACATCGTGGAGCCGGACAACCCGGAGGGGCTGGCGCGCTACATGCTGTCGGTCGCGGCGGACGAGGACGAGTGGCGTCGCCTGAGCCTGAACGGCCGACCCTTCCAGGCGTTGGCCGACGCCAGCTTCTTCGCCCAGTCGGTGGAGAAGGCCGTCGTGGCGCTGGGCGGCCCGAAGGCGGAGCGCAGCGCGGACACGGACTATGTGTCCGACTATTCCGCCGATCCGGAGGGTGGCCAGCATGGCCGGTCGACCGGAGCGGCATTGACCGGGAGTTGACGATGGAACGGAACGCGCGCACCCATGTGGTCGTCTCCGGGCGCCTGCCGCCTCCGGTGGACGGGATGAGCCGGGTGACGGCCCTGGTGCTGGAGCGTCTGCAGGACCGCATGCGCGGGCGCGGCCGCGTGGAGGTCGCCGACCTGTCGCCCGGTTGGAACGGTGGTGGTGTCGCCTACCATCTGCGCAAGATGACGCGGGTGTTCGGCGCCATGGGCCGGCTCGCCGCCGGGCTGCGCAAGCCGGACCGCCGCTTCTACATGCCGGTGGATTCCGGCTGGGGCACGCTCTACACCGCCGCGCTCGCCGGGACCGCGCGGCTGTTCGGCTACGAGCAGGTGCTGCACCATCACTCCTTCGCCACCATCAGCAAACCGACCTGGCGGATGCGGCTGCTGACTCGGGTGGCCGGCGCCGGCTGCACCCATGTGCTGCTGTGCCCGGCGATGCAGATGCGCTTCCAGTCGGTCTATCCGGCGGCGCGCACCTGCATGACCATGTCGAACGCCATCTTCTCCACGCCCGGCGCGGCCCAGCGTCCGCGGCGCGACGGCCCCCTGCGCATCGGCCACCTGTCGAACCTGTGCGGCGAGAAGGGGTTGGACACGCTGTTCGCCCTGCTGCGCGCCCTGCAGCTGGAGGGGGTGGACGCCAAGCTGGTGCTGGCCGGACCGGGGCTGAAGCCGAGGGACAATGCGATGGTGGCCGCCGGGCTGATGGCCTTCGACGGGGCGGTCGAGTATCACGGCCCGGTCCATGGCGAGGCCAAGGAGGCCTTCTACCGCGACATCGACGTCTTCGTCTTTCCCACCCAGTACCGCAACGAAGCGCAGCCGCTGGTCCTGTTCGAGGCGATGGCCGCCGGCGTTCCGGTGCTGGCCTACGAGCGCGGCTGCATCGGCTCCGACATTCCGGCCGACGGGCTGGTGCCCCAGAACACCGACTTCGTGAAAGCGGCGCTGCCGATTCTGGCGGCCTGGGCCGACGACCGCGAGGCGCTCGCCGCCGCCTCGGCGCAGACGCTGACCCGTGCGAGAGTCGCCTACGAGACCAGCCGCACCGGCCTGGACCTGCTGCTCGACCGCATCGCCGGCCCGCATCCGACAGCCGCCGCCGCGGCCGTGCCGGCCAAGCGCCGCGTGGCGGGGTAGGGGAGGCCCCCTCTTTCGGCCGTCATTCCCGCGAAGGCGGGAATCCAGGCGTTTCAAGTGCTTGAGTAGGAAACCTGGATCCCCGCCTTCGCGGGGATGACAACTTGTAATAGTGACTGCAATGGCGGCGCGCTACGCCCCGCTTCCCAGCGGCAGAGCCGTCTCGAACTTGATTTCCTTCAGGGCGAAGTTGGAGCGGATGCGGACCTGGAAGGGCAGCTGGAAGACGAACTCCTCCAGGAAGCGGTTGTAATCGGCGATGGCCCGCACCGCGACCCGCAGCAGATAGTCCGCATCCCCCGACACCGCATAGCATTCCAGCACTTCCGGCCGCTTGCGCACCGCGTCGATGAAGAGGGCGGCGGTCTCGGCCGAATGATGGTCCAGCGTCACATGGGCGAAGACGCACTCGCCGACCGATGCCGCCTTGGGATCGACCAGCGCCGTGTAGCGGCGGATCACCCCGGTTTCCTCCAGCGACTTCAGGCGGCGCCAGCAGGAGGACGGCGAGGTGCCGACCCGGTCGGCCAGCTCCTGCACGGTCAGGCGCGAATCCTCCTGCAAAGCGACCAGGATTTTGATGTCGGTTTCCGATAGGGCGGCAGGCAACGGCAAATTTCTCCGGGATGATACAAGCAGGCGGAAAATCCTGCCAAAATCATAGGTGTACCCGCCTCACTTTGAAAGCTATTTCCACGGACTGTCCGGCATACTGATCGCAGAATAAACCAAGGGAGAGACGATCATGGCCGACATGTGGGAAAACCCGATGAAGACCGATGGATTCGAGTTCATCGAATTCACCGCGCCGGACACGGTGGCGCTGGGCCGCCTGTTCGAGCAGCTGGGCTTCACCGCCATCGCCCGCCACCGGTCGAAGGACGTCACGCTCTACCGCCAGGGCGACGTGAACTTCATCGTCAATGCCGAGCCGTCGGGATTCCCGCGCAACTTCGCCGCCCAGCATGGCCCGTCGATCTGCGCCATCGCCTTCCGCGTCGCCGACGCCGCCTTCGCCTACCGCCGCGCCGTCGATCTCGGCGCCTGGGGGATCGAGAACCGCGTCGGCGCGATGGAGTTGAACATCCCCGCCATCAAGGGCATCGGCGATTCGCTGATTTACCTCGTCGACCGCTATGGCGAGCGCGGCAGCATCTACGAGGTCGATTTCGTGCCGCTGCCGGGGGTTGACCAGCATCCGAAGGGCGCCGGCCTGACCTACATCGACCATCTGACCCACAACGTCCACACCGGGCGGATGGAGGAGTGGGCCGACTTCTACACCCGCCTGTTCGGCTTCCGCGAGATTCGTTACTTCGACATCGAGGGCAAGCTGACCGGCCTGCGGTCGAAGGCGATGACCAGCCCCTGCGGCAAGATCCGCATCCCGATCAACGAGTCCGCCGACAACAAGTCGCAGATCGTCGAATATCTGCGCGACTACAAGGGCGAAGGCATCCAGCACGTGGCGCTCGGAACCGACGACATCGTCCACACCGTGGAGACGATGCGCGGCATGGGCACCCCGTTCCAGGACACGCCCGACACCTATTACGAGCGCGTCGACAGCCGCGTGCCCGGCCACAACCAGGACCTGAAGCGCCTGCAGGCCAACCGCATCCTGGTCGACGGCGCCCCGACCGAGGGCCAGGGCCTGCTGCTGCAGATCTTCACCCAGAACGTCATCGGCCCGATCTTCTTCGAGATCATCCAGCGCATCGGCAACGAGGGCTTCGGCGAGGGCAACTTCAAGGCGCTGTTCGAATCCATCGAACTCGACCAGATCCGCCGCGGCGTGCTGAGCGAGAACGCCGCCTGACCGCTGGCAGGCGCGTCCGGCACGCCGGCGACGCCGGGGCTCGGCCGACATGATCCTCCATGCTATAGAGCGGACCGCCGACCGTCAGGCCGGCGGTCCTCCCGCTTATGTCGCCAGTTCGCAAGCATAGAGCCTGCCGCGCTGCTGGTGCAGGTTGATCACCGCCTCGTCGGAGCCGCGGAACACGCCATTGCCGTAGCAGACGTCGTCGCGGCACAGCAGCATGCCCACCATGTGGATGGCCCGCCCGGTCTCGTCCTTATAGTCGAACTGGTCGAGATAGGGCTGGAACATCATCTCCCGCCAGTCGCGGCGGACCAGTTTCTTCCAATCGTCGTCACTGCACCGCGACCGCACCAGCGTGCCGATGCCGCGCCCGCCGCTGTTCCGCTTGGCGATCCAGTCGCCTTCCAGTTTCAGGAAATCCTCCGCCTCTTCGGGCGATTCGAGACAGACGGAGGGGATCAGGTGCCGGCGCAATTCCTCGTACAGGTCCGCTGGCATCGCCTCGCGCATGATCCGCTCATCGGAAAGCACGGCGAGGACGCGCTTGTCATGCACCAGGATCAGCGTGCGGACATCGTTGAAATAGTCGCCGGATTCCATCAGCCGGTCGAGGACGGCGGGTGCGAAGAACAGCAGTTCCGTGCGGTCCATCTGGAAAATCATGCGGTCCAGCACCACGCCCCGGGCAGTCAGGCGCCCGTCACGCAGTTCGATCTCCTCTGGCTTCACCGACAGGAAACGGACGCCGGTCCCTTGCAGATGATCCGACAGGCAGTCGACCTCGCCGCCGGGCTCCTTGCGGTGCACCAGGGCCAGCGTGCTGCCGGGCGTGTAGGGCGCGCACAGATCGTCCCAGAAGTCGCTGTGCCCCTTCGACAGGGCACGGCTGACCATCCAGCCGTTCATGGAATAGCGGGCGCCGATCTCGCAGATCCGCGTCGTGCCGTCACGGTCGAAGATCACGTCCGGCCGGTACCAGCCGACCCGATAGGGCCGCGCTGCGGCCCGGCGCAGGATGTCATCCAATTCCGACGCCAGGGCATAGATGGCGCGGATGCGGTCGTCCGCGACATAGCGCCCGACCACCGCCCGCAAGGCCATGTCGAGCAGGATGGTCAGCCGGCACATGCGGTCGCGGTAGGTGCCGGAGATCGACAGCACCTGATCGGCGCAGTCCTTCGGGTCTAGCAGCGCGCGCAGCGCCGCAGGCGGTTCGGCCATCCATCCGGTGGCAGTCTTTTTGGCCTTCGGCTGGGTCAGGACAGGGTAGGGATGGTTGGTCATGGCAGTCATTCGTTGCGGCCGGGGTCTTCAGGCCCGCCCATGGGCCGCCGCTGCCGGCAGTAAGCCGGAAGATGTGCGCTCGAAGGCGTGCAAGGAGAGACAGGCATGATACGGAAAACGGATTTAATTTTGAAATACGTCTATCACAGATGGCTGTGCGTCGCCAACACGCAAGTTTAAAAGCCGTATCTATGTAGCTTACGCGCTATGGTTGTTTTGAAGACGCGATATATTTTCCATAATTACGCTTATGTGTTTTTGGGCGCCGCAACTTGGCGCCGCCCCTTCACTCCGGATGGGTGTGGGCGTCGAAGCGCTCGCGATCGCTCTTGTCGCTCATGAAGATGGCGAAGGGCCGCAGGGCGTCGGCGTGGTTCAGGGTGATGGCGATCAGCACCACCATCGGGGCGGCCAGCAGCGCGCCGGCGGCTCCCCACAGCCAGCTCCACAGCAGAAGCGCGATCATCACCACCAAGGGCGAGATCGCCAGCTGCTTGCCCTGCATGTGCGGGGCCACGAAGTTGCCCATCACCTGCTCGATCACCAGCAGGCCGGCGGCGACGGCCATCGCGGTGCCGGCATCCTGCGTCGCCACGACCAGCAGGACGGGCAGCGCGCCGGCCACCACCGACCCCACCACCGGCACATAGTTCAGCAGGAAGGCCAGGAAGCCCCACAGAAGAACCAGATCGACGCCGAACAGCGACAGCCAGCCGATATAGAGCGCGCCGGTGATCAGACCCAGCATGCTGCTGACCACCAGATAGCGGCGGAACTGCTGGGCGATGGCGGCCACCGCCTCCACCGCCATGCGGCAGCGCTCGCGGCCCAGGGTGATGACGATCTTCTCGCGCCAGACCGGCGCCTCCAGTTGCATCAGCAGCGACAGGAAGACGGTCAGCACCAAGGTCGAGATCGTCTGTCCGGCGGACGCCAGCGCGGTCTTGGCGAATTCGGTGATCGGGTCGACAGGAACCTCGCCCCCTTGCCCGGCCCCCTGCCCGGCCCCTTGGCTGCCTTGCGCCGATGTCAGGTCGGCCTTGGCGCCCTGGAACCAGTGGTTCGCCTTGGCCCACAGCTTGCCCAGCGCTTCGGCATATTGCGGGAAATCCTCCGCCACCCGCTGCGTCACCAGGGCCATGCTGCCGAAGAAGGCGGCGAGGATGACCAGGATCAGCAGCATCGACGCGGTCAGCCCCAGCCAGGACAGGCGGCGTGGCACCCGCCCGCGCACCCAGCGGCCGACCGGCGCCACCGCGATCGCGACGAAGAAGGCGGACACCAGCGGGATCAGGATGGACGCCGCCGCCTGCAGCACCCAGAGCGATGCCGCCGCGGCCAGCACGCCCAGCAGCCAGAGGGCGAGATTGACGCGGTCGATGCGCGCCCCTCCCCGTCCTCCTCCCGGTTCCCGGCCGTCATCCCACCGCCCGCCATCCGTTCCGCCGTCCACGCCCGCCGCCTCCGCCGCTTCGCTCCGCATCGTCGGGATGCTCGTGCTAGACGCGCCACGGGGGCATTCGGTTCCATTCACTCCATGGGCCTTCCCGTCGCGACCAGCTCGAAAGAGCCAAGTCAAAAAATCAAAAAAGATCGGCAATTGAGCTTATTTCGCAACAGCTCCATCGAACAGGAACGGCCAAGCTCAAGTTAAGTGGGAAAAATCTGCCGGTCGGTTAGCTGCGCCTTCGCAGCATCATCAAAGTTCCATTTTTGACTGATTCATGGCCGAGGGGCGATATCCCTTTTTTGTCTCAATCCTGCCACGGAAAACCCCCTCATTCATAATTTCCTAACCATAAGTGTTAGTACCCGATTAAGGCTAACGAACGAGCCTGCGGAACAAGGCGATACCCATAAAGCGGAGTTCCAAAATGGCTACCACCAACACCGACGGCACGATCCAGGTCACCTTCGCGGTCAATGCCTGGGGCACGCCCGCCGATGGAAAATGGCCGCATTTTCAATTGCTTCTGGACGGTACCAGCATCGGTGAGGCCACCGTCTCCTCCGCCACCCAGTCGCGTTACGTCTTCACCGCCAACGTGCCGGCCGACAAGGCGCACGCGCTGCAGCTGGTCTATGACAACGACGACACGGTTAACGGCGTGGACCGCAACCTGTTCGTCAAGTCCTTCGAGGTGAACGACAGCACCATCCTGTCGATCGACCCGTCGGTCAAATACGACACCGGCAAAATCGACGGCCTGAACGTCATCGGCGGACAGACCGAGATGTACTGGCCGGGTGCGCTGAACGTGCCGCTGCCCGCCACGCTGTTCTCTTCCGCCGCCACCTCCCCGGATGCGGAGACCGCCGCCAGCATGACCACGACCATCAAGGTCAAGGCCTATGGCATCAGCGCCGGCGGGCAGGCCCCGCACTTCAAGCTGCTGGTGGACGATCAGGTGGTGGGCGACGCCTGGGTCAGCGCGACCTCGGCCACCGACTACACCTTCACCGCCAAGGTGGACCCGAACGAGGCCCACAAGATCCAGGTCTGGTACGACAACGACGCCACCGTGAACGGCGTCGACCGCAACCTGTTCGTCAAGTCGATCAACATCGACGGCCAGACCATCGCCTCGACCTCCAGCATGGCGTCCTACGACAAGGGCCCGGTGGACGGCAAATATGTCGTCGGCGGCCAGGAGGCCCTCTATTGGGGCGGCGCCCTGACCTTCGGCGTGCCGGAGGAGTATTTCGGCGGCGCCTATGTTCCGCCGCCCCCGCCGCCGCCGAGCAAGGCGGTGGACATCGTCGTCAACGCCTACGGCATTTCGGCTGGCGGACAGGCGGCGCATTTCAAGCTGCTGGTCGACGGTCAGGTGATCGGCGATGCCAAGGCCGCCGCCACCACCGCCGCCTACAAATTCACCGCCAACATCGACCCGACCAAGGCGCACACCGTCCAGGTCTGGTACGACAACGACGCCACCGTGAACGGCGTCGACCGCAACCTGTTCGTCAAGTCGGTCGCCATCAACGGCCACACCGTCGCTGCCACCGACAGCATCGTCACCTATGACAAGGGCGCCGTCGACGGCAAGGACGTGGTCAAGGGCCAGGAAGGGCTCTATTGGGGCGGCGCCCTGAACGTCAAGGCCGGCGCCGACCTGTTCGGCGACGCGCCTATCAACCAGACCCCGGTCCCGACCGCCCCGACCAAGCCGGCCTTCTATGTCGCCGCCAACGGCAAGGATAGCTGGTCCGGCAAGCTGGCGGCGCCGAACGCCGACGGCACCGACGGTCCCTTCGCCAGCCTGGAGAAGGCGCAGGCCGCCATGCGGTCCAGCTCGACTATCGACACGACCTATGTCCGCGAGGGCACCTATCACCTGACCAAGACGCTGGAGCTGACCTCGCTCGACAACGGCCACAGCTTCCAGAACTATCCCGGCGAGAAGCCGGTGCTGAGCGGCGGCGAGGTGGTGAAGAGCTTCACCAGCGAGGGCAACGGCCTCTATTCGGCCAAGCTCGCCAGCGCCAGCAACCTCGACCTGATCGTCGGCGACGTTCGCCAGCATCTGGCCGAGAAGTACGCCTATGACGCCGCCGACGTCACCAGCGGCTGGCATTTCGCCGATGCGGCCTCGGGGGGCCCGAGCGGCTGGTATATCCGCTCCCACGGCACCGAGGTGACCAGCGCCGACATCCAGCCGAACACGCTGATCCAGGTGATGGACGCCGAACGGCTGGGCGACACGCTGACCGGCATCGCCAGCTTCAACGCCTCCACCCGCACCATCATGCTGAAGAACGGCGCCTCCCTGCCCTTCGCGGAAGGCACCACCTACAAGCTGCTGAACAACGCGTCCTACGTCGATCAGGCGGGCGAGTTCGCGTGGCGGTCGACCGACGGCAAGCTGCTCTACAAGGCGGCCAGCTCCGGCTTCGTCTCCAGCGGGGTGGAGGTGCCGCGGCTGGGCACGCTGGTCAAGCTGAACGGCGCCAGCGACGTCACCATCGACGGGCTGACCTTCAAGAACACCACCACCGGCGGCGACGCCCTGCTGCTGACCAATGCCGACGGCAACCACATCAGCGACAACAGCTTCCTCAACGTCGGCTCGGCGATCAAGCTGACCGCCGGATCGTCCAACAACCAGATCGCCCACAACACGCTGAACCACATGGCCGAGAACGGCATCGAGATGGATGGCCGCAGCAACGGCAACAGCATCTATGCCAACACGATCAGCAACATCGGCGAAGTGCGCAAGGCGGTGGCCGGCATCATCGGCACCGGGGTGGACAACAACCTGATCTCCAACAACGACATCGACCACAGCGCGCGCTACGGCATCTCGTTCAAGGATTACGGCGGCACCACCAACACGGTGAACCACAACAACATCATCCAGTACAACCACATCTCCTACACCGGGCTGGAGACCGCCGACGACGGCGCCATCGAGATTCTGGGCCGGTCCAGCGCCAACACCGGCATGGTCATCCAGGGCAACTGGATCGAGCACGCCAACGGTCTGGCCACCAGCGCGCAGGATACCTGGATGTACGGCCAGAAGGGCTTCGGCATCTATCTGGACGACATGGCCGGCGGCATCACCGTCAAGGACAACTTCATCAAGGATGCCGACTGGGCCTCGGTGCAGATCCATGGCGGCGACAACAACGTGGTGACCAACAACTTCTCGGTCATCGCCAGCAACAAGGAAGACTTCATCCGCATCGAATGGCAGCCGGTGCACGGCACCGCCGGCGACCCGCACAACAACACGATCACCAAGAACGTGGTCATGGGCACCCTGCCGCTCGACGACTATACCGAGCTGCTGAGCGCCAACGACTTCGTCATCGACAACAACCTCGTCTACAACGTGCCGAAATACGGCGATCACGACGTGGTCGGCAAGCCGATGTTCACCAACGCCTATTGGGGCGACTATTCCCTGCAGGCGTCCTCGCCGGCCTTCGCCATGGGCATCCACGACCTCGCCTGGGCGAAGATGGGCGCCGAGGGCGTCGCCCATGTCGGGCTGGAGCATTTCTGGGACGCTGTCTGACCAAGGCCCGGATGCGGCGCATCGGGGGTACGCCTTCGACGCGCCGGACCCGTGGCATGGGCGGGGCCTGTTTCGCTCCACGGGCGGAGCCTGTTTCGCTCGATGATCGGGCGGCGCGGGCTCCGCCCAACTGCGTTTGTGGGACTCCGCTTCGAACGTTGCGCTGCTTGGCCCCCGCACTGCAGCGCACCATATGCAGGCCGCGCCCCGGCGACGGATCGGGGCGCCTCTTCCTTTCAGACCAGATGGACCGAGACCGTTTTCCGATGACGCAAGCGACGTGGACCGCGGGAACTTTGGCGAAAATCCTGGGAAGCGGCCTTCTGCTGTGGACCGCCTGCATGGCGCCGCCCACGGCGTCGACCGCCTGGGCGCTGGAGGAGCTGAAGCCGAAATTCGGCCCGGACGCGGTGCCGATCACCCGCGCCAGCGACTATGTCCGCACCGCCGCAGCGCCGGATTATTGGGCGCTCAGCCCCTATTACGTGCCGCAGACGACCGGCGCCTCCTGCTCGCTGGCCAGCGTGACGATGATGCTGAACGCGTTGCGCGGCCTGCCCGCCCTGGCCTCGGAACGGCTGGTGACGGGCAAGCAGCTGCTCGACCGGCTGGACGACGACCATTGGCGCGCCGCCACCGCCGAGGATGGCGAAGGCGTCTCGTTCGGCGAGCTGATCGACTATGTCCGCCGCAGCCTCGCCGCCTACAACATCGATGCGGAGGTGGAGGTCTGGCGCCCGCGCGACGCCTCTCCCGCCACGCTGGCGGAACTGCGCCGCATCCTGGCCGGGAACGAGCGAAGCGCCGATGACATCATCCTGCTGGCCTTCGATCAGGGCACCCTGACCGGCGATGTCGGCGTCGGCCACGTCGCGCCGCTGGGCGCCTATGACGCCGCGACGAAGCGGGCGCTGGTGATGGATCCCGACCGCAACTGGTACGTGCCCTATTGGACCAGCGACGCCCGGCTGCTGGACGCCATGCTGAAGCCGGACCGCGCCGACCCGGAGGGCAGCGGCCTGATCCGCATCCGCAGCCGCCGGGTGTCCGGCTGACCTCCGTTTATTTCACCTCCTGGCTGGTCAGGTCGGAGGGGTTCTGCGATCGCGTCGGCTCGCTCGGCTGATCGGGCTCGCTCGCCCACTGGTTCGGGCGCGGCACCGGGGTGCCGTTCAGGTCGGGCGGCGCGCTGCGCACGGCGGCGAGCGCCTGCTGCAATTCGCTGCTGCCGGTCGCGGCGGAACTGGACGCATTGGGCGGCCTCGTGCCCTGCGGCGTGGGGTGGGGATCCTGGCTTTTCTGAACCCCGGCATCGCGCGCGAGGGCGTCGCCGGCCGACTCCTTCGAGCCTGAGTCCACCGGGGCCGCCCCGTCTTGTCCTGATTGAGGCTGTTGCTGATCCGCCTGCTGCGCGGCGGCACCGAGCAGCGGCAGGCCGGACAAGAGCCCCGACAGGAGCAGGGCGGCGGCGATCTTGCGCATGGCGCATCCTTCCTTTGGGCGACCGTCGGGGGAATCCGTCGGAGCACGGCGTGCGGTGGCACCAATCGGCCGTTGGCGCGTTGTACCGGGGACGGAGTCCGGCTTCGGCCGTCCGGTCCCAGCCCATCAGGAACACCGACAATGCCCAGCGAGTTCCCGTCTTCCCGCTCCTCCATCTCCAACCCCACGGCGCCGGCCTCGCCGTCCGACCGTGCCGAACGGCGCAGCGTCGGCGTGGTGGTGGAGCGGCGGCGCGTCGACAATCCCTGGATCGAGGCGCGCTGGCAGCCGGTGATGCTGGTCCCGGCCGACCCCACCCTGCCGGACTGGAGCGTGCTGGCCGAAGGGCCGGACTGGACGCGCCATTATGCCGGCACTGCCGAGATCGCCCTGTTCCCGACCGAGGCCGAGAACTACAAGCACAACCTCGACGGCGGCAGCCCCAGCGCCTACGTCATCCTGCGGCCGGGAGGGCCGGCGCCGGGGATCCGGCTGCTGGCCGTCACCGCCGACCCCGGCGAGATCGATGCCCATGCCGAAGCCGGCGACGACGTGATCGAGGCGCTGCCGCTGCCGATCCCGCTGGTGCTGTGGATGGATGGCTTCGTCGCCCGCCACTATGTCGAGCGCCCCTTCCACAAGCGCAAGCGCGACCGCGCCGACCCGGAAGCCCTGGCGCTCCGCCGCCGCACCGGGGGTCCGCAGCATGGCTGAGCGGGTGGAGGAGGAGACCGGCTTCCTCGGCCGCTGGTCGCGGCTGAAGCGCGAGGCGCGGACGGAGCATCCCGTCGCCGAACCGGCGGTGCCGGAGGCGCCCGCCATGCCGTCGGCAGAACCGGCCGAGGCCGTCGAGGAAGAGGCGCCGGAGCTGCCCTCGCTGGACAGTCTGGATTCCGGCAGCGACTACACCGGCTTCCTCCGCCCCGGCGTCCCGGCGGAGTTGCGCCGCCAGGCCTTGAGGAAGGCATGGACGAGCGATCCGGTCATCGCCGGGTTCCGCGGCTTTGCGGAGTATGACTGGGATTACAACGCGCCGGGCTATGGCGCCCTGCTGCCGACCGACGACATCGCCCGCCTGCTGGACGCCGTGCTGCCGGATGAGAAGCGGGAGGAGGAAGAGGTGGGTGAGGAGGAGGTGGTGGCGGAAATGCAGGCTGACGGAGCCACTTGCCCCCACCCCGACCCTCCCCCGCTGGGCGGGGGAGGGGGATTGGCCGCTGATTCGGAAGAGCGGCGGAGTTCCCTCCCCCGCCCAGCGGGGGAGGGTTAGGGTGGGGGTCTAACCTCCCCGATAAAGATTCAAATACACCGCCCGCCATCCACCTCCAGGCACACGCCGGTCAGGAAGTTCCCCTCGTCGGAGCACAGGTAGAGCGCCGCGTTGGCGATGTCGGACGGCGTCGACAGGCGTCCCAGCGGGATGCTGCTGCGGAACTGCTCGCGGCGTTCCGGCGTGTCCTGGCCCATGAAGCGGTGGAGCATGCCGGTCTCGCCCGCCACGGGCGCGATGGCGCAGACGCGGACATTGTCGGCCGCGAGTTCCGCCGCCATCGACTTGGTCAGGGTGATGACCGCGCCCTTGGAGCCGTTGTACCAGGTCAGGTTCGGCCGCGGCCGCAGCCCGGCGGTGGAGGCGATGTTCAGGATCACGCCGCCGCCCTGGTTGCGGAACACCGGTACGGCGTGGATGGCGCTGTGATAGATCGACTTCACGTTGACGGCATAGATGCGGTCGAAGGTGGCCTCGTCCACGTCCAGCATCGAGCCGTAGCGGTGGGTGTAGCCAGCATTGTTGACCAGGATGTCGAGCCGGCCGAACTCGCCGAGCGCCGCCGAGACGATGGCCTCGTAATCCTCCCCCACCGCGACGTCGGCGCGGACGGCGAGCGCCGTCTCTCCCAGGCTGTCGGCGACGCGGCCGGCTGCCGCCTCGTCCAGATCGGCGACGATGACGCGAGCCCCTTCGGCGGCGAAGCGGCGGGCGATGCCCTCGCCGAAGCCCGATCCCCCGCCGGTGACGACGGCGACCTTGTCAGACAAACGCATGAGCGGTTCCTCCCCGGCAATTCGCGGTCCGAGATGCGCGCGGCCGTTCGGCGCGCGGACTCCGTACAACAGGGAACCGGCGCCATCGGCCGCATCGTGGACGCGGCGAAGAACGCATGATAGCGCGAAGCCGCCCGGTGGGGCAGTCGCCATCATCCGCTACATCGAATTGGGGAGATATAGGAGAAAATGGCGCGAGTGACGGGACTTGAACCCGCGGCCTCCGGCGTGACAGGCCGGCGCTCTAACCAACTGAGCTACACCCGCGCGATGGCTCCCGGTGCTGGACTCGAACCAGCGACAAGCGGATTAACAGTCCGCTGCTCTACCAACTGAGCTAACCGGGAACGGAGGCCCGCCTTATATGGCCGATGACGAATCCTGGCAAGCGGAAAAACGCAAAGATTCGCATTTTTTCCCGAAGAGGCCGATTTCGCGCCCCTGGTCTGTGACAACGCATACGGATCGCAGCCATGGGTTGCCGACGCGCAGGCTTGCTCTTGACAGTTCGGGGCTTCTCAGGCTTCTTCTCGCCTCCCCACCCCACCATTGCCGCAGGCCCCGATGTCCGAGGTCGTCCCCTTCGCCGCCGCCCGCGAGGCGCTGCTCGCGCGCCTGACCGAACAGCTGCCGCCCTCGTCGGAATGGGCGGGCCGGCTGATGCTGATGCCGGAGGGGCGCCGGGTGGAACCGATGCCGGCGGCCGAGGCGGTTGAGTCGCTGCGCGCCTTCCGCGCCGGGCTGGGCGAGGCGATCGGCGCCGCCGCCTGCTCGGTCGGCGGGGTTTGGGTCGGTCGGGAGGATTGCCTGGACTGGGACGGGCTGCTGGCGCCGCTGGCGGTCGCCGCCGCCTATGTGGTCGGCCGCACCCAGTCGGCCGGCGGCTTCTCTGCCGAGCTGTTCCGCTGCAAGGATGCGCTGGCCGGCTGGGGCGTGCGCGGTCTGCGCGGCGAACCGGCGGTGGCCCGCGCCGCCGGCTATGCCGTGGTGTCGGTCAGCCGTCGCCCGGACGACAACGAGATCGTGCTGGACCGGGTGATGGACACCTTCGCCTTCGTCATGCGCAGCCTGGGCGAGCCGACGGTGGCCGCGGCCGACATGGACCGCCGGCTGGTCAAGCGGGCGGTGCCGCTGCGGCGGTAATTGGGGCGGCGGTGATCGGGGTGGCGGTGAGGGGCGCGGTCAAGCGCCCTGCCCCAGCGCACAACGCGCCGCCGCCAAATCCCACGCGGCGCAGCCGACGCTCTTGAACAGGCGCGGGCGACCCGGCGTGGCGCGGCCGTCCAGCGCATCGACCAGCGATTTGACGCTCTCCCACGCCACACCGGCCTGGATGAAGTCGCCGGCCTCGTGGCGGGCGCCGGCGGGATCGTCGACGAACAGCTCGCTGCCATGGACGGCAGTCGGGCCGAACTCCACCATGTCCGGTTTGAAGGCACCGACGCCGACCAGCAGGCGGTCCGGGCGCGGCGTCTCGTCATAGATGGGGGACAGGCTGGTGGTCAGCGCGATCACCACCTCGGCCGCCGGATCGACCGGACCGCTCATCGGCCGCAACTCCACCCCCTGCCCGTCCTGTTTCGCGCAGAAGGCCGTGGCCGTCTCCAGGCTGCGGCTGTGGATGTCGATGCGGATGCCGGGGTAGAGCGATGCCAGCGCCGCCACATGGCCGGCCGACTGGGTGCCGGCGCCGAGCAGCGCGACATGGCGCGGCGCCGGGGCCAGCGTGCGGATCGCCAGCATCGACACGGCGGCGGTGCGGCGGGCGGTGACGGTGGGGCCGTCCAGGATCACCTGCGGCGCGCCGGTCGGGGCGTCGAAGGCGCTGACCACGCCATGGATGGTCGGCAACCCGCGGGCGCCGTTGCCGGGATTGACGTTGACCAGCTTGTGGATGGCGATGTCCGCCGCAGTGGCCGGCATCGACAGCAGCACGCCGCCGTCTGGCAGCGGCAGCACCTGCCGCTCCGGGCTGGTGATGCGGCCGGCGGCATAGTCGCGGGCGGCTGCGGCCACCGCGTCGCACAATGCTGGGAAAGGAAGACGGGCGGCGGTCTGTTCGGCGGTGAGGACGGCGAGAGACGACACGGGAGGCGGCTTCCTCTTCGATGAGTGGGAAACGGTCAGGCGCGGGCGCGCTCGATCTCCACGCCGACGCTGGCGGCGTCGGGGAAGACGTCCAGCTTCTCCACCCGCACCTTGGCCATCGTCACCCGCGCGTCGGCGAGGCAGCACTCGGCGATGCGTTCGGCCAGCGTCTCCACCAGCGTGACATGGCCCTGGGTGACCACGCCCTTGACGATTGTCGCCATGTCCTCGCCGGTGACGCCGGGGGCGATCACGTCGAGGTCGAGGTTCAGGCGGATGCGCTGGGGCTTCAGCCGTTCATGGGCATAGACGCCGATCAGCGCGTCCATCACCAGATCGCGGACGAAACAACGGGTGGACAGCGCCGCCGGGGCCGAACGCGGCACCGGGGCGGTGACGGTGGCGAAGAGCTTGTTCATGGGCGACAGCCCTAACACGGCGGCGCCACCGCTGCCAAGCCGCCGTCCCCGTCAACCCCTATGCCGGACGGACAGGTCTGGGGCGGACTCAGTGCATCTCCGAGCGGATGCGCTCGCGCAGCACGTCGATCGGGCGCAGATCCTCGCCCTCCTCATAGTGCCAGAAGGTCCAGCCGTTGCAGGCCGGCAGCCCGGCCAATGCCGCACCCACCTGATGGATCGAGCCGCGATGGTCGCCGCGCGGGCCGGAGCCGATCAGCGTGCCGTCGGCGCGCACGCGGGCGGCGACGCGGCGGCGCTGGTCGAACAGGGTCGAACCGGGGCGCAGCAGCCCACGCTCCACCACCCAGCCGAAGGGGATGCGCGGCGCGCTGCGCTTGGGCGGCGTGTCGAGGATGGCAGCCTCCGGCGCTTCCTCCACCGCGTCGATGCGGGCCTGGGCCGCCTTGACATAGGTGTCGTCGCGCTCCAGCCCGATCCATTTGCGGCCGAGCCGCTTGGCGACCGCGCCGGTGGTGCCGGTGCCGAAGAAGGGATCGAGAACCACGTCGCCGGGACGGGAGGAGGACAGGATCACCCGGTACAGCAGCGATTCCGGCTTCTGCGTCGGGTGGGTCTTCTTGCCTTCCTCGTCGCGCAGGCGCTCACCGCCGCTGCAGATCGGCAGCAGCCAGTCGCTGCGCATCTGAAGATCCTCGTTGAGGTTCTTCATCGCCTCGTAATTGAAGCGATAGCGCGCGTCCTTGTCGCGGGCCGCCCAGATCATCGTCTCGTGGGCATTGGCGAAGCGGGTGCCGCGGAAGTTCGGCATCGGGTTGGTCTTGCGCCAGACGATGTCGTTCAGAATCCAGAAGCCCAGATTCTGCAGCGTGGCGCCGACGCGGAAGATGTTATGATAGCTGCCGATCACCCACAGCGAGCCTTCCGGCTTCAGGATGCGGCGGGCGGCCGTCATCCAGTCCTGGGTAAAGCGGTCATAGGCTTCGAAATCGTCGAACTTGTCCCATTCGTCATCCACCCCGGCGACGCGGGTGTGGTTCGGCCGCAGCAATTCGCCACCCAACTGCAAGTTGTAGGGCGGATCGGCGAAGACGAGATCGACCGAAGCGGGCGGCAGATCGTTCATGAGAGCGATGCAATCGCCGACCAGGATACGGTTTTCAGGGAGCATTTTACGACCGGCAAAGAACTGGGACTCGGCCGGACAATGAGTCGCGGCCGAGTCGCCGTCAACAGCTTTCTTTGCCAAGTGACGGCGGGTCAGCCGCTTAGTGCCTTTTGCCGTTTCACTGGTGCAAAACTGACTCGGTGATGCGGCGTGACACCATGGCGGGTCAGCGCATCCAGATGCTCGGGCGTCGGATAGCCGGCGTTTCGGTCCCATCCATAGTGTGGATACAGCACCGACAACCGCAACATCTCGCTGTCGCGCGCCACTTTGGCGAGAATAGAGGCGGCGGCGATGGACTGGCTGCGGCTGTCGCCCTTGACGACCGCCACCCTCTCGCACGCGATGTCGGGGGTGAATTTTCCGTCCACCAGCGCTGCGTCGGGGGCCGCGCCGGGCAGCGCCAGATAGGCCCGTTTCATCGCCAGCAGCGTCGCCTTGTGGATGTTCAGCTCGTCGATCTCGGCGGCCGACGCCTCGGCGATGGCGAAGGCAAGCGCATGCGACCGGATCGCCGGCTCGATCTCCTCGCGCAGGCGGCGGGTGACCGCCTTGCTGTCGTCGATCTGCGCCGCGATCTCCGGCGGCAGGCCTTCGGGGGCCAAGACCACGGCGGCGGCGACCACCGGGCCGCAGAGCGGGCCGCGCCCGACCTCGTCGATGCCGCAGACGCGGCGGCCGGGGCCGAAGCCGGCCTCCAGCGACAGGTCGGGCCGCTGCCGGGGAACGGCTGCTTTGCGGGGCGCTTTGGCAGGCATCGGCGTGCGGCCTTCCGGAGAGGGGACGGGATGGGGCCGCTTGATAGCGGCGGCGGAGTCCGGGCGCAAGGCCGCGCCCATTTGCCTCAACCAAGTTCTTGAGAAGCGAAGCGCGGCTGCGCTATGGATGCGCCCCGATTTGCCGGATCAGTGAAAGCCGGACCACGCCACAACCCGCCACGCCATCACCCGAGAAGCAGGCCATGACCGAAACGACCCAGACCGCCGCCGAATGCCCCTGCCGTTCCGGCAAGCCGCTGGATGCCTGCTGCGGTCCCTATCTGGCCGGCATGCCCGCCCCGACGGCCGAAGCGCTGATGCGCTCGCGCTATTCGGCCTTCGCCACCGGCAACATCGACTACCTGCACGACACGCTGCTGCCCAGCACCCGCGACGACTTCAACCGTGAAGAGATCGAGACCTGGGCCAAGAACAGCGTGTGGACCGGCGTGGAGATCCGTTCGACCGAAGCCGGCCAGCCCGGCGACAGCGACGGGATCGTGGAGTTCGTCGCCCGGTTCAGCATGAACGGCAAGCCGATGACCCACCACGAGACCAGCCGTTTCACCCATCAGGACGGCCGCTGGTACTATGTCGACGGCCAGCTGGGCGCCCGTCCGCGCAGTGGCCCCAAGGTCGGCCGCAACGATCCCTGCCCCTGCGGCAGCGGCAAGAAATATAAGAAGTGCCACGGCGCGTGAGCCTGCATGCCTGACGGTCGGCCCTGAGTCGCGGCTGAATCGTCACGCTGCACCTGCACAAATTCGGCGAAATCGCCCCGCCCCGCCCATCGATTGGGCGGCGGCGGTGTTTTTGTTGTGCGCGCAGGGTCGAATCGCGCAATGACGATTGAATTATGGGTCGGAACCGATCATCCTTCGCTGGCCCTGTTCCGGGTCTCCCTTCTTTGGTTCTTGCCGGGATGGGGTTTAACACGACAGATGAGACGATAACTGATGTTCGACCGTCCGCAGCGCTCTTCCTTCCGCGCTCCTGAGATCACCCAGCGCGACATCCGCGCCACCGTCAAGTGGTTCAACGCCACCAAGGGCTTCGGCTTCGTCACCCCCGACGATGGGTCGCCCGACGCTTTCCTGCACTCCACGGTTCTGCAGTTCTGCGGACACGACAGCCTGCCCGAAGGCGCCACCATCACCTGTGACCTGTCGCGCGGCCCGAAGGGCCCGCAGGTCGCCACCATCCACGCGGTCGACACCTCGACCGCCGCTCCGAGCCGTCCGTCGCGCGCCCCGCGCGAGCGTGACAGCTGGGGCAACGACGGCGGCTACGGCGGCGGCAACAGCTACGGCGGCAGCCGCGGCGGCTACGGCGCCGACAGCTACGGCGATTCGGAAGGCGGCGAAACCGTCGACGGCACGGTGAAGTGGTTCAACGTGTCGAAGGGCTTCGGCTTCATCGCCCCGTCCACCGGCGGCAAGGACATCTTCGTGCACATCCGTGCGCTGGAGCGGTCGGGCATCAGCGGTCTGGACGACGGTGCGCAGGTCCGCGTCACCATCCGCCAGGGCGCCAAGGGTCCCGAGGCTCAGCGCATCGAGATGGCCTGATCTCTCATCGGTCGTTGTGATGTGAAAAAACCCCCGCTCCAACCGGAGCGGGGGTTTTTTCTTGGTCTTTTTTCCTTGGGCACGGCCGATGGGCGCGGACGCGCCTACCGCCTCACCCGCTCCGGCGGGAAGCGCAGCCGCACCGTGGTGCCGCGTCCCGGCGCGCTGTCGACGGTGATGCCGCCGCCATGCAACTCCACCAGCGCGGCGGTCAGCGGCAGGCCGAGGCCGGAGCCGTGCTGCGTTGCCGTCATCCGGTCGCGGGTCGGGTCATGGATCTGGGCGAAGGCGGTCAGCGCCTGCGGGATGCGCTCCGGCGGCATGCCGCGTCCATCGTCGGCAACCGCCAGGATCAGGCTGCCGGCCGCGTCGCGCTCCGCCGACACCGTCACATGGCCACCGGGATCGGTGAATTTCAGGGCGTTCCCGACGAGGTTGGTCAGCATCTGCCGAACCAGCGACGGATCGGCCCACAGCACCGGCAGATCGGCCGGCAGCCGGGCCGACAGCGCCACACCCGACCGCTCGGCCCGCGCCGCCATCATCGACAGGGTGGCGTCGACGATCAGGGCGGGTGGGCAATCCTCCTCGTGCAGCTCCAGCCGCCCGGCCTCGATGCGGGCGAGGTCGAGCAGGTTGTTGATCAACTCCAGCATATAGTCGCCGGCCGCGACGATCTGCGCTGCCGCCTCGCCATAGCGCGGGCTGCCCGGCGGTCCCAGCAGCTGGTCGCGCAGGATCTCGGCAAAGCCCATCACCGCGGTCAGCGGCGTGCGCAGCTCGTGGCTCAGGTGATGGACATAGTCGGACTTGCGGCGGTTGGCGGCGGCCAGCTCCAGCGCCCGTGCCTTCAGGTCGGTGATGTCGGTGCGCAGGCCGACGGTCCCGCCGTCGCGGGTCCGCCGCTCCTCGATCCGCAGCCAGCGGCCATCGGCCAGCTGCACCTCCATCGGCGGGCCGCCATGGCGGTGAAGGTCCAGCCGCCGGGCCATCCAGTCCTCCGCCCGTTCCGGCGGGATCCGATAGAGGCCGCGCCGCATCCCGTCGTGCAGCAGACTCTCGAAGGGTGTGCCCGGCTGTGCCAGATCGGGGTTGGAGATCTTCAGGTCGCGGTAGCGCCTGTTGAACAGCACCAGCCGGTCGTCGGCGTCATACAGGACAAAGCCCTCGCCGATGCTGTCGATGGCGTCCAGCAGCAGCCGGTGGGCCCGCTCCGCCCGCTGTTCCGCCCGTGCCCGGCCGGTGATGTTGCGCAGGATGCAGAGGATGCGGTCGCCGTCGTCGGAAAGGGCGACCAGCCGGGCCTCGAACACCGCGCCCCCCTCTCCGCCGTTTTCCCCGCCGTTTTCCCCATTGACCGGGAGGCGGATGACGACGCTGGCGGTCGGGTTGGCGGTTGCGGCGCCGGCCGCCACCCGTTCCAGCGCCTCCACCAGCGGTGCGGCGGTGGCTTCGGGCAGCACCTTCTGGATGCGGCCGTTCAGGAAGCGCTGTGCCGGGATGCCGAGATCGGCGGGACTGCCGGCGGCGAAGTCCAGGATGCTGCCGTCGCGCCGCAGCTCGAAGCGCAAATCGGGATAGGCGTAGGACAGGGCGACCAGCTGTTCGTTCAGCCGCGCCACCTCCTGCCGGGCGGCAAGATCGGCCGGCGCCTCCACCAGCACGAAATCGCACCCCGGAACAGGGCCGATGCGCACGGTCAGAGACAGCGCTTCACCGTCGGCGCGGCGGATGGTCACGGCGCGTTCGGCGGCCGCCGTCGGCGCCGGTCCGGCAGGCGTCATGCGCAGAGTTCCGCCCATCGCGTCGGGGTCGAGCAGTTTGCGGGCCGTCCGGTTCAGCCAGACCACGCCGCCATCCTCGGCCCGGACCAGCCACAGCGGCGTGGCAAGGCCGGTCAGCAGAGTCAGGTCCGGCAAGGCGGGCATCGTGGCGGACAGGGACGGCATCGACTCCCCGGCGGCGGGTGTTCCGGACAGGGATCTGTCGCGTCGTGGAAGGATAGCACAATGGCATGAAAACAGCCATCCGTTGAGGCCGGCGGCTCACCCGTCCGTCGGCGTGTCCCAGTAATGGCAGGCGACATGGTGGCCGGGCGCCACCTCCTCCAGCGCCGGGACCGCTTGGGCGCAGAACTCCCGCGCCAGCGGGCAGCGGCGGCGCAGCGGGCAGCCGGCCGGCTGCCCGAAGGCGGACGGCGCATCGCCCTCCAGCGCCGGGCGCTCGCCACGGGAGGCCGCCAGCATCGCGCGGCTGTAGGGGTGCAGCGGCGCGGTGCGCAGGGTCTCGGCGTCGGCGCTCTCCACCACCCGGCCGGCCAGCATCACGATGCCGCGATGGGCGTCGCGCAGCCCCTCGTCATAGCGGTCGGTCGCCAGCACCAGCGACAGGCGGCGGCGGTCGCGCACCGCCATCAGCGTGTCGAGGAAGGTCTCGCGCTCCTCCGCCGACAGGCTGGCCGCCGGTTCGTCGGCGATCAGCACGCGCGGCTCCGGCAGGATGGCGCGGGCGAGGCCGGCATGGGCCGCCTCCGCCACCGTCAGGGCAGAGGGCCAACGCAGCGCCGCCTCGGGACGCAGGCCGGCCTCCTCCAGCGCCTCGTCGATGCGGTGGTCGCGGCGGTCGGCGGCGATGTCGGGACGCAGGCTTTCCAGCGCGAGATCGAACTGGGCGCCGACCGTCATGGCCGGGTCGAAGGACGCGGCCGGGTCGGGGAACAGCGGCTGCAGGTCGCGGCGGGCACGGCGCAGCCCACTGTTGTCGGGGTCCTCCCCTACGGCCGGCGGCGCCGAGGCGGCCATCAGGTCGCGGCCCATCCACACCACCGCCCCCGCCGTCGGCGGCGGCAGGCAGAGCAGCGAGCGGGCGAGCGTCGCCTTGGCGCTGCCAATCTCGCCCAGCAGGGCCAGAGTTTCCCCCGTCCGCAGATCCAGGTCGATGTCATGCAGGACGGCCAGCGTCCGCGCCTCCCCCTTCGGACCGGGGGAGAGCGGATAGGACATGCCGACGCCGCGGGCATGCAGGCGGGCGGTGCCCGGCGGCTCCAGCGGCGTCAGCGGGGCGGTGCGCGGCGGCCTGGGCGGCAGCAGACGGCCACGGCGGAGCGAAAGCACATGGTCGGCGGGACCGGCCACCCCGTCCTCCGGCCGTCCGGCGAGGACCAGCGCCACCCCGTCGGCCCGCGCCCAGTCGGCCAGTCGGTGGAGAAGCCGCAGCCGCACCGTCGGATCCAGCCCGGCGGCCGGCGCGTCGGCCAGCAGCACCGCCGGCCCCACCGCCACCGCCATGGCGAACAGGCAGGCCCAGCGCAGGGAGTCCGGCAGCTGTTCGGGCGGCAGGTCGAAGCGGCGGGCGGCGGCGGGCACGCCCATGCGGTCCAGCCCGTCGGCGGTCCGGCGCAGCGCCGAGCGCAGATCCAGCCCCAAATGATGGCCGACGACCTCCGCCACCTGCAGGGCCAGCGGCCGGCGCGGCGCCAGCCGTCCGCCCTGGGCGATCAGCAGATGCCCGTCGACGCGGATGCCGCCGGCCACGTCGACACCGGCCGGGGCCTGGCCGGCGAGCGCCGCCAGCAGGGCGGTCTTGCCGCTGCCGGCCCCGCCGGTGACGGCCAGCACCTCCCCCCGCTCCACCCGAAGGCTCGCGCGGTCGAGCAGGACGCGGTCGCCCAGCATCAGGGTCAGCGCCTCGGTCTCCAACGGCGCGGGCTTTGCGGAGATGTGGTTCATGACTTGCGGTTGTTCATGGCTAGCATGCCGTCGGCGATGGCGCAGGCGGCCCAGAGGGCGAGCGCGAGCAGCAGGGCCGGCGGGGCGAAGGCCACCGGGTCGCCCAGCCGCGCCGCCAGCCCGACCGAAGCGCCCCAACTGCCCAGCGCCGGCGGCAGGCCGAGGCCGAGCAGGCTGGCGAAACTCTCCGCCGCCAGCACGCGGGGCAGGGCCAGCGTTCCGGCGGCCAGCAGCGGGCGCGTCAGGTTGGGGATCAGGTGCCGGCGCAGCACCTCGCCCTCCGGCAGGCCGGCGGCGCGGGCGGCGGTCAGGAACTCCGCCCGCAACAGGGCCGACAGCTCGGCATGGGCGAGGGCGGCAACCGCCGGGGCGGCGGTCAGCGCGGTGACCAGGGCCAGCAGCCAGACCTTACCCATCAGCCCGCCGGCCAACGGAATCAGCAGGGCGAGCGGCCAGCCGGCCATGCGGTGGGCGGCGGCGATGACGCGCCGCTCCACCCGGTTGCCGACCAGATTGCCGAGCAGCCCGGCCAGCAACGCCCAGCCGATGCCCAGCGCCCCGCCCAGCACCGCGGCCAGCAGCGCGAAGGACAGGCTGCCCCGCCCGTCGAGCAACGCCGCGGCGACCGGGTCGGCGTCCAGCCGGTGGACCGCGCTGCCGTCCGCCATCAGCGGCGCTGCGGCGCAGGCGAGCGCCAGGGCGGCGAGCACGGCGGCCCCGGACAGCTGGCGGGCGAAGCCGGCGCGCGGCGGCTCCGGCGGTACCGGGTGGGAAAGCGGCGATTGGTCGAACTCGGCCATCAGGGTCCTTCGCGGCGGTCACGCCCCCTCATAGGGCGTGGAGCTGTGGTTGGCCGGGTCGATCCAGTCGCGCACCCCAAGGCCCAGCGCGTTCAGCAATGCGGTCAGCCCGCCCAGTGCCAGCAGCGCCGGCACCGCCCCAGCGGCCGAGCCGGCACGCGCGGCATCGATCATCAGCACCCCGGCTCCCGGCAGGTCGAGCAGGCTTTCCAGCGCCACCGCCCCGACCATCGCCGCCAGCACCGCGGCGCGCAGCCCCCCCATCACCGGGGTGACCGCCTGCGGCAGGGCGTGGTGGCGCAGCACGGTGCGTTCGTCCAGCCCCAGCCCGCGCGCCATGCGCACCGCCGCGCCCTCCGGCCCGGAGCCCAGGGCGCGGCCCATCGCCGGACGCGCCAGCCGGGCGGCTTGGCAGGCGGCGGGAATCGACAGGGCGGTCCAGGCCAGCGGCGCCGCCGACGCCCCCGCCCGCACCGCGAGCGCCGCGACGGCGGCCAGCAGGAATCCCGGCAACAGCGGCCCGGCCCCGGCCAGCAGCCGCCCGACCAGCCCGCCGGCCGACCGCGGCGCCACCGCCGCCCAGGATCCGGCCAGCGTGCCCAGCGCGGTGCCGACCGCCAGCGACGGAAGGGTGAGCAGAAGCGTGACCACCAGCCCGCGCAGCAGCGCCATGGCGGCATCCGGCTGCGGCGCCACCAGCGCCGACAGCCCCACCCCGGCCGCCATCGGCAGGACGGCGGTCGGCACGGCATCGATCAGGCGGCGGATCACGGGACGCGGCATCTGGGCAGGGGGACCGGTGTGGAAAGATCCAATAGGTACGACATGCGACCGTAAGCGCCCCACCCCCGCCGGGCAACAGAATTAGCGCCGGCCGGCGCCTCCATCCCGGGGGTTTGCCGCGATACCCGATCAGAGCAACGACGCCGGGTTCATGTGTGTACGTCCATGGGGCCCGGAGAATTTTGCCTGGGAAGACTGGTTGGCGGAGTACCGGCTCTTTCGCCGCGACGAGTTTCAATGAGGCCCGAGCATTTCTGCCCGGGAAGACCATGCCGCTGCTGGATGACCGGACGTGGAGCCGTCTGGGCTTCAATGAGGCCCGAGCATTTCTGCCCGGGAAGACACCGGCGCCGCCTTCCGGGCGAAGATCGAGGCTGTCGCGCTTCAATGAGGCCCGAGCATTTCTGCCCGGGAAGACTCTTTGGGCTCGGCGGTGATGAGCCGGGCCGATGGGCTGCTTCAATGAGGCCCGAGCATTTCTGCCCGGGAAGACTCCCTACCCCGTAGCCCACTGAAAGGCAATGTGGATTCGCCACGTTTGCGAGGGGTCCGTGTTCCTGACCGGTCGGTCAGGATTTGCCGGTTCCGTTTCGTTCTTCACCTTGTCAAAGAACCTCGCGAAATCAATATGATCGCCTGATGCGAGCGGTAGACGGGGATTCGTGTGCGTCCCAGCGCTCGCAAGGAGACGTGGGCAGCGGAACAAAGGTAGCACAGGTTGAGGGGGCTCACCAGCATCGTCCTCAGACTGGCCCCCACCACGCCCGCCTCCAACCCATACCCGTGTTCCATAACCCGACCACCACGCTTGACTTTCAGCACCGATTTTGTACTATATCACCGCCTGCTCCGCCGGAGAGGCCAGGGCCTGCCATTTGGGGGCCTTGCACCCGTCATATCGCTTTGCACGAGGATGTGACATGAGCACCGCCATTGCCCTCCGTTCGCCCGATTCCGGCGAATCGCTGTCCCGCTACATCAACGACACGCATCGTTACCCGGTCCTGCCGGCCGAGGACGAATACATGCTGGCCAAGGCCTGGACCGAGCATGGCGATGTCGATGCGGCGCACAAGCTGGTCACCAGCCACCTTCGTCTCGTCGTCAAGATCGCCGGCGGTTACCGCGGCTACGGTCTGCCGCTGTCCGACCTGATCGCCGAGGGCAATCTCGGCCTGATGACCGCCGTCAAGAAATTCGAACCCGAGCGCGGCTTCCGCCTGTCCACCTACGCGATGTGGTGGATCAAGGCCTCGATCCAGGATTACATCCTGCGGTCCTGGAGCCTCGTGAAGATCGGCACCACCGCCGCGCAGAAGAAGCTGTTCTTCAGCCTGGGCCGCCTGAAGCGGAAGCTGGGCGAATACGGCAGCGGCGACCTGCAGCCCGACAGCGTCACCAGCATCGCCACCGACCTGTCGGTGCCGGAGGAGGACGTGGTCGCCATGAACCGCCGCCTGTCGGCGCCGGTGGCCTCGCTGAACGCGCCGATGAGCGCCGACGGCGATTCCGGCGAATGGCAGGACCTGCTGGCCGACGAGCGTCCGTCGGTGGAGGAGTCGCTGGTCGAGCGTGGCGAGGCCCGGCAGCGCAGCGCCCTGCTGCACGAGGCGATGGGCGTGTTGAATGACCGCGAGCGCGACATCCTGACCAGCCGTCGCCTGTCCGACAGCCCGCTGACCCTGGAAGACCTGTCGGTCCGTTACGGCGTCAGCCGCGAGCGCATCCGCCAGATCGAGGAAAAGGCCTTCGAGAAGGTCGCCCGCCAGACCCGCGTCCTGGCCGCCGCCGTCGCGGCCTGACCGGGAACAAGGCGGGACGCCGGGTTCGGAATCCCCGCCAGCTTCGGCGGGAAGCGCCGTGTAACCCCTCCATCAGCGCCGGCGGTGTCCGCCGGCCCTCGTGGAGGCGGCTCCCATGTCGAAAAGCATTTCCCGAACCTCGACGATCGAGGTCATCAAGGACGCGCTGACCCTGTATGAATGCAACAGGATCAGCCGCTGGCAGGTCATCAACCGCCTGATCCATCTCGGTCTCTCGCCCGACGACGCCAACACCATCGCCGACCAAGGCAGCATCCCGCCCCGGATCCTGAGCGGCCTTGGCGTTCTGCGCCGATGAGCACGGCGGACACCGCCTTCGCGACGGCATTCCCGGTGGCCCTGCACCAGCAGCGCCCCGGCGATGGGGCGCCGGCGGCGGCGCGGATGCGCGAAGAGCTGTTGCGCAGGGTGCGCCTCCCTCGCCATGATCGCGGTCCGGCTTGAACAGACTTAATTTCCCCAAGGAGTCCGCGATGCCCAGCTATCCCGCCGCCTATCAGGCCAGCAAAGGCTCGGCGCTTGACGTCGACCGCGCTTTTTACGGGCGCATCGGGTCGGAGACCGGCGGACGGGAGCTGGTGGACAGCTTCGTGGTGCCGATCCGCTCCGGCCGTGCCTGGACCGTGCCGGCCGGCCATGTCTTCCGCATCGTCACCATCGAGGGGCCGCAGGTCGCCGACCTCAACATCTGGAACCGCCACAACCCGCGCGAACGCTTCTGGGCCTCGCGCACCCGGCAGCTCCAGCAGGCGCATGTCAGCACGTTCGACCGGCTGTGGTCGACCCTGCCCTTTCTGCGGCCGCTGGCGACGATCACCCACGACACGCTTGCCGATTACGGCATCGACGAATATGGCGGCCGGGTCCATGACCTGCTGGGCACCCGCTGCGATCCCTATGTCAACCGCATGCTGACGGGCGAGGATTTCCATCACCACTGCCATTCCAATCTGACCCGCGCCGTCGCCCCCTATGGCCTGACCGAGTTCGACGTGCATGACGTGCTGAACGTCTTCCAGGTCACCGGGCTGAACGCCGAGGACAAGTATTTCATGAAGGCCTGCCCGGCCAAGAAGGGCGATTTCCTGGAGTTCTTCGCCGAGATCGACCTGCTCTGCGCCCTGTCGACTTGCCCCGGCGGCGATCTCAGCGTGCCGCTGTGGGGTCCGGACGCCCGCGACCCGCTGGAGGTCTGCCGTCCGTTGGGCGTCGAGGTCTACCGGCTGGACCCGGCGCTGCTGGCGGGCTGGTCGTCGCCGGAGGTCGCGGCCTATCGCGGCAACCACGGCATGACGCTGCAGACGCCACCGTGGGAGAAGGATTTGGCATAGTGGCGTGACGCTCTACTCCACCTCGGTCAGCAGCCACTCCTTGAAGCGGCGCACCCGCCGGGCCCGCTCGGCGCCCGGCGCGTGGGCGATCAGGTAGCAGCCGCGCGGGCGCAGGGTCTCGGGCATCGGCTGGACCAGCCGGCCCGAGGCCACGTCCTCCCGCACCAGAAAGACCGGCAGCAGGGCCACGCCCATGCCGGCCGACGCCGCCTCGATGATCATGAAGAAATGCTCGAAGGCCAGCGACAGCGCCGATTCCGGCAGCGGCAGACCGAAGGCGCCGAGATAGACGCGCCAGGAATCGGGCCGGGTGGTGTGCTGCAGCAGCCGGTGCTGCGCCAGATCGGCGGGATGGCGCAGCGGCGGCCCCTGCTCCAGCAGTGACGGTGCGCAGAAGACGCCCATCGTCTCCGGCATCAGCGTTGCCGTCTCCGCTCCCGGCCACTCCTCCACGCCGTAGCGGATGGCGACGTCGATGCGCTCCTTGGCGAAATCGACGCGATGCTCGCCGATGCTGACCTCGACCTGGATGTCGGGGTTTTCCGCCTGGAAGCGTTTCAGCCGCGGGATCAGCCAGCGTTGCGTCAAAGTGGGAAGCGCGCTGACCCGCAGCACCCCGCCCTCCTGCGCGCGGGCCGCCCGCGCCGCCGCCGCGATGCGGTCGAGCGCCGCCGACGCCTCGCCATAGAAGGCCGCGCCGGTCGGCGTCAGTTCGATCCCCCGGCCGACGCGGCGGATCAGCTCGACGCCCAGATCCGCCTGCAGGGTCTGCATCATGCGGCTGACTGCCCCCTGGGTCACCGCCAGCTCGTCGGCCGCCCGGGTGAAGCTGAGATGGCGGGCCACCGCGACGAAGCTGCGGACGGCGTTGAGCGACGGCAAATGGCGTTCGGAGGCGCGTTCGGGCATGGACAAACCGAATCATGAGTTGAACTCATAAATCTCTACCCGAGAACTCGTTTGTCAAGTCTGCGGCGATACGCTCTGCTTGGTCCACCAACAGCCATCCCTGAAGGCCACCCTCCGATGACGACGCTGACGCCTTTCCATATCGCCTTCCCGGTCGACGATCTCGCCGCCGCCCGCCATTTCTACGGCACCGTGCTGGGCTGCCCGGAGGGGCGCAGCAGCGACGAATGGATCGATTTCGACCTGTTCGGCCATCAGATCGTCGCCCATCTGAAGCCGCGCGATCCGAACGCCGCCCCGGCCCACCACAACCCGGTGGACGGCCACGACGTGCCGGTCCCGCATTTCGGCGTCGTGCTGCAGCCCGCCGACTGGGACGCCCTGGCCGAAAAGCTGAAGGCCGCCGGGGTGAAGTTCGTGATCGAGCCCTATACCCGCTTCAAGGGTCAGGTGGGCGAGCAGTCCACCATGTTCTTCCTCGACCCCGCCGGCAATGCGCTGGAGTTCAAGGCGTTTGCGGACATGTCGCAGCTGTTCGCGAAGTGAGGGTGGGGGCAGTTCCTTGCGAGGTTAGACCCCCGCCTAACCTCCCCCGCTCTCAGCGGACCTTCGGTCCGCCTGTCGCGTCAGCACAAAGCGGACTTTGTGCGAGAGCTGGGCGGGGGAGGGACTGCCGCCGAACGCCGACAAAGCTCCATTCCCCTCCCCCGCCCAGCGAGGGAGGGTTAGGGTGGGGGTCTAACTCCGCAAGACTCAACTTCCCTCACCCACACCCCGCCATCATCAGCCCCAGCGTCTTCTCGTCCGCCCGGTCCGGCATCACCTCGCCGACGATGTGGCCGTCGAACATGACGACGATGCGGTCGGACAGCGCGCGGATCTCGTCCAATTCGACCGACACCAGAAGGATGGCCTTGCCCTGGTCGCGCAGGGCCACCAGCCGGCGGTGGATGAACTCGATGGCGCCGATGTCGACGCCGCGGGTGGGCTGGCCGACCAGCAGCAGGTCGGGGTTGCGCTCGATCTCGCGGGCCAGCACGATCTTCTGCTGGTTGCCGCCGGAGAAATTTGCCGCCGCCAGCGACCCGTCGCGCGGGCGGGTGTCGTAGTCCTCCATCCGGCGGGCGCAGTCGGCGGCGATGGCCTCCCGGTCCATCAGCACCCGTCCATTCCAGGCCGGATCGTCCTGGAAGCCCAGAATCGAGCATTCCTCCGCCGAGAAGCTGGTGACGAGGCCGACCTTCTGGCGGTCCTCCGGCACATGGCCCACACCCAGCCCGCGCAACGCGCGGGCGTTGAAGCGATTCGGATGCCCGGCCAGTTCCTCGCCGCGCAGGCGGACGGAGCCGCCGGCGATGGGCCGCATGCCGGCCAGCGCCTCCAGCAGTTCGGACTGGCCGTTGCCGGACACGCCGGCGATGCCGACGATCTCGCCGGCCCGCACCGACAGGCCAACCCCCTTCACCCGCTCCACGCCGGACGGATCGCACACCCGCAACCCCTCGACCCGCAACACCTCCGCGCCAGGATTGGCCGGCGTCTTGTCGACGCGCAGCAGAACCTTGCGGCCGACCATCAGCTCGGCCAGTTGTTCCCGGCTGGTGTCGCCGGTGGCGACGTTGGCGACCACCTGTCCGCGCCGCATCACCGTGACGTTGTCGGTCAGCTCCATGATCTCGCGGAGCTTGTGGGTGATGATGATGACCGTCTTGCCCTGCTGGCGCAGTGCCCGCAGGATGCGGAACAGATGGTCGGCCTCCTGCGGGGTCAGCACCCCGGTTGGTTCGTCGAGGATCAGGATGTCGGCGCCGCGATAGAGCGCCTTCAGGATCTCAACCCGCTGCTGGGCGCCGACCGGCAGGTCGCCGACCAGGCTGTCGAGATCGACCTCCAAGCCGTAGTCGCGGGCCAGCCGGGTCAGCTCGGTGCGTGCGCGGGCAAGGCCGCCCGCCAGGGTGACCCCGCCTTCCGCCCCCAGCAGCACGTTTTCCAGCACGCTGAAGGGGTCGACCAGCATGAAGTGCTGGTGAACCATGCCGATGCCGGCGGCCAGCGCGTCGCGCGGCGTCCGGATGGCGGCAGGATTGCCGTTCACCCGGATTTCCCCGCTGTCGGCGCGCAGATAGCCGTAGACGATGCTCATGATCGTCGACTTGCCGGCGCCGTTCTCGCCGATCACCCCGTGGATCGTCCCGGCCGGCACCGACAGCGACACGTCGCGGTTGGCGTGGTTGGCGCCGAACCATTTGTTGATCGCCACCGTTTCCAGGGCGATCGGCCCGTTTTCCTGGGCGCTACCTTCAGTCATCAAGGCATCCGGGCTCAGGGCTGGTACGGCTTGACCGCCAGCGAGCCCGCGATGATCTGCTTCTTGGCCTCTTCCAGCTTCGCTTCCATCTCCGGCGTGATCAGCTTGCGGTTGTTGTCGTCCAGCGCATAGCCGACGCCGTCCTCCTTCAGCCCGACGACGCGGTGGCCGGGCTTCCAGCTGCCGTCCTTCGCCGCCTTCATGCAGTCATAGACGACGACATCCACCCGCTTGACCATGGAGGTGAGGACGCTGCCGGGATGGACATGGTTCTGGTTGCTGTCGACGCCGATCGACAGCTTGCCGGCATCGGCCGCCGCCTGCAGCACGCCGAGGCCGGTGGCGCCCGCCGCGGCGAAGACCACGTCGGCCCCGCGGGAGAACTGGCTCTTGGCCAGCTCCGCCCCGCGGCCGGGATCGTTCCAGGCAGCCGGGGTGGTGCCGGTCATGTTGACGAACACCTCGTCGTTCGCCGCGACGTGCTTCACGCCCTGCTCGTAGCCGGTCAGGAAATTGCGGATCAGCGGGATGTCCATGCCGCCGACGAAGCCGACCTTGCCGGTCTTCGAGGCCAGCGCCGCCGCCATGCCGACCAGATAGGATCCCTCCTCCTCCTTGAAGGTCACGGACTGGACGTTCGGGGCGTCCAGCTTGTCGTCGATCAGGCAGAACTTGGTCTTGGGCGACTCCTTCGCCACCTTGTCCACCGCCGCGGTCTGCGAGAAGCCGACGGCGACGATCACCGAGGCGCCGCGGCGGACCAGCGTGCGCATCGCCTGCTCGCGCTGGCCCTCGTTGGTGATCTCGAACTCGCGGTAGGCGGTCCCGGTCTCTTTCTTGAACCGCTCGGCGCCGTTAAAGGCCGCCTCGTTGAAGGACTTGTCGAACTTGCCGCCCTGGTCGAACACCACCGCCGGCGAGAAGTCGTCGGCGAGCGCCGGAACGCTGGCCGCCGTGATCGCCGTCATCGCCAGCATGCCGGCAAGAATACGCGTCTTCATGTCCCACCCACTCCCGACTGCGGAAACTTGACCCAAAGGATAACCGCGCCATCATTCCGCACAACAGGGAAAGCGATTGATACCGTGCAGCGAATCGCGGCGCCCCCGGTTGACGACAGGGGCGGGGGCGTTTATCACCCCCGCCGATGGTCTTTGCGACGAACTGGTCGCGGGAAACCGGTACGACCGGCCACAGGAATTCGGGGGACGACGCTCGGTGGACGAAGTCTGGGTGCTTTTGCAGGGAATCGTTCTCGGATTCGCCATCGCCGCACCCGTCGGGCCGATCGGTCTGCTGTGCATCCGCCGCACCCTGCAGTACGGCCCCCTGATGGGCTTCTTCACCGGGTTCGGCGCCGCAGTGGCCGATACCTTCTATGGCGCCATCGCCGCCTTCGGCGTGTCGGCGGCGCTCAGCTTCCTGCGCGGGCACGAGATCGCCTTCCAGCTGGTCGGCGGCATCTTCCTGCTGGTGGTGGCGATCCGCACCTTCCGCCAGCAGCCGGAAGCGGAGGAGCGGGAGGCCGCCGCCGCCCCCGACAGCAAATCCTGGTTCACCGGCTTCATGACCGGCCTGTCGCTGACCCTGACCAACCCGGCGACCATCATGGCCTTCATCGCCATCTTCGCCGGATTTGGGTTGGGCGGCACGCTGGACCGGCTGGAGGCGTCGACCCTGGTGCTGGGCGTCTTCATCGGGTCGTCGCTGTGGTGGATGACGCTGGCGATGGGGGTGGCCGCCGTACGCCACCGCATCTCCGACCGCGGCCTGACCATGCTGAACCACTGCACCGGCGTGGCGCTGGGCGTCTTCGGCCTGTGGGCGCTGGGCATGGCCGCCACCGGCATCGTCGGCATGGCGACGGCCTGACAATCAACAGCCGGCTGACGGCGTGACGCTCGGCGCCTCTCCGGCCGTACCGCCCTTGCGCAGCAGGTGCAGGTGCTTGGTCAGCCGCCACAGATACAGGCCCACCAGCACCACCAGCAGCCCGACGGTGAAATAGCCGACCAGCCGGTGGGCGAAGGGCCAGGTCGACAGCATGTAGCCGGTCCAGGCCAGCAGCAGCGTCCACAGCACCGACCCGATGCCCGACGCCAGCGAATAGTTCAGGATCGACATCCTGCAGGCGCCGGCCGGGATGGAGATCAGCGTCCGCACCCCCGGCACCGGCTGCGAGAACAGCACGGCCAGCCCGCCGCGCTTGGCGAACCAGTCGGTGCTCTGCCGCACCTTCTTCGGGTTGATGGTCAGCCAGGGGCCGTATTTCTTCAGGAACGCCTCCAGCCGCTCGCGCCCCATCAGGCGGCTGGGCAGGAACCAAACCAGCTGCCCGGCCAGCGAACCGAGCCCGCCGGCAACAGCGATCCCCACCAGCGAGAACTCGCCGGTCGCCGCCCCGATCCCGGCCAGCGGGATCACCGACTCGGAGGGAAGCGGCGGAAAGACCCGCGCCAGCGCCACCAGCAGGAAGATCCCGATATAGTGAAGGTGGTGCATCACCTGCACCAGCCAGTCCGTCAACCCACCATCCATGCCGTTCCGTCCTTCCCCACCGGTCGAATTGACCCGTATCGGGAGAACGGCGCGGCACGGCGGGGGGTTCCCAAGTGTCGGCTGACGATGCCCCCACCTAACCTCCCCCGCTCTGAGCGGACCTTCGGTCCGCCTGTCGCGTCAGCACAAAGCGGAGCTTTGTGCGAGAGCTGGGCGGGGGGAGGGACTGCCGCCGCTTTTCCGAACAAGCGCCAATCCCCTCCCCCGCTGGGCGGGGGAGGGTCAGGATGGGGGTCTAACCCCGCAAGATTCCTAAACTCCCATCACCCGTTGAACAGCGCCGCGTCGATCCGCCGGACCATCGCCACCAGACGCGGCGCGAACTCCTCCTCCAGCTTCTTCAGATCGACCATGAAGGCCGGCCCGCCGCAGTTGAAGGCCAGCACCTGCGAGCCGTCGCGCGGCACGAAGGGGACGCCGACGGCATGCACCTCCGACTTCCAGGCGCCGATGGAGCGGCAGTAGCCGCGCGTCCGGTAATCCTCGATGGCCTGGAGGATGCCGTCGCGGATCTCGGGCCAGCGCTCCCCCTCATGCTCTTCCAGTTTCGCCATCAACGGCGCGCGCTCCGCCTCCGGCAAGGCGGCCAGATAGGCGCGGCCCATGCCGGTGGTCGACAGCTTGATGTGGGAGCCGACGTCGAGCGACAGGGTGATCGGCCCGGTCGCCTTGCAGCATTCCAGATAGATCATGCTCAGCCGGTCGCGCCCGCCGAGCGCCACGGCAAGGCCGGTCTGGTCGGCCAGTTCCTGCATCAGCGGCCGGGCGACCTGCCGGATGCCCATGCCCGACAGGCTGGCATAGCCGAGCGCCAGCACTGAGGTGCCGAGCCGGTACTTGCCGGTGTTCTGGTCGTAGGCGAGATAGCCCAGCTTCGCCAGCGTGTAGGTCAGCCGCGACACCGTCGGCTTCGGCAGGCCGGTGCGCTGCGCCAACTCCAGATTGCCGAGCATCGATTCGTTGCGGCGGAAGGCCCGCAATAGCTCCAGCCCGCGAGCGAGCGCCGTGACGAAGCGCGGGTCCTTCTCGTCGTCCGCCAGATCGTCGGCGACCAGAGCCTCTTCCCGCCTGCGCATGACCCGTCCCTCCCGCAAAAGATTGCGGGACGATCCTGCCAGCAGCCGGACAGCGCGTCAATGGAACAAGGTTTCGCGATACGAAATTTGTAGCCGGCGGCCTATGCCCGCATCACTGCGTCACTCCCAGCCCCAGCGTCACCATGCGTTCGTACAGCGACGCGCGCGAAATGCCCAGCAGCTTCGCCGCCCGCGCCTTCACCCCGTTGGCCTCCTCCAGCGCGGCGGCGATGGCGTGGCGTTCGGCGGCATGCAGCACCTCCTGCAACGGCCGCGCGCCCGCCGCCAGCGGCAGAGCGGAGGCGCCGGCCGGATGCTGCATGCCGGGAAGCACGCTGCGGATGTGCGGCGCCGTCAGGATCGGCGCGTCGGTCAGCGCCACCACCCGCTCCAGCGTGTTGTAAAGCTCGCGCACATTGCCGGGCCAGTCATAGTCGCGCAGCACCTGCACCGCCGATTCCAGCATTTCGCGCGGCGGCGTGCCCTGCTGGATCGCCAGCTGTTCCAGGATGCGGTCGGCGATGCTCTCGATGTCCTCCGGCCGGTCGCGCAGCGGCGGCAGGGTGATCGGCACCACGTTCAGCCGGTAATAGAGGTCGGCGCGGAACTGCTTCTCGCGCACCAGGGCATGCAGGTCGCGGCTGGTGGCGGCGATGATGCGCACATCGACGCGAACCACCTTGTTGGAACCGAGCGGCTCGATCTCCCGCTCCTGCAGCACGCGCAGCAGCTTGGCCTGGAGCGGCAACGGCATGTCGCCGATCTCGTCGAGGAACAGGGTGCCGCCGTTGGCGAGCTGGAACTTGCCCTCGCGGTGGCGGCGGTCAGCACCGGTGTAGGCGCCGGGAGCGACGCCGAAGAACTCCGCCTCCAGCAGGGTTTCCGGGATGGCGGCGACATTGACGCCGACGAAGGGCTTGGCCGCGCGCGGGCTGGCGGAATGGATGGCCTGGGCCAGCAGTTCCTTCCCCGTCCCGGTCTCGCCCAGCAGCAGGACGGTGCTGTCCATCTGCGCGGCGCGGCGGCCCAGCCGCTTGATCTCGCGGATCGATTCGCTGGCGCCCAGGAACTGCGAGAAGGAGTATTTGGCCCGGCGCTCGTGCGCCAGCTCCTGCTGGGTGCGGGTCAGCTCCTCCTGCATCTTCTCGTATTTGCGGACCAGAGGGCGGAGATATTCGGCGCGGTCGAACAGCACGAAGCCGATGGCGCCGATGATCGAGCCGTCGATGCCGAACAGCGGCATCCGCGTCACCACGAAGGAGCGGTCGTCGAACTCCATGATGTCCAGTGGCTGGGGCTGGCCGCTGTCGATCACCCGGCGCAGTTGGCTGTTGGGGATGACGTCCTCCACCTGCCGGCCGCGCGGATCGTCCGGAACCCCCAGCAGAGCCTTGTACTTCTCGTCCATCCAGGCGATGCGGCCATTGTGATCGACGGCGACGGCGCCGACGCACATGGATTCCAGATGTTCGAACAGGGAGTGCACCGCCCGCTGGCGCAACGCTTCGAAATCGACGGTGTCGCCCACGTCACCCTCCCAAACGGGACCGATCTTCGTCGTCCCGGTGTCGAGGCCTCTTGCGATGCCGGCTTTGGGGCCTGCTGCATTGCAACGCAATTTGCCAACAATATCAGAGGTCAACATAGTAGCCCATCCGTCGGATTAAAGGGAAGGCATGCAGGTTCGGTCGGGTGCGCGGGGTCGATCCGCACCCGTTCATCAGATCAGAGCTTTGCCGAATCCCGGTTCGGACCGCTTTTTAAAAAGGCAATCCGGACGAGTTCTCTACATCCTCCGCCATAGCCCTATTTCTCTTTGGGTCTTTCAACCAGGACGAGTAGAAAAGGGAAAAAGAGGGGGACCTTTCGGTCCCCCCTGGGGGAGTTTCGGAGAAGACGGCAGACTCAGTGTCCCCGCTTGGGCAGGCGGGCCATCAGCTCGCCGACGATTCCGCGGCGGAAGAGCAGGACGCAGACGACGAAGATGCAGCCGATCACCACCGGCACCGGCAGGCTGGTGGAGGCGAGGTAGCTTTCCAGCGTCACCACCAGCCCGGCACCGACCACCGGCCCGAACAGCGTGCCCATGCCGCCCAACAGCGTCATCAGCACCACCTCGCCCGACATCTGCCACGTCACGTCGGTCAGGCTGGCGAGCTGGAACACCAGAGCCTTGGTCCCGCCGGCCAGCCCGGCCAGCGAGGCCGACAGCACGAAGGCCACCAGCTTGTAGCGGTCGGTGCGGTAGCCGAGCGACACCGCGCGCGGCTCGTTCTCGCGGATCGCTTTCAGCACCTGGCCGAAGGGCGAATGCACCGTGCGCCAGATCAGGGCGAAGCCGGCGACGAAGATCGCCAGCACGGCGTAGTACATGGTCAGCGGCTGGCTGAGGTCGAACAGCCCGAACAGCAGGCCGCGCGGCACGCCCTGGATGCCGTCCTCGCCATGGGTGAAGGGCAGCTGCAGCGCCAGGAAGAACACCATCTGGCTCAGCGCCAGCGTGATCATGGCGAAATAGATGCCCTGCCGGCGGATGGCGATCAGGCCGAAGACCAGCCCCATCAGCCCGGCGACGACGGTGGCGGCGAGCAGGCCTGCCTCTGGCGCCCAGCCCCATTCCTTCACCACATGCGCGGCGACGTAGGCCGCCCCGCCGAAGAAGGCGGCATGGCCGAAGCTGAGCAGTCCGGCGAAGCCGATCAGCAGGTTGAAGGCGCAGGCGAACAGTGCGAAGCACAGCACCTTCATCAGAAAGACGGGATACAGCACGAAGGGTGCTGCAAGCGCGAGCAGCAGCAGGACGGCGGCGATCAGCATCGTGCCGATGGCCGGACCCCGAACCGCGACGCGGGTGGAATTGCTGGCGACGGTCATTGGATCAACGCTCCCGTCCGAAGAGGCCCGCGGGCTTGATGAGAAGGACGATCGCCATCACGACGAACACGACGATGTTGGACGCTTCGGGATAGAAGACCTTGGTCAACCCCTCCAGCAGCCCCAGCCCGAGGCCGGTGACGATGGCGCCGAGGATCGACCCCATGCCGCCGATCACCACCACGGCGAAGACGATGATGATCAGGTTGGTGCCCATCAGCGGCGACACCTGATAGATCGGCGCCGCCAGCACACCGGCGAGACCGGCCAGCGCCACGCCGAAGCCGTAGGTCAGCGACACCATCACCGGCACGTTGATGCCGAAGGCCTGCACCAGCGTCGGGTTTTCCGTCGCCGCCCGCAGATAGGCGCCCAGCTTCGTCCGCTCGATGGCGAACCAGGTGCCGAAGCAGATGACCAGAGAGGCGACGACGACCCAGCCGCGATAGTTGGGCAGGAACATGAAGCCCAGATTCTGCCCGCCCTGAAGGGCGGCGGGAATCGGATAGGGCTGGCCGGAGACGCCGTACTGATGGCGGAACGCCCCTTCCAGGATCAGCGCCAGCCCGAAGGTCAGCAGCAACCCATAGAGATGGTCCAGCTTGTAGAGCCGCGACAGCATCGTCTTTTCCAGCGCGATGCCAAGCAGCCCGACGACGACCGGCGCCACCACCAGCGCCCCCCAATAGCCAATGCCGGCATAGGTCAGCAGCAGCCACGCCACGAAGGCGCCGACCATGTAGAGGGCGCCATGGGCGAAGTTGATGACGTTCAACATGCCGAAGATCACCGCCAGCCCCAGGCTGAGCAGCGCATAGAAGGAACCATTGATCAGTCCGAGCAGAAGCTGCCCGAACAGCACTTGGGGCGGGATTCCCAGCAGGCTGACCATCTCCGCATTTCTCCCGGTTCGTTGGTGTTGGTTGTTGTTCTTCGGATGGGTGGTCGTTGATTGCCCCCACCCCGACCCTCCCCCGCTGGGCGGAGGAGGGGGACAGGACCTTTGTCGGCGTACAGCGGCAGTCCCTCCCCCGCCCAGCGGGGGAGGATAGGTGGGGGTCTAACTCCCCCCTCACTTCACCAGCGGGCAGCCGCTCTGCTTCGGGTCCATGAAGGCGGTGTCGGCCGGGATGGTCTTCACGATCTTGTAATAGTCCCAAGCCCCCTTCGATTCGGCCGGGGTCTTCACCTGGGCCAGATACATGTCGTGGAACATGCGGCCGTTGGCGGCGACCTTGCCCTTCTTGGCGAACATGTCCTCGACCGGCAGTTCGCGCATCTTGGCGGCGACCTTGTCGGCGTCGTCGGTCTTCGCCGCCTCGACCGCCTTCAGGTAATGCTTCACCGCCGAATAGACGCCGGCCTGCACCATGGTCGGCTTCTTGCCGGCCTTGGCCTCGAACTTCTTCGACCATTCGCGGGTCTGGTCGTCCATGTCCCAATAGAAGCCGGTGGTCAGCATCAGGCCCTGTGCCGACTGCAGCCCCAGCGCATTGACGTCGGTGATGAACATAAGCAGGCCGGCCAGGCTCTGGCCCGCCTGGGTGATGCCGAACTCCGCCGCCTGCTTGACGGCGTTGACGGTGTCGCCGCCGGCATTGGCCAGACCGATCACGTCGGCGCCCGACCCCTGCGCCTGCAGCAGGAAGGACGAGAAGTCGGAGGTGCCGAGCGGATGGCGCACCGACCCGACGATGGTGCCGCCCAGCGACTTCACCATCTTGGTGGTCTCCTCCTCCAGCGACTGGCCGAAGGCGTAGTCGGCGGTCACGAAGAACCACTTCTTCTTGCCCTGCTCGTACAGGGCGCGGCCGGTGCCGGCGGCCATGGCGTAGTTGTCGTAGGTCCACTGGAAGCCATAGGGGCTGCACTGCGCGCCGCTCAGCGCGGTGGCGCCGGGACCGGACATCAGGAAGATGCGCTTCTTGTCCTTGGTGATGCCCTGCACCGCCAGAGCGGCGGCGGAGTTCGGCACGTCGGCGATGGCGTCGACGCCGCCGGTGTCCACCCATTCACGCGCCTTCGACGCGGCAATGTCGGCCTTGTTCTGGTGGTCGGCGACGACGATCTCGACCGGGGCGCCGACGACCTTGTTGCCGAACTCCTCCGCCGCCATCCGGGCGGCGATGGCGGAGCCCTCGCCGGCAAGATCGGCGTAGATGCCGGAACGGTCGTTCAGCACGCCGATGCGGATGACGTTGTCCGACACCTGCGCCGAGGCCGGAATCGCGGTCCCGGCGAGCGTCAGCAGGGCGGTGCCGGCGAGAAGAAGCGTACGCATCAGAAGGTCTCTCCCTCTTGGTTTTATTGTCGGCCGGTTCCCATTGCGGGTCCCTGTGGCCGTGTCCGGAGCAGGTAATCGGGCAAAATCCGGCGATCCGCCGTCCCGCCTTCGAAGGGAGCGGGACGGCGTTCGTGCCGGTGATGTCGGCAGGCGATGCCGGATGGCTGGATGGCCTACACGCCGAGATAGGTGTGGAGCTTGTCCATGTTGGCGTCGAGCTGGTCGTTGGGGATCATGTCCACCACATGCCCCTCCTCCATCACGTAATGGCGGTCGGCGATGGTGGCGGCGAAGCGGAAGTTCTGCTCCACCAGCACGATGGTGAAGCCGCGCGCCTTGAGCGCCCGCACCGCGACGCCGATCTGCTCGATGATGACCGGGGCCAGACCCTCGGTCGGCTCGTCCAGCAGGATCAGGGTGGCGCCGGTGCGCAGGATGCGGGCGATCGCCAGCATCTGCTGCTCGCCGCCCGACAGCCGCGTGCCCTGCGTCGAGCCGCGGCCCTTCAGGTTGGGGAACAGGTCGTAGATCTGCGGCACCGTCATCCCGCCGTCCTTCACCACCGGCGGCAGCGTCAGGTTCTCGTCGACGCTGAGGCTTGAGAAGATGCCGCGCTCCTCCGGCACATAACCGATGCCGAGGCGGGGGATCCTGTGCTGGGCCATGCCGATCAGTTCGGTGCCCTGGAAGCGGATGGAGCCGGTGCGCTTGCCCATGATCCCCATGATGGCGCGCATGGTCGAGGTCTTGCCGGCGCCGTTGCGGCCCAGCAGCGTCACCACCTCGCCCTGGCGCACCTCCAGGCTGACGCCGTGCAGCACATGGCTTTCGCCGTAGTAGCCGTGCAGGTCGGCGATCTCCAGCATCGCCGTCTTGGTGTGCATCCCGTCAGGCATGTCCGGTCCCCATATAAGCTTCCATCACCTGCGGGTTCTTGGAGACGACCTCGTAGGGTCCCTCCGCCAGGATCTCGCCGCGGCGCAGCACGGTGATGGTGTCCGACAGGTGGGCGACGACCGACAAATTGTGCTCCACCATCAGCACGGTGCGGTCGGCGGCGACGCGCTTGATCAGTGCGGCGGTGCCCTCGATGTCCTCATGGCCCATGCCGGCCAGCGGCTCGTCGAGCAGCATCACCTCCGGGTCGAGCGCGAGCGTGGTGGCGATCTCCAGGGCGCGCTTGCGGCCATAGGGCAGCTCGGCGGCGGTGTGGCCGGCCCAGGGGGTGAGGTTGACCGCCTCGATCAGCTCCAGCGCCCGGTCATGCAGGTCGTAGAGCGACGACTCGGACTTCCAGAAATGGAAGCTGGTGCCGAGCGGCCGCTGCAAGGCGACGCGGACATTCTCCAGCACGCTCAAGTGCGGGAAGACGGCCGAGATCTGGAAGGAGCGGACCAGCCCCATCAGCGCGATGTCGGCCGGCTTGGTGCGGGTGATGTCGCGGCCCTTGTAGAGGATCTGGCCGCGCGTGGGGGTGAGGAACTTGGTCAGCAGGTTGAACACCGTGCTCTTGCCGGCGCCGTTCGGGCCGATCAGCGCGTGGATGGTGCCGCGGCGAACCTGAAGGTTCACCTCCTTCACCGCCACGAACCCCTTGAACTCCTTCGTCAGGTTGCGCGCTTCCAGGATGATGTCGTCGTTCGGTGCGGCGTTCATCGGTCGCGAATTCTCCTCCCATTCGTCCTTATGTCCGGGCTCCAAGCCCAGGGCTTATTTCCGACAACGCATGTCGGGGCCGCCATGCGGCGGGACGTTTCACCGATTGTTGTACGCACAAAGCGTGCCACGGCCGGGTTCGCTTCGGTCGGGCCGTCGGCCCCGTTGTTTCTCCGCCGGTTTTGCTGCAGCACCCTCCATCCGCTGGCTCATCTTAGCACCGGAAAGTGTCGGATTTCCGGACACTCTGTCCGCCAAACATGACAGCATCCAAAATGTCGGTACGCAAGACCGTCCGTGCGGCAGACGCCTTATTGTGGGCTTGCCAAACGCGCGCGGCACTGCGATGGTGGCCGTCCGACGGTGCCCTGCCCGTCCTGACGGGCGGCGGGGATAATAGGGAATGCGGTGCGGAGCTTCTTTGGAAGCGCCAATGCCGCGGCTGCCCCCGCAACTGTAAGCGGCGAGCATCCCGTCCATCATGCCACTGGCCTTCAAAGGGCCGGGAAGGCGGACGGCGATGCGGCGACCCGCGAGCCAGGAAACCTGCCGGCGGACGTACCAACCTTTCCCAACCCCGCCGGGTGTGGCGGGAGAGCAAGGATGTCTTCGATGACCACCCGTTCGATCGATACCGCCGCCGGTTCCGCGACCCGCAGCGCCGCCCAGACCGCGGTCGCCGCCTTTGCCGCGATCCTGCTCGGCAGCTTCCTGCTGTACGGCGTCGGCTTTGCCCAGCCGCAGCAGATCCACGACGCGGCCCACGACGCCCGTCACTCCTTCGCGTTCCCCTGCCACTAAGCAGCGGGTCATGGATCTGATCCGGCGGCTGTTCACAGCCGCTTTGGTCGCGGGCGTGCTCTCCGGCACGGCCGCGTCCGTCGTTCAGCAGGCGACGACAGTCCCGCTGATCCTCGAAGCCGAGAAGTATGAGGTGGTCACCCCGCCTCCCGCAACCTCGGCGGCGCCTGCCGGTGCGCCTGCGCCGTCGCACCAGCACGGCCCCGTGCGCGAGATCGGCGAGGGGGTGCCGACCACGCTGGACGAGGCGATGCAGCGCATCGGCCTGACCATCGTCGCCAACCTGCTGACCGGCGTCGCCTATGCGCTGCTGCTGGGTGCCGCGATCCTGCTGGCCGGCCGGCCGATCGATGCGCGGCGCGGGCTGGTGTGGGGGATGGGCGGCTTCGTCGCCGTCTCGCTGGCGCCCTCCTTCGGCTTGGCCCCGGAACTGCCGGGTATGGCCGGGGCGGAGCTTGAGCTGCGCCAGCTCTGGTGGCTGTCCGCCGCCGCCGGGGCCGGCGTCGGCATGGCCGCGCTCGCCTTCGCCCGCAACCGTCTGGTCATCGCCGCCGCCATCCTGGCTGCCGCCCTGCCCCATCTGATCGGCGCGCCCCATCCGGAAAGCGCCGAAGGTGCGGTTCCGCCGGAACTGGCCGCCCGCTTCGTCACCGCCTCTCTCGGCGGGGCCGCCCTGTTCTGGGCGATCCTGGGCGCCACCTGCGGCTGGCTGATGAGCGGTCTGGTCCGCGATACCGAGTCCCGCCCGGCCCTGCGGGTCCAGCCCGGCGCGCGTTAAGGAAACAAGCCCATGTCCGCACTTGCGAAAACGGCCGCCGGCAAAGTCCCGGCGACCGTCATCACCGGCTTCCTCGGCGCCGGCAAGACCACGCTGATCCGTGGCCTGCTGGAAAAGGCCGAGGGCCGCCGGTTGGCTCTGATCATCAACGAGTTCGGCGATGTCGGCATCGACGGCGACATCCTGCGCGCCTGCGGCAACCCGACCTGCACCGAAGACGACGTGATCGAGCTGGCGAACGGCTGCCTGTGCTGCACCGTCGCCGATGACTTCGTCCCGGCCATCGAAAAGCTGCTGGCCCGGCCGGAACCGCCCGAGCACATCGTGATCGAGACCAGCGGCCTCGCCCTGCCGAAGCCGCTCGTCCAGGCCTTCCACTGGCCGGCGATCAAGACGCGGGTCACGGTCGACGGTGTCATCGCCGTGGTGGACGCCGCCGCGGCGGCGGAGGGCCGCTTCGCCCCCGATCCCGCGGCGCTGGAGGCTCAGCGCGATGCCGCCGGCACAGTCGATCATGAGACGCCGATCGAAGAGGTCTTCGAGGATCAACTGCTTTGCGCCGACCTGATCGTCGTCAACAAGACCGATCTGGTCGCCGCCGGCGACCTCGCCCGTGTCGAGGAACTGATCCGCGGCGCCCTCAACCACACGGTCGGCCGCGACGCCAAGCTGGTCCGCGCGTCGCAGGGCGCCGTCGATCCGCTGGTCCTTCTCGGCGTCGGTGCGGCGGTGGAGGACGACCTCGCCAACCGTCCCAGCCACCATGACGACGAAGAGGGTCACGACCACGACGACTTCACCAGCTTCGTGGTGGAGCTGCCGTCGCAGCCCGACCCCGCCCGTCTGGCGATGACGCTGGAACAGGTCGCCGGCCTGCATGGTGTTTTGCGCCTGAAGGGCTTCATCGACGTGCCCGGCAAGCCGATGCGCCTGCTGGTCCAGGGCGTCGGCACCCGCATCCAGACCCACTACGACCGCCTGTGGAAGCCCGGCGAGGAGCGCCGCAGCCGTCTGGTGGTGATCGGCGAGACCGGGCTGGACCGCGATGCTGTGATTAGGGCGGTTGTTGGGTAAGGTTTAGGCTCGGTGCGGAGTTAGACCCCCACCTAACCTCCCCCGCTTTTGCGGGGGAGGCACTGCCGCCGTTTTTCTGGACAAGTACTCCGCCGCACAAGCGCTTAGTCCCCTCCCCCGCGAGAGCGGGGGAGGGTTAGGGTGGGGGCAAGTGGCCTCCACTCCTTGAACGTATCCGCGGACACCCATGCACCTGCTCGCCGCCCGCCAGGACGAACTGGACGCCGGCCCCCAGGCGGAAGATCTGGGGCAGACGCCGGCCGACCTCGTCATGCTGTCCTTTTCCGACAGCGACCTGACCGCGCTCGCCACCGCGTGGCGCTCGGCACGCGACCGGCTGCCCAGCCTCCGGCTCGCCAACCTCAACCGGCTCGGTCACCCCCTGTCGGTCGATCTCTACGCCGAGAACATCGTTGCCAAGGCGAAACTGGTGGTCCTGCGTCTGCTCGGCGGCAGCGGCTATTGGCGTTACGGCCTCGACCGCCTCTCCGCGCTCTGCCGCGAGCGCAACATCCCGCTGGCCGTCCTGCCCGGCGAGGCGCAGCCCGACCCCAACCTCACCGCCTACGGCACGGTCCCGCCAGACGCCGCCGACCGCCTCTGGCGCTACTTCACCGAGGGCGGCCCGGCCAACATGGCCCATCTGCTGGCCTGCGCCGCGACGCTGGCCGGCAAGCCCCTGCCCCATGACGACCCCGCCCCGGTCCCGCGTTTCGGCGCCTATGACGGCTGGAGCGGTGCCATCCCCGCCGACGCTCCCGTCGCCGCGGTGGTCTTCTACCGCTCCCACCTGCTGGCCGGAGACCTTGCGCCGGTCCACGCGCTCTGTGACGCCTTGGCCACGCGCGGCCTCGCCCCCCGTCCGCTGTTCGTCGCCAGCCTGAAAGAGCCGGACTGTGCCGCGTGGATGCGCGCCAGCCTGACCGCGCAGAACGCCGCCGTGGTCGTCAACACCACCGCCTTCTCGGCGGCGCGCGATGACGGCTCGCCGCTGGAGGCCAACGGCAGTCCGGTCCTGCAGGCCATCCTCTCCACCACGCCGGAAGCCGGCTGGCAGGCCTCATCGCGCGGGCTGGGTCCGTCCGACCTCGCGATGAACGTCGTGCTGCCGGAGATGGACGGCCGCATCATCGCCCGCGCCATCGCCTTCAAGGCGGTGGGCGACCCCGACCCCGACCTGCAATTCGCCGCGCCCGTACTGCGCCCAATCCCCGACCGGGTGGCCTTCACCGCCGACCTCGCGGCCAGCTGGGTCCGCCTGTCCCGCACCGCTCGGGCGGAGCGGCGGTTGGCGCTGGTGCTGTCCGACTATCCCGGTCCCGGCGGCGGAATCGGCCATGCCGTGGGCCTCGACAGTCCGGCCAGCACGGTGGCGATCCTCCACCACCTGTCCGCCGAGGGCTACAGCCTGTCCGCAATTCCAGACAGCGGCGCGGAGCTGATGGCAACCCTCACCGCCACGCCCACCCCGACCCTGTCGCTGGCCGAATACGAGCGCCTCGCCCCGCCGGAGCTGCGTGCTCGCATCGCCGAGACCTGGGGCGAACCCGCCACCGATCCGGCCTGCCGCGACGGAACCTTCGCCTTCCGCGTTTTGCCCTGCGGCAACGCCGTGGTGGCGGTGCAGCCCAGCCGCGGCCACGGTGCCCTGACCACCGCCCAGCACCACGACCCCGACACCCCGCCCAGCCATGGTTATCTCGCCTTTTACCTGTGGCTGCGCCATGCCGTCGGCATCCATGCCCTGGTGCAGATCGGCGCCCACGGCACGCTGGAATGGCTGCCGGGCAAGGCGGTGGCGCTGTCGGCCGACTGCTGGCCGGAGATCGTCGGCGGCGCCCTGCCGACCCTTTATCCCTTCATCGTCAACAATCCCGGCGAGGGCGTGCAGGCCCGCCGCCGCCTGGGCGCCGTTCTGATCGGTCACCTGACCCCGCCGCCGGTGGAATCCGGCCTCTACGGCGACCTCGCCGCACTGGAAACCGCCATCGACGAATATTCGCAGGCGACCGGGCTGGATCCGCGGCGGCTGGGCATGCTGCGCGAGACAATCCTCGACCTCGCCTGGAAATCCGGTGTCGCCGCCGACTGCAATCTGCGCCCCGACGACGATCCCGACGCCATCCTGTCGCGGCTGGACGCCCATCTCTGCGACATCAAGGAGTTGCAGATCCGCGACGGTCTGCATGTCTTCGGCCAAAGCCCGACCGGCGAGCGCCGCGACCGCCTGACCGCCGCCGTCGCCCGCACGGCAGATCCGCTTGCCGTCGCCAGCGCCGTCGATGCCTGCGGCGAGGCGGAAATGCGGGCGCTGCTCGACGGGCTGGACGGCCGCTTCGTCCGTCCCGGTCCCGGCGGCTCGCCGGCGCGCGGGCGGGCGGACACGCTGCCGACCGGCCGCAACCTCTATGCGCTCGACCCGCGCGGGGTGCCGACGCCGACCGCCTGGACGCTGGGCTGGCAGGCGGCGGATGCGCTGATCACCCGCTATCTTCAGGACCATGGCGACTGGCCGCGCCGGCTGGTGGTGGATTGCTGGGGCACCCCGGCCATGCGCACCGGCGGCGACGAGCTGGCCCAGGCGTTGGCCCTGCTCGGTGTCCGCCCGATCTGGGAGAACGGCTCCGGCCGCGTCACCGGCTACGAGATCATGCCGGCCGGCGTGCTCGGCCGTCCACGGGTGGACGTGACGCTGCGCATTTCCGGCCTGTTCCGCGACGTCTTCCCGCAGCAGATCGCCCTGTTCGACCAGGCGGTGCGCGCCGTCGCCGGGCTGGATGAACCCGACGATACCAACCCGCTGGCCGCCACCGCGCGGGCGGAGGAACAGCGCCTCGCAGCATCCGGCACCGCTGCGGAAGATGCCCGCCGCTGGGCCACCGCCCGCATCTTCGGCGCCGCGCCCGGAATCTACGGCACTGCGCTGTCCGGCATGATCGCGCGCGGCGACTGGACGGCGCGGGCCGATTTCGGCGCCGCCTATCTGGAGGGCGGCTGCCACGCCTATGGCGCCGGGCTGGAGGGCGTCCCCCTGCCCGCCTTGTTCCGCCGGCGGGTTGGCGGTGCCGACGCGCTGGTCCACCACCAGGACCAGCGCGAGCATGACGTGCTGTCCACCGATGGCTTCATGCAGTTCGAGGGTGGATTCGCCGCCGCCGCCGCGCTGGAGGACTCCGAACCGGCGCTCTATCATCTCGACAGCGCCGATCCGGAAAAGCTCGCCGTCCGCACCCTGGCGGAGGAGATCGCCCGCACCCTGCGCGGCCGGGCGGCCAATCCGCGCTGGATCCAGGGGATGATGCGCCACGGCTATCGCGGGGCGGCGGAACTGGCGGCCGGCGTCGACACGCTGTTCGCCTTCGCTGCCACCACCGACGCCGTACGTCCCGCCCATTTCGATCAGCTGTATGACGCGTACGTCGAGGATGCGGAGGTGTGGGACTTCCTGTCGCATGCCAATCCTGCCGCCGCCCGGCACATTCTGGCGCGCATGAGCGAGGCGCTCGACCGCGGCCTATGGCATCCCCGCCGCAATTCCACCGCGGAGGATTTGGCCGAGGATCTGCGGCGCCTCCGGGAGACCGCCGTATGACCAACCCTGTCGCCAACCAGCCGAGACGCCGCGGCACCTGCCCCGGCGTGCTGGCGCCAATGCAGGTCGGCGACGGATTTCTGCTGCGCGTCCGCGTCCCCGCCGGCGTGCTGCCGGCCGAGCATGCCCGCCGCATCGCGGATTTGGGGGATCGTTACGGCAACGGTCTGATCGACCTCAGCCAGCGCGGCAATCTTCAACTGCGCGGCATTACCGCCGACGCGCTGGAGCCGGTGACCGACGCCCTGCGCGCCATGGGCTACGTCTCCAGCGATGCAGCGAGCGAGGCGGTGCGCAATGTGCTGTGCTCCCCCACCGCCGGGCTGGACCTCACGGCGGCGATGGACGTACGGGCGGTGGCGCGTACGCTCGACGCACGGCTGGCGGAGGACACGGCTCTGCGCGGCCTGCCGTCGAAATTCGGTTGGCTGGTCTGCGGTGGCGGGATCGGCCATCTGGCGGACAGCAGCACGGACGTACGCTTCGACGCGGTGGACGCGGAGCGATTTCGGGTGTCGCTGGGCGGCACGCTGGCGAAGGCCGCGCCGCTGGGACTGTGCCGGGCCGACGATGTGGCGAATGTGGGGTCGGCGCTGGGACGTGCTTTCCTGGACCTGCGCGCGTCATTGCCGGAACCGCCGCGCCGCATGGCCGGCTTGGCCTCGGCAATCGGCACGGAGCCTTTCGCAACGCGCCTCTCCCCGCTGATATCCCCTCCCCCGCCCAGCTCTCGCACAAAGCTCCGCTTTGTGCTGACGCGGCAGGCGGACCGTAGGTCCGCTGAGAGCGGGGAGGGTCAGGGTGGGGGCAAGTGTCGCATCTCATGGATCTCTTCGGCTCCGCCGAACCCCCTCATCCTAACCTTCTCCCCGGGGGGGAGAAGGAATCCTGCGTTGGGAAGGCGCCGGCCTTCCTCACCACCGCCTTCCCCTTCGGCCGTCTCACCGCCGGCACCCTCGCCGCGCTCGCCTCCGCCTGCACCGAGATTCGCATCACCCCCTGGCGCGCCCTCCTCCTCGTCGCCCCTGCCGCCGACGCCGAAGGCATTGCCAAAGCCCACGGCGCCATCCTGTCCCACACCGACCGCCGGCTGAAGCTGACCGCCTGCAGCGGCGCCGGCGGCTGCGATGTCGGCACCACCGACACTCATGCGACCGCGCTTGCCATCGCCGACCGCGCAGGCCCCTTGCTGGACCATGTGCGAATGGTGCATGTGTCGGGCTGCGCCAAGGGCTGCGCCCATCCCGCCATCGCCGATGTCACCCTGACCGCCCGCGACGGCGTGTATGACGTCGCCCTGAACGCCAAACCCGGTGATGCCGTCCCGCATACCGGCCTGTCTCCCGCCGACGCCGTGGCCCGCGTCGCGGATCTGTTGACCGAGGAGTCCACCGGTGCCTGAGCCGCTCTACGACTATATCCGCGACGGAGCGGCCATCTACCGCCAGTCCTTCGCCACCATCCGGGCGGAGGCCGACCTGTCCGCCATCCCGGACGACCTGAAGCCGGTGGCGGTGCGCGTCATCCACGCCTGCGGCATGGTCGATGCGGCCCGGGATCTGCTGTTCTCCACCGATGTCGGCACCGCCGCCCGTGCCGCCCTGCGATCCGGTGCGCCGATCCTGTGCGACAGCGAGATGGTCGCCCATGGCGTGACCCGTGCCCGCCTGCCGGCCGACAATGCCGTGATCTGCACCCTGCGCGATCCCGCAGTCCCCGATCTGGCGAAGACCATCGGCAACACCCGCTCCGCTGCGGCGCTCGACCTGTGGGGCGAGCGGCTGGGCGGATCGGTGGTCGCCATCGGCAACGCGCCGACCGCGCTGTTCTACCTGCTGGAACTGCTGGCGGCCGGCGCGCCGAAACCGGCGGCGATCCTAGGGTTCCCGGTCGGCTTCGTCGGCGCGATGGAAAGCAAGGAGGCGTTGGCCGAGAACCCCTTCGCTGTCCCCTATCTGGCGATCCGCGGCCGGCGCGGCGGCAGCGCCATGGCCGCCGCCGCCGTCAACGCCCTGGCGAGCGACGTGGAATGAGCAGCGAGACCTCCCCCACCCCCAATCCCCCCACCTTGGGCACCCTGTTCGGCGTCGGCGTCGGCCCCGGCGATCCGGAGCTGATGACGCTGAAGGCGGTGCGCACCATCGGCGCCTGTCCGGTGGTCGCCTATTTCTGCAAGCGCGGCACCCGCGGCCAGGCCCGCCGCATCGCCGATCAGGCCATCACCGCCGACCAGATCGAGCTGCCGATGGTCTATCCGGTGACGGTGGAGTTGCCGCCGACCCACCCGGACTATGGCCGCCAGATCGAGGCCTTCTTCGACGAGTCCGCCGGGCGCATCGCGGAGCATCTCGCCGCCGGGCGTTCGGTCGCCGCGCTGAACGAGGGGGATCCGTTCTTCTACGGCTCCTTCATGCATCTGTTCCTGCGGCTGTCCGGCCGGTTCGCGACGGAGGTCATCCCCGGCGTCACCAGCATGGTGTGCAGCGCCTCCCTGCTGCCGCGCCCGCTGATGCTGCGCGACGACGTGCTGTCGGTGATCCCCGGCACGCTGGACGAGGAGTCGCTGGTCCGCGCCCTGACCGCCGCCGACGCCTGCGTGGTGATGAAGCTGGGCCAGAACCTGCCCAAGGTCCGCCGCGCCATCGCCGCCGCCGGGCTGGCCGAGCGGGCATGGTACGTGGAGCGCGCCAGCATGGACGAACAGCGCTTCATGCCTTTCCTGGAGGCGCCGGACGTCGCCCCCTACTTCTCCCAGATCGTCATTCCGGGCGAGGGCAAGCGCGGATGAGCGGCCCTGAAAACAATGGCTGGCTGAAGGTTGTGGGCTTGGGGCCGGGCCCCGAGGACTGGCTGACGCCGGAGGCAAGGCGCGATCTGGCCGAGGCGACCGACCTCGTCGGCTATTTCCCGTATGTCGAGCGCGTGCCGCCGGGAAATCAGGTGCGCCACGCCTCCGACAACCGGGTGGAACTGGATCGCGCCCGCTTTGCGCTGGATCTGGCGGCGCAGGGCCGGCGGGTGGCGGTGGTGTCGGGCGGCGATCCCGGCATCTTCGCCATGGCCGCCGCCATCTTCGAGGCGCTGGACGATCCGGCAGCCCCAGAGGCGTGGCATGCGTTGCATCTCTCGGTCGATCCCGGCGTTTCGGCCATGCAGGCGGCAGCCGCGCGGGCCGGGGCGCCGCTGGGGCATGATTTCTGCGCCATTTCTTTGTCCGACAATCTGAAGCCGTGGGAGGTGGTGCTGAAGCGCCTGCGTCTGGCGGCGGAGGCGGATTTCGTCATCGCGCTCTACAACCCGATCTCCCGCGCCCGGCCCTGGCAGCTGGGTGCCGCCTTCGACTCCCTGCGCGACATCCGCGCGCCTGAGACCCCCATCGTGCTGGGCCGTGCCGTCGGCCGCCATGATGAGGAACTGACGGTGACGACGCTTGGCGAGGTGCGGGCGGAGCAGGCGGACATGCGCACGCTGGTCATCATCGGCGCCTCGCACACCCGCTTCGTGGCGCGGGCGGATGGCGGGCGCTGGGTGTATACGCCCCGGCATTATCGGGGGTGAGGATGGGTGTGACGACCAACCCGCCGCGAGTAACCCTCTCCCCCCCGGGGAGAGGGCTGGGTGAGGGGGACACGTGGCGTGGATTCTCGGGAAGTCATGCGGCGCATCCCCCTCACCCCGACCCTCTCCCCGGGGGGGAGAGGGAGAATCCGCGGGGGGGAGCCTCACACCCCCTCCAACCATCCCACCGCCGCCTCCACGTCGTGCAGTTCCGCCACGCCGTTGCCGGCCGGCCGCTCCACCATCACCACCGGCAGGCCCAACTCCCGCGCGGCTTGCAGCTTGGCGTCAGTCGCCCGTCCGCCGCTGTTCTTGCTCACCACCACCTCAATCCGCTCCCCGCGCATCAGCGCCAGTTCGCCCTCCACGGTGAACGGCCCACGGTCGAGGATCAGTCTCATGCGCGGCAGGGCCGGCATCGGCTCCGGCGGATCGACGGCACGGATCAGGTAGCGCTTGTCGGGCATCGCCTCGAAGGCCGCGACCTCCTGCCGGCCAATGGTCAGGAACACGGTATCGCCCAGATCGCGCAAGGCCTGCGCCGCCGCCGCCATGTCCGGCACGCCGATCCAGCGGTCGCCCGGCCCCGCCATCCAGGCCGGCCGGGTCAGCACACGCAGAGGCACACCGACCCGCGTGCAGGCCGCGGCGGCATTGGGGGAGATCTGGTCCGCAAAGGGATGCGTCGCGTCGATCACCGCCCCGATACCCTCGGCACGCAAATAGTCGGCCAAACCCTCCCCCCCGCCGAAGCCGCCGATGCGGGTCGGCAGCGGCGGCAGCACCGGGTTCTTCGTGCGGCCGGCCAGCGACACGCGGGCGTCGATGCGCGGATGGCCGGCCAGCCGCTTGGCCAACGCCGTCGCCTCCGTCGTGCCGCCCAGGATCAGCACCTTGACCATCAGCGCCTTGACCATGTCCCCCTCCCCACCCGTCAGGATAGGCGCCATGGATAGCATGGGAACGGCCCGCTGGCTCAGCATCGTCGGCATCGGTGAGGATGGCTGGGACGGTTTGTCGCCCGCCGCCCGCGCGTCGGTGGAAAGCGCGGCCATCCTTTATGGCGGCAGCCGCCACCTCGATCTCGTGCCGGTCGTTGCGGGACAGGAACGGTTGCCCTGGCCGTCGCCGATGACCGACGCCTTCCCCGGCCTGATGGCGCGGCGTGGGCAGCGGGTCTGTGTGCTGGCGAGCGGCGATCCCTCCTGGTACGGGGTGGGCGCCACGCTGTCGCGGCTCGTTCCGGCTGCGGAAACGACGGTGATTCCGTCCGCCTCCGCCTTCAGCCTCGCCGCCTCCCGCCTCGGCTGGCCCTTGCAGGACTGCCGCTGCCTGACCGTCCATGGCCGTCCGCTGGAACAGGTTGTTCCGCATCTGCAACCGAACGCCAAGCTGCTGCTTCTTTCCTGGGACGGAACGACTCCGGCCAAGCTCGCCGCCCTGCTGCGCGCCCGTGGTTTCGGCGCCTCGCGCCTGACGGTGCTGGAGGCGATGGGCGGCCCGCGCGAGAGCCGGCTGGAGGCCACCGCCGATGCCTGGAGCGCAGAGCGGGTCGCCGACCTCAACACCATCGCGCTGGACTGCGTCCCCGCCCCCGGTGCCCGCATCCTGCCGCTGGCACCCGGCCTGCCCGACGACTGGTTCGAGCATGACGGCCAGATCACCAAGCGCGAGGTGCGCGCCGTCACCCTGTCATTCCTGGCGCCGCGCCGGGGGGAGCTGCTGTGGGATGTCGGCGCCGGGTCGGGCTCCATCGGCATCGAATGGATGCTGAGCGACCCCGCCAACCGCGCCATCGCCGTCGAACACCACCCGGAGCGCATCGCCCGCATCCTCGCCAACGCCGCCAACCTCGGCGTTCCGGGCCTGCAACTGGCGCGGGGCAAGGCTCCGGCGGCGCTGGACGGTCTGGAGCGGCCGGACGCCATCTTCATCGGCGGCGGGCTGACCGCGGATGGCGTGCTGGCGGCCTGCTGGAACGCCCTGCCTCCCGGAGGACGGATCGCCGCCAACGCGGTGACGCTGGAAAGCGAGGCGGTGCTGTTCGACGCGCACAAACGGCTGGGCGGCGAGCTGACCCAGATTTCGGTGGCCCGCGCCTCGGCGGTCGGCGGCTTCCGCGGCTGGCGGGCGGCCATGCCGGTCACGCTGTGGCGGGCCGAAAAGCCTTATACCGAAAAGCCGTATGCGGAGGGCACATGGACCGCCTGACGTCGGATGCCCTGCTGTTCGGCCCGGTCTTCGTCGGGCTGGGCTGCCGCCGCGGCTGCGGCTGGGAGGAGATCGCCGGTCTGGTCGCCGCCGCCTTCGACGAAGCGGCCCTGCCCGATGCCGCGCGCCAGTTGGCTGCATTGGCCGCCCCGGCGATGAAGGCCGACGAGGCCGGATTGGCGGAAGCCGCCCGCGCGCTCGGCCTGCCGCTGCGCTTCATCGATGAGGATGCGATGCTGGCCGCGCAGGACCGCGTCCATACCCGCTCCGCCACCGTGCTGGCCGCCGTCGGGCTGGCCTCGGTCGCGGAGGCTGCGGCGCTGGCCGCCGCCGGGCCGGGTTCGCGCCTGCTGCTGCCGCGCCGCTCCACCCCCCGCGCCACCGTGGCGCTCGCCTTGCCTGCCGTCGCCCTATTGGAGACCCGTTCATGACCGTCCATTTCATCGGTGCCGGACCGGGCGCTCCCGACCTGCTGACCCTGCGCGGCCGCGACCTGATCGCGCGCTGCCCGGTCTGCCTCTATGCCGGATCGCTGGTCCCGAAAGAGATCATCGCCCACGCCCCCGCCGATGCGCGGATCATCGACACCGCTCCACTGACGCTGGAGGAGATCGTCGCCGAGTTCCAGGCCGCCCACGCCGCCGGTCAGGACGTGGCGCGGCTGCATTCCGGCGACCTGTCGGTCTACAGCGCGCTGGGCGAGCAGACCCGCGCGCTGCGGGAGTTGGGCATCCCCTATACCATCACCCCCGGCGTGCCGGCCTTCGCCGCCGCGTCGGCCGCGCTTGGGCGGGAGCTGACCCTGCCGGAGGTCAGCCAGACGCTGATCCTGACCCGCACCGAGGGGCGCGCCTCGGCCATGCCGGCCAACGAGACGCTGGAGGTGCTGGGCGCGTCGGGCGCCACGCTGGCGATTCACCTGTCGATCCACGTCATCGACCGGGTGGTGGAGCGGCTGACCCCGCTCTACGGCGCCGATTGCCCGGCCACGGTGGTCTACCGCGCGACATGGCCGGACGAGCGGGTGCTGCGCGGCACGCTGGCCGACATCGCGGCGCAGGTCGCGGCCTCAACGATGGAACGCACCGCGCTGATCCTGGTCGGCCCGGCGCTGGGCCATGAGGAGTTCCGCTGCAGCGCGCTGTATGACGGCAGCCATGTGCGCCGTTACCGGGGGCTGGGGGAGTGAGCGCTTCCGACGATGCGCCCCTGGCGGTCGGTGACCAGCACCTCGACCGCGACCGGCGCATCCTCCAGCACATCCTGCGCGGCGCGGCGGGCCAGCTCGGCCACATGATCGGCCAGCGGCAGGCCGGCGGCATCCGCCAAGCCCAGCACCTGCGCCGCCGTGTTGGCGCCGCGCGCCTGCGCGATCAGGTCCGGCCCCGCGCCGAGATCCGCCAAGCGATCGGCCAGCCACTCGAAATCGACGCTGTTGCGTTTGCTGTGCAAATCCATCAGCCCGCGCGCCAGCTTGCCGAACTTGGCGAAGCCGCCGCACAGGGTCAGGCGCGGGATGGGGTGCCGGCGCAGATACTTCAGCGTGCCGCCGACGAAGTCGCCCATGTCGATCAGCGCCTGTTCGGACAGGCCATAGCGCGCGACCACCGCCTTTTCCGACAGATCGCCAGTGCAGGCCGCGACATGGGTCAGCCCGGCGGCCCGCGCCACGTCGACGCCGCGCTGGATCGAGGCGATCCAGGCTGCACAGGAATAGGGCACGACGATCCCCGTCGTCCCCAGGATCGACAGCCCGCCGAGAATGCCGAGCCGCCCGTTCATGGTGCGCTTGGCGAGCTGTTCCCCATTTTCCACCCCGACCTCGACCACCACGTCAGCCGGCTGGCCGGCATCGGCCGCCGCCTCTCCCACCGCCTGCGCGATCATGCGGCGCGGCACCGGGTTGATCGCCGGCTCGCCGACGGCCAGCGGCAGGCCGGGCAGGGTCACGGTGCCGACGCCGGCGCCGGCGCGGAATGTCACGCCGCTGCCGGACGCACCGCGCCACACCCGCGCCCGAACCAGCGCGCCATGGGTCACGTCGGGATCGTCGCCGGCATCCTTGACCACGCCGGCCAAGGTCCAGGGTCCGTCCGCCCCCTCCCCCTGCTCCGTCACCGCCAGGGCGAAGGCCGGAGTCTGGCCGCCGGGCAGGGTCACGGTCACCGGATCGGGGAACTCCCCGCCGAACAGAGCCTCTGCCGCCGCCCGCGCCGCGGCGGTGGCGCAGGTTCCCGTCGTCCAGCCGCGGCGCAAGGGTGTAGCATGCTCCGGCATGCCGTCTCCGCCCTCGGCCCCGCCATCCGTCTTTCCGCCTTCCAGCCCCGAGTCCGCGTTCATGTCGTTTGAGTCGTCCATTCCCGAAAGCGTCCTGGTCCCCTTTGCCCCCGGCAGCGTCTGGCTGGCCGGGTCCGGCCCCGGCGACCCCGGCCTGCTCACCCTGCTGGCCCTGCAAGGTCTAAGGCAAGCCGACGTCATCGTCCATGACGCGCTGGTCGGCGAACGGATCATGGCGCTCGCCAGCCCGTCGGCAAGGCTGGAGTTCGCCGGAAAGCGCGGCGGCCGCCCCTCCGCCCACCAGGACGACATCACCAACCGCCTGATCGAGCTGGCGAAGGAGGGTCACCGCGTCCTGCGCCTGAAGGGCGGCGACCCCTTCGTCTTCGGCCGCGGCGGCGAGGAGGCGCAGGCGCTGGCGGCGGAGGGCATCCCCTTCCGCATCGTGCCGGGCATCACCTCCGGCATCGCCGGCCCGGCCTATGCCGGCATCCCGGCGACCCACCGCGACACCAACCAGGCGGTGATCCTGGCGACCGGCCATTCGCTGGGCGGCGGGCCGGACTGGCGGGCGCTGGCCGCCACCAAGGCGCCGCTGATCCTCTATATGGGCTGGAAGGCGCTGCCGACCATCGCGGCGGAGCTGATGGCCGGCGGCCTGTCCGCCGACACTCCCGTCGGCGTGGTGACGGAGGCGACGACCGCCAACCAGAAAAGCCTCGTCACATCCCTCGGCAGCTGCGTCGCCGATCTGGCGGCCAGCGACCTGGAGCCGCCGGCCATCATCGTGATCGGCGAGGTGGTTCGGCTGCGCCCGGCGCTGGAATGGCTTCCCACCCAAACGGCGCTGCAAAATGTCAGGGGGAAGAATGACTGACGGCCTGATCATCGCCGCCCCGGCCTCGGGCACCGGCAAGACGACGCTGACGCTGGGCCTGCTGGCGGCGCTCCGCGCCCGCGGCGTCGCGGTCGGGGCGGTGAAGTCGGGGCCGGACTATATCGACCCGGCCTTCCACCGCGCCGCCACCGGCCGGCCGAGCGTGAACCTCGACACCTGGGCGATGGGGCCGGACCTGCTGGACGGGCTGGCCGCCCGCGCCGCCGAGGGCGCCGACCTGCTGGTCTGCGAGGCGCTGATGGGCCTGTTCGACGGCGTCGCCGGGGTCGGCGCCACCGGCACCGGATCGACGGGGGAGATCGCGGCACGCACCGGCTGGCCGGTCCTGCTGGTGGTGAACGCCAAGGGCCAGTCGCAGTCGGCCGCAGCCCTGGTCAAGGGCTTCGCCACCTACCGCGACGACGTGACCATCGGCGGCGTCGTGCTGAACAATGTCGGCAGCCCCCGCCACACCGCGCTGGCCGGCAACGCCATCGAGGCGCTGGGCATTCCCTTGCTGGGCGCCCTGCCCCGTGCACCCGACCTCAGCCTGCCCGAGCGTCATCTCGGCCTCGTCCAGGCCGACGAGACGGAGGGGCTGGCTGACCGGCTGGCGGCGTTGGGCCGCTTCGTCGCCGAGCATGTCGATCTCGACCGCGTCGTCGCGCTGGCCAAGCCGTCACGGGCCGGACGCGGCAGCGACGACCCCGCCCTGCCGCCGCTGGGGCAGCGGGTCGCCATCGCACGGGACGCCGCCTTCACCTTCGTCTATCCGCACCTGACCGCCGGCTGGCAGGCCGCGGGGGCGGAGTTGCGCTTCTTCTCCCCGCTGGCGGACGAGGCGCCGCCGGAGGATGCGGACGCCGTCTATCTGCCCGGCGGCTATCCGGAGTTGCATGCCGGCCGCCTCGCCGCCAACCACATCTTCCGCGATGGCCTGCGTGCGGCGGCGGAGCGGGTGCCGGTCTTTGGCGAATGCGGTGGCTACATGGTGATGGGGGAGACGCTGGAGGATGCCGACGGCGTCACCCACCCGATGACCGGGCTGCTGGGGGTGCGCACCTCCTTCGCCAAGCGGCGGCTGCATCTGGGCTATCGCCGGGCGGCGCTGCTGGCCGACGGGCCGCTGGGTTCGGCCGGCACGGCGCTGATGGGGCACGAGTTCCACTATGCCTCGACGCTGTCGCGCGGTGACGACGCGCCGCTGCTGCATGCGACGGCGGCGGATGGCGGCGACCTTGGGCCGCTGGGCAGCCGGCGCGGGCTGGCGCTGGGGTCTTTCGTCCACCTGATCGCGCGGGGGTGACGTTGGAAGAGGATTTCACCCCGGCGGAGCGCGACGCGCTGTACAAGGCGATCTTCTCCCGCCGCGACGTGCGTGGGCAGTTCCGCCCCGACCCGGTGCCCGACGAGGTTCTGAACCGCGTCCTGCTGGCCGCCCATCACGCGCCGTCGGTCGGTTTCATGCAGCCGTGGAACTTCATCGTCATCACCGACCCGGCCGTGAAATCGCGCATCCACGCCGACTTCGCCCGCGCCACCGAAGAAGCGGCGGCGATGTTCGAGGGTGAGCGCCGCAGCCTCTACAGCCGCCTGAAACTGGAGGGCATCCGCGAGGCGCCGGTGAATCTCTGCATTACCTGCGATCGCGAGCGCTCCGGCCCGGTGGTGCTGGGCCGCACCCACATGCCGGCGATGGACCTCTACAGCTGCGTCTGCGCCGTGCAGAATTTGTGGCTGGCGGCAAGAGCGGAAGGGCTGGGGGTTGGCTGGGTCAGCATCCTGCACGAGGATGCGCTGAAGGCGGCGCTCGGCATCCCGGAACGGATCGTGCCGATCGCCTATCTCTGCATCGGCCACGTCACCCATTTCGAGGCGACGCCGGAACTGGAAACCAAAGGCTGGCGCAAGCGCCTGCCGCTGGAGGATCTGGTGTTCAGGGACCGGTGGGAGGAAACCATACCCTCTCCCCCCCGGGGAGAGGGTTAGGGTGAGGGGGTCGCGCGGCAGCCCTTCCCAAAAATCCTGAAATGCATCCCCCTCACCCCGGCCCTCTCCCCGGGGGGGAGAGGGAGATGACGCGCGCCAAAAATGCATCCTCCGGCCCCGCAGTCACAACCGGCCTTGCCGCCATCAGCAATTGCAGCAGCGCCGTGTGCAGGTCCGTGCAGGCGGACAGATCCACCCGCGGCGCGGCGGTCGCCTCCAGCCATTCGGCGAGCGGCAGGGCGTCCTCCACCGTGCAGGCGGCCTCGAAACGGGCGAGGTCGGCGTCATAGCGGATCGGCATCACAACAGCTCCCGCAAATCGAGCACCAGGATCAGCCGGCCGTCGCCCAGGACCGCCGTGCCGGCATAGCCGCGCAAGCCGCGCAAAACACCGGTCATCGGGCGCAGCACCACGTCGGCGCGCTCGCCGACATCGTCCACCGCCACCGCGACCGGCCCGTCGCCCAGTTCGGCCAGCACCACGCAAACGGTCTCGCGCACCCGTTCGTCGTCGGGCTGGGCCAGCAGGCGGCGCAGGCGGACCAGCGGCACCACCCGGTCGCGCAGCACGACGCTTTCCGCCCGCTTCACCGAGCGGATCTCGGCCCGCGGCACCCGCTGGACGCCGCCGACCAGCGCCACCGGGATGCCGTAGAGCGATCCCGCCGCCTCCACCACCACGACGCGGGTGATGCTGAGCGTCAGCGGCAGCGACAGCCGCACCTGCGTGCCGCTGCCGGGGGTCGAGGCGACCTCCACCCGGCCGCCGGCGCGTTCCACCGCCGCCCGCACCGCATCCATGCCGACGCCGCGGCCGGACAGGTCGGACACGCTGCCGGCGGTGCTGAAGCCGGGGGCGAAGACCAGCCGCACCGCGTCGGCGTCGTTCAGAGCGGCCGCGGCGTTCGGCTCAAGCAGTCCCTTTGCGACGGCGGCGCGACGCATCGCCGCCGGGTCGATGCCGACACCGTCGTCCGACACCTCCACCACCACACCGCCCTTGTCCTGGAAGGCGCGGACCCGCAGCGTGCCGGCCGGCGGCTTGCCGGATGCAGCCCGCCGCTCCGGCGTCTCGATGCCGTGGTCCAGCGCGTTGCGCACCAGATGCAGCAATGGCTCGCCCAGCACGTCGAGGATGTCCTTGTCGGCCTCCGTCTCCGCGCCTTCCAGCACCAGCTCGACCGTCTTGTCCAGCCGGCGGGCGGTGTCGCGCACCAGCCGGGGCAGTGGATCGAACACGCGCGCCAGCGGCAGCAGCCGAAGCCGCAGCGCCGCATGGCGCAGGTCGCCGACCAGACTGTCCAGCCGGGCGGAAAAGCTCTTCAGGTCGCGGGCCATCTCGCCGTCCCCGGCGCGGCGGACCAGCGATCCCAATTGTCCCTTCACCACCGACAGCTCGCCGACCAGCGCCATCAGCGCGTCCATCCGTTCCGGCTCCACCCGCAGGGCGCGGCGGGGGACAGGTGCGGTGGCAGGCTGCGGCTCGGCCATCGCCGGCTTTTCCACAGGTCCATCGGCCAGGAAGCGGCGCAGCGTGCGGGCGTCGGCACAGGCGGCACCCACGGCGTCGCGCTTCGTCGGCCGCCCCAGCGCCGTCAGGATCGCGGCGACCGCCCGCGCCACCGCGGCGCGGCGGGAGTCTCGTTCGGCGGGGCTGCCGGGCAGGTCGAGGATGCGCGCCTGCTCCTCCAGCATCGCCGCCGCAAGCGAATCCGGCGGCGCGGCAGCAGGCACCGCCACGGCAGGAGATACGGCGGCAGACGCCAGTGTGACGCTGCCGATCCGCACCTGATCGGGCACGCTTCGGAAGACCGGCGTCACCGCCTCCACCCTGGCGCCGCTCAGGGCGCGAAAGCGCAGGATGCAGCGGTAGGGGTCCATCCGGGCCAAAGGCGGCAGCGGCTCCGCCGGTTCGATCCGCAGCAGCCGGAGGTCGGGCACCCGGCGGAACAGCGCCAGCGGGTCGTCGCCGGTGAAGAAGCACTCCGGATCGGGCCTGTAGTCGATGACGGTCAGCGCGCCATCGCCCACGGCGGCCCGCTCCTCCACCGTCAGCGCCGCCACCCAGGGGAAAGCGTCCGCCTTGCCACCGGAAGCCGCCGCACCGGCCGTCGTCTCGCCCCCCGCCAGTCCGCGGGCCAGCGTCTCCGCCGCCTCCGCCGCATCGGCGGGCAGTGCGCCCGCCTCCTCCAGCGCCGCCACCCAGCGGGCGCACTGGTCGAGAGCGCGGAACAGCAAGTCGGCGAGATCGGGCGTCATGGCGCGGTGGCCGTCGCGCAGCAGCGACAGCGTGTCTTCCCCGGCATGGACCAGCAGGGTGAAGGGTGGCATGTCGAACAGCGCGCTCGACCCCTTCAGCGTGTGGAAGGCGCGGAACAGCTCGTCCACCGACGCGCGGTCGGCCGGGTCGCGCTCCAGCGCCAGCAGGGCGGCACCGGCAGTCTCCAGCAGCTCGTGCGCTTCGACGACGAACTGGTCGAACAGATCGTTCATAGCACGCCCTCCGTGTCGGGAGGCCGCCCGGTCAGCAGCCGCGCCGCCTCCACCAGCACCTCCGGTCGCGGCGGCTTGACGATGTACCAGTTGGCGCCGGCCAGCAGGGCCTGCTCGCGGTCGCTGTCCTTCGATTCGGTGCTGATCATGATGGCGGGCACGTCGCGCAGGCTCGGATCGCGGCGGAGGACGCGCAGCATGGTGTAGCCGTCCATCTTGCGCATGTTGACGTCGACGATCACCAGATCCGGCGGTGCGGCCATCGCCCGCTCCAGCCCTTCGATGCCGTTCACCGCCTCGTCCACCACGAAGCCGTCGGCCTCCAGCACGCGGCGGCTGAAGGCGCGCACGGTCACGGCGTCGTCCACCACCAGAACACGCGGCCCGCTCATGACGTACCCCCGTCCGCCGGCTTCTGATAGAGGATGGCGTCGGGGAAGCGGCGCGGAACGAACAGCGAGGACATGCGGCTCATGCTTTCCGAATGGCCGAGGCAGACGAAGCCGCCCGGCGCAAGGGCATCGTAGAACATGCTCGCCGCCTCCCGTCGGCCCAGATCGTCGAAGTAGATCAGCAGGTTGCGGCAAAAGATCACGTCGATCCCGCGAAAGGCCCTCACCTGCTGCGGGTCGGCGATGTTGACCAGAGAGAAATCGACGGACTCCCGCAGATCCTCGACGATCTGCCAGCGCGGCCCGCCGGCATCCGCCGCGCCCCGCACGGGCTGGAAATACTTGGCGCGCAGATGGGCCGGCAGCCCCTGCAGGGCGCGCTCGTCATAGATGCCCTCGCGCGCGCGTTCCAGAACCGCGCTGTCGATGTCCGACGCCAGCAGCTCGATCTCGTAATCGTCCACCCGGCGCCAGTTTTCCAGCAGCATGATCGCGATGGAATAGGGTTCCTCCCCGGTGGCGCAGCCGGCCGACCAGATGCGCAGCCGCGCCCCCTTCGGCCGTCCGCGCACCAGCTCGTCGAGGACGGAGTTCACCAGACAGTCGAGCTGATACTTCTCGCGGAAGAAATAGGTCTCGTTCACCGTCATCAGGTTGACGAGCCGCTGAAGCTCCTCCCCCGATGCCTGGAAGCGCAGCAAATTCATATAGGCGCGCAGGCCCGTCGCGCCGACCGCCTGCATGCGGGCGGCGACGCGGCGGTCGACGAAATAACGCTTGGCCTCGGTAAAGGACAGGCCGGTGCGGTCCCGCAGGAATCCGCAGAGCGTCGCATACTCCTCCTGGGACAGGCCTTCCGGTTCGGCGTCGGTCACTCCCTTCACCGTCCCTGGAAACTGGAGCGGGCGGCGTCGACGGCGAAGGCGACGAAGGCGTCGTCGGGGAAGCGGCGGGCCAGCGTCTCCAGGCTGGACAGCGCTTCGGGACTTCCAGCCTCGGCCAGCGCCTCAACGGCGGCGAGGCAGACATTCACGTCGGCGTCGCGCTCCATCACCCTCGCCAGCCAGTCGGCGCGGCCGGAATGGGAGAGGCTGCCCAGCCCCTGCACCGCGAAGATGCGCAGGTCGGCGTCGGCATGGTCGAGCAGCGGCAGCAGCGCCGGGGCGGCGACCTCCGCCGGCATCTGCTGCAGGCTTTCCAGCGCCGCGTTGCGCAATGCCGCATCCTCGCGGTCGAGGAAGGGGACCAGCGCCGCCGCCGCCTCCGGCGTGGCGATGCGGGCGAGCGCGGTCAGGATGGCCTCGCGCACGCCGGCATCCCCCTCCGCCTGAAGCCGGTGGGCGAGCGCCGCCTCCGCGCCCGGCAGCGCCGCATGGCCCAGCGCATGGGCGGCATCGCGACGGACGGCGGTGTCGGCATCCTCGAGCGAGGCCAACGGGTCAGGCCGCGCGCCTGTCCCGGCCGGCGCAAGCTCCGGAGCGGCCTTCTTCTTCACCAGTCCCATGGCGTCACTCCTCAATCGATCCCGGCGCGCCGGCCAGCGGGCATCAGCCAGCGGGTGAGTTGGCCGGCGATCCGGCCCGACGGCAGCACGACGCCAGCGCCGCCGCGCCGGATCAGGTCCTGCGGCATGCCGAAGACGACGGCGCTGTCCTCCGACTCCGCGATGGTACGGCCGCCGCGGGCGTGAAGCTCGGCCATCGCCGCCGCCCCGTCATTGCCCATGCCGGTCAGCAGCACCCCCACCAGCCGGTCCGGTTGCAGCAGCCGCATGGCGCTGGTCACCAGCCGGTCGGCATTGGGGTGCCAGGGCCGGTCGGGCGAGGGCGGCACGCAGACCGCCTGCAGCCGTCCGCCGCGCCGCGCCAGCTCGACGTCGGCGCTGCCGCGGGCGATGCAGACCATGCCCGGCGCCAGCACCGTCGCCCGCTCCACCTCCACCACCCTCAGCGCGCACAGCTCGTCCAGCCGGCGCGCCAGCGTCGCGGTGAAGGCGGCCGGCATGTGCTGCGCCACCACCACCGGCCAGGGAAAGCCGGCCGGCAGCAGGGGCAGGATGTCCTCCAGCGTGCTGGGTCCGCCGGTGGACACGCCGACCAGCACCACCCCCTCGCCCTCGCCGCCCGCCGCCGCCGTGGCTGCAGGCGACGCCACCGCGGGCGGCAGCCCCTCCGGCGCGACGAAATCCTCCCCGGCGATGCGGGCGCGGGCCAGCCGCAGCCGTTCGCGCAAGCCGCGGACGCGGCGCGGGCGGGAGGACGCGGCGGCGCGCACCGTCTCCACCAGCTCCTCGCCAATGCGGCCGATGGAACCGGCGGCCGGCTTCTGCACCGCCTCCACCGCGCCCAGCCGAAGCGCCTCCAGCGTCTCCTCCGCCCCCGCGCCGGTGAGGGCGGAGACCATGACGACCGGCTTGGGATGCTCCACCATGATGCGGGCAAGGCAGGTCAGCCCGTCCATGCCGGGCATGGTGACGTCGAGCGTCACCACGTCCGGATCGACGACCGGCAGGCGCGCCAGGGCCTCCTCCCCCGTCGCGGCGGTCTCCACCCGGAATCCGGCCTCGCTCAGCAGATCCGCGATGCGCCGGCGCATCAACGCGGAATCGTCCACCACCAGCACCGTCAGCACGCCGCCCCCCATCGCGTCTTCACTGTGGGGTAACGAGCAGGTCGGCCAGCCGGTCCATGTCGAGCAGGCTGTCCGCATCCATCAGCAGGATCAGGCGGGTGCCGCCGGCCACATCCCCGGCCGCATCCAGCGTGACGACCCGGCGGATCAGCCGGCGCTGCGCCGCCGACACCGCCGGTGCCGGACCGATCCGCTCCGCCGGGACCGTCAGCAGGCCGGACAGCCCGTCGACCAGCAGCCCGACCAGCAGCCCATCGCGCCCGACCACCACCACCCGCCCGCGCTCTAGCCCGCCGGAGAGACTGGCCGCGGCGGCCGGCAGGTTCAGCAACCGGCGCTGGTCGATCAGCGGCAGAACCTCGCCGCGCAGGGTCAGCACGCCGGCGACGAAGTCGGGCGCGTTGGGCAGCGGCGTGATGCTGTCGGGCCGGCGCAGCACCTCGCGCACGGCGGAGACCGGCAGGCCGTATTCCGCTCCGGCGAGGCGGAAGACGACGAAGCGTTCCGCGATTCCGCTCCCCTCCGCAGGCTGCGCCGGTTCCATCCCGTCCCCCTCTCCGCCCGCTTCCGCGCCGATTGCCGCGCCATGGCGGAACAGCCGCTCCGCCGACAGCACCGACACCAGTCGCCGCCCGCCATCCGCGCGGGCGATGCCGTCCAGATCCTCGAACTCAGGCTCGCGGGCAAGCAGCGGCGGCACCGGGTCGATCAGCGCGGGATCGAGCCGCAGGATCTCGCGCACCTCGTCCACCAGCACGCCGACCGGCGCCTCCCCGGCCCCGGACCGCACCACGACGACGCGGCGTCCGGCCCCCTGTCCGCCGTCCAGCCCGAACAGGGCACGCAACCCCACCAGCGGCAGCAGCCGGTCGCGCACCGCCATCACGCCCAGCAGATGCGCCTTGGCCCGCGCCATGCGGGCGACCTCGCGCGGGGCCGGCAGAACCTCGCGCACCCGATCCACCGGCAGGGCGAATTCCTGCCCGGCGACCTCGAAGACCAGCAGAGCCTGGCGATCAGGTCCGGCAGCCGCTTTCCCGGTCCCGGCCTCGCCCGCCGCCGCACGTCCGAACCCACCGGCGCCCCGCTCCGGCCGTTCCGCCTCGGTGTGGTCGCCGAACTGGCGGTCGATCAGCGCGTCCAGCTTCAGGATGGTGACCGAGCCGTCGCGCAGCAGGCCGTCCAGCATGGCGGGGTCGAGCCCGCCCTTCTCCTGCGTCACCGGATCGATGCGGTCGGGATCACTGCGCAGGATGCCGGCCATCGCGTCCACCCGCAGCCCCACCGGCTGGCCGCGATGCCCGACCAGCACCACGCGCGTCTCCCGCGTGGCGGCCCCACCGTCCGGCCTGCCCAATGCCCTGGCGAGGTCCAGCACCGGCACCGCCTCGCCATGCCACTGTGCCAGCCCATCCAGACTGGGCGGCCCCAGCGGGATGCGCACCAGTTCCGGCAGCCGGATCACCGCACGGACTGCCGCCAGCGGCAACGCGAGGCGCAGGTCGCCGACCGCCACCGTGACGAAGGCGAGAGCACCATCGGCCTCGGCTGTCGCCGCGCGGTCTCCGGCCACCTCTTGGGCCACGGCGGTCAAACCGCGCCCAGCAGGCTGTCGGCCATCGCCGCGATTTCCTCGATCGCCGACGCCAGCTCCTCGGCCCCCTTCGCCTGTTCGCGCGCGGCCTTGGCCGCTTCGGAACCGGCGAGGTTCGCGGCGGCGGCGGCGGCGGCCACCTGTTCCACGCCGACGCGGGTCTCGCGCAGGGCGGCGGTGGTCTCGTTGGCGGCGTCCAGGATCTCGCGACCGCCGGCGGTGACCACCCGCAGCTCCTGCGTGCCGGCGGTCAGGGTGACGCCGAAGGCGCGGTGGCGCGCGATCTCCGTCACCGCGGTCGCGGAGACCTCATCCACGTCGCGGCGCACCCGCAGCATCTGGTCCTGGATGTCGCGGACGATGTCCTTCACCCGCTCCGCGCTTTCCGCGCTGTCGCCGGCCAGCTTGCGGATGTCGCCGCTGACCACGGTGAAGCCGCGGCCGAACTCGCCCGCCCGCGCCGCTTCGATGGAGCCGCTGACCGCCAGCATGCCGGTCTGGATGGCGACGGTGGCGATGGCGTCCACCACCTTGTCGATGCGCCGGCCGATCCGCTCCAGCTCGTCCAGCCGCTCACCGGCCCGGCGGGAGGAGTCCACCGCCTCCAACATTCCGTCGGCCAGCTTCCCGATGGTCTCGCGCGTTTCACCCAGCAGACCTTCCATCGAGGTGCAGCGATCGACCGATTCGCCCGACCGCCCCGCGGCCAGCGTCGCGGCGGCGTCGATTTCCGCGATAGCCGACGCCAGCTGGTGGGTGGCGGCGCTCTGCGCCTGCGCCCCGCCGGAGATCTGGCCGATGGCGGTCATGATCTGGGCGGCGCCGCGGTTGATCTCCTCGATGGCTGCCGACAGCTCCTCGGCGGCGGAGGCCAGCTCGTCGGCGGTGGCGGCGAGGTCGGCGGTTCCCTCCAGATCCTCGGCCAGCTCGGACAGCTGTCCGGCGGCGCGCTGGCTCTGGGTCAGGGCAAGGGCCTGCTCGCCTGCGGTCCTCAGCGCCTCCTCGGCGGCGGCGGACTGCTCCTCGGCGCTGGCGGCGATGGTCTCGGCCCCGCGCAGGGCCTCGCGCGCGGCCTGATCGGCCTCCACGGCGGCGCGGATCGTCTCCTGCGCGCCCTGGACGATGGTCGACATGTCCGACCGCACGCCTTCCAGCTGCTGGACGATCATGCGCCCGCGCTCCACCTCCGCCTTGGCGGCGTCGGCGGAGGCGACGATGCCGGCGGCGATGGAGGCCACCGCCTCCTGGATTTCAACGACCATCCCCTGGATGTCGTTGGCGCTGCGCTCCGACCGTTCGGCCAGCGCCTGCACCTCGTCGGCGACGACGGCGAAGCCCTTGCCGGCCTCTCCCGCCCGCGCCGCCTCGATGGCGGCGTTCAGCGCCAGCAGGTTGGTCTGGTCGGCGATCGCGGCGACGCTCTGGACGATGGTGCCGATCTCCTGCGCCCGGGCTTCCAGGTCGCGGACCAGCCGCACCGATGCCTCCTGGCGCTCGGCGGCACGGACGATGCCGTCGATGGACGACAGGATCTGGCCGCTGACGTCCTTCAGCGTGGCCTGCAGCGCCTCGACCCGCAGCACCGCCTGCTCCGCCGTGCTGCGCGACCGGGTCAGAAGCTCCGACGCGCGGCCGATCATGCGCTGGGACTGCTGGGTGGCGCTGGCCGATTCCTCCGCCCCGGCGGCGATCTGCTCCATCGCCCGGCGCAGTTCCTCCGCCGCGGAGGCCGCCTGGGTCACGCCGCTCGCCAGTTCGGTGGCGGCGGCGGCGATGCCGCTGGCGGCCTGCCGGCGGCGCGAATCGGCACGCGCCCGGCGGCGCTGCGGCGCGCCCGGCGTGGCGGCCTGCGGCGCGGATTCGGTCGTGGCGGTCACGGATCCGGCGGCCTGATTCCCGGGGGCGGACCGATCCGGATCGCCGGCGGCGCCGGGCTTGCTCCGGGCGGTTTGCGCCGTGTCGATCTTCGTCTTCTTGATGAGTGCCATGGTCCTTACCCGCCTTTCCAGCCGGTTGTTCTTGTTGCCGTCACGCCACCAGCCGCCCGATATAGCGGCCGAGCGTCGCCTGCAGCGTCCCGGCGGAGCCGGCGTCGAGCAGCAGGACAACCCGTCCCGCCACCGCCGCCCCGTCGCCGCCCGGCAGGGTCGTGCGCAGGTCGATGTGGAACAGCACGGCGGCGCCGTCCGCGGTTGGAGCCGTTCCCGAACATCCCCGCAGGACGTCCGCCGCACCGCCGCGGAACACCGCCGGCAGGCCGGTTTCGACCGGTTCGCCCAGCAGGTTGGCGACCAGGGCCAGCGCGCTGTTCAGCACGACGTTGCCCAGCTCCGCCAGAACCTCGTCCTCCAGCTCGGGAACATCCTCCGCCGGCACGTCGGACGGCAGGGCGGCGCGCACCAGGCACAGGCTGCCCGCCTGGGGGAAGACCAGCAGGGCGCATCCCGCGAACAGGCCGCCCAGCGTTTCCGAAATGCCCACCAGCGGCGGCGTCAGCGCCCGGTCCAGCAGCCCGGCCACCTCGTCCGGCGGCACCATCTCCACCGACGGGACCGACAGGGTGACCAGCCCGCCCAGCATGCGGCCGAGCGCCGTCGAGGCCCGGCCGATGCCGATGTTGCCCAACTCAGCCAGCGCGTCGCGCTCCAGCTCGCTCAGCATGGGGGCTGCGGTCACTCCTGAGGAGCCTGGGTGGGCCGGCGCGGCGGCAGGGCGGTGGAGTTCAGGAAGCGGGCGACCTGCTCCTCCTCCAGCGGCTTGGGCATGAAGGCGGCGCCGACCGCGCGGATGCCGGACACCACCGCGTCCTGGGCGTTGGCGGTGATGATGGCGATGTGGACATCGGGATGGCTCTGGCGCAGCTTCGCCGCGGTGTCCACGCCGTTGTCGCCGGGCATGTTGTAGTCGATGATCGCGACGTCGACCGGCGTGCCCTGCAACGTCTTGAAGAGTTCGTCACCGTTCGCTGCCTCGACCACCGACCAGTCGGGCTTGTTGCGCAAGACCATGGCCCGCACATGCATGCGCGAAAGCTTGCTGTCGTCGACGATGATTGCAGTCTTACTCAAGATATAAGCCTTTTGGATGGAGATCGGCCGGCGAAGCCGAATTGCGCGCAAGTATACAGGATGAAGATTGTCACGCCAGTCCCCTTAACTGCATTCGGGATTTTGCCTGCGCGCCGCCCGGCCGATTCATGCTATCGAAATGGCCCGTTCCTTCCCTTGGCGCCCCTCGCTCATGCCGCCACCCGCAGCCCCCGCCAGAGCCGTCTCCACCAGACTGGCCGCCCTCCTGCGCGAGGCGCTGGCCCACCACCGCGCCGGGGACCTGGACGGGGCGGAGCGCGGCTATCGCGCCATGCTGGCGGTCGATGGCGGCAACGCCGACGCGCTGCACCTGCTGGGTGTGCTGCACCACCAGCGCAGGCAGGATGCCGACGCCGTCCGCCTGATCGGGCAGGCCATTGCCCGGCGCCCGAATATGGCGGAGCAGCATGCCAATCTCGGCCTCGCCCTCCACGCGCTGGGCCGGCTGGCGGAGGCGGAGGCGGAATACCGCCGGGCGCTCGCCCTGCGCGAGGCCTATGCGGAGGCGCACAACAGCCTGGGCAGCGCCCTGCAGGATCAGGACCGGCTGGCGGAGGCCGCGCGCCATTACCGCCGCGCGCTCGACCTCGACGCCGGCTATGCCGAGGCCTGGGCCAATCTCGGCACGCTGCTGCGGGCGCAGGATGACCATGGCGAGGCGGAAACGGCGCTGCGCCATGCCCTGCGGCTCGACCCCGGCCATGCCACCGCCCTGACCAACCTCGGCGTCGTGCTGAAGGAGACCGGCCGCACCGGCGAGGCCGAGGCGGCGCATCTGGAAGCGCTGCGCCTCGCCCCCGGCGATGCCGAGACGATGGTGAATCTCGCCCTGCTGCGCGAGGCGCAGGGGCGCGGCGAGGAGGCGGAGGCGCTCTATCGCCACGCTCTCGTCCATGCCCCCGGCTTTGCGTTGGCCCGCTGGAACCTCGCCCTGCGGCTGCTCGGCCGCGGCCGGCTGGCGGAGGGGTGGGACGAGTATGAGGCGCGCTTCGCCTCCCGCCGCGTGTCCGCCGGGCGCAACATCGCCCTGCCGGCCTGGGATGGCGCGACCGGCCGGCGCCTGCTGGTCTGGCGCGAACAGGGGCTGGGCGACGAGCTGATGTTCGGCACCGCCCTGCCCGACCTCGCCGCAACGCTGGGGCCGGCGGCGCTGGTGGTGGAGGTCGATGCCCGCCTGACAGGACTGGTCGGCCGCGCCCTGCCCGGCGTCACGGTGCGGGCGGAGACGGCTGACCCGACGGACGCCGCCACCGGTGCCGCCACCGGTGCCAAGGCCCATCTGCCGATGGGAACGCTGCCCCGTCTGCTGCGCTCCACCCTGGCCGATTTTCCCGCCCGGCCGTCCTGGCTGGCGCCCGACCCGGCGCGCGCCGCAGCATGGGCTGACCGGCTGGCGGCGCTGGGGCCGGGTCTGCGCGTCGGGATCTGCTGGGGCAGCCAGAACATGCTGGGGGAGCGCAAGGCTTCCTACACCGCGCTCGCCGACTGGGCGCCGCTGCTGACCCTGCCCGGCCTGATCCCGGTCACCCTGCAATATGACGGGCGCGAGGCGGAAATCGCCGCAGTCGAGGCCAAACTGGACCTGCGCATCCACCGCTGGCCCGGCACCGACCTGAAGAACGATCTGGAGGGCGTCGCCGCGCTGATCGCTAACCTCGACCTCGTGGTGACGGTGGCGAGTTCGGTCGGCGAGATGGCGGGCGCGCTGGGGGTGCCGGTCTGGCGCTTCGGCCCGGCCGGCGACTGGACGGCGCTGGGCAGCGGCGTGCGGCCCTGGTTCCCGTCGATGCGGCTGTGGAGCACGCGCTCCGGCGAGACCCTGCCCGACGTTCTGGTGCGCATGGCTGCGGAGTTGCGCCGGCTGGTCCCTGCCTTGCCCTTTGATGAATGGCTTGCCGAAGCCCGCTCGCTTCATGAGTCAGGCCGCTGGCCCGAGGCGGAGAAGGCTTACCAACGCATCCTAGACCAGGGCGGCGAGGTGCCGGCGGCGCTTGAGGGCTACGCGCTGCTCGGCCATCAGGCCGGCCGCCCCGACATCGCCGCCACCCTGCTGAGCCGCGCCATCGCGGTGGAGCCGACCGCCGACCGCCATAAGCGCCGCGCGCTGGCCCATCAGGAGATGGGCGCCCTGGCCGACGCCGAGGCCGACTGGCTGGCCGCCGCCCTGCTCGCCCCCGACGACGTCGAGGCGCTCGGCAATCTCGGCGCCCTTCGCCTGTCTCGTGGCGCGGCGGCCGAGGCGGCGGAGGCGACCGACGCGGCGCGGCGCCTCGCCCCCTTCCATGCCGGGCTTTGGTCCAATGCCGGGCTGGCGCGGCAGGCGCTGGGCAGCGACGGCCTGCCCTTTTTCCAGCGGGCACTCGCCCTCGACCCGGCACTGGCGGAGGCCTGGACCGCCCTGTCGGCCGATGCCCTGCGCGACCCCGGCCATGCCGCCGAGGCGGAGCATGCCGCCGGCCGGGCCTTGCACCTGCGACCCGGCGACCCGGCGGCGACCAGCAATCTGGGACTGGCGGCCCTGGCGCTCGACCGCCCCGCCGAGGCGGTGGCGCATCTGCGGCTGGCGCTCCAGGGTCGGCCGGGCGAGCTCGGCACGCTAGGCAACCTCGCATTGGCGTTGGAGCGGGCGGGCGACGGCAATGCCGCCGGGCTGGCCTGGTGGCGGGTGACCCTGTTCGCCCCCGGCACCGGCGCCGGCTGGGCCGGGCTGGCCGACCTGCGGCAACGGCAGGGCCGGCTCGACGCCGCGCTGAAGGGCTGGGGCCGTGCCCTGGCGTTGGAGCCGGCGCGGGCCGACTGGCGCTACAATCTCGGCAATGCCCTGCACGCCGCCGGCCGCCCGGCCGAGGCGGACGCGGCCTATCGCCGGGCGGTGGAGGACGACCCGACCCTGACGCTCGCCGCTTTCAACCGCGGTTACGCGGCGCTGGCGCGCGGGGAGATCACCGACGGCTGGACCGGGCTGGAGGCGCGATTCGCCGCCGGGCAGGCCCTGCCCGACCGCCGCTTCCGCATTCCCGCCTGGGATGGCGGCGATCCGGCCGGAAAGACCGTGCTGGTCTGGCGCGAACAGGGGGTGGGCGACGAGCTGATGTTCAGCGCCTGCTACCCCGACCTGATCGCGCGCGCCGGCCGGGTGATTTTGGAATGCGAGCCGCGGCTGGTGGACCTGTTCGCGCGCTCCTTCCCACAGGCGGTGGTGCGCGCGGCGACGGCGGATCCGGTGGACGCCGACTGCCACGTTCCGGCGGGGTCGCTGCCCTTGCTGCTGGGCTGGGGGCTGAGCGGCTTTCCGGCGCGGGGGGATGGCTGCGGGCGGACGGGGCGGCGGTGGAGCGGTGGCGGGGGTGGTTGGGTGGGCTTTCCGGAGACACTTGCCCCCACCCTACCCCTCCCCCGCTGGGCGGGGGAGGGGATAGGAGCTTTGTCGGCGTTCAGCGGCAGTCCCTCCCCCGCCCAGCGGGGGAGGATAGGTGGGGGGCTAACTCCGCAAGAAGCGACACCCTCACCATCGGCCTCTGCTGGCGCAGCAGCCTTCGCACCGCGCTCCGCGATGCCAACTACGCCCCGCTGGCCGACTGGGCGCCGATCCTCACCCTGCCCGGCCTGCGCTTCATCAACCTTCAATATGACGACTGCGAAGCCGAACTCGCCGACGCCGAAAACCGCTTCGGTATCACGATCCACCGCCCGCCGCTCCACCTGAAGAACGACCTCGACGGCGCGGCGGCCCTGACGGCGGCGCTGGATCTGGTGATCTCCGCCGGAACGTCGGTGGCGGAGATGGCCGGCGCGCTGGGATTGCCGGTCTGGCGGATCGGGCCGGCAGGGGACTGGACGGCGCTCGGCACCGGCTGCCGGCCCTGGTATCCGTCGATGCGGCTGTTCGGCCCGCGACCGGGAGAAACGCTCGGCGACGCGCTGGGCGCCGCCGGGCGTGCCCTCAACGCTCTCAGAACGCGGGAACCACGGCGTTCTTGAACTTGGTGAGGATGAACTCCTTCACCTCCGGGCTGTTGTAGGCCTTCACCAGCTTGGCGACCCAGGGCTTGTCCTTGTCGGCCTTGCGGACGGCGATGACGTTGGCATAGGGGCTGTCCGCCGCCTCGCGGGCGATGGCATCCTTGACCGGGTCGATGCCGGCCTCCAGCGCGAAGTTGGTGTTGATGGCGGCGACGGTCACGTCATCCAGCGAGCGTGGCAGCTGGGCGGCGTCCAGCTCGACGATCTCCAGCTTCTTCGGGTTCTCGACGATGTCGATCGGCGAGGCCTTCAGCGTGCCGCCGTCCTTCAGCTTGATCAGACCCTTGGCCTGCAGCAGCAGCAGGACGCGACCGCCGTTGGTCGGGTCGTTGGGGATGGCGACTTTGGCGCCGGACTGCAGCTCGTCCAGGCTCTTGACCTTCTTGGAATAGATGCCGATCGGGTAGACCACCGTCTTGCCGACGCTGACCAGATCGAAACCGCGGTCCTTCACCTGATTGTCCAGATAGGGCTGGTGCTGGAAGCTGTTGGCGTCCAGATCGCCGCCGGCCAGCGCCTGGTTCGGGATAACGTAGTCGGTGAACTCGATGATCTGGATGTCCAGCCCGTCCTTGGCGGCGATGGGCTTCACCGCCTCCAGGATCTGGGCGTGCGGACCGGCGGTGACGCCGACCTTGATGGTTTCGGCAGATGCACCGAAGGCGACGGCCAGGGTGGCGGCGCCGGCCAACAATGACGCCAGCGAACGGAAGCGCAGCATCTCGAACACTCCTCGGGTTTCTTGTGTCAGGATTTCGGGATCAGGATTTCAGATTGCGTTTGTTGACGCGGCGGGCGATCCAGTCGCCCGTCGACTGAAGGATCTGCACCAGCACGATCAGCACGATCACCACCGCCAGCATCACCTCCGGCAGGAAGCGCTGATAGCCGTAGCGGATGCCGAGGTCGCCCAGACCGCCGCCACCGACCGCGCCGACCATGGCCGAATAGCCGACGAGGCTGACCGCCGACAGGGTCAGGCCGGCGACGATGCCCGGCAGGGCTTCCGGCAGCAGGACCTTGCGGATGATCTGGAACGGCGTGGCGCCCATCGCCTGCGCCGCCTCGACCAGTCCGCGATCCACCTCGCGCACCGCATTCTCGACGACGCGGGCGATGAAGGGGGCGGCGGCGACGGTCAGCGGCACGATGGCGGCATTGGTGCCGATGGAGGTGCCGGCGATCAGCCGGGTGAAGGGAATGATCGCCACCACCAGGATGATGAAGGGGGTGGAGCGGGTCATGTTGACCACCGCTCCCATCACCTTGTTGAAGGCGAAGTTCTGCAGCAGCTCGCCCCGGCCGGTGACGGCCAGCATCACGCCGATCGGCAGCCCGATCAGCGTCCCGATGGCGCCCGACACCGCCACCATGTGCAGCGTGTCGAGCAGCCCCTTGATCAGCAGGTCAATGATTTGCGGGGAGAGCATGGCCCAACACCTCGACACCCAGATTGTTCTCTTTCACCAGCGCCATGGCGGCCTCGACCTTGGCCTGATCGCCCAGCGCCTCCACCACCAGCGTGCCGAAGGGCGCGCCCTGGATTTCGTCGATCTGGCCGTGCCAGATGTTCAGGTCCAACTCCAGTTGGCGGCTGATGGCGCTGATGACCGGGGTGGTCGCCTTCTCGCCGGTGAAGGTGATGCGCAGCACCGGATTGCTCCCCAAGCCGGGCTGCGGCGACAGCCTGTCGCGCAGGCTGTCGGGGATGCCGCGGTTGATGACGGGATCGACGAAGCTGCGGGTGGTCGGGTGCTTCGGGTGGGCGAAGATGTCGAAGACCGGCCCCTGTTCGATCACCCGGCCGCCTTCCATCACCGCCACCTTGTGGCAGATCTCCTTGATGACGGCGATCTCGTGGGTGATGAGGACGATGGTCAGGCCCAGCCGCCGGTTGATGTCGGCCAGCAGATGCAGGATCTGCGTCGTCGTCTCGGGATCGAGCGCCGAGGTCGCCTCGTCCGACAGCAGCACCTTCGGCTTGCTGGCGAGAGCGCGTGCGATGCCGACGCGCTGCTTCTGCCCGCCCGACAGTTCCGCCGGATAGCGGTCGCGCTTGTCGGCCAACCCGACGAGGTCGAGCAGCGGCTCAACCGCCTTGCGGATCTCCGCTCTGGCCATGCCGGCCAGTTCCAGCGGCAGCGCCACATTGTCGAAGACGGTGCGCGAGGACAGCAGGTTGAAGTGCTGGAAGATCATGCCGATGGAATGGCGGGCCTGCCGCAGTTCCGCCGCGGACAGGGTGGTCATCTCCACCCCGTCGACCATGACGCTGCCCGAAGTCGGGCTTTCCAGCAGGTTGACCGTGCGAAGCAGCGTGGATTTCCCCGCGCCGGACCGGCCGATGATGCCGAAGATCTCGCCGCGGCCGACCGTGATGTCGACGTCGGCGAGTGCCTGGACCGAAGCCCCGCCGCCACGTGCGGCGTAAGTCTTGTGAATGTTTGTTAGCGTTATCATCATTTATTCGGCAAAGGGGGACGTCCTGCGTCCCCCCAGCCCCTTCACCAAGTCGGAATGATGGAACCGTTGAAGCGCGTTTCGATAAACTGCCGCACTTCGGGCGAACGATACAGCGCAATGAAGCGCTTGATCGTCGGGTCTTCCATGCGATCCTTGCGGACCGCCCACACCAGGTTCCACTTGGACTGGTCATCCTCCAGCACCAGCGCCTTCTTCGATTCCAGCCCGGCCAGCACGGCATAGTTGAGGGTGATGACCGACGCATCCACGTCGTCGAGCGAGCGCGGAAGCTGCGCCGCATCCAACTCCACCAGCTTGATGCCCTTCGGGTTCACGACGTCGGCGATGGTGGTGTTCAGCCCCGCCCCCTCCTTCAGCCCGATCACGCCGGCCCTGGCCAGCAGGAACAGGGCACGGGCGCCGTTGGTGGGGTCGTTGGGGATCGACACCGACGCGCCCGGCTTCAGGTCGGCCAGCGCCTTCACCTTGCTGCTGTAGACGCCCATCGGCACCACGACGCTCTTGGCGACGGAGACGATGTCGTAGTTGCGCTGCTTCACCTGATTATCCAGGAAGGGCTGGTGCTGGAAGTTGTTGGCGTCGATGTCGCCGGCCTGGAGTGCCGCGTTCGGCATGTTCCAGTCGGTGAACTCGATCACCTGCGCCTCGATGCCCTCCTTGGCGGCCAGCTTGGCGGTGAAGTCCAGGATCTCGCCATAGGGGCCGGCCGAAACGCCGAGCTTCAGCGGAGCGGCGACGGCGGAGGCGGCGGAGGTCAGCAGGCCGGCGGCGACCGCCACCGACATCAGGATGCGTTTCATCGGGACTTTCCTCGGAATCGTTGGATCGGCGGGTCGTCAGCGGCGGCGGGTGTCGGGCAGCCGGCTGTAATGCTGGTGGGCGGCGCGCTGGGCCTGTCCGACATTGCGGAAGACGCGGCGGTCGAGATCGCGGAAAGCCCAATCGGACACGAAGAAGGTGAAGCCGCCGCGTTCGGCGACGACGATGCCGGCGGAGCGGCCTTGGACTTCGATGGCGTAGGCGTTGGCGTGGGACATGGCGAAGGACTCCCCTCGGCGCGGCTGGCCCTCGGCATGGCGGGGCGGCGGCGCAACGGCGTTCGGGACTGGCGGATATGCGGGATGGGCGCTGTGTTGTTGTGCCGCAGGTCAGCGGCAACACAGGCCCGAACGCATCATGCAGGCCGGGGGCGCGGTCCGAAGCACGGATGGGGGAGCGGAAACTCGCGAGGTCATTCCGGTCTCTCCTTCTTGAAGAGGTCCACGACCGGTATCGTGGCGCTTTAGCGTTTGGTGACGCGGCGCAAGCTGCAGAAGTCAAATTGCCGCGGGATGCCCGGTGGGGCGTCCATGGGTTTTTTATCTACTCTTTCGATGGGGTTTGGTCAAACTCATTTTTCGGTTTTGTGTGAAATTCCGTATTGGGCAGAATTCTCGCGTAAAATCTCGCAGACGCGACAGCGACAGGTGACGGGCGCGTGGAATGTGCTATCTATCGCGTCGATGGTTCATCCGGGGCATGCACATCGCCCCGGCGAGCGAAGCGAGGAGAGTGTTTTGTCCGCCGATCCCAGTCTCCAAGGGGTGACGGCCGCCACGGTGGCCGCACCGGTTGACGACCAGCTGGTGCTGGCCCTGCCCAAGGGCCGCATCCTGAAGGAACTGCGCCCGCTGCTGTCCCATGCCGGCATCCATCCGGAGCCGGCCTTCGACGACGACAAGAGCCGGCTTCTGCGCTTCGCCACCAATGTGCCGAACCTCAGCATCATCCGTGTCCGCTCCTTCGACGTGGCGACCTTCGTCGCCTTCGGCGCCGCCCATCTGGGCGTGGCGGGCAACGACGTGCTGATGGAATTCGACTATCCGGAAATCTACGCCCCGCTCGACCTCGGCATCGGCGCCTGCCGGCTGTCGGTCGCCGAACCGGTGGAGATGATGGAGGGCGACGATCCGTCGCGCTGGAGCCACGTCCGCGTCGCCACCAAATACCCGGAAGTGACCAAGCGCCACTTCGCCGCCCGCGGCGTCCAGGCCGAATGCGTCAAGCTGAACGGCGCGATGGAGCTGGCGCCGACGCTGGGCCTGTGCCGCCGCATCGTCGACCTGGTCTCCACCGGCTCGACGCTGAAGGCCAACGGGCTGGTGGAGGTGGAGCATATCGCCGACGTCACCTCGCGCCTGATCGTCAACCGCGCCGCCTTCAAGACGCGGACGGCCGAGATTTCTCAGTGGATCGACAAGTTCCGGGAGGCGGTGAATGCCCGTCAGGCTTGATATTCGCGACGCGGACTTCGCCGCCGGGTTCGAGGCGCTGCTGCACGCCAAGCGTGAGGCCAGCGAGGATGTCCAGACCCTGGTCGCCGGTGTGATCGAGCAGGTGCGCACGCGCGGCGACGACGCCCTGATCGACTACACCGCCCGCTGGGACCGTCAGACCCTGACGCCCGAGACCCTGCGCATCGGCCGGGACGAGATCGATGCCGCCACGGCGAAATGCTCGGCCGAGACGCTGGAGGCGCTGGACCTCGCGGCCGCGCGGATCGAGGAGTTCCACCGCCGCCAGATTCCGGAGGTCACCGACTACCGCGACGCCGCCGGGGTGCGGCTGGGCGCGCGCTGGACGCCGGTCGGCGCCGTCGGTCTCTATGTGCCGGGCGGCACCGCCTCCTACCCGTCGTCGGTGCTGATGAACGCCTTGCCGGCCAAGGTCGCCGGGGTGGAGCGCGTCGTCATGGTGGTGCCGACGCCGGATGGGGCGATCAACCCGCTGGTGCTGGCCGCGGCCAAGCGCTGCGGCATCGACGAGATCTACCGCATCGGCGGCGCCCAGGCGGTCGCGGCGCTGGCCCACGGCACGGCGACGATCCGGCCGGTCGACAAGATCGTCGGCCCCGGCAACGCCTTCGTCGCCGCCGCCAAGCGGCAGGTCTACGGCCTCGTCGGCATCGACAGCATCGCCGGCCCGTCGGAAATCCTGGTGGTCGCCGATGGGAAGAACGATCCGGCTTGGATCGCCATGGACCTGCTATCGCAAGCCGAACACGACACCTCAGCCCAGTCGATCCTGATCACCGACGATGCCGCCTTCGCCGACGCGGTCGCCGCGGCGGTGGAGAAGCATCTGGAGACGCTGCCGCGCACGGCGATCGCCGGTGAAAGCTGGCGGGAGCATGGCGCCATCGTGCTGGTCGGCGACCTGACGGCCGATTCGCTGGCGCTGGTCGACCGGCTGGCGCCGGAGCATCTGGAACTGGCCGTCGAAGATCCGGACGCGCTGGCGGCCAAGATCCGCAATGCCGGCGCCATCTTCCTCGGCCGCTACACGCCGGAGGCCATCGGCGATTACGTCGCAGGTCCCAACCATGTGCTGCCGACGGCGCGCAGCGCCCGCTTCTCCTCCGGCCTCAACGTGCTGGACTTCATGAAGCGGACGACCTTCGTCGCCTGCGACGCCGACAGCCTGCGGGCCATCGGCCCGGCGGCGGTGACGCTGGCGATGGCCGAAGGGCTGGAGGCGCATGCGCGCTCCGTCGCGCAGCGGCTGCCGGGCTACAAAGACTAACGACAGCGGGGGAGGCGGGGCGTGACGACGGCGAAGAGCAAGCGGCGCATCACCCATGTGACGCTCGACGAGCGGAGTGTCGTCCGCCACAAGCCGGAGGTCGAGCATGAGCGCGCCGTCGCCATCTTCGACCTGCTGGAGGACAACGAGTTCTGCCCCTGCGACTTCGCGGAGGACGGGCCGTACCACCTGCACCTGTCGATCGAGGACAACCGGCTGGTCTTCGACATTCGGCGCGAGGACGACAGCGTGCTCGACCGGCTGATGTTGCCGATCACCGGCTTCCGCTCGATCGTGCGGGACTATTTCCTGATCTGCGAGAGCTATTACGCCGCCATCAAGCGGTCGACGCCCTCGCAGATCGAGGCCATCGACATGGGCCGCCGCGGCCTGCACAACGAGGGGTCCGAGATGCTGCGCGAACGTCTGGCCGGCAAGGTGGAGATGGACCTGCAGACCGCGCGCCGGCTGTTCACGCTGATCTGCGTTCTGCACATTCGCGGCTGACGGGCACGGGCGGCGCATGGCCATGGCGGCGACCCCGGTCCTCACATCCCTGCCGGTCACGAGCGTATTGTTCGCCTGTACCTACAACATGATCCGTTCGCCGATGGCGGCGGCGATGATGCGCCATTACCACGGCACCCGCGTCTATGTGGATTCGGTCGGCGTCCGCGAGGGCGACGAGGTCGATCCCTTCGCCGTCGCGGTGATGGAGGAGATCGGCATCGACCTGTCCAAGCACCGCTGCCGCACCTTCGAGGATCTGGAAGACACCAATTTCGACCTGATCGTCTCGCTGTCGCCCGAGGCGCAGCACCGCGCCATCGAGATGACGCGCACCATGGCCTGCGACGTGGAGTTCTGGAACACCTTCGACCCCACCCTGGTCGACGGCACCCGCGACGCCATGCTGGAAGCCTACCGGCAGGTCCGCGACGGCCTGCTGGCGGCGGCAGCCAGTGCGCTCCCTGACCTGCGAGCTCGACGGAGCTGGTCGTTCCATGCCGAGCTGCCGTTCGAAGCGGGGTTCCAGCCGAGCTCCAGCCGTCCGACCATGCCGTGCCTTCGACGTTCCAGCCGGTCCAGCCTGGACCTGCCCTGATCGCACTTCAGCGAGGCCTCACCGGCCGCGTTCGCGTCTTCTGCCGCAGGCCGCCACACGGCATGGTCGGTCAGTAATTTGGGTATTCCTGCAACCTGCCGCGTCTGGGGCAAGTCTGACATGTGACATCCTTGCGCCAGTGTTGTTTGAGCTTGGGGTCATTCGCTAACGCGCCTGCGGCGCTTGCCTTAGGGTCGGGAGCGTCGACGAATTTTCGCGCGGAGAGCCGTCCATCCATGCCCGCCGGTCTGATGCCCCGCCTTCTCCGCGTCTTCAGCCCGCGCAGCCTGCGCGCGCGCCTGATGGCAAGGCGGAAAGCTGGCCTCGCGAGGCGCCAAGCGGGTGGCTGGCGCCTCGGTCCGCCGGATCAGCAGCGCCTGATCGACTACATGCTCGGCGCGCGCGAACTGGCCCTGCATCTGGCCGACGACGGGGTGCAGCGCCAGCATGACCTGATCGGCGAGGCGCGCAACCTGCTGGGCGTGCTGTCGCTGGTGCCGGCGATCCGCAACGCCACGCCGACCGACACCGGCGGCTGCGTCGCCACCCTGGCACCGATGCCGCGCCAGCACCGCTGGACCACCGGCGTCTGGCTGACCGACGCCGACGGCAACATCATCTGCGACACCACCGGTCCGGGCGCCGGCATCTCGCTGCGCGAACGCGAATATTTCCAGCGCGTCCTCGACACCAAAAGCTGGGTGGTCAGCGATTTCATCATCGGCAAGCGCTCGCTGAAGCCGCTGATCATCGTCGCCAGCCCGATCATCGAGAATGGCCGGATCGTCCGCGTGATGGGCGTCGCCGTCGACCTGACCTGGCTGACCGATCTGGTGAAGGTGCTGAAGCAGCCCGACGCCCGCGTGATGGTGCTGGACCGCAACGGCGTGATCGTCGCCCGCCAGCCCGATCCGGAAGGCTGGCTGAACCGCAATGTCGGCCAGATGCGCCATGTCCAGCAGATGCTGAAGGAACGGGACGGCTTCCTGGATTCAGAAAGCGCCGACGGGCGCGACCGGCTGTGGGCCTTCCGCCATTCCGACGAGACCGACACGATCTTCGCCGTCGGCATGCCGACCAGCCCGATCATCGCGGAGGCGCGGCGCGACCTGTGGCAGAGCCTGGGGCTGCTGGGCATCGCCGCGCTGGTCAGCGTCACCGCGCTGTGGGTCCTGCTGCGCGCCTCCGTCCTGCGCTGGGTGTGGGAATTGGGCAGCGCGGCCACCCGCATCGGCGACGGCGGCGGCGGCACCGTGATCGAAGCGGAGCGGGCGCCGCATGAATTCCGCGTCGTCTCCCACGCCTTCAACAACATGTCGCGCCGCCTGAAGCAGCGCGAGCAGGAGCTGCGCTCCGCCATGGAGGAGGCGCGGGCCGGCAGCCGCGCCAAGGAGGAATTCCTCGCCACCATGAGCCACGAGATCCGCACGCCGATGAACGGCGTGATCGGATTCGCGGAGATGCTGCTGGAAACCCCGCTGACGGCCGAACAGCGGCGCTACGCCTCGCAGGTGCGCGATGCCGGACGGTCGCTGCTGACCGTCATCAACGACGTGCTCGACCTGTCGAAGCTGGAGGCGGGGCGGCTCGATCTGGTCAGCGTGCCCTTCCGGCTGGACGATCTGGCCGACCGCTGCGTCGCCATCGTCCGCCTGGCCGCCGAACAGAAGGGGCTGGAGCTGCAGACCAGCATTTCCGCCACCGCCCGCGGCTTCGTCATGGGCGACCCCGACCGGCTGCGCCAGATCCTGCTGAACCTGCTGAGCAACGCGGTGAAGTTCACCGACCGCGGCTCGGTCCGGCTGACGGTCAAGGCGATCGACGATGACGGCAGCCGGGGGGGCGGCATTCCGGGCGGCAAGCCCGGCGGCGGCCGCATCTGCACCTTTACCGTCACCGACACCGGGATCGGCATCGCGCCCGAACGGCAGCGCGACCTGTTCCAGCGCTTCACCCAGTTGGAACGCGGGCGCGGCGGCACCGGGCTGGGGCTGGCCATCTGCCGCCGGCTGGTGGAGCTGATGGGCGGCGAGATCGGCATGGAAAGTCGGCCCGGCAGCGGCAGCACCTTCTGGTTCTCGCTGCCGCTGCTGCCCGCCGGCAGCGCCGCGGTCCAGCGCGATGGCGCCCCCCTTGCCGGAAGCGAGCCCGGCAGCCCCGGCGCCCGCATCCTGCTGGCCGAGGATCTGGCGATGAACCGCGATCTGGCGGTGACCATGCTGACCAAGGCCGGCCACCATGTCGATGCCGTGGAAGACGGCGCCGCCGCGGTTGCCGCGGTGCAGGAACAGACCTACGACCTCGTGCTGATGGACGTGCAGATGCCGGTGATGGACGGGCTGGAGGCCACCCGCCACATCCGTGCCCTGCCCGGACCGGTCGGCCGCATCCCGATCCTGGCCCTGTCGGCCGGCGTCCTGCAGGTGGAGGTCGAACGCTGCCTGCAGGCGGGCATGAACGCCCATCTGGCCAAGCCGCTTGAGAAAACCAAGCTGCTGGCCGCGATCGGCCGCTGGGTTCGCGTCGGGCACGCGGACAATGGACCGGCTGAAGGCGGACCGGCTGACAGCGGACCGCCCGACGATGGACAGGATGAGCCTCCGCGTCCGCAGTTGATCGCGCACAGCTGACGAGTCGGTGTTATAGTGGCTGCACCCCTCCCGGCAGGCTCGGCCGGTCTGCAGCGAAGTGTGTGTCATGAAGGTTGCGCAGCCCCCTCTCGCCCCCGTTCCGGAGCGCAAGCCCGATATTCCCCCGTCGCTGGCCGATGGCGCCGGCGGCGAGTCGTCCTTCCGTGATGCGCTGGTCCAGACCAATCGGCCCGGCACCGAGGCCGCGCCCGTCGGCCGTCCCGCCAACGGCAGGCTCCAGGGCGGCCAGAAGGCACCGCCCCTGCCGGCCGCCAAGCCGCCGGCCCCGATCCTGCTGACCGACGGCACCCAGGTCCCCTTTCCGTCGGCCAAGCCGGTCACTCCGATCCGCTTGACCGACGGTACGGTCGTGCCGCTCCCCGCCGTCAAACCGCCCGCCCTCAAACCGCCCACCGTCAATTCGGAGACGCCGGTCCTGCTGGCGGACGGCGGGGCCGCGGCGCCACGCGCGCCCCTGCCCGGACTGAAGCCGGCGGCGCCGGTGGTGGGGCCGGCGGTGGCGCAAGGCCCGACTCCAAGCTCGAAAAAGGTGGCGGAGACGGTGAAGGCGGTGAACTCCGACGATCCGACCGCCACGCGGGTGCTGGTCGCCTCGCAGCAGGTTGCCGGCCTGTCGGGCCACAGCTTCACCGCGATCCTGGCCCAGGCCACCCAGGAAAGCGGGCTGGACCCCGGCGCCAGGAACAGCCGCAGCTCCGCCGCCGGCCCGTTCCAGTTCCTCGAATCGACATGGCTCGACCTGTTCCGCCGCCATGGCTCCGCCTATGGCCAGGGCGAGCTGGCCTCGCACATCCAGGTCCGCAACGGCGTGTCCAGCGTCAAGGATCCGGCGATCCGCCGCCAGATCCTGGAGCTGCGCCACGATGTCGACCTGTCGGCCGGCATGGCCGCCCGCTATCTGGCCGAGGGACGTGAGGCGCTGGAGAAGCGGCTGGGCCGCCCGGCCAGCGAATCGGAGAGCCGCATGGCCTATGTTCTGGGCTCCGGCGGGGCGGCGAAGCTGATTCGCGCCGCCGAATCGAGCCCCGGCGCCGTCGCAGCCGACCTGTTGCCCAGCGCGGCGAAGGCGAATCACAACCTGTTCCACGACCGCTCCACCGGCCGCGCGCTCACTGCGGCCGAAACGGTGGGCCGCCTGACCCGCCGCATGGAGATCGACCAGCGCGAGATGTTCGCGGCGATCGGCAAGGCGCTGGAACAGCCGCGCCGCTTGGAAGAAGGCGGCGCATCGCCGCTCAACCCCTATCAGGCGGTCTGACGCGGCAGGGGTTACAGGGTATTTTCGCCACACAACGCGGGGCTGCCCCGCGCCGATGGCTGCGGCCGAACGCATCGGCGGTGGGAATCCCCCTTGACCCGGCGGCCTTGGAAGGTCAGTTATTGCCGCGAAACTATTAGGACGGACATAAGGGCCTATGGCAAAGGAAGATCTGATCGAGTTTTCCGGGACCGTCGTCGAATTGCTTCCGAACGCGATGTTCCGGGTGAAGCTCGACAACGATCACGAGGTTCTGGCGCACACCTCCGGCAAGATGCGTAAGAACCGGATTCGCGTCCTGGCGGGCGACCGCGTCAATGTGGAAATGACGCCGTACGACCTGACCAAGGGCCGCATCACCTTCCGGTTCAAGTAGCATCCTTGCTGCATCGCGGTTCCCCGTGACGATCCCGTCCAAGGCGCCCCGGCTGGTGCTGGCTTCGGCCTCGCCCCGCCGGCTCGACCTGTTGCGCCAGATCGGCATCGTGCCCGACGCGGTCGACCCCGCCGATCTCGACGAAACGCCGCTGCGCGACGAACTCCCGCCCCAGCACGCCTTGCGTCTGGCGGCGGAGAAGGCGTCGTGCGTCGCCGCGCGCCATCCCGATTCGTGGATTCTCGCCGCCGACACCGTGGTCGCCTGCGGCCGCCGCATCCTGCCCAAGGCCGAACGGGAGGAGGAGGCGCGACGCTGCCTGTCCCTGCTGTCAGGCCGGCGGCACCGGGTGATCGGTGGCATCGTCCTGCTGATTCCAGGGACGGAAGGCCACCGCCGAATCGACCGGCTGGTCCGCACCGACGTCACCTTCAAGGTGCTCGACCGGGCGGAAACCGACGCCTACATCGCGTCCGGAGAATGGAAGGGCAAGGCCGGCGGCTATGCCATCCAGGGCCGGGCGGGGGCGCTGGTGCGCTGGATCGGCGGCTCCTACAGCAATGTCGTCGGGCTGTCCCTGCACGAGGTCGCCGGCATGCTGCATGGCGCCGGCTTCCCGCTTCCTCCCCCGACACCTCCCGAACAATGAGCAGGCTTGAGCTGCTGGTCGACCGCGACGGCCCGCTGACGCGGGCGGCGGTGCTGGCCGACGGCCGCCTGACCGACCTGCACATCGACCACGCCGACCGGCCGTCACTGCTGGGCGCCATCATCCTGGGCCGGGTGGAGCGAATCGCCACCGGCCTGAACGGCGCCTTCATCGATCTCGGGAATGGCCTGTCCGGCCTGCTGCCGGCCGCCGACGTGCGCCGTCCCGTCCTCGACGACGATTCCCCGCAGTCCCGCACCCATCGCCCCGGCGCAAAGCCGGCGCCCATTGGCGCGCTGCTGCGCACCGGCCAGCCGGTGCTGGTGCAGGTGAAGGCCGACGCCGTCGGGGCCAAGGGTCCGTCGCTGACGATGGACATCACCCTGCCCGGCCGTTTCCTGGTGCACGCGCCGCTCGGCCGCGACATCGCGGTGTCGAAGCGCCTCGGCACCGGCCCGGAGCGCGCAGCGCTGGCCCGCCGCATCGAACAGCTCGCCACCGGCGCCGGCTGGATCGTGCGGGCCGGTGCAGCCCAGGTCTCCGACGATCTTCTGGCCGCCGAATCGGAAGCGCTGCACCTGCAATGGCGCGCCATCCGCGACGATGCCCGCGCCGGCTCCGCCCCGCGCCTGCTGCATCCCGGCCCCGACGCCCCCACCCGCGCCCTGATCGAGCAGGGAGCAGCCGCCCCCGCCGCCATCCTGGTCGACGACCCGCCCCCGGCCGGCGGGATCAGAATGGGCGACGGGCCGCTGCTGTCGGCCTTGCGCGACTGGTGCGACCGCCACGCCCCCGACCTGCTGCCGCGTCTGAGCCCTCATACAGACGGCCAGCGCCTGTTCGACCTGCGCGACCTCGACACTGCGATTGCGGAGCTTCTGGATGTCCGGGTGCCGCTGCCGCTCGGCGGTTCGCTGGTGATCGAGCGGACAGAGGCGCTGACGGTGGTCGACGTCAATGCCGGGGAGCGCGGCAACCCGCTGGACGTCAACCTCGACGCCGCGGCGGAGATCGCCCGCCAGCTTCGCCTGCGCAATGTCGGCGGCATCGTGGTGGTGGATTTCGTCAACATGCGAAGCCGCGGCGATGCCGAGCGTGTGTTGGCTGCCCTGTCGCAGGCGGTGGAAAGCGACCCGGTGCAGACCCAAGTTTACGGCATGTCCAAACTGGGCCTGGTCGAACTGACCCGCGCCCGCCGCGGCGCGCCGCTGGCAGCCCTGCTGCGGCCCTGACCGCGTATCGTCAGTTACGGAGGCCTTCCCTTGTCCGATCCCCAAACCCTTGGCGCCAAGACAGGCACCAATTGCCCGATCTGCGGCCGCCCGACCGAACCGGCCACCCGCCCCTTCTGTTCCAAGCGCTGCGCCGACGTGGATCTGTCGCGCTGGCTGGGCGGCGTCTACCGCATCGAGAGCCCGGAAACCCCTGCCGCGCCCGGCGGATCCGACCCGGATGAGGAGCTGTGAGACGGGTCTGAATTTTTTTGAATTTTCCTCTGGACAGCCCGTCCGAACCCCTCTAAAAAGCGCCCCACACGACGCGCCGCACCGACCGAAACGGTCACCCACCAAGCGGCGCCGAGATGCCCAGGTAGCTCAGTTGGTAGAGCAGGGGACTGAAAATCCCCGTGTCGGCGGTTCGACTCCGTCCCTGGGCACCACCCTCCCTCCTTTAAAATCAGCGGGTTGGATGGTGTCGAACGGTCAGCGCTTCTGACCAAGTTTTCCAGAGTTTTCCAAACGGTTTTCCACCGCTGTTCTGGCTCTGGTCACGCCTTCTTCCCCACCCCTTCCAGCTTCATGATCGCCGCCGTCGCGCGCCGTTTCTGGTCTGCCGACCGTGTGTAGCGGGCGACCATCGCTTCCGTCTTGTGGCCGGTGATCGCCATAATGTCGCGGGTGTCGCAGCCGGCATCCGCGAGCTTGGTCGCTGCTGTGTGTCGCAGGCCGTGGAAGGTCAGGCCCGGCTGCACCTTGCCTTCGGCGACCAGTTGGCGAATCACTTTGAAGAACCGGGCACGAAAGCCGGACTCGGTGAACGGTTCGCCGCGCTGCCCAACGACGATGGTCATGGGCACCGGGCGGTTCTTCGCCGCCAGCTTCGCCGACAGGGCCGGCAGGCGGGCGCGGGCTTCGTCGAGGATCGTCTTCAGCTCCGAATGCACCGGCACCCAGATCGGGTCGTCGGTCTTCGCCTGTCGCGACTCGATCACGCCGCCACGGTACGCTGACCACGTCAGTCGGATGGCGTCGCCCTCGCGCAAGCCGGCATGGGCGCCCAGCGCCACGGCGACGCGCAGCTCCGGCGGCATCGCCTCCATGACCGTGGCGAACTCTTCGTCGGTCCACGGGCGGTTGACCACGCGTTCACCGCGCGGCTTCCGGATCTTCGGAACCTTCTCGCAGGGGTTCGCGTCCATGTAGCCGTAGGGGCGACCCCAGTTGAACAGTGCCGACATGAAGCGCAGCAGGTGGTTCGCGAACCACCGCTTGCGCGTCTTGTACGCCTGATCGCGCAGCCGGGTCATGGTCGGGGTGTCGATCCGATCCAGCGGCATGTCGTGCAGAGGCTTCAGCCAGTCCATGGCTTCGTGATAGTCGGCCTTGGTCGAATCGGCTTTCTCGGCAAAGGTCGGACTGCCCCGATAGGCGATCAGCAGCGCGCCCAGCGTCTTGCAGATCACCGGAGCCGCTGCGTCACTGTTCTCGACGGCGATGCCTTCCAGCCGCCGGTATTCGGCTTCGAACTCAGCACTGCCCGGTTCGCCCGGCAGGCGCATGCCGGTGCCCCGGTGATAGTAGTAGGCCCGCCCCTTGGCGGTGACCCGCTTCACGTTCCGCATTGAGAAATTCGCTCCATCCAGGATTGAGGTTCCCCATCCTGCCGGTGGCCCGCCAAGTCGTCCACCCAGCGGTCCAGATCGGTTCGGTCGTACATCCGCCTGGAGCCGACCTTGTGAAAGGTGATGCCCAGCCGGTCCAGCACGTTCGGCGACTGGCCGATGTAGGCCGCCGCCAATTCACGCGACAGCAGACGGGGCCAGCCGGGCAACTCGGAAGGGCGTGCTTTGGCGGCGGTCATGGCTTCACCGTCCGCACGCACGCATGAACCACACGAACCCGCCAATACTCCCTGCGAGTATCGCGGTCACCGTCAGGGCGGGCAGAAGCTCAAAGGGCATGGTGGCCGCCTCCTTTCGCAAAGAGGTGGCGGCCGATCAGGGCGATGGTGTCTTCGCGCGATGGAAGGGCGGCGAACAACTCCGCCTCCTCCGTGCAGCCGTCGCACAGGCGCGTGGTGCGGTCGATGCGGGTGCGTTCGCCGCAGTCGTGGCAGTGGCCGATGACGATCATTGTCCGCCCTCCACGTCGGCAGGATCGGCCACACGCTCGCGGCGGCGGATGAAGGTCAGATCATTGCGAAGGGCTTCCCGCCCTTCCGGGCTGCGGTTGGCGGCGGCAACTTGGATTTCGGCTTCGTGCCGGTGGCGGTCATCGACCTTGACACCGCCGGCACGGAGTGCCGACAGGACGTCGTCAACAGTGATCTTGGACATGGGTCCTCACTTCCGCCGCTCGCGGCGGCCGGTCTTGGGGTTGAATGTGCGGGGCCGCCACCGCCGGCCGGCGGTTCGGTCTTCGTCGAGGAAGGCAGAGACAAGGGCGGTGACGTCGGCGAAGCCGCCGGGCTGGCGCAGGACGCGCCACGTCATCACCGCTTCGTAGAGCTTCGCGCCACGGGTCATGGCGCGGGACCGCCACGCCCGGCGGCAAACGGCGCAGCAGAATTCCTGCTGAAGGTCGATGGGTCGGAAGGGCCGTCCGCACTCCCGGCATTCGTTCGGGTGCCGATCTGCGGCGGATGGGCCGGGGGCTAATCCTGGCGCATCCTGCGGAACGTGCGTACGCGCGTTGGAAACCGTGGCCTTTGCCATCACTGGACCCGCAGGCGCAGGTTCAGGAAGTAGATGCAGCTCGCCTTCTGGCGCCGCAGGCCGTGCCGAGCGAGCTGGCGCATCAGCCCGGCACGAGTGATCGGCTCCAGGCCGCGCGGCTGGCACCACGCGACATAGGCGGTCCACAGAGCCTCCGCCTTCAGGCGGGCACCGGGGGCCGGCTCCGTGCTGTCGGAGAGGAAGGACTCGACCCAGTCGGGCGTGTCCTTCCCCTTGCTGTGCGCGTCCAGCGGCGGCAGAGGGGAAGACCGCCACAGCCTGCGGGCGGCGTCGCGGCCACCCAGCATGCGCGCCTCGCGGATGATGTCGATCCACAGGCGGTAGATCGCTTCAAGATCGGGGTCGTGCGTCTGCGGCACGGCGGGCAAAGCTCCGCCGTCCGCCGAAGCGGTGGTGTCGGTCATGGTCGAAGTCTCGGGGTGTGGTCCCGGCGACCCCCGGCACTTCCGCCGAAAACCGGGGGTCTCACGCTGGGGCACTCGTATGGCTGGTTTGCGCCAGCCGCGCCCGCTGCCTACTGCGGCGGCGGCCGGAGGGGACGCAGTGCATCCCCTCGGGTCGCTGTCGCACACTTTCTAAGTGCAGCCGGGGCTATGACAACCCCGGCTGCGTGCGCTACCATCGTGGGCACCACACCGACCGAAGGAGCGCGATCATGACGGGCATCCCCGCCCACCTCGTTCATGAATGGGCGGACACCATGAAGAGGCTACGGCCAGAGCCTCCAAACCTCGCTGATGCGGACGCAGCCCGTCAGCCTGTGACCGTCTCGATGTCCGTCCTCGACAAGGGCGTATCCCTTCGTTTCGTCGCTCCAGTCGGGGACGAACTTCGAGCTATGGACCTGACGCTGAACGCGGTGGTTGCCCAAGCGATTGCCGCACAGATCCTGAAATCTGGAATCGAAGCCGGTTGGCTCGATGCCAAGGGGCAGGTCATTCTTGGTGAAAATCCGCCGGGTCACTGATCGAACTTGTGGAAGCGCCGGTCAGGTTCGTTACCTTTAGCGGCGCTGTTTCCTTAAGTATTGCGTCCACCACTTCCGTCGGAATTTCGTTTTCCTCACGGGAAGCGAACCTCTTGCCATCCCAGGTCGACCAACCAGTGCTGTCCACTTGGGAGCATGCGGCGGTGATGAGAACCGCGACCGCATTGGTCATCTGATTGCTCCCACTCAAGCCGCGACTCTGTCGCCCATGAGATGACGGGCGTAGCCACGGGCGGCTTCGATATGGGTCTTGATGTCGCTGGCGCTGAAGTCGGTCAGCAGGTCGGCTTCCGTCACCGCATCGCCGGAGCCGCCCAGGTCGGCAATCTTGCGGCCCATAGCGCGGGCGGTGGCATGCAGGGTGGAGGGGCTGCGCATCGTGTGACGGTGCTTCATGTCGGCTCTCCGCAGGAAAACAGCCTGCTGGGCAGGCTGTGAGTTGAGAGTGCTTCACCGCCGGGGTAATCCCGAGGTGACCGACATGACCCTAATTCGGGTAAAATTACCCTGTCAAGGCAAAAAGGATAAATTTACCCTGAGGGCGGTCCTGTTTCACATCCAGCGCCAACCGCCGATCACACGCCCCTGGATATGAGCTTCCTCTAGCGTGCGTTCATAAGGTTCGTATCGAGGATTGTCAGAGGAAATGCGGACGCAAACGGGATCGCTGTGAGGGATAACCTGCAGCCGCTTCACCACAAGGCCAAGACCGTCCCAAACAACAAACAGCCCTGGTGGCGACGGTGTTCTGTCAGCGATGTCAACCATGATGCGCTGCCCCGGCATCAAGGTTGGCTCCATTGAGTCACCATAGACCGTAATGATCTTGAGTTCTTCAGACGGAGCAGACGTGTACCCGCGAATTACTTCCGTGGGCACACGCCAAGTGTGCGTCGCAGTGTTTTCCTCGGTTAGAGTCCCTGGGCCAGCTCCAGCCCGAACATCAAGTTCCGTAATAGGCATTCCGCCGTTTAAGATACGGTCACTCGATCCGCCAAATGCATCCACAGGGATATCCGGAGTATTGGCAATCGTGTCCTCGCCAATATCATCACGGGATAGGTCATTAGTCGTGCAGCCCAACGCCTTTGCAATCTTCTTCAGCGTATCTGCACGCGGGTTCTTTGACTTTCCGTAAATGATGTTCTTTGCGCCGCCTTCACTCAACTCGGCCCGGCGCTCTAACTCTGCGATACTCCAGCCAAAGATATCCATTCGGCGCCTAATTTCGCGGCCAATGGGTGTCTCGGGAGGTCTAACCTGATTCTTAGCCATTGGGGAAACTTACCCGAGCACCTTCGATACCCGAACGGATAAATTTACCCTTGCCAAAAGGGGTAAATTTATCCGAACATCCGGGGCCATGAATACGCGACAGCACATATTGGCTCGTGTTGAGGCGTTTTTGCGTCTGCACGGCCTCACCGCAGCCCGCTTCGGACTCGATGCCGTAGGCGACCACAAGTTTGTGAAGCGTCTCACCGAAGGTGCAGGCATCACCCTGACCGTGATTGAGCGCGCTGAAGCTTACATGGCCGCCGCTGCTCCAACCGACGCTATCGCCTCGCACCACCACGGCTCCCATTCGCGACGACGCTTCGTCTCAATGCTGCTGCGAACCCGACGACCTGCGTCGCGTTGCGTCGCCCCTGTCCTGGGTGGAGAGCAGCCGTCGACAGAACCGCAATATGAACGCGCGAATTGAAAATATCCTGTTCCATCGACACGCGAGTACCGGACAATGACCAAGCGCCGTGATCCGCTGTCCCTAGAGGACGCGGTGTTTCTCGTCCATGCCTCGTTGGGCGACGCCCAGGTCGAGGCCGTTACCAGCAAGAGCGCGCGTCTCGTTCGCATGTGGTCGGACCCTGACGACGATGCGCACCGCATTCCGCTGTTCCAGGCCCTGCGCCTGGATCGTGCCATGATCGGTCGTGGCGAGGCTCCGCCGATCCTGACCGCCTACAAGGCGGAGCTGCGCCGTGCGGCCGACGGCACCGCAGTGCCGGGTGACCCGATGGCGCGGCTTGCCGAAGCCATGGTCGAGCTTGGCGACGTGGCCGAAGCCGTCCGGCAGGCTCGCTGCCCCAAGAGTGACGGCGGCCGGCAGATCACGGCGGAGGAAGGCCGCGACGTGCTGCGCGAGTTGGCCGTCCTGCGTGGCGTGCTCGACGCCCTGGAACGCGACGTGACCGCCGCCATCCCGGCTGGCCCCCGCGCCGTCGAGGTGGCGTGATGACCGCCCTGCTGACCACCGGAGGTGTTGCCCTGATGCTGTCCGGCCGGATGGAGCATCCGACCGATGTGCGATTCCATACGGCCTGGGGGGAAGGCTCTGCCGCCTGCCTTGCCCGCCGTCCCCTGACCGACAACCCCTATCTGCCCGACACCGTCAGCGGCTGGGGCTGGGCGTCCGGCTGGGCTGACGCCGACAGCATGGTGTCGGCGCTCGCCGGCCATCTGGAAGCTTGCCGTCCGGACCATGCGGCGCAAGAGGTGCCTGCATGACCGCCCCGGCCGGCTCCCGTGACCTCGATCCCGGCATCGCCCTGTCGCTGGCTTGCGGCCGGGTGCTGATCGGCCGTCCCCAGGACGCAGACCGCGACGGGCTGGCACAAGCCATCGCCGCCGTTCCCGACGTGCCCAGCGCCGCGCGCGGGCTGGCGCTGGTCGCCACGGCCTGGTTGTCCGGTGAACTCGACAGCCACGCCCTGACCGTGGCGCTCGCCAACTTCAACGCCCCTTTCTGCGCCAACCGGCGCCCCGATCCGGCGCAACGCGGTGCCGATGACATGCCGCTGTTTGCGCCCGCAACCCACGCCGCGAGAGTGGCCCAAGCCCTGGAGGATTGACCCATGTCCGCCACGTTGAACGCGTTCCTCCGCAGTGCATGCGAGGGACGCGAAGCCTCCGTTCGTGTCCGCGATCTGTTCAACGCCTATTCCTTGTTCTGCGACAGCAAGCGCCTGCGTCCTCTGACGAGGGCCAATTTCGGCCGGAGCCTGTCCCGTCATGGCTACAAGCCGGAGCTGGACCCGCAGGGTCACACCTGGGTTTCGGGGATCGGTGTCCGGTCGCTGCCGGGGCTGCCGAAGGTGCAAAGCCGGCCGGTTCTGATGCTGCCGGAGGGGCTGACGGGGTCGGATATCGAGGCGCTGTCCATCGTGGTGCGCGAGCTGGCCGCGGCCCGGAAGGCGGTGGACGACGGCGCGGCGGCCGATGACGAGCTGTCGCCCGGCACGCTGGACTCGGCCGGCGGTGAATACCTCTCCCATGCCGGCTATCACCGCCGGGACGATTTCCCGCCCGGCCAGCCGTCCGACTCCTGGCCGCTGGAGCCGGAGGATTGGCAGCCGACGAAGCCGATGGACGATGCCGTGCGCGGATGCGTGTTCGGCATCGCCGCCGTGTCCTACCGCCTGCGGGCGGGCGAGCGGGCGGAGGGCTGACCCCATGGCTGTCACCAAGCCTCACCCCCATCCCTGCAAGGACGATCTGGCGGCCACGGGCGCGCAACTGGTGGCCCGATTCTGCGACCTGAATGCCATCGACCCGCCGTCTATCGTTCGCCATGACAGCAGCGTCTGGCGCTTCGACGCCTGTGCCTACTATCGCCCCACCGCGATCAACATTTGCGTGCCCCGCTGTGCCGCTGTCGGTGTCGCTGGGCAGGCTTGGTCCTACCCCGGCTATGTGATCGACCGGACCCCGTACGGCGTGATGGCTCATGAACTGGGCCATCATGTCGACGTCCTGTTCGGCAAGGTGGTCGACCGCTACCGGTCCGATTTCGGCGCGGAGCTGCGGCGCGAGACCGGCGAAGCGAAGATAACGAACTATTGCCCGGACGATGGCGAGTGGTTTGCCGAAATCTTCCGGCTCTTCTGCACCAATCCCGATCTGCTGCAAGCCATCCGCCCGCGCACCTATGGCGCGCTGTTCGCTCGCGGGCTGAAGCCGGTGTGGTCCGACTCCTGGCGGGAGCGGCTGGCCTTCGCCCCGGCCCGGACTATCGCGCAGTGCGAACGTCGCATCGCTGAAATCGCCCGCGCCAGCGACCGGAAGGAGGGCTGACGCCATGGGAGACCATTGCACCATCGAATGGGTGGTCGCGCTCGCGCGGCAACTCAACGCCATCCCGGCCAGCCTCAACCCGATCCGGGGATGCAGCCGTCTCAGCGAAGCCTGCCGGAACTGCTACGCCGCCGGCATCGCCCATCGCTTCGGCCACAAGGGGAACGGCGTCTATGCGGGCCTGACCGATCTGGACCCGAACGGCACGCCTCGCTTCAACGGCACCCTGCGCTGGGTGCCGGCTGCGTTGATCGCGGCCATCAAAGCCAGGAAGAGCCGGGTCTACTTCGTCTGCGACATGTCGGACCTGTTCCATGCCCGTGTTGATCAGGACTGGATAGATCAGGTGTTCGCCATGATGGCGTTGTGCCGGCATCACACCTTCTTGCTGCTGACCAAGCGGCCGGATCGGATGCGGCGTTACCTGACCGATCCGGAGACGCCGCGCCGCGTCGCGTTCCATGCCGACATATTCAGCCTGTTGCCGGGCCGGGCTCGCGAACTGGCCGAGGCCTATGGGCCTGGGGATGATGACGTGCTGCCGAACTGGCCGCTCCCCAACGTGTGGACCGGGGCGACCGTCGAGGATCAGGCGGCAGCTGATGAACGGGTGGCTGAACTGATGCTCTGCCCATCCGCCCGGCGCTTCCTGTCGGTGGAACCGATGCTCGGCCCGGTCGACCTGATGCGCATCAATCTGGGCGAGTGCGAAGCGACGTTCCTCTACGACCCCAGTCTGACCCGCGCCCGCTTCATATTGAACGCGCTCACGGGTGCACAGTCCCTGCGGCTCCCGCCACTGGATTGGGTGATCTGCGGCGGCGAGAGCGGGCCTAACGCACGACCGATCAGCCGTCGGTGGGTACGCGAGTTGCAAGAACAATGCACCTCCGCGGGCCGCCCGTTCTTCTTCAAGCAGTGGGGCGAATGGGAGCCGGGCGGTTCGTACCCCGCCGGGACCGCTGGCCGCTTTGCTTTCGGCGATTACGAGACTGAGCCAACCCGCTTCCTTCAGGTCGATCAATACCCGCGCCAGTTCGCCATGTTCGGCGCACGCGCCGTCCTGACGCGCGTCGGTAAGAAAGCCGCCGGCCGGGTGTTGGATGGCCGGACCTGGGACGAAGTCCCGGAGGTGGCGTGATGGTCGCCTACAGCTTCAACAAGCGGTTCGCCGACCGCATCATCGCCGGCCTGGAACCCGGCCCGCTGCTGCCGGGGATGAAGCGCCAGACCATTCGGGCGCCGCGCAAGCGCCATGCCCGGCCGGGTGAAGAGCTTCAGCTCTATGTCGGCATGCGGACCATGTCCTGTCGCCTGTTGGGCCGCGCGATCTGCACGGCCTGCGTTCCCGTCACTCTCCTTCTGGGTCGCCAGCCTTCGGTGATCGTCGGCGGGGAGGATGGCGGCCTTGCGCAGATCGTCACCGACACGCCCGGCCTGAACCAGTTCGCCCATTATGACGGCTTCAGCGACTGGGCTGACCTCTGCGGCTTCTGGGCCGACGCCCATCCGGACCTGCTGGAGTTCCGCGGCGTCCTGATCCGCTGGGAGCCACGGCCATGACCAGCGCGTCCTATCTGGGCGACCTGCGGCGGCTGGCCCAGGACGCCACCAGCCTGCGCACGGAATGCGAGGCGCTGCACTCCGCTATCCTGTGCCTGCGCGCGGGCGGCCGGATCAGCCTCAGTCCCGATCATCATGCAGGCCTGCGACGGCAGATCGGCGACGCCGCTGCCGGCCTGCTGCCGCCCATCACCCTGGTCGGCGCCGCGCTGGTGATGGTGCCGGAGGGCTTCTGCCTGGAGACCGCGGCGGGCGGCTGGGCGACGATCAGGCCGCATTGGCGGCGCGGCGGGGAGGTTTACACGGCGGATCGCCTGTGGTCGCTGGCCCTGTCCATCGCCGATGCCTGTCTGTGGGCGCATGTCCACGATCTGACGTCCGGGGAGGTTCGGCCATGACCGAAGTTGCCGGACCGGAACTGTTCGAGGCGGCGGCGGCCTATGCCGCCCGCGGCTGGGCGGTGTTCCCTTGCTCCGCCCGATCCAAAGTGCCCTGCAAGGAAGAAGGATTCTTCGAAAACGGCGTGCATCAGGCGGCCACGGGCCAATGGTGGGTCCGGCAATTCTGGAAACGCTGGCCGAAGGCAAACGTCGGGCTGGCGGCCGGTGAACAGTCCGGCTTCTGGGTGCTGGATGCCGACATCAAGGAAGCGGACGGCGACAAGCCGGCGGAGAACGGCTTCGAGACGTTGCAGATCCTCGAAGGACTGTTCGGGGAGCCGCTGCCGGAAACGCTGGGGCAGAACACCCCCAGCGGTGGACGGCACTGGCTGTTCCGCTGGCCGGGCCGCCCGGTCAAGAACAGCGCGCGGTCGCGCCTGGGGCCGGGTCTCGACACCCGGTCGACCGGTGGGTACATCCTCGCCGCCCCGTCGATTCACCCGAACGGCGGGCGGTATGCCTGGATCGGCAGCCCGGACTCCACCCCCGTCGCGCCCGCACCGGAATGGGTGATCCGACTGCTGATGGCGGAGCCGGAAGACCTCGACTGGTTGCGCCTGCGCCTTGATGGGCGCGAGCTGCCGGCATTCCTCGCCAAGCGCATCGGCCAGCCGGTGCCGAAGGCTGCCACCCGCGCACCTTCGACCAAGACCGAACGCATCTCCGCCTATGCCCGCGCCGCGCTGGATGACGAGGTGAAGACCGTCCGCCAGACCGGGCCGGGCAACCAGAACAACGCGCTGAACGAAGCCGCCTTCAAGCTGGGCGGGCTGGTCGCGACCAACGCCCTGCCGGAAGATTTGGTGCGTCAGCACCTGATGGCGGCAGCTCTGCAATGGAGCATCGACCCGCGCAAAGGCGGGTGGGACCCGGCCCATCTGGAAAAGATCATCGACGGCGGCATCGCCGCCGGCCGGAACCACCCGCGCGACGTGCCCGAACCTCCGGCACAGCAGCAGCGCCGCTATCAGCCCCAGCGTCGCCGCCGTGGCAGCGCTCCGTCGCCTGCCGCTGTGGGCGTGCAGATGGCCGCCGGCCGGGCGGTGTGGAATGCCCGCGCCGCGTCGCTGACCGACACCCCCGCCGCCGTCTTCCTCGCGGCCAACGGGGTGGACCCGGCGACCGCCGGGCCGTGGTTCGGCTTCGGGGAGGTTGAATATCTGCATGGCCCGGACGGGGCGGAGCCGGTGTGCATCGGCCGGTGGCCCGCCCTGCTGGCCGGCATGGCGCGATGGCCCGACCGGGATGGCAAGCCGGAGGTGCGCGCCGTGCTGGCGACCTTCCTGTCGCCGGACGGCAGCCGCATGGCGACCATCGCCGATCCCAGCACGGGGGAGGTGCTGTCTCCCCGCCGTCTGATCGGCGCTTGGCAGGGCGCGGCGGTGCGCCTGGGCAAGGTTTCAGGCGAGCGGCTGCACCTCACCACCGGGGCCGTGATCGGGCTTCAGACCCGCAACGCCTATCCGGGCGTGCCGGTGTGGATCGGCGGGCCGGTGTCGGCGCTGCTGCACATGGCGCTGCCGGAGACGGTGCGGGACGTGATCGTGATCGGCGCGGATGCCGCGTCGGACGAGCTGCGCGGCCGGGTGGCGCGGGCGCTGGGTGGCGATGGCCGGGTGACGGTGCGCTTCACCAAGCGGGCGCGGAATGGGGGCGGCCATGGATGACGCCGCCGCGCGCCTGCTGGCCTTCCGCTACATGACCACGACCGCGCGCCGCGCGCCGGACGTCTACCGCTGGTGTCGCCGGCTGCTGGGGCACCGTGAGCGCCAAAGCGACTGCACCGCCCTGTGGTCGGATGCCTTCGACCTGCTGGTCGTGCTGATCGCCGATTCCGAGACCTTCGCAGCGGGCATCGCCCGGCGGGTGGCTGCCGCCGAACAGGTCGCGGCGAAATTCGACCAAGACCGAAAGAGGGCTGCCGCGTGACCAAGGCCACCTCCCCCGCCCCCCTCCTGTTCGATCTTCCGGCGATTGGTGGTGATGCTCCCTTGCGGGCGTCCTCGCTGTCGGGCAAGCCCGCGTCGTGGCGCTGGGGCAACCTCGCGCCAGCGGCCTACAGCTTGATCATGGCGGACCCGCCGTGGCGCTTCTGGAACCGCTCCGCCAAGGGCGAGGGCAAGAACCCGGTGGCGCACTACCCCTGCATGCCGGTGGACGCCATCAAGGCCCTGCCGGTGCAGCAGCTCGCCAACCCGCGTGGCTGCCTGCTGTGGATGTGGGGCACCTGGGCGATGCTCCCCCAGGCCATCGCCGTGGGGGAGGCGTGGGGCTTCCGGTACGTCACCGGCTTCCCCTGGGTTAAGCGAACCCCCTCCGGCAAGCTGGCCTTCGGCCCCGGCTATGTCGTCCGGGTTTCGACCGAGCACGTCACCCTATGGGCCATCGGAGACCCGCCCTATGGGCCGGGCTGCACGTCGGAACGCGGCATCCTGCTGGACGGCGGCGAAGCTCTGGACGCAGTGACGCGCGAGCATAGCCGGAAGCCTGATGAGCAATACGCCATGGCGCGTCGGCTGATCCCCAGCGGCCCCGCGTGCGAGCTGTTCGCCCGCCAATCCTGGCCGGGCTTCGATGTCTGGGGAGACCAGACGGACAAGTTCACGGTGGACGCCGGGGAGGTGGGTTCATGACCCACCAGCACCCCTCCGCGCCTCCCCCCGCCCCCCTCCAGAATTGGGCGCCCGATGGGCGTGCCAGAGGCTTTCAGGTGCGCGATGCCCGATGACGGTTCCAAGATCGTGCCGGCGGACCTGCCCGACACGCTGGCAGACCTGCGACAGCAGATCGACGGCGCTGTCGTGGTCAATGTCGGCACGGGTGGCAGCGGTGTCGCCCAGCCGCCCGACGATGACGACGGGGAACCGCCGCCCGACCGAGAGCTTGCAACTTACGATAAGTCAGACAAGGGCAACGGGGAGCGGCTGATTCAGCGGTTCGGCCGCGACCTTGTCTTCGTCGACCAGAACGGCTGGGCGGTCTGGGACGGAAAGCGCTTCGGCTACGAACTGGGCGAGGCGGCGGCCACGAAGCTGTGCCACCGGATGGTGGAGAAGCTGCGGGACGAGGTGAAGGAGTTGCGGGACCTTGGACCGCCGCCGGCCCCTCCGACCGAGACCGAAGAGACTGATCCGAACGTCCAGGGCAAGCTGCGGCTGGAGCGCATCAAGGACTGGGAACGCGGCCTGAAGGCGTTCGAACAGTTCGCCGTCAAGAGCGGCGACACCCCGAAGGTGAAGGGCGCGCTGGAACAGGCCAAGCCCTACCTGTCGAAGCCGATGCGGGCGATGGACGCGCACCCGTGGCTGCTGACCGTGGACAACGGCACGCTGGACCTGCGCCAGAAGCCGGAAAGCCGCGACCAGATGCACCTGGGCGGCTTCCGCAAGACGAACCTGATCACCCGGCTTGCCGGTGCGGCCTTCAACCCACAGGCGAGTGCGCCGCAGTTCGACCGGTTCATCAAGCGCATCCTGCCGGATGACGAAGTGCGGAAGTTCGTGCAGAAGCTTCTCGGATACTGTCTGACCGGTGACACGTCCGAACAGATATTTGTCATCTTCTACGGCACCGGCAAGAACGGCAAGTCGAAGCTGGTGGACCTGATCCGTAAGATTTTTGGCGACTATGCCGCCACCATCCCGGTGGGCGTCTTCCTCGACGGGAAGGAGAAGAAGGCGGATGGGCCGAAGCCGTCCATCGCCAAGCTTCCAGGCGTGCGGCTGGTGCTGATGAACGAGCCGGACAAGGGCGAGGCCCTGTCGGAGGGTCTGGTCAAGGAGGTGACCGGCGGCGAACCGATGGAGACGCGCAAGCTCAACAAGGACCCATTCGAGTTTCGGCCCGAGTTCACGCCGATCATGGTCACCAACCATCGGCCGATCATCCGCGGGCAGGACGTGGGCATCTGGCGCCGCGTGATCCTGGTGCCGTTCGAAGTCTTCATCACCCCGGACGAGCGCGACCCGCACATCCTCGACAAGCTGGTCGCGGAGAAGGACGGGGTCTTGAACTGGCTGCTGGACGGGCTGTGGCTGTGGCTGGAAGAGGGGCTGGACCCGCCTGAGAAGATCATGGCGGCGGTGGAAGAGTACCGGCGCGATCAGGACCCCCTGGGCGACTTCCTTGAGGCGGAGACGGCGGCCTTGCAGGGGCGGCGCGTCACGGCCACGGCGCTGTACGAAGCCTACACCAAGTGGTGCGAAAGAAATGCGCAAGAACCTCTCAAACAAAACGGGTTCGGACGAAAAATGAAGGATCGCGGCTTCCGCACAGTCAAGAGTTGCGGCGTGAATGAGTATGTGGGGCTGTGCCTGCTGGACGGGCTGCCCCAGAACGTCGAGGCCCCGCCCCCCGAATTCTGACGGGACAGGGAGCAATCGACCCCAGAGGGAGCAATCGCGGGCATGGCTACCTTGGGGAAAGGCGCGGAAATGCTGGGTTTAGGGAGCATAGGGAGCGAAGGGAGCGATTTTCGGGGGTCTCACATATGTGCGTGCGTGTGTGCGCGGGTGCGTGCGGGCGCGTATGGCAGACCTCCGAACATTGCTCCCTATCCTCCCTATCCTCCCTAAAGTGAGAGTTTCCAAGGGGTTCAGAGAGGGAGCATTCCCGCCGGGCGGGGAGCAATAGGGAGCATTCGGGCATGGATGGCGGAGCGGTGATACCGGGCAGGGGCGAGGATGACGGTGACGGACTGGTCACCGGTCGGCTGCGCGACCTGCCGAAGCGGGGCGACCCGGCGGTGCCTGGGCTGGTGTGCGGCCGGGGCTGGGTGGCGCTGATGTACGCCCGCGGGCGGATGGACGTGTCGCAGCTCGCGGCGGCGGTGGACATCGGGCGCGGGCTGGCGACCGAGATCGGGACCGCGTCCGGGCTGCGGGCGATTGATCCGTCGCGGCTGGTGGTCGATGGCGGCAACCGTACCAGTCCGCCGCTGGCTCCGTCCGGCGGCACGGTGTCATGGTCGCTGTCGGCTCCGGCGCGGCGGGTCGCGGAGTGGCGCGCGTTGGTGCGGGCAGCGGGTAAGGCTGGCGTGCTGCGCGGGCGGCATGACGCGCTGTATCTCGACATCGTCACGGTCAAGGTGCTGACCGGTGAAGCGTCACCGGCCGCGCTGGACAAGCGCTTGGGCGTGCGGGAAGACCGGACCCGCGACGCGGTGCTGAAGGTGCTGGCGAGCTACGCCGCAACATTCGGTCTCGCTGTTCTGGAAAATCCCTCTTGACGGACATGGGCGGTTTTCTGTTAGCCTCCCCGCTAGATTGAGGTAGTGCGCCCGGCCGGAGTAACTCTCCTGCCGGGCGCACTGCGTTTCGACCCATCCCATCATGCCCTGGAAGCCAAAGAAACCCTGCGCCCGTCCCGGCTGCGGTCGTTTGACCGATGGCCGGTTCTGCGATGCCCACGCTGCGGAAGACCGCGCCCGCCACGACCGCGCCCGTCAGGAAGCGCAGCCGTGGCGCGGCTGGTACAAGGTCAAGTCGTGGCTGGACATCCGGGCGTGGCGGCTGTCGGTCGAGCCGCTGTGCCGCATGTGTGCGGAGCACGGCTTGACCGTCGCGGCGACAGTGGTCGACCACGTCACGCCGCACCATGGTGACCGCGCGCTGTTCTTCAGCCGCGAGAACACCCAGAGCCTGTGCAAGCCCTGCCACGACGGGCCGAAACAGGCGGCGGAGCGGGCGGCGGCCCGCGTCGGGCAGCCGGCCCCCGGCCGGTCCCTCCGGCGGGTGGGGGGGGTCTGATCCTTGGGGCCTTTCGCCCCACGGACCGGTGCCTTAAGCAAATGGAACAGCGCGCGAAATTGGGAAAACTTTTTTTGTGGCAGGGGGTTGGGCGATGAAGGGCCGTAAACCTAAGCCGGCAGAGGTGCGCGAGGCCCAGGGCAATCCTGGCCGCCGTCCGCTGTCGTCTGCTGCCAACGATCTTCCGGGCCTGAAGTCGACGGCGCCGAAGACGCTGCCGGTTGCGGCCCGCCGCATCTGGGAAGACCTCGCACCCGAGCTGGGCCGCATGAAGCTGTTGCGCTCCACCGATTTCGGGGCCTTCGCGCGCTATTGTGAGCATCTGGCCCGCTGGGTGGAACTGACCAAGGATCTGCGCAGGAACGGTGAAACCTACGTCACCGCAAGCGCCCACGGCACCATGGAGCGCATCCGCCCGGCCTTCATGGTCAGGGACCGGCTGGAAGCCCGGATGGAATCGCTGGAAGACCGCTTCGGTTTGTCGCCGATGGCCCGCCAGCAGCTTCTCCAGCGGCTGGCGATGGCTCCGCCGCCGGCACCCCAGCCGGGGCTGTTCGGTGATGACCAGCAGCCGGGCGCGGCTGCCCCCGATGCGCCTGCCGCCTCTCCGCCACCGTCCCCCGTTGGCCTTCTGAACCGCTCGCGCCTGAACTGACGTGACCGAGTTGCAGACCCTGCCGCCTCCCCCGATGCCTCGCGGGGGGGAACGCTTTGGCGCGTGGTTCGACCATGTAGCGGCCGAAGCGGCGGTGGCCTTCTTCCCCACCTATCTGCGCCACACTGAGGCGGAGTGGTGGGGCAAGCCGTTCCATCTCAGCCCGTGGCAGGCGGAGCTGGTGCGCACCGTCTTCGGCTGGAAACGGGCGGACGGAACCCGGCTGATCCGCGAAGTCTACCTTGAGGTGCCGCGCAAGAACGGGAAGACCGAGTTCGCCGCCGGCCTGTCGCTGCTGATGCTGATCGGCGACGGCGAGTTCGGCGGACAGGTCTATTCGGCGGCGGTCGACAAGGACCAAGCCAAGATCGTGTTCAACAAGGCCGGCACCATAGTCGGCCTGTCGGAGGAACTGCGCGACGCCGTCGAGGTGTACAAGACCTCGCTCTATTGCGCGGAGCTGGCCGCCAGCTTCAAGCCGCTGTCGGCGAAGCCCGGCAGCAAGCACGGCTTCTCACCCTCCGGCGGCATCTATGACGAAATTCACGAATGGCCGTCCGGCGAGCTTCAGGACGTCGTTCACAAGGGCGCTGCCGCCCGCCGCCAGCCGTTGGAGGTGTACACCACCACGGCCGGGCTGGCGGGCATCGGCTATGGCTGGGAAGTCCATGAACGCGCCGTCGCCATCCAGAAGGGCGACATCATCGATCCGACCTTCCTGCCGGTGATCTTCGCCGCCGATCCGGCCGATGATTGGACGGCTCCGGAGACCTGGGCGAAGGCCAACCCCGGCTATGGCGTCTCGCCCAAGCCGGACTTCCTGGCTTCCGAGTGCGAGAAGGCCAAGGGCAAGCCGCGCAAGGAAGCCGAGTTCAAGCGCTTCCATCTGAACCTGTGGGTCGACAACGTCGTCACCACCGGCCTGGACATGGAGCAGTGGGACGCCTGCCGCATCCGGCCGGTGTCGCTGGCCGATCTGGCGGGCCGCCGCTGCTGGGGCGGCCTTGACCTCTCAACCACCACCGACCTGAGCGCCCTGGCGCTCATTTCGCCCCGCCTGGACGGGCCGGGCTATGACGCGTGGTGGCGCTTCTGGCTGCCGGTGCCGTCGAGCAAGGCTCTGGCGGACCGCATCAAGCGCGACCGGGTCGCCTTCGACAAGTGGATCGCCGAAGGCTGGATATGCGGTACCGAAGGCAACGCGGTCGATTACGACGTCATCCGGGCGGAGATCACCGGAAAGGGCGAGGCGGCGGAGCGGCTGAAGAACTGGACGCCGATCACGGAGATGGTGGACCTGAAGGAAGTCGCCATCGACCGCTGGAACTCGTCCCAGATCACGACGCAGCTCGGCAACGACGGCGTCGTCATGGTGCCGTTCGGCCAAGGCTTCGCCAGCATGTCGGCTCCGTCGAAGGAACTGGAACGGCTGATCCTGACCGGTGACCTCAACCACGGCAGCAACCCGGTCGCCCGCTGGATGGCGACCTGCGTCGCATTTGACGACGACGGTCGCGACAACATCGCCCCGGTCAAACCGAACCGCAAGGGCACCCCGAAGCGCATCGACGGCATCGTCGCGCTGATCATGGCAATCGGTCGCGCCATGGCTCCGTCCGAAGAGGACGGCGGCCTGGACGACTATTTCGCGAGCTTGGCGAGGGCGGGATGAACCTGTTGCGCAAAGCGGTTGGCTTCGTCATCCGCTCCCTATCCCTCACTGACCCCACGGGGTGGAAGCGGGACGGCGGCACCAGCCACGCGGGCGAACCGGTCACCGCCGAAAGCGCGCTTGCACTGTCGACGGCCTGGGCGTGTGTCAATCTGCTGGCCGGCACCATCGCATCGCTGCCGCTGATGGTCTATCGCACCACACCCCAGGGCGTGCGGACGGTCGCCAAGGACCATCCGCTGTACCGGGTGCTGCACGACAGCCCGAATGCCGATCAGACGGCGGGCGACTTCTGGGAGTACAGCGTTGCCGGGCTGGAGCTGTGGGGCAACGCCTATGCCCGCATCGAGCGGTCCGGCGACCGGGTGATCGCGCTGACCCCGGCCAAGCCGGACGGCGTGCGGGTCGACCGCCTGTCGTCCGGTGTGCTGCGTTACCGCTGGTCGGAGCAGGGCAAGGCCTTCGAAGTGATGCAGCCGGACATGCTGCACATTCGCGGTTTCGGCGGCGACCCGCTGGGCGGCATGTCGACGCTGGCGTTCGGCCGCCATGCCTTTGGGCTGGCTTCGGCCATCGACCGGGCTGCCGGTAAGATGTTCGCCAACGGCATGCGTCCGTCCGTCGCCATCGCATTCGATAAGTTCCTGACCTCTGAACAGCGCTCCATCGCCGAAACCGTGCTGGTGGATAAGTATGTCGGGGCGATGAACACCGGAAAGCCCTTCATCAGCGAGGGCGGGGCCAAGCTGGAGCCGGTGTCCATCAATCCCGAAGACGCGCAGATGCTGGAGTCGCGCAGCTTCTCCGTCGAAGAGGTGTGCCGCTTCTTCGGCGTTCCGCCGCACATGGTGGGGCGGACGGAGAAGGCGACGAGCTGGGGCACCGGCCTGGAACAGCAGACGCTGGCCTTCCAGAAGTTCACCCTGCGCCGCCGGCTGAAGCGCATCGAACAGGCCATCGCCAAACAGCTTCTCAGCCCGCAGGACCGGGCGGCCGGCATCACTGTCGAGTTCAACCTGGAAGGTCTGCTGCGCGGCGACAGCGCCGCACGCGCGGCCTTCTACAAGACCATGCTCGACGCGGGCGTGATGACGATCAACGAGGTGCGGGCGCTGGAGAACCTGCCGCCCGTGCCGGGCGGGGACGTGCCGCGCATGCAGGCCCAGAACATCCCGATCACCCAATCCGCCGGCATCGGCCACAACGGCGGGCCGCCTCTGGAGAGCGACCATGAAGACGCTTGATTTCGCTTTGGAGACCAAGGCCGTTGGCGACGAAGGCACCTTCGAGGGCTACGCCTCGACCTTCGGCAACGTCGACCAAGGCGGCGACGTGGTCGAGCCGGGCGCCTTCATCGAAGGGCTGGTGAAGGCGAAGGCCGATGGTCGCGCCATCCCGATGCTGTGGCAGCACAAGCAGGACGAGCCGATTGGCGTCTGGGACGACATCAGCGAGGACACCAAAGGCCTGTGGGTGAAGGGCAGTCTGCTGATCGATGCGGACCCGCTGGCGAAGCGTGCCCACGGCCTGCTGAAGGCCAAGGCGCTGGGTGGCCTGTCCATCGGCTACCGCATCCCGGCCGGCGGCATCGCCGAAGACGAGAAGCGCCGTGGGGTGTACCGGCTGAAGAAGCTGGACCTCCGCGAAGTCTCGCTGGTCACCATGCCGATGAACGTCCAGGCGCGGGTGACCAGCGTGAAGTCCATTCTGGAGGCCGGCGCGCTGCCGACCGTCCGAGAGTTCGAAGAGTTCCTGCGGGAGGCAGGCGGCTTTTCGAAGAGCCTTGCCACGGCCATTGCCAGCAAGGCATCGCCGCTTCTTCGGGGGGAGCCTGAAGCTGCGGCGGGTGATGATTCGACCGCGTTCCTTCAGGCCTTGCTGGGCCGCTGACCATCCATTCCACACAAAGGGGATTCCCTATGAACCACCGCACGATGATTGCGGCGGGCGGCATCGCTTGGCTTGTTGCCTCCCGCTTCGGTAACCGCATTTGCTTCGAAGCGCCCGATGGCCGGGGCGGCGGCGGGACCAAGACCGCAGCCGAACTGGCGGCGGAGGTGAAGGCGACGTTCGACAAGGCGCTGGACGAGACCAAGACCATCGCCGAAAAGGCCCTGACCGAAGCCAAGGAAAACGGCAAGGTCGCCTCCGCCACCAAGGAAAAGGCGGATGAAGCCCTGCTGAAGATGAACGCCATCGGCGAGCAGCTCGCCGAGCTGGAGCAGAAGGTTGCCCGCGGCCAGCAGGGTGGCAAGGACGATGCCCAGAAGTCGCTGGGTCAGCAGTTCGTGGAAGACGACAAGGTCAAGTCCTTCATCGGCCAGACGCAGCCCCGCGGCCGGGTCGATTTCCAGATGAAGGCGACGATCACGTCGGACACCTCCGACTCTGCCGGCGCTGCCGGCGATCTGGTCAGCCCGACCCGTCTGCAGGGCATCGTCGCTCCGCCGGACCGCCGCATGACGGTGCGCGATCTGATCACCCCCGGCCGGATGGACGGCAACGCTCTGGAGTATGTCAAGGAAACGGGCTTCACCAACAACGCGGCTCCGGTGGCGGAGACGGCGAAGAAGCCGCAGTCCGACATCAAGTTCGATCTGGTCAGCACCACCGCCAAGGTGATCGCGCATTACGCCAAGGCCTCCCGCCAGATCCTTGACGACGTGTCGCAGCTCGCCTCCTACATCGACGGGCGCCTGCGCTACGGGCTGGCCTACAAGGAAGAGGCTCAGCTTCTGAACGGCGACGGCACCGGTCAGAACCTGCTGGGCATCGTGCCGCAGGCCTCCGCCTTCGCCGCGCCGATCACCCTGGACACTCCGACCAGCATCGACGTGTTGCGCCTCGCCATGCTCCAGGCGGCACTGGCCGAACTGCCGGCGACCGGCCATGTCCTCAACCCCATCGACTGGGCCTGGATCGAGACCCTGAAGGATGGGGAAGGCCGCTACATCATCGGCAACCCGCAGGGCAACATCGCGCCGTCTCTGTGGGGCCTGCCGGTGGTGACCACCCAGGCGATGACGGTCGACAAGTATCTGACCGGTGCCTTCCGCATGGGCGCGCAGGTCTTCGACCGCTGGCTCGCCCGCGTCGAAATCGCCACCGAGAACGAAGACGACTTCGTCAAGAACCTGCTGACCATGCTCTGTGAAGAGCGCTTGGCCCTGGCCGTCTACCGGCCGGAAGCCTTCATCTACGGCGATTTCGGCCGCGTGACCTGATGACCGGACGGGGCGGCTGCTGGAGCCGCCCCGTCTTCCTTCCGGAGACGAGCCATGGCCGAACTGAGAACCTATCGGGTGAACCGTCCCTTGCACGGTGACCGCTTCTATGCCGCAGGCGAGCTGCGCCAGATGCTGCCCGCCGATGCGACCGAACTGCTGCGCCTGGGGGCGCTGGAGCCGGTGCTGGATAAGGCCGAACCGGCTCCAGCCAACAAGGGCGGCCGGACCGTCCGGGCGAAGGGCTGACCGGTGACCTCCATCCTGATCCTGGGATCGGCGGCATCACTGCCGTCCGACCTTGCCGCACTGGGCGACTGGCCCGGCGTGGTGATGGCTGTGAACCGGTCCGGTGCGTTCCACCCCGGCCGCATCGACCATTGGGTGTCGCTCCATCCCGAACAGCTCGCCGGCTTCATGGCGGAGCGCACCGTTCGGGGGCTGCCGTTCGACGGGCTGACGTGGTGCCAGCGGACGCACCCTGGTACGGCGGTGGACCTGACGCCGCACCGCTTGGATCACTCCGGATCATCCGGCCTGTTCGCGGTCCGAATCGCGCTTGGCGTCCTGAAGGCGCGGCGGGTGGTGCTGGCCGGCATGCCGATGGATGACAGCCCGCATTTCTACGACCAAGCCGGACGGCGGAGCGGACCGTCCTTCGTCTGTTACCGGCCGGTCTGGCGGGCCGCTGCATCCAACGAGTTCTCTGGGCGGGTGCGCTCGCTGTCCGGATGGACAGCCAATCTGCTGGGCCGTCCCGATCCTGCCTGGTTGGAGGATTGACCACATGGCCGTTGTGACCCTGGACGAGGCCAAGGCGCATCTGCGCGTCGACGGCACCGAAGAGGACGCAGACATCACGCTGAGGCTGGCGGCGGCTGAAGATGCCGCCGCGCAGTACATCGACCGTCCGTTGCCCTGGACTGATGCCGCAGGGGTTGAAGTGCCTGTGCCGGCATCGGTCAAGGCGGCCATCCTGCTGGTGCTGGGTGACCTCTACAGCAACCGGGAGGGTGGCGTCTTCGGCACCATCCACACGGTGAACCCCACGGTCGAGCGGTTGCTCTGGCCCTATCGCCGGCTGTCATTCTGATGAGCGGGCGCAAGACCGGTGCCGGAGACCTCGACCAGCGCATCCGCATCGAGGCCAAGAGCCGCGTCGCGGACGGCGGCGGCGGCTCCGTCGAAACCTGGGTGCCGGTGGCGACCGTCTGGGCGCAGGTCTGGCCGGTGTCGGGGCAGGAACGCGCCGATGCGCAGCAGCTCCAGGCCGCCACCATGATGCGCTTCAAGCTGCGCCACCGCCGCGACCTGACCGAAGGCATGCGGATCGTCTGGAACGGGCGGGCGCACAACGTCCGCTTCATCGCCGATGCCGGGCCGCGCTCCGGCTTCCTCACCATCGACGCCGAAGCGGGGGTCGCGATCTGATGGCTAGAAAGTCCGCTGTGTCGGGTGGCCGGGCGCTCCGCGCCGCGTTGCGCAAGCTGCCGATCGACATCAAGGAAGGCGTCACCCAGGCCATCGCCCAGGCTGGTGCCGCGATCTTCACCGATGCCCATGCCGCAGCTCCCGGCCCGGAACATCCCTATGCCACGGGCGAGCTGAAGCGGAAGCTGCGGCTCATGATCAGCCGGAACGGCCTTCAGGCCCGTGTCGGGTCCTGGGGCAAGCGCCGCGTCCGCCACATCCATCTGGTCGAGTTCGGCGCAGCCCCGCACGACATCCGAATGTCCGACGGCGGTGTGATCCACCATCCCGGTGCCCCAGCCCAGCCCTTCCTGTTCCCGGCCTACCGCCGGCACCGGGCGCACAGCGTCAAGCTGATCCGCGCCGCGGTGAATGAGGCCCTGTCGCGTGCCGCCGCCCGGCAAGGGGGCAAACCGTGAGCGCCGCATCCTGGCCGCTCCAGAAGGCCCTGTTCGCGGCGCTGAAGGCCGCGCTGGGCGATGCCGTGCCGGTGCTGGATGACGTGCCCCAGGGGCAGGCTTTCCCCTATGTCGTGATCGGCGAAGACACCGTCACCGACTGGCCGATGCTGGGCGATGACGAAGCCGAAGAGATCGACACCGTCATCCACGTCTGGAGCCGTTACGCCGGCAAGCGTGAGACCAAGGAGCTGATGGGCACGATCAAGGCGGCGCTGCACCAGCAGCCGCTTCCGGTCGACGGTCAGCAACTGGTGACCCTGCGCTTCGCCTTCGAAGCCCTCTTCATAGAGCCGGACGGGCTGACCCGTCACGGCGTGATCCGCTTCCGCGCTCTGCTGCAGAGCGCCTGACCGTCTTCGGCATTGCCGGAGCTTCCGGGCCGCCCATGGGGCGGCTCTTTTTCTGAGGAGAGAACCCCCATGGGTGCGATTTCCACCGCCAAGATGAAGGTCTTCATCGAGACCGCCGGAACCGAGTGCGACACGCTCGCCGAATATGACGCGCTGACCATGGTCAAGGTCGGCAACCTGCTGGACGTCGGCGAGTTCGGTGCGCAGTACCAGGAAGTGACCTACACCACCATCGACGATGGCGTCGTTCGCCGCCTGAAGGGCGCGCTGGACAACGGCACCTTCTCGGTCCTTCTGGCCCGCAACCCGGACGATCTGGGTCAGGGCGACGTGCTGGAAGGGCTGGACAGCTACACCAACGTCAACATCAAGGTCGAGCTGAACGACAAGCCGTCTGGTGCCGGAGCGAAGGGGACGCGCTTCTACTTCCCGGCCAAAATCTTCTCCTACAAGAACCAGTTCGGCGACGCGAATCAGGTCGTGAAAGCCAACGTCAACGTCGGCATCGACGGCTTCATCATCGAAGGCGCCCGCGGCACCTGACGGCATACCGCCGGCCGGTGCTGCGCTCCGCTGGCGGTTCAGCGGCCGGTGGCGTGTCAGGGCGCCACCGGCCTTTTTCATCTGCCCTGACACTCTTCCCCCTGACCAAGAGGAAATCAGACCATGTCCAAGCTGAACTCCGGCACCGTCACCATCACGCTCGACGGCGAAAAGGTCGTGCTGAAGCCGACCCCGCGCGCCGCGATGGCGATCAGCAACCACTTCATCGGCCTTCAGGGTGCGGTGCCGCGCGTCGCCGGCCATGACATCGCCGCCGCCTCCTTCATCATCGCGGCCGGTGCCGGCATCAAGGGCGAGGCCGCCAAGGGCCTGAACGACAAGGTGTACAGCGCCGGCATCAGCGATCTGGCCGCCCCCCTGATCGAGTTCATCGTCATCCTGATGAACGGCGGCAAGCGGCCGGACGACATGCCGTCCACCGAGGACGGTGAGGACGACGAGGGAAACGGCGAGGCCTGACCCTCGACGCGTATCTGGAACAACTCTTCAAATACGCGACGGGCTGGCTCGGATGGGTGCCGGATGTCTTCTGGGACACTCCCATACCGCAGATCGAGCTGGCCCTGGATGGTCGCGTCGACTTCCTGAAGAAGACCAACCCTTGGGGCGCGGAGAAGGAGGAAACCCCCTCCGCCGCGTCCGAGGAAGAAGCCGCCGACCGGCTGATCGCCATCCTCCGGAGCAGTCCACGCTACCGGAAGCCGACAGCCTGAGTCCGACCCGCAGGGCGCCCGGCCACGCCGCGGCGCCCTTCCTCCATCCGGAATCCGTCCATGGCTGAACTCGAAGGCCTTTCCGTCTCTCTGACCGCCGATACCGGCGGGCTTGACCGTGGCATGCGGTCGGCGGAGCAGTCGGTTGCCCGCGCCGAACGGGCGCTGACGACGTCAGCGGGCCGGATGGATCAGGCGATGGAGCGGGTCAACCGCTCCACCGCCCTGGTGACGCAGCGGCTCAACCAGTTCGCCGCCGTGATCGGGATCGGCACCATCGGTGCCATGGCGGCCAAGACCATCGACTATGCCGAAGCCTGGACCCAGGTCGGCAACCGCCTGCGGCTGGTGTCGCAGGATGCCGCCCAGGTGAAGGCGACGCAGGAACAGCTCTTCCAGGCTGCCCAGAAGGCGGGCGTGTCCATGGCGTCCGTGGTGGACGTCTACAGCCGCGCCTCCCAGGCGGCGGGCGAACTGGGCGCGTCACAGGAACAACTGACCCGATTCTCCGGCGGCGTCGCACAGGCGCTCGCCGTTTCCGCCACCAGCGCTGACGCCGCCGCCGGGGCGATGCAGCAGCTCGGGCAGTTGCTCGGCTCCGCCCGCGTTCAGGCGGAGGAATTCAACTCCATTCTGGACGGGGCGCCGCGGGTGGCGAAGGCGGTCGCCGATGGGCTGACCGAAGCGGGCGGCTCCGTCTCACGTCTGAAGCAGCTCATCAACGACGGCAAGGTCACCAACAAGCAATTCTTCGACGCCTTCCTTGGTCAGGTTCCCAAGATCCAGGCGGAGTTCGACAAGACGGTGCCGACCATCAGCCGGTCGCTCGCCATCCTCGACAACGCCATGGGCAAGCTGATCGGCGAGGCGAACGAGGCGGCCGGTGCCACCACGACCTTGGCCCGTGGCATCCAGGCGCTGGGCGAGAACCTGAACGCCGTCGCCACCGGGGTGACGGCGGTCGGCACGGCGATGGCGTCGGTCTATGTGGCGCGTGGGCTGGTGCCGGCGGTCGCCGCCGGGCTGGAGTTCGCCAAGGCGCAAATCACCTTGCGCGGCGAGCTGGTGCGGAACACCGGCCACATCCTTCAGAAGGAGGCGGCGCTTCGGGCCGGGGCTGCCGCTGCTGCCCAGGCTGCCGCCGCCGATCTGGCCGCCGCCGAAGCGGCTGCGGTCAAGGCACGGTCCGATCTGGCCGCCCGTGCCGCCCAGTATGAAGCCGCGGTGGCGTTGGATGCCGCCATCGGCAAGACCGCCCGCCTCACCCAGGCGGAAGAAGCTCTTACGGCGGCCCGCCTCGCCCGCGCTACTGCCGACGAACGGGTCGCGCAGGCGTCGATTGCCGTCAACATGGCGTCGCAGGCGCAGGCATCCGCCATCGCCCGCACCACCGCCGCCGCGACCCTGCTGTCGCGGGCCGGGGCCGGGCTGTCGTCCGTCATGGGGCTGGTCGGTGGCCCCTGGGGTGCCGCCTTCCTCGCGGCCGGTGCCGCCGTTTATTACCTCTCCACCCGCACCACGGAAGCCGACAAGGCGCAGGAAGCCTACAACCGCACCCTGTCCGATGGCCGGCAGCGGGTGCAGGAACTGACCTCCGCCACCCGTGAGCAGGCGAACGCCCTGCTGGAGAAACAGCGCAACGAGGTGGCCGCTGCCCAGGATGCGGCAGCGGCGGCACAGGCGGAGCTGGCCGCCCAGGAAGCGCTGTACAAGCGGACCGGCAACGTCCGTGCCGATGGCACCCCCAACCAGACCGGGGTGATGCGCCAACTGATCGAGGTGGCGGAAACCACCCGCAAGCGGGCGCAGGCGGCAGCGGCGGCCCTCGACGCCATGAACGGTGTGGGTCAGAAGACCGGCGACGCGGTCGGTCTGGAGATGGCGAGCAAGCTGTCGCGCGGCACCGCCGCCTTCAACGCGCTGAACACCGCCCTGTCCGACGCGCTGAAACAGGCGGGGATGACGGTCCAGTCCGGCAAGCTCATGACCAACGAGCAGGCCGAAACCGAAAAGGCGGTCACCGCGCTGGGGCAGGCGCTGAAAGCCGGGTCGGGATTCCTGCGCAGCTACGGCACCGATGCCCAGCAGGTCAGCGGCATCATGGCCGCGCTGAAGCTGAAGATCGATCCCGTCGCATCGGCCATCGCCGACATGAACCGCGAGCTGGCGCAGGCCGGCGCGGCGGAGGGAGCCGCCCGCACGGCGCTGACCGTCCTGCAGCAGATCAACCAGCAGCGGGAGAAGGAGGGCAAGACCCCGCTGACCACGGTCAGCCCCGAGTATCTGCAACTGCTGGGCAAGGCACAGGAGGTGGAAACCAAGCGGGTGGAATCCGCCACCGCCGCCCGCGCCAAGGTGCTCGACCTCGACAAGCAGATCGCGCGGGCGCAGGCCGCCGGTAACGCGGCCGGGGTCGCAGAGCTGCAGCGCCAGAAGGCGGTGGAGCAGATGGTCGCTCGCGGTGTCGACCGGAAGGTCGCTGAAGCCAACGCCGCCCAGGATTACGCCGTCGCCATCGCCGAAGCCGGTGCCGCCGCCGGGCAGGCCGGCAAGGAAATCCTGCTGGCCGCCGATGCCCAGATGGTGATGGCGCAGGCCGCCGGTCTGGGCGAGGCGGCGACGCGGCAGGCGACCTATGCCACCAAGCTGGCGCAGGAAGCGGCCAAGGGGAACGGCAACGTCATGGCGGTCGCCGCCGCCAACCGGCGGGAAGAGGCTGCGGCCATCGTTCAGATCCGGAACGAGACCGTCAGGTCGCTGGAGCTGGAGACGGCCAACACCAACGCGCTGACGCTCGCCATGGCGTCGGGCGGGGCCGCCGTGCGGGTGGCGCAGGAAGAGGAATACCAGCTCGCCCTGATCCGCAAACTCGGCACCGATGCCACCGTCGCCGGCACTGAGGCTCAGAAGGCGCTGAACGATGCGATGGACGCCTACCGGAAGAACCGGGCGGCCAACGACAACAACCGGCTTCAGCAGGAACGCCAGAGCGCCAACGACAACCTTGCCCTTGCCCAGCGTGAGCTGGAACTGATGGGGCAGGCGGAGCCGGTGCGGGAACGCGCGCTGACTTCGCTCCGGCTCCAGCAGGAAGCCACCCGCAAGGTGGCGGAGCTGGGCGAGGATGGCGCGCGGCAGTGGCTGGCGTGGCAGGAACAGGTCGCCGACAAGCGGGCAATGATCGACTATCTGAAGTCGGTCCAGGCCACGGCCAAGGAAATCTCCGGGGACATTTCGGAAGCGCTGTACGACCGGCTGATGGACCCCGGCAAGGCCACCAGCGTGGTGGACGTCTTCAAGTCCATCTTCAAGCGCATCGCCATTGCCGCCCTGGAAGCCAACATCGTCCTGCCCATCGTTACCCAGGTCGTGGGGGCGATGCCGTCGCTGTTCGGCATCACCGCGCCCGCCGGGGCGGCCGGCTCCGCCACCAGCAGCCTGACCGGCAGCCTGACCAACACCGCCCTGTCGAAGGCCGGCGGTTGGGCGATGGACAAGCTGGGGCTGACCGGCGGCATCACCAACGCCATCGACAAGTTTGGTTACTCGACCCTGGGCATCGGCACGATGGCCGGCACCCAGGGCACCATGATGACCACCGCCGCCGGCGGGCTGGCTGCCGACATCGGCGTCATGCCAACGCTGGGCGGGGTCAGCAACGCGGCGGCAGCCGGCAGCACGACGGTCGGCGGCATCACGGGCGGCCTGTCCGCCTATTTGGGTGCGGCTGGAGCCGGTGCGATGGGCGGCGGTCTGGTCGGTGGCTGGCTCGGCACCAAGACCAACAGCAAGGTCGTTGGCGGCATCTCCGGCGCGGTCGCTGGCGCCGGATCGGCGGCGCTTGCCTCTTACCTGGGGCTTGGTGCTCTTGGCGGGCCGGTTGGTCTCGCCATCGGTGCCATTGCCGGCCTGATCATGGGCATGATCGGCACCCAGAAGGCCACGGTCGGTCCCACCGCGTCGGCGGACATCACCATCACCGCCGGGGGCAAGAGCGCGACGGCGGGCAACTTCCAGGTCGACAATGACGGGAAGATCGAAGATGCCCAGAAGCTGGGCACCGCCTTCAGCACGATCTTCACCGCCGCGGCGGCCGGCGGCGGCACGCTGGCGAAAGAGTTCGGCATCGGCCAGACCGCCGCCAAGGGCCTCTATGTCGGCGGCTCCGTTCCCTACAAGGAATTCGGCAAAGGCGACGACGCGCTGGGCAACCTGCTGCGTTACACCCTGCTGGAACAGGGCGGTCTGGCCAACGCCGGGGCAGCCGTCACCAAGGCAATCAAGAACACCAAGGCGACCACCTACGAGGACGCCGCCAAGGACATCGCCCTTGGGTCCGGCATCGACGCCGGCACCACCGCTCTGGCCGCACTCGACAAGTCGCTGAACAGCTTCACCAAGGCGGCCAAGGAAGCGACCGCCGAATCGCTGAAGCCGATGCTGGACGAGCTGGAGCGGGCGAAGAAGCTGGACTTGGGCAGCGAGTATGTGAAGCTCGCCACCGATCAGCTAAATGCCTATCTCGACCAGCTCCGCAATCCGCCGGATTACACTCAGGTCGAACAGGACATGGCGTCGCTGACCGGCCAGTTCGCCGCAATCCGCGAGGCCTATCAGCAGCTCAATCCCGCCTTGGCCGCCACCGTCGACCAGATCGAAAAGGAGACGCGGGCGCGCATCAAGGCGAGCGTGCAGGATGACGCCAACCGTCAGCTCAACACGGCGCTGGGCCGGGACTACATCAACTCCATCAACGATCTGGTGAAGGCGCGGGACACCAACGCCCGCAACCTGACGGCGGTCGGTCTCGGAACCGAACGCGCAACCGAGATCTTCGACGCTTCGCTGAAGAGCCTGCTGAACGGTCTCGACGCGTCCCAGCTCGACGTGATCGCGGCCAGCTTCACCGGCTCCATCCACGACTTGGCCATGTCGATGCGCGACACCAGCGCGGCGACCGTCCAGGCGGCGGCGGACCTTCAGGCCTATAACGCCGATCTGCGCAGCCGGCTCTATGCCGCGGTCGGCAATGACCGCGCCTCTGGCCTGATCACGCTGGATCAGCAGCAGGCGCAGGCCCTCGCCCAGGCCAAGGCCGCCGGCTATGACACCGCCTTGCTGATCAAGGTGCAGGCGGCGGAACGCGCCTCCCAGGCTTTCCAGCTCGCCCAGGCCGATGTTCTGGCGGCCTACGATGCGCAGATCACCGCGCAACAGGCCCTGGTCGATAGTCTTCAGGCTGGCGCTGAGGCGGCGCGGCAGTTCCGGCAGTCCTATGATGCGCTCGCCATCAACGACAACTCGCCGCTGAGTGATAAGGATCGGCTGGCCGAAGCCCGGCGGCAATTCGAAACCGCCTACAGAACGGCCAAGGACGTGTCCGCCAGCGAGGCGGAGAAGACGGCGGCCATCGCCACCCTTCAGCAGCTTGGCCCCCAACTCGTGCAGCTTGCCCGCGCCTATTACGCGACGACGGACTCCGCTGACTATGACCGGGTGCGGCAGGTCTTTGCCGAATTCGGCGGTCTTCAGGCGCAGGGCGTGGACACCGCGCAGCAGCAACTCGACACCGCCAACGACATGCTGAAGGAGCTTCAGCGTCAGCGGACAGACGCCGCCAACCTGGGCCAGAAGCAATATGGTGCGCTGACCGGGCTGAAGGACGTGATGGATCAGAGCTATGCGGTGTGGCAGGCCGCGCTTGCCCCGCTCAAGGCATTGACCGGCACCAACGACAACACCCCGCGCTATGCCGCTCCGGCCAACGTCCAGGCCGCCTGGGACGGTCTGTCCGGCGCCCAGCAGATGGGAATTGCCCGCGCCATGGGCTGGGGCGGCAGCCTCGACCAAGCCTTCAACGTCTGGCTGGCGACGTCGTCCGACCGGGCCTCAACCTTCGGCAGCGACGTGCTGACGATTACGGGCGGGGCGCGCTACGGCGCATCGGCCGATGTCCAATCCGCCTGGGATGCGCTGACTCAGGCGCAGCAGCTCGCCGCCGTTCGCTCCGCCGGGTACGACGGCGGCATCGACAGCGGGCTGAATGCCTGGGTGGCGCTGGGCCATCAGGCGGCCTTCGAAGCGGCGGTGAAGGCGCAGGCTCATCTGGCTGGCATCCCCGGCTATGCGGTCGGCACACCCTCCGCCCTGCCGGGCTTGGCCTGGGTCGGCGAGCACGGGCCGGAGCTGGTACGAATGGCCGGCGGCGAGCGGGTCTATCCGCACGAAACTTCCCTGGCGATGGCCCGGCGCTTCCAAGTGGCGAACGACCGGCTGCCGCAAGGTGTCGTCGGGCTGCGCGCCCCGGACATCGCCGCTGACTTGGTCTCCGAGATCCGGAAATTCCGGGAAGAGGCGCGGCAGGACGCCCGCGCGATCATCAGCACCATCATCGCAATGTCCGAAAAGCAGGAAGGCGCGCTCCGCGAAGAAAACGCGGAGCTTCGCCGCCGCATCGACAAACAGTCTCAGGAAATCCGGCTCGGACAGGCCGTGCCGAAGTATGCAACGAAAGGGAACTAACCCATGCCGATGTCGAATTACCTGCGCAATAAGCTGCTGGATCATGCCAATGGCAAGGCTGCCTTCACCATGCCGACAACCGTCTATCTGGCGGCGCTGACCTCTGCATCGTCGGTGTCCGGTCCTGGTACGGAGGTGAGCACGACCAGCACCGGCTATGCCCGGCAGGCGATCACCTCGACCATGTCGGCTGCATCGGCGGGCAGCAGCTCCAACAGCGGCACGGTGACCTTCGGGCCGGCAACCGCCGCCTGGGGCACCATCACCGACTTTGCCGTGTTCGATGCGGCGACTGCCGGCAACATGCTTTGGTTCGGCACCCTCGCCGCATCCAAGACCATCGCGTCGGCGGATAAGTTCGAATTCGCCGCTGGGCAGTTTTCCCAGTCGCTGAGCTGACCCAGCCATGCTGGGCTTTGGCCCCATCGCCGATACGCCGCTGGCGGTAGCCGGCGGCGGCAACACCTATTCGGTGTCGGCGGTCGCCCAGGCGACATCTGCGGTCACCGCTGTGGCTGGCCGGGTCACGCCAGCCTCTGGAACGGTGGCCGGAGCAGGGGCATCGTCTGCGGCGGCTGTTCGGGTCGCTGGCGTTGCGGCGTCCGTCGGCGGTGCTGGAACAGCGATAGCGGCTGGCCGCCTTGCCGCCGGCATCATTGGGGCCGTTACCGCCGTTGCCGCCGGAGCGGCGGCGGCGCGTCTGATCGCCCAGCCTTCGGCAGGGGCAGCGGCGGCTTCCGCTGTCAGTGCGGCTTCTCGCCTTGTGGCGGCTGCCGGGGGTGCTGCCGGCGGCGCATCGTCCAGTACGGCAACTGCTGGCCGTGTTCAGCCGGCCGCTGGTGCGTCTCTGGGCGGTTCCTCCGTCACTGCCGCTGGCCGCCTCACGGCTGCCGGTGCCGGCGGTGCCGCAGGAGCGGCAACGGGTCAGGCCCGCCCTGCGCTGGTTGCCCGTGGCTCGGCTTCCGCCACGGCTGCCGGAGCTGCGGCCGGTGCTGCTGGCCTTCGTGCGTCCGGCACCGCGACAGCAGCCGGTCTGTCGTCACTGTCGGCAGGGGCTGCCGCCATCCGGCGGGCCAGCGGGACGGTGGCGGTGGCGTCGGGCACGATCGCTGTGCCCAGGCAAGTCCATGCCGCCTCCGCCTCTGCCGGGGCGGCGTCGGTCGCCTATGGCTTCGGCGAACTGCCCATCGAGCGGCTGACCGCCGGCCGGTACCGGCTCGTCTACACCATCGAAATGACCATGCGTCAGATCCCGAGGTAGCGCCATGCTTGGTCATTCCCTCAGCGAAGCGCCTCTGGCTACCACGGCTGAGGCGCCCGCTTCATCTGCCGTCCTGTCGCTCTATGCCGCGACGGAGGATTTCGAGACCGGCTTCGGCGAGACCCCTGAGAACGTGATCATGCCGGGCACGCTGCTGTCGCCATTGCGGGTGGAGCGGTCTCTGTTGTCCGACCTGCTGGGCGGCACGGTCGCCGTCTCCTATGGCGAAGCCGAGCTGATCAACGTCGAGCGCACTTATGACGACCTGGTTCACGACTTCGACGTTGCCGGCCGTCCCGTGACCATCCGCGTTGGCGCAGCCGGCGGGCGCTTCGCCGATCTCGTGACTCTGTTCGATGGCACCGCCTCTGGCTGGTATGCGACCGACGAACGCCTGATCGTCCAGCTCCGCGGTTGGGAGTTCCTGCTGGAAGTGTCGCTGGAAGGCCGGACGTTCTCCGGTGCCGGCGGGCTGGACGGCACGTCCGATCTGGAAGGCAAGCGTCTGCCGGTGGCGCTGGGCTGGCTGAACAACGTCACGCCCGCTTTCGTTATCCCGGCCGAGCTGCTGTTCATGGTCCACGGCGGCGGGGTGTCCGACATCCCGGCCGTCTATGTGCGGGGTGCCGCGCTGAACAAGGGGCCGGACTATCCGACCGCTGCCGCCCTGCGCGCCGCCACGGTGCCGGCGAACAGCTTCATCACCTGTGTGGCGGCAGGTCTGTTCCGGGTCGAATATCTCAACGACAGCGAAAAGGGTGCGGTCACCTGCGACGTGAAGGGCGCAGTGGTCGGCGGTGCCTTCCTTCAGACCACGGCCCAGATCGTCGGGCATGTGCTGCTGGACCGCGCGGCGGTGCCGGTGGAGCGCGTCGCCGATCTGTCCGCCGCGCCGTGGCAGTTCCATCGGCCGGTCGGCTTCTATGCCGCCCCTGACGACAACTCGACCTGTGCCGACGTGGTGGCGCTGCTGCTGCGCGGCTGTGTCGGCTGGGGCGGCTTCAGCCGGCGCGGCGTGTTCTCGCTCGGCTCCTTCCGTCTCGCCAGCGGTCCGGTGATGGCAGCCTATGAGGAAGCCGACATCGTCAACGCCACGGCACTGGAACTGCCGAACGAGGTGACGCCGCCGCCCTGGCGGTGGCGCGTCGGCTATGACCGGAACTGGACGGTGCAAGCCTCCGACATCGCGGGCGTGGTGACGGAGGAACGCAAGAAGTGGCTGCGCGAGGCGCAGCGGCTGGCTGAAGTCATCAACAGCACCACCAAGGCCTTCTACCAGAAGCCCAGCGACCCCGCGCCCATCGACGGCTACTTCCGTGACCGGAGCGATGCCGCTGCTCTGGCTGCCGAGCTGGAAGCCATGTGGCAGGCGCCGCGCGGCTTCTACCGCCTGACGCTCGGCACCCAGGCCTTCGCCCGAGACCTGGGTGAGGTGGTGCAGGTCGACTATCCCCGCTGGCGCCTGAAGGGCGGGGCCTTGGCTGTGATCGCCGCCCTGTCCGAAGACGCCGAAGACGCCCGCTCTGAAATCACCGTGCTGGTGGCCTGATATGAACACCGTCTTCAAGATCGGCTATATCAACCATGCCGACACCGCCGTGCTGTCCGCTTCCGGACAGGTCGGCACCAAGCCTGTGACCCTGCTGGTCGACCCGCACCCGGCCCGCCGCTGGTCGGCGGGGCTGACGACATCGGCCTGGATCAACATGGCCTGGGCGGAGCCACGGCCCATCGATTGTGTCGCCCTGATGGGCTGCAGCCATTCCGCTGCCGGCCGATGCCGGGTGACCGCATCGGACAGCTCCGGCGGCACCGATCTGTACGACAGCGGCGACCTGCCGGCACAGGTCGACCCGCGCTTCGGCTATCTGATTCACGTCCTGCCGGCACCGGTCACGACGCGGTCTGTTCGGCTCTACCTTACCGACCCCAGCGTGCCGGAGGTGCGGGGGGGCCGGCTCTTCGCCGGCCCGCTGTGGACGCCTCAGTACGGGCCAACGGTCGGGCTGGAGTTCGGCCGGGCCCCCCTCAGCACCCAGACCGTTGGCCGTGCCGGGCAGACCTTCATCGACCGGCGCGGCAACCCGCGGGCGACCTCCTTCACCCTGGGCGTGGTGACACTGGCGGAAGAGCGCACGCACCTCCGCGAGATGCAGCGCCTATGCGCCAACAGCGACGACATGCTGGTGATCTTCGACACCAGCGACCCAAACCCCGGCGACGTGTCGATCTGGGGCATCGCCAAAGACCTGCAGCGTCCCCGCCGCGATCTGCCCCGCTACCACTCAAACGCCTTCGCCATCACGGAGAGACTGTAATGCCCCTTGTGAAAGACAGGGTCAAACAGACCACGACCAGCACCGGCACCGGCTCTGTGGCCCTGTCGGGAACGGTGTCAGGCTTCCAGACCTTTGCCCAAGCCTTCAGCTCCGGCAACCAAGTCTATTACTGCATCGCCGATGGGACCAATTGGGAAACTGGCATCGGCACCTATACCGCTGGCTCTCCCGGCTCACTGTCGCGCGACAGCATCCTGGCGTCCAGCAACAGCGGCGCGGCTGTCTCTTGGGGTGTCGGCACCAAGGATGTCTTCGTGACGCTGCCGGCGTCCGCAATCGGGGCGGTGTCCATGCCGGCTGCGACGACAAAGACGGCGGCTTACTCCGTCACGGTCGCCGACGTTGGCAAGGTGATCCCGTGCTCGGGCACATGGACGCTGTCCCTGCTATCCTCTGTGGCGGCTGGGAACGGCTTTATCATCGGGGTTTGCAACGTTTCCACCGGCTGGATCGCTGTCGCGCCCAATGGCACCGACACGATCAACGGTCGTGCATCGTTGGCCTTGGGGCCATTCGCAAGCGTCTGGCTTGTTGCCAATGGGAGCGGCGGTTGGTTGGTCATTGGCGCCACATTCACCAGCAGCGCCGCACTCGACCCGGCAAACAAAGACGCCAACATCGCTCTGAGCAACAACAATGCGACCGCGGTCAACTCAGCGGGTGTATGGGCGTCTGTTCGGTTGAACTCATCTATTCCCCAAGGAAAATTCTACCTTGAGGCCCGCCAAGACGTGACTGACCCTTCTCCAGCAAGATCATTCCTTGGGCTGGTGTCGTCCACCGTCCTTATGGCGTCTGTTGGGAACATCGGCGGGGCGGGCGGTTGGTCACTCACTGATCAGGGAACTCTGTCGCAGAACGGCTCAATCACCAGCAACTGGTCGCCCCAGTGGGGAGCGGCTGGGAAGGTGGTGGGGCTGCATGTCGATGCAACAACCCTGTCGTCGGTTAAGGGGTGGTTCTCCATTGATGGCACGATGCTGAATGGTGGTGATCCTGCGACCGGCGCCAATCCGGCATTCACTATTACCGGCAGCCCGACGCTATACCCGGCCATTTCGCTCCTTAATGGCCAGCAAATGACCGTGCGGTGTGCGCAGTCGTCTTGGTCATACACGCCTGCCACCGGCTACAACCAGATTCCGTGAGGTCCGCCATGTCTGAACACATTTTCGAGATGTTCCCGGCTGGCGTGGATTGGTCCACCCACCGCCCAGCTGCCACCTTCACCGACACGCCGGATCCCGAAAATGGTCGGATCGTCCGAGTGCGGGGCGTGGAGCCGATTCCGCTGGACGAGTTGCGGGCGGCCCGCAAGGAGGCGCTCGCCGCCATACGGTGGGAGCGCGAGTGCGGTGGCAAAACGATGCCCGACGGTGCTGTGATCGCCACCGACGACAGATCCAAAACTCTGCTGAATGGGAAGTACCGGACAGCCGAGAAATATCCGAACCGCCTCCATCGCTGGAAGGGAAGCGACGGCACGGAAATCACCCTGACCAGCGCCCAGGTGATCGCGATCGGCGATGCGGTTTCCGACCATGTCCAGGCATGTTTTGATCGCGAGTTGGACCTGATTGCTGCCATCGATGCGGCCGAGACGGTGGCTGAGGTGCTGGCTATCGATATCGCGGCCGGCTGGCCGGATTGAGCATCCGGGGTCGGTGTTGATGGTGCCAGTGGGTACGACCAAGTGACTGCCCCTCCTTTAACGAAAGAGTTGCAGATTGAAGATCCATATGATTTTTCTACGCAGCCATTAGTTGGAGGGTTTCTGTGTATATCGAGCGTTCGTATCCTATTTCCATTCATACCGGTGGCACTGGAGGGCATGCTGGTGTTACATCAAGTGTTGTTCGCGGATTACGGGCGATTGGCCAGAATTTTGTCCTTGATCCTGACCCGGCAATTGAATCTTCACAGTATGTCTGGGTGCTCGCCGGAGTTGACAGGTTAAGAGAACTCGTCAGCCTCCGCTCAAGTATTGGAATAAGAAGGCTAGTGGCTGGCCCTAACATTGCTGTGCTGCCGACAGAGTACGACGGCATTTTATGCCACCACGGCGTAGATACGTGCGTGGTCCCATCTCAATGGGTTGCTGATTATCATCTTGAGATGTCTCCATCCTTGAGAGGGAGGATTTCACTATGGATGTGTGGCGTTGATCACAATCATTGGGCGCCTTCTTCGGATAATGCAAAAGGTTTTGTCACTATATATCAGAAAAGTGTTGCCGATGAATCTGTTTCGCAGATCGTAAGAATTTTGCTCGACGCAAAATACATTCCAGTAATTGTGAACTACGGTTCATACACTGCTGATCAATTCAAAGCCGCCCTCGAGATATCCGATTTTGCTATATTTCTTAGCAGGTCGGAGAGTCAGGGGTTGGCGCTTACTGAAGCATGGTCCATGAACGTTCCTACGTTAGTTTGGGACATTGGCAGCTGGGAGTATCTTGGTCACACCGCTCCATCCACTTCATGCCCGTATTTGACGGACCTAACCGGCATTCGTTGGAGAGGGTTGAATGTGCTGACTGAACTAGTGAATGACTTCAAAGATTATTCTCATAAGTTCCGTCCCAGATCGTGGGTGCTAGAGCATGCCACGGATGAAATTTGCGCAAGGTCAATGCTCAAAATCTTGGGCGGTTAAATCAGCCCGCGACAACACTCCAACCCCTATCCAACTCGGCCGCCTTTGAGCGGCCTTTTTCATGCTCGGAGGACATCTTGAATATTCGGGCAATTACTTATGGCGGCTCCGTGCTGGTGACGTGCAGTGCGGCCATGGCGGCAGTTGACCCGCCGCCGGTCGACCAGTTAGCCGGGCAGCTTGACCGCTTCCTTGATCTGCTGGAGCGCGGCGGCACTGCAGTGGTGGCGCTGGAGCTGGTGCTGGGCGTCGCTTTCCTCGCCGCCCTGGCTGCCGTCGTGCTCGTCCTCGTTACCGTGGTGCAGGCGCTGCCGCGGGCCGCCCGGCCGTTGGCCGATGCCTACGCCACCATGCGTGGTGGCGCGACTCGGCGCGAAGAGCGGCTGCGCGGAGAGAATGCTGCGCTCGCCCGCAAGGTCGACCTTCTGGAAGCGCAGGTCGTTGGGCTGGAGCACCGCGACGAAGAGAAGAGCCGGATCATCGCCGCTCTGGTCGATCAGCTCGGGGCCTTCGGCATCGACGTGGCCGCGCTCCGCGCCATGGCCCCGCGCCCCCTTCCCGAAGTCGAGGTGGACCATGCCTCTGCCGCCTGATGCCGCGCAGCAGCTCGCCGCGCGCGTGCTGGCGGAGTGCGGCGGGGATGAAGCCCTTGCCCGTCTCACGCTGGCCCGCCTCGTTCTCGCCGCCAGCAGAGGCATGTCCGCCGGCTTTCTCCGGCTTGGCCCTCCGTCCCGTCAGTAAAGGAATTCGACCATGACCCAGTCTCCTATGCTCCCCGCCATGACGGCGCGGGATGTGATCGCCCGCACCCTCTGGGGAGAAGCGCGCGGCGAAGGCCGCAACGGCATGGCCGCCGTCGCCTGCGTCGTCCAGAACCGGGCGCGCAATCCGCGCTGGTGGGGCAGCTCGCCCATCACCGTGTGCCTGAAGCCCTATCAGTTTTCCTGCTGGCTGGCGGACGATCCGAACCGGGCCAAGCTGCTGGCGGTGACCGACCGCGACTCGAGTTATCGCGCCGCGCTGGAGATTGCCGACACGCTGCTGTCCGGCCGGCTGGTGGATGTCACCAACGGCGCTGATCACTACCACACCGCCGGGGTGACCCCGTCTTGGTCGGGCGGCAAGAAGCCCGTGGCCGTGATCGGCAACCATCGCTTCTTCCGGCTGGAGCTGAAGTAGTCCCTTTCAGCCCACACCGCTGATCCACCGTTCCGCCGCCGGCATCTCGCCGTGCGGCGTTTTTGATGCCCAAAGGAGGGGCAGAACCAATGAAGTTCGCTTTCAATACCCAGCGCCTGAAGGAACCCGCCACCTATGCCGGTCTTGCCAGCATCCTGGGCGGTGCCAGCGTGATCGCATCGTCCCCTTGGGTGACGGCGGCGGCCAGTGTTGCCGATGCCGCTGCCCAAGGGGCTTCGTCCGGTCAGGGATGGCTGGGCATCGGCTTATCCGTCCTGGGGGCGGTGGCGACGCTGGCGAAAGACCCGGCAAGCCCCCGCTGATAGGTCTGTAAGCACCTCAGGGCGCCTGTCAGAGCCTATGTTCGGCCTACTAAAGCCGTTGTGCCTGCCTCAGACCGTTCTGGGTCTTGATGGGTGTCCTAAGGCGCTTTGTAAAGCGCACTCCCCCGCACTCCTTTCGAGTAATTTCTTCTTAGCTACAACATCCGCGATTGCGGCAATTACGCTCATAACATTGCCTATATATTTTTAATAATCGAATTTCTCAATTCAAGGAGTGCGCAATGACCGGCATGAAAACCACAGAAATAGATGATACCCACTGCATCACCGGAGGATACCATGCTATCGATGATGACGTTAAATCAGTGATAGCAAAGGTAGCTCCGCCGAGCTTCATACAAAAAATCTTCTCAAAATCATCTTTCGGAAATCATAACCTCGTAAAATCAACAGGACCGCGCATTAGGATTGGAATAACCGGAGAGGGGAGCGTCGATAAGAGACGGTACCATCATCATAAATACCCCCTTAAGTCCGGTGGCATATACTTCAAAATGTACCTCATATACAAAACAACGAGCCATAATTGGGCCGGAAAAGTAGAAGAGCGTCTTATCAGGTGGGCGCAGAATGACGCTAGGATGAATGTTGCAAATCCAACGCGCTATAACCGCGGAAACGCCATAAAAGACAAAAATATATATGTTTATGTTTTAGTCGGACGAAGGGTGACGAAAAAAGAACACAGCATATACATTGGCATGCAAGCCAAAAAAGACGAGATGAAAGAAGCCATTCTCAGCAATTCCTCCACGATAGTCTTCAATAAAAAAATAGACGACCTCCAGATCATACATAACTGGGTAACAGCCAACAGGTTTAGTTGCTCTCATTTCTATTCAGGTGATAATTCTATATTCGCATTCACAGACAACAGCAGCTTGCGCGCATTCCACAGCGAGTTCGGCGGAAATCCTAAGCCAGTGCAAGGACCGAAAGACACCGCGACCTTGGCTGATTGAACCACTTGATATGAATATGGGGCTCCCAGTGAGGGGGCCCACCTATGCAATTCGAACAACTGCCCCGCCGCCTACTTCTTCCGGCCCGGCCACGGCCATGAGCCTTCGTAATAGACGCCTTCCACCGGCAGTCCGCACCCAATGTCCACGGCTTCCAATCGCATGCCGGCGACCATGGGGCGGGCTGCCGCCAGTTCGATAGCTCGCTCTGGCGAGCGGGCGCGGACCTGAAGGACCATCGTTGGCGCATCGGTGTCTTCTGGGAATCCCTTCACCCCATAGAACCGCATCGCAGTCGTGTTCATGGCACTGCCTTGTGGCTGTTCATCCGAGCATCGTAACCCACCGCGATCTTGCTCCCCGTCGCGCCGCACCGCGAGCACCGCCACGGCAGGGCGGATGGGTGCCTGTTGAACGTCTTGGGGCGCAGGATAAGCGTCGCGGGGTCGACCTCCGTATATTTCCCGCAGGATCGGCACAGCACGGCGATGGGCACCCCGTGCCGTTGGAAATCCCCGACACAATCGAAGCGCTTCGTCCCCACGGCGTTCCTCATGCGTTCTCTTCCGCATGGAAGCGCAGCGGGCATGGACGGTCAACCCCTGTCGGATGGTTTTCGAAACCCGTTCGAAACGCACGGGCTAACGCATTGATCAAAAACAAGAAAAATTCAGTGATCCATATTGTCGAAACACGCCCAGACACAGCTGTTCGCAGATATCTTCCTCTGCACGCTGCAGCAATCAGACGTAGCATAGTTTGTAGGCGCAGGAGCGGACTGCATATATGGTTTGGTGTGCATAACGGGGTATGGTGACAGGTAGATATAATGATTACACGGATGTTCCATCGGCGGTGCATCATATGATATAGGTTCCGCCCTTTACGACAGACGCGGGCGCCACTATGCGCATTCTTAGCTTTTCAGGTAAGAAAATATACGGCCACCTTGACCTTAGCGTGAAGTTCGGCCCTGAACTGACCTTCATAACTGGAATTAATGGCAAGGGAAAAACAACAACTATTCGCTGTATGCTGGCATTGTTGCAGCCACACATTGGGTTCTTGTTAGATACTGAGCACAAAGATCTAAGAGTTGACTTTGAGCACGACGGCAAGACTTACTATATTAGATCGGAGAGGACAGCTTCTACAATATCCTTACGGCACTCCTATTGCCGCGATCCGCTGGTTATCCCTCTCATCAAGCGCGATGCATTTGAGAGCCCTATGCGCTTCCGTGAGCGCTGGGAGGAATACGTTGCAGAAGTAGAAAACTCTAATGCAAAGAATCCTGTTCGAGAGTTCATTGGTAGCTTGCCGACACCAATGTTCTTGGGATTGGAGCGCCGCGACGAAACATTAGCCATGGACGACCCTAGACGCCCTCGTTTACAGCGTCGTATTCGTGGATTGGTTACAGGAAACCTCTACGAGAGTATGAATGACGCAAAGGAATTGGCGGAGAGAGCATACAGGACGATCTTAGCACAGCAGAAAGGGCTGGCCGATGCATTGCGCCAGAATATCGTTCTATCGGCCTTCATGCACAAGATGAAGTCTGCCGATGAGACGATGCGGAGTCTACCTTCGAAATCTTACATCACGACGCTGGAAAAGAACTATGAGCTTGTGTTTCGGACGCTGAGTTCTATCGGTATTGATGCAAAACAGATTGATGAACATGTTCGGCCATTTTTTGATAATATGATCGAGACTGTTCATCGGCTACCTCGCACGAAAAACCTTGATCGTGCCATTGCTAATCCCGATCAGAACGTACAAAACGCTGTGTACGCTTGGTTTTCTATGCGGCCACAAGAATCGCGCATCAACGCAATCATCAAGCATGTCGAGTCTTACAACAGAAAGCGAATAGAAAGTTTCTCAACCATACAGAGCTTTATAGATACCGTCGATTCGTTCTTGGCGGACAGCGGAAAAAGAATCAAATTTTCCGCTGAGGGGTATATGTATGTACAAATCAACGAGAAATTTAGAGATGATGTTTCAACTCTATCGTCTGGCGAGAGCCATGTATTTGTCATACTAGCGCAACTATTCTTTAATGCAAAAAATGCAGCGGCCAGCGTACTGATAATTGATGAACCAGAACTCTCTCTGCACATAAGATGGCAGGAGATATTTGTTGATGCGCTTAGAACAGCGAAGCCGGACCTGCAAATAATACTATCAACACACAGCCCATCAATCATCCTAGACCGCACTAATTATTGTGTTGAGCCTAAGGTGCACCAATGACCATCGCGTATTCTGATAAAGCGAAGACCGCTTACGCATACCTTTATCAAGCGTATAATGATATCGACATTTACGTCGAGGATACATCAACGCGCGCGTTGTACGAGAATTTGTTCCGGCGTATGCTCGATGGGCGTGCGCGCCTTGCCCGTGTTCATCAGGTTGGAACTCGTGCAAGTGTTCTACTAAAGTGCGCAACCGACCAAGCTCCGTCGAGCCAGCCAAAAATCTACATAATCGACGGCGATATGGATCATTTCACAGGCAGGAAGCTAGCTTCACTGCGCTATCTATATCGCCTTGGCACTTATTGTTCAGAAAACCTATTAATATGTAAAGATGCGCTTGAAGAAATTGCTTTTGACTGCGCCTGTAATCTAGAGAGAGGGACAGTGCGGGCCCAACTAAATCTAGAACAGACTTTCTCAAATATTGAGAAAGATCTGTTACCTCTTTTTATTTTGTACGCGATTGTTCACAAAAAAAACTTGGGAATTGAGACAATCTCATACTCAGTATTTATGTTAATGAAATCTCCACGCGAAAAAGTGCTTTGCAGGCATAAGATCTATGCGCGAATGCGCGATCTGACTCGCCGGATAGTTAAAGAAATCGGGAGCGACTCATTTAGAGAGGAAAAGTCCAAAATATTGAAGCTGATGACCGGCTGGAAAGGTCGCCCATTAAACTACATGAGCGGAAAAGATTACATTCTTCCGCTCCTGTTTGAGCACCTCAAGTCCAAGGTTAGGCTTAACGATACGAAGGATCAGATTAAGCCCCGCTTGGCCCGCCACTGTCGCCTTGATGCTGATATGAATTTGCAAAAGGCATTGTTCCGAGAACTAGAGAGCGGTAAGAAGGATTGATACGAATTACGTTTGAAGCCTTCCACTCTCAAATTTTCAAGCATGGGGGCTCTGCCCCCATATCCCCGGGGTACTTCCACACCTACCGTGACTGATAGGGGCTTGGGATATCTGTCACCCGCTGATCTGGGAGCAGGCAGCGTGAATTTCCAGAGGCGGGAAATCCCTGTGCCAGCGGCTCAATTCTGTCTCTGGGTATAGGTACCAGTGGGATGTTTTCCAGAGCAAACGCTCCCAAGTGCTTGCTAGAGCTTGGGAGCGCTCCAACTGAAAATCCCCGTGTCGGCGGTTCGACTCCGTCCCTGGGCACCATCCTCCCTTCGAAGTTCAAGGTCTGGATGGTGTGCTTCGGTCAAGCCAACTGACCATACTCTTCCCGCGTATCATCAAGTTCTTTCGCTCTTCTTAAAGCGGCTCGGACTCTGACCATCTCACCCGCCCGATCCCCGGCAGTTTCACTGCAAGGTCCAGCGGGTCGATTCCCACCGTCAGCCCCAGCAAATTCACCTCCAGCCCCTCCTCCAGCGCCAGAAGCAGGCCGGCGACGCCGAACAGGCTGATCTGCCAACCGGTGCCGCTCGGCGCCCGCGCGAACACGCCGCGGCCCAGGTAATCCTTGCCCAGCGCGGTCGATGGCAGGTCGAGCCGCAGTTCCGGGACTGCACGGGCGACCCAGGCGGCGAAAGTGTTGCTGTTGGGGCCGGGCCAGACGCGGTATTCGCCGGCATAGGGATAGCTGGCGGCGGCCTCGGCGATCTTGGGGATGGCGGTTTCGGCGGCGGGACCGCGCAGTTCGCCCAACAGGGTGGGCTGCGCGCCGAACCAACGACCGTCGGGGTCGCGGTTGCTGACAGAGACCACCGACAGGCCGCGATAGGCGCGCCAGCCGATCACCTCGTAGACCGTATAGCTGCGGGCGCCGGCCGGCTTCACCGCGAACCAGGGATGCACGCCGAAGGCGCCGCGCCAGGACAGGACGCGGGCGGCATAGACCTGGACCACCGCCTCCGGCGTCATCGCCGCGTCGGGGGCGAGGCCCACCGGGCTGCGGTCGATGCGGCTCCAGTCGACGGCCGTCGGCACCGCGCCGGAGGCAAGCAGGAACACCGGTCCGGCCAGCAGCAGGACCAGCGTCAACAGAAATGCCAGCAGCACCCTCACGGCCCTCGCGCCCTATTACCGCCCGCCTTCCATGTAGTCATTGCGACGGCGGATTTCCGGTGACAGCGGAGGGACAGCGCGGAAGAGGCCGCTCAGATGCTGTAGTCGCCCTGTTGCAGGCTCTGGTCCATGGTCAGTGCCGGCGCCGGCTCGTCGCGGCACCAGCCGACGACCTTGGCGGGCACGCCGGCCACGGTGGCGCAGCCGGGGACGTCCTTCAGCACGACGCTGCCGGCGCCGACCTTGGCGTGGGCGCCGATGGTGATGTTGCCCAGCACCTTGGCCCCGGCCGACAGCAGCACGCCGTCGCGCACCTTGGGATGGCGGTCGCCATGCTCCTTGCCGGTGCCGCCCAGCGTGACGTTCTGCAGGATCGACACGTCGTTGCCGATCACGGCCGTCTCGCCGATCACCACGCCGGTGCCGTGGTCGATGAACACGCCGCGCCCGACCGGCACCGCCGGGTGGATGTCGACGGCGAAGGCCTCCGACACCCGGCTTTGCAGGAAATGGGCAAGGTCGTGCCGGCCGCCCCGCCACAGCCAGTGGGCGACGCGGTGCCATTGCAGCGCGTGGTAGCCCTTGAAATAGAGGAAGGGCGTCAGGCAGCCGTCGGCCGCCGGGTCGCGCGCCAGGATGGCGGCAAGGTCGGCGGCGGCGGCCTCGACGATGGCCGGGTCGGACTCCATGGCGTCGCGCACCACGGCGGCCAGCCGGTCCTCCGGCATGGCGCGGTCGGCCAGCTTGCGCACCAGCAGGGCCGCCAGCGCCGGGCCGAAGCCGTCGCGCGCCAGCACCGCGTCGTAGAGGTAGGGAGCGAGGCCGCTTTCCTCCTCCGCCACGCGGGCGGCGTCGGCGCGCAGGCTGCGCCACAGCGACTGTTCGACCGTTTCGGCCGCCTCGCGCATCGTGACGTCCAGGCTGTCCATCGCCATCACCCTTTCCCGCAAACAAGGCTGTTACTGTGGTGAGCGGCCCCCGGTCCGGTCAAGGCCGTTGCCGTCAAGGCTGCTTCCCGTTCCACCATCGCCATGCGCACGGCGGAAAGCCTGCGGCGACCGCCCTTCGCGCTTGGTGAAGAAGCGCGAGAAATAGGCCGGATCCTCGAAGCCCAGGGCATAGCCGATCTCCGCCATGCCGTGGCTGGTGTAGATCAGCGAACGGCGGGCCTCCAGCATCAGCCGGGCATGGACCAGCTGCAGGGTCGACAGGCCGGTGACCCGGCGGCAGGCGGCGTTCAGCCGGCCGGGTGTGACGCCCAGCGCGACGGCATAGCGCTCCACCGGCCAATGCTGGCTGAACCGCTCGTCGATCATCGGCCGCAGCCGGGCGAGCAGCCGCAAGTCGGCCGATACCCCCTGCCCGCTCCGCCCGGCCACGTCGTGCCGCCGGTCGGCCGCCAGCCGCGCGGTGGCGACCAGCAGAAGCATCACCTGCGCCGAAATCGCGCTGGCCCGGCCGATGTGGTGGGCGCGGAACTCCCGCCTGATCTCGCCGAAGCAACGATCGAGCGCCGCCGCCTCGTCCGATCCGGCTTTCAAGTCCCAGGCCTGCGGCAGGGCCGGGGCGTCGCGCAGTTCCGCCTCCGGTGCGGCGGCCAGCACACCGGCCAGGAACCCCTCCGACATGGTCAGCACATGGCCGTCGGTGCCGGGATCGAAGCGGAAGCCATGCACCACCTGCGCCGGCACGACGATCAGCGCCGGGGCGCGGAAGGCCACCTCGACCCCGTCCGCGGTCAGCCGCCCGCCGCCTTCCGTGACCAGCAGGGCATGGCTCAGACCGTCGTGGCGGTGGGGGCGGACCTCCCAATTGTACAAGCGCATCCGCTCCGGGATCGTCTCGATATGGACGAAGCGCAGCTCCGGCATCGCCGGCGGCTCGCCGTACAGCCAATAGCGGGGAATGGGTTCGGCGCTGTGGCTGGGATGGGCGGACATCGCACGGGCTCCGGCAAGCTTGCGATGAAAAGTACAAGTCTTTCGCCGGTTCGTCTATGTCCGGCCCTCCGCCTCCGGGAATAGCATGAATGCAAATGATTGGTGTAGGCAACAATTAGCAAAAGCACGCCTGCCCATGGTCCCCAAGGAGGGCGAGAGACATGCACCCTACCAAATCGACCCGCACCCAGGTCGCCATCATCGGCGCCGGTCCGGCCGGTCTGTTCCTGTCCCATCTGCTGCACCGCCAGGGCATCGAGTCGGTGATCCTGGAACACCGCAGCCGCGAGGAGATCGAGGGCACCATCCGCGCCGGCGTGCTGGAGCAATGGGTGGTCGACCTGATGAACGACATGGGGCTGGGTGACCGCATGATGCGCGAGGCCCATTTCCATTCCGGGATCACACTGCGCTTCGACCGCCGCAGCCACCACATCGACATGGCGGAACTGACCGGCGGCAAGCGCGTCACCGTCTATGCCCAACACGAGGTGATCCGCGACCTCGTCTCCGCCCGGCTGGAGGATGGCGGCACCATCCTGTTCGGCGTGTCCGACGTGCGGTTCCTCGATCTGGAGGGCAAGACGCCGCGCGTGCAGTTCCGCCGCGGCGCGGACGGCCCGCTGGAGGAGCTGCGCTGCGACTTCGTCGCCGGTTGCGACGGCTTCCACGGACCGAGCCGGCAGGCGATCCCGGCCGCGGCGCGCACCGAATACCAGATGGTCTATCCCTTCGGCTGGCTCGGCATCCTGACCGAGGCGCCGCCGTCGCATCCCGAACTGATCTACGCCAACCACGAACGCGGCTTCGCCCTGCTCAGCACCCGCTCGCCGGAGGTCCAGCGGCTCTACATCCAGGTCGATCCCAAGGACGACATCGCCAACTGGTCCGACGACCGCATCTGGTCCGAACTGCACCGCCGGCTTGAGGACGGGAATGGCTGGACGCTGACGGAGGGGCCGGTCTTCCAGAAGGGCATCATCGCCATGCGCAGCTTCGTCTGCGACCCGATGCAGCATGGCCGGCTGTTCATCGCCGGCGACGCCGCCCACATCGTGCCGCCGACCGGCGCCAAGGGCCTGAACCTGGCGGTCGCCGATGTGCTGGTGCTGTCGCGCGCCCTGACCGCCTACTACAAATCCGGCACGACCGCGGGGCTGGACGGCTACAGCGCCACCTGCCTGCGGCGGATCTGGAAGGCGGAGCGCTTCTCCTGGTCCATGACCACCATGCTGCACCGGAACGAGGCGGAATCGCCCTTCGAGCAGCGCGTGCATCTGGCCGAGCTGGACTATCTGGTCCACTCCCGCGCCGCCATGACGGCGCTGGCGGAGAATTATGTGGGGTTGCCGATGGAATGAAAACCCGCCGGCGCGCCCGCCCGTTACGCCTGCTTGGCGTCGATGATCCCCCGGCGCACGGCGCGGGTCTTGGTGAAGTGGTCCTGCAACTGCTGCCCCTCGCCCCAGCGGATGGCGCGCTGCAGCGCCGTCAGATCCTCGGTGAAGCGCTGCAGGATTTCCAGCACCGCCTCGCGGTTGTTCAGGAACACGTCGCGCCACATCACCGGATCGCTGGCGGCGATGCGGGTGAAGTCGCGGAAGCCGCCGGCGGAAAACTTGATGACCTCGGACTTGGTGTCCTCCTCCAGGTCCGACGCGGTGCCGACGATGGTGTAGGCGATCAGGTGCGGCAGGTGCGAGGTGATGGCCAGCACGCGGTCATGGTGGCTGGCCTCCATGATCTCGACGGTGGAGCCGACGCGGCGCCACAGCTCCGTCACCCGCTCCAGCGCATGGCGGTCTGCCCCGGTCGGCGGGGTCAGGATGCACCAGCGGCCTTGGAACAGGGTGGCGAAGCCGGCCTCCGGACCCGAATGCTCGGTGCCCGCCACCGGGTGGCCGGGGATCAGGTGGACGCCGTCGGGCAGGTGCGGCCCGATGTCGCGCAGGGCCGCCTGCTTGACCGAGCCGACATCGGTGACGATGGTCCCGCGCTGCAAAAGCGGCCCGATGGCCTCGGCGACCGCGGCGTAGCTGCCCACGGGAGTCGACAGAATCACCAGATCGGCACCGGCCAGTGCGGTTGCCGGATCGGTGGAGGCCTCCGCCACGATGCCCAACTCCAGCGCCTTGGCGCAGGCCTCGGCGCTGCGGTCGGCGCAGACGACCTGCCGCGCGATCCCATACTCCGCCAGCGCCCGTGCCAGGGAGGAACCGATCAGACCGATGCCGATGATGGCGACGCGGTCGAACAGGGGGCCAGGAGCGGGAACGGTGTCGGTGATGGACATGACGCGGGGTGTCCCGAAAGCGGAGTGAACGGGCGAAAAACCGTCCCGTTTAAACCACCTCGCGCCCGCCGGACCAAGCGATACTTTATCGCACAGTCCGTCACCCCTCCTTCCGTGTCATCTCCGCCCTGAGCGCTTCGGCCAGCCGCTGGAAGGTCTCCTTCCGGCCGGAGGTGCGGCGCCAGGCCAGCGCGATCCGCCGCCCCGGCCGGCCGCCGGCCAGCGGGCGCACCGCCAGATCCAACCCGCGCAGGATGCCCGAATCGACCGCCATCTGCGGCAGCAGCGTCACCCCAAGCCCGTTCGCCACCATCTGAACCAGCGTGTGCAGGCTGGTGCCCTCGAAGGCGGTGTTGTGCGGCGTGGCGTCCAGCGCGCAGGCGGCCATGGCATGGTCGCGCAGGCAGTGGCCGTCCTCCAGCAGCAGCAGATCCTCCGACGGGACCGTCACCGGCTCGGCCGGATCGCCGGCGCTCAGCCGGTGGCCGGTGGGGCAGACGAAGGAGAAGCGGTCCTCCGCGATGTCTTCCGTCTCCAGATCGCCCATCGGATAGGGCAAGGCCAGCAGCGCCGCATCCAGCTTGCCGGCGTTCAGCTGTTCCAGCAGCCGCGCCGTCTGATCCTCGCGCAGATAGAGCCGCAGGCGCGGGAAGGTCTCGCGCAGGGCTGGCATCACGCGGGGGATCAGGAACGGGCCGATGGTCGGGATCACGCCCAGATGCAGCGCACCCGACATCGGGTCGGCGGCCGAGCGGGTGATGTCCACCAGCTCCTCCGCCCCCTTCAGCAATTGCCGCGCCCGTTCGGCGATCTCGCGGCCGAGCGGGGTCGGCAGCACGGAGCGGCGCGTGCGCTCCACCAGCGTGGCGCCCAGCAGATCCTCAAGCTCCTGCAAGCCGGCGCTCAGCGTCGACTGGCTGACGAGACAGGCCTCCGCCGCCTGCCCGAAATGGCAGCGGTCGACGACGGCGACGAGATAGCGGAGCTGGCGCAGGGTGGGGAGCGGTTTCATGCCGGATTATGTAATCGGTTTTATCGATCAATCCAATTGGTATTTTCTACTTCTCTTGATAACAGATTTCCCGTATTCCTCCACGGGTCAACGGGACACGGGAACATCGCCCCCTCCCCTGGCCACAAGGCAGGCCCTCTTGTTCGACCCGGTGCGCCGCACTAAGTCGGGCATGTCACGGCCCCCGGCCGGAGATCGAGGCGACAACCATTCATCGCACCTCATCGGAGAACACAAATGTCTTTGATCAACAGCGAGATTAAGCCCTTCAAGGCGACCGCGTTCAAGAACGGCAAGTTCATCGACGTGACCGACGCCGACCTGAAGGGCAAGTGGTCGGTCGTGTTCTTCTATCCGGCCGATTTCACCTTCGTCTGCCCGACGGAGCTGGAGGATCTGGCCGACAACTACGCCGAATTCCAGAAGCTGGGCGTCGAGATCTACAGCGTCTCGACCGACACCCACTTCTGCCACAAGGCCTGGCACGACACCTCGCCGGCCATCGGCAAGATCAACTACACCATGATCGGCGATCCGACGCTGGCCATCAGCCGCAATTTCGAGGTCCTGATCGAGGAAGTCGGTCTGGCCGACCGCGGCACCTTCGTCGTCGACCCGGACGGCAAGATCCAGATCGTCGAGATCACCGCCGGCGGCGTCGGCCGCGACGCCAAGGAACTGCTGCGCAAGATCAAGGCCGTCCAGTACGTCGCCGCCCACCCGGGCGAGGTCTGCCCGGCCAAGTGGCAGGAAGGCGAGAAGACCCTCGCCCCGTCGCTCGACCTCGTCGGCAAGATCTAAGGGTCTCCCGCAAGGGAAATCCCAAGGATCGGGGGCCGGCTTCGGCCGGCTCCCACCCCGCTCCGGCGGACATATGTTGCAGTACCCTTGGGGCCGACAGGTCACAGGGCGAGATCTTGCGGGCCGGCTTTCAAAGCCTCCCCGCCATCAGGGTCCGTCATCGGTTTCCCCATCCCCGCGAAGGCGGGCACCCAGGCGCGCTCTTTGTCGCAGTCCTTGCAAAGCCTGGATCCCCGCCTGCGCGGGGAGGACGATGACGTTTCAAACTCTTCACTGTTTCAAAACCAGACCGCCCGCCCGACCGGCTCTTTTGACTCGGGCCACCATTTCTCCGCCCGGACCGCCGCGATTCCGCGCAGGCGATCCGCCCCGGACACGAGACGTTGGGAACGAAAGCCATGCTGGACGCCAATCTGAAGACGCAGTTGAAGGCCTATCTGGAGCGCATCACCAACCCGATCACGCTGGTGGCGTCGCTGGACGACGGCGCGAAGTCGCAGGAGATGCTGGGCCTGCTGGAAGACATCGCGTCGCTGTCCGACAAGATCACGCTGGACCGCAACGGCGCCGACGAGCGCCGGCCCTCCTTCGCCATCAAGCGCAACGGCACCGACATCAGCGTCACCTTCGCCGGCCTGCCGATGGGTCACGAGTTCAACTCGCTGGTTCTGGCCCTGCTGCAGGTCGGCGGCCACCCGTCGAAGGAGTCGGAGGAGCTGCTGGAGCAGATCCGCAACCTCGACGGCGATTTCCGCTTCGAGACCTATTTCTCGCTGTCCTGCCAGAACTGCCCGGACGTGGTCCAGGCCCTGAACCTGATGAGCGCGCTGAACCCGCGGATCAAGCATATCGCCATCGACGGCGCGCTGTTCCAGCAGGAGGTCGAGCAGCGTCAGGTGATGGCCGTCCCCACCGTCTTCCTGAACGGCGAGCCTTTCGCCCAGGGCCGGATGGACGTGGCGCAGATCGTCGCCAAGCTGGACACCGGCGCCGTCGCCCGCGCCGCCGAGAAGATCAAGGCCAAGGCCCCGTTCGAGGTGCTGGTGATCGGTGGCGGGCCCGCCGGTGCCGCGGCCGCCATCTACGCCGCCCGCAAGGGCATCCGCACCGGCGTCGCAGCCGAGCGGTTCGGCGGTCAGGTGCTCGACACCATGGCGATCGAGAACTTCATCTCCGTCTCCCACACCGAGGGGCCGAAGCTGGCCGCGGCGCTGGAACAGCACGTCAAGGACTATGAGGTCGACGTGATGAACCTGCAGACCGCCATCGCCCTGGTCCCGGCCACCCAGGAAGGCGGCCTGATCGAGGTGAAGCTGGCCAGCGGCGCCTCGCTGAAGTCGCGCACGGTGGTGCTGTCGACCGGCGCCCGCTGGCGCTCGATGAATGTCCCGGGCGAGGCGGAATACCGCAACAAAGGTGTCGCCTACTGCCCGCACTGCGACGGCCCGCTGTTCAAGGGCAAGCGCGTGGCGGTGATCGGCGGCGGCAACTCCGGCGTCGAGGCGGCGATTGACCTCGCCGGCATCGTCTCGCACGTCACGCTGATCGAGTTCGACAGCCAGCTGCGTGCCGACGCGGTGCTCCAGCGCAAGCTGCACAGCCTGCCCAACGTCACCGTCATCCTCTCGGCCCAGACCACCGAGGTGCATGGCGACGGCAACAAGGTCGTCGGCCTGTCCTACAAGGACCGCACCGGCGGCGAGCTGAAGCGGGTCGATCTGGAAGGCATCTTCGTGCAGATCGGTCTGGTGCCGAACACCGAATGGCTGAAGGGCACGCTGGCGCTGACCCCGCGCGGCGAGATCGAGGTGGACAACCGCGGCCAGACCTCGCTGCCCGGCGTCTTCGCCGCCGGCGACGCGACGACGGTGCCGTTCAAGCAGATCGTCATCGCCATGGGCGAAGGGGCCAAGGCCGCACTCGCCGCCTTCGACCACCTGATCCGCACGGTGCCTGCCGAGGAACCCGCGCGCGAGACCATCGCGGCGGAGTAAAGACGGTAGAAGTCCCCTCTCCCCGCCGGGGAGAGGGGGATTCTCCCGTAGGGGTCGGGATGGGTGACTGTGTCACCCCAGCGTATGCTCCAGCAGGATTTTTGCGCCCAGGCCGATCAGCACCACGCCGCCGGCCATTTCCGCCCAGCGGCCCAGATGGTTGCCGGCGGCCTTGCCGATCAGCACGCCGCCGAAGGCCACCGCGAAGGTCACCGCGCCGATCAGCGCCGAGGTCGTCACCATGTCCACGTCGACCAGCGCCAGACCCGCGCCGACGGCGGCGGCGTCGATGCTGGTGGCGACGGCGGTGGTCAGCAGGGCCAGCCATTCGGCGCGCACGCTGCGCACCGGGCCGCAATCCTCCTCGCTCTCGTCATCGCCGTCCATGATGGCGTTGCGCAGCATCGCGCCGCCGACCGCCAGCAACAGGCCGAAGGCGATCCAGTGATCGACCGTTTCCACGAGGCTGGCGAAGGCGATGCCGATGCCCCAGCCGACCAGCGGCATGGCGAACTGGCAGACGCCGAAGGCCGCGCCCACGCGCACCGCCTCAGGCAGGCCGGACCGGCGCGAGCAGGCCCCGCGGCCGAGAGCGGCGGCGAAGCTATCCATTGAAAGGCTGAAGGCAAGCGCGAGGGACGTGGCGATCATGGCTATTCCCGGGCCAGACAACACAGTGGAATCGGACGGACTCCGGCTGGCCGCGGAGATGCCCGATCCACTGGTCTCGCCGGGTCGGCCCTCTGGCCGCCGTGCGCGCCATGGCGGTAGCGGCCGGAGGCCGGAACCGTCCAAGTCTGTTGACGCGAACCCCACCGAATCCAAACGCCGGCGGGTGGCTACTCCCCAATGACGGGGGAACTCCTACAAGGACTGGGGGATTGGGTCAAGCGCCCGATTGCCGCAGGTGCGAGATGCGGCCGCGCAGGTAGGTGGCGGCCACCGAACGGTCGTCGCCCAGCGTCACCTGGATGAACAACTCCTCCTCCAGATCGCCATTCACCGCGTTCATGCGATGTCGCATAGCCGGGGTGGCGGCGGGGTCGAGCACGACGAGGTCGGCCCAGCGGCCGGGCTCCAGGCTGCCGACCTCGTCGGCCATGCCCAGAGCCTCGGCATTGCCGCGGGTCATCCAATGCAATGCTGCGAGCGCCGGCAGGTTCTGGCGCCGCAGCTGCAGCACCTTGTAGGCCTCCGCCGCCGTGCGCAGCATCGAATAGCTGGTGCCGCCGCCGACATCGGTGGCGATGGCGGTGCGCACCGGCCGCTCCGGCTTCGACAAGGCGTCGAGGTCGAACAGGCCGCTGCCGATGAACAGGTTGCTGGTCGGGCAGAAGACGGCGACCGACCCGCTTTCCGACAGCCGGCCCATCTCCGCCTCCGACAAATGGATGCAGTGGCCGAACAGCGAGGTCGGCCCCAGCAGCCCGAAGCGGTCATAGACGTCGGTGTAGTCGCGGGCGCCGGGGAACAGGCGGCGCACCTCGGCGATCTCGTCGGTGTTCTCCGACAGATGGGTCTGCATGTGGACGCCGGGATGCTCGCGCAGCAGCGCGCCGGCCGCCTCCAGCTGCGCTTCGGTCGAGGTGATGGCGAAGCGCGGGGTCACCGCATAGCGCTGCCGCCCCCGCCCGTGCCAGCGGCCGATCAGATCCTTGCCGTCGCGATAGCTGCCGTCGGCCGTATCGGTCAGGGCGGCGGGCGCGTGGCGGTCCATCATCACCTTGCCGGCGATCATCCCGGCGCCGCGCGCCTCGGCCTCCGCGAACAGGGCGTCGACCGACTGCGGATGGACCGAGCCGTAGACCACCGCCGTCGTCGTGCCGTTGCGCAGCAGCTCATCCATGAAGAAGGCGGCATTGGCGGCGGCGTGGGCCGGATCGGCGAAGCGCTGTTCCTCGATGAAGGTGTATTTCTCCAGCCAGTCGAGCAGCTGGGCGCCGTAGGAGGCGATCACCTGGGTCTGGGGGAAATGGATGTGGGTGTCGATGAAGCCCGGCAGCACCAGCTTGCCGCTGTGGTCGTCGACCACCACCCCCTCCGGAACCCGGCCGCGCAGGTTCGCCCAGTCCCCGACCTCCAGAATCCGCCCGTCGGTCCCGACCAGCAGCAGCCCATCCTCGTGATAGGTCAGGCAATCGAAGTCCCCCGGCCCGGCGGGCGGGCGATGGAAGCTGAGCAGGCGCCCACGAATGGCGGAAACGATGGTTTGGTCGGGCATGGGGATCCAACTGGCGATAAGTATCAAATTTGCGGTGCGGACAGTGCCCTCTCCCGCCCCGGGAGAGGGAGGGGACCCACGAAGTGGGGAGGGTGAGGGGGATTCCAAGTATAATGAACCGCATGGCTCCTTGGATCACCCCTCACCCTTCCCACCGCTTCGCGGCGGGCCCCTCCCCCCTCCCGGGGCTCTCAGCGGATCTTCGATCCGCCTGACGCCGTCAGCACAAACGAAGTTTGTGCGAGAGGCGGGAGAGGGTTATTTCGGTTCCCCCGACCACGCCGCCAACACCGCGCGTTCCTGCGGGGTGATTCCGGTGACGTTGGCGGGGGGCATGGCGCTGCTGAAGCCGGCCTGGAGCCGAATCTGCTCGGCATGGCGGCGGATGCCGTCACCCTCCAGCACGACGCCGCGCGGCGGGGTGGCGACGCCCTCCCACACCGGCTGGGCGGCGTGACACATGCTGCAGCGGGTGGAGACGATCTCCTCGACCTGATTGAAGCCAACCTTGACCGGCGCGGCGGCAGCGGTGCCGACATTCGCCGGCCCCATGGTGCTGAGCCACGCGCAGGCCAGCATGCCGGCGGCGGCCACCCCCCAGGTCCACCAGGGCGTCGGCTTGCCGGCATGGCGGCTGTTGAAGAAGTGGCGGATCGCCGTGCCGACCACCAGCACCAGCGCCACCATCACCCAGTTGTAGCGGGTGGAGCTGACCAGCGGGTAATGGTTGGACAGCATCAGGAAGACGACCGGCAGCGTCAGGTAGTTGTTGTGCAGAGACCGCTGCTTGGCTTGTTTGCCCAGCGACGGGTCCGGCGTCTCGCCGCGCAGCATGGCGGCCACCGTCTTGCGCTGGTTGGGGATGATCAGCATGAAGACGTTGCAGGCCATCATCGTCGCCATCAGCGCGCCGACCTGCAGCATGGCGCCGCGCCCGCTAAAGACCTTGGTCATCGCCCAGGCCGTCGCCACCAGCATCACGAAGCCGGCAATCGCGAGCGCACCGTCATTGCGGCCCAGCGGCGACTTGCACATCAGGTCATAGGCGACCCAGCCCGCCACCAGCGCGCCGACGCTGATCGCCACCGCCTGCCAATGGCTGAGCGCCATCACGTCCTGGTCGATCAGGAACAGGTCGGCGCCGCGATAATACAGCACGCACATCAGGAAGAAGCCGCTGAGCCACGTCGCGTAGGATTCCCACTTGAACCAGGTGAGATCCTCCGGCAGCTGCGGCGGGGCGACCATGTATTTGGTCATGTGGTAGAAGCCGCCGCCGTGGATTTGCCACGCATCGCCCGCCGTCCCGGCCGGCGCCCCCGCTCGGCGGCGCAGCGAAGCGTCGAGATGGATGAAGTAGAAGGACGATCCGATCCAGGCGATGGCGGTGATGACGTGCAGCCACCGCGCCAGGGCGTTGATCCATTCCCACAGGATGGGCTCCATCGCGCGCACGCTCCTTCCGATCAGGTCGATGACTTGACTGTAAGGCGAGTGTGCGGGTGCGGAAAACCATTCGTCCGTCCCAACAGCTTCAAAAATTGCCGAAAGATCGGGATGCGGGAACGTGACGCCGGGCATGCGGCCGTGTGGACCGAGGAGGCGTCACTCCATTCGGTCCACATGGTCGTCAGTTGCCCATCAGGCCGCGAACAGGGCGGCGTCCAGGTGGGTCATGTTGTTCATGGTGTCGAACGCCGACGACACGAGGCCGACATCGGTCCAGGCGAACTGGTTGAACGTCTGGCTGCCACCATACGACACAGGGGTGCTGAGATAGACGTCGCGCACGGCGCCGATCACCTCGTCTGTCGAAATGTGCAGGTCGTCGTTGACGTCGATCTTATCCAGCGTATTCCACACCGTGTCGAAGTTCGTGCCGACCAGTGTAGCGGCTTCATGGAGTTGATCGGCATTCATGTAATAGTTGAGGTCGTCACTCATGGAATTGGCGAGCGCCGCCGTGGAGGACCGCAGCAGCGCCGCCTCCCCGCCGCCCTGCGCCGAGAGGGCTTCCGACAGGGTCGGGTCGGAGGAATAGTAAGGCACCTTGGTCGACCCCTTCACGTCCACGCCGAACACGGTTTCGTAGCGCGTGTTCGGATCGAGGTGGGTTTCCTGCTGGAAGAGGTCGAGGTGGTTCTTCCAGAAGCCAGGCGACTGCGCCAAGGCGTGCTCGGGCGGCGGCGGCTCATCGGTACATGGCAGCAGGTCGATCGGGTTGTTCGGATCGTCCTGAATCTTGGCACTGCCCCCGCTGTCCGGTCCGGTGGACTGGAGCCGCAGCCACCAGTCGCTGCTGTCGAACAACGCTTCGGCGTCGAGGGCGGTCGTGCCGCTGATCACGAAGCTGGCGCTCTGCACGACACCGTCAGATGCGCCCTGGTTGCCGAACTTGATGCCGATGTCGTACGGCTCCTCCGAGGTGCCGCCGGTGGTGTTGAAGCCGGGATCGGTCATGCCGGGATTGTCGGAGATCCGGTTGGCGTCGATCAGCGCGGCGTAAGGCCCGGCGGTGCCATTGGCGGTGATTTGGCTGACGGAGAGCCCGGACACTGCATCGTTGTTGACGCTGAACGCCACGCCGATAAGGTCCGCGTTCGGATCGTTCAAGACACTAAACGAGACCTTCACGTCGTCCAAACCGTCTCCGGTGAAATCCTGGCAATATTCGAATGTTGCCTGGATAGATTCTGGCGTCGAGTCGGATGTCGCTTTGTAGTCAAAAGTGTAGTTCGTTGTACGGGCAGTCATTTTCAAATCCTCCCATTGCAAAGAGAAGTCTTCCCTTTCGGCAGCGAAAATTAATCGCTGCTTGTGGAAATCTTTGATCGTGATACCGGGATATGCGGCCCTTCAACGGAGATTGCGGCTATGGCCAAGCCCCCATTCCGTGCGCGATGATTGAGCAACTGCTCCGAAAAAAAGATAGCAGCAGCACCAGCCAAGGAGCCTTGATCAGATACTTCGTCCTGTAAAAAGTATCGCAACAATTAAAATTAGTATAATAATCCTACATCATTAAAATTTTGAATTTCTCTTCGCGTCATCAAAATGTTCTTCCTAATTTTATCCTGGATTTCTGAAATTCTTTTATACACTTCCAATGTCTATACAAATAGCGCGACTTGGTTCACAAAAAGCGATTTGTCCAGCAGAGTATTATGATTCAATATATTAGAGATATTTAATTTATCATAATCATCTACCGATTTCACCTGTTTCGCGACTTCACGAGCCAGCATTCCGCTGTGGACAGAATGCCGCACCCAAGCTATACCTCCGCCAGCCAAGGTGAGTAAGCACTCACTTATCACAAGCTACTGATTTAACGCCCCAATGGCCCCTCGCCTCGACAGCGGCGCCCGCAAGCGGGCGATCCTCGACGCCGCCTTGCCGCTGTTCGCGCGCAAGGGTTTCGCCGCGACCACCACACGGGAGATCGCGCAGGCCGCCGGCGTGTCGGAGGCGCTGATCTTCAAGCATTTCCCGTCCAAGGCCTCGCTGTACGAGGCGATCTTCCTCAGCTGCATCGACGGCGACCCGGAGTATGAGCGGCTGGTCGCCTTGCCGCCGGGCACCGGCACGCTGGTGCAGATGATCCAGGGGCTGGTGAACTACTTCGTGATCGAGGTGCCGTCCGATCCCAACGAACGGGCGCGCCACCGTCTGTCGATCATCAGCCTGCTGGAAGACGGCGAGTTCATGCGGCAGGTCTATGAGGGCATCCGCAGCCGCTTCATGCCCTGTTTCGCCGCCTCCATCGCCGCCGCCGTCGCCTGCGGCGACCTTGCGCCGGGGCCGATCGACGCGGAGAACGGGCTCTGGCTCGCCGAACATCTGTGCGGAATGATGGCGACCGTCTGCCTGTCCGGCGGGATGGTGGTGCCCTATCCCTGCGGCCGTCCCGAGCTTGCCCGCCAGACGGTCTGGTTCATCCTGCGCGGCCTCGGCCTGCGCGACGACATCATCGCCGCCCGCGAGTGCGGCTCCGACAATGACAATTCCACACCCGAGAGACCGGAGTAGCCGAACGTGACCCTGGACCATTCGCCAAAGACCGAGACGTCATTCGGGCACCCGGCGTCCGAGCCGGGCCGCGGAACGCCTCCGCCGCCCGCCCCACCCTCCACGCCGCCGCGCAAGCCGGTGACGCGCGGGCGGCTGACGCTGCGCATCGTCATCACGCTGGTGATCCTCGGGTTGCTGGGGGCTGCGCTGTACGGCTTCAACAGCTTCCGCGCCAAGGCGATCGCCGACTTCTTCGCCAACAACAAGCCGCCGCCCACCCCGGTGGCTCTGGCTGACGCGACGGTGCAGACGATCCCGAAATATCTGCCGGCCATCGGCACGCTGCAGGCGGCCCGTCAGGTCACGGTGGCCCCCGAGGTCGCCGGCCGGGTGGAGCGCATCCCCTTCGAATCGGGCTCCCGCGTCAAGGTTGGCGACCCGCTGGTGCAGCTGAACGACGCCACCGAGCAGGCCGATTTGCTGGCCCAGCGCGCCCAGGCGCGTCTGGCCGAACTGAACCTGGAGCGCTACCGCGACCTGCGCCGCAGCCAGGCCACGCCGCAGAGCAATGTCGACCAGTATCAGGCGCAGCTCGACGAGATCAACGCGAACATGAAGCGCACCAGCGCGCTGATCGGCCAGAAGCTGATCAAGGCGCCGTTCGACGGCGACCTCGGCATCCGGCAGGTCAATGTCGGCGACTACGTCAATCCCGGCGCCACCATCGTCACCCTGACCGACCTGTCGCAGCTCTACATCAACTTCACCCTGCCGGAGCAGGCGCTGCCGAAGCTGTCGGTCGGCCAGGGTGTGCTGATCAATGTCGATGCCCTGCCCGGCCGCGATTTCGAGGCGAAGATCACCACCATCGAACCGCAGGTCAGCGCCGACACCCGCGCGGTGAAGGTGCAGGCGACCATGGACAACCGCGAGCGCCAGCTGCGGCCGGGCATGTTCGCCAGCGTCCGCGTCGTCCTGCCGCCGCAGCCCGACACGCTGACGGTGCCGGAAACCGCGGTCGACTACACGGTCTACGGCGATTCCGTCTTCGTCGCCATGAAGAAGCAGGGCCAGGACGGCAAGGAGCAGATGGTGGTGGAGCGCAAGGCGGTGAAGACCGGCGACCGCCTCGCCAACCGGGTCGAGATCCGCAGCGGCCTGAACCCCGGCGACCGCGTCGTGGTGTCCGGGCAGCTGAAGCTGGACAACGGCGCCGCGGTCGTCGAGGCGCAGAGCAATCCGCTCACGCCGCCGCAGACCCTGCCGCAGAACTGAGGCCGATGCCATGGGCAGTTTCACCGACATCTTCATCCGCCGGCCCGTTCTGTCCGTCGTGGTCAGCCTGCTGATCCTGCTGGTCGGCATCCGCTCGATGCTGGAGCTGCCGATCCGGCAGTATCCGCAGCTGCAGAACACGGTCATCACCGTCACCACCAGCTATCCCGGCGCCTCGCCGGAGCTGATGCAGGGCTTCATCGCGACGCCGATCGAACAGGCCGTGGCGACGGCTGAGGGTCTCGACTATCTCACCTCCTCCTCCACCCAGGGGCAGAGCGTCGTCACCGCCTATGTCCGGCTGAACTTCGATCCCAACGTCGCGATGACCGACGTGATGGCGAAGGTGCAGCAGGTCAAATACCAGCTGCCGCGCGAGGCCAACGACCCGGTCATCCTGAAATCGACCGGCGAGACGACCTCAATCCTCTATATGGGCTTCTCCAGCCCCGACCTGTCGGGGGCGGCGATCTCCGACTATCTGACGCGCGTGGTGCAGCCGGTGCTGTCCACCGTCAACGGAGTGGCGCAGGCCAAGATCCTGGGCGGCCAGACCTTCGCCATGCGGCTTTGGCTGGACCCGGCCAAGATGGCGGCGCGCAACATCTCGCCGGCCGACGTCTCGGCGGCGGTCGCCGCCAACAACTACCAGTCGGCTCCCGGCCAGACCAAGGGCGTCTTCGTCATCTCCAACGTCACCGCCAACACCGGCCTGACCGACGTGGAGCAGTTCCGCGACATGGTGGTGAAGGCCAAGGACGGGGCGCTGGTGCGGATGCGCGACATCGCCACCGTCGAACTCAGCTCCAAGAGCTTCGACGCCAGCGTGGCGATGAACGGGCAGCAGGCGATCTTCATCGGCGTCGATTCCACCCCCACCGGCAACCCGCTGAACATCGTCGAAGACATCCGCAAGATGGAGCCGGAGCTGCGGCGCAACCTGCCGCCCGGCATGAAGATGGAAATCGTCTATGACAGCACCCGCTTCATCCAGGCGTCCATCGACGAGGTGGTGAAGACGCTGCTCGAAGCGGTGGCCATCGTCATCGTCGTCATCTTCCTGTTCCTGGGATCCCTCCGCTCGGTGCTGATCCCGGTGGTGACGATTCCGCTGTCGATCATCGGCGCCGCCACCTTCATGCTGGCTCTCGGTTTCTCGCTGAACCTGCTGACGCTGCTGGCGATGGTGCTCGCCATCGGCCTCGTGGTGGACGACGCCATCGTGGTGGTGGAGAACATCCACCGGCACATAGAGCACGGCAAATCGGCGGTCGCGGCATCGCTGATCGGCGCGCGCGAGATCATCGGGCCGGTCATCTCCATGACCATCACGCTGGCGGCGGTCTATGCCCCCATCGGCCTGCTGGGCGGACTGACCGGCGCGCTGTTCCGCGAATTCGCCTTCACGCTCGCCGCGTCGGTGATCGTGTCGGGCATCGTGGCGCTGACGTTGTCTCCGATGATGTGCTCCGTCATCCTCAAGGAGGGCGGGAGCCAGGGCCGCTTCGCCGCCTTCCTCGACCGCCAGTTCGAAAAGCTGGCCGGCTGGTACGAGCGGCGGCTGGACGGCATGCTGGACTATCGCGCCGCGACCCTGCTGTTTGCGCTGGGCATCCTGCTGTCGGTCGGCTACCTGTTCGCCAACACCATGTCGGAACTGGCGCCGGAAGAGGACCAGGGCATCCTGTTCGGCATCTCCAAGGCGCCGCAATATGCCAACCTCGACTATATCGACAGCTTCGGAAAGCAGATCGACGACACCTTCGCCAGCTTCCCGGAGACCGACACCCGCTTTGTCCTGACCGGCATGCCGACCCTGAACCAGGGCTTCGCCGGCATGATCCTGAAGCCGTGGGGCGAGCGCGCGCGGTCGGCCAAGGAACTGCAGCCGCTGGCCCAGGCCGAGCTGAGCAAGGTGACGGGCATCAACGTGTTCCTGGTGTCGCCGCCGGCCCTGCCCGGTTCCACCGGCGGCCTGCCGGTGCAGATGGTGATCTCCAGCCCCGGCGATTACCGCACCATCTTCGACGCCATCGAGCGGATCAACGACGCCGCCATGAAAAGCGGCATGTTCATCGTCACCGACACCGACCTGAAATATGACAGCCCGGTCGTCCGGCTGAAGATCGACCGTGCCAAGGCGGCCGACCTCGGCCTGTCGATGAAGGCGGTCGGCGACACGCTGGCGGTGCTGGTCGGCGGCAACTACGTCAACCGCTTCAACCTGAACGGCCGTTCCTACGAAGTGATTCCCCAGGTGCCGCGGGCCGACCGCCTGACGCCGGAATCGCTGACCAACTATTACGTCACCTCCGGATCGGGCGCCCAGATCCCGCTGTCCACCGTGGTGTCGGTGGATACGGCGGTGGAGCCGAACGCGCTGAACAAGTACAACCAGCTTCCCTCGGCCACCTTCTCCGCCGTGCCGATGCCGGGCGTCTCCATGGGACAGGTCGTCGATTTCCTGGAGGCGCAGGCGCGCACCCAGCTGCCGGCCGGCTTCAACCACGCCTACCTGTCGGAATCGCGCCAGTTCGTGACGGAGGGCAGCCAGCTGATGGTCACCTTCGCCTTCGCGCTGATCGTGATCTATCTGGTGCTGGCCGCGCAGTTCGAATCGTTGCGCGATCCGCTGGTGATCCTGGTGTCGGTGCCGATGTCGATCTGCGGCGCGCTGCTGCCGCTGTTCTTCGGCGCCGCCACCATGAACATCTACACCCAGGTCGGTCTGGTGACGCTGATCGGCCTGATCTCCAAGCACGGCATCCTGCTGGTGGAGTTCGCCCGCGAGATGCAGATCAACGAAGGCGTGGACCGCCGCACCGCGATCGAGCACGCGGCCCGCGTCCGCCTGCGCCCGATCCTGATGACCACCGCGGCGATGGTGGTCGGCCTGCTGCCGCTGCTGACCGCGGCGGGCGCCGGTGCGGCCAGCCGCTTCTCCATCGGTCTGGTGATCGTGTCCGGCATGCTGATCGGCACGCTGTTCACGCTGTTCGTCCTGCCGGCGGTCTACACCCTGCTGGCGACGGACCACTACGCCACCTCCCGCTCCAGCCGGGCGGAGCAGCTGCGCAGCACGACCTGACGCGCCGCCGGATACCGCAAGACGAAACAGGCCCCTCCCGACCGGGAGGGGCCTGTTTTCGTTTGTGCCGCGTCACCCCGCCAGTTCCGCCGGCACCGGCAAATCCTCGCCCTCTTCGCAGCGGAGCATCCAGACCAGCCAGCGTTCGGTGTGGATCAGCAGGCGCCGGGTTTCGATGCTGGCGCAGCCGCGGCTGTGGTCGCGCAGCAGACGGATGGCGCGGCAGATGGAGGACTGCGGGTCGAGGGCTCGTTCCGGCACGGCGGAGGTCCTTTGTGGCGAGGAGGCACGCCCGACACATAGCGGACCGCCTCGCAACCAAAGCGTGATCTTTCTCGGACGCCCACGGAATCCTGCCCTTCGTCCGTTTCAAAGTTGCGCAGGGCCGGCAGAATGATGCGAGCAGGAATGGCCAAAGTTCCACAAGCTCTTCGCATCGCGGGCAACTGGCCGCGACATGCGCGGAACCGGCCACCCTGCGCGCTCTTGTCCCTACCTGCGGCATTTATCGAATGTTATATCTTTTGTCTTAGGCCACTGGTCGGGCCGTCGCCGTCACGAATGCTGTCCGTTCATGCGCCGGCATTTCACGCCTGCACAACGTAGGGATCCGAGATCCATGACAAAGCGTCTGTTGGCCGGCCTTGCCGCGCTCTGTTCCGCCCTGCTGTGCGGGCTGGCAACTTCCGCTCCGACCGTGGCGGCGGAGCAGGCGTTCCGCATCGGCATCGCCCCGCACACCAGCGCCCGCGTCATCATCGAACAGTACCAGCCCGTCCGCCGCGCGGTGGAGGCGGCGCTGGGCCGGCCGGTGGAGATCGTGACGGCGCCCGACTTCACCGCCTTCGCCCGGCGGGCGGTCGACCAGGAATACGACATCGCCGTCACCACCGGCCATCAGGCGGAGATGCTGCGCAAGGACGCCGCCTATCTGCCGCTGCTGACCTACAAGGCCGATTTCCGCGCCGTGGCGGTGACGGCTGCCAAGGGACCGTACCAGACGGCGGCGTCGCTTGCCGGCACCACCGTCCTGGGCCTCAGCCCGTCCTCGCTGGTGACGCTGTGGGGCCAGCATTGGCTGGCCGAACAGAAGCTGCCCAACATCCAGCTTCGCTATGTCAGCGCCGCCGACAGCGTGGCCCAGCTGATCCTGGCCGGCGATGCGTCGGCCGGCTTCATGTCGCTGGCCAACCGAGCCAAGCTGGCGCCGGAGGTTCAGGCACAGCTTTCCACCATCGCCGAGAGCCGCCCGATGGCCGGCCGAGTCTATATGCTGAACGGCAGGCAGGCGGACCTGGCGGACCCATTGCGCAAGGCCCTGTTCGCCTTCGGCGGGACGGCGGAGGGCAAGGCCTATTTCGACGCCAACCAGCTCGACGGCTACCGTCAGGTCACCGATGAGGAGCTGGAATCGATGGAGCCGCTGGCCGACGAGGTCCGGAGCGTTCTGAAGGCCGGGAAATGATCCTGACCCGTCTGGCGCCCTGGAAGACCCTGCGCGGGCGCATGCTGGTCGCCGCCATGGCGGTCGAGGCGATCATGCTGACCCTGCTGGTCGCCAACAGCGTGCGGCTGCTCTACGGCAGCCTCGCCGAACAGGCAAGGCTGCATGCGGGGCAGGTGGCGCCGGTGCTGAACGCCGCGCTGGTGGCGCCGCTGGCCCAGCGCGACTATGCGACGCTGCAGGCGGTGCTGGACGAAAGCCGCTCCACCGGCGGCGTCCTCTACCTCGCCGTCAGCGACAGCAACGGCAGGCTGGTGGCGATCAGCGGCTGGCCGGAAAACCGCGCGCTGCCCAATCCCGACCCGGCCCTGACGCTGGACACCAAGGACGGCATCGCCCGCTACGACGTGGCGGTGCCGGTGTCGCTGGCCGGGCAGAAGCTGGGCGCGGTGCAGTTCGGTCTCGACCTGCTGCACATCGTCGAGGCGCGGCGTGACCTGCTGACCCAGGGCATCGCCATCGCCCTGTCGGAGATCCTGCTGTCTGCCGGGCTGCTGACCCTGCTGGGCCTGTGGCTGACCCGTCATCTGGCGGCGCTGGCGCGGGCCAGCGAACGGGTGGCGGCCGGCGACTACAGCCCGCCCGAACTGGCGGAGGGGAGCGACGACATCGGCCGGCTGGGTGCGGCCTTCAACACCATGTCGCACGCCATCAAGGAGCGCGTCGACCAGTTGACCGTCGCGCTCGACGAGCAGGAGGCGCTGGCCCGCGACGTGGAGCAGGAACGCGCCCGCCTGTCCGCTCTGCTGTCGGCGATGGATTTCGGCGTGCTGTTCGTCGGCGGCGATGGGCGCATCGCCTACGCCAACCCGGCCTTCTCCGGCCTGTTCGCGATCACCGTGGCGCCGGTCGGCCACCGGCTGGACGAGACGCTGGCCAATGCCGGCAACGCCCCGCGCGACACCGACTATACCCTGCTGTCGGCGGTGGACGGCGACGAGCGGCGCGAGATGACGCTGACCGACGGGCGCATCGTCAGCTGGCACAATGTGCCGGTTCGCAGAGGCGCCGGCACCGCCATCGGCAAGCTGTGGCTGTGCATCGACGTGACCGAGCCGCGTCAGGCGGCCGAGCAGCTGCTCCAGGCCAAGGAGAAGGCGGAGGCCGCCAGCCGGTCGAAGACCGAGTTCCTGGCGACCGTCAGCCACGAACTGCGCACCCCGATGAACGGCGTGCTGGGCAACCTGACCCTGCTGGCCGACGCCTCGCTGCCGACGGAGGAGAAGCGGCTGGCCGACGTCGCCCGCCGCTCGGCCGAGACCCTGCTGCGGCTGCTGGACGACATCCTCGACCTGTCGAAGCTGGAGGCCCGCCGCATCGATCTGGAGGAGGCGGACTGCGCCCTGCCCCAGCTGATCGACGGGGTTCTGGAGGTGCTGCGCCCGAACGCCACCGACAAGGGGCTGGAGCTGTCGGCCCGGCTGATGCCGTCGGTGCCGGAGGTGATCGTCACCGATCCGGCCCGCCTGCGCCAGATCCTGTTCAATCTGGTCGGCAACGCGGTGAAATTCACCGAGGAGGGCCATGTCGCCGTGCGGGTCCGTCGGCTGGGCCGCGCCCCTGCCGACGTCATCGCCTTTGGTCATCCCGACTCCTTCCTTCTGGAGTTCGAGGTGGAGGACACCGGCATCGGCATCGCGCCGGGTTCGGTGCCGACCCTGTTCGACCGCTTCACCCAGGCCGACAGCTCGATCACCCGGCGCTATGGCGGCACCGGTCTGGGGCTGGCGATCTGCCGCGACCTCTGCCTGCTGATGGGCGGCAGCATCGCGGTGGACACCGCCCCCGGCCGCGGCAGCGTCTTCCGCTTCACCGTCATCGCCCGTCCCGGCGACCCGTCGGCCCTGCGCCGCGTCGAGCCCGGCCACGGCACCAGCGTCGGCGAGGCGGCGCGCGTCGCGGCATTGCCGCCGTTGCGCGTGCTGGCGGTCGACGACATCGAGGTCAACCGCGACATCGTCCGCGGCATCCTGGAGCGCGCCGGCCACAGCGTGGCGCTGGCCGCCAGCGGCGGGGAGGCGGTGCGCATGGTGCGCGACCAGCCGTTCGACCTCGTGCTGATGGACATCCAGATGCCGGGCATGGACGGTCTGACCGCCACCCGCCGCGTACGCGAACTGCCCGACCCTCAGGGCAGCGTCCCCATCCTGGCGCTGACCGCCCATGCGTCGGGCAGTTCGCGGCCGGAATGCCTGTCGGCGGGGATGAACGGTTTCGTCACCAAGCCCTTGCGCCCGGCCCTGCTCTTTGCCGAAATGGCGTCGGTGCTGGGCAACGGCGCGGCTGTGTCCGCCGCCCCCGCACCCGCCGCTCCGGAGCCCGCCATGATCGACCAGCCTGCGGATTTGCCTGCCGACCAGCCTGCCATTCCCGACGCCGACCTTCTGGACGAGGAACAGGTGTCCCTGCTGCTGGAGGTGCTGACGGCCGACGACTGGACCGCCTCCGTCGCCGGCTTCACCGACAACGGGCAGAAGACCATCGACAGCATGGTCGCCCAGGCCCGCGCCGGGGAGCCGCACAACCGCACCGCCCACACGCTGAAGGGCACCTCGCTGAATCTCGGCGCCGCCGCCCTCGGCCGCTTGGCGAAGGAGCTGGAGCACGCCCCCGCCGCCACGGTCCTGGAGCAGGAACAGCGATTGCGCGACCTGCTGGACCGCTCGCTCGCCGCGCTCCGCACCCGCCAGCCGCTAAACGTCTGAACGGATAGGTGGTGGCCGCAGCGCCACCAACAGGCAGCCGCTCCCTCCACATTCGGACAGGTCGGCGTGGCACAAAAGTCCTCCTGGCGCGTTGTCTCCTCAGGACCAAGACCTGAGAGGCGACATGAGCGACCTAGCGGACGATCTCGATCAATGGACCGGGCCACATACCGGGTTGCTGGCCGGATTGCGGGCCGACCGGGTGCGCCCGGCGGTGCGGAAGGCCATGACCGAGGCAGGCTTCACGCCGATGGACCTCGGCGACGGCTGCCGCGCCTGGTACCGCCGGTCGGACGACGGCACCCATGCGCTGATTTCGCACAACAACGCGCTGGACGGCGACCCGACGGTCAAGGACTGGATCGTCGGCCAGTATGGCGAGCGCGGCGGCTTCGTCGAGGTCGGCGGCCTGCCGCTGTTCCGGGCGCTGGAAGGGGCCGACACCCTGCCGTCGCCGGTGCGGCCGGACGGATCGCTGGTGGAGGCGCTCTATCCGTCCCTCCAACAGGCGCTTGATGATCTGGGGTGATAGTCCAGCTGCAGCTCGCGGATGGCCCAATGGGCGATGACCAAGGTCGGGCTGGACAAGCGGAGGGCTGAACGGAAAAGCTCACGCCGGTTGCCATATGGGATTAAGACCCCCATCTGACGGCCGACAACAGCCCCGACCATCAGCGAGCCGCCTGTCCATGGAAGCCGACCGATCGAAGCCCTTGCGCATCCTGCTCGTCGAGGACGAGCCGCTGGTGGCCATGGCCATCGAGGATTCGCTGGAAGTCCAGAATGTCGGCGTCGTCGGGCCCGCCGGCACGGTGGCGGAGGCGCTGGAGTTGATCGCCAAGGGCGGCATCGACGCCGCCCTGCTGGACGTCACCCTGCGCGGGGAGCGCGTCGACAGCGTCGCCGACGCGCTGAGCGCCCGGGGCATCCCCTTCGTCTTCACCACAGGCCATGGCGCCGCCGGCCTGCCGCGGAGCCATCAGGACCGGCCGGTCCTGACCAAGCCCTTCCGCGAGGTCGAGATGACCGACGCCATCGACCGCTACTTCCGCGGCGCCGCCTGACCGCCCGTAGGCCAACACCAATCAGCCAACGCCACTCAGCCCGGCCGCCCGTCAACCCGCGGCGACAGCAGGACCGGGGCGTAGGCGACGAGGTACAGGGTGAAGGCCGCGACCCAGGCATAGCCGGAGCATTGCAGCGCCGACCACACCCACTCCACCGGCAGCAGCGGCGAGGCGGTGCGGGCGACCGCCGCGACCGTCAGCAGCACATAGGCGGCGACCGTCAGCCGCGACACCGCCAGCGGCCGCCCGGTGTGGCCGAGCGAGGCGCGGCTCATCACCGCCAGGATCAGGGTGGCGAAGGCGCCGACCGTCAACGCATGGGTTCCCGCCGCCGCCGGCAACCCGGCCAGGGCATGCAGCCCGCGCAAGCCCAACGCCACCGGCACCCACAGATAGCCGACATGCAGGATCCACAGGATCGGCGAGCGCCAGGCCTTCCAGCCCTGCCAGCCGGCCAGCCGCACCGCATGGGCCACCGCAGCGGCGAGCGCGATCAGCCCGGTGACAACGGACTCCGGCGCCACCATCGCCGCCGGGATCAGCGCCAGCGTCAGAACCAGCACCGGCCGCTCCACCATCGGCCAGGACCGCACGCCCAGCCCCGCCTTGCCCAGCCCGTTGCGGGTGAAGGCCGGCAGGATGCGCCCGCCGATCACCGTCACCATCATCAGCACGACGCCAAGACCCAGCGCGAAGCCGGCATCCGTCCCGCCGTCCAGCAGTTCCAGCCAGTCGAGGTGGATCAGCAGGTTGGCCGTCGTCAGCAGGCCGATCAGGATCAGGAAGGCGCTGTTCCGCCACTTGCCCGCCGCCACCAGCGGCCGGCCGAGCGCCAGCCCCAGCCCCGGCAGGAAGGCGATGTCGATCACCGCCGCCACCGGCTCCGGCATGCCGGTCCAGGGGAAGACGGCGACGCGGCCGGCGATCCACAGCGCGGCGAGCGCCATCAGCGGCGCGCCAGACACCGCCTTGGTTCCGGTCCAGCTCGGCACCGCGGTCAGCAGGAAGCCGGCGACGGCGGCCACCACCGTACCGAACAGCATCTCATGCGCATGCCAGGCGCTGGCGCCGACCGCATGCTCGGGCCATTCCCCGGTCACCAGCACGCCCAGCCAGGCGCCGAGCAGCCCGACGGCAGCCACGCCGCTGAACAGGAAGAAAAAGCGGAAACCATACTGGAACAGGATCGGGATGGCGGGGCCGTCGTCGCGGCCGGCAAGACTGGGGGAGGACATGAAGGGGGACTCCGCAAAAACGGGTGCTGCAGTGCAGGATTGACCGTCAGCCTGCGCCCCCCGCCCCCACGCCGCCTTGACGAAAATCAAACGCATTCGCAAGCTGCTCCCCCGCTTCCTTTCCTTTCAGGTCCATGCCCCGTCCCGACAGCCTGTCCCTGCGCGAGGCCCGCCGCATCGCCATCGCGGCCCAAGGCTTCCCCAACATGCCCCCCGAAGCCGATCCGGTGGAGGCCCGCCATGCCCGGCGCCTGATCGGGCGGCTGGGGCTGGTGCAGATCGACTCGGTCAACGTGCTGGTGCGCTCGCATTACCTGCCGCTCTTCTCGCGGCTGGGGCCGTACGAGGCGGCGTTGCTCGACCGGCTGGCCTATGGCGGCAAGCGGCGGGCGCTGTTCGAATATTGGGGCCATGAGGCGTCACTGATCCCGGTGGAGCAGCAGCCGCTGTTCCGCTGGCGCATGGCGCGGGCCGAGCGTGGCGAGGGCATATACAGCGGGCTGGCGCGCTTCGCCGCCGAACGCCGCCCCTACATCGACTCCGTCCTGGCCGAGGTGGCGGCGCGCGGGCCGCTGGGCGCCTCGGAACTGTCCGAGGCCGGGCGCGGGGCCGGCGGCTGGTGGGGGTGGAGCGACGGCAAGCGGGCCGTCGAGTTCCTGTTCTGGGCCGGTCTGGTCACCACCGCCGGCCGCCGCGGCTTCGAGCGGCTCTACGACCTGCCGGAGCGGGTGCTGCCATCCGCCATCCTCGACACCCCCACCCCGGAGGAGGACGAGGCCCAGCGCGCCCTTCTGCGCATCGCCGCCCGCGCCCATGGCGTGGCGACCGAGCGCGACCTGCGCGACTATCACCGGCTGGAGGTCGCCGACGCCCGCCTGCGCATCGCGGAACTGGTGGAGGCCGGCGACCTGCTGCCGGTGACGGTGGAGGGCTGGGAGCGCACCGCCTACGTCACCCCCGACCTGCGCATTCCCCGCAAGGCCCCGGCCCGCGCCCTGCTCTCCCCCTTCGATTCGCTGATCTGGGAGCGGCAGCGTACCGAACGCCTGTTCGGCGCCCGCATCCGGCTGGAGATCTACACGCCCGCCCACAAGCGGGAGCATGGCTATTACGTCCTGCCCTTCCTGATGGACGAGCGCATCGCCGCCCGCGTCGACCTGAAGTCCGACCGCAAGGCCTCCGCCCTGCTGGTCCAGGCCGCCCACACCGAACCCCACGCCAGCCACGGCACCGTCGCCGCGCCCCTGGCGGCGGAACTACGCCGTCTGGCCGGCTGGCTTGGGCTGGAGCGGGTGACGATGACCGGCGGCGGCGATCTGGCGCCGGCCTTGGCGACGGAGTTGCGGCAGACGGGGGCATGAGTTCGACCGGAGGACAGGGGATCGCATTCGACTCCCTCTCCCGTGGCGGGAGAGGGCGAATGGCGCCTCACTCCAGATGGTCGAGCGGCAGCCGGGTCTCGAACTTCACCTCCTTCAGGGTGACGCTCGATTTGACGTGCGACACCGCGGGGATGGAGAAGATGCGTTCGCTGAGGAAGCGGCCGTAATCCTCCGTCGTCGGCACGACGATGCGCAGCAGGTAATCGGCGTCGCCGGTGACGGCGAAGCATTCCAGCACCTCCGGCATGTCGGCGATGGCGGTCTCGAACTGTTCGACCGCATTCTCCTTGTGGCGTTCCAACGTGACATGGGCGAAGACGCACTCGCCCAGCCCCAGCTTGCGCGGGTCGAGCTGCACCGTGTAGCGGCGGATGACGCCGATGTCCTCCATCGATCGCACCCGGCGCCAGCAGGGCGAGGCCGACAGGCCGACGGTATCGCCCAACTCCTGCATGGTCAGGCGGGCATTCTCCTGCAGGGCCGCCAGGATGCCCTTTTCATGCCGGTCGAGCTTGATCGCCGCCATCTGCGCCTTCCCCCTCCTCCGCCCGTTCAATCGTTACACCTGCAAACATAAGCAGAGCCGGCTGCCGGTGCGAGCCCTTCCATGCAACCAATCCGCCCTTCCCGGTGTTGGTCCGACGGTGGGAGCGGGCGCCAAGCGTGGGAGAACGGACGTGTTCGATTGGATCGTTGCTATGGTGGAGCACACCGGCTATGTCGGTGTCGCTCTGCTGATGTTCGCGGAAAACCTGTTTCCCCCCATCCCGTCGGAGCTGATCCTGCCGCTGGCCGGCTTCACCGCCGCGCGCGGCGACCTGGGGTTGGTGATGGTCATCGTCTCGGGCACGGGCGGCGCCTTGCTGGGGGCGCTGTTCTGGTATCTGATCGGCCGCTGGGTCGGCTGCCGCCGGCTGAAGCGCTGGGCCGGGCGCCATGGCCGTTGGCTGACCATCGCGCCGGAGGAGGTCGATCAGGCCGCCGCCCGATTCCGCGAACATGGCGGCCGGTCGGTGCTGATTGGCCGGATGATCCCGGCGGTGCGCACGCTGATCTCCATCCCCGCCGGGGTGTCGGAGATGCCGCTGGGTTCCTTCCTGCTCTACACCACCGTCGGCACGGCGATCTGGACGACCTTTCTCGCCAGCGCCGGCTATCTGCTGGAGGACCGCTACCAACAGGTCGCCGGCTGGCTGAACCCGGTGTCCAACATCGTCTTCGCCGGGATCGCTCTCTGGTACGTCTATCGCGTCGCCACCTTCGGCCGGCGGACGAGCGGGCAGCCGGCGGAATAACGGCCAAGCCCTTTTCCACCCTGAGAAAAACGTCCCCGCCCCCGCTGGACGGCCGCGCCGCCGCCATGCTCTGACTGGCCGATCCGACCGCCAGCGGGAGCGCCCTTCATGAGTTCCACCGAGAGTTCCACCCCCACCATCATCCTCGTCCATGGCGCCTTCGCCGACGGCTCCTCCTGGAGCCGGGTGATCCCGCGCCTGCAAGCGGAAGGGTTCGCGGCGGTCGCGGTGCAGAACCCGCTGGTCTCACTCGACGACGACGTCGCCCATGTCCAGCGCGCCATCGACCGGACCAAGGGGCCGGTGGTGCTGGTCGGCCATTCCTGGGGCGGCGCCGTCATCACCCAGGTCGGCGCTCAGGAGCGGGTGAAGTCGCTGGTCTACATCGCTGCCTTCGCCCCCGACGCCGGGCAATCGCCGAACGACACACTGAAGCCCTTCCCGCCCTCGGCCGGCCTGTCCGGCGTCTCCGTGGACAAGGACCGTTTCCTGACCTTGAAGCCGGAGGGCATGGCCCGCAACTTCGCCCAGGATTTGCCGGCCGAGGATGCCGCACTGCTGGCCGCGACCCAGGGGCCGGTGGCGGCGGCCTGCTTCGCGACCAAGGTCTCCGCCGCCGCCTGGAAGACCAAGCCCGCCTGGTACGTCGTCGCCACCCAGGACCGCATGCTGCCACCCGACTTCCTGCGCGCCACCGCGTCGCGCATCGGCGCCCGGACGGTGGAGGTCGACAGCGGCCATGCCCCGCACCTGTCGCGCGCGGAAGCCGTCGCGGCGGTGATCGTCGAAGCGGCGCGCGCCGTCTAGCCCCTCTTCCGCACCGCCCCCGGCGTGATGCCGCGGCGACGGCGCAGGCTGCGGGTCAGGGCGCTCTGGTCGGAGAAGCCCACCGCCAGCGCCACCTCGGCGAGCGGCAACCGGCCGTCCCGCAGCAGCGCCTCCGCCCGGTCCAGCCGCAGTTCCGCCAGCATCGCGGCGGGGGTGCTGCCGGTGCGGGCACGGAAGCGTTCATGGAACCGGCTGGGCGCCAGACCAGCCGCCTCCGCCAACTCCGCCACCGTCAGCGGCTCGGCACAGCGCTCCGCCATCAGGGCCAGGGCGCGGTCGATGGGGTCGTCCGACAGCGGCGCCGGCGGCTGCCGGGCTTCCAGGGCGCGCAGCAGCAGCCCCGCCGAATGGTGGGCCAGCACCGGGTCGAGCGGCTTGTCGGCCGCCTCCGCCGCCAGATAACGCACCAGCCCGTCCAGCGCGCCGTCGATGGCGAAGAAGGCGTCGCAGGCGCGCACCGCCGCCTCCGGCACCAGACCGGCGGCGGGCACGTCCAGCACGACGAAGCGGTTGGTCCCGCCGCTGCGGAAGCTGTGCGGCACGCCGTCGGCCACCAGCACCCCGCGCCCGTCGCCCACCCGGCCGCAGGCACCGCCGACCTCCATGTCGAGGGTCCCGGCGACCGGCAGCACAATCTGGTGATGGTCATGGGCGTGCCGCCGTTCATGCCCGTCGTAACTGCGGGTGCTGACGGTCGGCCGATGCGGGGACGCCACGCCGGCGGGCTCCTTGCTGTTGGATCGATGGGCCGATGCTACGCCCTCCTCCCCGGCGCGTACAGGCACAGCTGTGCAAGGCTATGGGACCGGCCACCCGGGACAAATACCAGAAGGCGAAACTGAGTTTCAGCAAATCGCGCCGGCGAATTTTCAAGTCAACGTCCGCAATGCGCACCGCTCAGCCGATATTCGCCCACCCATTCACTTGAGCGTTGCCTGATATTCCGGACGAACAATTGCGGCACCGGACAGCGCCTCCTTATGAGTATTTTCAAACAAGAAATACGACCGCCAAGGCACGGATCGTTCGCCATTCGCCAAAAAGCACTCATAAAAGGAACGCCCGATGTACCGAGATCGCATCCGCCTGAAATCCCTGTGGGGCAAGGTGGTTCCGGCGGAAGAGGCCGCCTTCCTCATCAAGGACGGCATGACCGTGGGCATGAGCGGCTTCACCCGCGCCGGTGACGCCAAGGCGGTGCCGCTGGCGCTGGCCGAACGCGCCGCGTCGGAAAAGCTGAAGATCACGCTGATGACCGGCGCCTCGCTGGGCAACGACGTGGACCGGATCCTGACCGAGGCGGGGGTGCTGTCGCGCCGCCTGCCCTTCCAGGCCGACCCGGTGCTGCGCAAGGCGATCAACCGCGGCGAGGTGATGTTCGTCGACCAGCATCTGTCGGAAACGGTGGAACTGCTACGGTCCCGCCAGATGGGTCCGGTCGACGTCGCGGTGATCGAGGCCTGCGCCATCACCGAGAATGGCGGGATCGTGCCGACCACCTCCATCGGCAACTCGGCGACCTTCGCCATCCTGGCCGAGAAGATCATCATCGAGCTGAACCTGACCCAGCCGCTGGATCTGGAGGGGATGCACGACGTCTACATCCCGACCCGCCGCCCCTTCCGCGAGCCGATCCCGGTGGTGACGGCGGAAAGCCGCGCCGGCCTGCCCTATATCCCGATCGACCCGTCACGGATCGCGGCCATCGTGGTGACGCGCAAGCAGGACAGCTCCGCCAACATCCTGCCGCCCGATGACGAGACCAACGCCATCGCCGGCCACCTGATCGAGTTCCTGGGCCGCGAAGTGAAGCAGGGCCGGATGGGCCGCTCGCTGGCGCCGCTGCAGGCCGGCATCGGCACCATCGCCAACGCGGTGCTGCACGGGCTGATCGACGGCCCATTCCACGACCTGACCATGTACAGCGAGGTTCTGCAGGACAGCACCTTCGAGCTGTTCGACGCCGGCAAGCTGAACTTCGCCTCGGGCTCCTCGATCACGCTCAGCGCCGGAAAGTACGCCGAAGTGCTGCCGAAGATCGGCTCCTACAAGGGCCGGCTGCTGCTGCGCCCGCAGGAGATCTCCAACCATCCGGAGGTGATCCGCCGCCTTGGCGTCATTGGCATCAACACGGCGCTGGAGTGCGACATCTACGGCAACGTCAACTCCACCCATGTCAACGGCACGCAGATGATGAACGGCATCGGCGGCTCCGGCGACTTCGCCCGCAACAGCCACCTCGCCATCTTCGTCACCAAGTCTCTGGCCAAGGGCGGCGCCATTTCCAGCGTCGTGCCGATGGTGACCCATGTCGACCACAACGAGCATGATGTCGACGTTCTGGTGACGGAGGTCGGGCTAGCCGACCTGCGCGGTCTGGCTCCGCGCGAGCGGGCCGAGACCATCATCCGCAACTGCGTCCACCCCAGCTACCGCGAACTGGCGATGGACTATCAGCGCCGGGCGCTCCAGCGCGGCGGCCACACCCCGCACCTGCTGGAGGAGGCTTTCGCCTGGCACACCCGCTTCCAGCAGACCGGCAGCATGATGCCGAAGCCGCTGGCGGCCGAATAGGGTCCCTCGAAAACGGGCGGGCCGCGGAATTCCGCGGCCCGTTCCCGTTACCCATATGCCGTCATACGTGCTGCCCGCCATTGCGCTCCAAGTAGAGAAGCAATGCTGGATAATAGTGCTTGCGCTCGGACGAAATCTTCTCGCAGAAACGCTTGGCGGCACCGCTCTTGAGCCAATCCTCAAGCTGACCGTTCTGACGTTTTTCCGCGACAATGGCATCGATCGCGTCCAGAATCTTGTGTATCACCTCGGGCCTCGTCTTATGAAGATTGGAGCGGCGTCTTCGTCGCCCTCACAATCTTATATGCGCTCAGCAGGCGGTGAACGGCCCTGCATTCTGGGAATGGCTGCGTGTTGCAATGCACAAAACGAATGAGTCACGCCCTCTCCCGCTCCTCCTCCGGCGGGCGCAGGGCCTGTCCGGTCGGGCATAGGCGCAACAGCACGCAGCGGTCGCAGGCCGGCGCCTGATAATAGCAGCAGCGCTGGCCGTGCAGCATCATGACCTCGTGGTTGTCGTAGACCTGCTGGGCGTCCCACTCCGCCGGCAATTGCGCCGACAGCACCGCATGCGACGGGCCGACGGCGACGTTGGCGGGGATCAGGCCGGTGCGGACGGCGACGCGGTGATGGTGGCTGTCCACCGGCAAGGCCGCCTGCCGCAGGGTGGAGAAGCTGAGCACCGCCGCGCTGGTCTTCGGCCCCACCCCCGGCAGTTCCTCCAGCCACGAACGCGCCTCCGGCACGGTCATGCCCGACAGCAGGTCGAGCGACAGGCCGCCGACCCGCTCGGTGATGCGGTGCAGGATGGCCTGAATGCGCGGAGCCTTCTGCTCCGGCCAGGTGACGCCGGCGATGGTCGCCTCCACCTCCGCGACGGGAGCGTCGCGCACCGCCTCCCAGTCGGGCCAGCGCCGCCGCAGCGCCTTGAAGGCGGCACCGGACGCCGCATTCCGGGTGCGGTGCGACAGCAGCGACGACACCAGCTCGCTCAGCGGGTCGAGGCTGTGGAAATAGGCGACCGGGCAGCCGTAAACGGTGCACAGCAGCCGATGGATCTCGAGCGCCTTGTCGCGCAGCGCAACGGGGTCGGTCATAAAAACCGACAACAGGCGAACCGGTAAGGCGTTACCGGTAAATCATCAGCCCACCAGCCCCGACATCACCGCGCGCAGCTGCGCCGGCTTCACCGGCTTGTTCAGCACCAGACAGCCGGCCGCCTTGGCCTCGTCCGCCAGTTCCGGCGTGCGGTTGGCGGTGACGATCACGGCGGGCAGGATGCGGCCGCAGGCGGCGCGCAGCCGCGCCACCTCGTTGACGCCCAGCGCGCCGTCGTCGAGATGATAGTCGGCGATCAGCAGATCCGGCGGCTGCGGCATGCCGGACAGCAGCGCCAGCGCCTCGTCGCCGTTGGTGGCCGACACCACGTCGCAGGCCCAGCCGCGCAGCAGCGCCTCCATCCCCGCCACCACCGCCGGCTCGTTGTCCAGCACCAGCACGGAGGTGCCGGCCAGCCGGTTGGTCATCGGCCGGGCGGCGACGCTGGCCGGGCGCACGGCGCGACGCTCCGTCCCGCGCGGCACGGTGACGGCGAAGACGGAGCCCCGGCCCGGCTCCGACCGCACGGTGATGGGGTGGCCCAGCATGCGGGCGACGCGGTCGACGATGGCGAGGCCAAGCCCCATGCCGCGGTCACGCCCCTTGGTGACGGGGGTGTCGAGGCGGCGGAACTCCTGGAAGATCTCGGTGATCTTGTCGCGCGGGATGCCGGGGCCGTTGTCCCACACCTCGATGCGGATGCCGTCGCCGGTCCGGCGGCAGCCGACCACCACCCGGCCGCCCTGGACATAGCGCAGCGCGTTGGACAGGAAATTCTGCACGATCCGGCGCAGCAGCCGCATGTCGCTGCGCACCACCGCCCCCGATCCCACCACCTTCAGGTCGATGCCGCGCTCCGCCGCGACGGCGGCATATTCGGTGGCGAGCGGCGCCAGGATGCCGCGCAACGGGAAATCGCTGACCTCCGGCGTCACCGCCCCGGCATCGAGCTTGGAGATGTCGAGCAGCGCCGACAGCAGATCCTCCACCGACGCCAGAGCCAGGTCGATGTTGTCCACCAACTCCGCATTGGCGGCCGGCTGCTCCAGGTCGGCCAGGGCCGAGACGAACAGGCGGGCGGCGTTCAAGGGCTGCAACAGGTCGTGGCTGGCGGCGGCGATGAAGCGGGTCTTCGACAGGTTGGCCTGATCGGCCTGGGACTTCGCCTGCTGAAGCTGGTCGTTCAGCGTCATCAGCGCGGATTTCTCCGCCTGCTCGGATTCGCGCCGCCGCTCCTCCTCATGCTTGATGACGGTGATGTCGGTGTAGACGCCGACGATGCCGCCGTCGCGGGTGCGCCGCTCGTTCACCTGGATCCAGCGGCCGTCGGACAGGCGATTGAGGAACACGCCCTTCAGGTCGTGGCGGTGCTCCATCCGCTCGCGCAGCCAGACGTCGGGCGGCGGCTCGCTGACCGCGCCGGCGGCGGCGACCATCGCCACCAGATCGTTGAAGCGGATGCCGGCCTGGATGCGGCCCGATACCGACGGCCAGTAGGACAGGTATTTGCGATTGCACAGCACCAGCCGGTCGGACGAGTCGAACAGGGCGAACCCCTCGTTCACCGACTCGATCGCCTCGAACAGGCGGGTGCGCATGGTGTCCGCCAGCTCCTTGGCGCGGGCGAGATCGCGGTTGCTGTCCTCCAGCTTGTGCAGGGCGCGTTCCAACTCCAGCGTGCGTTCGCGGATCTTCTGCTCCAGCACGATGGCGGTCTGGAACAGCGAGAAGGCGCCGCCCTGGAAATCCATCGACCGCTCGACGCGGTCCATCAGCACCTTGTTGATGCGCTGGAGCTTGGCGTTCTCGCGCTCCAACTCGGCGATGCGGTCGGCGGGGTCGAGGGTCCAGCTGCGGGTTTGGATGCCGGCCATGGCTTAGCGCCCTCCGATGGCGACGCCCGTGAAGGTCTGGTTGACGTGCATGCCGTTCACCTGTTCGCCGTAGGCGCAGAATCCGACAACCCGGTTGCGCGCCAGCCGTTCCGACATGACGGCATTCAATTGCCGCTGCTCCATCTCCAGCCGGCGCAGGATGCAGTCGCAGCCGAGGATCAGGTCGGGAGCGCCGACCTCCGCCTCGATGCCTGCGATCAGACCATCGAAGTTGGAGACCGGGTCGACCCCCTCCGCCACCGTCAGGACGATGCCCTCGTCGATGGCGCAGAAGAAGGTCAGGCTCTCGTCGTCGTTCACCTTCTGGATGGAGCGGACATGGTACTGGCCCCCGACCCGCACGACGACCGGATGCGCGGCGAAGATCATCGGGGTCAGCGGCTCGCCCTCCAGCCCGACCAGCCGGGCGTACTCGCGGCCTGCCGGCTCGGCATTGATCTCATGGACGATGCGGTGCTGCGGATCGGCGCCGGTGACCACCATCTTGCGGTCGGAGCTGACGAAATGCTGGGTGCGGAAGACGGTGAAGGGCCGGTTGGTGGTGAACAGCGTCACCACCGCGGCGTTGGGATGAAATGCCCCCTCGTGCAGGACGAAGGTGCGTTCGAAATGCAGGTCGTCACCGGCCGAGGCGCCGAACAGCGGGATGTCGATCAGGGCGTTGTGCAGCGCGCTGACCACCGTCTCCTCGCTCATCGACAGGCCGTCGATCAGCAGCATGGCGAAGCTGCGGGCATCCTCGCCCAGCGGCACCGCCCGGCTCGCCATCGCCCGGTCGCGGCGCGACAGCAGCGAGCGCGCGATGGCGGTGCTGTCGGCGATCTCGAAGCGGTCGACATGGTCGACCAGCGCGGTGACGATGCAGAAATCCTCGCTCGGGAAGCCCACCGCCACCAGGGCGTTGGTGGTGTAGCCGCCGGGACCGATTTCCCCCGCCGTGGTGCAGCCGATGACCGGCACCATGCCGAACTCCCGCGCCAGGGCATCGGCCAGGGCGTTTCGGTCATAGCTGGGGGCGCAGAACACCACCACCAGTTCCAGCGGCACCTCGCCCAGCCCGGCACGCAGGTCCCGCGCCGCCTCGTCGGGGCGTTCGGCATGGGTCACGGCGCGCGGCATGCCGTCGCCGGACGCGGGTTTCACCGGGCCGTCTGCGGAGGGGCCGTCTGCGGAGATCTCGCGTGTGGACATCGATGCCGCCTGCGCCTCCCTCTCCGTGCGCGGATGCGATCCGGCAAGGGTACTCCAGGGATGGCGGCGGGCAAGACCAATCCGCGGACCGGTGAAGGAGGACATGATGCGGGGCGGCTCCTGAAGATGCTCGGCCTAGATACTCTCTGCCGGCTGCGGATCGGGCAAGCCGGCCAATTCCTCGTCGGTGAACAGGCGGGCCTTGGCGGTGAAGCGGACGCCGTCCGGCGCCTCGATCGAAAAGCCGCCGCCGCGCGCCTGGATAACGTCAAGGATGACCTGGGTGTTGCGCCACCATTGGAAGGTGTCGTCCGACATGCAGAAAGGCGCGCCGGCGACCAAGCCGAGACAAAGGTCGCGCCCGCCCAGCCGGAACTCCCCTTTCGGCAGGCAGAGCGGCGCCGACCCGTCGCAGCAGCCGCCCGACAGATGCAGCAACAGCGGCCCGTGCTTCGCGGCAAGGCGATCCAGCAGGGCGATGGCTTCGGGGGTGGCGGTGACGCGCTCTGTCGGCATGGGGTGGTCCTTTATCACGAAACCACGCGGCGAAAGAAAAAAGGCCGGGGGACGCGCCCCCGGCCCAGGTTTGCCCGATAGGGAGGAGCAGGGCTCAGAAGAAGCCGAGCGCTTTCGGGCTGTAGCTGACCAGCAGGTTCTTGGTCTGCTGGTAGTGGTCGAGCATCATCTTGTGCGTCTCGCGGCCGATGCCGGACTTCTTGTAACCACCGAAGGCGGCGTGCGCCGGGTACAGGTGGTAGCAGTTGGTCCACACGCGGCCGGCCTGGATGCCGCGGCCCATGCGGAAGGCGCGGTTGCCGTCACGGGTCCAGACGCCGGCGCCCAGGCCGAACTCGCTGTCGTTGGCGATGGCCAGCGCCTCTTCCTCGGTCTCGAAGGTGGTCACGGCGACGACCGGGCCGAAGATCTCCTCCTGGAAGATGCGCATCTTGTTGTGGCCTTCCAGGATGGTCGGCTGGACGTAGTAGCCGCCTTCCAGCTCGCCGCCCAGATGGGCGCGCCCGCCACCCGCCAGAACCTTGGCGCCTTCGGCCTTGCCGATCTCGATGTAGGAGAGGATCTTCTCCATCTGCTCCTGCGAGGCCTGGGCGCCGATCATCGTGCCGCCGTCCAGCGGATGGCCCTGGGCGATCTTGTTGACGCGTTCCACCGCCAGCTTGATGAAGCGGTCGTAGATCGACTTCTGGATCAGGACGCGGCTCGGGCAGGTGCAGACCTCACCCTGGTTCAGCGCGAACATCGCGAAGCCTTCCAGCGCCTTGTCCAGGAACTCGTCGTCCGAGGCCATCACGTCTTCGAAGAAGATGTTCGGCGACTTGCCGCCCAGCTCGACGGTCGACGGGATGATGTTCTCCGACGCGTACTGCAGGATCAGGCGGCCGGTCGAGGTCTCGCCGGTGAAGGCGATCTTCGAGATGCGCTTGTTGGTGGCGAGCGGCTTGCCGGCCTCGATGCCGAAGCCGTTGACGACGTTGATGACGCCGGCCGGCAGCAGGTCGCCGATCATCTCCATCAGGACCATGATCGCCATCGGGGTCTGCTCGGCCGGCTTCAGCACGATGCAGTTGCCAGCGGCCAGCGCCGGGGCCAGCTTCCAGGCGGCCATCAGCAGCGGGAAGTTCCAGGGGATGATCTGGCCGACGACGCCCAGCGGCTCATGGAAGTGATAGGCGTAGGTGGTGTGGTCGATCTCGGCGATCGAGCCTTCCTGGGCGCGGATGCAGCCGGCATAGTAGCGGAAGTGGTCGATGGCGAGCGGAACGTCGGCGGCGCGGGTCTCGCGGATCGGCTTGCCGTTGTCCAGAGTCTCGGCCAGCGCGATGATCTCCAGCCGCTCTTCCATGCGGTCGGCGATCTTCAGCAGGATGTTCGAGCGCTCGGTCGGCGAGGTGCGGCCCCAGGCGTCCTTGGCCTTGTGGGCGGCGTCCAGCGCCAGCTCGACGTCGGCGGCCTGGGAACGGGCGACCTCGCACAGCGGCTTGCCGGTAATCGGGGTCAGGTTGGTGAAGTATTGGCCGTCCACCGGCGCAACCCACTGGCCGCCGATAAAGTTGTCGTAGCGGGGGCGGAGCGCGATCTGCTTCTGGAGCGTTTCGAGAGCCTGGTGGAGCATTTGGGCCGTTCCTCTCAGTGTGGTGAACCGGTCAGGTCTCCGGTCCAACGCGTTTGTCGGGGGCCATTCAGCCACTCTGAGAGGGGAAGGGTAAATTGTACTATGGAAGGAGACGGTGCGGGGGTGGGATTGTTCGTGTCCCACCCAATGGCCGATCCATTCGCCGGGGCGTCGGGCGCCTCACTCCGCCGGCTGGCGCCCTTCGACATAGCCCTTGCGCAGCTGCTCCTGATACCAGCGGCGGTGATGCTCCATCGCCCAGTTCTCGTCGACCTCGCCGGAGCCCATGGCGTCGAAGGCGCCCTCCATGCCGATGGTGCCGATGTAGATGTGACCGATCACTGCGGCGATCAGCGCCGCCGCCAGCAGCCCGTGGATGACGTGGATGGTCTGCATCCCGCCGATCCCGGTGACGGCGAAGGGCACCATCAACAGGTAGCCGGTGGCCGCCATCGCGATGCCGCCCAGCACGATGCTCCAGAACACCAGCTTCTGGCCGGCGTTGAAGCGCCCGGCCTCCGGATGATGGCCGGCCTTGGAGAAGAGCCCGCCCGCCGACTTGATCCAAATCCAGTCGGCCTTCTCCGGAATATTGTCGCGCAGCCACAACGCCATGATCATCAGCAGCCCGACGACGAAGGGCACGCTGACGAAGTTGTGGATCGACTTGGAATACTCCGCCAGCGGCGTGAAGGCCTGATGGCCGATCAGCGGGATCAGCAACGGCCGGCCGAAGGTCAGGATCACGCCGGTCAGCGCCATGGTCAGGAAGCTGACCGCCGTCGTCCAATGGGCGAAGCGGTCCAGCCCGTTGAAGCGCAGAACCAGCCGCCCCGCCTTGCCGCCATGGATGCGGATGGTGCCGCGATAAAGGAAGAAGATCGCCAGCACCACCGTCATGCCGATCGCTAGCCCGCCGATGGCCAGCCGCAGCGTGTGGGTGCGCCACTCCCGCCACTCCCGCCCTTCCGGCTGGACCAGCACCGCCAGCTTCTCGTCCGGAATGCTGACGCGGCCGACGACCTTGTCGTCCTGCGGGACGTAGAGCGGCACCTGCTCCTTGGTGGTCGGCGAGTTGGGGCCGGGCGCCTGATAGAGCTGCGCTTGTGCGAAAGTCGGAGCGGCCAGACCAGCAATGGCCATCAGGGCGATCAGCAGCAGGGCGTGCAGGGGGCGCATGGTGGTCTCCCAATTGACGAATTGGCGCCTTACTTGCCCCCACCCCAACCCTCCCCCGCTCTCGCGGAGGAGGGAGCAAGTGCTTGTGCGGGAGAGTGGCGGCAGTCCCTCCCCCGCCCAGCGGGGGAGGTTAGGTGGGGGGTCTAACTCCCCACCGCGAAACTCCTCACGCCCCTCCCGTCCCCGGCCCGCCGGGCGCGAAGGGGGAGCCGCGGTCGTTGCGGCCGTAGGCGGTGGACCAGCCCGGCGCACCGGAGCCATAGCCGCGCCGCACCGACCGTTCCTGATAGATGTCGGCCAGGATCGCGCCGTCGCCGGCCATCAGCGCGCGGGTGGAGCACATCTCCGCACAGAGCGGCAGCTTGCCCTCGGCCAGCCGGTTGGCGCCGTATTTCTGGTACTCCTCGACGCTGCCGTCCGGTTCGGGACCGCCGGCGCAGAAGGTGCACTTGTCCATCTTGCCGCGGCTGCCGAAGTCGGTGGTGCGCGGGTATTGCGGCGCGCCGAACGGACAGGCGTAGAAGCAGTAGCCGCAGCCGATGCACAGATCCTTGCTGTGCAGCACCACCCCGTCCTCGGTCTGCAGGAAACAGTCGACCGGGCACACCGCGGCGCAGGGCGGGTCGTTGCAATGCATGCAGGCCATGGAGATCGACCGCTCGCCCGGCTTGCCGTCGTTCAGCGTGACCAGCCGGCGGCGGTTGATGCCCCAGGGCACCTCATGCTCGTTCTTGCAGGCGGTGACGCAGGCGTTGCATTCGATGCAGCGTTCCGAATCGCACAGGAACTTCATCCGGGCCATGTCCAATCAGCTCCTGCACGTCATGCCGGTTCGACCCGGCAGAGGGTGACCTTGGTTTCCTGCATGAAGGTGACGGGGTCGTAGCCGTAGGTCGTCACCCCGTTGGCCGGCTCGCCCAGCACGATCGGGTCGGTGTTGGGCGGGTAGTTGCCACGCAAGCTGTCGCCCCGCCAGAAACCGGAGAAGTGGAAGGGCAGGAACACCGTGCCGCTGCCGACGCGGTCGGTGACCAGCGCCTTGACCTTGGCCTTGCTGCCGTCCTCCGGCCCGTAGACCCAGACCCAGGCGCCGTCCCGGATGCCCAGCCCTTCGGCGTCCTTGGTGTTGATCTCCGCGAACATCGACTGCTGCAGCTCGGCCAGCCAGGGGTTGGACCGGGTTTCCTCGCCGCCGCCCTCATACTCGACCAGCCGGCCGGAGGTCAGCACCATGGGGAAGCGCTGGCGCAGGTCGCTGTCCGCCACCTTGAACTGAAGCGAGCGGGCAAGCTGGACCAGACGGAAGTCGCGCCGGTCCTCGATGGCCGGATAGGCCTTCACCAGATCGGGGCGCGGGGAATAGATCGGTTCGCGATGGATCGGCACCGGGTCGGGCAGGTTCCAGGCGACGGCGCGCGCCTTGGCGTTTCCGTGCGGCACGCAGCCATGCTTCAGCGCCACGCGGATGATGCCCATCGACAGGTCGGTCTGCCAGCTGACATTGTCGACCTCGGCCCCGCCGCCGCCGATGGCCTGGATGACGCGCATCTCGTCGGGCGTCAGGTCCTTGTCCCAGCCCAGCTTCTTCAGCACGGCCATGGTGAATTCGGGATAGCCGTCCTCGATCTCCGATCCCTTGGAATAGGAGCCGTCGGCCAGCAGCGAGACGCCGTTGCGCTCCACCCCGAAGCGGGCGCGGAAGACGCCGCCGCCGTCCATCACATGCTTGGAGGTGTCATAGAGCACCGCCGATCCCGGATGCCTGATCTCCGGATGGCCCCAGCTCGGCCAGGGCAGGCCGTAATAGTCGCCGGCGCAGGGGCCGGAGGAGGCCCGCATGGTGATCTTGTCGAAATCGGCCTGATGCTTCATGTGCATCTTCAGCCGTTCCGGCGACTGGCCGGTGGCGCCGATGGACAGGCAGCTGCGGTTCATCTCGCGCAGGATGTCCTCCGGCACCGGCCGGGTGTTCTCCACCGTGATGTGCTTGAACATCTCGTCGGCGAAGCCCAGCTTGCGCGCCAGCAGGTACATGATGGTGTAGTCGTCCTTCGATTCGAAGATCGGCTCCACCACCTTCTCCCCCCACTGCATCGAGCGGTTGGAGCAGGTGCGCGACCCGTCGGTCTCGAACTGGCTGCAGGCCGGCAGGATGTAGGTGCCGTTGCGCCGTTCCTTGATCGCGGCGAAGGTGGTCGGGTGCGGGTCGGCGATGACCAGCAGGCTCAGCTTCTCCAGCCCCTTCACCATGTCCGGCATCCGGGTGACGGTGTTGCCGCCATGGCCGAAGCACATCATGGCGCGCAAGGGGCTGGGCTGGTCGATCTCGCCCGGCTTGGCCAGCACCGCGTCGAACCAGCGCGTGGTCGGGATGCCCTTGGCCTCCATCAGCTCCTTGGAGGCGAAACGGCTCTTCATATAGTCGTATTCGACGTCCCAGGCGCGGGAGAAATGCTTCCACGCCCCTTCCGCCAGCCCGTAATAGGAGGGCAGCGTGCTGACATCGAGGCCGAAGTCGGTGGCGCCCTGCACGTTGCAGTGGCCGCGATAGATGTTGGCGCCGCCGCCGGCCACGCCGATGTTGCCCAGTGCCAGCTGCAGGATCGACAGCGCGCGGACGTTGGCGGTGCCGACCGTGTGCTGGGTGACGCCCATGCACCAGATCACCGTGCTGGGCTTGTTCTTCGCCAGCGCCTCCGCCACCCGGCGCAGCTGGGGGCCGGGGACGCCGGTCACCCGCTCGACCTCCTCTGGCGTCCATTTCTTCACCTCGGCGCGGACCTCGTCCATGCCGTAGACGCGCTGGCGGATATACTCCTTGTCCTCCCAGCCATTCTCGAAGATGTGCCACAGCAGGCCCCAGGCGACCGGGATGTCGGTGCCGGGACGGATGCGGACATATTCGGTGGCGTGCGCCGCGGTGCGGGTGAAGCGGGGGTCGATGACGATGAAGGGCGCGCGGTTGTGCTCCTTGCCGCGCAGCATGTGCTGCATCGACACCGGGTGCGCCTCGGCCGGGTTGCCGCCGACGATCACCAGCGCCTTGGAGTTCTGGATGTCGTTGTAGCTGTTGGTCATGGCGCCGTAGCCCCACGTGTTCGCCACGCCGGCGACCGTGGTGGAATGGCAGATGCGCGCCTGATGATCGACGTTGTTGGTGCCCCAGAAGGCCGCCAGCTTGCGGTAGAGATAGGCGCCCTCGTTGGAGAACTTCGCCGATCCCAGCCAGAACACCGCATCCGGCCCCGACGCCTGCCGAATCTCCATCAACTGGTTGCCGATCTCCTCGATCGCCTGGTCCCAGGTGATGCGTTGCCAAACGCCGTCCACCAGCTTCAGCGGGTATTTGACCCGGCGGGTGCCCTTGGTCAGCTCGCGCACCGAGGCGCCCTTGGCGCAGTGGGTGCCCTGGTTGATCGGGCTTTCCCAGCCCGGTTCCTGCCCGACCCAGACGCCGTTCTGCACCTCGGCGATCACCGTGCAGCCGACCGAGCAGTGGGTGCAGACATTCTTGCGCGTCACCACCTCGACATTCGGCAGGATGGGACCGGCCTCCGCTTTGCGGATCATCGCGCCCGGCAGAGCGCCGACGGCGGCGATGCCGCCCGCGGCAAGGCCGGAGCGGCGCAGGAAACCGCGGCGGCTGACGCCCGACTCCAGGCTGTCGGCCAGCGCGGCGACCAGACCGGAGCGCTTGTTGCCTGTCGATTTCGCCGAGCTGCGTTTGACCAGCATGGACACCCTCCGGATCGCCCTACAGGCGGTTCAGCGCATAGAAGCGCTTGACGTGTTCGGTTTCGCGATAGCGGGTCTTCACCTGCTCCTGCGGCGATTCCATCGCCTGCGCTTCATCCCCCGTCGGCAGCACGGCCGCCGCGGCGGCACCGGCCGCACCCAGGCCCAGCGTCTTCAGGATGTCGCGGCGTTGCAGGGGATTGCGCGGCGCGGAATTACGTGAGGGTTCTGGCGGCGTCTTCATGCGTCGGCCTCCTCCAACTGGTCGGTCTGTCGGTTGAGTGCTTCCTGTTCGATCTCCAGGAACAGGCGGCCGATGGTGCCGACCGGGCGGTAGAGGCCGGCCGCCTCCGCCCCTTCCAGATCCTGAAAGAAGCGGTCGGCCCAGGGCAGCAGATGGCTGTCCAGCATGTGGCGCTGCACCGCCGGGTCGGCCCCCTCGCGGATCAGCACCGCCATCACGTCGCAGAGTGCCGCGATGTGGTCCTCCGGCTCCGACACGTCGGGGGCGCGCTCCAGCCCCAGCGCCTGCAGGTCGGCGCGCAGGGCCGACAGCGGCCGGTCGGTCAGGAAGCCCGTGCGGTAATAGGAGGCGTAGGGGACCAACTCGCCCTGGACGACGCCGATGAACAGCGCGTTGAACTCGCGCTCCGCCGCTTGGGGATCGGTGGCGCGGGCGCAGACGGCCAGATCGTCGAAGGCGCGGCCGATCGGCGTCGCATCGCCGGCAAGGCCGCCCAGCAGCGCCAGCAGGTCGGCGCCCGGCGGGGCTGACAGCGTCAGCGCCAGCAGCCGGTAGACGTCGGCGCGCAAACTATCCGCGCCGCTTTCCGGATCATGAACCGTCATCACACTCCCGCAAGCCGCTCCGGAACTCTCTTCAAAAGCCATGACCGGTCGAAAGCCATGACTGGCCCGAACATGGACAACGCCGGGCAGGACCAAAGGTTGCCTCACCCGGTCGGGGCTACCCGGCCGAGGTCATCCCTTTTCTCCGGCGGAAGGATCACTCCTTACGGTCGGCTTGCGGACGGCCGGAGAAGTTGCGGTGCTCGACCGACGCCTCCTCCCCCACCCGCGCGCCCACCGAGGCGAAGGTCTCGTCGGCGCTGCGGGCGAACAGGCCGGGCAGGATCGCCCAGGCGCCACCCGCCAGGATGAGGATGGCGACGAGGGCGGCAAGGAAGGCTTTCATCGGCTGAACTCCGGACAGCGCTGACCGGAACGAAGCCGCGCTGCCGGCTCCGCCCACGCCACGCACAACGCCGCTGGAGCCCGATTGTTTCCGTCCGATCTTTTCCGCTTGATGTGCTCCAATCGAGCACATATGGTTTTGCTCAGAACGAGCATAGAGCGGAGCACATGATGCCCGAGGTCGCCGAACTCGCATATACCCCCGCCGTCGCCGCGGCGACCGCACCGATCTATGAGCGGATGAAGCGCGTCGTGCCAGCCATCGAATGGCCGTTCCACGCGCCGCTGGTCCACGCCATCAACGAGCTGAAGCGCGAGCGCAACGCCGTCATCCTGGCGCACAACTACCAGACGCCGGAGATCTTCCACGGCGTGGCAGATATCGTCGGCGACAGCCTGGCACTGGCCGCCAAGGCGACGCAGACCGACGCCGACGTCATCGTGCTGGCCGGCGTGCATTTCATGGCGGAGACGGCGAAGCTGCTGAACCCGGCCAAGACGGTGCTGATCCCCAGCCGCAACGCCGGCTGTTCGCTGGCCGACAGCATCACCGCCGCCGACGTCCGCCTCCTGCGCGAGGCGCATCCCGGCGTGCCGGTGGTTGCCTACGTCAACACCTCCGCCGAGGTGAAGGCGGAGGTCGACATCTGCTGCACCTCCGGCAACGCGGTGGAGGTGGTGGAATCGCTGGGCGTCGACCGGGTGATCTTCCTGCCCGACGAATATCTGGCGAAATACGTCGCCACCCAGACCAAGGTCGAGATCATCGCCTGGAAGGGCCATTGCGAGGTGCACGAGCGCTTCACCGGCGCCGAGATCGAGGAGTTCCGCCGCCGTTTCGACCGGCTGACCGTGATCGCCCACCCCGAATGCCCGCCCGACGTGCTGGAGGCGGCCGATTTCGTCGGCTCCACCGCCCGCATGATCGATTTCGTCGGGTCGGAGAAGCCGCCGCGGGTGCTGATGGTCACCGAATGCTCGATGAGCGACAACGTCGCCGCCGCCTCTCCCGAGACGGAATTCGTGCGGCCCTGCAACCTGTGCCCGCACATGAAGACGGTGACGCTGTCGGGCATCCTGGAGTCGCTGCAGACCCTGGAGCCGCGCATCGAGATCCCCGACGCGCTCGCCGTCCGCGCCCGCCGCTCGGTGGAACGCATGCTGGCGGTGAAGCCGAAGTGAGTGCGTAGAAGAGCCCTCTCCCGTCCCGGGAGAGGGAGGGGACCCGCGCCAAGGCGCGGGGAGGGTGAGGGGCTATCCGGACATGGATTTCTGATCCTCGCCTCACCCCTCACCCTTCCCAAGCTCCGCTTGGGCCCCTTCCCTCTCCCGGGGCGGGAGAGGGAGAGTCAGGAGTCCCCCATGACCTCCAGCACGCCTTATGACGTCCGCGATGCCGAGGTGATCGTCGTCGGTTCCGGCCTTGCCGGGATGACCGCCGCCCTGCAACTCGCCCCGCGCGCCGTCACGCTCATCACCAAGACGGCCAGTCTTCCCGGCGGCTCCAGCCTCTACGCCCAGGGCGGCATCGCCGCCGCCGTCGGCCCCGGCGACCGGCCGGAGGACCATGCCGCCGACACCGTCGCCGCCGGGGCCGGGCTGGTCGACGCCGCGATGGCCGCCCTGCTGACCCGCGACGGCGCCGCCCTGGTCCGCCGGCTGCTCGATGACGGCCTGCCCTTCGACCGCGCCGCCGACGGTTCGCCGCTGCTCGGCCGCGAGGCCGCGCATGGCGCGGCGCGCATCGTCCATGCCGGGGGCGACGCCACCGGCCGCACCCTGGTCACCGCCCTGGCCGACCGCCTGCGCGCCACCCCCTCGGTTCGGGTGGAGACCGATGCCTTCGCCGTCGATCTCGTTCTCCGCAACGGCCGGGTCTGCGGCCTGCTGGCCTGCCATCCGGAGGGCTGGGTGCTGCACCGCGCCCCGCGCGTGATCCTGGCGACCGGCGGCATCGGCGCCACCTTTGCCCGCACCACCAACCCGGCGGAGGCCACCGGCGACGGCCTCGCCATCGCCGCGCGGGCCGGCGCCCGGCTGGCCGACCTGGAGTTCGTGCAGTTCCACCCCACGGCGCTCGCCGTCGATGCCGACCCGGTGCCGCTGCTGACCGAAGCGCTGCGCGGAGCCGGCGCCATCCTGCTCGATCACGCCGGCCATCGCTTCATGCCCGACGAGCATCCGCTGGCGGAACTGGCGCCGCGCGACGTGGTCGCCCGCGCCATCGGCCGGCGCGTCGCGGCGGGAGAGCCGGTGTTCCTCGACCTGCGCCCGGCACTGGCCGCCAAGCCCGACGGCTTCCCCACCGTGCTGGCGCTTTGCGCCGAGCATGGGCTGGATCCCTTCGCCGAGCCGATGCCGGTGGCGCCCGCCGCCCACTACCACATGGGTGGGGTGGTCACCGACGCCGACGGCCGCACCAGCCTGGAGGGGCTGTGGGCCTGCGGCGAGGTCGCCTGCACCGGCGTCCACGGCGCCAACCGCCTCGCCAGCAATTCCCTGTTGGAGGCGCTGGTGTTCGGCGCCCGCGTCGCCCGCGACGTGGCGGAGCGACCCCTGGCGCCGCTGCCGCCCTTCGCCCTGCCTCGTCCACCGGCGGTCGCCGCCGATGTCAGCTATATCCTGCTCGACGCCATCGGGGCGGAGGCGCGCAGCGCGCTTTATGACGGCGCCGGTCTGGTGCGCGACGGCCTGGGGCTGCTGGCCGCCCGGCGCAAGCTCGACCGGCTGGCGGCGGCGCTCGACATGCTCCGCTGCGAGGAGGATGACGCCCACGAAGACGCCAAAGCCCCGCCGGAAATCGTCCGCCAGTGGGGCGAGGCGCGCAACCGGCTGCTGGTCGGCCGGCTGGTCGTCCATGCCGCGCTGGCGCGGCAGGAAAGCCGCGGCGCCCATTGCCGCAGCGACCATCCCCTGCCGAATCCGGCCTTCACCCGCCGCACCCTGACCCTCAGCGAACTGGCCGGCACCGCCGGCCCCCTGTCCGGAGACGCCGCATGCTGCATCCTCTGACCGTCGAGCCCATCGTCCGCGCCGCCCTGGCGGAGGATCTGGGTCGGGCCGGCGACATCACCACCGACAGCATCATCCCGGCCGACGCGGTGGCGACCGCCTGCATCGCCGCCCGCAAGGACGGCCGCGTCGCCGGGCTGGAGGCGGCGCTGATCGCCTTCCGCCTGCTCGACCCCGGCATGTCGGTGACGGTGGAGCGCGCCGACGGCGACGACGTGGCGCCCGGCGGCACCATCGCCAGCCTGACCGGCAAGGCCCGCGCCCTGCTGACGGCGGAGCGCACGGCGCTGAACCTGATGGGCCGGCTGTCCGGCATCGCCACCGCCACCCGCACCCTGGTGCGCGAGGTGGACGGCACCAGCGCCCGCATCGTCTGCACCCGCAAGACCACCCCGGGCTTGCGCGTTCTGGAAAAGCATGCGGTGAAGCTGGGCGGCGGCTTCAATCATCGCTTCGGGCTGGATGACGCCGTCCTCATCAAGGACAACCACATCGCCGTCGCCGGCGGCGTGCGCCCGGCGGTGGAGCGCGTCCGCGCCGCCATCGGCCACATGGTGAAGGTGGAGGTGGAGGTCGACACGCTCGACCAGCTGGACGAGCTGCTGGGCCTGCCGGTCGATGTCGTGCTGCTCGACAACATGGACGCGGACACGTTGCGCCGCGCCGTGCGGATGGTCGACGGCCGCCTGCTGACCGAGGCGTCGGGCAACGTCACGCTCGCCACCGTCCGCGCCATCGCGGAAACCGGCGTCGACATGATCTCCTGCGGCTGGCTGACCCACAGCGCCCCGAACCTGGATTTGGGGCTGGATATGTGAGGGCAAACAAGAGCCCTCTCCCGCCCCGGGAGAGGGAGGGACCCGCCGAAGGCGGGAGGGTGAGGGGCAATGTGGACATGGAGTCCTGATCCTTGAATCACCCCTCACCCTTCCCAAGCTTCGCTTGGGCCCCTCCCCTCTCCCGGGGCGGGAGAGGGTATCTCCTTACGCCGCCAGCTTCTCGACGTTGCCGTCCAGGCCCATCAGCAGCAACTCGACTTCAAGGTCCGGGTGGCGTTCCTTGACCATCGCCTTCAGCTTGGTCAGGTACTGGCCATGCACCTCGGCCTCCTTGGCCGGATCGGGCGACAGGTCCATGCCGAGGAAGACCTTGTAGGCGCCGCAGTCGCGGTGATCCATGACGATCACGCGCTTGATGTGGTGCAGGTCCTTGGCAACCGCGACATGGTCCCAGAAGGCCTCGCCCCAGGCAGGCTTCTTGTCGGTCAGGGCGCCCAGGCTGGCGCCGGCCAGGATGACGTGGTCGTAGTTCGCCTGCATGTTGCGGGCGTTCATGTAGCTGGCGACATGGCCCATCAGGCGATAGTCCATGCAGGACAGCAGAAGCGTGTCGACGCTGCCGGCCAGGGCCGGGCGGCTCATCATCATCGGCGCCATCAGCGTCACGCCGGCGCCCAGCGTCGCCAGCTTCAGGAACCCGCGGCGCGAGCTGTGTTCGCCCTGGCAGCAGCCATGGTGATGACCGGTCGAATGATCCATTGTGCCCTCCCAACACGCCCCGAACCCGTATCGGGGGTTTCACGCGCGATGGTGGCGGATAAGTATTAAAAATTCCAATACATGGGGTTCCACAGTGCGAAAAAGCAATGAATCCAGATGCTGTGGTATTTTTCGGATAGATCGACCCACAACCGGATTTCATTCCGTTTCCGAACGGAAAGGAAAACGGGCCGCCCGGTGAGGGGCGGCCCGTTTCCATGCATGGATGTTCCTGGTCGTCAGCGTTCGGCTGTCACCCGCCGCGCGTGGTGCTCGGCGCCGGCGTGCCGGCCGACCCGACGGTGCTGGAGGCCGGCGGCGGCGAGGCGCTCGCGCTGTGGCTGGACGAACAGTCCGCGTTGGCGATCCCCGCCGTCAGGAGAGTGGCGAGACCGAACAATGCGGCGACGACCGGACTGGCTCCATGAGACATTGGATCACCTCCTTTCTGAAACGTTGCGACCACCAACAGATTGACACAGTAGAGCACTCGGTCAATGGCCGATTCAAAGATTGATGGCCCGTCTCCCAAAGGAACAGGTTCCGATCTTGAACTTGAGCAGCGTTACCGGGTTTCCAGCAGCCCGCTCATCGTCGCGAACAGTTCCGATTTCGCTTCGAAGCCGACGCCGGGCAGATCGGGCAGGCGCACCCGGCCATCCTCGACTGCGATACCGTCGGCGAAACCGCAGAAGGGCTTGAAGACGTCGGGGTAGGATTCATTGCCGCCCAAATGCAGGCCGGCGGCGATGTTCAGCGACATCTGGTGCCCGCCATGCGGCACCACCCGCCGGCTGGACCAGCCATTGTGTTTCAGCATGTCCAGCGTGCGCAGATACTCCACCAGACCATAGCTCAGCGCGCAGTCGAACTGCAGCCAGTCGCGGTCGGCCCGCATGCCGCCATGGCGGATCAGGTTGCGGGCGTCCTGGTGGGAGAACAGGTTCTCGCCGGTCGCCATCGGGCGGTCGTAATGGTTGGCGAGTTCGGCCTGCAGCGCATAATCCAGCGGATCGCCAGCCTCCTCGTACCAGAACAGGCCGTAGGGCTTCAGCGCCTCGGCATACTTGATGGCGGTGTCGAGGTCGAAACGGCCGTTGGCGTCGACGCACAGGTTCTCGCCCGACCCGACCACCTCCAGCACCGCGTCGATGCGCCGCAGATCCTCTTCCAGCGGGGCGCCGCCGATCTTCATCTTGACGACCTTGTAGCCGCGGTCGCGGTAGCTGCGCATCTCGTCCTGCAGCGCCTTCACATCCTTGCCGGGATAGTAATAGCCGCCGGCCGCATAGACCCACACGCTGTCGTCGGCCACCCCGCCGCGGAAGCGGTCGGCCAGCAGGCGGTAGAGCGGCACGCCGGCGATCTTCGCCACGGCATCCCACACCGCCATGTCGATGGTGCCGACGGCGACGGAGCGCTCGCCATGGCCACCCGGCTTCTCGTTGGTCATCAGCCGCGCCCAGATGCGGAACGGGTCCAGGTTCTCGCCGCTGTCGTCCAGCAGGCTGTCGGGCGCGGCCGACATCAGCCGGGGAATGAAGCGCTCGCGCAGCAGCCCACCGGCGGCATAGCGGCCGTTGGAGTTGAAGCCGTAGCCGATCACCGGCTTGCCATCGCGCACCACGTCGGTGACCACCGCGACGACGCTGCACGTCATCTGGCTGAAATCGATGAAGGCGTTGGCGATGTCGGACTTGATGCCGGCGGTCTGCTCGCGGATTTCGACGATGCGCATGGCGGTTCCCCTTGCAGCGTGGTGGCGCGTTCGATGTGGGCACTGTAGGGATGGTGCGGGCCGCCGGGCCAATGCCAAGGTCGGAACGCTTCATGCGGGTTCGGCATAGGCGGCGGAATGCCGGCCCGGCAGACGTGACGAAAATCCCGCGACGAAGATTCCGTGACGAAGATTGAGCGATGGAACTCTCCTGGCTCGACGATTTCCTGGCGCTGGTGGATTGCGGCAACTTCTCCCGCGCCGCCGACGCGCGCCACCTGACCCAGCCGGCCTTCAGCCGCCGCATCCGCGCGCTGGAGGATTGGGCCGGCACCCCGCTGTTCGACCGCAGCGCCCAGCCGGTGACGCTGACGGAGGCCGGGCGCCGCTTCCGCCCCTTCGCCGACGAGACCGTGCGCCGCCTGCTGCAGGGCCGCGAGGAGGCCCGGCTCGCCGCCCAGTCGGAGGCCGCGACCCTGCGCTTCGCCGCCACCCATGCGCTGTCGCTGACCTTCTTCCCCTCCTGGCTGCGGGCGCTGGAGGCGCGGGCAAGACTGGGCGCCATCACCCTGTCGTCCGACAGCATGGAAGCCTGCGAGCGGCTGATGCTGGCCGGACAGGCGCAGTTCCTGCTCTGCCATGCCCACCCGGCGGCGGCCGGCCGGCTGGATGCGGAGTCCTTCCGCTCCGTCGTTGTCGGCGGCGACCGGCTGCTGGCGGTGACCGCCCCCGATGCCGCCGGCCGGCCACGCCATCTGCTGGCGGACGGTCAGGACGCGCCGCTGCCGCACCTGTCCTACAGCCGCGAATCCGGCATGGGCCGCATCCTGGAGGCGGTGCGGGCGGCGCAGCCGCTGCCCGCGGCGCTCGACACCGTCTTCACCTCCCACCTCGCGGCGGTTCTGCGCACGCTGGCGCGCGACGGGCGTGGGGTGGCCTGGCTGCCGGAAAGCCTGATCGCCGAGGATCTGGCGCGCGGCACCCTGGTGCGCGCCGGGGTGCCGGCCGGCGACGAGCGCTGGACCGTTCCGGTGCAGATCCGGCTGGTCCGCCCGCGCGCGCGCCAGAGCAAGGCGGCCGAAAGCTTCTGGACGCTCGCGGTCGAAGCCGCCCTGTGGCGCAATGCCGAGTCGACGGCGGAGGCCTCAGCCCCGGTTGCCGGAGCGGAGCCGGTTGCGGAAAAAGAGTTGTGACCCTTTGGCCGCAAGCCACTTTGATCGTTGACATTCTCGACAAAAGCTGTCCAACCGCGCGATTTCGCTGGCGCTAACCCTTCCGATCGGGCAAAATTTGCCTAGTTAGGTTAGGAAGCGTCGCGTCAGCGACCGGAGGAACGATCATGGGCGTCAGCAGCATTGGCGGTATCGGCAGCTATCAGCAGCAGCCCTACGTCACCCCGCTCAGCAGCGGCCCGGCCGCGGCGCAGCGGTCCACCTCCCCCGTCGAATCCGCGCAGGAAGACCAAACCGAGCGCACCCGCCGCCAGCAGGAGGCGCAGACGGTCCAGAGCGGTTCCAGCGGCGGCAACACCACCCCCACCCGCGGCCAGAACCTCAATATCTCGGTCTGAACCGGACCGGGTCGCGTAGAGGGGACGGCTGGGAGAGCGAAGCGGGACGGCGCCCGGCTGGGGGCCGTCTCAACGGCAACGCCTGGAATGCGGGCAAGAAGCGCGGGAGGCACCGATGGAGATCCGTGGCGTTTCCAGCACGACGGCAATCCGCCCGACGGCTTTCCAGCCGACGGAGGCAGGATCCGCTTCCACGTCGCTTCCCGCCGAGGGCACCGGCACAGCCGCGAGCGCCGAGGCGGAGAAGGCTTCCGGCCCCGGCTATATCAGCCCCTTCCTGCGCTATGACCAAGGCGCGCGGGTGGCTGTTCTGTATTTCCGCGATTTCGACACCGGCGAAACCCAGGACCAGATCCCCTCCCAGCGCGTCGTCGAGGAATACCGCCGCACCGCCAGCCGCCTTGCCCAGGAGGACGAGCGGAAGTCGGCCGCGGCGAAGACGGGGGCGAACGGATCGACGGACGGCTCCACCGGTGGAACAGGAGCATCGTCGGGCAGTGGCTATACCCCGGCGGCGACCGACTCCGGGTCGGCCGCCACGTCGATCGGCGTATCCTTCGCGAGTGCTTCGGGAGGCAGCGGGACGACCGCGCGGTTTGGTGCTGCGACACCGACGACCGGCGGCTTCACTCCGGCCGCGACCGGCGGGCTTGGCGGCGGGTCACCGGGCGGACTGGTTTCGGTAACGGTTTGAAGGGTTTGGCTGAGGGTCGGCTTCGATTGCCCCAACCCCAACCCTCCCCCGCTTCGCAGGGGAGGGGGTAAGTGCTTGTTCGGAAAGGCGGCGGCAGTCCCTCCCCCGCCCAGCTCTCGCACAAAGCTATGCTTTGTGCTGACGCGGCAGGCGGACCATAGGTCCGCTGAGAGCGGGGGAGGTTAGGTGGGGGTCTAACGCCACCGTCAGCCGACACCCACACCCCCAAACCTCACCCCCCGGCCGCCTCTTCCTCCGCCTGCCGGCGCCTGAACCCGACCAGCGCGGTTTCGTCCAGCATCGCGGCCTCCTTGCGCTTCTGCTTGTCGCGCTCGCGCTTCAGCCGCTCCTCCTCCGCCAGTTCGTAACGCTTCAGCTCCTGGAAGGCCTCGGCCATCTCGTCGGTGGCGATGTTGATCTGCGCCTCCACCTGGCCCAAGGATTCGCCCAGCTTGCGGCCGCGCTCCAACGCCGCCTGGGCGAAGTTGGAATAGGTGAAGGAGACGGAGAAGTCGTCGCGCACCGTTTCCTGTTCGTGCGCGATCTCCTGCTTCACCTTCTCGATCTCGTTGCGCAGCCGGTCGGCGAGCGTGTGGAGTTCCGCCAGGACGCGACGTTTCTCGTCCAGTTGCAGCTTCTGCAGGCGGATGATCGTTTTCAGGCTCATTGCGGCCACTGCACCCCAAAGATTTCAGCGAGCATGGCGTAGCTGGTCTCCAGATCGGTGGCCTCGCGCTTGCCCTGCTTCAAGAAGGCTTCCAGCGCCGGCTGGTAGTGGATCGCCTCGTCCACCTGCGGGTCGGTGCCGCGGCGATAGGCGCCCAGCCGGATCATCTCCTCCATGTTGTCGTAGGAGGACAGCAGGCGCCGGGCATAGCCGACCAGTTCGTTCTCGTTCGCCGTGTTGCAGCCGGGCATGGTGCGCGACACGCTGCGCAGGATGTTGATGGCGGGGTAGCGCCCGCGCTCGCCGATTTTGCGTTCCATCACGATGTGGCCGTCCAGGATGCCGCGCACGGCGTCGGCGATCGGTTCGTTGTGGTCATCGCCGTCGACCAGCACGGTGAACAGGCCGGTGATGGTGCCCGCCCCGACCACCCCCGGCCCGGCGCGCTCCAGCAGGCGCGGCAGCTCGGCGAAGACGGTCGGCGGATAGCCCTTGGTCGTCGGCGGTTCGCCGGCGGACAGGCCGATCTCGCGCTGGGCCATGGCGAAGCGGGTGACGCTGTCCATCATGCACAGCACGTCGCGACCCTGGTCGCGGAAATGCTCGGCCACCGCCAGAGTCATGTAGGCCGCCTGCTTGCGCATCAGCGGCGCCTCGTCGGAGGTGGCGCAGACGACGACGCTGCGGGCAAGGCCTTCCTCGCCCAGATCCTCGGTGATGAACTCCTGCAATTCGCGTCCGCGTTCGCCGATCAGGCCGATCACCGCGACCTCGGCGGCGGAGAAGCGGGCCAGCATCGACATGACCGACGATTTGCCGACGCCCGATCCGGCGAAGATGCCCATGCGCTGGCCGCGGCAGCAGGTGAGGAAGGCGTTGATGGCGCGGATCCCCAGGTCCAGCTTGCCCCCCACCCGGGCGCGCGAGTGCGCATTGGGCGGGTTGTTGCGGATCGGCGTGCCCTGCGGCCCCTTGGGCAGCGGCCCCTTGCCGTCCACCGGCTCGCCCAGCGCGTTGACGACACGGCCAAGCCAGGCGTCGGTCGGGTAGATCATCGCCTGGTCGCCGGCCACCAGCGCACGGCAGCCCAGCCCCACCCCGTCCAGCGCACCGAAGGGCATGGCGAGCGCCCGCCCCTGCCGGAAGCCGACGACCTCGCACGGAATACGGCGGCGGTCGCGCGTCTCGACGATGCAGCGGCCACCAACCGACAATTCCTTTTCGATCCCGCCGACCTCGACCATCAGGCCGGACACGGCGGTGACGCGGCCGTAACGACTGCAGTCGGGAATCTGGTCGATGTCGCGGATCAACTGATCGATATCGAACGGCATGGATCGGATACCGGCGTTCCCAAGACGGAACGCGCTCCTATTAAGTGGTAGTTCTGTGGACGGAGGCGACGTTAACCACCATGATCGCATCTTGCGATGGAAGGATTAACGTTGTGTAAGCGCTTGGCGCTGGCGTTAAGCTGAATCGTCTGTTAACTTGTGTAAACGGGATGGTTGAAATCGATCATCAAGGATCGGGGACCATTACCAGAGTCGGGTAGCGAAAGCGCGCCATCAAACGTCGGGATATCGCCATGAGGGTTCTGCTGGTTGAAGACGATTCCTCCGTCGCCAAAAGCATCGAGCTGATGCTGAACACGGAAGGATTCATCGTCGACTCTACCGACCTGGGTGAAGACGGGCTGGAGATCGGCAAACTCTATGACTACGACATCATCATTCTTGATCTGATGCTGCCGGACATCGACGGGTACGAAGTTCTTCGCCGCCTGCGCGCCGCGCGCGTCACCACCCCGATCCTGATCCTGTCCGGCCTGACCGAGATGGACAACAAGATCAAGGGGCTGGGTTTCGGCGCCGACGATTACCTGACCAAGCCGTTCGACAAGCGCGAGTTGATCGCCCGCATCCAGGCCATCGTCCGCCGGTCGAAGGGCCATTCCGACAGCATCATCCGCACCGGCCGCCTGACCGTCAATCTCGACACCCGCACGGTGGAGGTCGACCAGTCGCCGCTGCACCTGACCGGCAAGGAATACGGCATCCTGGAGTTGTTGAGCCTGCGCAAGGGCACGACGCTGACCAAGGAGATGTTCCTGAACCATCTCTATGGCGGGATGGACGAGCCGGAACTGAAGATCATCGACGTCTTCGTCTGCAAGCTGCGCAAGAAGCTGGCCGCCGCAACCCAGGGTGACAACTACATCGAAACGGTGTGGGGCCGCGGTTATGTGCTGCGCGACCCGCACGAGGAAGTCGCCGAGGCCAATCCCCCGCCGCCGCCGCGCGTGCCGCAGCAGCAGGCCGCCGGCTGACAGCAAGCCCGCATTCTTTTCGTCCGCCCATCGAACGCCCGGCCGTCTTTCGCCTTGAAAGGGGGACCGGGCGTTCCCATGTCTGATTGGTCATTCTGCTTCGGACTGCGGGGCGTTCAAACGCTCCCACGCTCAGCCCTCCTTTTTTCGCCATCGCGATCATGCCTTAGCGGGCATTTGGGGGCCGCCATTCCCACACCCAGTCTGATGCGCCGCACCGGTGGTGCGGCGCCCTTCGCGTTATGGGAGACAGACATGCCCGTCGGCACCGTCAAATGGTTCAACAGCACCAAGGGCTTCGGTTTCATTCAGCCGGAAAGCGGCGGCCCGGATGTGTTCGTTCACATCTCCGCTGTCGAACGCGCCGGGCTGCGCAGCCTGGTCGATGGCCAGAAGATTTCCTACGAGGAGCAGCGCGATCCGAAGCGTGGCAAGACCTCGGCGGAAAATCTGAAGGCGGTCTGACCGCCTGACCGCCGACCTGCGGAAAAAGGGGCATCGGGAAACCGGTGCCCTTTTTCCGTGTTGCACAAGTCCCTGTTGCCCAGACGCAGGGCTCTGCCCAGAGGAGAACCGCTATGGCTTTCAAACCGAATTACAACCAGCAGCGGGCCGAGCGCAACCGGGCCAAGGAACAGAAGAAGCAGGAACGGCTGCAGCGCCGCGAGGAAGGCGTCGCCGCCCGCCGCGCCGGCGACCAGATCGATGGCGAACAGAGTGGGCAGGACGATGCGGACGTGCAGGATGACGCCGTCTCGACCGACACCGACACGAAGACCGATACCAACAATGCCTGACCGGGCGACCGCAAGCGCGGCCGACCGCGACCATACGGAGGACAGGCCATGGCCCGTCAGAAGAAGCAACCCGTCGAAAACGCCTTCGCGCTCTTCGATGTGATCTACCAGGACGGTGCGCGCACCTCGAACCGCAAGGTGCCGACCGCCGACATCGACCAGTTCGACCGCGAGAACTCCATCCGCACCTTCATCGAGACGCAGGACCGCAAGATCGCGGAAATGTCCGGCAACCCGCGCGGCCCGATCAAGTCGATCACGCCGTCGGCCTGAGAAGCAGTGCCCTTCCTGGCTGGCCGTCATCCCCGCGAAGGCGGGGATCCAGCCATTTCAAGTGCTTAAGCTGAAAGTCTGGATCCCCGCCTTCGCGGGGATGACATCCGTCAGGGCGAAGCCCCAGGGTTCATGCCACCTTGGCGCCGGCGGCGGAGAAGCCGCCCATGCTGTAGAGGCCGCGCTGGCCTTCCACCGGCTTGAACTTGTCGGTGATGCCCAGCACCGTTTCCGCGCCGCCCAGATACAGAACGCCGTCCTGCGGCATCTGCCGGGAAATCGATTCCAGCACCTTCGCCTTCGTCGGCTGGTCGAAATAGATCAGCACGTTGCGGCAGAAGACGATGTCGAACTGGCCCAGCGGCGACAGGTCGCCCAGCAGGTTCCATTCGCGGAACGACGCCATCTGGCGCAGCTGCTGGCTGATCTGCCACTTGTCGCCGTTCTGCTTGAAATGCTTCACCAGCATGGTGATCGGCAGGCCGCGCTGCACCTCGAACTGGGTGTAGATGCCGGCCTTCGCCCGCTCCACCATTTCCGCCGAGATGTCGGTGCCGATGATCTCGATGCGCCAGCCGGCCAGCTTCGCCGCCTCGTCGTTCAGGATCATCGACAGCGAATAGGCTTCCTGGCCCGACGAACAGGCGGCCGACCAGATGCGCAAGCTGCGCTTGGCCGCCCGCGCCTCCATCAGCCTCGGCAGCACCAGCTGCCTGAACTGGTCGAAGGGCTTCTGGTCGCGGAAGAAGGACGACTCGTTGGTCGTCATCGCTTCCGTGATGTCACGCAGCAGCGCCTCGTCCTTGCGGGTGCGGACGGTGGTCGCCAGCTCCTCCAGCCCCTTCATGTTCCACTTGCGCGCCACCGGCATCAGCCGGGATTCGAGCAGGTATGCCTTGTCGCGGGTGAGGACCAGGCCGGAACGCTGCTTGAGCAGCGTGGAGAACATGTCGAAATCTTCGACTCTCATGCTGCCCTCGAAGCGAGCTTGCGGATGTGGGGACCGATTTCCTTGAGCGGCAGGATGGCGTTGCAGATGCCGGCTTGCGCCACCGCACCGGGCATGCCCCAGACCACGCTCGACGCCTCGTCCTGGGCGATCAGGGTGCCGCCGCCGTTGACCACGTCGGTGCAGCCCTTCAGCCCGTCCTGCCCCATGCCGGTCAGGATGCAGGCCAGGATCTTGCGTCCGCCGAAGGCCTTCAGGATCGACCGCATCATCGGATCGACCGCCGGGCGGCAGAAATTCTCGGGCGGATCCTTGCTCAGCGCGATCACGTTGGTGCCGGCGCGCTGCGCCACCAGCATGTGGAAGTCGCCGGGCGCGATATAGCAGCGGTTCTGCACGACCGGCTCGCCGTCCTTGGCCTCGCGGGCGTCGATCCCGCACTGGCGGCTGATGTGCTCGGCCAGGATGGTGGTGAAGGTCGCCGGCATGTGCTGGGTGATCAGGATCGGCTGGCTGACGCCGGTCTTCAGGTGCGACAGCACCTCGAACAGCGCCTGCGGGCCGCCGGTGGAGCTGCCGATGGCGATCACGTCCGGCTTCACCGCGATGCCGGCCGGGGCCGGGCGGGTGGTGATCGGCCCGACCTCGCGCTTCAGCAGCCCGACCGGAGCCGCCGGGGTCAGCGGGCGGATCTCGCCGCGGCTTCGCGACCCGGCACGCCGGGCGGCGGCGCCCAGCGCCTTGACCTTGGCGACCAGTTCGCGCTTGAAGTCCTCCGCCCCGCCGATCTCGCGGGTGGAGGTCGGCTTCGGGATGTAATCGGCGGCACCGGCCGACAGGCAGCGCATCGAAACGTCGGCCCCGCGCAAGGTCAGCGTGGAGGCCATGATGATCTTCACCTGCGGCGCAACCGCCAGCAGCTTCGGGATGGCGGTCAGCCCGTCCATCACCGGCATTTCGATGTCCAGCACGATGACATCGATGGAATTGCGCTGCAGCGAATTGACCGCCATCTGTCCGTCGCCGACGGAGGTGACGACGCGGATGTCCGGGTCCCCTTCCAGCGCGCGGGTCAGCAGGCCACGGATGACGGCGGAGTCGTCCACCACCATGACCCGGACGGGATCCGGGTTGGCCGGTCGCGCGGTGGTGAGGGGGCCTCTGCCAAAACTGTCCGACATAACGGCGATTCGCCTTTCAACTCGACATAGTCAACGCGGCTTTTTCCCGGGCGGCTTCTCCCGGCGCCCGGGCCTGGAATGCGGCCAGGATCAGAGAAGGCCGACCTGCGCGAACTTGGTCTGGATGATGTCGCTGTCGAAGGGCTTCATGATGTACTCGTTGGCCCCGGCGGACAGCGCCTCCTGGATGTGGGCAAGGTCGTTCTCGGTCGTGCAGAACACCACCTTGGGCTGCTCGCCTCCGCTCATCTTGCGCAGCCGGCGCAGGAACTCGATCCCGGTCATCACCGGCATGTTCCAGTCCAGCAGGATGGCGTCGGGCATCTGCGCCGCGCAGGCTTCCATCGCCTGCCTGCCGTCCTCCGCCTCGCTGCAGGCGAAGTTCAGCTCTTCCAGGATCTTGCGCGCGACCTTGCGGACCACGCGGCTGTCATCGACCACCAGGCAGGATTTCATTGCGGCAGGGCCTCAGGTCATCTGTTCGTCGGCAAAAGCCGGCCGGGCCGGAGCGGCGCTCTCCATCGCGAAGAGCGCCGCGAGCCGTCAGGCCGTCTCGATGGTTGTGAAGTTGAGCAGACGGGGCACGTCCAGCACAACCATCAACTGGCCGTTCAGCCTATAAATTCCGGTCGAGACCTCCCGCCAGCGCGGATCCAGCGTCGCCGGGTTGCGTTCGAAGTCCTCCTTGGTCAGGCTCAGCACCTCGCCGACCGAATCGACCATCAGGCTGTACAGCTCGCCGCGCAGGTCGACGACGATCGACATGCCCGGCTTGTCCTTCGGCCGGCCGGTCAGGCCGAGCCGCAGGCGGACGTCGATGGCGGTGACGATGCGGCCGCGCAGGTTCAGCGATCCGGCGACCTCCGGCGGGGCCAGCGGGATGCGGGTGATCCGCTGATGGCCCAGCACGTCCTGCACCTGAAGGACCGGGATGCCGAACATCTGGTCGGCGATCGTCATGGTCACAAAGTCCTGGTTGCCGGAGACGACGAGATCGTCGCCCCTGGACTTCCGGACGGTGGACGGCAGCTTGGCGTTGCTCATGCGGCACCTTTCTGTTCGGTCAGCGTCTGCTGCAGCGCGAAGAGCAGCGCGTCACGGTCGAACTTGGCGACATAGTCGTTGAAACCGGCGATCCGGCCGCGGTCGAGGTCACGGGCGCTGGCGTGGCTGGACAGCGCCACCATCGGCACACGCTGCCAGCGGCTGCCGTGGCGCACCGCCTCGGCGAAGTCGAAGCCGCTCATGCCCGGCATCTCGATGTCGGAGACGATGACGTCGAAGTCCTCGCCCGCCTCGCAGAGAGCCAGCGCGTCGCCGGCATTCTCCACCGCCGTCACGTCGTAACCGGCGACCGACAGCAGCGGCGTCAGCAGGTTGCGGAAGAAGGGGCTGTCGTCGACCAGCAGCACGCGCTGCAGCTTCTCCTCCTCGAACCCCTCCTGGGCGGAGGAACCGAACCAGTCCTTGTAGGCCTGGGTCAGGAAGAAGCCGGCGTCGATCACCTCGGTCGCCTTGCCGGCGATGATGGCCGAGCCCATCAGGCCGGGACGCTCCGCGGCCAGCTGGACGTTCAGCTTCTCCTCGACGATGTCGACGATCTCGTCGACGATCAGGCCCATCGAGCGGTCGCCGTCGGCGAAGACCAGGACCGGCTGGCGGCCTTCGTTGGCGACGACGAAGTTCGGGTCGATCGGCACCAGCGGCATCAGCTTGCCGCGGTACTGGACCACCGGCAGGCCGTTCGACAGCTCGACCGTGGCGAGATCGACGTCCTCCAGGCGGGCGACCAGCGACAGCGGCACCGCCTTGGGCGCGCCCTCGCCGGCGCGGAACAGCAGGAGCGCCATCTTGTCCTCCTGGCGCTGGGTCTGGACCGCGGTGGTCTCCTTGCCCGCGGCCTCGCCCATCGCCATCTCGCCGGTGGCCGACGCGATGCCGTTGGGGTCCAGGATCATGATGACCGAGCCGTCGCCCAGGATCGTGTTGCCCGAGAACATCTCGATGTGGCGCAGGATCGGCGCCACCGGCTTCACAACGATTTCCTCGGTGTCGAACACGCGGTCGACCATGATGCCGAAGGTGTAGGTGCCGACCTGGGTGACGACGATGAAGGTCTCGTCCTCCGTCTTGGCGGCGCCCTCGCTGTCGTCCAGCCGCAGCAGCTGCTGCAGCGACACCAGCGGCAGAAGGCGGTTGCGCAGGCGCAGCACCGGCGTGCCCTTCAGCCGTTCGATGGTGTGCTCGCTGTCCGACGCGGCGCGCACCAGCTCGACCACGCTGATCTGCGGGATGGCGAAGCGTTCGCCGGCGCATTCCACGATCAGGGCCGAGACGATGGCCAGCGTCAGCGGGATCTTGATGACGAAGGTCGAGCCCTTGCCCTGGGCCGACTTGATCTCGATCGTGCCGCCGATCTTCTCGATGTTGGTCTTCACCACGTCCATGCCGACGCCGCGGCCCGACACGTTGGTCACCTTGGCAGCGGTGGAGAAGCCCGGCTTCATGATGAACTGGATGATCTGCTGGTCGGTCATCGAGGCCAGCTCGCCTTCCGACGCCATCCCGTTCTGGATCGCCTTCTGCTTGATCCGGTCGATGGCAAGGCCCTTACCGTCGTCCTGGATCTCGATGATGATGTGGCCGCCTTCGTGATAGGCGTTCAGCGTGATGCGGCCGGTCTCCGACTTGCCGGCCTTCAGGCGCTCCGCCGGGATCTCCAGCCCATGGTCGGCGCTGTTGCGCACCATGTGGGTCAGCGGGTCCTTGATCAGCTCCAGCACCTGGCGGTCCAGCTCGGTGTCGGCGCCGAGCATCTGGAGGTCGATCTTCTTGTTCAGTTCGTGCGCCAGATCGCGCACCAGACGCGGCAGCTTGGCCCAGGCGTTGCCGATGGGCTGCATGCGCGTCTTCATGACGCCTTCCTGCAGCTCCGACGTCACATGGTTCAGGCGCTGCAGCGGGGCGGCGAACTCGCTCTCCTTCTGCGACCGCAGGATCTGCAGCAGCTGGTTGCGGGTCAGCACCAGCTCCGACACCATGGTCATCAGGTTTTCGAGCAGGTCGACGTTGACGCGGATGGTCTGCGCGGCGACCGCTGATTCCTTGGTCGCGGCCTCGGCGCCCGCATCGGCGGCACCGCCGCCGGCCGAACCGCCGCCACTCGCCATCGGGGCGACCGGGGCCGGCATCTTGGCGGCTGCCGGCTCGGCGTCGGGCACGACGAGGTCCTGCGACGGGGCCGGCTCCTCGGCCGGCTCGGGCGCGCGGGTGGCGACCGCGGTGCCGGCGGCGGGAGCGGCGGCCGGGGCGGGAATATCGTTCGGGCCGGGGGTGGAGTTCCACAGCGCCTCAAGCTCGTCCAGGGTCACCGGACGGGACTCCGACGCGGCGACCGCGGGGGCGGTCGGAGGCGGCGGGGGCGGCGCGGCGGCGGCGGCCGGTGCGGGACCGCCCAGCTTGCCTTCGGCGCACAGGTTCAGCCGCTCGATCAGCGGCAGGTCGTCGCCCGGCGGTTCCGCCTCGGTCGCTTCCAGGACCGCCAGCAGGCTCTTGATGGTGTCCAGAGCCTGCAGGATCAGCGACACCGCTTCCGGGTTGATCGTCAGTTCGCCGTCACGGAACTTGCCCAGCACGTTCTCGGACGCGTGCGCCACCTTCTCCAGGCGGGGCAGGCCGAGGAAGCCGCAAGTGCCCTTGATGGTGTGAACGAGCCGGAAGATGTTCGACAGCAGTTCCGGATTGTTGGGGTTCTGCTCCAACCGGACCAGCTCGACGTCCAGCACCGAGAGGTTTTCGTTGGTTTCCGTCAGAAATTCGGACAGCAGATCATCCATGTCGCATTCCCCAGGCCCAATGTTTATGGTCCGCGCCGGCCTGCGGCTCGAACGGACGGCTTTGCCGGCCGCCGGTTGCGCTCCAGTCCAGGTAGGGTGGGAGCCTGTCAAACACTGATTAAGAGAACCTTACCTCTTCCGATAGGGAGTCCTCCCGGAGCTTCCACCGGTAGGATCGGGGTTTCATTGTCACAGGGAGGATCGATGACCGACGCCGAACTCGCCCAATCCGTGCGCGAAGCCGTGGAACGCCTCAACGCCGCGCTGGCGGAGGCCGCGCGCCACAATCTGGCGGTCACGTTGCGCACGACCGCTCACCAGACCACCGGCGGGGTGGAGCAGGTCGTGCTGGAGCCGCGGATCTTCAAGCAGCTGTAAGGGCAGCCGCAAGAGCGGCGGAGAGCCTCACCATTCCGCGGTGAAGACCAGCCGCTCGCTGCTTTCGGTGGCGACGGCGATGCGGAAGCCGTCGCTCTCGGCCAGCCGGCCGGCGAGATAGGCGTGGATGGTGCGCGGGGTCAGCGCCTCGGCCCCCGCCGTGCCGGCCAGCGCCGCCGCGGCCTCCGGGTTGAGCGTTCCCGGCCGCCCGGCAGCGGTCACGATGATGCGGCCGGCGGTCTCGTCGCCATCGGCGGCGACGGAGACCAACCCGCCATGGGTCAGCGCCTCGTCCGCCAGCATCACCAGATTCAGCACCAGCTTCACCACGCCGCGGCGCTGGGCGGTCATGTCGTGGGGAACCCGCTCCGGCCAGTCGAGCCGGGTGCGCCCGCCCTCGACATAGCCGGCGGCGGCGGCGCGGGCGTCGCCGAATCCCTTCTGGTCGCGCCCGGCGACCCCATAGGCCAGCCGGAACACCCGCAACCGGCGGTCGGCCTGACCGGAGGAATGGTCGATCAGCTTCACCGCCTCGCCCAGGAAGCCCCCAACGGAGTTCCCTGCTGAACCGCCCTCCTCGTCCTCCTGCATCTCCTCGATCAGTTCCAGGCCGTTGCGGATGGCGCCGACCGGGCTGACCAGATCATGGCAGAGCTTCGACGCCAGCAGTTCCAGCACGCGGATGTCGACGCTGACGGGGCGGGAGGACGATTCGGTCACAGGGCGGACTCCGGGAAAAAAGGAACGGCGACGGCGCGGTGCCGGAGACTCTATACTCTCCGGGCGCCGCCGCACAGGCGGTCGCATTTCCTATGTAGAATAGCGGCATGGATGGGACGCGACATGGACGATTCGCTGGTGCCCGGCGCCTGGGTGCGCCACCCGGACCAGCCCGACTGGGGGCTGGGACAGGTGCAGTCGGCCATCCGCAACCGCATCACGGTGAATTTCGAGCATGCGGGCAAGGTGCTGATCGATTCGGACGTCATCTCGCTGACGGTGGTCGATCCGGACGAGATCTGAGGTCCGGCATTTGGTGTTCGGGGCTCCGCACTCCGGGAAAGCGCGGATTGCGCGGCACCGGCGGCTTTGCTTTTATGCGAATGATTTCGGACGCCTGTTTGGGAGAGACCACATGAAGGCAATGATCCTCGGCTTCGCCGCCGCGGCGGTGATCGCGCTGGGCACGGCTGCGGTGCTGAACTCGGTCGGCCATTCGACCGCGGAGCGCTATTCCAGCACGTCCGTCCGCCTGTAGGAGAACATCGCCCCGCTCAATTCCACGAAAAGGCGACTTCCGGCTGCCCGGCGCACGGTGTAGGATCGGTCGATCCATGACCGGACACGGCGGGGCATTGCTTGATCTCGCGTCTCAAAGGGGGAATGGGCGCATTCGGTGTGGCGCTGATCCTTGGCCTCAACGCCATGGTCGGCTACGACCTGCTGCACCAGCGTGACCAGACCATCTCCCGGGCGCGGGAGGACACGGCGTCGATGGCGCTGGTGCTGGAACGCCAGGCGAGCGACACCCTGTCCGGCGTGTCGAAGATCCTTGCCGGCGCCGTGGAGGTGCTGGCCGTCCGGACCGACAGCTGGACCCGCGGCGATGCCGACATCCACGCCCTTCTGCGCCGTCAGGCCGCGCTGTCGCCGCTGGTCCGCGCCATCCTGGTGGTGTCCGCCGACGGCAGGCTGATCCACGATACCGAGACGCTGGAGCCGGCGAACGTCGACCTGTCGGACCGCGATTACCTGATGGCCCACCGCGACCGGCTGATCCCCGACGGCGGGATTTTCGTCGGCAATCCCGTGCGCGGCCGCACCTCCGGCACTTGGTTCTTCAGCATGAGCCGGCGGCTGGATTCGCCAGACGGCAGCTTCGCCGGCGTGGTGGTCGCCGTGCTGGAGCCGATGGCCTTCCGCGGCTTCTACCAGTCGCTTCCGCTGGCCGGCGACGCGGTGGTGACGCTCTATCACGCCGACGGCACGGTGATCGCCCGCTTCCCCGACCATGACGGCTTCATCGGCCGCTCCGCCCAATTCCTGCCGCTGTTCACCGACCTGCTGAAAAAGGCGCGGGCGGGAACCGAAATGCTGGACGGCACCGTCGACGGACCGCGCCGCATCCTCAGCCATCGCGCTTCCGCCGAGATGCCGCTGGTGGTGACGGTGTCCTCGTCGCAGGACGCGGTGCTGGCCCCCTGGTGGTCGAAGGCGATGACGCTTGCCGCGGCCGACTTCGCCGGGACGCTGGTGCTGGCGGCGATGACGCTGGCCCTGCTGCGCGAGGCGGAGCGGCGGGAACGGGCCATCGCCGACCTCCAGAACAGCGAGCAGGCGCTGCGCGACAGCCAGCGGAGGCTGATCCAGGACATCGCCGCCCGCCACAGGATCGAGGCGGAGCTGATCGCCGCCAAGCAGGTCTCCGACGCCGCCAACCGGGCGAAGACCCAGTTCCTGGCCAACATGAGCCACGAGCTGCGCACGCCGCTGAACGCGGTGATCGGCTTCGCCGAGGCGCTGGAAAGCGGCATCTTCGGCGCGATGTCGGGCAAGCAGACCGAATATGTCGGCGATATCCGCCGGTCCGGCCAGCATCTGCTGAGCCTGATCAACGACATCCTCGACACCACCAAGATCGAATCGGGCAAATACGTGCTGCACCAGGAGGATCTGGCGGTCGGCGACCTGATCGGCGAATGCCTGCGCCAGATGGAGCCGCTGGCGGTGGAAAAGGGCGTGACCCTGACGGCGGCGCTGCCCGCCACCCTGCCCATCCTCCATGCCGACGCCCGCGCGGTGCGGCAGATCCTGCTGAACCTGCTGTCCAACGCGGTGAAGTTCACCCCGCCCGGCGGGCGGATCGCGGTGGAGGCCGACAGGGCGGCGCGCAGCCTGCGCCTGCGGGTCAGCGACACCGGCATCGGCATCCCCGCCATGGAGCTGGAACAGGTGATGGAGCCCTTCCATCAGGTCGACAATTCCCACACCCGCCGCTATGCCGGGACCGGGCTGGGGCTGCCGCTGGTCAGGTCGCTGGTGGAGCTGCAGGATGGCCGCTTCGTGCTGTCCAGCGTGCTGGGGCGCGGCACCACCGCCACCGTGCTGTTCCCGCCGGCCCGCCTGCGCACCCATCCGGACGATCTGCGGCCTCTGGAACAGGTGCAGGCCGCCCCGGCATAAGAAACTCTCCCTAGGTCCGTCGCGCCTTGCCGACGATGACCAGGGCGATGCCGCCCAGCACGGCGACCGACGACAGCGCCAGAACCGGGGTGATCCGCTCGCCCAGCGCCAGCACCGCAACCAGCGCGGTGATGACCGGGACGCTCAGTTGGACCGAGGCGGCGCGGGCGGCGGTCAGGGCGGGCAGCGCCGCATACCAGATGGAATAGCCGACGCCCGACGCCAGCGCCCCCGACAGCACCGCATAGACCAGCCCTCCCTGATCCCAGCGCACGCCTCCGCCAAACAGCGGACCGGCCAGCGCCGCCAGCAGGGCCAGGACCGCCGCCATCGGCGCGGCGCGCAGGAAGTTGCCGGCGGTGGTGGCGATGGGATCGCGGCTGGTGCGCCCCAGCAGGGAATAAACGCCCCAGGCCGCTCCGGCCGCCATCATCAGCAGCGCCCCCAGCGGGTCCGGCGCCGACAGGCCGGGCGCCAGCAGCAGTGCCAGCCCGCCGAGCGCCAGCGCCAGCCCGCCCCATTGCAGCGGCACCAGCCTTTCGCCGCGATAGAGCCCGACGAGGATCATGGTGGCCTGCACCGCCCCGAACAGCAGCAGCGCCCCGGTCCCCGCCGTCATGGTCAGATAGGCGAAGGAGAAGGCGGCGGCATAGGCCAACAGCGCCGCCGCCCCGCGCCAGCTGCCGGCCCCCGCTTTCGCATGGCCGGTGGCGCGGGCGATCAGCCACAGGCTGGCGGCCCCGGACGCGATGCGGACCAGGGTGAAGCCGGCCGGGTCGATGTCGGTCTGGGTCAGCGCCAGCCGGCACAGGATGGAGTTCGCGGCGAAGGCCAGCATCGCCAGCAGGGTCAGCAGCGCCGCCCGCCCGGCGCTCGGCACCGTCGGCGCCGGAACGGCTCCCACCTTATCGCTCGCCATCACGATTGTTTTCCCTGCAACCATTTCCGCCCAGCTAGCCGCAGGGCCGCCGCCCTGTCAAACACCCAGCGGCGCCAGCCCCGTCCGACTTTGGTCGGACTGCGGCTACGAGGACGGGCCGGGCAGGGCGAACAGCAGCAGATAGGTGCGCTGGAGCGAGCTGAAATTGTTGTCGGAGATCAGATAGACCAGCGTTTCCCCCGCCGGCCCCGGCCGGGTGGCGATGCCTTCGAAATTGTCGTTCACCAGCGGCGGCTCCAAGCGCCCAAGCTCTTCGCCGTCCACAACGGCGCCGGCGGTCAGTTGGCCCGGCGCCACGCGGACCAGCCGCGACGACCAGCCGCCCAGCAGCGACACCCAGCGTTCCAGCACCAGCGCACCGCCGTCCGGCAGCGGGGCGACGCTGGTCGGGCGGTAACGCGGGGCGGCGAGATAGGTGAAGGGCTGCCAGTCGGCGGCACTGCGCGGAACGCCGTCGCCCTTGATCCCCGCCCGGGTAATCCAGGCGCGGCGTTCCCGGCGGCCGTCGTCCTTCCCCTCCTCCATGGCGAGCAGCCGTCCGTCGGGAAGGCGGGTCAGCGCCTCCAGCCCGCCATTCTCCGGCGCGCTGTCCATGCCCGGCGGCAGCGGAATCGGCGTCGGCGTGCCCTCCGGCCCGCGGTCGCCGCTCTTGTAGTGGAGGATGCGGTGGTCACGCTCCAGCGAGACCAGCCAGCCGCCGTCGGGCAGCCGCGTCAGATCCTCCGCATCGGTGCGGCCCTTGCTGTGGGAGGTCCCCTCCTCCACCGTCAGCGGTCGGGAATGGACATCGGACAGGCCGGTCAGCCGCCCTCCGGCATCTGTTTGCAGCCGGCCATCGACCACCAGCCCGGTGTCGCCGATGGCGAAGAAGCGGTCGCCGGCCGGGTCCACCCACAGCCCGGACAGCCCGCCGACCCGGTCGCCCCCGGCGATGTCCAGCCCACCAAGGAAGCGCAGCGGCCCGACCGTCAGCTTGCCCGACCGCCCACGGTCGAGCGGAACGGTGACGGCCTTGACCGATTCGGGCTCCCCTCCGCCGGCACCGACCACGGCGGCACAGCCGCCGGCCAGGGCCACCAGCAGCAGGCTCCAGACCACTGTCTTTCGTATCGTCATCGCGCCACTCTTGTCAGTGCAATCGAGAGACACAATCTTTCTTTTGAGGATCATTGCGTGCATATGGCGACCTGCGGCGCAGCCGTTGCGGCACATCCATCATACCGGCTAGGCGCGGCGGATTACTCCCTCAGAACCGGTGGGGTCGGCGGGACAAGCGCTTAGATTGACGAATGTTTTCGACGATGCCTATCCATGACGACCGAGCCGAGCCCGTTCCCATGCCGATGCTTCCGCGGTCGCAGACCGCCTATTCTCCTCCGGACCAGACCGGCGACGGCGTCGCGTCCGGCGTGTCTGGCGGCGTGTCTGGCGGCGAGGCCGGCGGCATGCCCCTGGCCGACCGGCTGGCGGCGCGCATCCAGGAGTTGGAAGCGGAGCTGCGGGAACTGCAGCACCGCGCCAAGAACAGCCTGCAGCTGGTCATCAGCCTGCTGAAGCTGCAGGCCGGCCGCATCCGCGATCCCGACGCCCGCGCCGCCTACGAGCAGACCATGGTCCGCATCGAGGCATTGGCGATTCTCTATCGTCAGCTGCACGAGAGCGGCGCCGGCACCCATGTCGACCTTGGCCGCTACGTCACCGCGCTGTGCGAGGCGGTGCGGGAAGGCACGCCCGGCGCCCTGTCGCGCGTGCCGGTGACCGTCAATTCCGACCCGATCCAGATCGGCCTGTACGAGGCGATGCCGCTTGGCCTCATCATCGCGGAGCTGGTGACGAACTGCCTGCACCATGCCTTCCCCGACGACGGCTGGATCCGCATCACCGTGCGCCAGCAGGACGACAGCGGCCGTGCCCGCCTGACGGTGGAGGACAACGGCCGCGCCCTGCCCGCCGGGTTCGACACCACGTCCGAAGACGGGATGATGCTGGCCGAGGCGCTGGCCGGCCAGCTCGGCGACACGTTGTCCACCGACAGCGACGCCGCCGGCACCACCGCCAGCGTCAGCTTCCCGGTCTGAAGACGCCCGGCACTCGTCGACAGTTCCAAACCCGCCTCTCGGCCGTCATTCCCGCGAAGGCGGGAATCCAGTCGTTTCAGCCGCTTAACTGCGGAGTTTCCTGGATCCCCGCCTTCGCGGGGAAGACAGCCGAAACGGGGGCTGCGTCGGCGTAACGACGATAAACGTCCCCCTCAGTGCCGGCATCCTCACCGTCATGGGGCTCACGTCGTCATCGTCGGATTGATGCCGCGACGCTTCATTCACGCGGCCCTGCAATTCTCCTGACACGGTTGATTTTTCGACCACCGGCGCGGTTCGGGTGGCTGCAATTCCCACCGGCTTTCACCAAATGGCGAAGGGTGGGGAAGGAAAGGCCTTCCCACATGTTATGACCCAGGACACGCAGCCGATCGGACGCCATGTACGCCCATTCGCCCCAGCCAATCCCGTCAGCCGGATCGCCGCCCGCCTCCACCGGGGCCACCGGCGCACTGCGGCCGATCCTGGAGCCGGGGCGGACCTGCTGGCGGGTGGAGGACACCGCGAGGCTGGGCGTCATCGTCGATGCCGAGGATTATTTCGCGCTGGCCAAGGCGGCCATGCGGCGCGCCCGGCGCAGCATCTACATGACCGCCTGGGATTTCGACGCCCGCATCCGGCTGATGCCACAGACCCGCCGCCCGCGCCGGCCCGACCGGCTGGGCACGCTGCTGAACTGGCTGGCGACGACGCGGCCCGACCTGCACATCCATGTGCTGAAATGGGACTATGCCGAGCTTTTCGACCTCGCCCGCTGGTCGCATCCCTTCATGCTGCGCAACTGGCTGACCCACCGGCGCCTGCAATACCGGCTGGACAGCGACCATCCGACCGGCGCCTGCCATCATCAGAAGATGCTGGTGATCGACGATCAGGTCGCCTTCTGCGGCGGGCTGGACGTCACCGCCAACCGCTGGGACACCCGCGCCCACCATGCCCATGACCCGCGGCGGCGCCAGCCCGACGGCAAGCCCTATGAGCCGTTCCACGACGTAATGATGGCGGTGGACGGCGACGCCGCCCGCGCGCTGGGGGAGATGTTCCGCGACCGCTGGGCGCGCGCCACCGGCGAGACGCTGACGCCCCCCGCCCACTCCCCCGGCCGGCCGGCCCGCCGCCACCCGCTGGCCGCCGACCCCTGGCCGCCCGGCTTCGAGCCGATGCTGCGCGGCGTGCGCGTCGGCATCGCCCGCACCGATCCCGCCTACAACGGGCGCGAGGCGGTGCGCGAGGTGGAAGCGCTCCATCTGGAGGCCATCGCCCAGGCGCGCGACGTCATCTATCTGGAAAGCCAGTATTTCGCCTCCACCGCGGTGGCCGAGGCGCTGAAAGCGCGGCTGGCCGAGCCGGACGGGCCGGAGGTGATCGTCGTCAACCCGGTGCGCACCACCAGCTGGCTTGAGAACACCGTCATGCTCGGCGCCCGTGCCCGGCTGACCCGCGAGCTTCGCGAGGCCGACCGCCACGGCCGCTTCCGCCTGTTCGCCGCGCTGACCGACGGCGGCGCCTGCATCACCGTCCATGCCAAGGTGATGGTGGTGGACGACCGTCTGCTGCGCATCGGCTCGGCCAACCTCAACAACCGCTCGATGGGTCTCGACACCGAGTGCGACCTTGCGCTGGAAGCCGGGCCGGGGCCGGAGCATGCGGAGACCCGCCGCGCCATCCGCCACACCCGCGACGACCTGATCGCCGAGCATCTGGGATCCACGGCGGCGGCGGTCGCGGCGGCGCACCGGCGGCTGGGGTCGCTCACCGCCGCCATCGAGTCGCTGCGCAAGCCGATCGGGCGGACGCTGGAACCGCTGCACGACCCCGAACCCGACGGGCTGGCCGCCGCCGTCGCCGACGCCCGCGTCTTCGATCCCGAACATCCGGTCGGCGCGGTGGATATCGTCCGCCGGGTGCTGCCGTCGCGCATCCCGCGCACCCGCCACTGGCTGATGCTGGCCGGCGTCCTGGCCCTGCTGGGGCTGTGGGGCATGTGGCGCTACACCGCGCTCAGCGAATGGGCGACGCTGGGCTCCGTGCTGACCGTCTTCCACAGCCTGGGCGAGAGCCCGCTGGCGCCGCTGTGGCTGATGCTGGCCTATGTCGCCGGCGGCTACGTCATGTTCCCGCTGACGGTGATGATCGCCGCCACCGCCATCGTCATGGGACCGTGGTGGGGCTTTCCCACCGCGATGGCCGGGGCGGTTGCCTCGGCGGTGGCAATGTTCTGGACCGGGCGGATGGCGGGACGCGACCTGCTGGACCGCCATGGCGGCCCGCTGATCGCCCGCATCAACGAGAAGCTAGCAGACAGCGGCATCGCCGCGGTGGCCGGCGTGCGCGCAGTGCCGGTGGCACCCTATACGGTGGTGAACCTCGCCGCCGGCGCGTCGAAGCTGCGCTTCGGCGACTATGTGATCGGCACCATGGTCGGTCTTGCGCCCGGCATCCTTGCCTTCAATCTGCTCGGGCACCAGCTTGAGCGCACCATCACCAACCCCGGGGCCGGCGACATCGCGCTGCTGGCGGGGATGGCGGCGGTGGCGATCGGGTTGGGTTGGGTGACCAGCCGCCTTCTCGGCCGTTCCGGCCGGAAACCTGCGGATGTGGGGCAAGACGACAGGGCAGACGAAAGGAATTTGGAACCGTGATCCGTTTCAGCCGTGACCGTGTCCAGCGCATCGCCGCCGCGTTGCGCGCCGCCCGCGCCCGCCGTCCCCGCCGTGCCGACCGCCGCAGCAACCCCATCCCGGACGGCATGGCCGCGCTCAGCGTCGCCACCTGGAACATCCACAGCTGCGTCGGGCTCGACGCCCGATTCGCCCCCGACCGCATCGCCCAGGTGATCCGCGACCTCGACGTCGACCTGATCGGCCTGCAGGAGGTCGGCTGGCACCATCGCGGCGAATCGGGGATGGACCAGTTCGCCTTCCTGGAGCGGCACACCGGGCTGACGGCCTATGCCGGCCCGACCAAGCACAGCGAGCGCGCCCATTACGGCAACTGCCTGCTGACCCGCCTGCCGGTGCGGTCGATGGAGACGATGGACCTGTCCGTCGGCAAGCGCGAGCCGCGCGGCGCCATCGACGCAGTGGTGGAGGTGCAGGGCCGCCCGGTGCGGGTGATCGTCGCCCATCTCGGCCTCGACCCCTGGGAGCGGGCCAAACAGGTTGGTGACATAGTGTCGCGGGTGGAAAGCCAGCCAGAGCTGCCCACCCTGTTCATGGGTGATCTGAACGAATGGACGCCCAGCTCCCCCCGGCTGCGCCAGCTCGCCTCCTCCTTCGCCGACGTCGCCAATCCGCGCAGCTTCCACGCCCGCATGCCGACCCTGCGGCTCGACCGCATCTATGTGACGGGAGGCTTGCAAATCCCCGCTTTCGAGGTGGTTCGCACCATCCTCACCCGTCGGGCATCGGACCATCTGCCGGTCCGCGCGGTGCTCGCCGTCCCCTGAACGTCAACGGCTGTTCCTAAACGTCAGTATGACCAACGGAATCGCGCTCCGAGGTCATAGCGGAATCGTTGCGGTTGATAATTTTTTGTGCAGTGCAATGTTCTTTTAACAACAGAGCTTTGCAAATGCGAAGAAGCTCTTGACCTATACGCCACCCCTGACGAAGGATATGGTTGGTAATACGATCAATGCGCTGATCGAAGGTATAACCGACCCTGGCCGACCGGGGGCAGCCGTGACGTGAGGATCTGATTTGCTGTACCATCTGTACGACATGCAACACGCCGCCATGCGGCCGATGCGTTTCTGGGCCGAAGCCGCCCAGCACACCTTCCAGAACCCGCTGATGCCGTTGTCCTACACCAAGCTTGGCCGGGCGGTCGCCGCCGGGGCCGAGCTGGTGGAGCGGACGACCCGCCGCTTCGGCAAGCCGGCATTCGGTTTGGCGGAGACGGTGGTCGATGGGCAGACGGTGCCGGTTACCGAGCGTTTCGTCTGGCAGTCCCCCTTCTGCAAGCTGCTGAACTTCGCCAAGCCGGAAGGCACGCCGCGCCAGCCCAAGGTGCTGCTGGTCGCCCCGATGTCGGGGCATCACGCCACGCTGCTGCGCGGCACCGTGGAAGCGCTGATCCGCGACCATGACGTCTACATCACGGACTGGATCGACGTGCGGCTGGTGCCGATGGCGGCCGGGCGCTTCGACCTGGACGACTACATCGACACGGTGGCGGAGCTGATCCGCTTCCTGGGGCCGAACACCCACGTCATCGCGGTGTGCCAGCCGGCGGTGCCGGTGATGGCGGCGGTGTCGCTGATGGCGGCGGCGGACGAGCCGGTGCAGGCGCGCAGCATGACCCTGATGGGTGGCCCGATCGACCCGATGGCCAACCCGACAGTGCCGGTCAAGCTGGCGATGGAACGCCCGCTGAAGTGGTTCGAGCGCAGCGTCATCACCACGGTCCCGGTCTATTATCCGGGCGCCTTCCGCCGCGTCTATCCCGGCTTCATCCAGCTGTCGGGCTTCATGTCGATGAACCTCGACCGCCACATCAACGAGCATGTCGGCCTGTTCCGCCACCTCGTCCGCGGCGACGGCGATTCGGCCGAGCAGCACCGCCGCTTCTACGACGAATATCTGTCGGTGATGGACCTGTCGGCGGAATTCTACCTGCAGACCATCGAGACGGTGTTCCAGAAGCACGCCCTGCCCAACGGCACCATGATGTCGCGCGGCCGCAAGGTGGAGCCGGCGGCAGTTCGCAAGACCGCGGTGATGACGGTGGAAGGCGAGCTGGACGACATCTCCGCCCCCGGCCAGACCATCGCGGCCCAGCGCCTGTGCTCGTCGCTGCCGGACGGGATGCGCAAGACGCATTTCCAGAAGGGCGTCGGCCACTACGGCATCTTCAACGGCCGCCGCTGGCGCGAAGCGATCCTGCCGGAAATCCGCAGCTTCATCCAAAGCCACGACGGGGAGTGAGGGGCTGCGGTTTCTTGCGGAGCTAGACCCCCACCTAACCTCCCCCGCTCTCAGCGGACCTACGGTCCGCCTGCCGCGTCAGCACAAAGCAAAGCTTTGTGCGAGAGCTGGGCGGGGGAGGGACTGCCGCCACTCTCCCGCATCAGCACCAATCCCCTCCCCCGCCCAGCGGGGGAGGGTCAGGGTGGGGGTCTAACTTCCGGTGCCGAAAGCTCAATCCACCATCGACCGCGCCTCGGTGAAGGCATCCATATGCCCCAGCCCCGACGCTCCGCCGGCCTTCACCCGCATGCCGGCGGTGGCGACGTGGAACAGGTAGCCCAGCGCGAACAGCGCAACGAACAGCCCGAAGACCAGCGCGTTGTAATAGACCATCGTCACCAGGGCCAGCACCGCCAGCACCAGCGAGATCGCGGGGAACACCGGGTAGAAGGGCGCGCGGTACGGCCGCTCCAGCGCCGGTTCGGTGGTGCGCAGGCGGAACAGCGCCGCCATGCTCATGATGTACATGACGATGGCGCCGAACACCGACATGGTCACGATGTTGGCGGTCAGCGGCTGGCCGCCGATCTTGATCAGCTCGTCGGAATAGATGGCGGCGATGCCGATCACGCCGCCGGCCAGGATGGCCCAATGCGGGGTCTTGCGGGTCGGGTGCAGGCGGGCCAGCACCGGCGGCAGGAAGCCGGCGCGGGACAGCGCGAAGATCTGGCGCGAATAGCCCATGATGATGCCGTGGAAGGAGGCGATCAGCCCGAACAGGCCGATCCACACCAGCATGTGCAGCCAGCCGCTCGATTCACCGACCACCGCCTTCATCGCCTGCGGCAGCGGGTCGTTGATGTTGGACAGCGCGTTCCAGTCGCCGACGCCGCCGGCGAAGATCATGGTGCCGAAGGCCAGCACCACCAGCGTCAGGATACCGCAGATATAGGCGCGCGGCACCGTGCGCTTGGGATCCCTGGTCTCCTCCGCCGCCATCGCCGCCCCCTCGATCGCCAGGAAGAACCAGATGGCGAAGGGGATCGCGGCGAAGATGCCGCCGAAGGCGTCCATGCTGAAGCTCGGCGACCCGGCCCAGCCGTTGGCGGTGAAGTTGGCCCAGGAGAAACCGGGATAGACGACGCCCATGAACACCACCAGCTCGATGATCGCCAGGATGGTGACGAACAGCTCGAAGGTGGCGGCGATGGACACGCCGGCGATGTTCAGCCCCATGAAGACGATGTAGGCGCCGACCGCCGCCGTCTTCGGGTCCAGCCCCGGAAATTGCACGTTCAGATAGGCGCCGATGGCCAGCGCGATGGCCGGCGGCGCGAAGACGAACTCGATCAGCGTGGCGAAGCCGGCGACGAAGCCGCCGGTCGGCCCGAAGGCGCGGTAGCTGTAGGCGAAGGGACCGCCGGCATGGGGAATGGCGGTGGTCAGCTCGGTGAAGCTGAAGATGAATGTGGTGTACATCGCCGCGATCAGGATCGTGGTGACGAGGAAGCCAAGCGTTCCCGCCGCCGCCCAGCCGTAGCTCCAGCCGAAATACTCGCCGGAGATGACCAGCCCCACGGCGATCCCCCACAGATGGAGCCCGCTCAGGCTCTTGCTCAATTCAGGCTTCGTGTTCCCAGACATGTTGCCTCCTGCCCCTGTTCAAAGGCTTTGAAAGTCACGGCATTGGTGCCGATGGCGGCGCTCTCTCAGGACCGGTCGGTGAGTTGTTTTTTCTCGTTGTCCGGACCGGCAAGGGACGGGGCGTCCTCCTTCAGGGCGACCCCCGTCAGCTTCAGCCGCGCCGCCTCGGTTGCGAGCCAGCACAGCTTGTCGGCGGCCGTCTGGATCGACAGGCCGTCGGCATGGATGTTGGAAATGCAGTTGCGTTCGGAATCGGCGCGGCCCGGCTTCGGGTCCCAGGTCAGATAGACCCCCAGCGACTCCGCGGCCGACAGGCCGGGCCGCTCGCCCACCAGCAGCGCCACCAGCCGGGCGCCCATGGCCGCCGCCACCTCGTCGCCCAGCGCCACCCGCGCCTGTTCGGCCAGCACCACCGGCCCGATGCGCAGAGACCCCAGCCGCGCGACGCAGGCATGGACCAGCGGCGCGGCATTGACCTGCACCGCAGCGGCCGACAGCCCGTCGGCGATCACGAACAGCAGGTCCCACTCCCCCGCCGGCAGCGCGGCGGCACTGGCCGGATCGAGCCGGCGGCCGAGATCGGGCCGGCGCAGATAGGTCGGCCGGTCGGAGGCCGCGCTGTGGACGCGGATGGTCTCCAGCGGCGACAGGTCGGCGGCCAGCCGGTCGAAATCGACGGCACTATGGACCGCGTCGCGGGCGCGGGCATGGGCGAGCTGGAACTCCAGCAGAGCCTTGGTCGGCAGGGCGTCGCCGCTGCGGCCGAGCGCGATGCGGGCGCGGGTGGCGCTGCGGAAGCGCGCCCATGGATCCTTGGGATTGTCGCTCATCAGGCCGCACTCCCCAGCAGGGCGGAGACGACCAGGCTCTGGTCGGGCCAGGGCGGCAGGCGGCGCTGCTCGTCGAGCCAGCCGGCCTTGTCCAGCCACGCTTCGAACTCCGGCGCCGGCGGGCGTTTCAGCAGATGCCGCAGCCCGAGCACGTCGTGGTACGACAGGCTCTGGTAATTCAGCATGACGTCGTCGGCGCCGGGCACCGCGATCAGGAAATTGACGCCCGCGGTCGCCAGCATCGTCATCAGGACGTCCATGTCGTCCTGGTCGGCCTCGGCATGGTTGGTGTAGCAGACGTCGCAGCCCATCGGCACGCCCAGCAGCTTGGCGCAGAAATGGTCTTCCAGCCCGGCCCGCGTGATCTGCTTGGCGTCGTAGAGATATTCGGGGCCGATGAAGCCGACCACCGTGTTGACCAGCAGCGGGTCGAAGGCGCGGGCGACGGCATAGGCGCGGGTTTCCACCGTCTGCTGGTCGACGCCGAAATGGGCGTCGGCCGACAGCGCCGATCCCTGCCCCGTCTCGAAATACATCACGTTGTCGCCGATGGTGCCGCGCTTCAGCGCCTTGGCCGCCTCCTGCGCCTCGGCCAGCAAGGACAGGCTGACGCCGAAGCCGCGGTTGGCCTTCTCGGTGCCGGCGATCGACTGGAACACCAGATCGACCGGCGCCCCGCGCTCCATCGCCTGCATCGTCGTGGTGACATGGGCCAGCACGCAGGACTGCACCGGAATATCGAAGCGGGTGCGCACGGCGTCCAGCATCTCCAAGAGCGCGATGCAGGCCGGCACATTGTCGGTCGCCGGGTTGATGCCGATCACCGCGTCGCCGATGCCGTAGAGCAGCCCGTCCAGCGTGGAGGCGGCGATGCCGGTCGGGTCGTCGGTCGGGTGGTTGGGCTGCAGCCGGCTCGACAGCCGCCCCGGCAGCCCGACCGTGGTGCGGAAACGGGTGACGACCGAGCATTTGGCGGCGACGCAGACCAGATCATGGTTCCGCATCAGCTTGGACACCGCCGCCACCATCTCCGGCGTCAGGCCGGGGGCGAGCGCCGTCAGCGCCGTGGTGTCGGCGTCATAGGACAGCAGCCAGTCGCGGAACTGCCCGACCGTCATGTGCGCCACCGGCCGGAAGGCCTCGGCGTCATGGTGGTCGATGATGAGGCGCGTCACCTCGTCGGTCTCATACGGGACCAGCGCCTCGGTCAGGAAGGTTTTCAGCGGCAGGTCGGCCAGCACCATGCGCGCCGCCACCCGCCGTTCGTCGCTGTCGGCGGCGATGCCCGCCAGCTCGTCCCCCGACCGCCGCGGCGAGGCGCAGGCCATCACCGCCTTCAGATCGTCGAAACGGTGGCGCTGCCGCCCCAGATCGCAATGGTACCCAGCCATGCCGGCCTCCCGCCCGTCTCATCACGGAAGGCAGAGTGGCACGGCGGACGCGGCGGGCAGTTGACCGTAGAACACAAAATGCGGGTCAGCCGCTTACCCTGCCCAGGATCCCCTCTCCCCCCCGGGGAGAGGGTTAGGGTGAGGGGGTCGCGTGGCGAGGATCTTCAAGAATCGCGCACTCTCCGCTCCCAGTTAATCGACGCAATGCATCCCCCTCACCCCGACCCTCTCCCCGGGGGGGAGAGGGGGATATGGGCGGGAGGAGTAACTGAAATGGAGGCGCCCCAGCCCAAGCGTGACCGTAAGCCGCGCAATCGGCTAGGCGGCCGAACCCAGAGCCCGGCCGTGCCGTTCCCTATCGCACCGCAGCGCGCCGCCCGTCACCGGACGCCGCGCGCCACAAGTAAGGAGACCGTCATGCTGACGCTGTTGCGCACCGCCGTCCTGGTCCTGCCGCTGGTCGCCGTGGCCGCCTGCCACAAGGACGGTCCGGCCGAGCGGGCCGGCGAGTCCATCGACAACGCCGGCCAGAGCGTCAAGGACGCCATCGACCCACCGGGTCCGGCGGAAAAGGCCGGCCGCGCCATCGACCGGGCGGTGAACTGACTCCCACCCCCGCTCAGCGAGCCGCGAAGTCCAGCCCGTCCGGCTGGACGCCCGACACCTCCAGCAGCAGTTTGCTGAGAATGGCGTCGGCGAAGGCGTCGAAGTCGCGGGCCGGCACCAGGAAGGCGCCGGGGCCGCCGATGACATGGTCGCGGTAATAGCCCTCCAGGTCGTTCGGCGCCGCGCCGCCCCAGGGGTTGGGCCGGTCGTTCAGGATCGGCAGCCCATTGATGGTGATGCCGCGGGCGACCGCGGCGTCGCGCGCCTCCTCCACCGGGCGGCCGCGGTTGTTCTCGCCGTCCCCGGAAATGTCGATGACCCGCCGCATGCCCTCGAACCCGTTGTTGTCGAACAGCGGAACGACGAAGTCGATGGCGGCGCTGATCGAGGTCCATTGCTCCGTCGTCATCGGCGCCTCCGCCACCATCGCCGCGAAGCGCTCGACGCTGGCCGGATCGCTCAGCTCGGTCCAGGCGACGACGATGTGCTGATAGCTTTCGCCCGACCATTCCACATAGGTGGCGCCGATCCGGCCGAAGGGGCCGCCGCGGATCGCCGCCTGCACCTTCGGGTTCAGCAGGGCCTGGACATAGCCGTTGCGCTGCAGCTTCGCCTCGTCCGGGTCGACGCTGCCGGACACGTCCACCGCCAGGACCAGTTCCAGGTCCACCGGCGTCTGCGCCGCGGCGGGAACCGCGGATAAGCACAAGCATAAAGGAGCGACGACAAGCAGGGAGGCGAGGAGGCAGGCACGGCTATGGGCCAAGAGACGGTATGCACGCATACGCACCCTCCTTCTCGCCACCGGTGTCCGGCCTGTCGCGCCGGACAAAGAGTCGCGCCGGACGAAGGATTGAGGATTGGTGTGCGAACGTTTCCTGTCCATGCCCCGCCGGGCTATTCCGGCAGTCGCGATTGGGCAGGGCGGGGTACTCCACGCCGCCCACCGGACTTGCGGGCCGGCGGCAACCCGCGGCGGTTCGGAGCTTCGCCCCGATAGGGAGGTGACAAACCGCCGATTGCCTGCATAGCTTACGCCTTAAGGGGTAGTCCGCAAGGCGACGCCTTCCCGTCCCTCCCCGTCCCCATCCATGTTCCGAGCAGCCATAGACGTGCCTTCCGCCCGCTCGCTCCCCTGCCATACCGCCGCACCGGTTCCGTCCCGATGGGCTGGCCGGCTGTCATGGTTGGCCGGCGCGGCGCTGGCGGCCGGCTGGACCGTCATGGCGGCGGCCCAGACCCTGCCCCCTCCGCTGCAGTCCGCCGGGCTGACCGTACCCGCTCCGCCCAAGCCGCAAGCCCCGGCCGGGCAGACTCCGGCTGGGCAGAAACCGGTTGGACAGACTCCGGCTGGGCGCCCCGCCGACGTTCCCGGCACCTGCGCCGATCACGAACCGGCGGGCCAGGCCGTCCTCGATGCCCTGTCCGGCGGGGACGAGGCATTCGCCGAACTGGCCCGCCGGTCGCCGGCGGACGCCTTCCGCTGTTCCAGCCTGTTCCCCGGCGAGGCGGCGCTGGCCGCGCTGCGCGGGGCGGCGACGCTGGCGCCCTTCGACGCGGTCGGAGCCGCGGACCAATTAATCGGCCGTCCCGGCGGCGCGGAGATCGTCGCCCTCGCGCTGGACCCCGGGCTGCTGTCGCGGGCGCTCGACACCGGGCTGCCCTTCTACGAAACGCGGCACGAACTGCGCAAACGCCTGGGCAAGCCCGAGCTGCGGGCGCTGGAGATCCAGGCGGCGAAGGCGCTGGCCGCCTCGCTCGCGCGCGATCCGGCCGCGATGGCGCCGAAGATCGGCGCGCTGCTCGACGACATGGTGGACGATCCGCCGGCCGACCGCTTCCACATCGCCATGGCGCTGTCGGCGGAGGATCTGTTCGGGCTGATCGCGCGGATCGGGCCGCAGCTCTACACCTCCTCGCTCGACGGGCTGGTTAACATCCTGCAAATCCAGCTCAAGCAAGAGCGGCGGAGCCTTCTCGACCTCGCGCGCGGCGAACGGACACGGCCGCTGTGGGCCGACTTCTTCGTGGCGACGGTCGGCGGCGGCCGGGCGGCCAGCCTGTTCGGCGCCAATCCCGCCACCGCGCGGGACCTGATGCGCGAGAGCCTGCGGGCTCTGCTGCCGGCCCGGGACGCGCCGGTGCCCGGAGCCGACGCCGCCATGGTGATCGGTGCGCTGGCCGACGCCATGGACCTGGACAACCGCGCCGTCCGCGCCGCCCTGGAGGACGAGCTGGCGGTCTGGTACCGCGGGACCGGCGAAACGCCGGCCCGGACCATGGCCGGACTTGCCGGCAGCCTGCATGCGACGCGCCTGTCGGGCCGCCCGGCCACCCCGGCTTTCGAGGCCGAACGGTTCCTCCAGCGCCATCCGCCGGCCGCCCTGCCCGTCCTGACCGGGCAGCGCCTGTTCCGCAACGGCATCAACGTCCAGCGGATGACCTTCTACGACGACCCGGACGGGCGGGCCTCCTTCCGCGGCTTCCTGCGGCAGCACCGTGCCCAGGGCTGGGCGCTCCACAGCCAGTCCGGCTTCACCGTCGCCGTCAGCCCGGACCGCCACGGGCGCCGGATCATCATCGTCGCCGACGAGCCCGGCGCCAGCGACGCCGGCCGCGCCGCCGCCTGGGACTGGATGGCGCGCGAAGGGCTGACCCCGTCCATCGTCATCCATCGCGGCCACAGCTATCACGAGGACTCCACCATGACGGAGATCGCGCCGGCCACGGCGCTGGTCTTCTGGGGGTCCTGCGGCGGGCATACACGGTTGCGCGCCACGCTGGAACGCGCGCCCGACGCACTGGTGCTGGCGACGCAGAACATCGGCGTGTCGACTGTCAACGAAGCCCTGCTGGGCATCATCGAAAACCGGCTGCTGGCGGACGGCGTCATCGACTGGAACGGGGTGTGGCGCGAGGCGCAGGGCCGCATTCGCGACCGCCGCTTCGCCTCCTACAAGCGGCCGGACCAGGATTCGGCGAACCTCGCCTTCCGTGCTTGGCAGGTGCGGGCGGCGACGCCCTGAGCCGGAACGGCCGGCCATCCTTGCCGCCGAGCATGGCTGTGTTTCGCCGGAGCCGCTTGCGGCGGAGCCGGACGCGTGCTGCTGTGGTGTGGCCGATTGTTGCCCACCCCCGGTATCCCCGTTCTTGAGGCTCCCAAATCATGATGTGGCAGACCCTCGCCTTCTTCTTCGCCACCGCCTTCGTGATCTCGGCGACGCCGGGGCCGAACATGCTGCTGGCGATGAGCCTCGGCCTGCGCTTCGGCGCCCGCCGTGCAGCATGGGGCGGCGCCGGCATGTGCGCGGCGCTGGCGGTGATGGCGGCGCTGTCGGCCTTCGGGCTGGGCGCCCTGCTCTCCACCTCCGTCCTGGCCTTCGAGATCGTGCGCTGGGCCGGCGTCGCCTATCTGACTTGGCTCGGCATCGCCGCATGGCTGGCGCCGGTGGAACAGCCCGGCGAGCGTGACGCCACGGCCGCCGCATCGGGGGAGGGCACGCCCGTCCGCCTGTTCCTGCGCGGCGCGCTGGTCGCCTTCAGCAATCCGAAGGCGCTGGTGTTCATGGGCGCCCTGTTCCCGCAGTTCATCGACGCCGCCGCGCCGCTGGCGCCGCAGCTGATGGCGCTGGTCGCCACCATGGTGGTGATCGAGTTCGGCTGGATCATGGCCTATGCCACCGGCGGCGACCGGCTGGCGGCGAAGCTGACCACCGTGTCGGCGGCCAAGTCGCTGAACCGTCTAACCGGCGGCCTGATGATCGGCGCCGGCGGCCTGCTGGCGCTCGCCCGCCGGGTCTGAGAGTCTGCAGGATTCTTCGCGCGATTATCGGTCGTCATCCCCGTGAAGGCGGGGAACCAGGAAGCTCTGCGCCTAAGCCACTGAAAAAGCGGGATTCCCGCCTTCGCGGGAATGACGGCCGAGAATTGTCTTTGATAGGGTCCAAAGTCTGCAGACTTTGATTCACCCCGGTCCTCCCGCTCAAAGAAAAAGGGCCGCGCAATCGCGCGGCCCTGAAGTTTAGGGAGGAAACGCCCCGAGAATGGGCAAGGCCAAGATATGCTGCGGCGCACACGAACTGGTATTACCAATGCTGAATGGTAGCCATGCGCCGCAGGAATGGGCCCATGCAGCAATATGCATTCTCAGCAATAGAGCGCGTCCCCGGTTACAAAAATTTCATGGAACCGCCGCGCCCCGGTCATCGCCCGCACCACTAATGCTTCGGTTCGCCGCCTCTGCCGAAAGGCTTAGCCCTTGTAGATGCGGCGGTGCGAAACATGCGGCCGAGGAACGGTGCGATGGCGATCCCAGTCCTGCGCAGCCTGACGCTGAAGCAGGCGATTCACGCGGTTCTCGCCGCCTTCGTCATCGGCCTGACCATCACCGCGGCCGAATTCGCCTGGACCGCCAGCCGTGAGCGGACCGTGGCCCTGGCCCAGGTGGCGGACGCCGTCGCCCTGGTCGAGGGGCCGGCCGCCAGCGCCGCCTGGCTGATCGACGCGGAGCTGGCCGGCCAGGTGCTGCAGGGCATCGTCCGCGCCAATGCCGCCTGGGCGGAGATCCGGCTGGGCGACGGCACCCTTCTCGCCCGTCGCGAACGCCCGCCCAGACCGGCGAGCCTTCTGGAGCGCGCGGCGACGGCGCTGCTCTTCATCGACCGGCCGGTGGTGACCCATGACCTGACGACCCCGGCGAGCGCGCCGAAGGTCGCGGACAGCCCCCGCATCGGCACGCTGATCGTCGGCATCGACACCGGGCGGGCGGCGTCGGGATTTCTCGCCTATGTCTCGGCGGCGCTGGTGGCGGGGACCCTGCGCAACCTGCTGATCGGGCTGGCGATGGCGGCGGTGTTCCACCGGCTGCTGACCCGGCCGCTGCTGCAGATCGGCCGGGCGGTGGCGCGGATCGACCCGGAAAAGCCCTATGGCCAGCCGCTGGCCGTGCCGCGCGGCCATGCCGACGACGAGCTTGGCTTCGTCATCGCCCGCTTCAACCACACCCTGACCCTGCTGGAACGCGAGCATGACGAGCTGCGGCGGCTGGCGACGCGCTGTCCGCTGACCGGGCTGGCGAACCGGGCGCTGCTGCTCGACCGGCTGGACCACGCCATCGAACTGGCGAACCGCGCGCGCGAACCGGACGCGGGCCGGCTGGCGGTGCTGTATGTCGACCTCGACCGCTTCAAGCGGGTCAACGACAGCCTCGGGCATGGCGTCGGCGACCTGCTGCTCTGCCGGGTGGCGGAGCGGCTGGGCGCCAGCGTGCGCCGCTGCGACACCGTCGGCCGGCTGGGCGGCGACGAGTTCCTGGTGGTGCTGGAGCGCGTCGCCGACCGCGACGAGGCCGCCATGGTGGCGCAACGGCTGCTCGACGGCCTGTCCTCCCTGCGCGAGGTGGGGGAGCATCGCGTCCACCTCACCGCCAGCATCGGCGTCGCCGTCCATCCCCTGCAGGGCAGCGGCGAGGCGCCCGACAGCATCGGCCTGATGCGGATGGCCGATTCGGCGATGCAGGCGGCCAAGACGGCGGGCGGCGACCGCTTCGTCTTCTACACCCGCGACATGACCGACCGCGCCGAGACCCGGCTGCGGCTGGAATCCGGCCTGCGCGAGGCGGTGGCGGCGCGGGCCTTCGAGTTGGTCTATCAGCCGAAGATCGAGGCGGCGAGCGGCCGGCTGACCGGCTTCGAGGCGCTGATCCGCTGGCGGCACGAGGGGGCGGCGATCTCCCCCGCCGACTTCATCCCGGTGGCCGAGGACACCGGCCTCATCATCGAGATCGGCCGCTGGGTGCTGGAGGAGGCCTGCCGCACCGCGACCCGCTGGGCGCTCGACCATGGTCCGGTGCCGGTGGCGGTCAACGTCTCCGCCCGCCAGCTCGCCGACCCCGGCTTCGCCCGGCTGGTCGAGCAGGTGCTGCAGCGCCACGGCACCCCGCCCCACCTGCTGGAGCTGGAGATCACCGAGACCGTCATCATGAAGGACGTGCGCCACCATCTGCCGACGCTGAACCGATTACGGGCGTTGGGGGTGCGCATCGCCATCGACGATTTCGGCACCGGCTATTCCTCGCTGGCCTATCTGCGCCAGCTGCCGGTCGATGTGCTGAAGATCGACCGCAGCTTCGTCAACGACCTGCCGCACGCCCCCGACATCGCCTCCACCGTCATCGCGCTGGCCCAACGGCTGTTGTTGTCCACCGTGGCGGAGGGTGTGGAGACCGCCGAACAGCGGCATTGGCTGGCGGAAGCCGGTTGCGACTGCCTGCAAGGCTTCCTGATCTCGCGCCCGCTGGCGGCCGAGGCGGCGGAAGCGATGGTGATGACCGCCTTCGCCCGCAACGAGGCGCTGCCCCTGACGGCATAAGGCCGCCGCGTGAGGCCGGAGTTTCGGTCAATGCGCGGCGGAGGTCCGGTCAAGACAGCCCGCCCCGGGGCGGTTATGGTCGCCTCCCTCGCGCCAACCGACCGACACCCATCATGACCGTCTCAGCCACCTTGCCTGATCGCCGATCCGTCAACCGCGCCACGCTGGTCGGCTTCACCGCCATCCTGCTGTGGGCGACGCTGGCCCCGCTGGCGACGCTGGCCTCCATGGTGCCGCCGTTCCAACTGGTGGCGACCTCCTTCCTGCTGGCCTTTCTGGTCGGCAGCGGCTGGACCGCGTCGCGCGGCGACAACCCCTTGCGCTATTTCCGCCAGCCGCCGGCGGCCTGGGCGCTGGGAGTCGGCGGGCTGTTCGGCTTCCACTTCCTCTATTTCATGGCCTTGCAGGCGGCGCCGCCGGTGGAGGCCAACCTGATCAACTACCTGTGGCCGCTGCTGATCGTGCTGTTCTCCGCCCTGCTGCCGGGGGAACGGCTGCGCTCCTGGCATGTCGGCGGCGCGCTCGCCGGATTGGCGGGCACGGTTCTGCTGATCGCGCGGGGCGGCAGCGGCAACTCCATGGGCGGATTCTCGATCGACCCGGCGCATCTGCCGGGCTATGCCGCTGCGCTGGCCAGCGCTGTCACCTGGGCCGGCTATTCGGTGCTGCGCCGCCGGCTCGGCCAGATCGGCGAGGCGCCGACCGACGCGGTCAGCGCCTTCTGCCTCGTCACCGCGATCCTGTCGCTGCTCTGCCATCTGGCGCTGGAACGCACGGTGTGGCCGGAGACCGCCGCCGGCTGGGGAGCGATGCTGCTGCTGGGGCTGGGACCGGTGGGGGCGGCCTTCTTCGTCTGGGATTATGGCGTGCGCCACGGCGACATCCGGGCACTGGGGGCACTGTCCTATCTGGCGCCGCTGCTGTCGACCCTGCTGCTCGTCCTGTTCGGCCTCGCCCCCAACTCCGGCATCATCTGGGTGTCCTGCGCCCTGATCGCCGGCGGGTCGCTGCTCGCCAGCAAGGACCTACTGCGGCGGAAGGATTAAGCCTCCACCCCCTGCGCCGCAGCCGCCACATCGTGACGGGCGCGGTCGGCGCCGGCCAGACCGTTGAAGTACCAGTTCAGCGCCACCGCGGTCAGGGTGCCGAGCAGGATGCCGCTGTGCAGCAGCGGCGACAGGACGGCCGGCATCTGCGAGAAGAACTTGTCCGACACCAGCGGGATCAGCCCGACGCCGACGCTGACCGCCACGACGATCAGGTTCTCGCGCCGGCTGGCGAAATCGACCTGCGCCAGGATCTTCACGCCGGTCGCCGCCACCATGCCGAACATCACCAGCCCGGCCCCGCCCAGCACGAAGGCCGGCACCGACGCCACCACATGGGCCAGCTTCGGCAGCAGCCCCAGCAAAAGCAGGATCAGCCCGCCCGCCGCGCAGACCCAGCGGCTGCGCACGCCCGTCACCCCGACCAGCCCGACATTCTGCGAGAAGGAGGTGTAGGGAAAGGTGTTGAAGACGCCGCCGATCAGCGTGCCCAGCCCGTCGGTGCGCAGGCCGCGGACCAGATCCTCCCGGCTCACCGGGCGGCCGACCATGTCGCCGACGGCCAGGAACATGCCGGTCGATTCGATCATCACCACGATCATCACCAGCGACATGGTCAGGATGGCGACCGGATCGAACACCGGCATGCCGAACTGGAAGGGCTGGACCGCCGCCACCCAGGGCGCCTCCGCCAGTCCTTTGAAGTCGACCATGCCCAGCGCCATCGCCAGCGCCATGCCGGCCACCAGCCCCAGCAGCACCGCAACGTTCCGCACGAACCCGCGGCCATGCTTCATCAGCGCCAGGATCACCAGCAGCACGAAGGCGGCGATACCCAGAAAGGCCGGATCGCCGAAGCGCGGGTTGCCGACCCCGCCGCCGGCCCAGCCCACCCCCACCCGCATCAGCGAGATGCCGATGATGGCGATGACGCTGCCGGTCACCACCGGCGGGAACAGCGGCAGCAACCGGCCGACCAGCGGCGCCGCCAGGATGGCGAAGATGCCGGACCCGATCACCGCGCCGTAAATTCCCAGCAGCCCCAGCGACGGGTTGGTCGCCATCGCCACCATCGGCCCGACGGCGGCGAAGGTGACGCCCATCATCACCGGCAGGCGGATGCCGAAGCGCCAGAAACCCACCGCCTGGATCAGCGTGACCACGCCGCAGGCGAACAGGTCGGCGTTGATCAGCATGGCGATCTGGTCCTTCGGCAGCTTCAGCGCCCCGCCGACGATCAGCGGCACCGCGATGGCCCCGGCATACATCACCAGCACATGCTGCAGTCCCAGCGCCAGCAGCCGCCAGGGCGGCAGGACCTCGTCGACGGGGTGGACGTCAGGAGTGATGGCGGCACGTGCCATGGCGGAAGCCTCGCTGTCCGGTGGATCGGCTTCGATCTGCATGGGCCGTGCCGCTCCGCCCCGTGGCGGATTCCAGTCCCGGCTTCGTCCGTCCCTGCACAATGTCTGGGCACACTCCGGCGCCTCCTGCCCGCGGAGGTGGCAAATCCCGCGCGGTTTTTTGCCGCGCCCAGCGGGAGACCCCAATGCTGACTGCTTTATTCTTTAACGATCGGTGCGTACAGTCGCAGTGGCCTACCCCTTTCGCGCAACCCAAAGCCGAGCGTCGCGATGAGCAAGTCGATCGAGGGTGTATCCAACTGGATGCACATGTTCCGCTGGATCGTGAAGCTGATCCGCGACGAATATGGGGTCGACGAGGCTCTGCTGACCCGCAATGCGACCCTGGAGACCGATATCCAGCTGTCGATCGACCAAGTCGAGCAGGTTCTGGAATACATCTCCGAAAGCTTCGCCATCCGCTTTCCCGAAGGGACGCTGGACGAACTGGTGAAGCTGGAGGAACTCTGTCTGCTGGCGAGCTGGATCAAGGGCTATTACAAACGCCCCGATTTCATCTCCGACGAGTTCGAAAACCGCTGCCGCAGCATCAACCAGATCGCAGCCTGACCATGACCGACCGGACCTCCCCCTATCCTCCCGGCTTTACGTGGGGCGTCTCCACCTCCGCCTACCAGATCGAGGGCGCTGCGGCCGAGGATGGGCGCGGCGCCAGCATCTGGGACGTCCGCTGCCGCACCCAGGGCGGGGTGGTGAACGGCGACACCGGCGACGTCGCCTGCGACCACTACCACCGCATGCCGGAGGATGTGGCGCTGATGAAGGGGCTGGGCGTCGACGCCTACCGTTTCTCGGTCTCCTGGCCCAGGGTGATGCCGCGCGGCAAGGGCGCGGTGAACGACGCCGGGCTGGACTTCTACGACCGGCTGATCGACCGGCTTCTGGAGTCCGGGATCGAGCCCTGGCTGTGCCTCTACCATTGGGACCTGCCGCAGGCCCTGCAGGAATTGGGCGGCTGGTCGTCCCGCGACTGCGCCGGCTGGTACGCCGATTATGCCGCGCTCTGCGCCCGGCGCTACGGCGACCGGGTGAAGCGCTGGATCACCTTCAACGAATTCTCGGTCTTCACCCTGTTCGGCTACGCCATCCCCTGGGCGGCGCCGGGAATCGTCGACCGGGCCCAGCATCTGCGCGCCATCCACCACGTCAACCTCGCCCATGGCGCCGGGGTGGACGTGCTGCGCGACATGGTGCCGGGGGCCTCCATCGGCGCCATCCACAACCGGCAGGTCGTGATCCCCGAGACCGACACGCCGGAGAACCGCGCCGCCGCCGCCCTGCTGGACGAGCATTGGAACCTCGTCTTCTGCGATCCGCAGATCCTGGGCCATTACCCGCCGCAGACCGCCGCCGCCATCGAGCCCTATGTCCAGCCCGGCGACATGGCGCGCATCGCCCGGCCGGTGGACTGGTTCGGGCTGAACCATTACGGCCCGATCTTCGCCAAGGCCGACCTGGCCCGGACCTGGGGCTATGGCTGGGGCGACGCGCCGCCCGATTCGCCGACCCACGGAGTCGGCTGGGCGATCTTCCCCGACGCCTTCCGGGACGAGCTGCTGACCATCCAGCGCCGCTACCGCCTGCCCATCGTGGTGACGGAGAACGGCTGCGGCGGCAGCGACACCGTCAGCCCCGACGGTGCCGTCCACGACCCGCACCGCATCAACTACCTGACCATCTACAACGCCGCGATGCGCGACGCGATGGCCCAGGGCGCCGACGTGCGCGGCTATTTCGTCTGGTCGCTGCTGGACAATTTCGAATGGGGCAGCGGCTATGGCCAACGCTTCGGCATCGTCCACGTCGACTTCCAGACCCTGGCCCGCACGCCGAAGGACTCGGCGCGCTGGTACGCGGAACTGATCCGGGCGGCGAAGGCGTAATCGAACCGCTTCGCATCAGAGCTCATCATAAGCTTCCCTGGACCGTCATTCCCGCGAAGGCGGGAATCCAGACGCTCCAAAGGCTCAGGCTCGAATCAGCCTGGATCCCCGCCTTCGCGGGGATGACGGCCGAGAAAAAGTGATAGAAACTCTCAAATCCTGAGGTAATTGACTGAGAGGTTCGACATGATCATCCGCCGCGAAGAACTTGAGGCCGGACATCCGAATCTGTCGGATGTCGTCGATGCCACCGCCGCTCCCTTCGCGCCCATTCATCCCGGAGAAATCCTGCGGGAGGAATTCCTGGAGCCCAAGGGCATTTCCGCCTACCGGCTCGCCAAGGACATCGGCGTTCCCCTGACCCGCATCACGGCGATTCTGGAGGGCAAGCGCGCCGTTACCGCCGACACCGCCTTGCGCCTATCGCGCTACTTCCGCATGTCCGAAGGGTTCTGGGCCAATCTCCAAGCCCATTACGACATCGAAGTCGCCAAGCGCGCGCTCGGCGACCGGCTCGATACCGAGGTGAAGGCGCTGGAGATCGCCTGACGGTCTTCCCTCCGATCAGCGCCGCCGCACCTCCGCGCAGACGCCCTCCGCCCCGTCCGGTGCCTTCACCCGCGCCGCCGCGTCGCGCAGAAGCAGGCTGTGGCCGGCGGGGACCGTCAGCGCCTCGCCGCCGTCCGGGATGACGGTCAACGTTCCGGCCAGCGCATGGACCAGCAGCACGTCGCCGGCCGCGCGATGGGCAGGACCTCCCGCCAGCAGGGTGAGCGTGCCGGTCGCCGACGCGCGGTCGAGCATCAGGTTCACGTCGCGGATCGGGCCGGCGGTCGGTTCGCACCAGACCGGCGCTTCGCCGCGGAAGGCGAAGGCGGGATTCAGGCGGCGGCGTTCGACCGGCGGGGCGCCATCGACAGAGAGGCGCATGCCGTCGCCCTCCACCACCGCGATCAACCGGTCATAGCCGGGAAAGGCGGAAAAGGGGCCGGGTTCGACCACGTCGGCGATGCTGACGCGCCAGACGAATCGCCCGTCGGGGGCCGGCTCCACCGCCAGTTCGGTGGTGACGCCGCCGCCATTCTTCCAGGGAACGCGGCGATGGTCGTCGGGGGTCAGGCGCGTGATGGACGGGTCTTTGGACTGCAAGGGTCTGCTCCGGAACGGATCGGCTCCGCCCGGTCATACCACAGCCGACAGCCCGGCTTCACACGAACAGGCTGAAGCTGCCCATCAGTTTCTGCGTGCCGGTCTGGCCGGTGGGGATGGAGTTCATGCTGCCGATGGCCTGATTCAGCCCGTCGAGCGTCGCCTGCTGACCGGTTGTGAGCGTCAGGCCGGTGTCGCCCTTGGCCGGCTGCTTGGCCACGGTGTCGTAGTCCTGGCTGTAATTGCCCATGACCAGCTGCATGGCGTAGTTCTTGGGGTCCTTGTCGGACTGGCCCTTGTCGCGGGTGACGCGCAGGGTGTAGTCGCCCTTGTCGACCGACAGATTGCCGGCCTGCAGCTTCTTGAAGGCGGTGTAGTTGTCGCCGGCCTTCGGGTCGCTGTCGGCCATCACCCGGCCAAGCCGGTTCATCAGCTGGACATGCACACCGTCGTCGCCGACCTGCCCCATGGTCAGCTCGCCCTTGGTGATGACCTTGAACTTGTAGAAATCGACCTTGTCGTTCGCGGCCAGCGTGCTGGCGACGTTCAGGCGGGTGGTGTTCTTGGAAATCACGCCGATGTCAGTGGCGCCGCCCGCGGTGGTCAGCGCCGACTTCTTCACCGTCTTGGAATATTCCTTGACGTCGCCGACAGCCTGGTTGCTCTGCGACTTCTTGATCGCCTCGACCGCATTGTTGATCGAGGCGTTGAGGCTGGACACCAGGGAGTTGACGCTTGAGAGAGCATCATCCGCCATGATCAGTCATCCTTCTTCCGATCCGATCTCCACGCCCGAAACCAAGTCCGAAAACCCGATCCGAACGCCGTTCGAGGAGCACCAAGCCACAAAACGGGGGGTACGGCCGGCTGAGCCGTAACCCGGACACGTCTGCCCTAAGGGAGTATACGACAACAGCCGGCGGAACATAGGCAGGATTCGTGATTTTTTTGGTCGAAAGTCCGGATGCGGGACCTGTACGCCACGGTCGGCGGCCCCATCCGGCTCAGGACCGCGGCTTTTCCCCCTTGTCCGGCAGCGACTCCGACCGGGTGCTTCCGGCCGCTGCGGCCAGGGCCGCCGGCTGCGGGGACGACTCGGCGGCCCCCGATGCGGCGGAGTCTTCAGCGATCGGGCAGTGGGGCGGCTGGGTGGGGCCGGTGACGACATCGAAATCGAACATGACAACCTCTCTCGGCTGGTGATGAAGCCGCCCGGGTCGCCCGTGTTCGGATTTTCAGGATGTGAGGCCCATCAAGGGCCGGGGTCACAAACACGAAAGCCGCCGCGGGTCGGTCCGGGCGGCTTCGGGAGTGAGCGACAGATGCGCGTTCCTAGGCCGCCGAACGAAACCAGCGGCCAAAATATCGGGAACGTCCAATGGACGTGATGGAAAGCGTCTGTTGCATGGGGCGACCATAGCGCGCGGTTGCCGCGATTCCAAGAAGGATTTTGGCAAAGGTATATCTGCCGGCGCGTGTGGGCGGCCGGCGCCACGAGGCCTAGAATTATCCGGGCTAAGCTGAGTGGGGCCGGTACAAGGCTCGTCGGCCGGGATTATACTCCGCCACCTCTCGGATAGCGAAGTGCCCATTGCCAAATCCGACATCATGCCGACTTGGCGATGTTGCGTTGAGTTCTGTCGCACCCATTCCGTGGATGGAGCTTGGTCATGAACAACGTTCGTTTCCTAGCCTCGGTGGCCATTGCAGCAACCCTCTTTTCAGGCCCTGCTTTCGCTCGCGATGTGACCATCCATCAGGCGGTCATCGGAGAAACCGACCAGAAGACGCAGGAGATCAGCACCGAGGACATGCGCCGCATCGTGTCGCAAGGGGGTGCAACCATCCTGGATACCCGTCCCCATGCCGAATTCGTGAACGGGCATATTCCCGGAGCGAACACTCTCAAAGGCCCCGCATCGGAAGCGGTTGCCGAGGTGGAGAAGCTGGTGGGCGGCGACAAGAGCAAGGCTTTGGTTCTCTACTGCAATGGGCCTTATTGCCAAGCCAGCCGGCGCATGGCCGCCCAACTGCTCGATGCCGGCTTCACGAACGTGCGCCGCTATCAGCTCGGCATGCCGGTCTGGCGAGCGCTCGGCGGCCCGACCGAAATCGACCTCGACGGAGTCCTGCGGATCTTCAGGAACGACCAGACCGCGGTCTTCCTCGACGCGCGGTCGGCCGAAGACTTCGGCAAGGGCAGCCTGCCGCGTGCACACAACCTCATGGCCGAGAATGCCGCGAAGGTCCAGGGGGCTCCCATGCCTCTCGACGACTTCAACACCCGGATCGTGTTGTTCGGCCGAGATGCGCAGCAGGCGCGGGAGCTTGCCGAAGCCCTGAGCAAGCGGCCATGGCACAACGTGTCGTATTTCGCCGGAACCTTCGAGTCCCTGAACGCCGCCGTCAAATGATCCATGAATTCAGTCAGCCGGCTTTCCGCTCGCCCACCGTGTCGGCGACATAGGCGTCGCGCCGGCCCATCGGGCGGGAGGCGCGGCCGTCGCGGTCGGTGGTGTCGCGGGCGGTCTGGTGCTCGATCTCCGCGTTCAGCTCCGCCCCCATCAGCACGACATAGGAGGTCAGGTTGAACCACAGCAGCAGGATCACGACGGCGCCGACCGAGCCGTAGGTCTCGTTGTAGCTGCCGAAGTTCGACACATAGACGGAAAAGCCCAGAGACCCCAGCAGCCAGACCACGGTCGCCACCGCCGACCCCCAGGTGACCCAGCGCCATCGCGGCTCGCGGCGGTCGGGGGCGTAGCGGTAGAACACGGCCAGCGCCAGCATGATCGTCACCGCCAGGATCGGCCAGCGGGCGAGGCTGGCGATCCGGCCGATCGGCGTGTCCTGCAGCCCGACGATGGCGATGGCGGCCGGGACGGCGACGATCAGCGCCATGGCAAGGATGACGAACAGCAGGCCCGCCACCGTCAGTCCCATCGACAGCATCGCCAACTTGAGGAAACCGCGCGTCTCCTTCTCGCCATAGGCGATGTTGAGCGCCGTCACCATCGAGTTGGTGCCGCGCGACGCGCTCCACAGGGTCAGCAGCAGGCCGAAGATCAGCCCGAAGCCCAGCCCCTGCGACGGGGCGGTCGCCACCTTGCGCGCCTGGTCGCTGACGATCGACAGCGCGTCCGGCGGCAGCAGGCTGCCCAACTGGTTCAATTGGGTCTCGATCATCGACGGATCGGCGACGAGGCCGTAGATCGACACCAGCGCCGCGACGGCGGGGAAGATGGCGAGCAGGGCGTAATAGGCGACGCCGGCCGCCAGCATCGACACATTGTCCTTGCTCTGCTCGTCCCACACCCGCAGCAGGATGTCCTTCCAGCCCTTCTTGGGGATGTCCGACGGGCTGTCCGCCGACCGGCCGCGGCCGTCCCCGCTCCCGTCATTGGCGGCGCGTCCGCCCGTGCGGTTCCGGTGCTCGTAGTAATGGCGTCGGCTCAGCCCCAGCATGCCCCGCCCTCCTCAGACCACGGCTTCGCGCAGCGCGCCGACGCGATGGCGCGCCGTTTCGATGGCGTGGAACTGGGCGCCGATGACGACCTGCAGATGGTCGTCCGGCGCATCGTGCAGGGCGTCGCGGAACAGCGACAGCGTGCCGTCCAGCCCGCCTTCCAGCCGGGCCAGCAGGTCGCCGCGCGCCCCGGGCCCGCCGGCCCCGGCCATCACGCTGCGGGCGCTGGCCTCTGCCAGTCCATGCATGGGCGACCAGACGCGCGTGCCGTCGCCGGCGGTCTCGATCCAGCCACCACCGGTGCGCAGTTCCGCATCCAGCGCCATGGCGCTGCGGTCGAGCTGGTCGGCCAGATCCTCCAGCCGGGCGGACAGGGCCGTATCGGCGATGGTCATGTCGGCGCGGCGGAAGGCTTCCGAGCCGTCGCGGCAGGCGGCGATCAGGTCGGTCAGCAGATGCCGGCTGCGCGGGTCGAGATGGCGGCCATGGGGATCGTAATCGTCGAACCCGGTGGTTGATTCCGGCGTGCGGGCGACCGCCACGGCAAGCCAGAGGGCGCCGACGCCCATCAGCGCCACCGGGATCGGGTTGGCGCGCACCGCGCGGGCGATGCGGCCGGACAGCCCGTCGCCGCCGCCCTGGATCACGTCGCGCACCACCTGCACCACGCCGCCGGACATCTGGCCGGGCGACAGTCGGAACTCGATCTCGTCGATCACCGAATCCATGCGGGCGCGGATCGACTGGATCTCGTGCTCGATCTCTTCCGGCCGGCGGCCCTGGGGCGATGTGGCTGTGGCGGTCGCATCGGACGGAGCGGCGGACGGAATGGCGTCGTTGTGATGGGTCATGCCGGGCGTCTCCTGTGGGGGCTGCCGGCTTGCAACACCAGGAGACGCCGATTGTTCCGGCTGTAGCGGTCCGGAACCCGCCCGATCAGGTCACATGCTGGGCGAAGGCCATGACCTCCATGCTGCCCTGCCAGATCATGCGGACGGCGACATAGACGATGACCACCAGACCCAGATAGGCGATCCAGTGGAAGCGGTTCAGCAGCCGCGCGATCACCGTCGCCGCGGCGCCCATCAGCGCCACCGACAGCAGAAGGCCGATGGCCAGCACCCACAGATGCTCGCGCGCCGCGCCCGCCACCGCCAGCACATTGTCGAGCGACATCGACACGTCGGCGATGATGACCTGCCGGATGGCGGCCCCCACCGGCTTGCCGCCCCCGGCGGGGGTGGGGACAGCGTCGTCGCCCTCCTCGCTCATCAGGGCGGCGGCCTCCGCCTCCTCGCGCTGGCTGCGCAATTCGCGGAACAGCTTCCAGCACACCCACAGCAGCAGCAACCCGCCGGCCAGCGTCAGCCCGATGACGTCCATCAGCCGGGTCGCCGCCAGCGCGAAGCCGATGCGCAGGACCACCGCGGCGGCGATGCCCCAGAAGATCACGCGGGCGCGTTTCTCCCGCGCCACCCCGGCGGCGGCCATGCCGACGACGATGGCGTTGTCACCGGCCAGCACCAGGTCGATGAACACCACCTGGGCAAGCGCGATCAATTCCGGAATCAGCGAGTCCACGGTCTGTCCGTCGATTTTCAGTTGAGGAGATGCGGGCGGGGGAGGCCTGCCCTATAGCGCGTGAACACGCGGCGGCGCAACCTTGTCTCCCGGCGCAGGTGGAAAAATGTCGCGGTCCCGCGTGGGTCCGCGGCTGAATGCGCAGCAAAAAGGCCGGACGGTTTCCCGCCCGGCCTTCCCCATGAACTTTGGGTCGCTAGGCCCCGGATCAGGCCAGCGCGGCCAGCGCCACGCCGCCCAAACCAATGGCGGCACCCAGGCCGCGCAGGGCCAATGCCGCCCCGCCGCCGCCGCGCAGCGACAGGGCCGCGGCGACGCCGGCGCCGTGCAGCAGCGCGGTCGCCAGCGCGAAGCCAAGGCCGTAGAGCAGCGGCTGCGCCGCCTCCGGCATCTCGGCGCCATGGGCATGGCCGTGGAAGACGGCGAACATCGCCACCACCGCCATCGACAGGTGCAGCGACAGGCGCGACTGCGCGGCGATCAGGGCGCCCAGCACGATCACCGACCCGGCGATCCCCAGCTCCACCGCCGGCAGCGCGATGCCCGCCATGCCCAGCAGGCCGCCGCCGATCATGGCGGTGACGAAGGCGGCCGGCAGCGCCCACAGGGCGGCACCGCCGCGCTGCGCCGCCCACAGCCCGACCGCGACCATCGCCAGCAGATGGTCCCAGCCGCCGACCGGATGCAGGAAGCCATGGGCGAAGCCGGCGTCATGGACGCCGACGGTGTGGGCGTTGGCGACCGCGGGCAGCACCAGCCCGGCCAGCAGCACGGCCGAGGCGAGGGAGAAACGTTTCATGGATCAGCATCCTCTGATGTCGTGTCGCGCTGTCGGAGCGAAGTTTAGCAGAAAGCGTCAGCCCGGCCATGGCCGGAACGGCGGTTCCGCCCCGCCGGATCTACGTCGTTTGACGCAGGTCAATGAGTTGCACCCCCGATCCGTCACGATGCGCTGCCCATTGCCACAGGAATCCTCGATGCCCACCGCCACGCTTCCCGGAGAGGGTTCGGTATCCGTCCGGCTGTGGCTCGACAGGGGTGAGGATGGGGGCCGCAAGGACGGCATGACCATCCGCCGGGCCGAGGTCGCCACCCGCCGCCCACGCGCCGTCGCCGCCCTGGTCGGCCGCAAGGCGGAGGAGGCTGTGCGGCTGGCGCCCCTGCTGTTCAGCCTGTGCGGCAGCGCCCAGGGGCTGGCCGTCGCCCGCGCCTGCGAGGCGGCGCTGGGCATCGACGCCACTCCCCACGAGACCGCCCGCGCCCTGCTGACCGATGCGGAGGCGCTGGACAGCCATGGCTGGCAGGCTGTGGTCGAATGGCCGGCGCGCCTCGGCGCCCCGCCCCGGCCGGCAGCCCTGCGCGATCTGCGGGCGGCGGTGTCGGCGATCATGCCGGCCCTCTATCCGGCCAAGGATGGGCTGCGGCCCGGCGGCGGCGTTCTGCGGCCGGACACGGCGGCCCTCCGGGATATCCTTATGCGGATAACCGGCTGGCTGGAGACGACCGTTTTCGCCGGTCCGCCGCCACGGGATGCCGACGACCTCGCCCGCTGGGCGGCAGGCGGCGGCAGCGACGCGGCGCGGCTGGCCGCCCGGCTGCTGTCGCCCGATTTGGCCGGCTGGGGCGCCTGCGGTGCACCACTGCTGATCGGGCGGTCGCCCCTCTGGTACGCGGCGGCGCTGAGCGGCGACCCGTCCTTTGCCGCCACCCCCCGGTACAAGGATGCCCCGGCCCTGACCGGACCGCTGGAACGGCAGGTCGACCATCCGCTGGTCGTCTCGGTAACGGAACGCTTCGGCGACGGGCTCGCCCGGCTGTTCGCGGCGCGGCTCGCCGATCTGGCGGAGCTGCCGCGGCGGATGGAGGCGGCCATCGCGGACCTTCGCCCCGCCGATCCCCCCGCTCCCGCCGCTGCCGGATCGTCGGGTCCTGGCGAGGGCTGCGGCGTGGCGGAAACGGCGCGCGGGCGATTGGCCCACTGGCTGCGGCTGGACGGCGACGGCCGGCTGGCCGAGGCCCGGATGGTGGCGCCGACCGACTGGAACTTCGCCGCCGACGGCCCGCTGGCGCGCGGCTTGGCGGGGGCCGAGGTGCGCGACCGCGACGACGCGGTGGACCGGGTGCATCTGCTGGTCGCGATGCTGGACCCCTGCGTCGCCTGCGGCATAGAAGTACACGAATGACGAGCGCTTGCCCAAGCCTGCGGGCAGGCCGATGATGGGCAGGGCGGACGGATTGCGGATCGAAGAGCGGGAGAGCGCGTGATGTGCACGGTTTGCGGATGCGGCGAGGGCGAGACCCGGATAGACGGCAAGGCCGCCGATGCCGAGCATGAGCATATCGGCCCCGACGGCAAGGTCTATCGCCACCATCATGGCGAGGCGCACCACCATGCCCATCACCACCATGCCCATCACCACCATGACGACACCCACGAGCATGTCGCCCCCGATGGCACGGTGTTCCGCCACAGCCATAACGACCATGGGCACACCCACGACCACCACCGTCCCGACCGTGCCGACGCCATCGACGGCGGCGCCGCGCTGAACCAGCCGCGGCTGGTCACCATCGAACGCGACATCCTGGCGAAGAACGACGGTCTGGCCGCCGTCAACCGCCGCCGCTTCGCCGAGCGCGGGGTGTTCGTGCTCAACCTGATGTCCAGCCCCGGATCGGGCAAGACCACCCTGCTGACCCGTAGCCTGACCGACCTGAAGGGCCGCTTCCCCGTCGCGGTGATCGAGGGCGACCAGCAGACCAGCTTCGACGCCGACCGCATCCGCGCCACCGGCACCCCGGCGGTGCAGGTCAACACCGGCAAGGGCTGCCACCTCGATGCCTCCATGGTGGCGCAGGCCGCCGACAAGCTGGCGGCCGAGGGCCAGTTCGCCGGGGACGGCGTGCTGTTCGTCGAGAATGTCGGCAATCTGGTCTGCCCCGCCGGTTTCGACCTGGGCGAGACCCATCGCGTGGTCGTGCTGTCGGTAACGGAGGGCGAGGACAAGCCCCTGAAATACCCGGACATGTTCGTCCGCGCCGACTTGCTGGTCGTCAACAAGATCGACCTGCTGCCGCACCTGACCTTCGACGTCGAGCGCATGATCGGCTACGCCCAGCGCCTGAACCCGTCGCTGGCGGTGATCCAGCTGTCGGCCACCACCGGCCAGGGGCTGGAGGAGTGGTACGACTGGATCGCCGACGGTCTGGCGGAGGCCCGCGCCTCCCACACCGCTTCCGCCGCCGTCTGACCGAAGGATCGCCGCCATGTGCCTCGCCGTCCCCGCCCTGGTCACCGCCCTGCTGCCCGACGACCGCGCCACCGTCAGCCTGGGCGGCGTCACCTCGACCTGCTCGCTGGAGCTGGTGGAGGACGTCGCCGTCGGCGATTATGTGATCGTCCATGTCGGCTACGCCCTGTCCCGCCTGGACGCCGAGGAGGCCGAGTGCACGCTGGCCCTGCTGGCCGAAGTCGCTGACGCCGAAGCCGCGGCCTGACGCAAGCGCAGCCCCTCCCCCACACATCCGCCGACCACCCGGACCCCCGCCATGACCGACCGCCGCCTCTTCACCCGCAAGCTCGACATCGCCCGCGGGGCGGTGGACATGACCCACGGGTCGGGCGGCAAGGCGATGGCGCAGCTGGTGCGCGAGCTGTTCGCCGCCGCCTTCGCCAACCCGTATCTCGACCAGGGCAACGACCAGGCCGCCTTCGACGTGCCGGGCGGGCGCATGGTGATGACGACCGACGGCTTCGTCGTCTCGCCGCTGTTCTTCCCCGGCGGCGACATCGGCTCGCTGGCGGTCCACGGCACGGTGAACGACGTCGCCATGGCCGGCGCCGTGCCGCTGCACCTGACCGCCGGTTTCATCATCGAGGAAGGCTTCCCGCTCGCGGACCTGAAGCGGGTGGTCGACAGCATGGCCGCCGCGGCGCGCGAGGCCGGGGTCGCCATCGTGTCGGGCGACACCAAGGTGGTGGAGCGCGGCAAGGGCGACGGCCTCTTCATCACCACCACCGGCATCGGCATGGTGCCGCCGGGCGTCGCCCCCTCGGGTGACCGGGCGCGGCCGGGCGACGTCATCCTGGTCAGCGGCACCATGGGCGACCATGGCGTCGCCATCATGTCGACCCGCGACAATCTGGGCTTCGAGACGGCGATCCTGTCCGACAGCGCGGCGCTGAACGGGCTGGTCGCGGCGATGGTGGCGGCGGTGCCGGACGTGCATGTGCTGCGCGACCCCACCCGCGGCGGGCTGGCGACGACGCTGAACGAGATCGCCCACCAGTCCGGCGTCGGCATGCGGCTGCGCGAATCGGACATTCCGGTGCGGGCGCAGGTCGCGGCGGCCTGCGAATTGTTGGGACTCGACCCGCTTTACGCCGCCAACGAAGGTAAGCTGATCGCGATCTGCGCCGAGGAGGAGTGCGACCGTCTGCTCTCCGTCATGCGCGATCACCCGCTGGGACGGGATGCCGCCCGCATCGGATGTGTGGTGGAAGACCCCCACCGCTTCGTTCAAATGGAGACCCGCTTCGGCGGCCGCCGGATCGTGGATTGGCTGACCGGGGAACAGCTTCCCCGGATCTGCTGACCCGTACCGGCGGGCTAACTCACCCTTTCCAATCGCACCGCCCCTTTGGCGGGACCCCTTTCGCGCGCTGGCCGTTGCCTCTCTCGGATGGTCCTATGCTCTGACCCGAGACGATCAGCGACGAGAGAATATAATGGCGTTGTCCAACATCGCCCTTCTGGGCGCTCCCCGTCTGGACCCCGGCCGGATGGCCGGGACCCGGTCGGCGATGCAGGCGATGGACCGGCTTCCCGGTTGCCCACCCTTGCACAGGCACCGCGTGAAACGCGCGTTCGACATCGTCGGCTCGCTGGGTCTGCTTGCCGTTTTCGGGCCGTTGATGCTCGTGCTCGCCTGGATGGTGGCGCGCGACGGCGGCCCGGCGGTGTTCGGCCACCGGCGCATCGGCGCCGACGGGCGTCCCTTCACCTGCCTGAAATTCCGCTCCATGGTGGTCAACTCGGCCGAGGTGCTGGAACGGCTGCTCGCCACCGACGGGACGGCGCGCGCCGAATGGCTGGCGACGCGCAAGCTGCGCAACGATCCCCGCATCACCCCGGTCGGCCGTTTCCTGCGCAAATCGAGCCTGGACGAGCTGCCGCAGCTCATCAACGTCCTGCGCGGCGACATGAGCCTGGTCGGCCCCCGCCCGATCATCGACGACGAGGTGTCCTACTATCACGCCTGCTTCCCCTTCTACACCCGCTGCCGCCCCGGCCTGACCGGGCTGTGGCAGGTCAGCGGCCGCAGCGACGTCGATTACGTGCGCCGCGTCCAGCTCGACACCGCCTATGTCGTCGGCTGGAACTTCTGGGCCGACATCGGCATCATGCTGCGCACCGTGCGGGTCGTGGTGAAGGGCAGTGGCGCCTACTGACGCCCGCCCCCTCTGAAAGCGTTCATCCGTTCGAATAGGTCGCGCGCTCCCTCGGGGCGCGCGACATCGCCGTTTGCGCACCCTATCTCTGGAGTCCGCCCTCTTGCGCGGTTCGGCCGATCCACCCCGGGCATGACCCTCTTGCCGAAATCGGGATGGATTTTGAGAATGGGCGGACGACGTGCTAGGGTCGCGGCAACCGGCGAAACACTGGTATAAGTGAACGATGCGCGTAAGACCGCCGGCCGGATCGGCCAGTCAAGAGGGTCCAAGGATGGCGAAGCTGCTGGCTGCCTTGCTGCTGATGATGGTGGCGATCGGGCCCGCCTGCGCCGTGGCGCCCACCAGCCGTGCCGACACCGTGGCGGCCCTCGACCGCTACCGGACGGATTTCGCCAAGATCCGCGGCTATGGATCGCTGTCCACCGCCGACCGCAACTACGTCCTCTTCTCCGACGCCATGCGCCGCGTCCTGACGGAGCATGTGAAGGCCTATGATCCGCAGGTGCTGATCGACAAGGCCGAGGACGGGCTGAAGAAGAAGAAGGCGGAGAACCCGAAGGCCAGCGACCGCATGCTGACCGAAGCGGCGCTGGACAGCATGCTGGGCTCGCTCGATCCCTATTCCAGCTTCCTCGACGCCGAGCGCTACCGCTATCTGCGCGAACAGACGCAGGGCGAGTTCGGCGGGCTCGGCATCGAGGTGACGATGGACGAGGAAAGCGGCCTGATCAAGGTCGTCTCCCCCATCGACGGCTCGCCCGCCGCCCGCGCCGGCCTGCGCAGCGGCGACCTGATCGCCCGCATCGACGACATGGCGGTGAAGGGGCTGAACCTGCACGACGCCGTCGCCCGCATGCGCGGCCCCGTCGGCAGCTCCGTCGCCCTGTCGATCCGCCGCCCGCCCTCGACCGAGGCCAACACCCGCGTCTCGCTGACCCGCGCCATCGTGAAGATCCAGCCGGTGCGCTACCGGCTGGAGGGCAACGTCGCCTATGTCCGCATCGCCACCTTCAACCAGTCGACCTCCACGGCGCTGGACGCGGCGATCGAGACGATGCGCCGGCAGGCGAAGGGCCGGCTGACCGGCGCCGTCATCGACCTGCGCAACAACCCCGGCGGCCTGCTGGAGCAGGCGGTGCAGGTGGCCGACCGCTTCCTGGAGACGGTGGACATCGTCTCCGTCCGCGGCCGCGATCCGGAGGAATCCCGCAACTACCGCGGCACCCCCGGCGACCTGCTGGCCGGGCTGCCGGTGGTGGTGCTGATCAACAGCGGCTCGGCCTCGGCGTCGGAGATCGTGGCGGGCGCCCTGCAGGACCATCACCGGGCGCTGCTGTTCGGCTCCCGCTCCTACGGCAAGGGGTCGGTGCAGACGATTTCCTCGCTCAGCGTCGACACCGGCATCCGCCTGACCACCGCCCGCTACTATCGCCCGTCGGGGGCGCTGGTGGATTGCTTCGGCGTCTCGCCGAACCTGGAGGTCAAGCCGACCCACGGCAGCACCGAGGAAACCCACCCCGACCCCGCCACCTGCGACTCCAACGCCCCGGTCCCGCCGAAGCCGCAGGTGTGGCTGGCCCAGGACATGTGCCCCGACGTGATGGACAAGGCCCCCAAGCCCGACGACGACCGCCCGCTGGAATGCGCCGTCTCCGCCATCCGCAACCGCCTGACCGGAACCTTGGCCGGCGGGGAGTAAATCTCCCTCTCCCGCCTCTCGCACAAACTTCGTTTGTGCTGACAGCGTCAGGCGGATCGAAGATCCGCTGAGAGCCCCGGGAGAGGGAAGGGGCCCATGCGGAGCATGGGAAGGGTGAGGGGTCATCCAAGGAACCATGCGGTTCGGGATTCTTGCCCTACCCCTCACCCTCCCCGCCTTCGGCGGGTCCCCTCCCTCTCCCGAGGCGGGAGAGGGCGTTTTCCTACCCCACGAACCCCGCATCCATCACCCGCGTCTCCACCGTCCAGCCGGTGCCATGCGCCGCGATGGCGGCGATGGTGCCGGGCAGCACCCGGCGGTCGAACAGGCTCCAGTCGGCCGGCACGCCGACATCCCCGCGCAGACGCCCGTCGATCTCCAGCAGCGCCGGCGGCGCGCCGGGCGTCACCTCCACCGCGAACTGGTCGAGCGGCATCGACAGCCCGACGCCGGCCGCCTTGATGAAGGCCTCCTTCCGGGTCCAGGCCAGCAGGAAGCCCTCGTCCCTCTGCTCCGGACCCAGCGTCTGCAAGGCGGCGCGCTCGGTCGCGTGGAAGAAGCGGTCGGCGATGCCGTCGGCGCTTTCGATCGGGCGCAACCGCTCGATGTCGACGCCGATCCGCCCCTCCGCCGCCACGGCGATGGCCAGAGAATCCTCGCTGTCGCTGAGGTTGAAGGCCGGGCCGCCGGCCAGCGCCGGCTTGCCGTGCGTGCCGTAATCGAAGACCAGCCCCGCCGGATCGCGGCCGGTGCAGCGCCCCAGCAGCAGCCGCAGCAGCCCGCGCCGCAGGATGAAGCGCTCGGTCAGCCGTTCCATCATGAAGCGGTCGGCGCGCTCCACCTCGTCGTCCGACAGCAGGGCTCGCATCGCCGCCTTCTGCTCCGACAAGCCTGCCAGATCGGCGAACCAGACGCGGACGACTCCGGGCGCCAGGACATAGTCGCCGGCGCCCCCCGTTGCGGTCCCGGCTGCGGGCATTGTGATGCTCCCGTCATGCATCGGACAGCGATCCTCCCTCTCAATTTAGCGTCATGGCTCCGGCAGGGGTTTCGGGTATCATGCGCGCCTCTCGCATCCGCCCCTGCATCCGGACCAGGATCCCATGGTTGACACCGCCCTGCTCGCCCCGCACCTGACCAACGTTCTTCGCGACGCCTTCATCCCGGAGCTGCCCAATCATTACCGCGGCAAGGTGCGTGAAAACTACGACCTTCCCGACGGGCGGCGGATCCTGATCACCACCGACCGTCTGTCGGCCTTCGACCGCATCCTGACCGCCATCCCCTTCAAGGGACAGGTGCTGACCCAGACCGCCCGCTTCTGGTTCGAGGCGACGAAGGACATCTGCGCCAACCACGTGCTGGAATACCCCGACCCCAACGTGGTGGTGGCGAAGCGGCTGACCATCATGCCGGTCGAGGTCGTGGTCCGCGATTACATGGCCGGCACCACCGGCACCTCGATCTGGTCGATGTACAAGCAGGGCCGGCGCGAGATGTACGGCCACATCTTCCCCGACGGGCTGCGCCAGAACCAGAGGCTGGAAACCCCTATCATCACGCCGACCACCAAGGCCTTCGACGCCGGCCATGACGAGGAGCTGACCGCGGCCGAGATCGTGGGCCGCAACCTGCTGACCCGCGCCCAGTGGGACGAGGTGTCGGACAAGGCGCTGGCGCTGTTCGCCCGCGGCCAGAAGATGGCGGCGGAGCGCGGCCTGATCCTGGTCGACACCAAGTACGAGTTCGGCTTCGACGAGGACGGCAACATCCTGCTGGCCGACGAGATCCACACCCCCGACAGCTCGCGCTACTGGTTCGCCGGCAGCTATCAGGAGCGGTTCGAGACCGGCGGGAAGCCGGAAAGCTTCGACAAGGACTTCGTCCGCAACTGGGTCGTCGCCCGCTGCGATCCCTACACCCAGGACATCCCGGAGATCCCCGGCGAGGTGGTTCTGGAAGCGGCCCGCGTCTACATCGAAGCCGGCGAGACCATCACCGGCCGTCCGTTCGAGGTGCCGGCCACCGCCGTGCCGATCCTCGACCGCATCCGCGCCAACTTGGCGCCCTACTTCACCAAGTAAGCGGGAGCGGGCTCCATGCGCGTCGCCGTCCTCGACGATTACCAGGGGGTCGCCCGCGACCTCGCCGACTGGTCGCAGTTGCCGCCGGGCAGCGACCTGACGGTCTTCGAGCAGCCGCTCGGCGATATGGACGCGGTGGCGGCGGCGCTGGAGCCCTTCGACGTGCTGGTCATCATGCGGGAACGCACGCCGTTCCCCGCCGCGCTGATCGACCGGCTGCCGAACCTGAAGCTGCTGGTCACCACCGGCGCCCGCAACAACGCCATCGACCTGAAGGCCTGCGCCGCCCGTGGCATCCCCGTCAGCGGCACCCGCATGGTCGGCGCGCCGACGGCGGAGCTGACCTGGGGCCTGATCCTGGCGCTGGCCAAGCGCATCCCGGCCGAAGAGCGCGCCCTGCGCGAAGGCCGCTGGCAGACCGGCCTGACCGGCGATCTCGGGGCCAAGCGGCTGGGGCTGGTCGGCGTCGGCAAGCTCGGCAGCAAGGTCGCCAAGGTGGGTCAGGCCTTCGGCATGGAGGTGGTGGCCTGGAGCCCCAACCTGACCGATGAGCGCGCCGCCGAGGCCGGCGTGACCCGCGTGGAAAAGCGCGACCTGTTCGCCACCGCCGACGTGGTCAGCGTCCATCTGGTGCTGAGCGAGCGCACCCGCGGCGTGGTGGGGGCGGCGGAGATCGGCGCGATGAAGCCGACCGCCTTCCTCGTCAACACCTCGCGCGCCGGGCTGGTGGACGAGGCGGCGCTGGTCCATGCGCTGCGCCACGGCCATATCGGCGGCGCCGGCATCGATGTCTTCCCCATCGAGCCTCTGCCGAAAGACAGCCTTTGGCTTGACCTTCCCAACACCGTGCTGACGCCCCATCTCGGCTACGTGACGCGGGAGAATTACGCGGTGTTCTACCGCGACGCCCTGGAGGACATCCTGGCCTGGACGGCCGGCTCACCGGTGCGGCTGCTCTCTCCCGCCTGAACGGGCAACAGGGATGGAGGGTGCGGGTGAGCCGGAACGAGGGTATCGCAGGCGGGAGTAGAAACGGGTTCTGGGCGAAGCTGAGCCGGCACCAGTTGGGCATGCTCGTCAGCCTCTCGGCCATCGCCGGCCTGCTGTTCGGGTTCGTCGAGCTGGCCGGCGAGGTGATGGAGGGCGAGACCACCGCCTTCGACAAGCACATCCTGCTGGCGCTCCGCGATCCGTTGAACCCAGACCTGCCCGGCGGCCCCTGGTGGCTGGCCCGGATGGCGCGCGACATCACCTCGCTCGGCAGCACCACCATTCTCGCCATCCTGACCGCCGCCACGCTGGGCTTCCTGCTGCTTCTGCACAAGCGGGCGGCGGCCCTGCTGGTGCTGGTGGCGGTCGGCGGCGGCGGGGCGCTCAGCACCGTGCTGAAGATGCTGTTCGACCGCGCCCGGCCCGATCTGGTGCCGCACGGCGATCAGGTGATCTCCGCCAGCTTCCCCAGCGGCCACGCCATGCAATCGGCCGTCGTCTACCTGACGCTGGGCGCCCTGCTGACCCAGTTCGTCGAGGGCCGGCGGACCAAGGCCTATCTGCTGAGCTGGGCGATGGTGCTGACCCTCATCATCGGGGCGAGCCGCGTCTATCTCGGCGTCCACTGGCCGACCGACGTTCTGGCGGGCTGGAGCGTCGGCGCCGCCTGGGCGGCGCTGTGCTGGATGGTCGCCGAATGGCTGCAGCGCCGCGGCGCGGTGGAGCAGGACCGGCCGGAGGTCACCGCAGGGCGCTGATCCGGGTGCGTCGCACAAAAGGTTAACAAGCGGCTTGAATACGGACGCTTGCCCGCCGATAGTGTCGACCCTACCCCTTTCGGATCAGGCCGCACCATGCCTCAGGGCACCCTCGACCGCGAAACCCTTGAAGCCGTCGGCGTCCTCGCCCGCGCGGTGGAGCGCGAGCGGGTGCCCGGCGTCCTGGAATGCCGCCTGCTGGCGAACGCGCTGAAACGCACCCTGGACAGCGGCCGGGAACGCGAGCTGACCGAGGCGTCGCGCGTGTTCCGCACGCTGGATGTGGACCTGCGCGAACGCATCGTCGCCCGCGCGCGGGTGGAAGCGCAGCAGACCCGTGCCCAGGCGAAGGCCGCCGCGACGCAGGACAGCGCCATCGACCGGGAGGAGGTCACGCAGGAGATTCCGGCGCTGCCCGCCTGGCGTGTCTCCGAACCGAAGGGCCGTGAACAGAAAGGCCGGGCCGGCACCAATTTCCTGGCCGCCCTGAATGGCCTGCGCCCGGCGGCCACCACCGGCTCCAATGCCGGCTCCAGCAGGGGCGCGGCCCGTGACCGCCTGCGCGCCGCCGTCGATTCCCAGCGCCGCGTCGGCCAGCGGGCGGAACCGACGCTGGACTGAGGGGCGCCGCAGAGTCAGCGGATGAAGAACTGGACCGGGACCACCAGTTCGATGCGGTCCTTCGCCATCTCCTCCGGCGGGGCCGGCAGGGGGGAGGCGCGGCGGACCATCTCCACCGTCTCCTCGTCCAGCGACGGCACGCCGGAACTGCGGTCGAGCCGGACCGACAGCACATTCCCGTCGCGGTCGATGGTGAAGCGGACCTGGGCGACCCCTTCCTGCCGGCGGGCCTGGGCGGCGCGCGGATAGCGCTTGTGCCGTTCCAGATGGCTCAGCAGCCGTCCCTGCCAGCTCGGCACCGCCCGGCTGGGCGCGGCCGACGGGGCCGGTGCCGCCGGTGCGGGAGCCGGAGCAGGCGCCGGCGGAGCGGCCACAGGGGCCGGCTGCACCGGCTGGGCCACCGGCCGGGGCGGCTTCGGCTTCTCCAGTTTGGGCTTTTCCGGTTTGGGTTTCGGCTTCGGCGGTTCAGGCGGCGGCTTTGGCAACACCACTTCCGGCTCGACCACGGGGGGCGGTTCCGGTGGCGGCGGTTCCTCGACCACCGGTTCGGGCTCCGGCGGCGGTTCGGGTTCGATCACCGGCTCCGGCATCGGTTCCGGCAGGGGAATGTCGATGGCCGGCGTCGGCTCCGGCGGCGCCACCGGCAGCGGCGCCAGTTCCAGCAGCACGGCCGGCGGATCGGCTTCCGACGGCGTGATCGGCACATGCCAGGCGACCATCGCCACGCCGGCCGCAGCATGGACGCCCAAGGCCAGCATCAGGCTGCCGCCCCAGCGGAAAGCCCCGCGCGCCGGACGCTCCGCCCCGTCGGCGGACCATCCCCCCACTGCTTCCTGGTCGAAGGCCGCACTCATGGCGCCGGCGCCGCTTCCAGCCCGACGAGGCCGATCTTCAGGTAACCGGCGGCGCGCAGGCTGTTCATCACCTCGGTCAGGGCGCCGTAATCGACGGTCTTGTCGGCGCGCAGGAAGACGCGCTGGGTCTTGTCGCCATGGGTGGCGGCGTCCAGCGCCGCGCCCAGGGCCTCTCTGGTCGTCGTGGTCTCGCCCAGCGACAGCGTCTTGTCGGCCTGGATGGTCAGGAACAGCGGCTTGTCCGGCCGCGGCGTCGGCGTGGCGGTGGAGGCCGGCAGGTCGACCGGCACATCCACCGTCGCCAGCGGGGCCGCGACCATGAAGATGATCAGCAGGACGAGGACGACGTCGATGAAGGGCGTGACGTTGATCTCATGGGTTTCGGTCAGATCGTCGTCGCTGCCGCTGGAGCCGAGGCGCGCACCCATCGCCGTCACTCCGCCGCACGGGAATTGCCGTGGGGACGCGGCAGCGCATGGCGGTCGATGTCGCGGCTCAGCAGGCGCAGCACCGCCGCCGACGCGTCGGTCAGCTGCGCCTTGTGGCCGCCGATGGCGCGGCTGCAGGCGTTGTAGACCACCACCGCCGGGATGGCGGCGACGAGGCCGATGGCGGTGGCCAGCAGCGCCTCGGCGATGCCCGGCGCCACCACGGCGAGGTTGGTGGTCTGCGCCTTCGAGATGCCGATGAAGCTGGTCATGATGCCCCACACCGTGCCGAACAGGCCGATGAAGGGGCCGGTCGAGCCGATGGTGGCGAGGATGCCGGTGCCGCGCGCCATGCGCCGGCCGGCCGCCGACTCGATCCGCTCCAGCCGCGAGGCGGCACGGTCCATCAGCCCGTCGCGCGACGGCGCGTCGGCCGACAGGTGGGTCTCGGCGACCACGGCGCGGACCAGCGCCGCCGCGGTGCCCTGGCTGAAGCCGACCCGCTCCGCCGCCTGCGACAGCGAGCGCGCCTCCTCCAGCATCGCCAGTGCCGAGCGCGCCTTGCGCCTGGCCGACGACAGTTCCACCGTCTTGGCGATGGCGATGGTCCAGGTGACGAGCGAGGCGAGCGCCAGCCCCACCATCACCGCCTGCACCACCGGGCTGGCGGTGACGAACATGCCCCAGGGCGACAGGTCGTGCGGCAGCGAGGCAAAAGCCGCGGCAGCCGCGTCCGGAACGGCGGCCTCCTGTGCATGGGCGATGGGGCCGGCCATCAAAGTCCCGGCACCGGCAAGTGCGGCGGCCAGCGCAGGACGGTGGCGAAACGATGTCGGCATGGCGGTCCAACTCCCCCTCGGCGCGTGTCCGGCACGCGCGCTGCAAAAATCAAAAACCAAAAATCCCGACGGCACTCCGGCGCTATGCTCCGGAGCGGATACCCCGACGCGGTTATAATGCGAATGAGTCTCACTCGCACTGAAAATCGACCGCTGCCGCCGGGGAAACTTGCATTTTTGTGGGAATTCGCCGCCCAAAGTCCGTGGTTTCGCTGGCCCTGCGAATAGTCTCGGGCACCGCAACCGCCATCGCGACCAAGTGCGAATAAGTCTCACTACCATCATTCAGCCCCGCTGTCGTCGGGAATCTCGATGCCCTGCAACCTTCCGTCGCTCCCGCCGGTTGAACGGGCCGTCGAGACAGCGCCAAGGAGAGAGCCGATGACCCAGATTTCGGTTGTGGAGGAAAAGGGCAGTTTCCTGCTGGTGGCCTGCGACGGCCGCTTCGCCGTGGTGGAGGCGCGGGCGGGACAGGTGTTCGGCCTGCCGGATGACGCGGAGGGTGGCCGCGACGGCGCCCCGGACAGTCCCGACGGCATCGCGTCCGTCGCCCGCTGGACCGGCGAGGACGAGGCCCGCGCCCTGATGCGCGACCTGTCGGAGCGTGGCGACCAGTTGGCCCGCCGCATCTGGTGATCCGTCGGACCCCCGGCCGCGTATCGCCGTGGGTATAGTGTGCGGAGCGCGTCATGGATGGGATTGGCGGTGAGGCGGAGAGCGGGTCGAACGGCAAGCCGCCCGGCATCACCTGGATCACCGGCGCCAGCAGCGGCATCGGCCGGGCGCTGGCGATCCATCTCGCCGACGGCGGGGCGCGGGTGGCGCTCTCCGCCCGCTCGGTCGAGGATCTGACGTCAACGGTGCAGCACAGCCCGGATCGCATGCGCCTGTTCGCGCTGGACGTCACCGACCGCGTCGCCACCACCGCCACCGTCGCCGCCATCGAACGCTGGTTCGGTCCCATCGACCGGGCGGTGCTGAACGCCGGCACCCACATCCCGATGTCGCTGGAGGATTTCTCCGCCGACACCGCCCGTCGGCTGATGGAGGTCAACTATATGGGCGTGGTCCATGGGCTGGAGGCTCTGCTGCCGCGGATGCGGGCGCGCGGGCGCGGACAGGTGGCGGTGGTCGCCTCCGTCGCCGGGTACCGCGGCCTGCCGACGGCGGCGGCCTATGGCCCGACCAAGGCGGCGCTCATCAACCTGTGCGAATCGCTGAAGCCCGACTGCGACCGCGCCGGGATCAGGCTGCAGCTGGTCTGCCCCGGCTTCATCGACACGCCGCTGACCGCCCGCAACCCCTTCCCCATGCCGGACCTGATGCCGGTGGAGGACGCCGCCCGCCAGTTGGCCGACGAGATGGAGGGCGACGGCTTCGAAATCACCTTCCCCAAGCGCTTCACCCGCAAGCTGAAGCTGGCGCGCTGCCTGCCCTATCGGCTTTACTTCCCGCTGGTGCGCAAGGCGACCGGAACATGACGGATGATCCCCGACGGCACGGGCTGGACGCCTGGGTCGATTTCTTCGAGACGCTCAGCGTCGAAGCGCTCGACCGGCTGCCGGCGCTGACCGTGCCGGAGGTGCGCTTTCGCGACCCCTTCAACGACGCCCATGGCCGGGACGCGGTGCGGGCGGCGCTGCTCCACACGCTGAATGGCTGCCGCGATCTGCGCTTCACCGTCACCCATCGGCTGTTCGCACCCGATCTGGCGATCCTGCGCTGGCGGTTCCAGGCGACGGTGACCGGCATCGGCCGGATGGATGTGATCGGCACCAGCGAGGTGCGGCAAGCTCCCGACGGCCGGGTCGCCGAACACATTGACCATTGGGATTCCGGCGAGCATGTCTATCTGCGCCTGCCGCTGCTGGGCGCCCCGCTCCGCCTCATTCGGCGGCGGCTGGGCGCTGCTCCGCCGGATTGACGGCGCCGGGCTGGACCAGCCGGCCTTCGGGCAGGAAGAACAGGCTGACCGTGCCGATCCACAGGCCCCAGCGATAGACGTTGGCGCGGTTGATCAGCGCATCGCCCGGCTGCAGCCACATCCAGTCGTCGAACCGCACGCGCCAGCGGTCGCCGCCGACCTTCAGCGCCATCTCATAGGTCCAGTTCAGCGCGTTGCCGGCCGACCGCCCCACCGCCGTGCCGATCACGTCGTCGGCCCGCCCCTCATAGGATCCCTCGGCAGTTCTGACGATGCGCCAGACCCGGCGGTCGGTCTCGTCGTCGGCATAGACGAAGCGTTCGTCCAGCACCAGCTCCCGCCCGTCCCACTGCCCGTCGATGGCGACGGTGAAGCTGCGGCGCAACGTGCCGAACCGGTCCTCGAACACGCCCCAGGCATGGGTGCGCCCGGCAAAATAGCGCTCGATCCGCAATTCGGGCGTGTTGCCGGCGAAATCCCCGATCTTCATCGCGAGTGGCCCTCCGCTTACGGCTTGCGAAAGCGCCAGAGCCCGACATCGATGGTCCCGGCGCGGAACCCGGCCTCGCAATAGGCGAGGTAATAGTCCCACAGCCGGCGGAACCGGTCGTCGAAGCCCATCGCCGCCACCAGCGGCCCGGCTTCCAGGAAGCGCCGCCGCCACTCCGCGCAGGTCCGGGCATAGGAGTCGCCGAACGTCTCCACATGCTCCACCACCAGCCCGGCCCGCTCCGCCTCGGCACGCAGGGCCGACGGGCAGGGCAGCATGCCGCCAGGGAAGATGTGGCGCTGGATGAAGTCGCAGCCGCGGCGGTAGCGCGGGAAGCGGGCGTCGTCGATGGTGATCGCCTGCACCACCGCCGCGCCGCCGGGCACCAGACGGTCGCGCAGGGCGGCGAAATAGCGCGGCCAATGCTCCTCTCCCACCGCCTCGATCATCTCGATGGAGACGATGCGGTCGAAGCTTCCGCCGGCGTCGCGATAGTCCATCAGCCGCAGATCGACTTGGCCCGCCAGCCCGGCCCGCTCCAGCCGCGCACGGGCGAAGGCCAGCTGCTCCGCCGACAGGGTCAGCCCGACCACCGAGGCGCCGCGGCGGCCGGCCAGATGTTCGGCCATCCCGCCCCAGCCGCAGCCGATCTCCAGCACCCGGTCGCCGGGTGCGAGTTGCAACAAGTCGGCGACGCGGGCGATCTTGACCTCCTGCGCGTCCTCCAGGCTCTGGCCCTCCCGCTCGTACAGGGCGGAGGAATAGGTCATGCCGGGATCGAGCCACAGCCGGTAGAAGTCGTTGCCCAGGTCATAGTGGAAGGCGATGTTGCGGCGGCTGCCGCGGCGGGAGTTGGCGCGGCTGCGGTGGAACAGGCGGTTGGCCGCCGCCGCCGCGACCGTGCCCCTGAAACCTCCTTTTTTGGCCCCGCCACCGATCGCAACCTCGTTGCGGATCGCCAGTTCGATCAGCGCCGGCAAATCGCCGCTGCGCCACAGCCCGTCGCCATAGGCCTCGGCCATACCGACCGCGCCGCCCAGCATCAGCCGCCGCGCCGCGGCATCGTCGAGCAGCGTCAGGTCGGCCCGCGGCCCCTCGGCCGGATCGCCGACGCACATCGTCCGCCCGTCGGGCAGGCGCAAGCTCAGCTCGCCCCGGCGGATGCCGCCGGCCATTTTCACCAGGGCGCCGGTCCACAGGTCGCGTCCGGTCACCAGCCGCAGCCACCGGGGGTGACGTCGAGGCGCGGTCGCAGCGATGTCGGTAGCGATGTCGGTCATGAATGGCCTTCTCGGAAACGGTCAGGAACGACGATATCTTTCACGACGGTCACCGGCTGCGCCGGGGCCGGCGGGCGTGGGCGGATCGCCAGCCCCTTGCGCCACAGGTGCAGCGCCTCCCAATGGATGCCGGCGACCACCTTGGCGGTCATCAGCGGGTGGCGGGCCCAGGCGCGCAGGATGGCGCCGTCGGTCAGCTCCACCCGCCTCAATGTCAGCGACGCGTGCAGCACCGGCCCCCCGGCGTCGGTCTGGCGGATGGACACCGCCATCGACTCCCCCGCTTCGCCCATGGGCGGGCGGATGCGGAAGTGATAGGCGGTCTCCATGTCCATGAAGGGCGAGACGTAGAAGCGCTTGTCGCAACTCTGGCGCACCAGCCCGTCCGGTCCGGGCGCCGCCGGGATCAGATAGGCGTGGCGCTGACCGAAGGTGTTGGACACCTCATGGATGATGGCGGCGAGCGTCCCGTCCCGGCGGTGGCAGAACCAGACGCAGAGCGGATTGAAGACGAAGCCCAGCACCCGCGGGAAACACAGCAGGCGGATCGGCCCGCCACCGTCGATGCCGGCGGCGGCAAGCTGGTCTTCGGCCCAAGCCTTGAGCCCCCAACTCTCCCTCTCCCCCCCGGGGAGAGGGTCGGGGTGAGGGGGATGCATGGGGTGGATTCCGTGGGAGCGGGAAGTGCGCGACTCTTGAAGATCCTCGCTATGCGTCCCCCTCACCCTAACCCTCTCCCCGGGGGGGAGAGGGGATTCCACAGCACCATCCCCCAACGGCCCGAAATCGCAATCCTGGAACCCGATCAGCCCGAAGCGGTTGTGGGCGAACAGCCGCAGTTCGCGGTCCAGCCGGGGAAGCTCGTCCAGATCGATCAGCAGGCTGAACACCCGGTAGGACAGGCGGTGCCGCACCGGCTTCACCCGGTGGTGCATCACCGTGCCGACATAGAGGCCGGAGGCGAAGCGGGGCGCCTCCATCACGCGGTCTCCAGCTCTGCGCCACGGATTGCCGGCACTGGCCCGACATGGATGCGTCCCGATTCGTTCGGCACCGTCCAGGGCCGGCGCACGCCGCCCAGCGCCTCCGCCACCGCCAGCCCCGCCTGCGCCCCGTCTTCGTGGAAGCCGGCGCCGAAATAGGACCCGGCGAACCAGGTCCGCCGCCGGCCCTGCAGGCTCCACAGCTGCCGCTGCGCCGCCAGCGCCTCCATCCCGAAGATCGGGTGGTCGTAGAGCACGCTGCGCAGGATGCTGCCGTCGCGCGGCGGGCAAATGGGGTTCAGCGTGACGAACAGGTCGCGCTCCTGCGGCAGGAAGCCCTGCAGCCGGTTCATCCAGTAGGTCACGCACAGGGCGTCGTTCCCGCCCTCTTGGCCGCCATCCCCCCGCTCGGCCAGATAGTTCCAGCTCGACCACACCGCGCGGCGCTTAGGCATCAGGGCGGGGTCGCCGTGCAGGATGGCGAGGTTCCGCTCGTAGCCGAAGGCGCCCAGCAGCCGGCGCTCCTCCCCGCCGGCATCCTCCAGCAGGGCCAACGCCTGATCGGCATGGGTGGCGAGCACGACATGGTCGTGGGCGCGCACCTCGCCGCGCCGGTCGCGCAGCAGGACGCGGCCCTCCTCGCGGACGATGCCCTCCACCGCGCAGTTCAGACGCAGGGCGTCGGGCATGTCGGCCAGGATGCGGCCGACATAGCTGCGGCTGCCGCCCTCCACCGTGCGCCAGACCGGCCGGCCCTTGAGCTTCAGCAGGCCATGGTTGTCGCAGAAGCGGATGAAGGCGGCGGCGGGATGGCCGCGCATCGACTCCGCCGGGCTGGACCAGATGGCGGCGGCCATCGGCAGCAGATGGTCGCGGATGAAGGCGTCGGAATAACCGCCGCGGTCCAGCACGTCGCCCAACGTCAGCGTCTCCGCAGCCGGATCCGCCAGAAGGCCCGGCGCTTCGCGGTAGAAGCGCAGAATGTCGGCGATCATCCGCCAGAAGCGCGGGCGCAGCAGGTTGCGTTTCTGCGCGAACAGGGCGGCGGGCGTGCCGGCATACTCCACCCGCCCGCCGTCCAGCGAGGCGGAAAAGCTCATGTCCGTCGCCCGCGTCGGCACGCCCAGATGGTCGAACAGGGCGACCAGATTGGGATAGCAGGGCTCGTTGTAGACGATGAAGCCGGTATCGACCGGGCCGGCGCCGTCAGCCTCCACCGTGTTGGCATGGCCGCCCGGCCGGTCCTCCTTCTCATAGAGGGTGACGCGGTGCGCCTTCGACAGCAGCCAGGCCGCCGACAGCCCGGCGATGCCGGAGCCGACCACCGCGATGTCGAGCGGAGCCGGCGAGGTGAGGTCGGGCGGAGAAAGCGGCATGGGGGCGGTCCTTGGGGATCTTGTCGGGGGCGGATCTTGTCGGGGGGGCTGGCGGTGCGTCGACCCGGAGCCTAACCCGAAATGGGTAGGTCCGGCTTGTGATCGGGATACGGTCACAAATCGTCATTGGATCATCGCCACGCCCACGCTTTACCGCCAGCCCCGAAAAGACGGGATCGGCGGTGATCCGAAGCACAGGCTGCGGCGTATCCTGGCCATGATCGCCCAATTGGCCTCCCTTCTGACGCATGCCGCCGGAGCCGACCGGACGCCGGATCCCAAAAGGATCGGACAGGGCGCCCGCGTGTCGGCCAAACCGGCGGTGGCCGATCCCGCCGCCGCAAGGCTGGCGGCGGACCAGTCGGCCGATCTGGTCGCGGTGGCGGCGGGTGATCGGGCAGCCTTCGCCCGGCTGTTCGCCCATTTCGCCCCGCGGGTGAAGGCCTACATGCTGAAGCTGGGGATGCCGGCGCAGCGGGCGGAGGATCTGGCGCAGGACACCATGCTGTCGGTGTGGCGCAAGGCCTCGCTCTACGACCCGGCGAAGGCGGAGGCGGCGACCTGGGTCTTCACCATCGCCCGCAACCTGCGCATCGACATGCTGCGCCGCGAACGCCATCCGGAGGTGTCGGACGACGAGCTGCTGGAGCATGAGGACGACCGCCCCCGCGCCGACGAGGTGCTGGACGGCGACCGCCGCGCCCGCCGCCTGCGCGGCGCGCTGGCCTCGCTGACGCCGGAACAGGCGGAGGTGGTGCAGCTGTCCTTCTTCGCCGACCTCGCCCACCCGGCCATCGCCGAACGGCTGGACGTTCCCTTGGGCACCGTGAAATCGCGCCTGCGCCTGGCCATGGCCAAGATCCGCAAGGCGCTGGGAGACGACGACCGATGACCGCCCGACAACCCACCGCCCGCCAACTTTTCCTGCCGAATCACCACCCCAGCGACGCCCTGCTGGTGGCCTATGGCGCGGGCAGCCTGGGGGAAGGGCTGTCGCTGGCCGTCGCCGTCCACCTCGCCCATTGCCCCGACTGCCGCGCCACCCTGGCGGAGGTGGAGGCGCTGGGCGGCGCCCTGCTGGAGGATCTGCCGCCGGCCCCGCTGGAAAGCCTGTCCCTGGCCGCCACCCTCGACCGCCTGGAGCGGGAGGAGGCGCCGGGCAACCCCTGCAAGGCCATGCGGATACGGCCGCGATGCAGCCGCCCCGCCGGCCCGGCCGCCGCGTCCCTTCCGGGTCCGCTGCGCTCCTATGTGCCCTCCCTGGAGACACTGTCCTGGCAACGGCTGGCTCCCGGCGTGCGGCGGGTGGAGTTGCTGCCGCGCACGTCGTCGGGCGGTGCGGCCCAGCTTCTGCGCATCGCCCCCGGCACCGCCCTGCCCCATCACGGCCATGGCGGGCTGGAGCTGACCGTGGTGCTGAGCGGCCATTTCGCCGACGAACTCGGCCGCTACGGCCCCGGCGATCTGGCGGAGGTCGATGGCGACACCAACCACCAGCCCATCGCCGACAGCCACCGCGACTGCATCTGCCTGATCGCGACGGACGCGCCGCTGCGCTTCACCGGCCTGATGGGCCGGCTGATGCAGCCCTTCATCGGGCTATAGGGCGGGGGCTATAGGGTGGGGGCTATAGGCTGCGGGCTGCCTACAGCAGATCCTTGAACAGCAGCTGCGCCGGCGGCTCCTTGTCCTTGCCCCGCTTGCGCGCCTTCCCCTTCGCCTTTTCCTTCGCCACGTCGGGTGGCAGTTCGGCTGCCGGTTCGGCTGCCGGTTCGGGCGGCGCTTGGGCTGCCGCTTCGGGCTGCTCCACCGGCAATTCCGGTGCGGCCATCGGCGGTTCCGGCGCCGCCTGCGCGGCCGGTTCCTGAGCGACGGGTTCCGCCACGACCGGTTCCGGCGCCGTCACAGATTCGGCCACCACCTCGGCCACCGGCTCCACCGGCTGTGCGGTTTCGGGCGCCGCCTCCACCTTTTCCTTCTTCTTCCGGGCCGGCCGGCGCGGCGCGACGCCGACGCCTTCCTTGGCGCGCTGCTTGGCCTTGTCGCGGGCCTGGGCCTCCGGAGCCTCGGGGTTGTCGGTCAGCCATTTGCGGCGCTTGATGACCTCGTTCACCCGGCCCTGGTTCACGCCCAGCTGGAAGGCGATCTCCTGCTGGGTCATGTTGGTGGTCTCGTGCAGGTGCAGGATCTCGGCGGCCAGCTCCGGCGTCATCTTGCGCCCGGTCAGGCGCCGGGCCGGCCGGACGGAGCGCTGGGAGCGGTCGCGCGCCCTCAGGGACTCAAGGATCTCCAGCGCGGCCGTGTTGCCCGCCGCCTTCAGCGCGTCCTCGAATTCCTTCAGCGTCGCCATAAGTCCCCCTCCTGCTGTCGTCGGCCCGTCCCCTGCCGGTCCCCGCAGCAACCGGCAGGATCACAGATAGTTCGCCGTCTGGCGATGGAAAAGCCACCATGGATGTCGGGGCAAGCATGGCGGTCAGGCCGGAAAGCGCAACTCGATCCGCGTGCCGCTGCCGCCGGTCGCGCCATAGCTCAACTCGCCGGACAGCTGGGCGGCCAGGCTTTGGATGATCTTCCAGCCCAGGCTGGGCAGGTGCTGCACGTCGAAGCCGTCCGGCAGGCCGATGCCGTCGTCCATCACCAGCAGATGCAGTTGGTCCGGCTGGCCCGGCACCGCGCGCAGGTCGATGGTCACGGTGCCGCCATCCTCGGCGAAGGCGTGTTTCAGGCTGTTGGTCAGCGCCTCCACGATCAGCATGGCCAGCGCCAGCAGCCGTTCAGGCGACTTGGGCGCGGCCTGCACCGTCACGCGGCAGTCGATGCCGGGGACGCCGGCCGCCTTCAGCATGTCGCGGCACAGCCCCTCGACATGGCTGCCGAAATCGTCGCCGGAGCGCGGGTCGTGCAGGCGCCGGTGCACCTGCGCCATGGTGTGCAGCCGCCGCCCCGCCTCCTCCAGCGCCGCCAGCGCCCCTTCCGGCGTATGGCCGACGGTCCGCCGCTGCAAATCCAACAGGGCGGAGACGAACTGCATGTTGTTGGCGACGCGGTGCTGCAGCTCGTGGAACATGGTGGTCTGCGCCTCCAGCAGGGAGGCGGTGCGGCCGCGCTCCTCCTGCAGGCGGGCCAGCGTCATCTGCATGCCGTGGATCAGCGCGATGTCCACCGCAACCACCACCGCATAGAAGGCCAGCGCCAGCCCGACCGATCCATCCAGCCCGAAACTGTCGAAGGGCGGGATGAAGAAATACCAGGCGGCCAGCCCCGACAGCACCGCCGTCACCACCCCCGGCCCCAGCCCGGCCATGAAGGTGGTCAGGATCACCGCCGGGAAGAAGGTGAGATAGGGAAAGCCGGACGGCAGGGTGTTGTCGACCAGCTGGCGCAGCAGCAGGGCGGTGGCGAAGGTCAGCAAGGCCATGCCATAGCGGGCCACCGGGCCGCGCGACAGCAGCGAGAAGCGCGCGAACAATTGCCAGACCGGCCGATCGGACCCCATCGACGTCACTTCCCCCAATTCCCTGCACTGCCATATCACCGGCACTCATCGCTTGTAGGGCCGGCGGGCAACCTGCGCACGTGAAATATCGGGCCGAAGGCGTGACCATCTAAGGGCGAGGCCCGGCCGCGGGGTTCGCAGGTCAGTCGGCCGATTTGTCCAAAGCTGTTCACAATTCCGCCACATCCGTTCATGCCGGGCGGGCACTTTGTTCAATCCACGGAGCGATTGTGACCTTGCGCGGCGGCCGGGACCTCCCCTGCCCCGGCGCCCTCGAAACGAATAAGGCTGAAGGAGCCCCGCCCCGTGAAGACCCGTCTGAGCGCGCTCACCATCGCGGCCACCCTGTCCGTCTCCGCCCTTGCCCTCTCCGGTACGGCCCAGGCCGGCGCCACCTTCGACGGCGTGAAGCAGAAGGGCTATGTCCAGTGCGGCGTCAACCTGGGCCTGTACGGCTTCTCCTCACCCGACGACAAGGGCAAGTGGTCGGGCCTTGACGTCGACATGTGCCGCGCCGTCGCCGCCGCCATGTTCGGCGATGCCGAAAAGGTGAAGTACACCCCGCTGTCGGCGCAGCAGCGCCTGCCGGCGCTGCAGTCGGGCGAGATCGACATCCTCGCCCGCAACACCACCCGCACCCTGACCCGCGACACCGCCAACGGCCTCAACTTCGGCCCGACCAACTATTTCGACGGCCAGGGCTTCATGGTCTCGGCCAAGCTGGGCCTGAAGAGCGCCAAGCAGCTGAACGGCGCCACCGTCTGCGTCCTGCCCGGCACCACCACCGAACAGAACGTGTCGGATTACTTCCGCGCCAACAAGATGACCTTCAAGCCGGTCGTCATCGAGAAGAACGAGGAGCTGAACAAGGCCTTCTTCGCAGGCCGTTGCGACGCCCTGACCTCCGACGCCTCGCAGCTGGCCGCCATCCGCGCCGCCGAGGTGCAGAACCCCAACGACTACGTCATCCTGCCCGAGCTGATCTCGAAGGAGCCGCTGTCCCCGGCCGTCCGCCAGGGCGACGAGGAGTGGATGAACCTGGTCATCTGGTCCTTCTACGCCATGGTCCAGGCCGAGGAGAAGGGCCTGACGTCGGAGACCGTCGACGCCGCCATGACCTCCCCCGATCCGGACGTGAAGCGCCTGCTGGGCGTCACCGCCGGCAACGGCAAGGCGCTGGGCGTCGAGGAGAACTGGGCCTTCAACATCATCAAGCAGGTCGGCAACTACGCCCAGAGCTTCGAGCGCAACGTCGGCGCCGGTTCCAAGCTGAAGATGCCGCGCGGCCAGAACGCCCTCTACACCGAAGGCGGCCTGATGTACGCCCCGCCGATGAAGTAAGGCCGCGTATTGCCCCCACCCTATCCCTCCCCCGCTTTGCAGGGGAGGGAACTCCGCCGCCCCGCGACTGACTCCCTCCCCTGCGAAGCTCTCGCACAAAGCTATGCTTTGTGCTGACGCGGCAGGCGGACCATAGGTCCGCTGAGAGCGGGGAGGGTCGGGGTGGGGGCAAGTGTCCGACTGCCTCACTCCCCCGCACGGAGCAACACCATGACAAACCCGGTCCAGGCGCTGAATTCCGCGCGCGTGCGGGGGTGGCTGTATCAGGCATTGTTCCTGGCCTGCGCCCTCGCCGTTGCCTGGTATCTCGTTTCCAACACGCTGACCAACCTCGCCACCCGCGGCGTCGCCACCGGCTTCGGCTTCCTGCATCGCGAGGCCGGCTTCGAGATCGGCGAGAGCCTGCTCACCTATTCCGCGTCCGACACCTATCTGAAGGCGCTGGTCGTCGGCCTGCTGAACACGCTGGCGGTGTCGGCCGCGGGCGTGGTGCTGGCGACCGTGCTGGGCGTGCTGATCGGCATCGCGCGGCTGTCCTCCAACTGGATGGTGAACCGCTTCGCCACCCTGTATGTCGAGACGATCCGCAACGTGCCGCTGCTGCTGCAGTTGGTGGTCTGGTACACGATCATGAACCGGCTCCCCAGCCCGCGCGAGGCGCTGGAGATCGTGCCGGGCATCTTCCTCAGCAACCGCGGCATGAAGTTCCCGGTGCTGGTGGAGCATGCCGGCCATGGCTGGGCCCTGCTGGCGCTGATCGCCGGCATCGCCGCCGCCATCGCCGTCGTCCGCTACGGCCGCCGCCACCGCGAGACGACGGGCAAACCCTTCCCCACCCTGCCGGCCGCCATCGCCGCGGTGCTGCTGCCGCCGGCCCTGGTGTTCGTCGCCACCGGCGCGCCGCTGGCCTTCGACGTGCCGGTGCTCTCCGGCTTCAACTTCGAGGGCGGCGGGTCGGTCACCCCGGAATTCACCGCGCTGCTGATCGGCCTGTCGGTCTACACCGCCGGCTTCATCGCCGAGATCGTGCGCTCCGGCATCCTCGCCGTGCCGCATGGCCAGACCGAGGCCGGGCTGGCGCTGGGCCTGTCGCCGGGCAAGATCCTGCGCCTCGTCATCCTGCCGCAGGCGCTGCGCGTCATCGTGCCGCCGCTGACCAGCCAGTATCTGAACCTGACCAAGAACAGCTCGCTGGCCGTCGCCATCGGCTATCCGGATCTGGTCAGCGTCTCCAACACCTCGGCCAACCAGACCGGACAGGTGGTGGAGGCGGTGGCGATGATGATGCTCGTCTATCTCATCATCAGCCTCGCCATTTCCGGCTTCATGAACTGGTACAACCGCCGTGTGGCCCTGGTGACGCGATGAGCAATCACTCCCCGGCCGATCAGGCCCCCATTCCCACCGGTCCCGTCGCCCCCGCCCGCTGGGCCGCCTCCTACGAGGAGGAGCCGACCCAGGCCTCCGCCCCGCCGCAGGCCAACGGCATGACGGCGCTGAAGCCCTTCGGTTGGGCCAAGGACAATCTGTTCAACACGCCGCTGAACACCGTCCTGACTCTCGCCTGCCTCGGCCTGCTGTGGCTGGTGGTGCCGCCGATGGCGAACTGGCTGCTGCTGAACGCCAGCTGGTCCGGTTCGTCGGAGGCCTGCCGCGAGGCGGCCGGCGCCTGCTGGTCGGTGATCGTGGTCAAGCACCGGCTGATCTTCTTCGGCACCTATCCCTATGACGAGCAGTGGCGTCCCTTCCTGGCCTGCGCGCTGTTCGTGGCGATGTTGGGCGCCAGCGGCGTGCGCGCCTTCTGGCGGCCCTGGCTGGCCGGCGCCTGGGCGCTGACCCTGCTCGGCATGGGCGTGCTGATGTGGGGCGGCGTCGCCGGCCTCACCTATGTGCCGAACGACCGCTGGGGCGGTCTGCCGATCACGCTGATGCTGTCGGTCTTCTCCATCGCCATCGCCTTCCCGCTGTCGATCCTGCTGGCGCTGGGCCGCCAGTCGTCGCTGCCGGCGATCCGCACCTTCTGCGTCGGCTTCATCGAGACGATGCGCGGCGTGCCGCTGGTCAGCGTCCTGTTCATGGCGTCGGTGATGTTCCCGCTGTTCCTGCCGGAAGGCGTCACGGTGGACAAGCTGCTGCGCGCACTGGCCGGCATGACGCTGTTCACCGCCGCCTATCTGGCCGAGGCCGTGCGCGGCGGCCTGCAGGCGATCCCCAAGGGCCAGTACGAGGCCGCCGACGCGCTGGGCCTGTCCTACTGGCAGAAGACGGTTCTGATCGTCCTGCCGCAGGCGCTGCGCATCGTCATCCCGCCCATCGTCAACCAGTTCATCAGCGCCTTCAAGGACACCTCGCTGGTCACCATCGTCGGCCTGTACGACCTGCTGACCGCCGCCACCGTGGCGACGACCGACCCCGAATGGCGCCCCTACTTCGCCGAGGTCTATGTCTTCGCCGGGCTGATGTTCTGGATCTTCTGCTTCAGCATGTCGCGCTACAGCCAGTGGCTGGAGCGTCTGGCCAACCGCTACAACCGCCGCTGACCG